>NZ_JBPKGF010000010.1:0-594 GCF_051208015.1 Haloarchaeobius lipolyticus | reverse complement strand
GAGCAGGCACACGTTCGACCCTTCCCACCCACGCTTGCACGGGGTGGTGCATCGGTTTGTCTTCGGAGCATCGTTCCCTCGTCTCCCACTTAAGGGGAGCGATTCGGAAACGACCTCCGATGAGAGTGACTCTGCTGGGAGTCGAACCCAGACACCCCACTCTCATCGGTGGGACGTTCCAGCATCGAGTCAGTTCGAGCCTCGGTTGGTTCTAAAGCGTCCGATCGGGTCTCGTCGACCACCAGACACTCGGATACGAAAGTTTCCAAGGTGAGCCAGTCCGTGTGGACTGGTCTCGGTCTGTGGAGGTGATCCAGCCGCAGATTCCCCTACGGCTACCTTGTTACGACTTAAGCCCCCTTGCGAAGCCCAGATTCGACCACCGTTGCGGTGGCCTCATCCGGACCTCACTCGGGTGCTTTGACGGGCGGTGTGTGCAAGGAGCAGGGACGTATTCACCGCATCCTTCTGAGATGCGATTACTACCGAATCCAGCTTCATGTGGGCGAGTTTCAGCCCACAATCCGAACTACGATCGAGTTTCGGAGATTAGCGCCCTCTCTCGAGGTGGCATCCCACTGTCTCGACCATTGT
>NZ_JBPKGF010000009.1:0-624 GCF_051208015.1 Haloarchaeobius lipolyticus | reverse complement strand
GCGATTACTACCGAATCCAGCTTCATGTGGGCGAGTTTCAGCCCACAATCCGAACTACGATCGAGTTTCGGAGATTAGCGCCCTCTCTCGAGGTGGCATCCCACTGTCTCGACCATTGTAGCCCGCGTGTAGCCCAGCTCATTCGGGGCATACTGACCTACCGTTGCCCGTTCCTTCCTCCAGTTTGGCACTGGCGGTCTCCCTAATGTACCCATCGAGCTAACGCTCATGCTGGCAATTAAGGATGCGGGTCTCGCTCGTTGCCTGACTTAACAGGACGCCTCACGGTACGAGCTGACGGCGGCCATGCACCTCCTCTCAGTGGCTCAAGTAAGCTCATCACACTGACTGTCACAGCACACTGTCGGAGCTGGTGAGATGTCCGGCGTTGAGTCCAATTAAACCGCAGGCTCCTCCGGTTGTAGTGCTCCCCCGCCAATTCCTTTAAGTTTCATCCTTGCGGACGTACTTCCCAGGCGGCCAGTTTATCGTCTTCACTACGGCACAGCACGAGCTCGTAGCCCGCGCCAAACCTAACTGGCATCGTTTACAGCTGGGACTACCCGGGTATCTAATCCGGTTCGTGACCCCAGCTTTCGTCCCTCACCGTCGGATCCGATCTCT
>NZ_JBPKGF010000008.1:0-1241 GCF_051208015.1 Haloarchaeobius lipolyticus | reverse complement strand
TTTTCCCAGAGGCTCGCGCACTCCAGTACTCGCTCGAACGCTGGCGAGCTTAACTTCCGTGTTCGGAATGGGTACGGGTGGCAACCTCGCCGCTATGGCCGCCCTAACGCCGACTCGCGGAATCGAACCGCGACCATGATCCAATATCGGTCGATCGGCCACGAAACCAATATGTAAACGCAATCCAGTTAACGCCTGAACCTACCACCAGGTACTGCGGTAAGTCCCAGTCATGCGGTATGAATGTGTGGCTTGGACTGTTAGTGCTCGCGGGCTTAACGCCTCGTTGCCTCGGCGCGTACACCCCAAGTCTATCGAACTCGTCTTCTACGAGTGTCCTCAATCGGTACCTCTTTTCCATGTGGGTTTCGAGCTTAGATGCATTCAGCTCTTACCCCGTGTGACGTAGCTGCCCGGCACGTGCCCTCTCGGACAACCGGTACACCAGTGGTCACCATTCGTAGTTCCTCTCGTACTATACGAACGTTCACGTCAGGTACCTCACACCCCCAATAGATAGCAGCCGACCTGTCTCACGACGGTCTAAACCCAGCTCACGACCTCCTTTAATAGGCGAACAACCTCACCCTTGCCCGCTTCTGCACGGGCAGGATGGAGGGAACCGACATCGAGGTAGCAAGCCACGCGGTCGATATGTGCTCTTGCGCGTGACGACTCTGTTATCCCTAAGGTAGCTTTTCTGTCATCAATCTCCCGCATCCAGCAGGATGATTGGTTCGCTAGACCACGCTTTCGCGTCAACGATCCTCGTTAGGAAGATCATTGTCAGCCCATCTTATGCTCTTGCGCTCTTCTCCGAGTCTCCGACTCGGATGAGATGGACTTAGGGCGCGCTCGATATCTTTTCAAGCGCGTACCGCCCCAGTCAAACTGCCCGGCTACCGGTGTCCTCCTCCCGGAGTGAGGGTCACAGTCACTAATGGGTAGTATTTCAGTGATGTCTCGGTGGCCCGCTAGCGCGGGTACCTGTGTAATGACTCCTACCTATCCTGCACATTAGCGACCGTGTCCCAGCGACAGCCTGCAGTAAAGCTCTATAGGGTCTTCGCTTCCCCTTGGGGGTCTCCAGACTCCGCACTGGAACGTACAGTTCACCGGGCCCAACGTTGGGACAGTGACGCTCTCGTTGATCCATTCATGCAAGCCGCTACTGAAGCGGCAAGGTACTACGCTACCTTAAGAGGGTCATAGTTACCCCCGCCGTTGACGGGTCCTTCGTC
>NZ_JBPKGF010000007.1:0-1872 GCF_051208015.1 Haloarchaeobius lipolyticus | reverse complement strand
TTGAAACATCTTAGTACCGGCAGGAGGAGAAAGCAATCCGCGATGTCGTCAGTAACGGCGAGTAAAAGCGACACAGTCCAAACCGAATCCCTCACGGGACATGTGGTGTTCGGACTGACAATCACTACTCGACCGTCTGCGTGAAGTCTCCTGGAACGGAGCACGAAACAGGGTGACAGTCCCGTAATTCAGACCAGTACAGTACGCGTCAGCTCCAGAGTAGCGGGGGTTGGATATCCCTCGTGAATCTGGCAGGCATCCCCTGCTAAGACTAAATACTACTCGAGACCGATAGTGAACAAGTAGCGTGAGCGAACACTGAAAAGCACCCCGAGAAGGGAGGTGCAATAGAGCCTGAAATCAGGTGGCGATAGAGCGACGGGGCATAAAAGGCCCTGCAGAAAACGACCCATCCGCAAGGATGCAGTAGGACCTGCAGGGAGCCGGTGTTCCGTCGTGCGTTTTGAAAAACGAGCCAGGGAGTGTATCTGATCGACGAGTCTAACCTGAGTATCAGGGAAGGCGCAGGGAAACCGACAAGGCCGCAGTATTACCAGGGCCGCCGTGTTCAAGCGCGGGGAGTCGACCGGATACGACCCGAAACCAGATGATCTATGCGTGGGCAAGGTGAAGCGTGCCGAAAGGCACGTGGAGGCCTGTTAGAGTTGGTGTCCTTCAATACCCTCTCGTGACCTACGTATAGGGGTGAAAGGCCCATCGAATCTGGCAACAGCTGGTTCCAGCCGAAACATGTCGAAGCATGACCTCTGCTGAGGTAGTTCGTGGGGTAGAGCGACCGATTGGGAGACTCGCCTTCGAGAGAAGTCGACCTCCCTGTCAAACTCCGAACCTACGAACGCCACAGAAGCAGGGAGTCCGGTGTGCGGGGTAAGCCTGTGCACCATGAGGGAGACAACCCAGAGTCGGGTTAAGGACCCAAAATGCGGACTAAGTGCGATTGAAGGTGGTCTCAAGCCCTAAACAGCCGGGAGGTGAGCTTAGAAGCAGCTACCCTCTAAGAAAAGCGTAACAGCTTACCGGCCGAGGTTTGAGGCGCCGAAAATGATCGGGGCTCAAGTCCGCTTCCGAGACCTGACGACACCCCTTACAGGGTGATTCCGTAGGCTGGCGCTCCGGTCGGGTGGAAGCACGGGTGAGAACTCGTGTGGACCGACCGGTGACGACAATCCTGGCCATAGTAGCAGCGTTAGTCGGGTGAGAACCCCGACGGCCGAACGAGCAAGGGTTCCTCGACAATGCCAATCAGTCGAGGGTTAGCCGATCCTAAGTCACACCGTAATTCGAATGTGACAAAAGGGAAACTGGTTAATATTCCAGTGCTCTCGTACACTCAAAGCTGACGCTTTGGGGACAACTGAGCTGGGCTTTCGCCCAGTCGAACTAGTGAACTCCGTGGAAGCCGTAATGGCAGGAAGCGGAAGAATACTAGGATAGCGTAAGTCAGTCGTACCTAGAGCCCGTGAAAAGGCGAGTACGAGATTCGTACCGAGATCCGACACAGGTGCTCGTGGCAGTGAAAGCCAAGGCCTGTCGGGAACAACCGACGTTAGGGAATTCGGCAAATTAGTCCCGTAAGTTCGCGATAAGGGATGCCTGCCTCGGAGAGAGGCAGGTCGCAGTGACTCGGACGCTCCGACTGTCTAGTAACAACATAGGTGACCGCAAATCCGTAAGGACTCGTACGGTCACTGAATCCTGCCCAGTGCGGGTATCTGAACACCTAGTACAATAGGACGAAGGACCCGTCAACGGCGGGGGTAACTATGACCCTCTTAAGGTAGCGTAGTACCTTGCCGCTTCAGTAGCGGCTTGCATGAATGGATCAACGAGAGCGTCACTGTCCCAACGTTG
>NZ_JBPKGF010000006.1:0-11269 GCF_051208015.1 Haloarchaeobius lipolyticus | reverse complement strand
ATACGAAACCCCGGAAGACGCCTGGCCGAACGGCAACCGACGAATCGACGATTTCCAGCAAGGTGATGGCCAGTGAAGTACGAACCCGGCCGCTGCCCCCAGTGTGACCGCTCGATCTCACAGAAGAGTTTGAAAGCCTTCGACACGTGCCCGTTCTGCACGTGGGAGGAACAGAAGAATGACTAACGCGAGCGGAAGCTGGCGCGAAGAATACGACTACCAGGGTGTCGACACCGCTAATTTCGACTGCCCGGACTGTGGCGGCACTCTCCACCCAGCTCGACGAGGAGACGACGAGCTGCCCGGCCGAGTCCACGAATGCGAGTATTGCGGTCAGCGCGTTCGCGAGGTGGCAGAATGAACCCTACAATTCCCTATCCCTTTATGGGGCACGCTGTGGAACGTGTGCAACAGGACAAAGCAGACGCTAAGAAACAAAGCACGTCGACAGAAGTGCCCGGGGACCGACCCCGGTCTGTAACCACTTGCATTTCTGTCGCCCACAGACTTAGAGGTTCCCCTTCAGTTAGAAGGGGGTCTAGTCAGGGGACCGTCTTCGGGCGGTCGCGCAACCAGCTCGACCACAACGACATGACCCCGATCCACGGCGACCGACATTACACCCGACACCCAGAGAACCGTCTTTCTGTCCTGGGTGTCCTGTTGTGTCCTCCCCCCGGGGAGGACAGTAAAACGGCTCCTTACCTACCTGAGACGACTGAAAACGAGGCCCGTCCTGGGTGTCCTGCCCCTAAACGGAACTATCGCACGCAGCGCGCATGTGCGCACGCCCACCCGCCTCGATGGTTTCGGATAGACCCGGGACACCCGGGACACAAATCTGAGAAGGCCGTTTCCGGGCGGCAGAAGCCGTCTAAAGCGTCCTGTCTGTCCTCCCCGGGGGGAGGACACTACAGGACACCTCAGGATACCGACACCCTGTCTCGGGGTGAGGCAGCATGGTAGAGGTAAACGTCGACGCGATCCCGGCCGAGCTGAAAGAGCGACCCCAGTGGCTAATGTGGGATAACTCGTCAGACACACCCCGGCGGCCGCACTGGCGCGGAAACTTCGGGGTGTCGTGGACCAACCCAGACGACTGGCACACATTCGAGGAGGCATACGAGGCAGCCCAAGAACGCGAGTCGTGGGGTATCGGCTACGTCTTCGCGAGCGGTCTCGAAGACTACCCGCGCGGGTTGTACGGCGGTCTCGACATCGACGGGTGCGCGGACAAAGACGGCAGTCCGAAAGACTGGCTGCCTTCCTTAGAACCGTTCATAGAGAACGGGGATTACGTCGAGTTCTCACCGTCGAAAGACGACCCAGAGAGGGAGACAGGTATCCACATTCCCGTGGTTGGTCTAGACCTCCCCGAGTGGTGGTCTGACTGCTCTGTGGGCGAGCACGAAGGCGTAGAAGCCTACGAGAAGAAGTTCTTCACGTTCACGGGGGACACCCTCAAGAACTCGGGAGAGACCGTAGCAGAGCACGGTGAGCACGTCGTCGAGTGGCTGAAAGAAGCCTACGAGAGCATTACGGGAGAAACCCCGTGGGTGGCCGACTCGTCGACGGGAGACGACGACAGGACCGTTACCCAGCCTTCGACGAGTTCGAAGACGGGGAACGCGAAGGAGATCGCTGCAGCCGTCGACCAGCTCGACGCGCGGGACGTAGCCGAGAAGACCATCGTCCGGCGGTGGAACAGTGAAAGTTCCGCCAGTGGGGATAACAGAGCGTTCTATCCGACCTGGGGCGGTTCGAACTGTAACGGGACGGCGAATATCGTCGACCGGGACGGGTGGACGGACACGGGGACGGACTCGGGTAGCGGTGGCCCCCTGGAAATGGCAGCGATAGATATGGGAGAAATCTCCCATTCCGGCTGCTCTTGGGGCGACGTATCCGGGAAACTGTGGTGGAAGGCGGTCGACCACCTCCGAGAACTCGGCTTCCCAATCCCCGAGTATGAGCGGGACGATGGAACCGAGACCGATTCAGACGGCTCCAGCACGGCCGAGACGCTATCGAGCACGTGGGCCTACGTGTACGACACGTATGAGGAGGAAGGGAAGGCTGACGGCCGTCTGGTAGCTGCTGACGCCCTTGAGCACGAAACGCACTGGATGTACGTAATGGACAGTGAGAAGCTCTGGGTCTACAACAGCGAGTCGGGTTACTTCAACCCGTGGGGGGAGCAGTGGGCGAACTCGCTCCTCGAGAGTAGTCTCGGCAAGCACTACAGCCAGCAAGAGGCACGGGAGATAATCGGCCGTATCGAGGCACGGAACCAGACGAAGCGCAAGCACCTGAACGCCCGCACGCGAGACTCTAAGCTACTCTGTGTCGGGAACGGTGTCGTCGACCTTGAGACGGGCGATATGAAGGAGCACAGTCCGGCCTACAAGTTCACTCGCGGCCTCAAGTGGGCTTACGACCCCGAGAACGCGGACACCGAACCCGTCTTAGAGTTCCTTGACGACGTAACGAAGCGTCCCGAAGATCGAGATACGCTGCTCGACCACCTGGCCCACGGCCTGATGCCAGGACACCCATACCGGGCGTTCGTGATGATGTACGGTCCCGGTTCGAACGGGAAGACGCGAGTCGGCAAACTGTTCCGTGGGTTCGTCGGTGAGGAGAACGCGGCCAGTGTCGAGCTGCAGGACCTCACCGGGGACGACAGTTTCGCAACCGGTGGTCTCCCAGGCGCGTTCATCAATGTCGGGGACGACATTAGCGTAGGCGAGATACGGGATACGAGTATCATCAAGTCGCTCACGGGCGACGGTACGGTTCGAGCGAACGAGAAGTACGAGAAGCAATACGAGTTCGAGAATGAGGCGGCTATGTTCTTCTCGGCTAACGAACCGCCTCGAATCAAGGAGCAGACCGTGGCTATCAGCGACCGTCTCTATCCGATTGAAATGCCGTATCGGTTCGTCGACGACCCGAAGGCACCCACGGAGAAGAAGAAGGTCCCGGGTATCGCGAGCGATCTCCTCGAGGACGACGCTGCTATGCGCGGCCTGTTGGTTCTGGCCGTTGAGCACGCACGGAAGGTTATCGACCGGAACGGGGAATATTCGATGCCAGAAGGCCCCGAGGAGCGTAGAGAACTGTACGAGTCGGCTAGCGACCCGATACAGAGGTTCGCACTCGCCCACCTGTCCCCGGCAGACGGTTCGGGAATAGTGGTGAAAGAAGACGTCTACAGCGTGTATACGCAAATGTGCGACCTCGAAGGCGAGCGAGCAGCCAGCGAGGACGCTTTCAAGCGGAAGATATCACAGATGAGTTCGATAGACGTCGAGTCGACCCGTAGCCGGGCGATTACCCCGGGCGAGGACCGAGACCGGTGCTGGCGGTACGTGGAGTTCGCAGAGTCGGCCAAGAAGTTCATGAACGCCCGGTTGGTGTCTCGGTACTTCGAGGAGGACGAAGACGAGACAGAGGCAGCCAGCGAGCCAGAACCGGCAGCGTTCGGGGCCACGCCGATTACGAAGGCAGCCGAGTCTCTCACTGGCTACGTAACCGTCACGGCGGAGATCGTCACGGTCGACACCTTCGAGGGAGAGAACCCGACGACGAAGGCGATTCTGAAAGACGAGACCGGCGTAATGGACTTCGTCACGTGGGACGACGACGTGGCCGAGTTGCTGAAAGAGCGCGAAGGGGGTTCGGTGGTCGTCAAGCACGCAGAGGTAGGCGAGCACAACGGGAAGCGCCAGCTGCAGTCTCGCGAGGGTCTCACAGAGATAGGCGAAATACAGGCCGGTGTCGGGTACACAGAATCGAAGGCAACGGCAGAGAACCAGAGCGACCTGGGAAAGGCGGCCACTGACGGCGGAGAGACGGCCGCCAACGAGACGGAGACCGAAGACACGCCGGAAGGAACCCGAGCGAATCGGGAACGTCTCTCGGACGTTCTGGAACGGAATGGCGCCGAACTCGCGAAGGGTGAGCTGATAGCGAAGGCAACGACGACCTTCGACGGGCTCGACCCGGAAGCGGCCGAGCACGCACTCCGTTCGGGTGTGGAGGAGACGGGCGAGTTCGAGATTGTGGAGACCGACGACGGGGTGAGAGTGAGACGGCTGTAGTCGCAGATACCCCCATTTGGTGGGGTGAGCGGCGCTTTTAGGGGCCTTTGCTAGGAATAGTAACACAAGGATGCCTAGAATTGGCCCGGGGGACGCGAGGGGTTCCTCCAACGAGACGGAGAAGGAAAGACCGGCCACGGAGAGTGGCACGGATGAGCCGGGCGCTGTATCTACCTCGTCCAACTTCGGGGGACCGCCGGACGACATTAATCGCGGCCGTCGACGGACGTTGCGAGGAGATACGGGTTCTAGCCCACCGCTTAACGAGAATGTTCGTCGAGCTGCTGGCTTGGGTAACATCGAGACCGGTCCGGCGGGAGAGGTAGAGAAAGCCATCGAGAAGAGTGTAGTGGAGAATGACCCGGATATCACGGACCCGAGTCAGGTGGAGGTAACAGACGTCCAAGAGTCAACTTCTCCAGACGGAACGAGCACGTTCAAGGGAGAAGTAGAACTCACCGACTCAGGACAGTCAAGGGTTCAGAGGAACCAACAAGCAGCGTTCGACCGGCTGGGGTCGACGGGAAGAGAGCTGAATCGGGATATCGCACAGACACAGTTTGAGCGGGAGCGAGCAGCGTTCTCCCGTGATGTTCGAGGCGACATTTTTGCGGAAAATCAGGTGAGACGCGAGGCAGAGCGGAATCTCGGTCTCGATTCGGGAGACCTGTCGGTGGACTTCGGGCCAACCGGTTTCGGTGTGTCTCTGTCGGAAGGCGGCCGTCGTCGCGAGTTGAAGCGTTCTGTGGCCGCTTCATCGGACCGTTTCGACCTGGACGATCTCGTTACCCGGGCGGAAGATGACTTGTTCACAGTCGAAGCGACAGACGAAGCTTTCCTTCGGGAACTTCGCGAGGACGTAGCAGCGAGCAACGACGATTTAGACGAGAGCGATATTCTCGCGAGGTTCCCGACTGAGGGAGAGAAACGACGTCGACGCGCTACCCTGACGAACGTGGAGCGCGCGACGGGCAAAGACATAGACGTGGGAGAGCTGGCGAATGAGCCTATCGTCAGTCTCACCGAGGAAGCCGAGAAGGACCTGCTGTTGAGCCAGGCCAAAGAGCAGTTCCCGAACGCGGAGCTTGAGGTAGTCGAAGAGGACGGAGACCTGTCTGTGAAAGTCGGTGAGCGGTTCGACGACGGCGACCGTTTCCTCGGTATCGAAGGGCTGGAAAGCGATGTGGAGAATGCCGCAGACACTACAGGGGACTTCCTGAGCGGTGTCGGGAACGCTGCCGGTCTCTCGGTCGGTGTTCCAGCGGACCTGCTCACCCGCGAGGCGGGACTGCAGGGAGACGATGGAACGTTCTTCACGGACACGGGGACGGCCGCCGGCCGTGGCCTTGCGAGTCTCGCCAATCTGCCAGCGAACGCTCTTGCCCTGGACGAAGCCGGGGAGTTCATCGGAGCGAGTTCGGCCCGAGGACTGTCTTCGTTCGAGACAACCCCAGGCGTCGCGGGTGGGCCGCCCGTCTTCAGTGGTCTCGACGAGGAAATCCTGGGCGATCTCAGTACGGACGTAGTCGACTCAGGGGAGTTCATGGGCGGCCAGATAGAAACGCAGTTCCGAGAGAACCCAGTCGAAGCAACGGCTGGAGTCGCGGGAGCCCTGGTAGGTAGTGCTGCCCTGTTCCGGGCGACGGGAGCAACTACGACGGCTGGGCGGACTAGCCGTCTTCTCGTGCAACCCGGTGAGGAGCTGTTCTTCGGGTCTGTGTCGAAGGTGCCACCGGTTCGTGGGTTCGCTCAGAAGTTCCCTGGCGGGAAGCTGGACTTCGAGGAACTGGCGGTGTTCGGGGCTCGAAAAGCCGGACGACGGGTGAAGGTAGCTGGGTCACGTGCACGGCGGAGACTGGGGAGTGTGGAAGTGAACCTGAAGGACCTGCCGGGGGACGACGTGGCACAACTCGGTAAGTCGAAGGGTGGCCTGTCCAAGCAGAAGACCATCGAGCTCACCCGGGATACGACGATCTCGGAGATTCCCGAAGAGGACATAGCGAAGTTGAATGAAAGCACTCGTGCCACCCTTATCGAACGAGAGTTCGAGAAAGAAGGGTCGCTGGGTGCGAAGACGACAAGTGACTTCGCGCTGGAGGAGCAGGCCAAAATCGCCCGGGAACAAATGCCGCCGGTCGAAGCCTTCCCGTCCGAAACCGAGTTCGAGAGCGAGCTAGAGGCACGTATCGAACGCATGAACCCGGACCTATCCGCCACGGAAACCGACCTGGAGGCGGAAGTTGACACGGAACTTGAGGCGTTTGCTGCCGAACTCGGAGGGTTCGGGAGTGAAAACACATCCTTGGCCGTGGACGGTTTAAAGAGACGTTCGCGCCTACGGGCAGCATCCGAGTCGGGGCTCCTCGGGGACCTCAGTCAGGTAGAAGTCCCTGACGTCACCACGGGACTCGAGGCGGCGGCCAGCTCGTCGCTGCTGGAAGACCTTAGACAAATCGAAGCGAGCGGAATCGAGACAGTGACAAGCCAGAGTGTAGAACAAAGTATCTCGCAACAGATCGACCTCGGCCTCGAACAGACGCGAGATGTGTCCCTTGAACTGGAGCAGAGCATAGAGACGGGCCTCGAGATCGACACGGATATAGAGACAAAACGGAAGCGCAAGCTGTTCACTCCAGGCCTGGAGTCCGATACGGACCTGTTCTCCGAGAGCGGTGTCGGGGACAGCTTCGAGAAGGTCTTTGAGTCGGACGTTGCCTCGGAATCCGAGATTCTGAGCGGCAGAAAGCCCTCGACGAAGGGGCTCAGTGACCTGGGAACGTCGCTTGATATTGAAGCAGGATTCCCCGACGACGACCTGATATGACTATCAACACCGACGAATGGGAGAGCGACCTCGTGGCTGTAGGGTTCACGAAACGCGAGGCGCAGGTTGTTGTACGGCTTCGAACTGGAATGAGCATCGAAGAAATCGCGGAGGAACTCGACCTACCCGAGAATACGACCCGAGTCCACAAGGAGACCGCGAAAGACAAAGCTAGCCGAGACGCTGTATCCTACCTGCTTCTCTATGGGCCGTTTGATTCGCTAGTTCGGCCCGAGCAATTTCCCGAAGTTGAGGAACAGCTCGAATTGGGATTGAAGAACAAACTATAGCTAGTGGTACTACTCCCCTACCCACACGTAGGCGTTACCCGTACTCTCGATCTCCTCGAACTCCGTCAGCATATCGCTCAGTACTCGCTGGAGAGAATCATCATTGATACCCAACTCTCGCCCATTCTTCGCGACGTACACAAGCTGGGAAGCAGTCACACCGACACCTTCCCACGCGCGGACTAAATCGGCGGCGACTGCGAGAGCTTCAACCCGCTCCTCGGTCTGAGCGACCACTGAATCCCACTCCAGCGAATTAGCCTCTTCCAGCAATTCTACAGCCGGGTTTCTAGCATCCAACCCCCGGGGTGAGACCGGAGGAGATACCCTTCCCAACACACCCCCTTCGGCCGTATCCGGTCCTTCTACATCTACGGCAGTTTCACCGCTCTCGAGTTTGTCGACACGCGAAACAAGATCATCGAACTCCTCTCGCGAAACGTATTCGGTTTGTATTCGTTTCGTATTCGCCCCCGTATTCGATTCGACACCGGACCGATTACGAAGCAGTTGGCGAACGTATTCGGACCGGCTACCAAAGCCGAACTTGGTTGCTTCCTCATCGAGGTTATCTAGCAATGAATCGGAGAGGCGAAGCGTAATCGGTTGCACTACGAACGTATTCGCCACCGAATACAAGAATCTCTAGGGGAGCAAACGTGGGGGAGATAGGCGGTGGTCCCCCGGGCAGCTACCCCCCCGGAGGACGCTCGATGCAAGCACAAGCGTCTGCGTGAGCAGCAATTGAATAGAAGAACTGCTATTTCTAGAAACTACCGGCGACTACTTACGGGGTTTCTTGCTGCTACCAGCACTGCTCAACCATCTACCCCGCTTCCGAGCAATCTCATCCGGGGTGGTCGACCAACCCCCGGCTACTCGTCGACGTCGACGAACGGGAAAGGATCGACCTTCCGACTACCCACAGAGAACAGTTCTGCGATCTCCTGTCTCTCTTCGATGGACAAAGACAGGTCTTCCCTCTCAAGCAGCTGCCTCGCTGCCTTGCGTAGCTTCACTGCATCCTCGCAGGCGTAGGCCACTGCATCGGACTTGTTCACTCCGTAGTGGGTCGCTGCTTGCTGGATAGCATCGTACCGGTATTCGTTTCCTTCGCCCGTTCGGATACGGACAGACTTCGGTATCTCCTTGCTCATACTGTGTTCACGAGTTCTGATTAGCGTCTCTCTCGAGGTAGCTAACAGGCACATTTGCCTCCTCGACACCCGGTTCCTTCTGGACAGCCGTCACATTCGACGGGTCAACTACTCGCGACGAGCGCGATATGAACACACCCGAGGACTGGATTGTGTTCATATTTCGGAAAGGCACTTTGTCGACGTGCAACCCCCGGCGGACGCACCGCGATACCCGCTTCAGGTTCATTCTTCGCGAGGGTCGTCTACCAGCTCGTACAATCCTTTGTGGACTTTCTGTACGTGCCCGTGCTCGACGAGTCGGCCAAGGACGTCACGCACGTACTGTAAGCTATAGTCCGTTTCTTCAGCTGCATACGGAGCAGTCACTCTACCCGCATGGAGTAAGTCGAGAAGCTTGTTGTCGGCTGGTCCTAGGTCGTCTGCCTCTAGCATTGTTGGTGTATTTGTGTGCCCCACGTTTTAACCCATACACTCCCAAATATTAACCCTTACTTCCAAAGCCATGGAATCTTACCCTTAGACCCTAAGGGTTAAGTCAGTGTAGCATAGACTACTGGGTAAGCGCGAGGGGATACCGGTCAGAAGGTGGCCGGGACGTGCACCAACACGTCCGACCCTCGGGCTGAAGAGAGTCCAGCCATGCCAATGGAGACGCCACACTCGGAAAGCAGTACCGGACGCACCGCCAGACAGATTGCGAGCAAGCACGTCGCAGCCCGTCTCACCAGTATCGTTTATGACGATATCACCGACCACTTCGGGCTAATCATTTCCGCACTTGAGAACGGGAGCGAACTCGACACTACCCCGTTTGAAAATGCACGCTACCAAATTCAGCTTCTCGAGGAGTTGCTCGAAGACGCCGCACGGCTTCAAGGACACAATCCTTGGGAGACCGGCGTACTCTACGGGAACCTCACTCAAGAGGAAAGAGACCGTGTAGACCAGACTGAGGACACCCATGAGTGAACGAACTGGCCGAGCAGCCGTCGCGATGGACGTCGAAGGTTTCGATGCCTACACTCGGTATCGAGTTGAGTCGAACCACCCCCACGACGAAAGCAGTGTATCAATCATCGTCGAGTCGGGAGAAATGAGCATTGCCCTCGATCTCTCCAAGGGAGAAGCTGAGCGGCTAGCTCACCAACTACAGGCGGCAGCCCATGAGAGGGGACAATGAGCAGCGCCAACCACACGGCCATTACGGTTCCCGAGACCGCCCGCAGGTTCGTCTTCCAACACTCGGTCGTCTACCTTCTCCCCGATGCCCATGACACTGTGAGAGACGCACAGGTGGGGTACGTCGAGCGAGACATAGACCACCCGGACAGCTACGAGAAGATCGCCGTCTCACCACAGACCATCCCTGCTCTAGAACGAGCTGCCGCATGGAACGACACAGTGCCACGGTGGCAGACTGCTGCCTGGGTCCGAGACGAGCAGACCAGGGGCGACCGGCAAATCTGATTCTGATTTTTCGTTATGCGCGTAGTGTGTAGTTCCGATTGTTGTTGTTGATTCAGAACCCGACCCAGTATAGCGATTAGCGTTTTCTCCCAACAACAGCTCAGGCACCGATCAGACCGAGGGTGAACCTCTCTCAGCTGTCTTCTATCGCGTGACTACTGTGTATGTCCCTTAGCCCACAACAAGCAACAAGCAACAACCCGCTTCCGTATGTCGATTAGACTCTCAGAATCTTGCGACCGTTTCGTCACAAGTCCCCCGTGAAGAACTGCGGGACGAACACCGCTAACACCGCCAGCAGCCCGACGAGCACGCCGATACCTGGGTTCCCGGTTTGAGATGCGAACCCAGCGAACAACACCACCGCGATGCCGGACACCACTGCCCCCACTCCGACAGTAGCAATGCCTGGCATTAGAAGTCCAGCACCCCCGACGAACCGTTCTTGCTGTCCAGGTCGATACCCAGAATCGAGTTCTCAGTTCCTCCGTTCACTGGGTCAGACAGCCCCAACTCGTCTTCAATCGCTGGCGTGTCCCCCATCAAATCCACCAAACGGTTCCCATCTAGAGACGTCACACCCTCTTGCTTCGAACTCGGTGGCTTTGGGTGCGTATCCGGGCACCAACACCGCTTGATATCGTCTTCCTCAGCCTTCCGACACCGACGGTCTATGTCTTCCAGCTCAGCAAACGGGTTTATCTCTTCCATTCGGCTTTCTCGATTCTCGAGACGGCGCAGACGCTTTCTGAAGTCTGAAGCCATATACCACAGTACGGACCATACCCCCTAGTCACCTTCGCTCACCCCACCCAGCCGACACACCCCGAGCAGGCGTTAACAGGCGTTAACAGAACTGAAAAGCCTGTTTCAGCATCTTATACGATTTTAGACGTGAAAATGTCACCTTGAACCAAGGTGTCCTCTTATAAGGGAACATTCCCTCTGCCGAGTCAGACTCGCCAACACGAACCCGAAGCTATCGGGGAATAGGAAGCCGCCCCAAGGGGGTGGAGTCCCAGGGGCCCGCTACCAAGTAAGTGCACTTGGTTCTACGCAATAGTGCCTCATAATTCCATGCCCTAGAATCAGTCGTTCAGAACGGGCGGCTTCGGCGTGTCTATCGGCAAACCCACTACAGTATGTCGACTGAACACACCGGCCGCCCTAGCGAAGGTGGCCACTCGAAGGACGAAAAGACCACCGAACCCCACCCCCGCACTTACACGCGGTGGGAGCCCGCACGCTGGGTAGAAGCAGCTCCACCTACTGCAACATGGGAGGAAGTGGCTGAAGCCTGCGACAAATACGAAACCCCGGAAGACGCCTGGCCGAACGGCAACCGACGAATCGACGATTTCCAGCAAGGTGATGGCCAGTGAAGTACGAACCCGGCCGCTGCCCCCAGTGTGACCGCTCGATCTC
>NZ_JBPKGF010000005.1:0-187254 GCF_051208015.1 Haloarchaeobius lipolyticus | reverse complement strand
AACATTGTCACGAACTCGTGCTGCGAGCCAGTAATCATTTGCGGTTACGGTACCGGTCACAGACTCGGTCTTCGAGCCGATTCGTGGACAAATTATTTATGACTGTTTCTCATGGGTCAGATTATGGGAGCAGGTCCACCGATTCACGAGTTGCACTTCGACGACGCGCCGAACGTCGACACCGTTCCGGGGCCTAAATCGAGGCAGCTCATCGAGAAACAACAGCGCATCGACAGCAGCGCCGTGGCGTATCCCGAGGACATCCCTATCGCGTTCGAGAGCGGGAAGGGCGCGACAATCCGCGACGCCGACGGCAATACGTTCATCGACATGTTCGCGGGTATCGGCGTGATGAACGTCGGCCACGCGAACCCGTACGTACTCGAAGCGGTCCACGAGCAGACCGACAAGTACGTCCACACGGTCGACTTCCCGACCGAGGCGCGGCTCGAACTCATCGAGAAGCTCGACGAGATAGCCCCGGGCAGCCTGCAGGGGAACAACAAGGTCGTCTTCGGCGGCCCGACCGGAAGTGACGCCATCGAGGCCTCCATCAAGCTCGCGAAGTACAACACGGGAGGCACCGGCCTCATCGCGTTCCGCGGCGCCTACCACGGCGCGACCAGTGGCGCCATGAGCCTCACCGGCAACAAGTCGTTCAAGGGCGAGTACACGCCGCTCCTCCCCGACGTCACCCACGCGCCGTACCCGAATCCAATCGAGATGAACAAGGCACCCCAGGAGGCCGTCGAACACTCCCTCGAGGAGGTCAAGGCCATCTTCGACGACCCGTACGGTGGCTTCGCCAACCCGGCCGGAATCTTCGTCGAGCCCATCCAGGGTGAAGGCGGCGTCGTCACCCCGCCGAAGGGCTTCCTCAAGGGCCTGCGTGACATCGCAGACGACAACGACGTCCCGCTGGTCTTCGACGAGATCCAGAGCGGTCTCGGCCGCTCCGGCCAGTGGTGGGCCAGCGAGTGGTACGACATCACGCCCGACGTGATGACCTCTGCGAAGGCGCTGGGCGGGACCGGCTTCCCGCTCTCGGCGACCATCTACGACGAGGAGCTCGACACCTGGGGCTCGGGCGACCACGCCGGCACCTACCGCGGCCACGTCGTCGGCATGCGCGCCGGTACCCGCGCAATCGAGTACATCCAGGAACACGACCTGCTCGCACACGCCCGGGAGCTCGGCGAGTACATCCGCGACCGGCTCGACGAGGCGGCCGAGGAGAACCCCAACCTGGTCGACGTTCGCGGGAAGGGCCTGTTCATCGGCGCCGAGTTCGTCGACGACGAGGGCAACCCGGACGACGAGGCCGCAGACGCACTCCAGGACTACTGCTTCGAGCGCGGCGTGCTCGTCTGGAAGGCCGGTCGTCACGGCAACGTGCTCCGGCTGCTCCCGCCGCTCGTCCTCACCCACGAGCTCGCAGAGACCGCCCTCGACGTCATCGTCGACGGTATCGACGAGGTCACGAACGCGAACTGACGAACGCACCTCACCCACCGACGTATCCGCTTTCCCATGCCACGAGAACGCATCATCACCGAGGACGCACCGCGGAACGACAACCCCTACTCCCAGGGGGTCAGGGCGGGCGACACACTGTACGTCTCCGGCTACGGCCCCGTCGACCCGGACACGATGGAGGACGTCGAAGGAGACATCGCCGAACAGACGGACCAGGTACTCGACAACATCGCCGCCGTGGTCGACGACGCGGGCGGCGACGGCCTGGACGACGTAGTGAAGGTCACGGTCTACCTCACCGACCTCGACGATTACGACCGCGTCAACGAGGCGTACGGCGCACGGTTCCCCGGCGATCCACCGGCCCGCGTCTGCGTCGAGGTCTCACGACTTCCGGGAGACGTCCACGTCGAGATGGACGCCATCGCGCATCTCGGCTGAAGCACCGACTCGAACGCCCCGATGCAGCTGGCCGTCGGCTGAGACGTTCGGTCCAGTCACTCCCTCGTACGCCCGGTCCTGTCCGGTTTCTGTCTGCAGCCTTCCTACCGCTCGAACCCGATTCCTCCGCAGCCGTCGCTCCGGCGCGGACCGGGTTCTCGCCCTCGATATCTCCAGGAGGCGTAACTTTTATCACGTATATCCACGATTGTTGTGGTGTACGGCATCGCTTAGCATGGCAGTTTGCAACACGAGACAGTACGATGTGTTTCACCAGACAATACGCGGACGGCAGCTGTCGTAACGCACTGACGGGGAACCGGTCGTGGCGGTCGCTGGCCAGCGATGGTCAGCGCGTCAGGCCGGCACGACGGGGGACCGACGCCAATGGTGGTGGTCGCGCGTGAGTACCTCCGAGGGACCGGTCCAGGAGTTCCTGGACGAGATAGAGCCGACGATATTCGCGTTCGGGGCGGCGATTACGCTCTTGTTCGTCGTCGCGTTCAGCCTGGCACCGGACGCGTCGCTCGAGCTGGTCAACGGCATCCGGCTCTGGATACTCTCGACGTTCAACTGGTTCTTCCTCCTCGTGATGCTCGGGTTCGTTCTGTTCCTCGGGTTCGTCATCTTCGGCCCGTGGGGCAAGCTCAGACTGGGTGACGAGGACCCCGAGTACAGCTATCTCTCGTACTTCGCGATGATGTACTCCGCCGGTCTGGCGGCAGGCATCGTCTTCTGGGGCCCTGCGGAGGCGATGTTCCACTACTCCTCCGTTCCGCCGCTGTTCGGGGCGGAGGCGAAGTCGGCGGCAGCCATGCCGCTCGCCGTTCAGTACTCCATCTTCCACTGGAGCGTCACCCAGTGGTCCTGTTTCACCGTGATGGGCCTGGGCATCGGCTACTACGTCTACAACTACGGCGCACCGCTCCGCGTCTCCGCGGTACTGACGCCGATACTCGGCGCGGACAACGTCGACGGACCAGTCGGGAAGATCGTGGACATCCTCGCGGTGTTCGCGACCCTCGGCGGCGTCGCGACCTCGCTGGGCTTCATCGGGAGCCAGTTCATCACCGGTCTGAACTTCCAGTGGGGTATCCAGCTCGGTGACATTGGGACGGTCCTCATCATCACGGGGATGGTCGTCATCTTCACCGTCTCACTCGTGCTCGGGGTCGACAAGGGCATCCGTCGGCTCTCGAACTTCAACATGGCGATGTTCCTGTTCCTGATGCTCGCGACGCTGATCTTCGGACCGACGTTCCGCATCCTGGAACTCGGAACGCAGGCCCTCGGTGGCTACGTCGGGAACTTCTTCGAGATGAGCCTGTACACGCAGGCGGTCGGCACGGAGACCCAGAAGTGGGTCAACATCTGGACGGTCTTCTACTGGCTGTGGCCGCTCGCGTGGTCGCCGTTCGCCGGGCTGTTCATCGCCCGCATCTCGCGCGGCCGGACCGTCCGTGAGGTCGCGTTCGCCGGTATCGGTGCGACGTCGCTCGCGACCATCCCGTGGTTCGCCATCGTCGGTGGCGCCGGCGTCCTCATGCAGCATAACGGCCAGGCGAGCATCCTCGGGCCGATCTCCGAGTACGGCGAGGCCGTTTCCGGGTACGTCCTGTTCGGCAACCTGCCCGTCGTCGGGCCGCTGCTCCTGTTCGCCTTCCTCGTCCTCGTGACGACGTTCTTCGTGACGTCTGCCGACTCGTCGACGTTGGCCGTGGCGATGATGACGAGCGGTGGCAAGGAGGAGCCGTCCGCCATCAACCGCGTCTTCTGGGCGGTGCTGCAGGGTGCGGTCGCGTCCATCCTGATGGTCGTCGGTGGGGTGCAGGCGCTCCAGTACGCGGCCATCATCACCGGCGCACCGTTCGCCCTCATCTGCCTGATAACCATGCTGGGACTCATCCGGAGCTTCCAGACGGACTACGGACCGTTGCTCCTGCAGGACCGCACCACGCTCTGGGGGAGCCCGAAGTCCAGCCAGGACCGTGCCTCGGGTGCGACCATCCACGGGGGTGACGACGACTAGCTCGTCCGCGACGATTCGACCGACGCGACGCAACCGTTCTTCTTTCGAACACGCCCGCGGTGAGGCGTCTTCTCATACCAAATTTTAATGTACGACCTGTCCGATTGTCGAATATGGACAGGGATACCGCAGAGCCAGATACAGCTGTGCTCCCCGGCCCGAACGCCGAGAAGTGGATCGAGTTCCACTCCGACAACGCCGCCCCGAGCGAGTACTCCCACGAGTTCGTCTGGGACGTGACCGCCGAGGCCGACGGTCCGTTCGTCACCGACGTCGACGGCAACGTCCTCCTCGACTTCACCTGCCACATCGGGGCGGCGCCGCTCGGCTACAACAACGAGAAGGTCCTCTCGAAACTCCGCGAGTTCGACCTCGTCGAACCGATGAAGATCGCCGGCCAGGACATGTACTTCGGTGCCGGACCGGACCCGGAGACCGCAGAGTTCCCCGGCGCCAGCCACCTGATGGACATGCTGACGGAGGTCTCGTCACAGTACGGGATGGACACCGTGTTCCTCTCGAACTCGGGGGCAGAGGCAGTCGAGAACGCGATGAAGATCTCGCACGACCACAAGGCGGCCGCGAAGTACGGCTACGCCTTCGAGGGGAGCTTCCACGGCCGGACCGTCGGGACGCTCTCGCTCACGAAGTCGAAGGAGGTCTACACGCGCCACTATCCCGAGATAGCCGGGGTGAAGAGCGTCCCCTTCTGTGACTGTGCGAGCGAGTCCGAGTGTACGTGTGGCTTCTTCAGCGGCGACAGCTCACGGCTCCGGAGCGCGCTCTCCCCCGAGGGCGGGCACGTCAACCCCGACGAGGTCGCCTTCGCCATCCTCGAACCCATACAGGGCGTCGGCGGCTACCGTTTCCCCAACGAGGACTTCATGGACGAGGTCGGCGCCGTCTGCGACGAGTACGACATCCCGCTGGTGGTCGACGAGATACAGGCCGGTATCGGCCGGACCGGTGAGATGTGGGCCTCTGACCACTACTCCATCGAGCCGGACGTCATCGCGGCCGCGAAGGCACTCCGTGTCGGCGCGACCATCTCCCGATCGGACGTCTTCCCCGAGGAGAAGAACCGCCTCGGCTCCACCTTCGGCGGCGGCGACCTCCTCTCGTCGATGCAGGGGGCGTTCACCCTCGAGGCCATCGAGGAGCACGACCTGCTCGACAACGCGACCGAGCGCGGACGTCAGGCGAAAGAGCTCATACGCGACGACGCCCCGGACCACGTCGTCGACGTCCGCGGCAAGGGCCTGATGCTCGCCGTGGAGTTCGATACGCCGGACCGGCGAAACGCCGTCGTCGAAGCCGCCCTCGACCGTGGCCTGCTGACACTCGGCTGTGGGAAGAAGACCATCCGGCTGCTCCCGCCGCTCGACTCCACCGAGCGCGAGATCGAGCTCGGGGTGGGAATCTTCCTCGAGGCGATGCACGACGTAGCGGACTGAGGCGGAGCTGCGGTACCCGATTTCTCGCTTCGAGAAGACCGTTCGAGAAGACCGGTTCTCCGATTACCCGGACAGGGACCGCTCGACGACGTTGACGTCCTCCAGCTCGTCGAGTGCCCCGAGCACGTCCTCGAGGTGGCCCTGACCACTGCCTTCGATACCGACCACGACCGGCACGCGGTTCGGGTCATCGGTAGCCGTCCGGCGGGCCCGCTCGAAGACGTCGAGTTCGGCACCATGGGCCGCCACCGTCTCAGAGAGGTCGCCGAGAACCGTCGGCCAGCCGTCGAGTTCGAGCCGCGCGTCGACGTACCGGCCGAGTTCCTGGAGGCCGGCGCGGGTCAGCTCTCCGTGCTCAGTCAGGTTCACGTTCCCGCCGGAGACGACGGCGGCGACCCGTTCTCCCTCGACGTCGACGGCACCGGAGAGGAGGGCCGCGACCGGGGCTGCGCCGGCCGTCTCCACGACCGTCTTCGACCGTTCCGCGAGCAGGGTCGTCGCCACGGTCAGGTCCGTGTCGCTCACCGAGACGACGTCGTCGACCCGCTCGCGGACGACGGCGAAGGTCTTCTCGAGCAGTCGGGCGTCTGCGATGCCCTCGGCGACGGTGTCGACCTCCGAGAGCATACGTATCTCGTCAGCCTCGAGCGAGGGCTTTGCGTGCGCCGCGCCCTCAGGCTGGACGCCGATGACGCGCACGTCGGGGTCGTGTGCCTCTAGCGCGGTCGCGATGCCGGAGATGAGGCCACCGCCGCCGATGGAGACCAGCACGGTGTCCACGTCGGGAGCCTCGTTTAGAATTTCCAGCCCAACGGTTCCCTGCCCGGCGATGACGGCCTCGTCGTCGAAGGGGTGGACGAACTCCAGCCCCTCCTCGTCCGCGAGTTCGAGCGCGTACTCGTACGAGGCCTCGTACTGTCTGCCCTCGACGACGACCTCGGCACCGTAGCCACGGGTCGCCTCGATCTTCGCGGCCGGCGTTATCTCCGGGACGACGATGGTCGTGTCGATGTCGAGGAGCTGTCCGGCGAGTGCGACGCCCTGGGCGTGGTTCCCCGCGCTCGAGGCGACCACGCCGCGCTCGCGGACGTCGTCCGGGAGCTGCGCCATCGCGTTGTACGCTCCGCGGATCTTGAACGAGCCGGTCCGTTGCATGTTCTCTAGCTTGCAGTCGACGCGGGCAGCGTCGCACCGTTCCGCGAGCGTCGTCGACCCGTCGAGCGGGGTCCGATGGACCACGCCAGCGAGCCGGTCTTCGGCGGCCTCGATGTCCGCGGGTGTGACGATATCGCTGGCGGCCGGGACGGTGTCGCCGGTCGTCGAGTCCCTGCTCATGGACCGTCCTCCGCCACCGACAGGATGGCGTCCGTGAGCACATCGACGCCGATTTCGAGACTGCGTTCGTCCACGTCGAATGTCGGTGTGTGATGGCTCGTTGGGTGGTCGGTGCCGACGATGCTGTAACAGGCGAAGCCGCCGTCCTCCTGGACGCGCTCCATGAGGAAGGTCGCGTCCTCGCTCGCCCCGAAGTCCGCGGTTGGAACGACGCTGTCGACTCCTGCGACCTCGCTCGCGACGTCTGCGACCACGTCGACGAGTTCGGGGTCGCTGTCGGCGCGCGGGTTCTCGCTGACGACGTCTACGTGCGCTTCGCAGTCGTGCATCTCGGCGGCGGTCTCGAACTTCTTTCTGAGCTCGGCTTTCGCGTACTCCATCAGCTCGGTCGTCTCGCCGCGGGCCTCGGCGACGGCCTCGACCTCCTCGGCGATGACGTTACTCGCCGTTCCGCCCTCGACGCGGCCGACGTTGACCCGTGTCATCCCGTCGGAGTGGCGGGGGATGCCGTAGACGTTCTGTATGGCCGTCCCAAGTGCCTGGATGGCGTTGTCTCCCTGTTCGGGCGCCTTCCCGGCGTGGGCCGATGTCCCCTCTATCTCGACGTCGACGTGGCACATCGCGAGCGGCTTCTCGATGCCAGCGACGACCTCACCCGTCGGGTGGTCGAGGCCGACGTGGACCGCGAAGAAGTAGTCGATATCGGCGGCGTAGTCGCTCTTTGCCATCGGGGCGCCGCCGCCGCCGGTCTCCTCGGCGGGCTGGAAGAAGACGACGAGGCGTCCCGAGAACTCGCTCTCCTTGATGGCCTCGATGGTGGCCAGCCCCCACGTCATATGGGTGTCGTGCCCGCACGCGTGCATCGTCTCGCCGGTCTCCGAGCGGAAGCCCTCCGCCTCGGGAACGTGGTCGTCGTCGGTCGATTCCTCGATGAACAGCCCGTCGATGTCGACGCGGAGGCCGACGGTCGGTCCCTCGCCGCGCTCGAGGACGGCGACGGCGCCGGTGGTACCGCCCTCGAGTTCCGCGAGGAGCTCAGGGTCCGCACCCCGGTCCAGGGCACGTTCGTACCATTCGTCCACGAGGTCGTCGTCCGGCACAGCCATCCGGTCGTCCGGGTCGTAGGCGTCCGCACCGACGGCGAGCTCGTCGACGCCGATGGCCCGGAGTTCCTCGACGAGCCGAGCGGTCGTGTGGAACTCGCACCAGCCGGGTTCCGGGTGGCGGTGGAGGTCTCGGCGAAGCTCCGCTAGTCGTCCGCGAACAGAGTCGGCCATGTGTGTGCGTAACATCGCCCACCCACTTAATCGTAGACGGTTTCCACGGATTCCGGACACACAAAAGGACTAAGACGGACCCACGCGACGATTGGAGTATACGCGCGCCCGACGACAACTAGCAGGCTACTCTGTGACACTCGGCCCTGCTACATCACCAACCGTCGCCGGCGCGAGACCCACCTACACATGACCGAGACAGACGTCGTCGTCCTCCGCGAGGGGACGGAAGGCCTATCCATGGAATCGTACGCAGACGCACTTCGCGAACGGCTCCCCGACCGGAACATCACGCTGGCTCGGACGCCGAAACAGGAACGCGAGCTCGTGCCGGAAGCCCGCGTCGTCACCGGCATCACCATCGAGGAGGACCTGCTCGACCGCGCCGAACGGCTCGAACTGTTCGCGTGTACGTTCGCCGGTACCGACCACGTCCCGATGGACACGCTCGCCGAACACGGCGTCGCCGTCACCAACGCAGGCGGCATCCACGCGCCGGGCATCGCCGAGCAGGCCATCGGCAACATGCTCGTCTTCGCTCGTCGACTCCACGAGGGCTGGCGGCGCAAGCAGCAGTCGCAGTGGCGCCACTTCCAGTCGTCAGAGTTCACCGACAGCACCGTCACCGTCATCGGCCTCGGCTCCATCGGGCAGGCCGTCGTCCAGCGCCTCCAGGGCTTCGAGGTCGACACCATCGGCATCCGCTACACGCCCTCGAAGGGCGGGCCGACGGACGAGGTGATGGGCTTCGACGAGGACGACGTCCACGACGCGCTCGCCCGGAGCGACTACGTCGTCGTCGCCTGTCCCCTCAACGACCTGACCCGCGGCCTCATCGGCACCGAGGAGTTCGCGACGATGAAGACCGATGCCGTGCTCGTCAACACCGCCCGTGGCGGCATCGTCGACACGGACGCGCTCGTGTCAGCGCTCCAGTCAAACAAGATCCGCGGCGCCGCACTCGACGTGACCGACCCCGAGCCGTTACCGGCCGAGCATCCGCTGTGGGACCTGGAGAACTGTCTCATCACGCCCCACACCGGCGGTCACACCCCGAAGCACTGGGACCGGCTCGCCGACATCGTCGCCGAGAACCTCGACCGGCTCGACGAGGGCGAGGGACTCGAGAACCAGGTACTCGCGCCCGAATCGCACTGATACCCGATGGCGATACAGGACCCGGCCGACGACCCGCGTGCGGACTACGAGTACACCGGCGGCGACGTCGAACGGCAGGGACTCGTCGACGACCTGTCCGGGCTCGTCGACGGCGACGTCCGGTTCGACGAGTATACCCGCCAGCTGTACGCGACGGACGCCTCGGCATACGAGGTGCTCCCCATCGGCGTGGTCATGCCGAAGACGACCGAAGACGTCGCGAACGTGGTCTCCTACTGCGCCGACCGCGAGATACCCGTGCTGCCACGGGGGGGCGGAACCAGCCTCGCCGGCCAGGCGGTCAACGAGGCGGTCGTCCTCGACCTCTCGCGATACATGGACGAGGTGCAGTCACTCGAGCCGGAGCCCGTCGAAGGTGAACCCACGGCCACCGCACAGGCCGGGACCGTCCTCGCCGACCTGAACGCCACCGCCGCCAAACACGGGCTGAAATTCGGCCCCGACCCGGCCGCCGGCGATCGCAGCGTCCTCGGTGGTGCCATCGGGAACAATTCGACCGGCGCGCACTCGCTGGTCTACGGGAAGACCGACCACTACGTCGAAGAGTGCGAGGTCGTCCTCGCCGATGGGACCGTCCATCGGTTCGGAGAGGTAGCGGTCGACGAGCTGCGCGAGAAAGCCGACCCCGAGGCAGCCGCCTGGGGCGACGACGGGCCACAGAGTACCCTCCTCCCGCGCATCTACACCGAAATCGTCCGGATACTCGACGAGGAAGCCGACGAGATAGACGAGCGCTATCCCGACCTGAAGCGTAACGTCTCCGGCTACAACCTCGACATGCTGCTCGACGAGGCCCGCGGCGAGAAATCGACGGCCGACGGGTCCCGTATCGACCCCGAGAGCGAGCCCGGAACGGTCAACCTCGCCCGGTTGCTCGCCGGAAGCGAGGGCACGCTTGCCGTCGTCACCGAAGCGACCGTCTCGCTCGAACCGATTCCCGAGACGAAGGCGGTCGCACTGCTCACCTACGAGGACGTGTTCGACGCGGCGGCCGACGTCGCGCCGATACTCGAACACGAGCCCGCCGCGGTAGAACTCATCGACGACGTGCTCATCGACCTGGCGCTCGAGACGGCCGAGTTCCACGACGTCGCCGCGTCGCTCCCGGACGGGACCCGCGGCGCCCTGCTCGTCGAGTTCTACGCCGATTCCCAGGAACACGGGCGTCAGCAGGTCGCGGACCTGCTGGCAACGCGTGCGCCCTCGGTCACGCCGGAGGCGACGCCCAGTGAGGGCGTGCAAGTCGCAGAGGATGCCCGAGCGTTCGACGCACTCGAGGCACACGACGCTGACGACCGCGCCGGCCTGTGGAAGATGCGCAAGGCGGCCGCTCCAATCCTCCTCTCGCGGACCACCGACGAGAAGCACATCTCGTTCATCGAGGACTGCGGGGTGCCGGCCGAACAGCTCCCCGAGTACGTCGACCGCTTCCGCGAGGTCATCGACGACCACGACGCGAACACCAGCTTCTACGCCCACGCGGGCCCGGGGGTGCTCCACGTCCGCCCGCTCGTCAACACAAAGACGGTCGACGGGCTCGACTCGTTCGAGACCATCGCCGACGAGATCACCGACTTCGTCACCGAGGTCGGCGGCTCGGTCTCCGGCGAACACGGTGACGGTCGCGCCAGGACCCAGTGGAACCGGAAGCTGTACGGCGACGACCTCTGGAGCACGTTCCAGGAGCTCAAGACGGCGTTCGACCCCGACTGGCTGTTGAACCCCGGCCAGGTCGTCGGCCGCGACGACCCGGACGCGCCCGCCCGGGCCGAGACCGTCAGCATGACCGAGAACCTCCGGTTCGACCCCGACTACGAGTTCGAGCCGTCGTTCGACCCCGCGCTCGACTGGGACACGGCGAACGGCTTCCAGGGGATGGCCGAACTCTGTCACGGCTGTGCCGGCTGTCGCGGCGACCAGGAGAACCGCGGCGGCGTGATGTGTCCGACCTACCGCGCCGCCGACGAGGAGAGCCTCTCCACTCGTGGCCGCGCCAACATGCTTCGACAGGCGATGAGCGGCGACCTCGCGGCCGACGCCGAGGACGTCGAGTTCATGCGCGAGGTGATGGACCTCTGCGTCGGCTGCAAGGGCTGCAAGCGCGACTGTCCGAGCGAGGTCGACATGGCGAAGCTCAAGGCCGAGGTCGAACACGCCCACCACCAGGAACACGGTGCGAGCCTCCGCGACCGCCTGTTCGCCGAGGTCGACCTCCTCAACGAACTCGGGTCGGCGTTCGCGCCACTGTCGAACTGGGCGGCGAAGGTTCCAGGCGCCCGGGCGGTCACCGAGCGGCTGGTCGGCATCGCCAGCGAACGGTCACTCCCGACGTTCCACCGGGAGTCGCTCGAGGACTGGTTCGAGAGCCGCGGCGGCTGTCGCGTCTCGGAATCCGAGGCCGACCACCGGGTGCTCCTGTTCCCGGACACCTACACGAACTACAACCACCCCGCCGCCGGCAAGGCGGCAGTTCGCGTCCTCGAAGCCGCCGGCGTCCACGTCGCGATTCCCGACGACGTGACCTCGACCGGCCGTCCCGCCCACTCGAAGGGCTTCCTCGACCGCTCCCGCGAGCGGGCGGCGACGAACGTCGCGGCACTCGCCCCGCGCGTCGCGGACGGCTGGGACGTCGTCCTCGTCGAACCCTCCGACGCCGTGATGCTCCAGTCCGACTACCGCGACCTGCTCGGTGGCAACGTCGAGAGCGCACAGACCGCGGGAGACGAGCCGGCCGTCTCGCCGGCGACCGTCGAGTCCGTGGCGAGCAATACCTACGGTATCATGGAGTACCTCGACGCCAACCGGCTCGTCGACGACCTCGACGTGGCCGATTCCGACGAACAGCTGACCTACCACGGCCACTGCCACCAGAAGGCCACCCGGAAGGACCACCACGCGGTTGGCGTCCTTCGTCGTGCCGGGTACGCGGTCGACCCCCTCGACTCCGGCTGCTGTGGCATGGCCGGGTCGTTCGGCTACGAGGCCGAGCACTTCTCGATGAGCAAGGCCATCGGGAACATCCTGTTCGACCAGGTCGACGACAGCGAGGGCGACGTCGTGGTCGCCCCCGGTGCGTCCTGTCGGACCCAGCTCGGCGACCGTGACGACGACGCCCCCGAGCCGCCACATCCCATCGAGAAGGTCGACGAAGTGCTCCGGTAGCGAGGCTCGTCGCTTCGTACCCTCGTCGCTGGAGTTCCTTCGCCCCGCAGTCGGCGACGATGTCACTGTGATTTCAGCTGAGATTGATATCCTCAGCCAATCCTCTCTGGTGGTTAAGCCCGCCGCGCACGTACTCCTCTCATGGTCGATACCAACTGGCGCGCAGTCGCGCTCGGATTCGTGACAATCGTCGTGCTCGGCTTACTCGGTGCGTACGTCGAACAGCTCTCGTTCCTCGGCGCCGGCGTCGCTGGAATCATCGGGGGTTTGGTCGCTGGTTACACTGCACACAGCGGTTCGAAGAACGGCGCGTGGAACGGATTCCTCGCTGGCTCCATCGGTGCACTCATCATGGTCACCCTGCTGGTCGCCCTCGGACTCGCCGTCTCGATAGTCACGCTCTCGCTAGGGGGCATATTCGCAACGGCGGGCGTCGCCCTCGCCGCACTCGTGCTCATCGCCCTCGCCGCGATTCCGGCCACCCTCGGCGGATTCATCGGTGGCATGATCGAGCGTGAGAAGCCGATGGATACCAAGCGTCCCGCAGCCTGATACGGTCTGTCGAACCGACCGGTCAGCTGTTCTTTCGTTCATGCACCCTCGCTACCGGACGGTCCGAAAGAAGAGAACGAGAACGTACCGTCGACCCTCAGGGCCAGAGTCCGCGCGTCTCTTTCGCGGTGCCGATTCGAGTGAGCGCGACGACGTATGCGGCGTCACGCCACGAGAGGTCCCGCGCGTCGACCTCGTCCCTGACGGCGTTCCACGCCTTCAGCATCTCGTCTTCCAGCTCCTCGTGGACACGGTCCAGCGACCACTTCCGGCGGTTGATGTCCTGGAGCCACTCGAAGTAGGAGACGGTCACGCCGCCCGCGTTCGCGAGGATGTCCGGGACGACCGGGACGCCGCGCTCTTCGAGGATGGTATCCGCGGCGAACGTCGTCGGGCCGTTCGCCCCTTCGACGATGAGGTCTGCCTGGATGTCGTCGACGTTCTCCTGGGTGATGACGTTCCCGATGGCAGCCGGGATGAGAACGTCGACGTCGAGCTCGAGCAGCTCCTCGTTCGACAGCGACTCGGGGGCATCGTAGCCCGAGACCATGCCGGGGCGCTCGTCGTGCCCTTCGACGTCCTGCGTGTCGAGCCCGTTTTCGTCGTAGATCGCGCCGTCGACGTCGGAGACGGCGACGACCTTCGCGCCCCACTCGTCGAGGCGACGTGCGGCGTTGGCACCGACGGAACCGAAGCCCTGCACGGCGACGGTCGTGTCCTCGATGTCCCAGTCGTAGTAGTCGATGGCCTCGCGGGTGATGATGGCGACCGACCGGCCGGGGGCCTCCTCGCGGCCGTAGGAGCCACCGATGACCGGCGGCTTGCCCGTAACGACGCCCGGCATCGTCTCGCCCTCTTGCATCGAGTAGGCGTCCATGAACCACGCCATCTCCTGCGGCCCGGTCCCCATGTCCGGGGCGGGAACGTCCTGTTTCGGGCCGACGACGTCGCGGAGCTCCTCGGCCAGACGACGGGTCAACCGCTCGCGTTCCTCCTCCGAGAGGGTCTTCGGGTCTACCGCGACACCGCCCTTGCCCCCGCCGAACGGGAGGTCCATCACCGCGCACTTCCAGGTCATCCACATCGAGAGGCCGATGCACTCCTCGGCGTTCACGTGCGGGTGGAAGCGGATACCGCCTTTGTAGGGGCCGCGGACGTCGTCGTGCTGGGCGCGGAAGCCGGTGAAAACCTCGAGCGAGCCATCGTCACGGCGGAGGGGAACGGACACCTGCTGGAGCTTCGTCGGGTGCTTCAGCCGCTCGATGACGCCCGAGTCGACGTCGACGTGTGCCGCGGCGCGTTCGAGCTGGCGACGAGCGTTGGCGAGAGCGGACTCCGGTTCCGTGGCGTCGCCGTCCGCTGCTGCGTCAGCGCCGGTCTCGGTGGTGGTCTGCTTCGACATGGTCACGTACTGAACAGCGTTCGCGGGAAGTCGGCGAGCGGCTCGGCCCCGTTCTTCGTGACGACGAACGTCTCGCTCAGCTCGACGCCGAAGTCGTCGAACCACAGGCCCGGGATGGTGTGGAACGTCATGTTCTCCTCGAGGACCGTCTCGTCGCCGGGCCGGAGGCTGGCCGTGTGCTCACCCCAGTCCGGCGGATAGCCCAGCCCCATCGAGTAGCCGATGCGGTCCTCCTTCTCGATGCCGTACTCGGCGATGGTCTCACGCCAGGCCTTCTCGACGGCCTCGCAGGTCACGCCGGGTTCGACGGCGTCGAGCGCGGCCTCCATGCCCTCGACGACGATCTCGGCTCGCTCTTGCATCTCCGCCGGCGGGTCGCCGACGTACGTCGTCCGCGCGAGCGGTGAGTGGTAGCGGTGGCGGCAGCCCGAGAGCTCGATGATGACGGGGTCGCCGTCCTCGAACTCGCGGTCGGTCCAGGTCAGGTGCGGCGTTCCGGTGTGGTCGCCCGACGGCATCAGGGGGACGATGGAGGGGTAGTCCCCACCGTAGTCCTCGGTCCCGTCGATGAGCGTCGAGTAGATGGCTTCGGCGGCTTCGTACTCGGGGACGCCCTCCTCGATGGCGTCGAGTCCGGCCTGCATCGCGTTCTCGGAGATGCGTGCGGCCTGGCGCATGTACTCGAGCTCGGCGTCCGATTTCTTGATACGGACACGGTTCACGAGGAGCGTCGTGTCCTCGAACGTCGCCTCCGGCAGGTTCTTCTGGAGGCGTGTGTAGGACTTGGCGGTGAAGTAGTAGGCGTCCATCTCGAGGCCAACACGGCCATCCGCGACGCCGACGTCGTCGAGCACCGTCGCGACGAAGTCCATCGGGTGCAGGTCGACCGGCGACTGCACGTGGTCGTCGCTGTAGGGTCGGATGTTCTCCTCAGCGAGCGTCGTCGTCGCGCGCGCCCCGTTCGCGTCCATCTCACGGCCGACCCAGATGGGTTCGTCGCGGTCCTGGGTGACGACGACGCCCTGGTGGACGTAGAACGACCAGCCGTCGTAGCCCGTGAGGTAGTTCATGTTCGCCGGATCGCTCACGAACAGGGCGTCGAGACCCCGCTCTGCCATCCGCTCTTTCGTCCGGGCGATTCGCCGCTCATACTCGCTACTATCGAATACGGCTCTGGGCATGCTAGCCTCTCCCTTGAATAGTCGGAAAGATGGTGTAAATAGTTTTTTGTGTGCACTAGATACGAGTCCGGTCCATCGGGCTCGTCGATACCTCCGCCCTGGTTCCTCGGGGCATCGACGGAGGGGTCGGTCAGGTGGTCGTGCAGTGTCGCCGGACAGTGTTACCAGCCAGTGTGAATGGAATGCTGGGCTGCCACGTTCCTTCACAGTTCGACTCGCAAGCCGTCGATGTGAGGCTGGGACCCGGGCTGGACCCTCTCAGGACGTGCGCCGTCGCAGCGACCGTTGAACAGATGCCGTCACCGCGTCGAGTTCCTCGCTCGTGCGGACGGTGTACGGTTCGGGGGCGGTCAGGTCCCGGTGACCGAGGTCGAAATCTCGGAGCTGGGTGAGCGCCCGCTCACGAACGTCCGCCAGCGGCGGGACCGGGTCGACAAGTCGACCCGCCTCGACGACGGTACTCAGAAGCTCTTCGCCGGCTCCCGGCTCACCGCGGAGGCCGATGACGTCCTCGATAGCACGCCCATTGCGAACGAGGCGACGGACGCTCTTCTGGCCAGGGTAGGTCACCTTCCCTGCCGAGAGCTTCATCGTGGGCGCCATCACACCGTCACGTTCGATCGCGACGAGTTTGTAGACCGTATCGAGCGAGGTGTGGTCGTCGCTCGTCGTGAGCGCAGTCCCCGGACCGAACCCGGTGGCCACGCCGCCGTCCGCGAGGAACGACCAGATAGCGTACTCGTCGATACCGGAGGAGACGAAGATGTCCACGTCGCCGATGGCCTCGCGTACCGCGTTCGAGAGCGCGACGAGGTCGCCCGAATCGAGCCTGACTCCGCCGAGAGCCACTCCACGTTCGTCGGCCACGTGCTTCGCGAGTCGAGCACCCGCGACGGTGTCGTAGGTGTCGACGAGGAGGACGCTGTCCGCGCCGTACATGTCGAGGAACGCCGCGAACGCCGCGCGTTCGCTCGGGAAGCTCTGTATCCACGAGTGCGCCATCGTCCCGTAAGTGGGGATATCGAACGCCTCGCCCGCCGCGACGTTCGACGTGCCGTCGAACCCGCCGATGTAGGCGGCCCTCGCCGCTTTCATCCCGGCGTCGGTTCCGTGCGCCCGCCGCGAACCGAAGTCGACGAGCGACTGCCCGTCGCCGGAGCGGTCGACGACGTCCCGCATCCGACGCGCCTTCGTCGCGACCAGCGTCTGGAACCCGACCTGGTTGATGGTGAACGTCTCGAGGAGCTGAGCCTCGAAGATGGGTGCCGTCACCTCCAGGAGCGGCTCGTTCGGGAAGACGGGCGTCCCCTCCGGAAGCGCCCGGATCTCCCCCGAGAACGAGAAGTCGGCGAGGGCGTCGAGGAACTCGTCGTCGAACCCTTCGTCTGCGAGGTGTGCGAGTGCACGGTCATCGAACTGCAGGGTATCGACGGCGTGAAGGACCTGTTCCAGTCCCGCGGCGATGGCGTACCCCCGCGACGGCGGGAAGTCCCTGAAGTAGAGACTGAACGTCGCGGTCGGGTTGTGTCCGCTCGCGAGGTAGCCCTGCATCATGGTCAACTCGTACCGGTCGGTGAACAGCCCGAGCGTCTCCGGGGTGACGTACCCGAATCGCGGTGGTGCCATCTGTAGAGGAAGGTACGCCGCCAGGAGAGAAAGTCTCGCGCCAGGCCACGAGCTGTTTCCCCACGGAGGAGGATTTCGAATCGTGGGGTAACAACTGACGACGTGCTACTGCCCGCCGCGCTGGCGAGGAACTGGTTCCCATAGTGGCAGGGGACCCGTGCATACGAATCCTATATCCACGAATCCGGCAGCTACCGTCGCAGCGACCTGTCTCCATGCCCCCGAACCGGCCCGGCCGGGCTGACCTTTTGCTCGTTCCTGGCGTAGTACAGGCCATGGAGAGTCCAGCGAAGCCCTTCGAATGCGCCGGCGAGACCGTCGCACCTGGCGAGCGTGTCCATCTGCGCTACGAGATCTCGGAGACGTATCTGAGCGATTCCGTCACGGTCCCCGTCACGCTCGTCCACGGACGGAATCCGGGGCCGGTCGTCTTCCTCACGGCGGCGCTCCACGGTGACGAGCTGAACGGCGTCGAGGTGGTCCGTCGGGTCGCAGACGAGTTCGGACAGGGGAACCTCCACGGGACGCTGGTGTGCATCCACGTCGCCAACGTCCCGGGCTTCAACGCGCAGGAACGGTACATACCACTCGACGACAGCGACCTGAATCGGTCGTTCCCGGGCGACAGTACCGGCACGGCGGCGGAGCGAATCGCTGCGGCCCTCTACGAGACGTTCATCCGGCGCTGTGACTTCGGTATCGACTTCCACACGTCGACACGGGGCCGAACCAACCTGGTCCACGTCCGCGCTGACCTGCACAGCGGGGTCGACCGACTGGCGCTCTCGTTCGCGGCGAACGTGGTGTTCGACGAACGCGGGCCGCTCGGTTCGCTCCGACGCGTCGCGACGGAGGACGGCATTCCGACCATCACGGTCGAGATGGGAGAGGCGAAGCGGTTCCAGCGCGACCCTATCGAGACGGGCGTCGCCGGGGTCAAGAGCGTGTTCGCAGAGTTCGGACTCCACCCCCAGCGCGACGTCCACTGGCCCGGCTGGCGAGTCATCATCGGCAACACCGACAAGAAGCGCTGGATACGGGCCGACGACGGCGGAATCGTAGAGATGACCGCCGAGAGTGGCTCAGTCGTCGAGGAAGGCGACAGGCTCTGTCGCATCACGAACCCGTTCAACGAGACGCGGATCGTGGTGACCGCCCCGTTCACCGGCCTCGTCGTCGGCGTGCTGGAGAACCCAGTCGTCTATCCGGGCAATCCCATCTGTCACCTGGTGGGCGTCGGTGAAGACACGCGCCGCGCCATCGAGGGATCGAGGCGTCCCTGAGAACTCCCCAGTTACGGGCTGGTGGCCTCGAACCACCGAGCATCCGCTTCCGGTCGGTGAAAGAATGCGGATTCCTTGTGCATCCATGCCAATCAGATGAAGGTATACCCTCGTCCGGGTCCTATACTGTACATGAAGGACCGAAGAGAGGGAATCCCTGACTCGATGATAACCGGCGCAATGCTAGGCACGCTGTTCTTCGCAATCGCGCTCGCGTTCGCTGCAATCGTCGTCCGGGCGGTGTCTCCGGCCCAGGCGACGACGTACACGGTTCTGGCGGGACTCGTGCTGGGGACGCGTTCGAGATCGGCATCTTCGCGCTAACTCGGTGTGAGAAGACGCGGAGGAGAAGGCAGTGGATGAACGCTGCGGTCGGTACTCGTCGGCGGCGCTGACACATCGTTCCGAACGCCCTGAAATGGTACTCAGCCACCATCCGGCGTTCAACTAGCGCTCAGTCCCGACTGTACGACGCGATACGGCCCCAGCTCGACTTCTTGCCCCACAGTCCCGACCGCATGCACTCGCACTCGACTATCTGGGAGTTGTCGACGAACAGGTTCACGTTCGGGCCGAACTGCTTGATGTACCACTCGAACACCTGCGGGTCGGCGGCCTCGAAGACGCAGTTCTCGAAGCCGACTTCGTTCGCTATCTCGAAGGCGACGTCGGTCCGCCAGTCGCGGACCCGTTCGGTGATACCCTCCGACTCGACCATGATCTTGTAGGCGCCGGCGTCGAGATGCCGTTTCGCGGCCGCGATCGCGCTGGCAGGGTCGATGGCGCTCTCGCTCTCGAGTTCTTCGACGCTGGAGGCGCCGCCGGCACCGAACTGTACGTTTATCTCCGGTTTGGCCTTCAGACCGTGGTACTGGACGAGTTCCGTCAGCGCGACCATGTCGTCGGTGTCGATAGCGAGAAAACCCGAGGAGACCTCGACGATATCGAAGCCGAGGTCGGCCGCTTCGGTCACGTAGTCTTCGACGTGGTCGTGGTCCCTGACGAGAACGTTCTCGATGAATCCCCCCGTCGACACCATAACGTCGAACTCGTGACAGATGGAGATGAGTTCGCGGACAGAGTCCTCGGGCATCAGTGCGAACGATCCACCCGAGAACTTGTAGATGTCGACGTAGTGGCCCATCGTCTCGAGGATGTCGCGGAGTTCGCGCGGACCCATCGGGTCGTAGTACGGACCGCGTATCTCGGTTATCCCCCGTTCTCGCGGCTTGTCCGGTCGGTCGTTGACCTGCAGGAAGTCGAAGGCTCGGTTATCGAGCGGCATGTTCCAGACAGTACTTCGACACGACAACATTTATTTATTGTCCAGGGTGTGATTTGTTGGGCGCAACCGAACTGGCCTTCCGGGATAGACCACCAACCCTGTGATTTGGGTTCGTTTAGCGGTCTTCACCTGTTGCACCAGCACCATCATATCACATCTACCCTATATTAGAACAACTGACCGGCTACCTACGGATATAACAGAACTGGAACAGGCCCTCGATTTTCAGTGGAGCAGTTCGAACGCCCGATGGAATGAGATGAGTATCGTCACTATCAACAAGACCAGCAGTGGCATCGGATGGAGTCTGTCCAGTACTTCCGGGACGAACAGGAGATAGGCTCCGAGCCCGGCGGTCACGATACCCGTGAGCAAGAACATCGAACCTCGAATGCGGCCGCGTTCGCGTTCGTCCATGGACAGATATTAACAACGGAACGATATAATTGTTCGACTTCACGACCGCGAGAAAGTGTGTGTCAGATACCCTGAAATCGGGGCGAACGTCGTTCGAAGCACCCCGGACATACCGACGAAGGTACTCCGCACGGACCGACGAACACGCACCAGCACGCGGTTCGGAACATCGAGGCGAAAACGACTCGAATCGACCGGGGGAGAACCGGGTTTCCAGGGGCCGGATGAGTCCAGCCGGATGAGCTGTCACGGCAGGCGAGACGAACCTCATGCGACACTGGCCCCTATTCACTGTGAAAACTCATGGCCACCAACGCGGCGGGGGGACTGGCGGCTAGTACGGTTGAACGACAGCGGCTTCAGCTCGCCGCCGGTATCATCCTCGTCGGCATCGGCGTCTTCGTCGCGGCGATGCCGAGCCTGGCTGGTGGTATCGTCAGGTTCTGGCTCGGTATCGCCTTCCTCGCGGCCAGCGCCGTGATGGCCGGCGAGGCGAGACAGAAGGAGAACCTGCGAGACGGACTCGTGGCGCTCGGCGAGACGACCGGCTACCTGCTCGTCGGGTTCGCACTCCTGACCGTCCCGTTCGGACAGACCAGGTTGGCGACGCTGCTGGCACTGTTGTACGCCGTCACGGGAATCGCTCGGTTCCTGTCCGGGTTCGGGGACGACGTCGCGGAGGCCCGGAACAAGCGGCTCTCGGGTATCGCGCTCGTCACGCTGGCGACGCTCCTCGTTACCGGATGGCCGGGCAACACAGCCTGGGTGTTCGGACTGCTATTCGGCGTCGGGTTCGCAGTCGTCGGCGTCTCGAAGATCGCCGTTGCACTGTCTCCTGCGCGAGAAGAACCCGTCGCTGAGGGCACCTTCGCTGAGGACCAGGTATGAAGGCACAACCCGACACCGACTCTCCGCGGAGTCTTCGGAGAACGGTTCGCGTACTGGACGCCCATGCTGGTCGTCTGTGCTGCGATGGTCATCGTGGTCATCGACACGACGATGATGACCGTCGCGATTCCGAATTGGCTGAACAGTTCCGGGTCGAGAAACGGTTGCATCTGGAGAATCCCGAAGCGTTCCAGCGTGGCCCCGACGAGCCAGACCAGCGTGAGGTCGAACAGCAACAGGAACGGCAACGATGCGTACCGGAGGAACGGGCTCATCTCGCGGTAGTAGTTCGACAGCATCCTGACGAGGTGGAGTTCGTTGCACAGGTCGATGTTGTACTCCGCGAATCGGCTCACGTACCCGGGGGGTCGCCGCCAACTCGGTACTGTGGCTGCTGGAAGGAGGGTTATCTGGATATGTCGCCGGTCTCGCGGAACTGTTCGAACAGCTCCCCGTAGTGTGCGGTGAGCGTTTCGAGCTTCTCGATGTCCTCCAGTCTGGTGAACTCCTAGAGTCCGAAGAGGTCCCCGTTGATGACGAGCCCCGGGTCGTGTTAGAGGAAAGCAGTGCTTTCGGATGGTGGCACAGAAAGAGTGAGGATGAGTGGTAGGTAAGACGTCATACCGAGATGAATCGACCCCAGAGAACATTCGAGAGGTAGACCTGGCCTACCGGCTCGGGGCCGGGTGTTCGTTCCGAGTTCAGTCCCGGATCGGCGTGCCGTCCGGACTGAGGAGCCACCAGACGTCACCGACACCCTGTCCGGTCACGTCACCGGGGTTCTGGTCCCCGACGTAGTAGTAGAGCGGCCACCCTGCGATAGAGACCTGTCTCTCTCCGTCCTCTCTCTCGAACGACGAGAGCGACGCCGAGACGTCACTACCGGCGACCAGTTGCTCGTCCGCCGACCCCGCGAGCAACGGGGGCCAGTTCCCCGCACACGAGTCGTAGCAGGCGCTCTCACCCGAGTCCTTCGTGTCATTGTCGAACATGTAGAGTGACATCCCATCGGCGTCGACGAGGATGCCACCGTACTGCTCTACGGAACGAACCTGCACGAGCGCGTTTTCTCCCGACGGGTCCGTCGTCTCGGTCCCGTCAGTGGTCGTCTCGGTCCCGTCTGTGGTCGTCTCGGTACCGTCGGTGGTCGTCTCGGTACCGTCAGTGGTCGTCTCGGTACCGTCAGTGGTCGTCACGGTGCCGTCGGTGGTCGTCGAAACGTCCGTCTCGGTGCCGTCGGTGGTCGTCGTCTTCTTCGTTGTCGTCGTCGTGGAGTTCCTGACGTTGCCACCGAGACAGCCGGCGGTGCCGAGAGCGATACTGGTACCAACGCCGGCGAGGAGCGTCCTTCTAGTACTTATTTTGACTGTGTCCGATGTCTGAGGTTTGGAGGACTGATTCGGTTCTTCGTTGGGGGAATTTTCATTTCCTGCCATACCAACCTGGAGCGCACATGACAACATAAGTATAAACCAGTTACATGCGCGGTAAAGTCGGATTATTCGCGACGTCCTTCGACAGGTGATGGTGCCACAGGAGGCCGGAGTTCCATCCGGTCAGAGTGGATGGGTTCGCGACTGTTTCTCAGCGGGGCGGTCCCGCACGAATCGTCTCGAGGACGGTTTCGGCATCGTCCCCTAGCTCGGTCGTGAGAATCCACGTCACGCCGAGTTCCTCACAGAACGCGACGTTCTCCGGTCCGGGCATCGACGAGAGACGGGGCACAAGAATCTGACCGGGGGTAGTTGCGATATCGTGGTAGTACTCGAGTGCGGCACGCATCTCCTCTCGCGGCGCACCGGATGCGACCTCACCGTGCGGGCCGGTCCCCTCGGCGACGAGTGACGGGAAGTAGGGCATTATTCCGTCCCAGCGGGCCCCCCGGTGAAACGGTTTCTTGTTCGGCCACCAGCCGCCGGCGAGGATGGGGACCCGGGGCTGCTGGACCGGCGTGGGGTGAACTTCCGCATCGACGAGGGTGAAGTGCTCACCGTCGTAGCTGAACGGCTCGCCGGACCAGAGCCCGGTCACGATATCGAGCGTCTCGTCGAGGATCGCGCCGCGCTCTCTTGCGTCGACGGGCTGTCCGAACGCTTCGTAGTCCTCGGTATTCCCGATGCCGACCCCGAACAGCACCCGTCCGTCCGATAGCTGGTCGAGGGTCGCGACCTCCTGGGCGAGCTGCCAGGGGTGTCGTCGCGGTGCGGGCACGACCCAGGTCCCGAGCGCGATGTCCTGGGTCCGTGCCGCAATTCCAGCGAGGAGCACCCAGGGATCGGGATAGTTCGAGTAGGGGAGCGAATCGCTGACGAACACGCCGTCCCAGCCGGCGGCCTCCGCTTCGACGCCGAACTCAACGAGTCGGTCTATTCCGACCGCAGCACTGTCCGTTAGCCACACCCCGTGTTTCATATCGCATATAAGTGGCTGACGACATATAGTGATGTCTCATGAAGAGACATGGCGACGGTGGGAGGGTCGACCGCGAGAGAAGTCTTACCGAAGCAGCCGTCGAACCGTCCGCCCGTCGACGAACCGTGGCGTTCGACGTCTGTACGAGCGATATTCGGTCCCATAGACCGATGCGAGATGTGGCTCCTCCGCACGGGGCAGGAGCAACACCCAGCCGAAGTGGGCACCCGCGAGGACTGCGACGAGGGCCGAGTTACAAAGCAGGGTAAATCCGACGAGCCCGATCAACATCCCCACGTACTGTGGGTTCCGGCTGTAGGCGTAGGCGCCCTCGGTGTAGAGGTCGCCGGTCACCCCCATCGTCTCGTCTTTCTCCATGGCTCTCGCGCCCGTCACAAAGATTACGATGCCGACGCCTGCGAGGGCCGCGCCGACGACCGGCAGGACGCCGCGTGGAAGCACCCAGGTGTCCCAGTCCAGAATCGCCACGCCAAGCAAGCAGACGTTGAAGACGTTAACGAACGCCCAATGGAGGTAGTACGCCGGCGATTTCTCTCCCGGTGGCCAGAGCCGGCGGTCGGTGAGGAGGGTGACGAGCAAGATGGTGTAGACCCCGCCCGCTGCGAGGCCGCCGACGCCGAAGAGGACGAGCGTCAGTTCGGGGTGGAGCATGCCATTTTCATGTAAGAACCCATAGATGAAGGTCGTTCGGCCTCACGGGTGGGGTAGGTTTTTACTACAGCTGTGACGCATCAATCACTATGCACTATCTGGAAGTTCGGGTGAGCCACACCGAGTCCAGCATTCATCCGATGCACGCGTTCGAGGTCGAGCACGACGACTTCCACGGCTCGGAACTCCGGTACTGGAACCCGTCTCTCGGTGAGACGAACGCTCTGGTGTTCCGGGTGTGGGGCGACGCCGAGGTTTACCGGGACCAGCTGGAACGTCGCGAAGAAGCCCTCGACTTCTCCATCGCCCCCGTCGATTCGGGACTGTTCGACTGCTGTGTGCGCGAGCGACTCACCGCACGGGATGGACCCTACGTCGACGCGTTCGCCCAGGGGACGCTGGTCGTCGTGCCGCCGATCCGCTACAACCAGGACCGGACCGTCGACGTGACGCTCGTGGGCACTTCAGGAGATATCGACGCCGTACTGGAATCTTTTCCAGAATCCGACATGCTCGAGGTTCGTGCCGTCGGACCCTTCCGTAGGCAGGCCGCGGGGCCTGCAGCGTCGCTCACCAGACGGCAGCGAGACGCGCTTCGCGCTGCGGTAGACTGTGGCTACTACGAGTCACCTCGAACCGGCACCGTCGGTGAGGTGGCGGCCGAACTCGGCGTCAGTACGAGCACGGCCGCTGAACATCTCCGGAAAATGGAACGCGAAGTCATGAACCAGGTAGTTGACCGTCCATCATGAACCGGGCAGTGGACAGTCCACCGTGACGGTCACTGGACCGACCGTCGTGTCGAACGCGGCGACCTGCGGGCCTGCAGACAGAATCATGCTGGCGGTGAATCCGCCGATTCGGTGAGAAGCTGGCGAGCAGCTCGTTCGAGTATCTCCATCCCCGTCTCGGCGGCATCGAGTTCGATGAACTCGTCGACGGTGTGCGCCTGTGCCAGGCTCCCCGGCCCCCAGGTGATGGCGGGGATGCCGGCGTCGTTGATGAAGTTGCGGACATCGGTCGACGCCTCGATGCCCCACGGGTCGGTGGAGACATCGGCGACCGCCTTCGTCTGATCGCGGAATACCTCGGCGAGCGGGTGATCGACCGGTATCGCGGCCGACGAGTAGGTCTCGTGGCGTTCCCAACGGGCCGGGATGCCGTGCTCGCGTTCGAGTTCGGCGACGAGTTCCGCGACCTCGGCGTCCACGTCCTCGAGCGACTCGTCCGGGAGGATTCGACGGTCGAGGGTCAACGTCGCCTCGTCGGGGAGGACGGCCTTGTTCGCACCGGCTCCGGCACCCACCTGCGTGACGGTGGCGTACGCCTGGCCACAGAGTGGGTCGGTCCGGTCTCGGAGGCGTGCATCGTACGCGTCGATGGCCGCGAGGACGGGCTGGAACGCCGGGATGGGGTTGTGGCCCTCGTCGGGTCGGCTCGCGTGCGACGGCTCGCCCGGCCACGCTATCTCGTACCACGCCATCCCCTTCTCGCTCGTCGCGACCCGCAGTTCGGTCGGTTCGAGGACGACGCCGTAGTCGCCGTCGAAGCCAGCCTCGAGGAGCGCCTTCGTTCCCGGGTCGCCGGTCTCCTCACCCATCGCAGCGTGAACGACGATGGAGCCGTCGAGTTCGCCCGACTCGACAGCCTCCCGCAGCTCGTACGCCGTTAGCATGGCGATGGCGACGCCGGCTTTCATGTCCACGCTTCCGCGACCGTAGAGGCGACCGTCTTCGACGACGCCGCCGTAGGGGTCGTGGGTCCACTCGTCGGAGTCGCCGGCCGGCACGACGTCGAGATGGCCGTTCAACACGAGCGTCGGTCCGCCCTCGCCGACACGTGCGCCGACCTGTGGCCGCGACGGGTCTGGCTCGTCGACGAGCGTCGCGTCGATACCGTGGTGGACGAACCACTCGTGAACGTACTCGGCGCAGGCTCGCTCGTTCCCCGGCGGGTTCTCGGACTCGATGCGGACGAGTGCCGAGGCGAGCGCGGGTAGCTCGGTCGGGAACTGCGGTGACTCCCCTCCGTGAGCGCTCATCGTCCACCTCTCGGGTCCTGACCAGCCTCGCCAGCGGGCGTGCCGTAGTGGGCCGCGACGTCGTCCAGTGACGGCGTGATGTCGGTCACGGGCCCGACCGCTCGCTTCGCGCCCGCCGTATCCTTCAGTCCGGAGCCGGTCACGACGGTGACGACGGACTCGTCGGCCTCGATGATACCCCGTTCCCGTGCCTTCCGGATACCCGCGACCGGTGCGGCACCTGCCGGTTCGGCGTAGATACCCTCGGTGCGTCCGAGGAGCGTCTCGGCATCGAGGATCTCCTCGTCGGAGACGGTGAGGGCGGTCCCGCCGCTCTCTTCCAGTGCGCGACAGGCCTTCAGCGTGTTCCGTGGCCGCCCGACGGCGACCGCGTCGGCGAGCGTGTCCGCCACGGTGTCGACGTCATCGTGCTCGTGGAAGGCGTCGTGGATGGCGCTCGCACCCTCGGGCTGGACCCCGAGCATCTTCGGCGTGTCGTCGACGAAGTCCAGTTCGGCGAACTCCCTGAGCCCCTTCCAGCAGCCGGCGATGGTACAGCCGTCGCCCATCGAGAAGACGACCCAGTCGGGGATCTCTCCCCGGGTCTGTTCCGCCAGCTCGTGGCCGACCGTCCGTTTGCCCTCGATCTGGAACGGGTTGATGGCGGCGTTCCGGTTGTACCAGCCGTATTCCTGTGTCACCTCGAGACTCAGGTCGTACGCCTCGTCGTAGCTCCCCTCGACGGCGAGGACGTCGGCCCCGTAGACCCTCGGCTGGACGAGCTTCCCCTCCGGCGCGGCAGCCGGAACGAAGATGCGACAGTCGAGGCCACCTCGTGCCGCGTAGCCCGCCAGGGAGGCCGCGGCGTTCCCCGTCGACGCGCAGGTCACGACGTCTCGACCGGCGTAGCGGGCCTTGGTGACTGCGACGCTGGTCGCGCGGTCCTTGAAGCAGCCCGTCGGGTTCACGCCGTCGTTCTTGACGCGAACGTCGACCCCGAGTTCGTCGCCCAGCCGCGGGGCGTCGACCAGGGGCGTCCCACCCTCGTCGAGCGTCACAGGCGTCGCGTCCGTATCCACGGGGAGGAAGTCGCGGTACTTCCACTGGCTCTCGATGTTCCCGTCGAGCTCGGCGTCGAACCGGTCGACGATGACGTCGTAGTCGTACTGAACCTCCAGGATACCGGCTACCCCGTCGTGGTTCGGGCAGGTGTAGACGACCTGTTCCGGGTCGTACGTCTCCCCACACAGCGTACATTCGAGCGTGTCGACGTGGTCGAGCGTCATGTGCGTAGACCACACGAACCACGGGCTTCAGTGTACCCCCGCGAACGACGCGCTCGTCGTCGCACCGCTCGTTCAGGAGAGGTGGGCGGTGACGTCCGTCGAGGAGATCATCCCCACGTAGTCGTCGTCGACGACCGGGAGGTGTTTGATACCGTAGGCGGTCATCATCGCTGCGACCTCCTCCATGTACAGGTCCGGCGACGCGGTCTCGACGTCCGTCGTCATCACGTCAGAGACCTTCAGTTCGCTAATGTCGCGTCCGTCCGCCACGGCATCGAGGACGTCCGTGCTGCTGATGATGGCCCGTGGCGTGTGTGGGGCGACGACCAGGGCGTTGAACTCGTTCTCACGCATCGCCTGGGTGGCTTCCATCACCGTCGCGTCCGGGGAGATCGTTTCGAGCGGCGATGACATCACGTCTTCGACGGTCGGTCTCTCGTTCGAACCCATTGTGTTATGTGTTGACGCATAGCACTTGTAACCACTCTGGGAAGACGACAATACTTGCCTGGTCGAACTCACCGGGGTCGAGTTGCCGATATCGATACCGATTCAAATATATCTGTCACTGGAAACGGGAGACGGACTTCGGTCGCGAAAGCGACGACGGCCGTATATCGGTTACCCCGAACTCTCTGAGAGTGTCCGCCGCAGGAGCGGTGGTGTCATCGCAGATGTCACGACAGCGACCAGCAGCACGACGGTGTACATCCGAGGCGTCAGGATACCCGTCTCGAGTCCGACCGTCGCGATGACGATCTCGATAGCACCGCGGGCGTTCAGGCCGATTCCCATCTCGACCGCCTCCGTTCGGTCGTACCCGAGCCACGACGCCGCCAGGGAGACCCCCCCAATCTTTCCGACGGTCGCGATGACCAGAGTCGCCACCCCGACCACGGCCACGACAGGGTCGAACAACAGCCCGAGGTCGGCGCTCACCCCGGCGATGCCGAAGAACACCGGTGCGAACGCGCCCAGAGTCATCCGTTCGAACATCGCCCGGGCCGTCTCGGGGACACTGCCGGCCCGTGCGAACAGAAGCCCGATTACGAACGCACCGAGCGCTGGTTCGACGCCGATAGCGTGCGTGAGAGCACTTCCACCCACCGCCGCGGCGACAATCACGACGAGGTGGCCACGGGCGTCGTCTTCGGACAGGCGGGAGAGGATCGCATCGATGACGCGCTGGCCGAGGAGGGCGGCTCCAAGCAGAAAGCCCCCGAGCGTAAGTACCACGGTGGCGAGCGCTCCGACGTCGAGTCCGCCGTTGCGGGCCAGTCCAACCACCACGCTCAACAGAAGCCACCCCACTACGTCGGTGTACATCGCTATCGCGACCGTCCGCTGGCCGAACGGGCTGGTATAGCTGTCCAGATCGATCAGGATTCGGACGATCACCGGGATGGCAGAGATACACACCGACGTCGCGAGGAAGAGGGCGAACACCAACCGCGGTGTCTCACCCGTCAGCAGGGAGTTCGGAATGATCAGCCCGAGCGCGAGGCCAAGGACGAACGGGGAGATGAGCCCGGCTGACCCGATGGCGACCACGTCGCGAGCGTGCGACCGGACGAGGTCGACGTCGGTCTCGAGACCAGCCAGCGTGAGTAGAAACACCAGCCCGAGTAACGAAAGTTCGCCCACCAGTGGTGACGCGCCCGTCGGGGCGAGCTGGTCGTAGACCTGTGGCACCAAGTGACCGAGTATCGACGGCCCGAGGACGAATCCCGTTCCGAGCTCGCCGACCACGCGGGTGAGCCCGACTCGCTCAGTTAACGTCCCGAGTCCCCGTGCGACGGCCAGTAGCAGCGCTACGAAAACGACGACCTGCATCGCAGTATGGAGTGGGACGGTCGACGACATCTCAGATTCCTGTTCCGATTATCGAACGGTCGCCCGACTGATAAGGTTCGCTGAACTGCACTGTCTACGTACGGCAGTTTGCAGAAGGGTACGGCGTGACCGGTGTTTTTGCTACTCGGCGACGTATCACGTGACGATGGAGAGCCAGTCCGGCAGGCGGGTACGTGGTGAGACAGCGATGCGGGACCGGTCGAACCCAGACGCAGAGACGCCGTCGACACCAGCCATCGTCGTCGAGGGACTCACCAAGGTCTTCGGGCGCGGTGACGAGGCCATCACCGCGATCGACGACGTCTCGTTCACGGTCGAAGCGGGGTCGGTCGTCGGACTTCTCGGTCCGAACGGCGCCGGCAAGACCACGACCATAAAGTCCATACTCGGGATGGTACTCCCCGATGCCGGCACGGTCCGGATAAACGGCATCGACGTTCACGCCGACCCGCGGCGAGCGTACCGCCACGTGGACGCCATGCTCGAAGGGGCGCGTAACGACTACTGGCGACTGACCGTCCGGGAGAACCTGCGGTACTTCGCGACTATCAGCGGCGTCAAGCCGGATTCGGTGGCCGACCGCCACGAGCGCCTGCTCGAACAGCTCGACCTCGCCGACTACGCCGACACGCCCGTTCGTGAGCTGTCGCGCGGGATGAAGCAGAAGGTGTCGCTGGCGAGCGTCCTGGCAACCGACGCGGACGTGGTCTTCCTCGACGAACCGACGCTCGGCCTGGACGTCGAGAGCTCGTTCAAACTCCGGCGAGAGCTGCGCCGAATCGTCGCCGAGCGCGGTCTGACCGTCGTCGTCTCCAGTCACGACATGGACGTCATCGAGGACGTCTGCGACAGGGTCATCATCATGAGCCAGGGGCGAATCATCGCCGACGATACCGTCGCGACGCTCCTCCGCGGGTTCGAAACGCGAGGCTTCCGCGTGTCGAGTCCGAACGTCGACGATGCCGCGCTCGACGCCATCCACTCGAGTTTCGACGTGACCGACGTCCGCCAGTACGACGGACAGACAGAGATCGAGGTCGCGACCGACTCCGACGGCTTCTACGACCTCGCGGACCTCCTCCGGGTGCACGGTGTCACCATCGACGCGATAGAGACGGTCACGCCCGACCTCGAGGAGGCCTTCCTCGAAATGACGGGCCGGGGCGACAGATGACCCGCGAGTCGGCCGGGCGTGACGCGGCCGGTCCGTCGTCGACGATGGCCACTCGGTCGCAGCCGGCGACATACTGGGACCTGACGAAGGCCGTCCTCTACCGGGAGTACCTCCTGTTCGTCCGCTATCCGGCGAACGCTATCGGCGGCATCGTCATCTCGGTGTTCTTCTTCGGGCTGCTGTTCTACGGCGGGCAGATGGTCGCCGGGCAGGCCCTGGACGACTCCATGGCAGGTATCATCGTCGGCTACTTCCTCTGGACGCTGTCGGTCGGCGCGTACAGTTCGATAGCCAACGACATCGGGAGCGAGGTCCAGTGGGGGACGCTCGAACGTCACTTCATGACGCCGTTCGGCTTCGCCCCCGTCGCGCTCGCGAAGGGCGTCGCCAAGGTGGTCAGGACGTTCCTCACGTCGGCGGTCGTCCTCGCAGTCATGCTCGTCATCACCGGGACACCGTTGCAGTTGAACGTCCTGACCATCGTCCCGGTCGCGAGTCTGGCGGTCGTGTCGGTCCTGGGTCTCGGCTTCGCAGCGGGCGGCATCACGGTCCTGTACAAGCAGGTCGGTAACTGGCTCAATCTCCTGCAGTTCGGGTTCATCCCGCTCATCTCGCTCCCGGCGTTCGGCCTGGGCTGGACGCGGTTGCTCCCGCTGGTCCAGGGGAGCGCGCTCCTCCAGCGAGCGATGGTCGATGGGACCCAACTGTGGGAGTTCCCGCTACTCGACCTGGCGGTACTCGTCGGAACGGCCATCGGGTACGTGCTGGCGGGATACGCGGTGTTCCAGTACACGACCCGCCGTGCACGGCGACTCGGCGTCCTCGGGGACTACTGACGGCTCACTCGCCGGGCTCTGACACCTGCACGACCTGTTTCCCGATGTTGTCGCCGGAGAAGAGGCCGAGGAAAGCGTCCGGTGCCTGCTCCAGGCCGTTCACGACGGTCTCGCGGTGTTCGAGCTCGCCGGCGGCGACCCAGTTCGCCAGCTGTTCGCTGGCCTCGCCGAAGCGCGTGACGTAATCGCTGACGAGGAGGCCCTGCACCCTCGCACGCGGCGCGATGAGCATCGGGAGTTTCCGCGGTCCCGTCGGAACCTCCTCGTCGTTGTAGTGGGCGATCTGTCCGCAGACCGCGACGCGGGCGTCCAGATTCAGCTGCTGGAAGACCGCGTCCGTGATGGGCCCGCCGACGTTGTCGTAGTAGACGTCGACGCCGTCGGGAGCAGCCGCCGACAGTGCCTCGCCGTAGTCGTCGGTCGTCTTGTAGTTGATCGCGGCGTCGAATCCGAGGTCCTCGGTGAGCCACGCCGTCTTCTCGTCGGAGCCGGCGAAGCCGACCACGCGACAGCCGGCCTGCTTCGCTATCTGGCCGACGACGGACCCGACGGCCCCTGCGGCACCCGAGACGACCACCGTGTCACCGGGCTTCGGTTCACCGACCTCGAGGAGGCCGAAGTACGCCGTCCGCCCGGGCATCCCGAGCACGCCGAGATACGCAGGTGGGTCGGCGACGGACGGGTCGACGGGTGCGACGTCGTCGGCATCCAGCCGGCTGTAGTCCGCCCACGTCCCCTCGCCGGTGACGAGATCGCCCTCGTCGAACTGGTCGCTCTGACTCTCGACGACCTCGCCCACGATACCGCCTTTCAGGACGTCGCCGACGTCCCACGGCTCGGCGTACGATTCGCTGTCCCGCATGCGACCCCGCATGTACGGGTCGACGGAGAGGTAGCGCACCCGGACGAGGAGTTCGCCGGGGTTCGGCGACGGCACCTCGTCCTCGCGAAGTTCGAAACAGTCGGCGTCCGGTTCTCCCTCGGGTCGAGCCGCGAGATACCACGCGCGGTTGCTGTCGTCCATACTCGCGTCTCGGGGCGTTCGGTGGAAGGGCCTTCCGCCCGCGGCACCGCTTTCTGCTATGCGCGTTCGCCGTGCCACCGGTCGTCGCAGCTGCGGTCGTACTCATGGTCGCGAGCCTCCGTCGTCGCGGCTGATTCAGCCACCGGGCGAAGCGCTGTACTGCCCTGCGTAGGAGCGGCTACTCACTCGCGGACGGCGGAATACCTATTGCCCTCGAATCGAGAGTCCAGGTATGCGAATCGCACGGCTCGCGACACCGGACGGCCCCGTGGAAGGACGCTACGAGGACGGCGTGATTCACGCGAAAGATGGGGTCTACGAGGTCGGCATCGACGGCCATCTGCTCCCGCCGTGTGACCCCACGGCGCTCTACTGCGTGGGACGAAACTACGCGGAGACGCTCGAACAGATGGAGTACGAACGGCCCGACGAACCGGACTTCTTCATCAAGCCCCGTGTTTCACTGGCGGCGCACGAACAGGAGATACCCTACCCTTCGTTCACCGAGGAGCTGACCTACGCGGGAGAGCTCGCAGCAGTCATCGACCAGCGCTGTCGGAACCTGTCCACCGAGGAGGTCCCCGAGATGGTTCGCGGCTACACCATCATGAACGACCTCGACGGGCTCGACCAGCAGGGTCGGACCGCCCGCAAGGCGTTCGACGGCTCCGGCCCGCTCGGGCCGTGGGTAGAGACGGACGTCGACCCGATGGCCCTCGATATGTGGACCGATGTCGGAGGCGAACGCCGCCAGGAGGCGAACACGAAGCTGATGCTGTTCGACCCGCACGAGATCGTCGCCTACCTCTCGAAGCGGTTCACGTTCCAACCCGGCGACGTCGTCGCGTTCGGCAGCCCCGCGAACCCGGGGCTGGTCGAACCCGGCGAGACGGTGGAGATCCACTACGAGGGCGTCGGCACCCTCCGGAACACCATCGTGGAGTAGGCCAGCGGCGACGTCCGGTCGACGAGCACTCCGGTCGACGAGCACTCCAGTCGACAATCAGGCATATATGCCCGCGTTTCGAGAGAGATGGTACGAATGCCGCGACGAACGTCTCCGCTGCCAGAACCGGCCACGGAACCGGGTGACCGATGACGGAGAGCGACGGGTACCTTGGACCGGCCGCAGCGTTCCAGACGTACGTCGACGAGCCGGAACGGCTCCTCGATTTCGCGACGCGGGCTCCCAGCTCGACCGACCTCGTCGTCACGCCGGAGCAACTCCACCGACGGAATCTCAAACGACGACTCGCTGAGCGGGGCCAGGCCCGGAGTTCGATGCGGTTCGTCCGACCGACGGAAGTCGCCCGAGAACTCCTGCGAGCGTCCGGGCGTCCCACCGACGCCCTCGACCGTGTCGACCGAATCCGGGCACTCGAGACCCTCATCGAGACCGAGCCAGAGACCTTCCAGTCGTTCGAACCCCTGTTCGGGACGGACCTGGTGCCCCATGCCGACGACATCGAGGCAACTCGGAGCGCTATCGACGCGATAACCGGCTACGATAGCACCCGCCTGTCCATTCTCTCGGACCTGCTCGAGGAACTACCCGAATCGGCCATGCGTGACGGGAGCGACCTGCTCGAGGGTGCCCGCGTGGCGGAAGACGCCCTCGCGGCGGGAGACGCTCTGGCGACGACGGAAGGCGCGGCGGTCTCTCGGGACGCGCTCGTTCGGGAGGCGACGGACCTGCTCCAGCGAGCGGGCAGCGACGCGTGGACGCGAGCCTACCGGAATATCGAGCGCCTCCATCTCGCCGGTGTGAGCTCCATCGAAGCCCCGCTTCTCGACCTGCTCGTGGCCATCGATACCGAGACCTCCGTCGACGTCCAACTCTACCTCAGGCCCGGGACCGGCCCACGGCTCGCCGCACGATTTCGAGACGAGCGATACGAGCCTGGAAGCGACTCCTACCCGAACCCACTCACCGTCGACGCGACCGAGCTGGTGGCGACGACGCGCACCGAAGAGGCCCGTCTAGCGGTCGGGGTCGTCGACCGGCTGCTGGCAGCGGGCGTCTCCCCGAGCGACGTCCTCGTCGTCGCCCGCGACGTGGCGACCATCGAGCCCGAGGTTCGCCGTGCCGCCCGGCAGTACGGACGCTCGGTCTCGGTCTGGACGCAGCTCCGGGTCACGGAGACGCTCCCCTACAGACTGGTCGATTCTCTCTGTTCGCTCCTCGAGACGGCGCCCGACGAGGTCGCAGCGGAGACGCTCCTCCGACCGTTGGCCGCCGAGTGGGTCGCCCCCGACGCCTGCGACTGGGAACCGTTACAGGAACCGCTCGATACGTTCCAGCGGGCGCTCTCTGGCTCCGGTCCCCGTTCGCTAGACTGTTGGCGCAAGCTACTGTCCGAGGGGGCGATCGACGAGGACGAGGCCGCACCCCTCGACTCGTTGCTCACGTGGACACGCGAACAGCCGCCGGTCCCGACGCCGGAGGCTGTCGAGGCGACGTTCGAGCCGGTGCTCTCGACCTACCGTGACCGCGTTCTCCCGGCCCACCTCGAGCGGGATACCGACGCACTGACCGAGACCACGGAGACCGCGCGGGCACTCGTCCGCGTCGAGAACCTGGTCTCGGAGGTCGCGTCCAAGTACGCCGAGTGGCTCGACCGGGGCCACACCGACGAGTCATGGGAGTTGGTCCAGTACCTCTTCGAGACGATCGCGACCGTCGAGCCAGGCCGCCGTGAGCACGCGAACGCGGCGGTCATCGACATCGTCGACGCGACCGACACCTGGCTGCGTGAGGCACCGTACGTCGTCGCGGTCGGCCTCGTCGACGGTGAGTGGCCCCAGACGCCGACCGGCATCCTCCCGGTCGAACTCCGGGACCGCATCCTCGCGGGGGAGACGGCCCCGGTCCGTGCACTCGCCCCCCTGGAGCGGTGGACCGAAGCCCGCGAGTACGACCACTTCGCGGATGCGGTGTCGACGGCGACGGAGCATCTCGTCTTGACGCGCCACCAGCGCGACGCGGACGGGGCGAGGACGACTCGCTCGACGTTCCTCGACTCGATATCGCCGGAGTGTGCGAGTTGGAAGGCCGCGGCAGACCCAGCCGGTCAGGAACTACGGCTCCCGGAAGAGTTGGCAGCGACGCTTCCAATTGGGACGGGACGTCCAGATGGGGTGGAGCGATGAGCGAACATGAGGTGAAACGATGAACGGAAAGGAGGCGGAACGATGAATGGAGAGGAGGTGAAACGATGAGCGAGGAGGAGCCGTCGGCGACTGAAGCATCCGACTCCGACGACGAGTTCGTCCGGTTGGACGGCGCACAGAAGCGGGTGCGGGACGCGTTCTTCGATGCCGACTCGGGGCTGTTCGTCCAGACGTCGGACCCCGGTTCGGGCAAGTCGACGACGTCCGAGTTCATCGCTGCCGAGTACCTCGCCAGAAAGCACGCAGACGACGCCCCGGCCCCGGAGGAGACGCTGGCGGTCGTCTCGTTCAGCCGTGACGACGCGGCCGCCATCGCGCCGGGTATCGCCGACGCCCTCGGAACCTTGGCGCGTGACCCCGAGTGCGACCTCGCGCTCACCGAGGCGGACGCCCGGGAGCTCGGGCGGCGGGTCCAGCGGGCCAGCAACATCGGGACCGTCGACAGCGTCCTGCGCGACCTCTTCACGGCGATCGCTCGGGAGGTCGGCTTCGATGAGGTCCCATCCGTCGGAGAGACCGCCGACCTCAGGAACGTCCGCGCGGCGTGTCTCGAGGAACTCCGCCGGGACGACCGGTATGCGGCGCGACTCGACCGCCTCCGTCGAGCCTACCCCGGTGACGGCCGGTACCGACCCGACGCCGGGGCGCTCCTGACACGGGCGCAACTCGCCTGCCGCGAACGACAGCTATCCGTACCCGAGTTCCGCTCGCGACTGGAGAGGGTCGTCGACGAGACGTACCCGACTGGTAGACCGACCTCGTTCGCTGATGTTCGCTCGGCCGTCGAGCGGTTCGTCGGCGACGATGCGGCGACCGAGTACGAACGGCACCTCAGCCGGGTCGAGCGGGACGACACCGTCGCGGCTGACGGCGAGCTCTACGACGCATGGACGACCGCGGTCGACGACCTCTGCGTCCTGCTCGAACGGTACATCGAGGTCTACGACGAGGTGGCCCGTCGCGAAGCCGTCGCCTCGCACCTCGATGCCGCCCACTGGGTGGCCCGGTTCTTCGCGGACGACGCGTTCGAGGGTGACTTCCGCGAGCGGTTGCGCACCCGCTACATCGACCGACTCTCCGTCGTCATCGTCGACGAGGGGCAGGACGTCTCCACGGTCCAGGCGGACGCCCTGGCGCCGCTCGTCGACGAGGACACGAGGGTCCTGCTCGTGGGGGACAGCAAACAGCTCATCTACCTCTGGCGGAACGCTCAGCCCGAACTGTTCCAGACTGCTATCGACGACGGCCGGTACTTCGGCATCGACTGGGAGACCCACGTCGTCGAACACGAACAGCGGACACGGCGGTGTCGGCCGGGTATCGCTCGCGCCGTCGACGCGGTGTTCGCGGACGTGTTCACCGACCCTTCCCGCGGGGCAGATAGCACGGTATCGGGACCGTACCGGTCCCTCGCTCCGACCCGTGAGGCGACCGGAGAGCCGAACGTCCACGTCGCCTCGTTCGCGTCGACCGCCGACTCGGGCAGCCCAGCCTACGTTAGACCCGACAAGGGCGTCGGCGAGGCCGATGCCCTCGCTTCCTGCATCGGGACCCTTCACGAGGACGGAACCGTCTCGACCGGGTCCGACGTCGAGCCGGTGACGGTCCTGTTCCACCGTCGTACCCACATCGAGGACTACACTGTGGCGTTCGAGCAGGCGGGCCTCGCAGTTGGGAACGCGACCGACCCCCTGTTCGCACACCCTGCCGTTCAACTCGTCGTCGAGGTGTGCCAGCTTCTCACCGAGCCGGACTTCGACGACGGGCTCCGCGACCTGCTCGCTGGGTCCGGACGTGAACCACGGTCGGTGCTCGCGGAGACCGGCGTCCCCGGTGTGCTCGAGCTGTTCGACTACCGCGTTCGGTCCGTCGCCGAGAGACAGACGCCGGACAGGCCGGTGGTCGACGTCGTGGAGGGGCTCGGCCGACTCGCGAGCCGCCGAGCTCAGTTGACCGCCGGGCCGGTGACCGCCGCGGTCGAAGCGGTGGTCGACGAGCTCCAGCTCCGGGCGGACCCCCTCGACCTGAGCGATGACGACGCGAGGCTGCGCACTGCTATCGATGCGCTCCTCGCACACGTCACGCAGCTAGCTGCTCGGCCGGACCTCACGTTCGACGACCTGGTCGACATCCTCGAGCGGCTTCGCGCCGACCCGAAGGACGGTCCCACGCTCCCGCTCGCCGACGAGCGCTCGTACGACGTGGTCTTCAAGACCATCTTCCAGATGAAAGGCGGCGAAGCCGACGTCGTCGCTCTCGGAGACATCGGCGGCCACGTCGGGAAGATGGGTCCGCACGCGGATACGTTCAGTGCACTGGGCGCTGCGGTCGCCCTCGCGCCACCGGGCATCGACGCCGCGGCCACGACCCCGGCACTCCCGGGGTTCGAGTACGGCCTCTTCGACGTCGACCGCGACCCCTGGGACCTGGACGCGGGGCTCCGCTGGGCCAGCCAACGGTGGGCCACCGACGGCCGTCTCGCCGGGTCACCACCGCTCTCCGAACTCGCCCACGCCCACCGCGGCGGACGGTGGCGGCTGCTCTACGTCGCGATGACGAGGGCTCGCGAGCACCTCGTCGTCCCCCTTCCGGCGAGCCGTGACGAGCCCGACCCACGCGATAGCTGGGTCGACACGCTCCGTGCTGGGTTCGAGTTCGACGGTGCAGGACCGGAGCGCTACGACTGCCACGCGCCCGGCGGCGAGCGCTTCCAGGTCCGCGTCCATCCAACGCTCGCCAGATCCACCGGGGAACCCACGACCCGCACTCACGATTCCGCTGTGCTCGCCCCGGATGACGAGACCGATGGCTGGACGCCGCGGTTCGTCAACCCGAGCACCCTCTACCCGCTTCTGACCAACCCCGACGAACACGTCCTGGACCATCTGCAGAGTCGAGCACTCCACTCCGAACACGAGGGCGTCGACGACCGGCTCGCACTCACGTTCGAGACGATGGGGCCCGAAGACGTCGGTACCGTGGCTCACGACGTTGTCGCGACAGCGATACGGAACCGAGAGAGCGTCTCGACGGAAACGGTTCGTCTGTGCGAGGGGCCGCTGGCGGACCGCCTCGACCGCTCTCTGGACGAACTCGCGGGGATTCATCCTGACGAGTCCGACAAGCTCGCCACCTTCGTCCGGGAGACCATCTGTCCGCAGTTCGCGGAGTCGCCTCTGTGGGAACGCGTTCAGAACGCGAACAGGGTCTACGTGGAGGAACCCGTCGACATGCTCGTCCGTGTCGACGGGGTCGACCTGGAGATACAGGGACACGCCGACGTCGTCCTCGAGCACCCGAACGGGAACTGGGAGACCCACGAGCTCAAGGTCGTCCTGCAACAGCCGGAGGAAGCGACGGTAAAGCGGTACGAGCTCCAGGCGCAGTGGTACGCGTGGGGACTCGCTCGGCAGCTGGGTAGTGAGACGTCGGTCACCACCTCCATCACGCAGCTGGGAATCGACCAGCAGACGGAGACGGTGCACTGGAGCGAGACGAATCTGCGCGCAAAACTATCGGCGGTTCGGAATCTATTCTGAGTAGGCCCACACGATTAAATTATTACTACGTTCCAAGTACTATGTCATTCAGATAATTTTGAACCTATAGAAGGACTGCAGCTACTGTTTCTGACCTTCTCAGAGAGTACAAAATTACAAAAATTAGTATATAGTTTATTTTGGTCGGGCGGTACCCGTCGCCGGACCCAACCATCCGTTACAGACATATTTCTGTAACATAGTTCGGCATCACTCCTATTCCGTCCACGGCACGAACTACACGAGTCAGATAGGGATTCCACAGTGAGTTTACATCGCTATAAGGGGAGCTCGAACGGCGAGGAGGTTCGAGTACACCCTCCATTTCGAGATAGTCGGAATCTGCGCCCATCCAGTGTCCACGAGTACCGTGCTAGAGAGCCCCAAACACCATCCGTTACGACTATCTCGAAGCAGAGGTGGAGCGCCTGCGTTTCCGGAGAATTCGGGAAGCTGATCGAACGGCCGATACACTCTATCATTCCGATATAGACGGAACAATTATGAGGAACGCGGGGGAGCTATACGTATGCCTTCGAAGCCGCTCAAGTCGCTCGTGCGTGCCAACCGCATCCTGGAGAAGCTCGTGGAGATGAAGGCAGCGACGGTCGGCGACCTCGCCGACGAGTTCGACACACCATTGAGCACGATGTACGAGTACGTCAACACCCTCGAGACGATAAACTACATCACGAAGCAGACGGACGGACGCTACCGGGTCAGCTCGTCGTTCCTCGAGGTCGGCAACCGGGTCAGACAGAATCACGAGATATACAGAACGGCCGAACCGGAGCTCCGTCGACTGGCCGAACAGACCGGGGAGTTCGCGGGACTGATGATCGAAGAGAACAATCTCGGTGTACTCCTGTCGATGAAGAAGGGAGAGAAGGTGAAGCGGCTGCAGGTCAGCCGTACCTACCCAGGGGTGAAGTCCAGACTCAACACGACAGCGTACGGCAAGGCGATACTAGCCCAGCTACCGGATAGCGAGATACGTGACATCGTCGAGCAGTACGGGCTCTACCCGAAGACCGGGAACACCATAACGGAGGTCGAACCGCTCTTAGAAGAGATAGACGGCGTTCGTGAGCGAGGATACGCGTTCGACGACGAGGAGTGCTTCGAGGGAATGCGCGGAATCGGTGTCCCCATCACGAGCCGGTCGGACGACGTACTTGCGGGCATCGCCCTGTACGGTCCGCCGACCAGGTTGAACGACGAGGTGTTCTTCGACGAGTATCCTCCCGTCGTACAGGAGTACGCGAACATCATACGAGGAAATCACGAGTACTCGTGAGCACTGCTTCCGTCACCATGACCGTTGTCGGTGTCTGCCGTCCGGGATAACTTGAGGAGGAACTCGACCGTGACCGTTGACCGGATCGACCACTGAGTGTTATGATGTAGTAATCGATACTATTAATACTGTGTTGTATGTCATCATTTAACGTAGCATGGCAAATTATACCTTGGACACAGAGGATGGGAGGGTGGAAGCGCTCCGTCGAATGCTGCTGATCCGGGAGTTCGACACCCGTGCGGGACAGTACTTCGCCGACGGCGAGATTCCCGGGTTCGTTCACCTGTACATCGGGGAGGAAGCGGTCGCGACCGGGACGTGCGCTGCACTGGAGCCGGACGACTACATCACCAGCACACACAGGGGACACGGACACTGTATCGCGAAGGGGCTGGACCCGGACCTGATGATGGCGGAACTGTTCGGCAAGGAGACAGGCTACTGTAAGGGAAAGGGTGGCTCGATGCACATCGCGGACGTCGACGCAGGGATGCTCGGTGCCAACGGCATCGTCGGCGCTGGGCCGCCGCTGGCAGCAGGCGCTGCGCTCTCGATCGACTACCAGGACCGCGATCAGATCGCGCTCGCTTTCTTCGGCGACGGTGCCACCGCTCAGGGCCAGGTACACGAGGCCATCAACATGGCCGCGACGTGGGACCTGCCGGCTATCTTCCTCATCGAGAACAACCAGTACGGAGAGGCCACGCCGGTCGACAAGCAGCACAACGTCAAAAACCTGAGTGACACCGCGGGCGCGTACGACATCCCCGGCATCACCGTCGACGGCATGGACGTCACAGCCGTCTTCGAGGCCGTAACCGAGGCCCGAAAGCGAGCACGGGCGGGAGATGGTCCGACGCTCATCGAAGCCGAGACCTACCGGTACCACGGCCACTACGAGGGCGACGAACAGAACTACCGAACCGACGAGGAGGTCCAGCAGTGGAAGGAACGAGATCCGATAGACTCCTTCAGACAGCGACTCATCGACCGCGGTGAGATCACGGAGGAGGAGTTCGAGGAGCTGGAGGCAGAGGTCGAGGCGACCATCGCAGACGCGGTCGAGTTCGCACAGGAGTCCGACCTGCCCGCACCCGAGGAAGCATACGACGACATGTTCGACGAGTCAGTACCCGAGATAGAGAAGTTCGCGAACCGCCTCCGCACCGATGGCGGGACGAACGGAGGTGATTCCCGATGAGCGTTCACGCAGACCTCGAGACGATGGAGACCGAGCGGATGACCGTCCGTGAATCCATCCGGCTCGCGCTACGCGAGGAGCTCCGCAGGGACGAGGACGTCTACGTGATGGGCGAAGACGTCGGCGCGTTCGGTGGCGTCCTCGAGGTGACCGGTGACCTCATCGACGAGTTCGGTGAGGAACGGCTCCGCGACACACCCATCGCCGAGGCCGGATTCGTGGGCGCGGCGACAGGGGCTGCCGCGACGGGAACCCGACCGGTCGTCGAGCTCATGTTCTCCGACTTCATGGGCGTCTCGATGGAGCAGATAATGAACCAGATGGCGAAGATGCGGTACATGTTCGGCGGGAAGACCGAGATGCCCGTCACCGTCCGCACCACCGAGGGCGGTGGCATGGGCGCTGCCAGCCAGCACTCCGGGACGGTCCACGCCTGGATCGCACAGTTCCCCGGGCTGAAGGCGGTGGCTCCGGGAACCCCCGCGGCGGCAAAGGGGCTGACGAAGGCCGCCATCCGGTCGAACGACCCCGTATTCGTCTTCGAGAACAAGATGATATACGAGCAGAAGGGCGAGGTCCCGGTCGACGACGACTTCGTCATCCCGATCGGCGAGGCAGCGGTCGAGCGGGAGGGTGAAGACGTCACAGTCGTCGCTACCCAGCGACTCGTCGGCGAGGCGCTCGACGTTGCGGACGGGCTGGAGGGCGACGTCAGCGTCGAGGTCATCGACCCACGGTCGCTGTATCCGCTCGACACGGAGACCATCGTCGAGAGTCTCCGGAAGACCGGCCGCATGGTGGTCGCCGACGAGAGTCCGCTCTCCTACGGTGTCCAGGCCGAGATCGTCGCGCGGGCCCAGGAGGAGGCGTTCTTCAGTCTCGACGCGCCCATCCAGCGGATCGGCACGCCCGACACGCACATCCCGTTCAGCCCACCGCTCGAGCAGGAGGTACTCCCGGGCGGCGACGACATCGAGACCGCGATCAGGCACATTACGTGAACTGACGTGGCACACGTTGGACTAATCGTCAATCCATCGGCCGGCCGCGACATCCGCCGCCTCACCGGCGGCGCGAGCGTCGTCGACAACTACGCGAAACGACGCGTCGCCGAGTGTGTCCTGCACGGGCTGACGCTGGTCGGCGAGACGCCCAGCGTCGAGGTGATGCCGGACAAGGTAGGTATCGCCTCGCACGCCATCGAGGAAGCACCCACGGGCATGGACGTCGAGCTGGTGGAGATGTCTATCCAGGAATCGGCCGCGGACACGCGGCAGGCAGCGGCGCACTTTCGCGAGGTCGCGGACGTCGTCGTCGTCCTCGGTGGCGACGGAACGAGCCGAGACGCGGCGCTCGAACTCGGCGACGTTCCGCTCCTGGCAGTCTCGACGGGGACGAACAACGTCGTTCCGACGCCCGTCGACGGGACCATCGCCGGCGCGGCCGCCGGCGTGGTCGCTACCGGCGTGGTCGAATCCGATGCCGCGACATACCGTCACGGCCGTATCGAAGTCCACGCCGACGACGTCTCCGGGGAGAAGACGCTGTCCGGGTTGGCGACGGTCGGCATCACCGACCGGCCGTTCGTCGGAACCAGGGCCGTCATCGACCCATCGGAGCTCCTCGGCGGCGTGGTCTCTCGCGCCCATCCCGCCGAGATCGGGCTGACCAGTGTCGCAGGCTGTATCGAGCCACAGGCGCCCGATGCCCCCGGTGGCGTCGCACTGGGACTTGCGGACCCCGAGCGAACGTCGCGTTCGGTGCGTGCCATCCTCGCACCGGGGATGGCGACGACCGTCGGTATCGAAGAGTACCAGCGCCTCGACTGGGGCGAGACGGCGACGTTCGACGTGACGAACGGCGTCATCGGCGCGGACGGTGAACGCGAGCTCGAACTCACCGATGCGACCGTCACGATGACGCTCGAAGCCGACGGCCCACGTCTCGTCGACGTGCATTCCACGCTCGAAGCGGCTCCGGAGGGCGGTGCGCTGGTTCGAGGCGGTCTGCCGTTCCGGGAGTAGCGCCTTCGTTCGATTTTTCGTTCCATATTCGCTTTTCTGTCAGTCGTTTCTCTGCACCCATGGGATGCTCGAGACTCACCCTCAGAGAACGTCTACATCCGCCATCAAGGTCACAGACCTAGTGTGACACTACGGCGCCAGCTGTAGACGCCACTCACACCAGAGGACGAGACCTCGGAGAACAGTTGACCCGAGAGAAGAGAGAACGGCTGAATCAACAGAGCCGCCGTCGGAAGCGCCCCTCGACGCTACTCCTTGCCCTGATACGATTCGAGCACCAGCTGCGACGCATCCGCCGCACGCTCGAAGAACCTATCCAGGAACGCCTCGGCTTCGGACTGGCCGAGCGCGTGCGTGTCGTAGGTCAGACTGGCTCTGACGAGCGGTTGCAGTTCGACGCCGTCGCCGTCGGGGACCGCCCGTTGGCCGGAGAGGTCGAGTTCGAGGGCCGCGACCCCCGGGCGGTTGACCAGCAATCCGCCGGACGACTCGCTCGCCGTGTCGGCGAGGGTGAACGACGGCGTCTCGTCTCCATCACCATCGAGGGCCTTCCGTGCCTCGACGAGTTCGGTCAACGACTTCTCGTCGACGGCGGCGATGACTCCGGACGTCAGGGAGTCGTCGTCGGCCGTCACGAGCGCGATGTCCTGGCGCTCCCGAAGCTGGTGCGTCGACTCCGCGAAGGTCCCGTTAACGACCGGCTCGTCCGCGAGTGCTGCCGAGGCGACGACGAGCAGGAGGTCGGTGGTCGTGACGCGTTCCTCGAACGCAGACCGAACCGCCTCCGTCGTGTCGAGCAGTGCAGAACCCGCCGCAGGGTCGGCCACCTCGGTGAGTCGCCGGAACCGGTGCGTCTCGGTCTGGTCGGGGGCGATCCGACGTGGAGCCGTCCCCTCGGCCGCATGGTCTGCCTCCGCTGCCGCTTCGACGTCCGCTTCGGTGACAGAGTCCATCGGGCCGGTCCCTTCGACCGTCGTCAGGTCGACGCCGAGCTCCTCCGCGCGCTGCTTCGCTCGCGGTGACGCCTTGACCGACTCTGCCTCCGTCGCGGACGCGCTATCGCTGGCCGCTGCCTCGACGTCGTCTGCGGTGATCGAGCCCATCGGACCGGTTCCCTCGACAGTCGTCAGGTCCACACCGAGCTCTTCGGCCTGTTTCTTCGCTCGCGGAGAGGCTTTCACCTGTGTCGCAGCGCCCTCGGCCGTCGATGAAGATGCCACCCCCTGGTCGGTGGACGACCCGGCGTCGGTATCCGAAGGCACTGGGTCGTCTGCTGGCTCGTCCGCGATGGCCTGTGCGTCCCCCCCGAGTTCGGCTTCGACCTCCGCCTCGAGCTCGGAGATGTCGTCGTCGGCCGCCGCGAGGATACCGATGGGCTTGCCCGGTGGGATGGCGTCTCCCTCCTCGATGTAGATACGGCGCAGTTCACCGTCCTCACGTGCCTCGACCTCCCCGATGCTCTTCTCGGACTCGATCTCCGCTATCACGTCACCCTCCGACACCGCGTCACCGGGCTCGTAGAACCACTCCAGAACGGTCCCCTGCTCCATCTCGAGCCCGAGTTTTGGCATCTTGACGATAATTGCCATTATAAACCACACAACTACCTCATCATACAAAAGCGTATTCACCGTGGCAACCCGTCGCACCCGACAGACGAGCACCGTCCCAAGGTCCCATCGCCGGTCTTCGATGTCGCACCGCTTCGACGAACCGGGCACGGAGAACCAGTTTTCAGAACGGCAGGACGAGCACGGATCGATTCGACCTCACGACCGCGATCTCACCGAGTCACAGGGGCGGCCGAGCGGAGTTCGCGCTTCACGGCGTCGCCGATGTCCTGGATGCCCTCGCGCGCACGTTCCAGTTCGGGGTCGGAGAGCATCGTCAGGAAGCCGTGTATCATGTCGTCGTACTCGACGTGCTCCGTGGAGACGCCGGCTTCGGCCAGTCGCGTCGCGAGTTTCCGCCCGTCGTCGCGAAGCGGGTCGAACCCGCAGGTCAGGACGAGCGCCGGCGGGAGGGCCGACAGATTCTCCGCGCGGAGCGGGGAGACGTAGGCGTGTTCTGCATCCAGTTCGCTCCGGAGGTACCCGTTCCAGAACCGTTCCATGTCCTTTCGCGTGAGGAAGTACCCCTGCGCGTTCTCCTCGTAGGAGGCCGTGTCGAACGCGTAGTCCGCGGCGGGGTAGGCGAGGACCTGATAGTCGATGGTCGGGCCGTCTCTATCACGGGCGAGGAGTCCGACGCCCACAGCGAGCGTCCCGCCTGCGCTGTCGCCCGCGATCGCCAGCGTATCGGGTGCCGCACCGAGCGACTCGGCGTTGTTCGCGACCCAGCACGTCGCCGCGTAGCAGTCCTCGAGGCCAGCAGGGAACCGGTGTTCGGGTGCGAGTCGGTAGTCGACGGCGATGACGAGGCACTCGGTCGCGTTCGCGAGCGCACGGCACAGCGCGTCGTGCGTTTCCAGGTCCCCGAGCATCCAGCCGCCGCCGTGGAAGAACACGAGCGGCGGGTGCGAGTCCGTCTCCGTCGGCCGGTAGAGCCTGACCGGGATATCCCCCGCCGGACCGGGGATAGTGCGTTCGGTGACCGAGTCGACCTCGTCCGGCGGTTCGCTCGGCACGCTGAGTTCACGGTACGTTCGCCGAGCATCCGCCAGGGAGAGGCGGTACAGCGGGGGTAAGCCCTGGTCCGACAGCCCGTGTAGATACTCCTCGACCTGCGAGTGAAGTTCCGGTGACATTGCGTCTGTTACTCTATTCGAATCGAGCAGTATAACTGTACTCCCTCTGGCAGGGGGGTATATTAGGGGGGACACTGTACCCTCCACCCATCAGGTAGCAACAGAGATGGCTGAAGATTCACTTCCATCAGAGACGGAGGTACTGGTTATCGGGGCCGGACCCGGCGGCTACGTCGCCGCGATCAGGGCTGCCCAGTCGGGCTGCGACGTGACGCTCGTCGAGAGGGACGCCTACGGCGGGACCTGCCTCAACGTCGGGTGCATCCCGTCGAAGGCCCTCATCACGGCGACAGACGTCGCACACGACGCCACCGACGCCGAGGAGATGGGCATCAGCGCCGAGGTCGACGTCGACTTCGGGCGGATGACCGACTGGAAAGACAGCGTCGTGAGGCAGCTGACCGGCGGCGTCGAGAAGCTCTGTTCGGCCAACGGCATCACGCTGGTCGACGGCACCGCGTCGTTCACCGGCGAGGACGAGGTCGCGGTCACCCGTGACGGCACGGAGCAAGGGACGATACGGTTCGAACACGCCATCGTCGCAACCGGCTCGCGTCCGGTCGAACTCCCCGGTTTCTCATTCGACGGTACGCACGTCCTCTCGTCGACTCACGCGCTCGGCCTCGATTCGCTCCCGGACGAACTGCTCGTCATCGGTGCGGGCTACATCGGGATGGAACTCTCGACGGTGTTCGCGAAACTGGGCGTCGACGTGACGGTCGTGGAGATGCTCGACCAGGTGCTTCCCGGGTACGAACGCGACGTCGCCAGCGTCGTCAGGCGACGCACCGAGAAGCTCGGTATCGAGTTCCGGTTCGGCGAACGTGCCGACACCTGGGAACCGACAAGCGGCGGGGTTCGCGTGAGTACACTGGACGCCGACGACCAACGAGCCGAGTACGATGCCGACTTCGTCGTCGTGGCCGTCGGCCGCGAACCGGTCACCGACTCGCTCGATTTGCAGGCCGCAGCCATCGAGACCGACGACCGGGGGTTCGTGCGAACGGACCCGAAGATGCGGTCGAGCGCCCGCCACATCTTCGCCGTCGGGGACGTCGCCGGAGAGCCCCTGCTCGCACACAAGGCCAGCAAGGAGGGCGAGGTCGCCGCCGACGTCATCGCTGGAGAGCCGACTACCCTCAGCACCCGCGCGATACCTGCTGCCGTCTTCACCGACCCCGAGATCGCGACGGTCGGCCTGACCGAATCTGAGGCAGCGGCCGCGGACCTGAACACCATCGTCGGCCGGATGCCGATGCGCGCGTCCGGACGAGCACTCACCCTCGGCGAGACCGATGGGTTCGTGCGTGTCGTCGCGGACGGGGACTCGGGGACGATTCTCGGTGCACAGCTCGTCTGTCCCGACGCCTCGGAGCTCGTCGCCGAGTTCGCGCTGGCCGTCGAGACGGGCGCAACGCTCTCCGAGGTCGCGGCGACGGTGCATGCCCATCCGACGCTGACCGAGGCGGTGATGGAAGCCGCCGCAAATGCTCAGGGAGAGGCGATTCATACGCTCGACCGGTGAGAGGTTCCTGTCGACGGACGGGGGTTCCTGAAGGGTAGAGCAGGGACTAGGCAAAGCCGAGTGAGAGACTCACGCATCGTCGCTCCGTCTTCTGGTTCTGGTCTCGGTGGGAGACACTGCCGAGTGACACCGTCGAACCGCTCCTAACGGTCCTGCGAGATAGAGTCCGAAATCGACTCCACCGAGACGCTCGTCTCACTCTTCTCCCCCTCGAATGGAGCCGAAATCTATGACATTCATCACGTTGAGGAATAGTGTGGATGGAAGTCATTCTCCCAAAATAAACTGGAGCGAAAATTTCGTTTAGTAGTAGTGAGTGTTATCTATCCCGGAATGAGAGATATAATAATACATAATTTGAGTAGTAGATTAATTTCGGCAAATTTTAAATGGGAAATAGAAGTTTTCCCCAATATAGATTTTAACAACGCGTTTGAGTTTCTTCTTAGTGGCTCTCCACGCAGCACGATAACCGAGATTTGCCATCAGTACTCGACGTATCGTCATTTTCGAGGACGGTTCGAAGCACCCGAGTCCAGCGGAACCGAACTCGAACTGTGTCGTAACAGCAGCCACTCTGGGTCCCCATTGAAGTGACTCGAGTACGAGCATCGTACACATGACCGACGGCCTGCGTCCGACCGAGACGACCGACGCCCAGATCACCGTCGTGGTGCTCAGCGACGCGACAGGCGTCGAGCGACTTCCCTGTGAGTCGTTCGAGGAGGCCATCGAGACCGTCAAGGAGGAACTGGCTGCCGAGGCGACGGTGAAGATCGAGAACAGGGAGCAGGATATCGTCTTCACCTCCGAATCGATGCAGATAGCCGACTGGGAGAGCGCGTGGCGGTCCGAGAAGCGTCGTCTCTCGGTTCACGTGGAAGAACACGATTGTCCTTACGGTGTCATCAGTTGCGTCTTCGACGACCTCTGTGTGCAGTGTAAGATAGACAAGGCCCGAGACGGTCCCCGATAGCGTCTCGAACCAGGCGTCGGGGGTCACTTTCTCGACGTCAACGGCGGTGTTCCGCTTCATAACCCTTTAGTTCATTATTCACTGATGAATTTCCGTGCAACGATTGGTTCGCAACGGCGGCTACGCGGCGCTGGTAGCGACATCCCGGTGTGCTGCTGGTTCGCAGCCTTCTCGACCCCGCCATCGCCTCCGGTGCGGAACTCGGCTTCGGTTTCGGACTCGTACTCGTTGGCGCGGTCGCTGCAGCCGTAGAGCAGGACCGTGCCGCCGACGGCGATATTGAGTGGGAGTTCGACGCAACCGCTGGGACGGAGATTGTCACCGTCGTTGCCGCCGCGGGCGTCACCAACGGGTTGAGCGTCCACGCGGGACTCGGTCCGGTGCTCGCGTCTGCGTTCGTGGGCCTGGTGACGGGTCTGTGGCTGCCGGAAGAGGACACAGCCGCGTACTGTGGCTCGTTCGTCGGGATGGTCTCCCCCGCGGTGTTCCCCACAGTCACACCCGTCCTCGTCGCGGGGCTGATCACCGGTCTCGGGTTCGTCGCCGCCCGGGAGACGTTCAGCGGGTTCGGCGGGAAGCTCGGGACGCTGGCACTGTTCGGGTGCCTGGTTGCGGGCTCGGTGGCGGGGGCGGACTACGCCACAACCACGGAGCTCGCGTGGTCCAGTGCCGTGTTCGTGGTCCCCGTGACGGTCATCGGTGCCGTGGCGACCGTCGTCGCGAGTCGCCGATTGGACCTCGGACCGGTAGTCGCCTCGGCACTCGTCGGTCTCGTCGCAGGTGCCATCCTCCCCGTGGTCGTGCCGGATATCGGCGGACTGCTCGCCGCCGCCGCGTTCTGCGCGTCGTTCGTCGGGATGTCGTCGACTGGACGACTTGGAGACATCCCCGTGACAGCCATCGCCGGATTTCTGTGCGGTTTCGTTTTCGTGGCCGTCAGCCCGGCGTTCGCCGGTGCTGGTGGGAAGCTCGGCACGACAGCGTTCATCGCCTGCGTCACCCTGTTCGGCGCCGAAGAGCTCCGTTCCTGGGGTGGTGCATCCGTCAGCGAGGCTCCCTGAAACATCTCGGTACGCGGACCGAGACTACTACCCTCGACGTACGAGCTTGCTGTTACGTCGATATGTCTGTAACAGAGATGGGAGTTCGCACGCATACCAAGAATGCCACACGAGAACATACGTTCGCAATTAGAGAACAGCCGTTCGTCGGGTGTCAGGAGTGGGCGAGGTTGAGCTCGAGTTCGTTCACTCGTCGGTGGATGAGGTTAGGGATGTCGTCCTCGAGTTCCCCGTCGGTCAGCCGGTGGATCGGCCCGGCAACGGCGAACGCGCCGAGGGTGGAGTCGTCGGGGGCGGTGATGGGGACCGCCACCCCGTACAGGCCTTTCGTGCTCTCGCCCACGTTGAGCGCGTACCCTCGCTCCCTGGTTCGCTCGAGTTCGTCGAGTAGCGCATCGACGGAGGTGATGGTCTCCTCGGTCGCTGCCGGTAATCCGTGCCGTTCGACGACGTCGTGGACCGCCGATTCGGGCATCTGTGACAGGATGGCTTTGCCAGCGGCGGTCTGGTGCATGTAGAAGCGCTTTCCGACCCGCCCGCGAGAGAACACGCCGTGGTTCCCCGTTTCTCGATAGAGAACGACAGCCCGACCGTGCTCTTCGACGGTGAACTGCACCGTCTCTCCAGATTCTGCCGCGATCTCGCGGAGTTTCGTCTGCACGAGCGTGTTCCCCGGGGTCTGCTCCCGAACGTACCCTCCGAGTTCCAGGAATCGGAGACCCAGCTTGTATCGGTCGCCATCCTTCGTCACGAAATCGCCCGCCTGGAGCGTGGCGAGGTGCTTGTGCACCGAACTCTTCGAGAGGTCCACGGCGTCTGCGAGTTCCGTGATACCGGCGCCATCGCGCCGTTCGAGTTCGCGAACGATAGCGAACGAGCGCTCGAGGCTCTTCAACGTCCGTCCCTCACGTTCCCCCTCGCCACCGCCGTTTCGTGTGGTATCCATTGTGTACCACTCTCGTTCGCACCCCCTTAGTATTCACTAATAAGAAACGCGACCGTTCGGTAGAAGCGTTATCCCTTCGCGACTATTCAGAGAAGAGGATACTCGAATCGTCGACTCTCGTCGACACTTCCGCCGCCGAAGGAGAGACGATAGCTCGCCCGGCAGACCGAACAATTAATGGGGAGCGTTCAGTTGTATGTCCCATGCTAGACTACGTTGCTCTAGAGAGTGAACTGAGTCAGGAAGAACGAATGGTCCGCGACACCGCTCGCGAGTTCGTCGAAGAGAAGGTCAAGCCCGACGTCGGCCAGCACTGGATCGAGGGCACCTTCCCCGAGGACCTCATCACCGAGATGGGCGAACTCGGCTTCTACGCGCCGAACCTCGACGGCTACGGTCTCCCCGACCTGAGCGAGACGTCCTACGGACTGCTCATGCAGGAGCTGGAGGCCGGAGACTCCGGCCTGCGCTCGATGGCGTCGGTGCAGGGGTCGCTCGTCATGTATCCCATCCACGCCTTCGGGAGCGAAGAGCAGAAGGACGAGTGGCTGCCGAAGCTGGGCAGCGGCGATGCAGTCGGCTGTTTCGGCCTCACCGAGCCCGAGCACGGGTCGAACCCGTCGGCGATGGAGACGCGCGCCGAGCGCGACGGCGACGGCTACGTCATCAACGGTTCGAAGACGTGGATCACGAACTCCCCAATCAGCGACGTCGCCATCGTCTGGGCGAAGGACAAGTCCGACGACGACGAGCAGGTTCGTGGTTTCCTCGTCGAGACGGACCGCGACGGCGTCTCGACCAACAAGATCGACGAGAAGCTCTCCCTTCGCGCGTCCATCACGGGCGAAATCGGCCTCAACGACGTCCACGTCCCCGAGGAGAACGTCCTGCCCGGTGTCTCGGGCATGAAGGGTCCGCTGTCGTGTCTCACGCAGGCTCGCTACGGTATCGCCTGGGGCGCAGTCGGCGCGGCGATGGACTGCTTCGAGGTCGCCCGCGACTACGCGACCGACCGCGACCAGTTCGGCAAGCCCATCGGCGGCTTCCAGATACAGCAGGAGAAGCTCGCGGAGATGGCGACCCAGATCACGAACGCGCAGCTGCTCGCTCACCGCCTCGCCGACCTCAAAGAGCGCGGTGACCTCCGCCCCGAACAGGTGTCGATGGCCAAGCGCAACAACGTCCGCATGGCCCGCAACCAGTCCCGCATCGCGCGCGAGATGCTCGGCGGCAACGGCATCACCGCCGACTACTCGCCGATGCGCCACCTCACGAACCTCGAGACGGTCTACACGTACGAGGGCACCCACGACATCCACTCGCTCATCCTGGGTCACGACCTGACCGGCATCCCGGCGTTCGAGTGAGCATGACGGGTGACGCAGCCACGGACCCCGTCGTCGTCTCCGCGCGAAGGACCCCACAGGGAAAGCGTGACGGCGTGTACGCGGACGTCCGCAGCGAGGAGCTCTCGGTGACGGTCGTGAACGAACTCCTGTCCGAGACGGGCCTGACGGGCGAGGACGTCGACGACCTCCAGTGGGGCTGTGCGAAGCAGGTCAAGGGACAGGGGAACAACCTGGCCCGCGTCGTCGCGCTCCTCTCGGAGCTCGGCGAAGGGGTTCCTGGAACGACCATCGACCGTCTCTGTGGCTCGTCGGCACAGGCCATCGCGTCCGCCGCGGACTCCATCCGTGCCGGCCAGCGCGACTGTATCATCGCCGGCGGCGTCGAGAACATGAGCCGTATCCAGCGCGACCAGGGTATCGGCTCATATCCCGGTATCCAGGAGCGGTACGACGTCGACGCGCTTCAGATGGGCATGACCGCCGAAGCCGTCGCCGAGCGCTTCGACGTGAGTCGAGAGGCACAGGACGAGTACGCCGCGCACTCCCAGCAGCGGGCGGTCGCGGCGACCGAGGCGGGCCGGTTCGAGGAGGAGATCGTCCCCGTCGAGACCGACTCGGGCGTGGTCACCGAGGATGAAGGGCTCCGGCCGGGGACGACCGCCGAGGTACTCGCAGACCTGCCGACCGTGTTCAAGGACGACGGGACGGTCACCCCGGGCAACGCGTCCCAGATATCCGACGGCGCGGCAGGGGTCATCCTGACCTCACGCGCGTTCGCAGAGGAGCACGACCTCGACGTCATGGCCGAGGTCGGCGCGCACGACGTCGCCGGTGTCGACCCCGAGGTGATGGGCATCGGGCCGGTTCCGGCCGTCCGTGGCGTGCTGGAGCGAACCGGTCGGACCATCGACGACTACGACCTCGTCGAGCTGAACGAGGCGTTCGCCAGCCAGACGCTGTACTGCCAGCGCGAACTCGGCATCGACGACGACGTCTTCAACGTCAACGGCGGCGCCATCGCCATCGGCCACCCGCTCGGTGCGTCTGGCGCGCGCCTCCCCGTGACGCTCATCCACGAGCTCCACCGGCGCGACGGGGGCCGCGGGCTCGCGACGATGTGCATCGGCTACGGGCAGGGCATCGCGGTCGAGTTCAGCGTCTCCTGAGGACGCTTTACCCTTTCACGAATCGAGACGCCAGCGAGGCCACTCCCGGCCGAGACCTCTGGAAAAACGCCCACGGATTCCGCAGTTCGAGCCGCCCTACAGCAGGCGGTCCGCGATGATGTTCTTCTGTATCTCGCTGGTCCCCTCGTAGATCTTCGTGATGCGCGCGTCGCGGTAGTACCGCTCGACGGGGTGGTCCGAGACGAACCCAGCGCCACCGTGTACCTGGATAGCCTCGTCCGCGACGTCGACGGCGTGCTCGGACGCGAAGAGCTTCGCCATGCTGGCGAACTTGGCGGCGAGGTCGTCGTCGCCGTTCTCGACCTGTGAGGCGGCGCGGTAGGTCAGGGACCGTGCTGCCTCGATGTTGGTGGCCATCTCCGCGAGCTTGTGCTGGATGGCCTGGAACTCGCCGATGGGCTGGTCGAACTGCTCGCGCTCGCCCGCGTAGTCGAGCGCGGCGTCGAGTGCTGCCTGCGCGGCCCCGACGGCCTGGGAGGCGACGCGAGTGCGACCGTGAGCGAAGAAGTCCATCAGCTGGTAGAATCCCTTGTCCACCTCGCCGATGACGTGCTCCTCGGAGACGCGCACGTCGTCGAGGCTGACCTCCGCGAGGTCGGACGCGCGAATACCGAGCTTGTTGTCTATCTTCTCGGTGGAGAAGCCGTCGAGGTCGGTCGGCACGAGGAACGCGGTGATGCCACGGTGGCCCTCGTCGGGCGAGGTCTTCGCCATCACGAGGCCCACGTCTGCGACGGTCCCGTTCGTGATCCACATCTTGTTCCCGTTGAGCACGTAGCCGTCGGCGTCACGCTCTGCGTGAGTCTCGATGCCGGCGACGTTCGAGCCGTGTGCCGGCTCGGAGATAGCGGAGTAGGAGACGGCGTCTCCGGCGGCGATCTTCGGCAACCACTCCTCTTTCATCCACTCGTCGCCGTACTTGATGACCATGTTCGTCCCGAAGCCTGCGCTGCCGACGGCACTCCCGATACCGGGGTCTGCACGCCAGAGCTGCTCGGTCACGAGCACGGCCTCCATGAGGTTCATCCCGGCACCACCGTACTCGATGGGGATGTGCGGGGCGACGAAATCGTACTTCGCTGCCTCCTTACGGATTGCCTCGGGGTATGTTCCCTCCTCGTCGTGCTCTTGCGCGACGGGAGCGATCTCGTTCTCGCCGAATTCACGGACGGCCTGCTGGATAGCGCGGTGCTCGTCCGATAACTGGAACGCCATGCAACATGCCTCGGCTCCCGTGATAAAGTAGATTCGGATGTGCCGGTTTTGTGGTAGGTACGGATCGCGTGCCGATGGTCGTCACTACACAGGTGCGTACACGGTGACTGTCACCGTCGAGGGCCGCGAATCGCGTCCCACCGACGCCGAGAACGGCCCGGCGGGTTGGCTGCGTTCAGTCCGACTTTCGAAGCGCGTACTTCTGGACCTTGCCGGTCGTCGTCCGCGGCAGCTCCTCGCAGAACTCGACGATGCGCGGATGTTTGTACTCGGCGAGGTTCGCGAGGACGTGCTCGCGGATCTCGTCTTCCGTCACGTCGACACCCGGCTCGTAGCCCGGAGCCGGGACGATGAGCGCCTTGACCGTCTCGCCACGGCGTTCGTCGTCGATGCCGACGACGGCTGCGTCCGCGACCGCCTCGTGCTCGTAGAGGAACTCCTCGACCTCACGGGGGTAGACGTTGTACCCCCCGGTGATGATCATGTGTTTCTCACGGTCGACGACGTAGAAGAAGTCGTCTTCGTCCCAGTAGCCGAGGTCCTCCGTGTGGAACCACCGCTTGCCGTCCTCGTCGGTGAACGCGCTCTCGTTGGCTTCGGGGAGGCCGTAGTAGCCGGCCATCACGTTCGGTCCGGAGACGACCAGTTCGCCAACGATGTCGTCGAGGTCGACGTCGTCCTCGTCGACCGGTCCCTCTTTCACGCGCGGCATCTCCTCGAACTGCTGGTCGACGATCTTTGCGTCGACGTTCTCGATGGGCTGCCCGATGCTCCCTTTGCGGCGCGCGCCCGGGCGGTTCGCGTGGGTGACCGGGCTCGTCTCGGTCAGGCCGTAGCCCTCGAACAGCTCCGTGCCGAACAGCGATTCGAACCGTTCGATGACCTCGCGCGGGAGGCTGGAGCCGCCGGAGTTGACGAACCGGAGCGACGAGAGGTCGACCTCGTCCGCGTTCGGCTGGTTGATCATGTCGTTGAACATCGCCGGAACGCCGTACATCACGGTGATGCCCTCGGTCTCTATCAGGTCGAAGACCTCCTGCGGGTCCCACGCAGCGACGGGGTAGTACGTCGCCCCCGTGAACACGGCCGCGTTCATCACGGCGGACATCCCGTAGATGTGGAACAGCGGAAGCGTCCCGATGAGCCGGTCGTCGGCGTTGATGGGCGGGTCGAGCAGGGTCATGTTCGAGCGCGTGTTCGACGCGAGGTTGTGGTGACTGAGCAGGACGCCCTTCGGGGTGCCGGTGGTCCCCGACGTGTAGGGCTGGACGGCGATATCGTCGTCGTCGCGGGCGACTACCTCCCGCGTGTCGTCGGCCAGGAACGATTCGAAGCCGACTCCGCTCTCGACCGCGTCCCCGACGGTGATGAGCGTCTCCACGTCGGTGTCGGTCTGTACCTCGCGGACAGCCTCGGCGTTCGCCGAGAGCGTCACGACAGCCTTCGCTCCACTGTCGGCGAGGAGATGGCTGATCTCCCGTGCCTTGTACTGCGGGTTCATCGGGACGACGATGCTCCCGTTGCGGAGCGCGCCGTAGAAGGCGGTCACGAACTGCGGCAGGTTCGGGAGGTAGATGGCGATGCGGTCGTCCTCGCCGATTCCGCGCTCCGAGAGTGCGGCTGCGAACTGGCCGGTTCGCTTCCAGAAGGTGTCGTACTCCATCTCCTCGCCCTCGTAGGAGATCGCTACCGAGTCGGGCGTAGACTCGACCGTCTCCGCGAGTATAGTGACAAGATTCGTCATGGTCCTACCTAGGTCTCTCGACCTCGGAAGAAAAACCTCCCGATTGTTCGCATAGGTCTACAGGCAGACAGAAGACTGCTGTCGCCACTCTCCATCGAGTAAGAGTTCGGACGATCGACGGGCGGCTGCCGTCCAGAAGCCGACTCAGGCGCGGTTCGAGTTCGTGTACCGGTCAGAGAGAAGAGGCGCGGAACGGGAGAGTCAGCGTTCGCCCGCTTCGACTCTGGGAGTCACCGAACTCGGGAGACGGTCGAGGTGGGCGAGGGCCAGCCCGAGGAAGGCGAGTATCGCCGTGGCGAGCTGGAGCGCGGTCGCGAGACCGTTCCCGAGTGAACCGGAGAGCGCCGGGGCGTACATCGCCCCCAGCGCCAGCGCGAGGTAGGCGACACGGTGGGAGGCCCCGAGCACGTGTCGGCCGTCGAATCCGATTGTGACGGCGGTCAGTGCGATGACGCCGACGAACACGCAGAACGTCGCTATCGGCGTTCCGGTCACCGTCCAGGTGACGAGGCTGTCGTTCGCGACCAGCGCGAACGGGATGAGGAACCCGGCGGCACCGATGCGGAGCGCCTGCTTGGCCGAGACGAGGAAGCCGCTATCGGCGATGCGTGAAGCGACGGCGACCCCGACCGCCACCGGGGGCGTAATCGCGGACAGCATCGCGAAGTAGAACACGAACAGGTGTGCCGTGATCTCCGCGACCCCGAGTTCCTGGAGCGGCGCGGTCAGAAGCGCCGCGACGAGGACGTAGGCCGCCGGCGTCGGCATCCCGAGCCCGAAGAGGATGCTCGTGAACATCGCGAGGAACAGCGCGACGACGAGGATGCCGCCGGCCAGCGCGACCATCCGGAGGCTGATCTTCCCGGAGAGGCCGGTCTGGGTGAGCATCTTGATGATGACGCCCATCGCAGCCAGCACGCCGACGAGCGGCGCCATGTCGAGCGCCCCCTTCTTGAATCCGCGAAGGGTCTTGACCGTCGTCGCGAACAGCTGTCGCGGGACGGCCGAGACGGCTGACCCGGCGCTGCCGGGCGAAGGAGCCGCAGAACCGGACTCGGACGCATCTGCCCCCGTCACCCAGCTGTCGTCGGACGAACCGGTCGTCAGCAAGAGCGTGACGTCGCGGACGTACATGACGACGATGAGGGTGAGCACCGTGTACAGCCCCGTCGCCAGTGCAGACAGCTGCATGACGGCCAGCGCATAGACGAGGACCGCCATCGGGATGAGGAAGTACCGTGCCTGGCAGAACCTGGCGACCGCGATACGCAGTTCGGTCAGTCCGCTCTCGTCCGAGCCGGTGGCGACGCCGTGGACGAACCTGCCCAGGAGCAATGCCACCAGCGTGGCGATACCCGCGATGAACAGGGAAAGCGCGAGGACCTGGCGAACCAGGTAGAACGTCCCGATGGCGAGCGCGAAGTAGCCGACGATGACGAGCGCGCTCTTGCTGAAGAGTATCTCGAACATCCCACCCGTGTCGTCGCCCTTGTCGCTGGTCCAGCCGTAACGGAGCACCGCGAACTGCACCGCGACGGTCACGCTGAAGTAGAACAGCAGCGCCGGGAGCAGTCCGGCCTGGATGATGCGGACGTATGGGACGCCGATGAAGTCTGCCATCAGGAACGCCGCGACGCCCATGACCGGGGGCATGATCTGCCCACCGCTCGAGGCGACCGCCTCGATGGCGGCCGTGAAGTCCTCGCGGACGCCCTGGCGCTTCATCATCGGGATGGTGAAGCTGCCGGTCGTCGCGGCGTTGGCCGCCGCACTCCCGGTGATGGAGCCCATCGCCATCGACGAGACGACCGCGACGTGGACGATTCCGCTGCGGAGCCGTCGGCCGAGTCGTTGGCTCAGGTCGAGGATGACGTCGAGGATGCCGTACGCTCTCGCCAGTCCGGCGAACATGATGAAGATGGCCACGTACTTCGCGCCGGCCTGGGTGATGAACCCGTAGACGCCGGAACGCTGGACCTGGGTCGCGCCGTAGAGCGTCACGTCTCGCAGTCCCAGCCCCGTGTGGTTGAGGAAGCCGGGGAATATCGAGCCGTACAGCGCGTAGCCGATGGACAGGAGACCCACGAGCGCGATGGACCAGCCGTAGGCTCGCCGCGTGGCGTCGAGGACCATCACGACGACGAGCAGTCCGAGCGTGAGGTCGGTGTTCGAGTAGCCGAGCAGGATCGCGTCACCCGTCAGGCGGCTGTACTCCGTCACGAAGTAGTAGCCCGTGAAGACCGACGCGACGGCCGTCGCGATGCACAGGACCGTATCGAACTGGGCGTATCGTCGCTGGACCGAATCGTCGAAGCGTCCCAGTATCGGTCCGTCGACCTCCGACGACCCCTCCGTCAGCAGCCCGAAGGCGAGGTGCAGGTAGTACAGTGTGAGTCCGAAGTGCAGGAAGATCATCCCGTGGATGATCTGCGTGAACGGTCGTGCCCAGGCGTAGTAGATGGTGTAGGCCGTCAGGCTGACCGCCAGGAACACCACTATCGCCAACAGGGTCTTCTCCGGCGTCGAGCGCGAGAGGAGAGACTCCTGAAGGCCCCGTGGCGAAGTCGCCGGGTCGTCGGTAGTTCGTGTCATAGCTAGGTGAAAGGTGGTGTACTACTGTGCCGGTGCCTTACTGCTCCTCGCCGCGCTCGAAGTCGTCGGACCAGAGGCCCTTCTCCTCGTAGAAGTCGGCGGCAGCGGGGTGGAACGGGACGCCGTCGTAGGCGTTCTTCACCCAGAAGTCACCCTCCGCGAGCGGCGCGAGGAGGCCGGTCTGCTCCTGGAGCTTCTCGCGCTGTGCCCACAGCGTCTCCATGAACGAGTAGAGCGTGTCGTAGTCGTGGTCCTCACGGACGATGAAGTTGTACGCGAGCGTCGGCGTGCTCAGCGTGTCCGGCGCGTAGGCGTAGTTCTCGAACTGGCTCATGTCGATGTCGGACACGACGATGGCGGGGTCGTTCTCGAGCTCCTCGACGACGTTGTCGGGCCAGTCGAGGACGCGGAGGTCGACCGTGCTCTTCATCTGCTGGAGCCAACCCGGCTCGATGGAGAGGTTGACGTACGTCGCCGCGCCGACGTCGAGTCGTCCCTCGCTCATCGCACTCGCCTGGTCACCGTAACTGACGCTGGTCCGCTCGTAGTCGTCCGAGACGAAGCTCAGCGAGTGTTCGAGCATCTCCGCGGTCCCGGACCCGCTCGGCGTCGGCGAGACCTTCGCGCCGGACTCGATGTCGGCGACGCTCTCCCAGCCCTCGTTCGCCGTCGCGAGGAACCACGCCAGGTCGTACAGGTGGAAGACCTGGTACGGCTGCTTCTCGAGGTCCTTGAACGGCTTCTCGCCCTGCCGGATCTTGTTCGCCGTCCAGTTCTGGATGTAGGCGATCTCCGTCTTCCCGCTGACGACCTCGGAGACGTTCCGGTTCGTCCCCTGGCTCGGGCGGGCGTCGACCGAGATATCGGAGTTCTGGCTGACGGCCGAGGAGATGACCTGACTCATCGAGTAGGCGGCCGTCGTCTCCGAGGCCGTCTTCATGATCATCTCGCCGTCCGTTCCCGGCTGGTTCGAACTGCCGCTTCCCCCGTCTTCATTCCCGAAACATCCAGCGAGTCCCGTCAGCCCAGCTGCCCCGGCCACCCCGACCGAACGCTTGAGAAACGATCGTCTCGCCACACCTGCGGTTCTGTTATGACCACGCATACCAACGACCAATTCGTTCACGTCATAAATAGGCTTCCCTGTCGGAAGGTCCGGAGAGGATTGCTTCATGTACAATAATCTATCGGATACGTGTCTCTCGACCGGTTAGAGGCGGACCGGAATCGACGACTCGACTGCGGTCCATCGCCCTACCCGCCGCGCATTCTCGTCGACTTCCGTCCACGATGACTGCCTCTTATGTACCCGTGGCGTGGAGTTGTTACCAACGGTGGTTTCACTCACCGACCTCTTCGGCAGGGACGCCAGCGTCCTCCGCGACAGGGACTTCCAGTTACTGCTCCTGACGAACGTCACGCCGCCGCTGGGCGTCGCCCTCATCTCGCCGCTGTTGAGCGCCCTGACCGGCCCCTTCGCCGTCTCGAGCGCCCAGATAGGGCTGCTCATCACGGCGTTCTCCGCGCCGAGCATCGTTTCGATACCCGTCTTCGGAACGCTCGCCGACCGGTACGGTCGGAAGCCGGTCCTCGTGGCCGGACTACTCGTGTTCGGCATCGCCGGGTCGGCGGTCGCGGCGACGACGAACTTCCACGCCGCGCTCGCGCTCCGGTTCGTCCAGGGCATCGGCTTCGCCGGGCTGACGCCGATACTGGTGACCAGCACCGGGGACCTCTTCCGCGGCAGTGCGGAGGCGACGGCGCAAGGGATTCGCTTCGCCACATCGGGGCTCACGATGATGGTGTTTCCCCTCCTGGCCGGCGTCCTCGTCGCCGTCGCGTGGCAGCTCCCGTTCCTCCTCTACGGAATCTCCATCCCCATCGCGCTCGTCCTCGCGCTCTCACTCGACGAACCGAGCGAGCGCGACGAGTCCGCCGCATCCGCAAACGACCAGGGATTCCACGACCTCGTCTCGTACCTCGACGTCAAGACGACGTCGTTACTCGTCGCCCGCGCCGTCCCGAACGCGGTATATACGGCCTTCCTGACGTACAACTCGCTCGTCATCGTCCGTGTCCTCGATGGCTCACCCGGACAGGCGGGACTAATGGTCGCAACGGCCAGCCTCGCACACATGCTTTCGGCGACCCAGAGCGGGCGAATCACCGCGTTCTTCGACACGCGGTTCCAGCCGTTGCTGGCGGCCACCGTCGGGATGAACGTCGGCCTCGTGGTCATCGGTGTCGCCCCGTCCGTCCCGGTCGTCGTGCTCGGGAGCGCCCTGGTCGGTCTCGGCTTCGGCACGACGCTCTCTCTGTACCGGAGCGTCATCACGTCCATGTCCGGGACGCTCCGAGGTGGCCTCGTGAGCCTCGGCTCGGCGCTCGCCCGCGTCGGGTCGACGCTGACGCCCGTCTTCCTCGGAACGACGGTGACCCTGCTGAGCGTGTCACTTGGCAACACCGCCGCGATACAGGCCGCCGTCGTCGTCGCCGGCGTCGTCGGCGGCTCGCTCGGTGTGGGGTGTCTCGTTCTCTCGGGAATCCATCGTTCTGCTTCAACCCGATAATAAACATAGTATAGTTTTATTTCTAGCCCATGGGAAGATGTTCAGATTATTCCGATAAAAATTCTATGAATCTTTTGCATATTTCCCAGACGTCCATAGACAGCCGCGAAAAGTCAGTGATACTGAACAATGTGTGATTAAGTTATTGTCAATATAAATCCGCCTATAGTTTATGTGTGGTTGGAGAGTAACCGTGTTGGTGGCGAGACGGCTCGAAACCGTCCACGGGCTGTCGTGGCAGACGTCCATCTAGAGATGTTCCTCGAAGATTGGTCTCCGAGATTGATGCCGAAGGTGTGCCAGAAAGTGACGTAGGAATGTACAACAGAAGTTAGACGAAGTCGACATCGAGGACCTCGGTAATCCCCTCCACGTCGAAATCAGAGTCAGCTACGGCGAGGCGTTCATTGAGTCCTTTTGCAGTTCCAGCGATGAACGTATCCCGTGCAGCGAGGGCTTCTCTGCGGCTGTGGAGATCGTTCTGCAGTTCAGCAGCAGCACGGGCAAGCTCGGCTGTCTCGTCGACGACGGTCAGCCACTCCAGGGCGTTATCGACAGCGTCGAAATCAGCATCCCCTGCTCTGAACACTTCGCCCTGGTAGACCTCAAACATCACTAACGGGGGTGCAACCGCTCTCTCGTCGGCGTGCTTCTCTACGTAGTCCACAGCGTCGTCGTTGCCGTCAAGGTAGTCGATGAGGACGCTACTGTCGTACAGGGTCATCTGACACCGACGTCCTTCTTCATGTCCTTACGCGCTTTACGAGCCTTTTCGGCAGCATCCGTCCCTGCCCAGAGACCTGCCCCTTGCCGAACGCTGTCTCGTCGCTCTCTGAGGAGCCGAGACAGTAGTTCATCGAAGGTCTCGTCGTCACCCTTCAGCGCCGCCAGCGCTTCGTGAGTGTCGTCGTCGACCCGGATGCTTTTGCTCATACGAGATGTATACGGCCCTGTATACAAGTCCATTGTGGTGGCGACTCCTGGATATCGCTGGTGAAAACTAGCGATGCACTCGTCACGGAAGGGAAAATTCGATTGCGTGTACGAGGACGAGCCGACTCACCTCTGGTATGAGACCGCTATCCCCAGAGGTCGTACATCTCGTCGCGAACCCCGCCCGCGTACTGCTGGCCGTCGTAGACGACGCCAGGCTCCGCCACAGAGGTCGTCTCTTCGACAGTCGCGAGCGCGGTCGCGTCGATCCCTTCCGCGTCGAGCGCCGCGAGTGCGTCGTCGACGTCGTCACCAGGGACCGTCGCGAGCAGGGCCCCGGATCCGAGGATTAGGAGTGGGTCGACGCCCATCGCGTCACAGAGCGCCCGCGTCTCGTCTCGGACCGGCACGTCGTCGGCGTCTACCTCGATTCGGACGTCGGAGGCACAGGCGAGTTCGACGAGCCCGTTGAGCACGCCCCCCTCGGTCGGGTCGTGCATCGCTGTCGCGACGGGAGAGAGGACGGCTGCCTCGGGCATGACGCTGATGTCGTCGAAGAAGCCGACCGCCCGGTCGACCGTGCTGGCGTCGACGCCGGCCTCATCGAGTGCGTCGCGGAAGTCCGTCGCGAGGACGGCCGTCCCCTCGATGCCGGCGCCCTTCGTGAGCAGGACGACATCGCCGGGGGCTGCACTCGAGGTCGGAACGTACCGGTCGGTCGGGCCCATACAGGTGATGGAGAGGAGCGGCCGTTCGAGGCCGGCGACCGTCTCCGTGTGGCCGCCGACGATGGTGATGCCGAGTCGCTTGCTCTCCGCGTCGAGCTGGGCGGTTACCTCGTCGAGCAGTTCGACGTCCGGCTCCGGGAGCATGATGGTACTTACGAGCCACTCCGGCCGCCCACCGCAGGCGGCGACGTCGTTGCTCGCGATGGCGACGCCGAGCGTGCCGATGCGCTCGGCGGCCAGCGAGATTGGGTCGGTGCTGACGACCATGGTCCCGTCGTCGGTCGCGATGGCCGCAGCGTCCTCGCCGTAGCCGGGGCCGACGAGCAGGTCGTCGTTGGGTGCGCCCGTACGGGAGAAGATGTAGCGGTCGAGGTCCGCGGGCGAGAGTTTGCTCATGCCCGCTTCTGTGTGGGGGACGGTTTTGAGCCTTCCCGTCCAGCACTGCCTCCTGAGAGCGTCAACCGTCGGAGTTCGTTGCGTCCAGCGGGTCTTCCAGGTCGCCGATGATCGCTTCGAAGGCGTCGGTCGCCGTGAGCAGGCCCACGACCTCGCCGTCGGAAAGAATCAGGGCCAGCTCCTGGCTTTCCGCCTGGAACCGGTCGATGGCGTCGCTGACGGTGGTGTCCGCCGACATCGTCATCGGCGGCGCAGCGATCTCCTCGAACGTCACGTCTCCCGCTCGCAGCTCGTCGATCTTGTCCACGACCTGGGGCACGTAGACGGTCCCCTTCACGTCCTCGGGGGTCGCACCGACGAGCGGATACCGGGTGTGTGGTGTCTCGGAGAGGCGCGTGAGGTTCTCCTCGACGGTGACGTCCGTCGAGAGGTACACGACGTCCGACTCGTCGACCATGATATCCCGCACCAGTATGGTTCCGGCCGCCAGCGCGTTCAACACCTCGTCGTGACGCTCGCCTTCGATCTCCCCGCGTTCGAGGAGCGAGCTCATGCGGTTGCGAAGCTGACTGCGGGACTCGATGACGTCCTCTTCGGCTTCGAGCCACGCACCCGACATCTCGATGCCGAACAGTCGGAGGGTCCCCTTCGCGACCCAGTCGCCGAGCTTGATGAGCGGCGAGATGAGTACGTAGAACCAGTGAAGCGGTGCGGCACCGTACCGACAGACCAGCCGTGAGCGCTCGACGCCGAGGTACGTCGGCGTCTGCTCACCGTGCGTCAGGTGGATGAGGTTGATGATGAAGTAGGCGATGAGCGCACCAGCGCCGATTCTCGCGAGCGGCGTGCCGCCGAACAGTGGCTCGAAGATAGCGGCGAGCGCCGGTTCGGCGACGATACCGACGGCGATACTGGATGCGGTGATACCGACCTGGCACGTCGTCAGGTACAGTTCGAGATCGTCGGTCATCTCCCACGCCCGCTCCAGCCTCGCGTCACCGTCGACGAACTCGTCTTCCGTGAACTGGCGAGCGCGTGTCAATGCGAACTCGATTGCGACGAAGAAACCGTTCGCGAGTATGAGCAACGTCCCTGCGAACAGGCGAAGCGTGATCTCGACAGTGTTCATCGGTTGGATGTGCCCGTCGGTTCGTCCGCCAGCCGTGTTAAAGTGACGGACTGTCCCATAGCTTAAGTATTAGTTTGTCAAAGCAGGAATTCAGGCAGGGTTCGATGTCTTTCCTGCCAATCTCTTGTGGCCACACTTTTACCTTGGAACCTACTGGATGTACCGTAGATGGTGATTCGAGAGCTAGACGACCTGGACCGACGCATCCTCTCTCACCTCCAGACGGAAGCTCGGCAGACGTCCTCGAGCGACATCGCCGGCGCGTTCGATGTCTCCCCAAGCACCGTCCGCAATCGGATTCAGCAGCTCGAAGCCGACGGCGTGATACGCGGCTACCACGCCGATGTGGACTACGAGAGAGCCGGGTACCAGCTGTTCACGCTGATCGTCTGCACGGCCCCGATTCCGACACGGGAGGAACTCGCGAAAGCGGCGGCCACTGTCGACGGCGTCGTCGAGGTGCAGGAGGTGATGACCGGAGAGGGCAACGTGCTCGTTCGAGCTATCGGGACCGACGGCGACGACCTGACGCGCATCGGTGAGGAACTGGACGAGCTCGGACTCAAGGTCTCCGACGAGGACCTGATCCGGAACACGCACCGGAGTTCATTCTCCGGCTTCGAGGGAACGGACGACGACTGAGACGAGTTCCCTGTCAGTCCCTAACACCCTGGGCGAAGCCTGAAGAGCTGGCGGTTCGCGGCTGTCGTATGGAACTGGTCGAAGCCACCGCTGCTGACCTCGACGCCCTCATCACGCGCTGGTACGCACTCGCCAGGTCGACGGAGCACTACGACGAGCTAAACGAACTGGTATACCAGAACGTCGACGAGGTCTCGCAAGAGGGGTTCCGGGCCCATCTGGATGACGAGGAAATCACTGACTACCTCATCGTTCACGAAGACGAGACAGTCGGTTTCCTCACACTCCGCGAGGGCCACCACCCTTCCCGGACCTACTCGCACTATCTTCGCATCGTGAACCTCTTCATCGACGAAGGTCGCCGGTCGGTGGGCCACGGTAGCCAAGCGATCGAACAGGTGCGAGAACTGGCTCGCGACAGGGGGTGCGACCACGTGAAGGTCGCCTGCGAATGGGAGAACGAGGACGCACGCCGGTTCTACCGGGACGCAGGGTTCCGTCCGAAGCAGGTCGACTACGGCCAACCGCTCGAGTGACGGTGGCCGAACGCAACGAGACCCCCTACGGCTAAGCCCCATCCCCAGTAACGCCAGCGTATGCAGCTGACACCTGGCCCCACGGCGGTCCCGCCGCGGGTCCGCGAGCGAATGAGCGACCCGATGCCGAACCCCGACGTCGAGCAGGCGTTCTTCGACACCTACGACGACGTCTGTGCGAAGCTCCAGACCGTCTACGACACAGACGACGACGTCGTCGTCATGGGCGGCGAGGGCATCCTCGGACTCGAGGCAGCCATCGCCTCAACGGTCGCACCCGGCGACGAGGTGCTCTGTGTCTCGAACGGGCTCTACGGCGATGGTTTCGCCGACTTCGTCGAGAACTACGGTGGCGAGCCGACGCTGGTAGGCGCAGACTACTCCGACCCGCTCGACCTCGCCGGGGTCGAGGAAGCGCTCGAAGACGGTGACTTCACGCTGGCGACGATGGTCCACTGCGAGACGCCGACCGGCGCGCTCAACGACATCGAACCCGTGCTCGAACTGTGCCACGAACACGACGTCTTGACCGTGGTCGACGCCGTCTCTTCGCTCGGTGGAACGCCCGTCCCCAGCGAGCACATCGACGTCAACCTCGGCGCATCCCAGAAGGCGTTCAGCTCACCCCCGGGACTGACGACCGTCGCCGTCAGCGACCGCGCCTGGGAGGTCGCGGAGGAACGAGACCCCAACTCGCTCTACACGAACCTACTGCCGTGGCGGGACACGAGCGAGATGTTCCCGTACACGCACCTCGTCGCCAACGTCGCAGCCCTCGACGAATCGCTCTCGATGCTGCACGAGGAAGGCGTCGAGTCGGTCTACGAGCGTCACGAAACGGTCGCCGCGCACTGCCGCGAGCGGGGTGACGAACTGGGCCTCGACCTCTATCCCGACGCCGAGCGGAGCGCCCCGACGGTGACGGCGTTCCACCTCCCCGGAGAAGCGGGCGCCGTCCAGAAGGAGCTGGAGGCTGAGCACGACGTCGTCCTCTCGACCGGACTCGGCGACCTCGCCGACGACATCCTCCGCGTCGGCCACATGGGGTACAACGCGAAGGTGGAGAAGGTCGACCACGTGATGGACGCGCTGGCGACGGTGCTGGAAGAGTAATCTGGGGTACTGCTTCTCAACACGGTATCCTGCAGAGACCAGCCGACTGTTCCTGAAAGACGAGCTCGGCACTACCGCTGTTGCCATCCGGGCAAACGACTGACGACATGACGTCACAGCCACCTCAGATACCTGTCCACACGTCAACTGAGTGGCGACATTCACGGCCGCACCGTGAACGCATCGAACAGTACCGACATCGTCACAATTATCGCCTATCTTATAAATGGTGTACACGTGAAGGTAAGGACTGGTTGAGGACGCACGAGACCCGAGAGATATGGTTCAATCGCTCGCACAGGAACGAGAGCAGGTGTCACCCGTCCTCCGTCTTCTCTCCTCTCAGGACCGGGTCGAGATACTCTGTACGTTCCTCGAACATCCGATAGACACCTTCAGTGCGCGTGACATCAGCGAGCCGATCGACGTCGACGCAGATACGGTCGAGGACCACGTCATCGGGCTCATGGCGCTCGGCATCGTCGAGCAGGTTCCCGCAGGCAGGTCTGCCGCTGGCCCCGTGTTCCGGCTAAATCTGGACAACGACATCACGGAAGTTCTGCTGGAACTGGACGAGGTCATCTTCAGGACCGTCGACGACGACGATGACGATGGCCGCCCGATTCGGTGTTGACGGCTTTTCACCCGGCGAGGATACTACTCTGTCACTTCGTCGAGAGGGCAGCTCGGTCGAGCGGTTCCGACGCAGCCCAGTAGCTGTCGAAACGCTCTGCCGCCCACTCTCGAACTGCATCGACATCGGTATCTATCGAACCCTGGAGAATACCGCGATCGTCCCGCAACAGGAGGTGGACGATGTCGTCTGCGATGGTCACCGCGAGCGGGACCTCGCCATCGTACACCCGTATCTCGGCCGCGGGGTCGTCAACCAGTTCACCCAGTAGACTGCAGAGCTCGGATTCTGCAGTCAGTGCGTCGATGGCGGACCTGGCGAAGACACCGGAGAACGTCAGCCGCCCGTCCGAGACCTGCTGTTGGACGGTCGCGAGACTCTGGTTGTTGAAGGCGTGCGAGAAGCTCCGAATCTCGCTGGCCGACGTCGTGAGGTCGAGTGTGCGCTGGAGCGGGGCGCTTGGCCTCGTCTGACTCGGCTGGACGATCGTCGCGTCGGCGAGATGGGCGAGGTCGAACGAAATCGCGTCTCCGGGCAGGTACGGGACAAGCTCGCGGAGTGCCTGCTCGGTCTCGATGACGGTCAGCAGGTTGGTGAAGCCGTCGGAGACGAGCTGGCCCGTCGGCGTCGCGACGTACGTGCCTCCGTCTCGCTCGATCCACGACCGGGCCTCGAGGTCCTCCAGGATGCGCCCGAGCGTCGCCTGCGAGGCACCCGTCGCGTCGGCGAGGTCCGACCGGGACTGCGGTCCCTCGGCGAGGCACTCCAGCACGGTGACACGGTTGGCCGAGAGCGCCAGGAACTCGATCTCCTCGAGTGCAGTCTCCATACCGCTACACGGTGGACCGCACTCAAACCGCTTTCGCACTGCGAAACGATTGCACGCTGTGAAACTGGCGTGCGCTCCGATGGCCTTGCACGACGTGTAAGGATTTAGAAACGACGCTAAGTGGCTGTGTCCAGTAGGTGTAGATACGATGCATACGTCTCTCTCTTCAAGATATGCAGTTGTGTTGAGGATGCGTCAGTTCTCCGGTCGGACCGGTCGGCATCGCGCCGCGGAGGGCAGTCGCTGATGTCTGGTGACCGACGGACCGCCCTCTCCTTCCTCGCCGTCGCAGTGCTGTTCGGTGGGACCTTCGTCGCGGTGAAGGCAGGGCTGGCCTACTTCCCCCCGCTCCTGTTCGTCGCGCTCCGATTCGACATCGCGGCAGTCGTCCTCGTCGGCTACGTCGTCGCGACCCGTGACTTGGGCGAGCTCGTACCCCGAACGGTTGGCGACGCCATAGGTATCGTCGCCACCGGTGGCCTGGCGATCGGTGCAGCCAACGCACTGCTGTTCATCGGCCAGGCGTACACGACCTCGGCGGTGGGGGCCATCATCGCGAGCCTCAACCCCATCCTGACGCCGGTGTTCGCCGCGCTGTTGCTCGCCGACGAGCGCGTATCCCGCCGGCTGACCGCCGGCCTCCTGCTCGGCCTCGCTGGCGTCGCACTCGTCGTCGGCGTCGACCCGGCGAGCCTGACCAGCGTCGGCTACGGCAAGGTCGTCCTGTTCGTCGGCGCGGCCATCGGCGCCCTCGGGACCGTCCTCATCCGCTGGCGTGAGGGAACCCTCTCCAGTACGGTCCGGACCGCGTGGGGACTGCCGCTCGCAGCCGTCCTCATGCACGGCCTCAGCTGGGCGACGGGCGAGCAGGTCGCCGCGGTCAGGCTCACGCCCGCCGCACTGCTCACGCTCGTCTACCTCGGCGTGTTCGCCGGTGCCCTCGCCTACATCATCTACTTCGGGCTCATCGACGAGGTGGGCGCGGTTCGAACGAACCTCGTCTTCTACGTCACGCCCGTCGTCGCCACGCTCGGCGGCTGGGCACTGCTCTCCGAGTCGATCGCACCGAGCGCCATGCTGGGCTTCGGCATCATCTTCGCAGGCTTCGCCCTCATCGGGAGCGAGTCCATCGACGCGGCCGGCGTCCTCCCTTCGTTCGGCAGCCCGCCCGACGAGAACTCCCGGGCGACGCTGGGCGTGACCGGCGACGCGCCGGGCTACGAGTCGGATTAGAGTATCGTTTTCGCTCCTATGGGAGAAGGGGCATGTCTCTGGGTGCGACTTTCGAGATTGCGGCTCTACAGGACGCCCTGCACCCTCACTGAGAGAAAGAGTAGTTTCCGTGTTCGTAGTCCGGGGAACCGACGTCGAGCGAGGTATCCCCGCTCTCTCTACATCGGTCCACTTCGGTGGCGACTAGTGCTTGTCAGACTGGGGTGAGCGGAGAGGATTTCCGCCCGAAAAGCGTGAAATAACCTATGCGACACATGCGGTCCTGGGGGGTGTTTTTCGTCGTCTTTCTGGTCGTGTTGGCCGGATGTACAGGCGACTCCGTACACTCGGACGGCACCACATCCGGAGCCGATACACCACGGGGAGACATCGTCACGACCCAGACACCTGCGGCTGGGAACGGAACACTGCGTGTCCACTTCATCAACGTCGGCCAGTCGACGAGCATCCTGCTCGTCGCTCCAAGCAACGAGACGATGCTCATCGACACCGGCGACTGGCGGAACCGCGGGAGATACGTGCTCGCCTACCTGGAAGCGAATGGTATCACCCGGATCGACCACCTCGTCACCTCCCACGCCGATGCGGACCACATTGGCGGCCATGCTGCCGTCATCGAGACGTTCGAGACGCAGTACGGCGGAGTCGGCGCCATCTACGACCCCGGTATCGCCGCCTCGTCGAGCACGTACGCACGGTATCTCGACGCCGTCGAGGTGTACGACGTCCCCCTCTACCGCGCCGGTGCTGGCGACCGCATCCCGTTCGAGGGCGTGGACGCGTCGGTCCTGGCCCCGCCCCAGGGGTACATCGCGAGCGAGGCTCGCAACGAGAACAGCCTCTCGCTCCGGGTCCAGTACGGCGGGGTCTCGTTCCTGTTCACCGGCGACGGCGAGGAGGCGCTCGAGGAGTATCTGCTCGCGAACCAGCGCGACGAGCTCGACGTGACCGTCCTGATGACCGGCCACCACGGGAGTCGGTCGAGCAACAGTGCAGCGCTTCTCGACGCCGCCTCACCGCGGGTGGCCATCGTCTCCAGCGCGTACGATTCCCAGTACGGCCACCCGGACGACGAGGTACTGCAGCGCCTCGCCGAGCGGTCGATTCCGACCTACTGGACGGCGACGCACGGCGCCATCGAACTCGCCACCGACGGACGGACGCTGAGCATCTCGACCCAACGGCAGGCCCCCACCGACGCGACCTTGCTCCGCGAAGGCTCACCGGTCGAACCCGGGACCGATGGACCGCTCACACTGAGGGACACGATCACGATAGAGGGAACGACGGAACAGGCGAACGGCCCCACGAAGACACCGCAGCCCTACACGGCGCCTCCGGTGGCGACCGACGGCGGCATCACCGTCGAGTACGTCAACGCCGACGCGGCCGGGGTCGAATCGGAGAACCTCAACGACGAGTACGTCGTCTTCGTCAACGACGGTTCCCGGCCCGTCGATATGTCCGGCTGGACGGTCACCGACGCCGCTGGGAACAGCTACACCGTTCCCGCTGGCTTCACGCTTGCGGCCGGTGCGTCGGTGACGTTACACACCGGCAGCGGCGAGGACACCGCGACTGACCTCTACTGGAACAGCGGGTCGGCCATCTGGAACAACGACGGCGACACCGTCACCGTGCAAACAGATAACGGCGAGACGGTCCTAGAGGAGGCATACTGATGACCGAGAAAACGTACACCGCGGTGCTCGACCGCTTCGAGGAGGAACTGGCGGTCCTGCTCTGCGAGGACGGTGAGGAGGTCGTCGAGGAGCTCGTCATCCCCCGGTTGTTCCTCCCGGAGGAAGGCCGACATCAGGATGCGATCTTCACGCTTCGCGTCGATGACGACGGCCAGACCGTCCTCACCTACGAGCCAGTCGAGACGGAAGAGCGGGCATCGTCTGCACAGAGCCGGTTCGACCAGATGTCGCGGTCGCTGTCGGATCTGCGGTCCGAAGACGAGGAGTAGTGGGGAGCGGAAGGTTTCGCCGACCGCTATAGTACGGTGCTGGCGTCAGACCCGATAGATGGCCGCTTCGTACGGGCGAAAGCTCGCTCCGTTCGGGTCACCCGGGGTATCGTCGTAGTTGCGCCAGATGAGCGTCGAACCTGCGGTCTCGACGGTCGGACAGTCGAACGTCGCGCGCTCGCCCGACCAGTTCAGGACGACCAGTATCGCCTCGTCGCCGAGCGTTCGGGTGTAGGCGTAGAACTGTGGGTCGTCGGGGAGCAGGAGGTCGTAGTCACCGTAGACGAGGACGTCCGTCTCGTGTCGGAGCTCGATGAGTTGCCGGTAGTGGTTCCAGACGGAGTCGTCGGCAGCGACTGCCTTTTCGACGTTGATGTCGGCGGTGTTCTCGTTGACCGCGAGCCACGGCGACCCGTCGGTGAAGCCACCGTTGGGTTCGTCGGTCCACTGCATGGGCGTCCGGGCGTGGTCGCGACTCGTGGTATTGGCGTAGTTTAGCGCTGCGTCGGTGGATTCGATTCGCCCTGCGTCACGGAGGGCCTCGACGTGCCCCAGCGTCTGTGGGTCGTCGATCTCGTCGAGGCTGTCGAACGTCTGGTTCGTCATCCCGATCTCCTCGCCCTGGTAGATGTACGGCGTTCCCCGGAGCGTCAACAGGAAGGTCGCGATGAGCGTCGCGCTCTTCGTCCGGTGTGCGTCGTCGTCACCGAACCGCGAGACGAGCCTGGGAACGTCGTGGTTGCCCATGAACACCGCGTCCCACCACTCGCCGGTCAGTTCGTTCTGACACCGTGTCACGATCTCCTTGAGGTCGACGAGGTCCCAGCTGGCCGTCGAATCGGCGCCCCACTCGTCGGGTTCCTCGAAGATGGACAGGTGGGTGAACTGGAACGCCATGTCGAGCGGGGAGTCGCCGCGCTCGAGATATGACGCGACGTCGGCGATGCTCGTTCCGCCCATCTCCCCGGCGATCATCACGTCGTACTCCGAGAGGACGTCGTCGTGGAGTTCCCCGAAGTAGTCCCGAATCGGCGGCACGTGTTTGAAGTGGTCGATGCCGACGGGCTCTGCGTCAGGGTCGCCGTCCGGATAGCCGTCCGTCTTCACGATGTGATTGATCGCGTCCATCCGGAAGCCGTCGATGCCCTTCTCCAACCACCAGCGCATCAGCTCCTTCACCTCCGCTCGGACGGCGGGGTTGGCCCAGTTCAGGTCGGGCTGTTTCTCGTCGAAGACGTGGAGGTACCAGGCCTCCCGTTCGTCGTCGTACGCCCACGCCGACCCGCCGAAGATGGACTGCCAGTTGTTCGGTGGCTCGTCCGGTGACCCTTCGACCCAGTGATAGTATTTCTCGTACCCGTCCTCCCGTCGCCGGGAGCACTGGAACCACTCGTGCTCGTCGGAGGTGTGGTTGACAACGAGGTCCATGATGAGTCGGATATCTCGCTCGTGTAGTACTGCGAGGAGCTCCTCCCAGTCTGCCATCGTCCCGAACTCGTCCTGTATGGAGCGGTAGTCACTGATGTCGTAGCCGTTGTCCGCGTTCGGGGACGCATAGACGGGACAGAGCCATACCACGTCGACGCCAAGGGTGTCGAGGTAGTCGACCCGGTCGATGATGCCCTGGATGTCCCCGACGCCGTCGCCGTCGCTGTCGTTGAACGAGCGGGGATAGATCTGGTAGACGATCGCTTCCTTCCACCATGCGCGGTCGATGTCGTCGTTCGAGAGCTGTGCTGCCGCCGGCTGTGACTCGGATCCTGTCATCGGTCAGTAGTCGTCGGTCGTCTGTGAGCGCTGCTCGGTCGCGAGGTAGACGCGGGCTTCGTACGGTCTGAGGGTGAGGACCGGAGAGGGAGAGTCGGGAGCGTCTGCGTTCGCGAGGGCCAGGTCGAGTCCGTCGAGGTCGACCTCGTCGGGGAGCTCGATGTCGGCTGGTTTGGTGTCGACGTTGAGAACCACGAGCGCGCGGTCGTCGCCGAGCGTCCGCGTGTAGGCGAATATCTCGGTGTCTTCCGGAAGGAGGAGGTCGAACTCTCCATACACGAGGACGTCGTGTTCGTGCCGGAGGTCGATGAGGTCGCTGTAGTAGTGCCAGACGGATTCCTCGTCACCGCGTGCCTGTTCGACGTTGACCGTCCGGTAGTTCGAGTTGCAGTCGATCCACGGCTCTCCGTCGGTGAACCCCGCATTCGGTTCGTCGGTCCACTGCATGGGCGTCCGGGCGTTGTCCCGGCCGATGTACTCGATTGTCTCCCGGACGTCCTCGTAGCCGGTCGCGTCGCCGGCTTCGATGGCCGCCTCGACGTAGTTGAGGGACTCGACGTCCCGGAGCTCGTCGGGAGACGCGAACGAGCGATTCGTCATCCCGATCTCCTCGCCCTGGTAGACGAATGGGGTCCCCTGGAGCGTGTGCGTGAGCGTTCCGAACAGTTCCGCGCTCGCTTCGCGGTACTCGTCGTCGTCCCCGAAGCGCGAGACCGCCCGTGGCTGGTCGTGATTGTTGAGGTAGAGGCTGTTCCAGCCGTCGTCAGCGAGGCCGTCCTGCCACCGTGCGATGATGTCCTTGAACTCGACGAGCGACCAGTCGCCGGCGTCCCACTTCGTCTCGTCGTGGTCGAACGTCACGTGTTCGAACTGGAAGACCATCGAGAGGCCGTCCTGGCCGACGTACTGCTGGGCGTCCGCCACGTCGATGCCTGGCGTCTCGCCGACGGTCAGGAGGGCATCGTCAGTCAGCACCTCGTCGTGCATCTCCTGGAGGTACTCGTGGACGTTCGGTCCGTTGAAGAAGTGTTCCGCGCCGGTCAGTCCCGGCCCCGCGTCCCCGTCCGGGAGCCCCTCGGTCTTCGAGATGAGGTTGATGACGTCCATCCGGAAGCCGTCGATGCCCTGCGACAGCCACCAGTTCATCATATCGTAGACCGCCGACCGGACCGACGGGTTGCGCCAGTTCAGGTCGGGTTGGTGCTCGTCGAAGAGGTGGAGGTACCACTGCTCGCGTTCGTCGTCGTACGACCACGCGGCACCGCCGAACACCGACTCCCAGTTGTTGGGAGGCTGGTCCGGACTCCCGTCTCGCCAGATGTAGTAGTCTTCGAACTCGCCGTCGCGTCGTCGGGAGCGCTGGAACCACTCGTGCTCGTCGGAGGTGTGGTTGACGACGAGGTCCATGATGAGCCGGATGTCGCGGTCGTGAAGCGCGTCCAGTAGGCGTCGCCAGTCGTCCATGTCGCCGTACGCGTCGTCTATCGAGCGGTAGTCGCTGATGTCGTAGCCGTTGTCGGCCTGTGGCGACTCGTAGACCGGGCAGAGCCACACCGCGTCGACGCCGAGGTCGTCGAGGTAGTCGACCCGGCGCTCGATGCCGCGAAGGTCGCCGACGCCGTCGCCGTCGCTGTCGTCGAAGCTCTTCGGATAGATCTGGTAGACGACCGCCTCCTTCCACCACTGCTGGTCGAGGGTCGACCCAGTCGCTGCGTCGCTCATCGTTCCCTCCGGGGGTCGGTCGCGGTCACGCTCGAACCGGTAGTTCGCCGTCTCGACTGCGACGGACTCCCTGCCGTGAAACCGTTCGTTCCCTCGGCGAGTCCGGTTCGTGGGCCGTTCGACGGCCGGTATCCGGGTGTGGCGCCTGTCATACTCACTCCATCGGCGACCACTCACTTAGTCTAGGAGAAAATCCCGAAGAACCTCTTCTACCCGAAATTATATTTGGCTGTGAATAACAATGACATACGAACGATGTCACACAATGACAGAGGAACACGGGCCACGGACATCAGCCGGCGCCGATTCGTGCGCGGGCTCGGTGCCACGGGTCTCACGGCCGGTCTCGCTGGCTGTGGTGGTCAACAGGCGGCCGAGACCACCAGCCGCGGCGACTCGAGCGCGAACTCCCAGACGACCGCCGAACCCATCGAGGTGGAGAGCGAGAGCCTGCAGCTCATCCAGGAGCTCGCGTACGTCACGAACCAGACGCTCCCGGTGTTGCCCCTGCAGGAGAAACTCGCCCAGTCGTTCCAGACGACCGACGACTGGAACGTCCCCTCGAAGGACAGTCCCGCCCTGCAGACCTACTGGCCGACCGAGTGGCTTCCCCGCTCGGGCGAGTGGAAGGCCACCGACGGAAGCGACGACCAGCGACTGACGCTCGCGCAGTGGGCGGTCCCGGCCGACTCCCAGTACAACCCCTGGAATGGGAAGAACTTCGCGGAGCCACGCCGGTTGCTGTTCGACCGGTTCATGGAGTACAACCTCGCGAAGCAAGAGTACCAGGGCTACCTCGTCACGGACTGGTCGGTCGACGGGAAGACGCTCACGCTGTCCGTCCGTGAGGGACAGACCTGGCACGACGGCAGTGCGGTCACCGCGACGGACGTCACGAACCAGATAAAGCTGGACGTCTACAGCGGTGGGAACCTGGGCCAGTTCATCGCACCCGACGACCTCGGCGCGGTCTCCGAGCGTGTCACCGCGGCCGACGAGACGACCGTCGAGGTCATACTCACCGAGGCGGTCAACAGCGACGTCGTCCTCCCCTACGTCCAGGCAAAGTATCTCGTCGCGCACGAGGGGACCTACGGCGACCTCGTGAGCAGTCTCGACCAGGCGAGTTCGGAGGACGAGCGGTCGTCCGCACTCAGCGAACTCACCAGCAAGACCGTGCCCGATCCGGTCGGGTCCGGCCCGTTCCAGTTCGAGGACGCCGACAGCCAACGGACGCTCCTCACGAAGTACGAGGAACACCCGGACGCTGACAACATCAACTTCTCCGAAGCAGAGTACCTCTACAAGCCGACGAACCAGAGCCGGTGGAACTCGCTCATCAATGAGAAGACCGACGGCTCGGCGACGCTGTTCATGCCGAGCAACAAGCTGAACCAGCTCCCCGACTCCGTGCAGGTCAGCCTGATTCCGCGGCACTGGGGGCTCGGACTCGTCTTCAACCACTCGAAAGCGCCCGTCGACGACGTTCGCGTCCGCAAGGCCATCGCACACGTCATCGATCGGAAGGCGGTCGCTGGCAACTCCGGCGCTGGCACGAACTCAAAGATACCGGTGACCTATCCGAGCGGGCTGACCAGCGAGTTCAGCGGCCAGGTCACGAACACGTGGCTCGAGGGCGTCACCGACGAGTTCGAGACCTACGGCGTCGATTCGTCCCAGACCGAGAAGGCCGCCTCGTTGCTCGAAGAAGCGGGCTACGAGAAGAAGAACGGCAAGTGGCAGAAGCACGGGACGGTGCTCAGCGTGCCGGTGAAGGGACCGTCCGGGTTCTCCGACTGGGTCGCGGGCGCGGAGACGCTCGTCTCACACCTCAACGAGTTCGGTATCGAGGCCTCGGCTCAGATGAAGGACACCTCCACCTACTGGGGGAAGGACTACCCGAACGGCGACTTCGTCGCCGCGCTCCAGGGCTGGGCGTCGTACAACCAATCCTACCCGTACTTCCACCAGAAGTTCATCTTCGACAGCCACGACGCCAAGGAGTACTGGAAGGTGCCCGAGACGTTCGAGGCTCCGGTTCTCCACGACTCGGTGCGTGACGGCAAGCAGGTCTCGCCCCGGTCTCTCGTCTCCGAACTGTCCGGCGCAGGTGACTAGAGGAGAGCCATGTCCTACATAGTGAGACGGCTCGGTCAGTCGGTGCTCACCGTATTCGTCGTGATATCGGCGAGCTTCGGCCTCATCAGGCTGCTGCCGGGCGGCCCGCTCGATTACCTGCGGGCCGAGATGATACAACAAGGCGGCAGCTCCCTCTCGGCCGAGGAGATCAACCGGCGTATCGCCGCCCAGACCAATATCGCCGTCGACGAACCCTTCTACGTGCAGTACGTCGACTACATGGTGTCGATGTTGCAGGGGGACTTCGGTCGCTCCATCTGGTTCGAACGCCCAGTCACGAGTATCATCGGCCCCGCCATCCCGTGGACCGTGTTCCTGACCGCGTCGGCACTGTTCCTCGCGTTCACCGTCGGCATCACGCTCGGCGCGTTCATGGCCTACAAGGAGGGGTCGTCGTTCGACGTCGCGAGCACCGGCGTCGGGCTCTTCCTGAACTCGACGCCCAGTTACGTCGTCGCGCTGCTGTTGATCGCCTTCCTGGGCTACCGGCTCGAACTGTTCCCGACCGGTGGTCGATACGCCTCCGAGCTCACACCGGGACTCAACGTCCCGTTCCTGCTGAGCGTGCTCTACCACGGGGTGTTGCCGATACTCTCGATGGCGCTCGTCGGCTTCGGCGGCTGGGCCCTGAGCATGCGGGGGAACAGCATCCGCGTCCTCGGCGAGGACTACCTCCGTGCCGCACGGTTACGCGGGCTCCCGACGCGTCGTATCGCCATCCGGTACGTCGCCAGGAACGCCATCCTGCCCATGTACACGGGGCTGATGATCGCCATCGGAACCGTCTTCGGGGGGGCGGTCATCATCGAGAACATCTTCGCGTACCCGGGCGTCGGGTTCTACCTGATCCAGGCAATCAACGCCCGAGATTACCCGCTCATGATGGGCGGGTTCATCCTCATCACGATCGCGATGGTCATCGGTATCACCATCGCGGATCTGACCTACGGCTGGCTCGACCCCCGCGCCAAAGGAGGTGATTCCCGTGAAGCGTACTGACGACGAGTCAGCCGCTGACCCGGTCGTCAACGCGCTGGGGACTGGGAACGACTACGACGTCGACCCCAACGCGCGCTCGGCCATCACCGGCCACGACGGGAAGGGGCGTGTGGCGACCGACGGTGGCCAGACCGTCTCGGAGTTCGAGCAGATGGCCGACGTGTCGATGTCCTCGGCCGAGCGCCGCCGTCAGTGGTTCGAGGAGAAGGTACTCGCGCCCGGCCGTATCGTCTGGGACGACTGGCGAGCCCGAACCGGCATCCTGGTCGTCCTCGCGTACCTACTGATGGCGACGGTCGGGACGATGCTCGTCCCGGAACCACTGCCCAACCAGGGCCCGCGCCTCGTCGGTGCGTTCCGGACGCTGGAGTTCCCGCTGGGGACGACGGCGTCAGGTGCGAGCATCTTCTCACAGGTCGTCCACGCGACCCCGTCGATGCTCATCATGATCGCGTCGGGGGCCGTGTTCACGGTCGTCCTCGGGACGACGGTCGGGACCCTCGCCGGCTACAAGGGCGGTCGGACCGACAGCGTGCTGATGACCGTAACGGACATCATGATGACCATCCCGGGCCTCCCGTTGACCATCGTCCTGGCGGCCGCCCTCGACATCAAGGGGAACCCTGCGGTCATCGGTATCCTCATCACGGTGAACGCGTGGGCTGGCCTCGGCAGGGCGATACGGTCGCAGGTGCTCACGCTCCGCGATGCCGAGTACGTGGAGGCGTCGCGGATCATGGGTATGAAGACGCCGACCATCATCACCGGCGACATCGTCCCGAACCTGATGCCGTACATCACGATGAACTTCGTCCAGCAGGCCCGGGCCGTCATCTTCGGCTCCGTCGGCCTGTACTTCCTCGGCGTGTTGCCGTACACCAGCGTCAACTGGGGCGTGATGATGAACGCGGCCGTCGAGCGTGCCGGTGCCGTGTCGTCCCCGGCGGCGTTCCACTGGATGCTGATGCCGATGCTGTGCATCATCATCCTCGCGCTGGGACTGACGCTGCTCGCACAGGGTGCCGACCGCATCTTCAACCCGCGGGTCCGCGCCCGTCACGCGCGGTCGATAGCAGACGACGGCGAGGACGTGGAGAGAGAGACGACGACCACTGGAGGGATCTGACATGGGAGCAAACGACGACACGAGACGCGACGCAGCGGACCCGATCATCGAAGCCCGCAACGTCAGCGTCACGTACGACCTGGAGCACAGAGACGCGATGGTGCTGGACGACGCGAGCATCGACCTCAGACGCGGAGAGATACTCGGCGTCGTCGGGGAGTCGGGGTCCGGGAAGTCGATGCTCGCCAACGCGATGATGGACGCCGTCGAGGAGCCCGGTATCACGACCGGCGAGATACGCTACTACCCCGAACGGGGCGGCGACCCCGTCGACGTGCTCGACCTCGACGATGCGGCGCTCAACGAGCTCAGGTGGGAGGAGATCTCGATGGTGTTCCAGGGCGCGCTCTCGTCGTTCAACCCCACTATGTCCATCCGGGACCACTTCGTGGAGACACTCGAGGCGCACGACTACGACGTGGACGAGGGCATGGACCGAGCACGCGAGCTGCTCTCGGACCTCTATCTGGACCCTGACCGTGTCCTCGACTCGTACTCCCACGAGCTCTCGGGCGGGATGAGTCAGCGGGCGCTGATCGCGCTCTCGCTCGTCCTCGAGCCGAACGTCCTCCTGATGGACGAGCCGACGGCGGCGCTGGACCTGCTGATGCAACGGTCCATCCTGAGTCTGCTCGACGACATCAAGGAGAAGTACGAACTCTCCATCCTGTTCATCACCCACGACCTCCCACTCGTCGCCGGGCTCTCGGACCGACTGGCTATCCTGTACGCCTTCGAACTCGCCGAGGTCGGCCCGAGCGAACAGGTCGTCCGCAACTCACAGCACCCCTATACGCGGGCGCTGTTGAAGGCCGTCCCGAACCTCGACGCGCCGATGGAGACAATGCAGCCCATCGACGGCACCGCGCCGAATCCGGCACACACGCCTGATGGATGCCACTACGCCCCCCGGTGCCCGCTCGCCACGGAGCAGTGTCACTCGGAGACACCCCCGTGGTTCGACGTCGACCACGACCACCAGACGGCGTGTTTCCACCACGAAGACGCAGAGGAGGCGGTTCCGTTCAATCCCGACGTCGTCCAGGGGTCCGTCGACGCGACCGCTGACGTGCCGGAGGCGACCGAGGACTCGAACGAGAACGACGAAGTCGTGATGTCCCTCGACGACGTCTCCGTCCACTTCGAGGAAGAGCAGGGCCTCATCGAGTCGCTGTACACGGACCCACAGGCGGTCAAGGCGGTCGACGGTGTCTCGCTCGACATCCCCGAGAACGACGTCCTCGCACTGGTCGGCGAATCGGGCTGTGGGAAGACGACGCTCGGGAAAACCATCATCGGCGTCCAGCGACCGACAGACGGCTCCGTGCGCTACCGCGGGCAGGACGTGTGGGATGCCAAGGATGGGCGGGGCGACGTCGAACGGCCATACGGAGACATACGGAAGGCGCTCCAGATGATCCACCAGGACCCCGGTGCTGCGCTCAACCCGAACCAGAAGGTGCTAACGTCGCTCGAGGCGCCCCTCAAACGGTGGAACGACGAGCTGTCCACCGAGGACCGGCGCGCGCGTATCTTCGCACTGCTCGACCGGGTCGGGATGGAGCCCCCGCAGGACTACGCCCACCGGTTCCCGCACCAGCTGAGCGGCGGCGAACAACAGCGAGTCGCCCTCGTCCGAGCGCTCCTGATGAACCCCGACGTCATCCTCGCTGACGAGGCGGTGAGCGCACTCGACGTCTCGCTCCGGGTGGAGACGATGGACCTGCTCCTCGAGCTGCAGGAGCAGTTCGACACCTCCTTCGTGTTCATCTCGCACACGTTGTCGAACGCCCGGTACCTCGCCGAGAAGGCCGACGGCCGTATCGGTATCATGTACCTCGGCGAAATCGTCGAGATTGGGCCGCCAGAGGAGGTCCTCGGCGACCCGCAACACCCCTACACGAAGGTCCTCCGGTGGGCGACGGCGAACCTCGACCCGAGCAGCCAGGAGATGGTCGACCCGCCGGTCCGCTCCATCGACATCCCGGACCCGGTCGACCCACCCGAAGGCTGTCGGTTCCACACCCGTTGCCCCGAGGCACGCGAGGCCTGTATCAGAGAGAAGCCCGAACTCGAGGACGGCACGTCCCCCGGGTGCACGCGTGCGACAGCGTGCCACCGGACCGACCCGAACCACGAGTACTGGGACAGCGACCCGCTCGACGGCGTGGAGGCCACGGAGACTGCAGTGACGGGGTCCAGCGATGACTGACCGGGTACCAGCAAGGGCGACCCAGTGGTTCGCAGGCAGTAGCGTCGCTGGCACCCGTCGGCGCGATGTCGCCGATTCGACGCGGACGAGCAGTGCATCCTACGGGGACGGTTCCGGGGGTGTCGGGCGGTGACGGCCGTCTGGCGTGCGTTCTTCGCGTCCAGTCTGGTACTGCTCGCGTTGCTCGCCTTATCGGTCCCGACCGTCGAACCGGGGAGTGCAGCCGCCGTCGTCTCGTTCCTGAGCGTCGGGATGCTCGGGACGATGCTCGTCGGGTCGGCCGCATTCATCTACTACGACTGGGACCCGTTCGAAGCCCTGCTGAAATCGAATCCATGACACACACCAGACCGATGCCACGAGCACTGACCATCGTCGAAGACACGGACCGGGAGAGAGACCTGCTGGAACGGGCAAAGGCGTTCGCCGCCGGCGAGAGTACCGACCTTGTCGTCGCCGCGCTCGCCACACCGGCACAGCTCGATAAGATCGAATCGACCCTGGACGCGATCGGCCGCGTCGAACACACCAGTTACGACGAGAGCGACGTCCTCGAGGGGGTCTCGGGCAACGTCGACGACCTGGCGAGCGAGATCCTCGAACCGACCGTCGACTACGCTCTCGAGACGGTCATCGCCGAGACGGACGACCAGGCAGAGGCCATCATCGCACTCGCCGAGCGGACCGGCTGTGACCACGTCTTCCTGCCGGGCGCGCGACGCTCACCCACCGGAAAGGCCGTCTTCGGCGACCGCACCCAGGGAGTCATCCTCAACTTCGATGGCTTCGTAACCGTCTCGATGACCTGATCGGGCTCTCGTGGCCTCACGAACGCATCACCGACCCACCGATATCCAGAACGTACACAAATCATGACCGACGAACACTCACAACACCAACCGATGCGAGGATCTACACCCCTCGACGAAGCTACCCTCAGAGACGAACTCTCGGTCTTCGGCCTCTCCGACACCGAGATCGACACGTATCTCGCCCTCCTCACCCACGGAGAGGCGACCACGCGTACCGTCGCGGAAGACGCCGACGTCACCCAGCGTGCGGTGTACGGCATCGCAGAGCGCCTCGAGAACCGAGGGCTCGTCCGCGTCAAGGACCACGCGTCGCCGACCGCGATTCGAGCCCTTCCCCCGGCGGAAGCGATGGACAACCTCTCGGACAGACTCGAATCGTTGACGCCCTCACTCGAGGACCGGTTCAACGACGCCACGTCTACAGCGCCCGAGATCCGGATCGTAAAGTCGCGAGAGACGGTCCTGAAACGGCTCCGGACTGCGCTCTCGGAGGCCGAACACGAGGCGTTCGTGACGGTGCCCATGGACATCTACCCGAAGATCGAACAGGAGCTACGGGCCGCCGTCGACAGGGACGTCCTCGTCTTCTTGCTCCTCGGACAGATGCACGAGAGTGAGGTGGAGAACCCGGCCAGCCAGTTCGAGGGAGTCGCCGACGTGGTCAGCTGCTGGGATGCGAGACTCCCGTTCATGTACGCCGTCGATAACGACTCGGCGACGATCGGCGACGTCGACTTCTTCACCGGACCCCACGGTGACAAGAAGGCGGTCGCCGTCTCCGAGCAACACCTGTCCGGGACCGTCAACGCGATGTACCTCAGCGCGTACTGGCCAGCATCGACCGAGCTGTACGTCGCCGACCCCGACCCACTCCCGAACTCCTTCGACTGGTTCCGCCAGGCGGTCGTCCAGGGGTACCTACACCACCGGGACGGCACCCAGCTCTGGGCGGACATCGAGACGGACTGCGGGACGGAAATCTCTGGACGGGTCTCACAGATCAGGCAAGCGTTCGTCGGTGACTCGACCAACCAGTACACCCTGGAAGCGAGTATCTACCTCGAGACCGAGGATGGCGAGGTGAGCTTCGGTGGACCGGGGGCGTTCATCGAAGACTACCAGACGGAGACCGTCGACCTCCGAGTCGCCGAGTAGGACGCGGTCTCGGCCGTCGGTAGCTTTCTGTGCTGGTCAGCGGGCCGTCGGTATCATCGCCGTCGCGGACAGGCGAATCGACTCTGCTTCTCCAGCACCCTCGTTCGTCGTGTTCTCAGGTATGGTTCTTCAAAAATCTCGGAACCGAGGTTCGAAGATGGCAGAATCAGCGGGCGTTGGTTCAATTAGTCAATTGTCTCATCACCAAGTTGGAGCTGTAACCGAGAAGATGACTCGAGACTTCGAACAGCACGGTGTGCTTCAACCCCACAAGGGTTCGTCTGTAACTCGACAATCAACCAACAAGCGGAACCGTCGCCCAATGCTTCAACCCCACAAGGGTTCGTCTGTAACCGTCTCGCACGACGGGTCGGTCGAGTTCAATCGGCATGCTTCAACCCCACAAGGGTTCGTCTGTAACCATGGCCGATTCGGCCACTGTCGGTCCTATACTGACCCCTCACCAATGAGATTTTCCGTCGACCCCCGATATCCGGTGAACCCCGGGGGGTTGATGGAAATTTCAATCGGCCCTATGAAACGATTGGACGGCGATCCAGAACCCGGGGGTCGGCGCATGGTAGGTACAGTTGCCGAGCAGACGTGGATCACAGTCACTGTACCGGGGAGGATGTTACGCTGGCGGTACGCTGTTCGACGCGTATCGACCAATTCAGTCCAGAAGTTTGGAACCTCGCACTTCTGTAAAATCTCGATTAGTAAAATCGTGATTAAGATATTTGGAACACTCATACTGCCTCGACAAGGGAACAAATCTGCTGGTTTCATTGACCCTTAGAAGAACTAGGACAGCTGAATGAGGCCCCTTCCACACCTAGAAACGGTAGTTACCTGCTCCTAACTCGGATGATTGTAGAGCATATTTGAAAGGCCTGTCCACGACCGACGACAGGCTGTCCAGCGACACCTGGAGAGGAACACGGTGCAGATGAGTGCCGTTGTTACCCCACGCTTTCAAACGGAGATTTCGTGGGGTAACAGATTCCGCCTCGACGACCAACATCTTCTCTCCAAAACATGTCTGAACAGCCCGCCTCCGGGGCTACCTTCTTGACCTTGTCACACGAAGGAGAGATAATGACGCGCCAAGACCCATTCGGTGCCATCCGCGAGTTCGAACACGGCGGCACCAGCTACAAGATGGCCGACCTCACGGTCCTCGAGGACGAGGGCCTGTGCGAGCTCGACCGGCTCCCCGTGAGCATCCGCGTCCTCCTCGAGTCCGTCCTCCGCAACGTCGACGGTGAGATGATCACCGAGGAGGATGTGCGCAACGCGGCGTCGTGGAAGCCGGAGGTCCCCGACGTCGAACTGCCGTTCACGCCCTCCCGCGTCGTCCTGCAGGACCTGACCGGCGTTCCGGCCGTCGTCGACCTGGCGGCGCTCCGGTCGGCGGCGGACCGCGCCGGCAAACCGCCGCGAATCGTCGAGCCGGAGGTACCCATCGATCTGGTCATCGACCACAGCGTCCAGGTCGACTTCTTCGGCTCGGAGGACGCCTACGAGAAGAACGTCGAGATGGAGTACGAGCGCAACGCCGAACGGTACCGGGCGCTCAAGTGGGCCCAGCAGGCGTTCGACGACTTCAGCGTCGTCCCGCCCGGGACGGGCATCGTCCACCAGGTGAACCTGGAGTACCTCGGCCGGGTCGTCCACGACCGCGAAGTCGACGGGACCGACTGGCTGTTCCCGGACACGCTGGTCGGGACGGACAGCCACACGCCGATGATCGGCGGCATCGGGGTCGTCGGCTGGGGGGTCGGCGGTATCGAGGCCGAGGCGGCGATGCTCGGCCAGCCCATCACGATGAAGCTACCAGAGGTCGTTGGCGTCCGGCTGACGGGCGACCTCCCTGAGGGGGCGACCGCGACCGACCTCGTGTTGCACGTCACCGAACAGCTGCGTGAGGTGGGCGTCGTCGACCGGTTCGTCGAGTTCTTCGGCCCCGGCGTCGCGAACCTCACGGTCCCGGACCGGGCGACGCTGTCGAACATGGCGCCCGAGCAGGGCTCGACCATCAGCATGTTCCCGGTCGACGAAGCGACGCTGGACTATCTCGAGCTGACCGGTCGCGAACCGGAGCACATCGAGCTCGTGCGTGAGTACCTCGAGGCCCAGGGCCTGTTCGGCGAACAGGAACCCGAGTACACGGAGACGGTCGAACTCGACCTCTCGACGGTCGAGCCGAGCCTGGCCGGGCCGAAGCGTCCGCAGGACCGCGTTCCGATGGGCGAGATGCGCACGCACTTCCGCGAGCTGCTCTACGGCGAGTTGGAAGAGCACGTCGACGACGTCGACGAGGAGGCAATCGCCCGTTGGCTCGGCGAGGGCGGCAGTAGCGGCGACGGCGAGGCACCAGCAGGTGCGACCGACGGCGGGTCGATGTCCCAGCCGCACGAGGAGGCCCCCGAGCACCCTGACCTCGGCGAACTCACCAAGCGTGTCGAGGTCGAACTCGACGACGGTTCGACAATCGATATCGGCCACGGCTCGGTCGTCGTGAGCGCAATCACGAGCTGTACGAACACCTCGAATCCGTCCGTGATGCTCGCGGCCGGGCTGCTCGCGAAGAACGCGGTCGAGCGGGGGCTGGACGTGCCCGACTACGTCAAGACGAGCCTCGCCCCGGGCAGCCGCGTCGTCACCGAGTACCTCGAGGCGTCCGGGCTTCTCGACTACCTCGAACGGCTCGGCTACAACGTCGTCGGCTACGGCTGCACGACCTGTATCGGCAACGCCGGCCCGCTCCCGGAAGCAATCGAGGCCGCCATCGACGAGCACGACCTCTGGACGACGAGCGTGCTCTCGGGCAACCGCAACTTCGAGGCGCGCATCCACCCGAAGATCCGCGCGAACTACCTCGCCAGTCCGCCGCTGGTCGTCGCCTACGGCCTCGCCGGGCGGATGGACATCGACCTGGAGACCGAGCCGCTGGGGACGGACCAGGACGGTGAACCCGTTTACCTGGCCGACCTCTGGCCATCCTCGGACGAGGTCCACCAGGCGGTCCACGACAGCGTCGACACGTCGATGTTCCAGGAGAAGTACGCCTCCGTGTTCGAGGGTGACGAGCGCTGGGAGGCACTCGACGCCCCCACCGGCGACGTCTACGACTGGGACGAGACCTCGACCTACATCCGCGAGCCGCCGTTCTTCACCGACTTCCCGCTCGAAGAGCCCGGCGTCGCGGACATCGAGGGCGCCCGCTGTCTCATGCTGCTCGGCGACACCGTGACGACCGACCACATCAGCCCCGCCGGGCCGTTCGGCCCCGACCTGCCAGCCGGCCAGTGGCTGCTCGAGCAGGGCGTCGAACCCTACGACTTCAACACCTACGGTGCACGTCGCGGCAACCACGAGGTCATGATGCGCGGCACCTTCGCGAACGTCCGCATCGAGAACCAGATGCTCGACGACGTCGAGGGCGGTTTCACCGTCCACCAGCCATCCGGTGAAGAGATGACCGTCTTCGAGGCCTCCGAACGCTACCGCGAGGAGGGAACCCCGCTCGTCGTCGCCGCCGGCGAGGAGTTCGGGACGGGGTCCAGCCGCGACTGGGCGGCCAAAGGGACCGACCTGCTCGGCGTGAAGGCGACCATCGCGGAGAGCTACGAGCGCATCTACCGGGACAACCTCGTCGGCATGGGCGTCCTCCCGCTGCAGTTCCACGAGGGCGACTCCTGGGAGTCCCTTGAACTCGACGGCTCCGAGACGTTCGCCATCCACGGCCTCGACGACGGTCTCGAGGTCGAGGACGAGTTGACCGTCGTCGCCGAGCGAGAGGACGGCTCGACTGTGGAGTTCCCCGTGACGGCACAGGTCGGTACGCCCGCTGCGGTCAGGTACGTCGAGAACGGCGGTATCCTCCACCTGGTGCTCCGGCGGCTGCTCAGCTGAGCTGGCGGTTCACCGGAGACAACTTCGTCCGTGCCAGCCACGGGAGGTGCAATCGGCGGCCGGCAAAAGCCGGCAGAGACCGTCGGTGCCGTTTTCCGTTTAGGCGTTCATCATGTCGCGACAGCTCTCGGCGCACTCGCGGAGCACGTCGGCACACGCCTGGCAGTGGTCGGCGTCGTGTCGGTCGCACTCCTCGGCACAGGCTTCGCAGACGCCGGCGCAGGCTTCGGCGAGCTGGGTGCTGTATTCGGAGTCACGCGCCATGAAGCGGGCGTGGAGGGACGCAATGTCGGCCACGTCTCGGCAGAGGCGGGCACACTCCTCCATGTCCTCGTCGCCGAGGCACTCGTCTGCACACCACTCGCAGACGGTCGCGGCTTCGTTGCAGATCTCGATGCAGTCTCGCTGTTCGTCGCTCAGTTCGTCGATCTTGGAGATCGTCTCTGTCAGGGACATCGCACCTCAAGGTAGGAGCCCGTGGTTTTCCTGGATTTTCCTTTCGTACGTTAGGTACGTCGGTTTCAACCGGTTCGGCGGTGAGCAGTCCTGTCGCTTCGGTTTACAGAGATTTCCCACTCAGGCCCCACTCACGTTGGCCTGTCGCTCTTATGCTGTCTCTGGCTGTGACTATCTCCCTTACACTTCTCGGGACTGGTGCCGTCTGATTTACAGTTTCGAAATACGCGAGGCGTCTGACCCCGGGGAACCGAAGCCGGTGTCGTGACGGGGACCGAACCGTTCAGTCCTGCTCCTCCGAGTGTGCTCCCTCCGCGAGCCGGTCGTGCTCGTCCATCACCTTCTCCGCGCAGACGGGACAGCAGACGTGATACGTGTCGCCCGTGTCCAGCTGGACCGTCTCCCCGTCGCTGGTGATGGTGTTGCCACAGACCATACACTCGAGGTCGAACCCGCCGGCGCCGAGTTGGGGCCGCCAGACGGAGTCCAGAACCGGGTCGATACGGTACTCCCTGACTTGCTCGTCATCCAGCGTCTCGCGGAAGAGGTCGTGTACCTCCGACGGCGAGAGAACGGCCTTGGCGACGATGCGGGCCTCTACGGTACGGAACGCGTGTTCGACCCCATCGACGCCCTTTACCGCGTCCAGGACGGCAGCGGCTTCGTCCGGCGTGCTCTCGATGAACAGGAGCGTCTCGTCGGCGCCCGACAGCTTCGTCCGGTCGACCTCGACGGTGAACCGGCGGACGACGCCGAGCTCTCGGAGCCGCTCGACGCGGTTCGAGACGCTCGGCGGTGAGAGGTCGACCTCGTCGGCGATTTCGCGGAACGACCGGCGCCCGTCTTCAAGGAGGAGCTGCAGGATGTCGAGATCGGTCGCGTCTAAATCGGGCATCGTCCGTCAGTTCGTCGGGCCAGCCCGTCTGTCTGGCGCATAAGAGGTTTGGACTGCGGTTCACGTCGCAGTCCAGATACCGTGCAGGGAAGAACCGGGACCCCGATGGGTGGCCCGCACGCGGTCACTGGTTCCTTGCTGGTCGCTACTGGTTCCCAGCGACAGCGGCTGCCCACTCCTTCGAAAAACCGCGGATGAAGTTCCCGGCTACGACGTTGAACGATTCCGGCGCGTCCTGGTTGACGAGATGTGCCGCGCCCTCTATCTCGGTCTGTTCGACGTCGTCGACCATCTCGACGATATCCTGTGCCTGGCGCTTGACCGGCTCCGCCTCCTTCTCACCGTAGATGATGCGAACCGGCGTTGAGACGTGCGACAGTTCGGGCGGTTCGTAGTCGTAGAGCGCCATGAAGATCTTCCGGAACTCCCGGGGTGGGACCCTCGCGGCGCTGTCGATCATCGAGCGCCGTATCGACGGGTCGACGGAGAGCCAGCGCTCGCCCGTCGTCGCCTGGATACCGTTGAGGAAGGTGACGAAGGTCGACCGCGGGCCCATGGTGGCGAGCGAGACGTCGAGCGAGAACAGCGTCGGCACCTGCGGCTTCATCCAGCCGGGGAGGTCGGCCGGCGGCATCGACCGGACCGGGCCGGCGAGTATCGCACCCGCGGCGCGGTCAGGATAGCGGTCGAGGAACTCCTGGACGACCATCGACCCGAGCGAGATGCCACAGAGGAACGGCTGGTTGACGTCGAGTTCGTCGAGGAGCCGCTCGAGGTCGTCCGTGAAGAGTTCGATGGAGTACGGACTCTGCTCCGACCCGCCGGTCCGGCCGTGTCCACGGACGTCGTACCGGATCACTCGATGGTCGTCTGCGAAGTGTTCGACTTGCTCGGTCCAGGCGTCGCCGTTGCTCCAGCCGCCGTGCACGAACACGATCGGTGGGCCTTCGCCTCTATCGTCGTACCAGTGAGTCGCCCCATCTAGCTCGAGAGTAGTCATCGTCTTCCCGTACTCGACCACCGCACGTGAAGACCCGGCTTGCGAGACACGAGGGGTTTACCCATGGTCAGGCAATGCGGTTCGGCAATACGGGTCTCCGATTCCACCGCTGCGATTCCACCGTCCAGAGTGATGGACTGGCTGATTCGAGACGGCCGACGCCTCTGGTGGCGCTGCCCTCACGAGTGGCGGCGTCAATCCTTCGATAGGGACAGGGTGTGCTCTCTCACGGCATCGCACTGGGGACAGCGGTGATGGTAGTGGACCTCCCTTCCGTTCGTCTCGCTCTCCCAGTGGCCGTCTTCGTCCTCGTACCCGCACTCGGGGCACGTGAGTTCCTGGTGGTCGTAATGCAGCCTGAGACGTTCCATCGGTGACCGTCCGTTCTCTGTCATCACCATCCCGTACTGGTTGGTAGTAGAAAAATTTGATGGGCCCATATTTTTGGTTCGAAAATTCGGCTGCCCAACTCGTGGGGTTTCGACAAACATGCTGCGATCGGGGATCACGTGCTCGACGGCCGGCTCACCTGTGGTGCGTAATGCATTTCATCGGACCCGAAGTACAGTGACTATGGGTTACCGCATCGATGAGATCGACCAGCTGATCTTGTACCACCTCAGCGTCGACGCCCGGAACACGTCGGCGCCGATGATCGCCGAGGAGGTCGACGTAACCCCGGCGACGATACGGAATCGTATCCGCCAACTCGAAGAGAACGGCATCATCCGCGGCTATCACGCCGACATCGATTACGAGGCCACTGACGGGAAGGTGACGACGCAGTTCACGTGTACGGTTCCCGTGAGCGAACGGTCTGCCATCGCAGCCGACGCCCTGGCGACGCACGGCGTCGTGAACGTCCGCGAGCTGCTCGCGGGGCAGGACAACCTCCTCATCACCGCAGTGGGCGAGAACACCGACGATATCGACCGCATCGCCCACCAGTTGTCGAACCTCGGTGCGACCATCAAGCGCGAGGATATCGTCCGGAACGAGTCGTTCCGTCCCCACCAGTCGTTCGCGCCGGACAGTGACGAGCCACAGTCCTCCGTCCGAGGCTTCCAGAACGTCATCGGCGGCGCCGAAGTAGTCGAATTCACCGTCTCGAAGGACGCAGACATAAACGGGCAGACGCTCGAAACTGCGAGCGAGAACGGTCTCCTGTCCGACGCGGTCCTGGTCGTCAGCATCGAGCGGGGCGACCAGCGAATCACTCCGAACGGCGACACCCGGATCCGGGCAGGCGACGTCGTTTCTATCTTCTCGCGGGGCGAACTCCCGTCGAGTCTGGTGGCTGCGTTCGACGGCAGAACGCGTGCCGCCGACCAGCCGTAACGGCGAGGGCACGCACAGCCGGTTGACGGCCTTTCGACGGCGAGCAGTTCGGTTCGTTCTGCGGGCGGGGGTCCAGTCCCGTCGCGGGCCCGCTTAGTTCCCGCGTCCACTCAGTTCCCGCGATTGCTCGAGACTGCCTGGCCCTCGGCGCCCCGTCCCGGCGAGCCGACCAGCGCTCGCATCGTCTCCCGACTGACGATCGCGAAGCCTGCCGCGACGGCGAGGAAGCCGGCGACCGTCGTCGCCCGGACGGGCTCTCCGAATAGCGCCACGGCGACCAACGTGGCTGACAGCGGCTCGATGTAGGAGACGAGCGTCGTCTCGGTGGCGCCGACGTGGCTGACCAGCCGGAAGTAGAGCAGGTAGCCGCCAGCGCCGGCGACGAGCGTGACGTAGACGAGCGAGCCGAGGGCAACGGGGGAGACCGACACGAGCGACGGGGGGCTCTCCCCACGGACGACGGCGCCGGCGACCAGCAGGCTCGCCCCGACCAGCATCGCCCAGCCCTGGAGTGACTCGGTCGGCAGCCCTTCGTCGAACAGCTGGACGGAGACCGACCCGATGGCGAACATCGCCACCCCGAGGAAGACGAGGCCGACACCGAGGCCCGTCGTCGAGAGCGAGCCGCTCCCGGGCGCAGGCTGGGCGATGACCACCACGCCGGCCACGCCGAGGACGAATCCCCCGAGGTCGAGCAGCCCGCGGGATTCGCCGAGGATGGGCACTGCGACGAGTGCCGCCAGCACCGGCGCCATGGTCGCGACGACCGAGGCCACGGCACCCGAGACGTACTGCGTCCCGAGGTAGAGCCCGGCCTGGTAGCCGCCGAAGACGAAGCTGCCGACGACGGCGATACCGAGGAGTTCGCGACGGCTCCTGGGCACGAGACGGTCGGTCGTCGCGGCCGCATACGCCAGGACGATACAGCCGGAGACGGCGTACCTGATGGCCGCGGCGGTGAGCGGTGGGATCTCGGAGACGACGGCGTCGATGGCCGGGAATGCAGCGCCCCAGAGAAGGCCGAGGCCGACGATGGCCAGCCCGGGGGGCACCCGACGCGGTGAGCGGAGTGACGAGCGCATCTGTTGTGGACTGTGCTACCGGCTGAAACCCCAATAAACGAGCTTCAGCGGCAGTCGCTCGGACGCTTCGGGGAGTTCCTGCAGCAGTTTCGAACGCCTGGCGAGCGAGAGCCAGTTATTCGAAGTTATTACAATATTTCACCGAGATGCCCCTGTATGGACGAGAAAGATATCCAGATACTGAAGTCGATAGAAGACCTGGAGACGACCAGCACCGAGGCGGTCAGCGACGCGACGGGTATCCCCATCTCGACGATCCACTACCGGCTCAACAACCTGCGAGATGCGGGCATCATCACGAACGATCGGCTCGACCTCGACCTCGACGAACTCGGGCTGGGGGTCACCATCATCGTCGAGGTATTCACCAAGGACGACCGGGACCACACCGACAGCGGCGAGGCCATCGCGGCCATCGACGGCGTGACGAAGGTATTCTTCACGATGGGAGGGACCGACTTCATCGCGCTCGCTCGACTGCCCGACAGCGACAGCGTCGAACGGCTCATCTCCGACTTCGAGGCACTCGACGACGTCGCCCGGACCAACTCCACGTTCGTCATCGACCGGGAACTCGACAGTCACTATCCGCTGCAGCAGTACTCCGAGGACCAGCTCGTCGCGGACCTCGTCGACGAGTGAGGACGGGGGTGCGCCGGTTGATGGGTGATTACGGGGCTGCGCCGGTTGATGGGTGATTACGGGGCTGCGCCGGTTGATGGGTGATTACGGGGCTGCGCCGGTTGATGGGTGATTACGGGGCTGCGCCGGTTGATGGGTGATTACGGGGTTGCGCCGGTTGATGAAGACGGGACCACAGCGTCGGTACACACCGAAAACGGTCGACGTTTCGGCGACCACGGCACCGACGAACCACGGCGAAAGGATACGTTCGAGCCCGACCATCTACTAGCTATATGATATTCACACCCGTCACCAGCTGGCCATCGCCGTGGTGGCCGACCGTGGACCGGACCCCGTCAACAGACGAGCCAGCGGCCGGTGGAGCGACCCCCAGCGAGGTAGTCTACACCGAGAACAAGGTCAGGTTGCACCACTACGAGGCCCGTGGAAGCCGACGGCAAACCGTCCCCATTTTGCTCGTTTATGCCGTCATCAACCGCCCGTCGGTCCTCGACTTCCAGCCCGACCGCAGTGTGGTCCGACAGTTCGTCGAGCGGGGGTTCGACGTCTACCTCGTCGACTGGGGCGAGCCCTCCAGACTCGACACCAGTCTCGACCTGGATGACTTCGTCACGCGCTATCTCGCCAACTGCGTCGACGTCGTTCGCGAACGTGCTGGCGTGGACGCCGTCCACCTCTTCGGCTACTGCTCCGGGGCGACGCTCGCCGCGATATTCGCGGCGCTGTACCCCGAGCGCGTCCAGACGCTGGGGCTGCTGGCACCCGTCCTCAACTTCGACGTCGAGGGCGGCATCTTCGACCTGCCGGATACGACCGCCGCCCGCGACCCGCAGACGCTCGTCGAGACCGTCGGAAACGCCCGCGGCGACGCTCTCGCGGTCGGGTTCACGCTCACCGACCCCGTCGAGTACCATCTGGGACGCTATCTACGGCTGGCCGACCACCTCGACGACCCCGCTTCCTTGCGGTATCGGCTGCGAAGGCTCGAGTGGGGAGCCGACTGCGTCGACGTCGCCGGGGCACTGTTCGGACAGTTCCTCGTCGACCTCTACCGGGAGAATCGGCTGATGGAGGGGAGTCTCACCGTCGGCGGCCGGCCGGTCGACAGGGCCGCACTGGAGATGCCCGTCCTGACCGTCCTCGGGACCGACGACGAGTTCATCCCGGCCGCTGCCGGTCTCCCGTTCGTCGAGACGCTCCCAGACGTCGAGACCATCGGTTTTCCGACCGACCATATCGGCCTCTCGACGGGCGAACGCGCCCACGCCGAACTCTGGCCCAGGGTCTGCGACTGGCTCGAAGCGCACGGGGCGGCTGCCGCCGCGAGCTGACGCGGGGGACCGTCGCGGACTGAAGGTGGGTGCGGGTACGACGACGTTAGCCGCCTCGGAAGGCAGCTACACGCTCATCTCGGAGCGTGGCCTACCAGAGGTGTGGACAGCACAGTGACGGTCATCGGTGCGGGAGAGCTGACCCCATCCCCCGTGGCTCCTCCGGGGGTGACCTGGGAGACCGTCTTCGATACGGACCGGGTGCTCCTGGTTCGGACACGGGTCGACGGTGATTGGCGCTCCGGCTGGCACTCACACGGCTCGAACGACGCGTACGGAGTGGTCCTCGTCGGACGGGCTCGGTTCGAGTACGGTGCCGACGGTGCCCTCGCTCAGACCGCCGGCACTGGCGACTTCTTCACCTTCCCCGCCGGCACGACCTACCGGACGGTCAATGCGGGCGAGGGGGAGCTGGTCGCGCTCGTCGCGCTCGTCGGGTCAGGTGTGCGGGTCGTCGTCGCCGAAGGGCCTGGCGCAGGCATCAGTGGCGAGGGCCCGACCGTCGCTCACACCGGCGACCTCACGCCCACGGGGAACCTGGCGAACCTGACCAGACTGACGCCGTTCCCCGACGCGCCCGTCCAGCAGATACGTGGCCACGCCGAGGGCCGTATCGAGTCGAGCTGGCACCACCACGGCGACAACGACGTGTTCGGGTACGTCATCGACGGCGAGGGGTACGTCGAGTGGGGCCACGGCGACGACGAGCGACGGCTCGCCCGTGCCGGCGAGTTCTTCCACATCCCCGCAGGACTCGTCCACCGCGACGTCAACCCGAGCGACGACGAACAGGACTATCTCCTCTGGCTCACGGGTTCCGAACCGCGCGTCGTTCACGTCCCTGCGCCGGCACTCGAACGGCAGTGACCTAGCGCTTCGCGCGACCTGCCTCGAGCCGCCCGGCGAGTTCATCGGCGACCCCCGTCAGGTACACCGTTCCGAACAGCGCGACGAGGAGCCCGCCGAGCGTGTTGTAGAACAGGTCGAGAACCGTGTCGTCGAGCCCGTACAGGGTCAGGACCGAGCCGGTACCGTGCAGCTGGGCGGCGAGATGGAGGGTCAGCGACAGCAGCTGTGCCGACTTTCGGCTCCGACGAGATGATGTCGGATTCAGGTAGATGCCGGCTGTCGATTGCACCGGTTTGACCGCCGGTAATAGAACACGTATCCAACAATTACGCCAAACTTACCCTGCGTATAATATTACCGTACTCTCCCCAAGGGCCGGGCGATGAAAGACGACACCACCAGGCGCCGCGCGTTGCAGACGATCGCTCTCGGCTCGCTGGCGGGTCTCGCCGGGTGCATGGGCGGCGGCAGTTCTAGTCCATCTACGTCGCGCACCGACGCGGGAACGACGACGACCACGGCCAGCGGGTCGACCACGACTGACTCTGGCGGTTCGACACCGCCGAAGAACCCAGAGGTCATCGAGGACTTCACCGACCTGACGAAGTTCACGGTCAAAGCCGGTAGACTCGAGGCGCTGAAAGACGGCACCTACAAGGACTCCGAACAGGCCGCGCTGCTCACGCGCAAGGACAAAGAGCCGGTCATCGAGCGGCCCGTCGAGGCCGACCTCACGAACACGAACCTTTCGATGGCGGTCAAGCTCGAGGCTGACAAACACGCCGTGCTCTCCATCGAGATGTTCAACGAGAGCGAGAGCGACTCGGTCACGTTCGCGAAGTCCATCCGGAAGTCCACGAGCGGCTTCTGGCAGCGTCTCGACCTCGGCGCGACGAACCTCTCCGGGCTCCCGAACCTCGGGAAGGTCACCAAGATGCGCTTCACCCTGAAAGGAGCCGGCTCGGGCGGGAAGATCGCGCTGGACAGCCTCCAGCGGGTCCCGTCACCCGATAAGGGCTACGTCGCGCTCGTCTTCGACGACGCACACGCCTCCGACTACACCCACGCCTACCAGACGCTCAAGCAGTACGACATCCCCGCTACCTCCGCCGTCGTCACCAACCACGTCGGCAACGACGGGATGTTGAACCTGAAGCAGATGGACGAGATGAAGAGTTACGGCTGGGAGTTCTGTTCCCAGACGGCGAACCACGCCAACCTGCTCAATGCTGGCCGGCTCGAGGTCGAACGGGAAATCGTCGGCGCGAAGGAGTGGCTCGTCGACCACGGCTTCGAGCAGGGTGCGAAGACGTTCACCTACCCATACGGCCTGTACACGAACAAGATCGCCCAGTTCGTGAGCCAGCATCACGAGATGGGGATGGGCTTCTTCGGTCCGCGTAACGCCGCGATGGGCTACATCACGGAGCCGATGACCATCTCGCGCGGAGACGCCTCGAACATCCCGCGTGCGCAGACCATGGTCGACCTCGCCGGCCTCTACAACGACCTCTCCATCCTCACCTTCCACGGCATCGGCCAGGGTGGTGAACTCGACGTGACGCCGGAGCAGTTCGAGAAGTTCGCCGCCTACCTGGCCGACGCCAACGTCGAGACCATCACGCTCTCACAGATTCCGGGGAAGTTCCAGCCGAAAGACGGCTGGTGACCGTCTCTCCAGCCTAGCTCACGAGGAAAGAGTAACGATCGCCACCGACTCGGCCCAGCCAGTCAATCGGTGATGCGAATCTGGCCGTCGACGCGGTAGATGTAGCCACGGAGTTCGAGCACCTCGATCGCCGACGCGATGTCGCCGCGGACGAAGCCGGCGTCCTGGAGGACCGACCGTGCTGTCTGCTCGTCGATTCCCACCTGGTTCTCGGGTTGAACGTTCTGTAGTACAGCAAGCGCCTTCTCAGCATACGGCGGAATCGGGGTTTGGTCGCCCTCCATTGGCCAGGTCTTGGTCCCCTGTTTGTACTGGAAACCTATAAGCGGTACTGCGATTACGCGGTTTGTGCCGGGACCGGAAGAACCGCTAGTTCTGGGTTCGCTGTCGAGACTCCCTTCGGTGAAGGCACGCGAGACAGGGAAATGGATTCGCCAGGTCCGTTCATTCTCACCGGTCGATGGTCCTCCCAGTGGGGGAAACACTGCCAGTGTGCGATGCCGTCCCCGAGTACGGTGCAGGCGCAGTCGGCAGCCTCGATACGCCCGTCAGCAGACGTTGTTCGCAAACGGAGACCGTATGGTCAGCATCCGTGGCTGGTTTCCGTACCGCCCCGTCCACCACCCGTTGTCGGAACGCGACGGCAATACGGTGCGTTCAGGGTCCGGCGTAGTTCGCGTCGGCGGGACAGGTAAACGACGATGGAACGCCATCGTCGACGGTGACGATATACTCGTGCTCGCTCGGGTTCGCGAGACGTCTGAACTGCCGCATCGCTGGATTGAGGGCGACGACGACGGCGTCGACCAGGTCTGTGACGATGCGTTGTCCACCCCCTGTGAGGTGGGGTGCACTGGTGGGGCCCCGGTCTCGGTCCATGACTAGCGTCTCCTTACTCCCCAGCCGCGTCGAGCCAGTCGGGTTCTTCGACCTCGGTCGTCCCGATATCGCTGTAGGAGAGCTCGAACTGGAGAGTCATCACGGAGTCGTCTTCGGTCACTTCGAGGTCGTACTGCATCTCCCGGACGGTGCCACTCTCGTCGACGAGGAGGCGAAGTTCGAATCTTGTGACTGAGCTATCGTCGAACGCTTCGGTGTCGGCCTGCTCGGTGGGCAGGTAGAGCTGTTCGAGGTCGGAGACGCTGTAGACGTACAGGGTCTCGCCGTCGACCGTCGTCGGCCCCTCGTACGTGAAGTTCGCGGCATCGGCGTCGAGTGCCGCGGTCGCGTTCATGGCCGTCAGGTACGTCGAGACGTCGACGTCGTCGGCACTCACCTGCTGGATGTCGACGGTGTCACCGATCACGGAGCGCTGGGTCGCGGTCCCGTCGGGGGAGACGTAGAGGCCGATCTCGATGGGCGAGTCGCTGTCCCCACCGGTGAAGGCGTCCCCAGCGAGAGTCCCCTCCATGGACTGTGCACCCGTCGAGAGGTCTGCCCGGACGGTCCAGTCGAACTGGATCGTCTGCGTCTCCATCGACGTCTCCTGGGTCAGGTCCATCGCATACTCCAGGGTGAAGTTCTGGGCGTTCTGGAGCGACGTGGGGTGCGTCGACGAGAGTCGCTTGGACGCGAGGGGATGCGACTGGGTGCCTGCGGACGAGTCGCCACTCGTCGAGGTTGCCTGTGGTCCGGCCGACCCGGTAGCGGCGGTATCCGTCGTCGGCTCCCCCGAGTCGGTGAGCTGTGTTTCACCCACGGAATCGTTCGGTGCTGCCCCACCCGTGCAACCGGCGAGGACGACGACGGCGACGAGAAGGAGCGACAGGGTCGGACGTGTCGGAGCGTTCATCTCCACGTCGAGGGCGTGCAGCAGCATAAGTGGATATCCCCATGTGGAGTTCTCGTAAGTGGTTCGAAGATGTGGGGTGATTTGTGCTCAGACCCATCCAACCATCACCCCTCGCCCCGGGGTGGACGCTACCCAGTGATTCGACGTACACACATTTCCGGATGGACCAACGACGGCCCCTCCTGACGACACTGTTTGGTCCTACAGTTTCAGAGTCTATGCTACTCAACCCGAGAGAATCACGTGCTAAGCGGCCAGTTCAAGGGCAATTGGTGCCATAGAATCACTGTTAGACATTTGGACTGCGGATGGCCAGCAGCTATTTATCGGTCGTAATGGATTTTTACTTGTCATATGGAATTGACACGACGGGAAGCAGTACTTTCAGCGGGTATGGTGGGTATCGTGGGAATCCCCTCTTCAGTCTCAGCCCAGCTGGCTGAGTCCGAAACGAGTACGACCGAACTCCTCCCGAATCATGAGGAACCGAGCGTCTGGAAGACGAGCGGTGGGAACACGCTCGATTCGATCCCGCAGTCGAAGTTCGAGTCCGTCATACAGGGGGAAACTGGACTCGGTGTCGCTGTGGATGGCGACCCTCATCCGATGATTGAGAACAAGAAGTCGGTGAAGAACGCGGATTTCACGAACCGACCGTACCTCGTCGCCGACGTCTTCGCCGCGAACCTCTCTGGCGACTCATCGCTCACGTTTCAATTCGAGTACCATCACAACGGTGGATCAGGTTCGAGCAAGGGTGGGAAGAAAGGTAAGAAGAAATCCAATGCGCGTGGTGTCGTCTCCTCGGATCAGTTCGAGGTCCAACAGGGAGAGGTCACGACACTGTACTGGGACATGCGGTCGATTTCAGCGCAGGCCCGGAAACACCCGAAGCGGCTCACGATTTCGTGGTACCCGACCGAACATCCCCCCGAACGGAAGGGAGAAGGTCGTGGGAACGCACGATCGTACGAATACCGAGGAATCGCCATCTTTGGTGAGATGTTCCTCTCGGCAGATGCCAGTGAAATTGTCAAGAGGGTGGTGCCACAGCGTGTCCGGAAGCACGAACTCGAAAGAGGGAGCTTCACCGGGCTGACCACCATCGACAGAACCGATTCGAGTGAGAGCGGTCTTCTCGAGTTCGACGATGGCTCCAGTATCGAGTATCAGTTCGAGATACTTGGCGACCAGCAGTACCGATACACCATCGACGGACAATCCTTCGAGTTTGGAGGTGGTCTCGGATGAGTCTCTTGAACCCCGACGATGAAATCTCGAGTACCAATCCGCCAGAACGGATCAAGCCGAAGAAGGTCAAGCCACACAGTAGCAGCAACAGTGTCTCGACCGCCAGCACTGCCGAGAACAGTGAACAGTATCTCATCGTCAAAGACTGTAACCCGTGGAGAGCGCCCGGGAACGAACGCGCACTCGATGAGCTGGGCCGGCAGTACCGGGTCACGACCTCGTACTCCCTCGAGAACGAGGACCTGAGTGACTACGAAGTGGTCGTCATCCCGTCCACGCAGAGCTACTCGTACTACTCACGGATGTATGAGCATCGAGACCGGATCGAATCCTTTGTCGAGACAGGTGGCACACTGGTTGCCCACCTCACGTACTCAGGGTGGCCGTGTTCTGGTGTGACCAGCCAGTCAATTGCCCCAGGTGGCCTCACCGCATCAAGGAGAGGCTCGAACTACCTGTCTATCGTTGCTGATGACCACCCGCTCGTTGAGGGCGTCTCTGACTCCGCGCTAGACGGCTGGGGTAGTTCGGCGCACGGAACCCTCGAAGACATTCCCAGTGACGCAACGACGATAATCCGATCTCAATACGGGCCGACCGCCATTGAGTACAGTTACGGCGATGGCACTGTGCTCGCCAGTACCCAGACCCTCGAGTGGCCGTGGTCGAGCGGGCGGGGGACGAAGCGGGTTCTCCGAAACGAACTCTCGTACGCTACCAGCGCATCCGGTGGGCCAGCGACAAAGACTGTAGAGGCCTCCGCCACGGCACTAAGCGTTCTTCTCGGTGGAAACGAGAACTCTACAGACGGTGGTCATCCCCTCAACAGCGCCCTGATGAGCGTATTACCTGATGATCACACGATCGATATCGACCTCGGCACTACCCTGGACTTCGGTAACTTCGGTCAGTATAGTTGGGAGCAGGACGTATTCAAACTACGAGCGAAACCGCTACTCGATAACTGGATGGCCGGAGACATGATCGCCGACAAACCGGCTCTCGATCTTGATGACGCTCTCCAGCCCGCCGCGAAAGTAGAGGAATTCCCGGATCAAGAATTCAATCGATATCGAATTAATAACCATGTGGACGTTTCCTTTGACACCACTGACGGTTCCATCGTTCGGGAGTCGATCGATATCTCGTTCGATGGCCACTGTTCGAAAAGTATTCTCGAACAGGAGGAAATCAGAGGTCTTGATCCAGAGGACGTCGGAGGACCAGTCGTTGACGGAGGATACAAGCCCCGTTACTGGTCAAAGGAGATCATCGAAGTCGACGGGACTGAGGCAGTTCGCGTATCGACAATCTTTGGCGGATACGCGCACTATGGGAAAGCAATTGTCAACAAGTTCCTCGAACAGGACGTGCTCGAATTCTTGGTCGATACGCTCGGCTGGGAACTTGATGGGTTCGGAAGAGACATTTCTGACCTGCCGAGATTCGCCGATAGAGTGGTAAAAGAGGCCCTCAATCCTCTGTTATCGTTCCTGTCAGTTACTCCTAACATCTTCACGTATCTCGACCTCGTAGTTCTCGCTGACGGTCGTCGATTCGTCCGGATGTGGGACGCCAGTATGTTCCCGAAGCACGCTCTCTACCTCGATCGTGAACGTGTCGGGACGACTCCACTCCCGTACGGTGAACGCGATCTTATCAATATCAATCTGCTCGCCTTCTTCTACGAGGCTGCCACTCGATTGTACACACCGTACTATGCGCCACAAATCGCCTACATGGCCCACGTACTTGGTCGGAACAACGAAGATGTCGATCGGCTCGTCGAAGACATAGAGACGTTCCTGAAATGGAATCCGTATACCACCGTTGGGGGATATGCATTAGAGATTATCGATTGGTGGCACAGCTTCGGTCCACTCCTTCAATCTGGAAGTATCGACCGCGAGGGTCCGAAATTCTCGGACCAGGAAATCGATTCTGTCATGCCGAACTATCCACGGAACCCGTTCGACAACGAGATGGACCATTCGTAATGGTAATTTAAAATAGCTCACTCTGTAAATGAGACCACCAATGCGACGACGCACCTTCGTGACTGCCCTGGTCAGTGGCCTGGCAGGTTGCAGTGGCCTCGGCTGGTCAAACCAGGCCAGCGTCCAATGTAGTTCGAACTCCAGTGGTGCGTCGAAGTCTTCCCCGGTGACAGGGTCCTGGCCGCGCCCTCACTTCGATAGCAGTAACACCGGGACCAATCCGGCGGCTGAAGGAGTCACAGGGTGTCCCGAAATTCGGTGGTCTCACTCGGTCGGAGAGACGACCGTCGGCTCTGCCGTAGTCGCCAATGGAGCGATCTTCACTGCTGGCTTCCCGAACACGCTACGGGCTTTCGATCTTGACACCAGTGAACCACTGTGGTCCGTGCCGCTTGACGGAACTGGGTACAACCCCGTCGTCTACGATGGGGTTGTGTACGTCGGTGGCGGTCCCAAGCTGCACGCTGTCGACATTGAAACCCAGTCCATCCGCTGGTCCACCATGGTCGGTCGCAGCAATGGACCAGCAGTCATAGAGGACACGCTGATCGCTGCAGGCGGAGACGGTGTGATTCGTGCAATCTCGGTCGACGACGGCGCTGTTCAGTGGCAGTACGACGCCGGAGCGACCGAGAAACATTCGTTCAAGGCACCGCCAGCCGTCGCAGGCGGGACGGTCTTCGCCGGCCACGAGAACGGGAATTTGTACGCACTCGACGCCACCTCCGGAGAGCTTCGGTGGCGCCGTGATCTCGGCGCGCAGATAGAAGCGGCCCCGGCAGTGGTTGGAGATGTCGTCTACGCCAACGCCGACCAGCCGTTCGCACTCGACGCCGAGACCGGTGAAACGCAGTGGCAGGGCCCAACGAAGTGGCGTGAGACACTCGGGGCACCGGCCGTCGCCGACGCCGTCTACGTGACCTCCGGGACGGCGCTCGAGTCGACGAAACTCAGAGCTCTCGACCCAGCAACCGGAGAGGAACAGTGGTCAACGAACGTCGGCCTTCCAGAGGCCAGTCCAGCCGTCGCTGCCGGCTCCGTGTACGTCGGACTCGGCGGGACGTTCTACGCCTTCGACGCGACGGATGGGTCGAAACAGTGGTCGATCGACCTCCCGACGGACATCGAAGCGACGCCGGCCGTGCTCTCTGGGCTGGTCGTAATCACCGACATCGACGGGAACATGTACGGACTCGGGTGACCCCGAGGCGGTTCGAACGGAGGTGTCGGTTCTCGACCGGGAGTCCGGGGGCCGTGGGGTGAACGTGGTACACAGCGCCGACCTGGCCGTCACGGTTACCTGCAGAAACAGACACTACACTGAGGGGTTTAACCCCGGGGTAGCTACACCAGATATGCGCGCTACTGCACGATCGCTCTGGGGACGGTATCGAGCCATCCCGCTGGTGTATCGGATCTTCGTCGCGTTCCTTCTGGGGTCGGCTGCCGGCCTGGTCTTCGGAGACCGGATGGCCGTCGTCCAGCCCCTCGGCGACCTGTTCCTCCGACTGCTGGACATGCTGGTCATCCCGATCATCGTCTTCACGCTGCTGACCGGGATCCGCCAACTCTCGCCGGCGCGACTCGGGCGCATCGGCGGCGCGACGGTCGGCCTCTACGCGGTGACGACGACCCTCGCCGGGATCATCGGCCTCGTCGTTGCGAACGTCCTCCAGCCCGGTCGCGGGGTCGAACTGGTCGAGGCGAGCGCCGACTCGAAAGCGCCGCCTGCGCTGACCGAGGTCGTCCTCGGTATCGTCCCATCGAACCCCGCAGCGGCGCTGGCGGAAGGGAACCTGCTCGCGGTCGTGTTCTTCGTCATCGTCTTCGGCATCGCGCTGACGTACGTCCGTGCCCGCGAGGACGAGTACGCCGCCAGCGTCGACTCCCTGTTCGAAGCGTTCGAGGTGGGGACCGAGGCGATGTTCGTCGTCGTCCGCGGCGTCCTCGAGTACGGCGTCGTCGGCGTGTTCGCGCTGATGGCGGCGGGCCTCGGGACCGAAGGCGTCGGTGCGTTCACCTCGCTGGGGATGCTCGTCGTCGCCGTCGCCGTCGCGGTGGTCATCCACGTCGTCGTTACCTACCTCTTCGTGATGATGGGGCTGCTCGGCAAGGTCTCGCCGCTCGCGTTCCTCGCTGGTGCGCGGGACGCGATGGTCACCGCGTTCGCAACGCGGTCCTCGAGCGGGACGCTCCCGGTGACGATGCGAAACGCCGAGGAAGACCTCAAGATCGACGAACCGATCTACTCGTTCACGCTCCCGGTCGGGGCGACCGCCAACATGGACGGGGCGGCCATCCGGCAGGCGGTGACGGTGATGTTCGCAGCGAACGTCGTCGGCCAACCCCTCGCGCTCACCGAGCAGGTCCTCGTTCTGGTCGTCGCGGTGCTCATCAGCATCGGGACCGCGGGCGTCCCCGGGGCAGGCCTCATCATGCTGACGGTCGTCCTCAATCAGGTCGGCCTGCCGCTGGAGGTCGTCGGCTTCGTCGCCGGCGTCGACCCGATTCTCGGGCGTATCGCGACGATGAACAACGTCACCGGTGACCTCGCCGTCTCGACGCTCGTCGGGAAGTGGAACGACGCCGTCGACTTCGAGAGCGGGGTCTGGGACCGAGCCCCGAGTCTTCCCTTCTGAGGACCCGGTCTTTCATCGACGTATCTAGTGTTCGCTCCTTCGTGGGAGGAACTTCGGTTGAACCACACGGGCGTCGGTAGGGTCAGACAGGGGAGCCGACTACATCGGAGCCGCACCGTTCACAACGGGATGGTTACGGAAAATCGAGCACGGTATGACGTTGTTCGAAGGACGCAGCTGACAGAAGCGATTGAGCCGGGCACTAGAACGGTGACCCGGGGAGATCGAGTTCGCGACCGATGGTCCAGTGGTCGGTATCGCCTGCGGGGTCACCCGTTCGTCAGAATTCATTCGAGGATGTCGAACACCTCGACTGCTTTGTACTCCTTCCCGCGTTCTTTACCGGTCACCTCCTCGATGAGGCCATCCGATTCGAGGTCGTCGACGACCTTGTAGGCGGTCCGACGTGAGACGTCGAGATACTCCACGAGGTCTGGTGCCGTAAAGTACGGATACTGGAGTAACTGCCGAGCGAACGTGTCCGTATTCGTGCTGCCCGGATACTCTTTCTCGTAGCGCGCTTGGAGATCGCGTAGTCGGTGCGTCCGGTCGTACGACGTCTCAGCTTGACTTCGGAGTCCTTCGAGGAAGAACGTGAGCCACTCCTCCCACGCACCGTCTTCACTCACGGCACGCATCCGCTCGACGTACTCGACCTTGTGACGATTGAAGTACGCACTCGGGTAGATGTATGGACTTTCGAGGTACCCTTCGCTCGCCAGGTACAGAATAATGAGCAATCGACCGAGTCGACCATTCCCATCCGAGAAGGGGTGCACTGTCTCGAAGAAATAGTGGATGATAGCGGCGTCGACGAGCGGGTGGTACTGCCCACCCATTTGAATGTACGACTCGAGTGAGTGCATGAGGCCAGTGAGTCCCTCCGGCGTCGGTGGGACGAACGGACGCTGTCCTGGCTGCGGGCTCGTGAGATGGACCATATGGTCGCGGAAGTCACCGACGACGTCACCCTCGTTCCGGACATCCTCGAGCAGCATCGAATGAAGTTCTTTGATGAGCGAGAGCGTTATCGACGCTCCGCTCTCGACTCTGTCGAGTCCGTATGTGAGTGCAGTTTCGTAATTGAGGGCCTCTTTCAGGTCTTTCTCGATCGTCGTGCCGGCCCCGCCTGCAGGATGCTTCGTGTGGTATGCTTCGACGTCTTGATACGCGACGTCTGCCCCTTCGATGCGTGCGGACTCGACGGCCTCGATACGGATGAGAGAGGTGTAGAGAACTGCGGAGAAGTCGACTGTCGAGCTGATACCATCGACACGACCGATTTGATACGCTGCATCGGCCACCAGCTCGTGCGTCCGTTCGGAGAGTTCGAGCTTCGGCTCTACTGGGAGCGGCTCTGGAGAGTAGTAGGGATTCGGATGTGAGGGGACGTATTTTCCCGGTGCATCCTCAGGAAGCTCTTTCGTCGGCATTGCAGTGGTGCCACTATCTGCCCCTACTGGTATAGTTGTTTTTATAGTAGGTATACGGAGGAGCTATGCGAGCACTATCGTGGTAAGATAAACGCGAATAGTATACGCGCGAACGCCAGCACGAGCCATGTATGTAGTGAGTATATGAAAGGGTATACTAAGGCCGTGAATCTCGGGCTACTGTGTCACGATATCGACGCTATTGCACATTTACTGGGACCCATCTAGGTGCTCTTTCGCGACGTTTTTGGAGAGCAGTTCGCAAGGTCAGTGATCTCGGTGTAGGTGGCCGGATAGGTGACTCCGAGAGCGACGTCGCAGACTTACCCCACGGAGACGATTGTTCAAATCCGTGAGGTAACTACAGCCTCCTTGCATCGCCCCTCACGATTCCGAACCATTGATCGAAGTAACTCACCACCAGATACTACCACCTACCCGATGTGACCACGCATACAGGCCAGAGGAGCGGTCAGGTTTTTGACCATGCAGACCGCACGGGGCACAGTGCAAGGGCTCGACCGCCGCGAACTACTGGCTGCGATGGCTGGCATGGGGTTAGCCTCCATCGCCGGATGCACCGTCTGTGCGTCCAGCTGGTCGAGCTTCGACGACTACCTTCGGCTCTCGATTCCCAGTTTCGAGGAGACGGAGACTGGATTCCGGGGCGAGGTCGAGGTACTCCATCGAGGCCCGGACAACTGGGACTGGGGAGACCAGGAACGCGAGACGTTCTACACGAACTACGACGACGTGCATCTGGTCGGGTACGGCCCGAGCGAGCGACAGCTACTGGACGTACCGCTCGGCGCCTTCGAGCCGGGGACGACGAAGCGAGCCACCGTCGACGTCGACACGTTCCCGATGGTCTTCACAGCATTTCCTGGAGACGTGTCGTTCGATACCACCTGTGCACAGGCACGAACGGGGGCGCAGGTCCTAGTCTACGCGGGCAACTACGAGGCAGAACCACCAGACGGCTGGGGGCCCACCACGAACCTCCCGGACTCTATTCGACGAATCGAGAGACGGGTCGAACGGCTGGGCGGTGGGCATCGCTGGCTTCCGTACGCGGAGCTGAACCACCCCAAGCAACGGACGGTTACGCCGGAGCTGTTCGCACGAGCGAGGTGCGTCCAGCGGGAGCTCGAGGGGCGTGACCCGACCGGTCCACCGGACTTCTCGTCGTTCGCGGCGGCCACGGAGTGGCTGGAGTGGAACGAGACGGCGACCATCACCGTGTACGGTTCGGAGACGGCAGCCCCGAGGAGCGGGAACCGTCGACGGGCGAGCGAGATTCCGGCACCCGTCAGGGACATCGTCACCACGACCGACTGGCAAGCCCTCGAGTTTCCGAAGGTGTCCAAGACGGTGTCGGTGGCGGAGTTGCAAGCGATCGTCGCCAGTATGGAGGGGGACGAATCGCGGTCGTTCCCCGAGTGTGGCGAGCCGGGGACCGAGTGCAGCGACAGCTGGCGATATCGGGGGCGGGGACACTGCGTGGGAGGGTGGGTGAAGGGGTACTACGAGTTCGACCCCGACCGCGTGGTGACGGAGACTGGGGACCGGCGACCACTCTACTGGTCTGCGCGGAGCCTCGTCTTGGTAGAATATCGGTGGGAAGGAGTCCTCTGACATCCTCCCCGTCCTGAAGGGCGAAGATCCGCTATCGCCGTTGAGAGATGGTTGTTCACACCGATTCGAGAAGAAAGCCCACGCCAGAAGTCGTGGGAGAGTCAGAGACCCAGTCCGGTACTGTACTCCAACGTTCCGAATCCGGTCCCCATCGACTCCTCGTCGATCGATGTATCGCCGACGCGTCCGGCGAGTCCGGTCATCTGGAACATGAACTCGTTGTAGCTCCAGTGAGACGGGATCCGACCACCGAGTCTCGGCCGGTCGAGCCAGTTTCGCGCGTGGCCATAGGTCCGGGCGACGAACCGGACGTAATCGCCCTCGTCGTTCTCGACGCGGACGTCGAAGTCAGGGTGCTCGCCGGTGCCGAGTAGTGGCTCGACGGTGACCCGATCGAACTCGACGTGCCCGTCCTTCGAGCCCCAGTTCCAGAACCCGTCCTGTCGGAGGGGTATCGTCAGGCGTTCGAGTCTGTTCGAGGAGAAGAATTTGTAGCCCCGTCGGAACAGCTGTGGGCCGAGGAACGGGACCAGCACGGAGAACGAGGTCCCGTCCGGGAAGACCGCCCAGACCCACTTCCAGGGTACCAGCGGCATGTCGAAACACACGCGCTGGAAGTAACACGCCCCGGACAGCGTCTCGGGGCCGTCGGGCAGGTCGAACTCCCCTTCGAACTCCATCCGGCGCCAGGCCACGACCTCGGCGCCACCCAGCGGCGTGTCGATATCCAGCGAGTGGTGTGGCGAGGTCATCTTCGAGTCGAGGTCGCCCCACGCCTCGAACTCCGCTTCGGCGTCGTCACCGATTATGTGCGCTCGCAGACCGAGCGGGCGGTCCGAGAGCGCTTCGATCTCGCTTCCGCGTCTGGTACCGTCCTCGCGTTCTGCCCAGGCTTCGAGACGCTGGTCCTCGCGAGAGAGCACCGCTTCGGCGGGTTGCCTGACGACGTGGTCGTGGACCTCCTCGTCGTCGCCGGTCCAGCCGACCGTCGTCGCCTTGAACCGGTCCACACCGTCGACGACGGAGCGGTCAGCGTCCATTCCCTGCGGCGGGAGGTCGTTCACACGGCTCTGGTCACCCGCGCAGGCAGCGACCGAGAACATGAGCTGTCTCGGACCGTAGCCCTCCTCGCCCTCCGGGAACAGAATGAAGAACCACCAGGACGAGGAGGTCGCGTTCTGTCGCTCGGGGTTCTGCCACCATATCTTCTCGAAAACACGCCGGTGCTCGGCGAGGGTCCTGTCGGCGAACGCGTCGGTCATTGGCTTACCTCTCGCTGGGCCGCTCAAATAAGCCGTGCATCGGTTGCTGGGCGTTCATGGATTCCCGAAAGTCGGGGGAAAGCCCACGACTTCAGTCGCAGGAGAAGTCGGTTGAGAGCTGATTGCCCTTCGTGTCGTGGTGCTACCCGATAGTGGTCGACAGGTCGGCGACGTGGCGCGCCGGCGTCAGTTGCACACCCGTGCGCCGATGCGCTGGTGCGTCGGTGCAGGCCTGCGTCTAGTCGCTGTCGCCGTCGCGCAGGTATTGCTGCGCTGACGTGGCGCAACCGCGCCATCGATCCAGCGCTCGCCGCCTCACCGTCGTGGACCCCATCGTCGAGGACGGCTCGCTCGAGACGACGCTCGACGCCTATCGAACAGCCCCGCCATCGTCCGGGGCATCGGCGGCGGGGCGATGCTCTCGCTGCTTGGCTTCGTCAGCCTGCTCGTACCGTTCTGAGTTGAGCACCCGACGGTGCAGATTACTCTCCAACCTCCTGAATCCTGACCGCGTACTGGTCGGGCAGGTCCTCGATTCGGACCCGTATCTTCAGGACTCGTTCGTCGACAGCCAGCGCCTTCATCACCGCACTCTGTGAGCGCTGGAACGAGGCATCCCCGGTCTTGATCTCGGCGTAGTAGTTCGCGAGTTCCGGCCCGTTCCAGCCATCGTGTACCTCGACGACGCAGTCGGGTACCCACGTCTCCGTTCCCTCGCCGGTCTCCACGCAGATCGGCCACCCGGATTCGACCTGTACGCGTAGTCCCTGCTCGAGCTCGTCCTCGGAGACGGCGAGGTCCTCACGAACGAAATGCTCGATGGCGTGTGGTTTGGCGCCGTCGACGATGACCGCCTCTCCCAGCGTGCCGTACAGGTTCGCACCGACGTCGAAGGTCCAGGTCTCTCCCTCGGTAGTGGCGGGTTCGGTGATGGAGGGTGCGTGTGCCGCCAGAAGGTAGGCGTCGACACCCGTCGGGTCGTTGCCAGCTGCAGCCTGGACCCGAAGACCACCACTGCCTGCCGATAGCTGGATGGCGTAGGCCTCGGCCTCTGCTCGTGAGCCGAACTCGAGAACCTCGTCGACCGAATCGACGTCCCGGGCGAGCGTCTGGTTCGCGTCCAGAGCACCTTGCTTCACGGCAACGCTGAAGCCAGTACGTTCGTTCGGGACGACGGGGTCGGCGCGTGTTGGGTCATCGTCGTGCGAGCCAGCAGCCGGTTCGACCAGCTCGCCATCCTGGAACCGCCACTGCCGAGGCTGCGACCTCTCCTCTGTCATAGGCACCACTTCTGGGGCCAAGACTTCAACGGTACAGATAGTCCGACGGAGTATCGGACGACGATTTCTGGCTCCAACGCCTTCTAGACTCGCATGGAACACGGGGGGAAGGTATCCGGTCCAGCTATCGGCTCCGCGAACTCGCCTCTGGAAACCGCCCAGCGGAAGGTCACCCGTCGCAGTGCACTCGGACTCCTCGGGACGGGCCTCTCCGCGCTCGCCGGCGGAATCACGTCGTCGACCGTCCGTGCGGACCAGGCTGTGGTTCCGATGCGCACTTCGTCTCTCGAGACGAGGGAGGACGCGGCGACGACTGCCCGGGCTCGGTCGCTGGTCTTCACGGGGACGGCATCGACGCGCTTCCAGAACGTGGGCTACACCGGTACGCCGCAACCGGTGCAGACGGTCTCGCTCCCCGCCAGGGTCATCATCGGGAGCCCGGTCACGGCGGGCGGACAGACCGAGACGAACCCGTTCTCGATGCTGGTGACCACCGGTGACCTGGTGCGTAACTACGCGGACATGCCGGAGGGGAGTCTGTTCATGCTCTCCGCCCATGGTGTGCTGACGCCCGAGACCCAGCGAAAACTGCTGCTCCAGTACTGGACCTACCAGTACGACGCCCGTACAGGCGTCGTCCAGGGGACGCTGACCAGTGACCATCTCGAACTGGCGGCCGCAATGAACACTATCAACGCGAACAAGGAGATTTACCCCGGGAACTCGATGGTCTTCCCCTACGTCATGGCTGAGGGAACGACCCTCCAGGGTACGGTCGAAGACGACAGAGCGATCCTTCGTCTCCGCGGAGACGCTCAGGGCGTCAGGTTCGACGTACAGATCCAGGCACAGCCCTCGACGTAGCCTGCCGGGTGAACGTCGACGCATCCACTGGTCGAGCGACTGGTGGTGCGCGCTTTCCTGTGTGAGGGGTGCGATTCACGCATACACTGAAGCCGCTTTTTGCGTTTTTCAGTCCTTCTAATCCCAGTTTACTCCGGACAGGGTGGGGTTTGGGTGTCGGCAGTCGGATGGGGTCGCCTCTCCGCTGACGGTCGTGTTCATCGTCGATGATAGGGGAGGACGCGGTGGGGTCGCTGTCCGCTCGGGAAGAACGGATTGGCGCTCGAGACTCCGGGGACGACGGGGGCGGTCCATCCGCCGAAGGGAGAATTGGAGCGACGGCCGAACGATGCTAGGTCTCCGTTCTCCCCAGCTTCAGAGCCTTTCTCCCCAGATTACTCCGGACAAAGTGGTGTTAGTCGAGTATTCGTGGAGCGTCGCTCCCGATGGGGGAGGATGGGCAGAGAGACGGTATCGTCACAGAGAATGCGCCTGCGTCCGGGCTCAGTAGTCGTCGAGCGTCGAGCGAATCGGCTGCCCCTCGTCGACGTCGACACGGTCCATGATGGAGTCGTGGATGCCGACGAGTTCGACGGTCTCGTCGAGGGCTGAGAGGACGAGCTCCGGGCTCAGGTCGAGGCCGTACTCGCGGTAGGTCCCGCCCCGGCGACCTTCGTTCCGTTCGGTCACGCTGATGATGCCGAGCATCGCGAGCTCGCTCAGGTGATCGCGCATCCGTCGGGGGACGAGGGGATCGCGGTTCGCGAGTTCGGAGAAGCGGGTGTACCGCGGACGGACGTCCCGCGACCGGACCGGCGTCTCACCTTCGAGGTCGAGCGTGAGGATCGCGTAGAGCACGAGATGACCGTGCTCGGTGAGGCCGCTGATTCCCTCCTGGATACGGCCGCGTTCGAGTTCGTTCCGGCCGGCTTCGACGTGCTCGGTCGTGATGATGGTCGATTCCCGCTTGCGAGCGATGTCGCCGGCGCTCATCAGCAGGTCGAGCGACTGGCGGGCGTCGCCGGCGTCCTTCGCGCCGTAGGCCGCACAGAGCGGGATGACGTCGTCTTCGAGCACGTCCTCCTGGAAGGCGACGGAGGCACGCTGTCCGAGGATGTCGCGGAGGTCGTTGGCGTCGTAGGCCGGGAAGTGTATCTCCTGTTCACAGAGGCTCGAACGGACCTTGGGTGAGAGCTCCTCGCGGAACGAGAAGTCGTTGGAGATGCCGATGATGCCGGTCTTCGTGTCCTCGAGGTTCCCGTTCGCGCGGGCACGCGGGAGCTGGTAGAGGATGGAGTCGTCCTTCAGGTGGTCGACCTCGTCGAGGACGATGATGACGGTCCCGCCGGTCTCCTCGAGCTCCGTCCACAGCATCTCGTAGACCGTCGCCCGTGGGTAGCCGGTCGTGGAAATCTGGTTCGTCTCGTCCCGGAACTCGTTGACGAGTCGGGTCGCGACCTGGTAGCTCGAGGTGAGCCCGTCGCAGTTCAGCATGACGACGCTGAGGTCGAGGTCCTCGTACTGCTGGGCGTCCTCGGAGAGGTGGTCGAGCAGGAAGCGGGTGGCGGCGGTCTTGCCGACGCCGGTCTTCCCGTAGAGGAAGATGTTGTCCGGCTGCTCCCCGTTGATCACGGGCTGGAGCGATGCCTGGTAGGTGTTCAGCTCCTCGGTCCGCCCGACCAACTCCTGTGGCTGGTAATCCTCCCGCAACGCATCCCGGTCCGCGTAGATGTTGGTGTCCCGCTCGAAGATACCCATCTTTGCCCGGTACTCTCTACCAGAGTCTTATAAAACCACCGTGTCCGGAGTGTCCGCTGTTCTCGGAGTACTTAAAGAATCGGTGGGACACACCCACCCCACTTTGTCCGCAGTTCTAGCCTGAACGGGTACCCCACCCTTCCAGCGTTTCACTCTAGTTACAGAAAGTTTTATTACTATACTCTTTGAGCTAGTCCGTAGGAGAGCTTAATTGAAGGTTGGAAGAGACGAACGTCTCGACCACTTCAATCGGTCGGTCGATCGGTGGTCCATTCTACCCGTGAGCAGCTCGGGTCCCCCACCCTCTCGAGCCGATTACTGCGGACATAGTGGGGTGACTGTTCCTCCGAGTTTCTCGATTCGTCCTTCACTACCGTTTTGCGGTCTCTCGGCCTCTCCCCTCGATTCTCCGCGTTCCAACACCACTATGTCCGCTGTTCTTCTCACCGACACTCGACAATCACTCCACCGTGTCCGCTGTTATTCTGATAGGTTCGCCCGTAACTGCGGACATGGTGGTGTGTCTGGGGGCCGGTATCGTGGCCCCGGCTCTAGTCCAGCGAGTCAGTCGATACGGTGAGCGTCATACTCCACAATGTCCGGAGTAAAACCTCGTTAGGAAGCCTGAAAAACATATATTCGGCATCTCTCACTCAAGGAATCTCGCCTCCGCTCCCCAGCTCATTGAGAACCAACCGAGAGCACAGCTTCATCTCGGCCAACACCACTTCGTCCGCTGTTCTCGATCTCTGTTCTCGTCTCTCCCTCTCCGACTTCGTTCTCTCCTTCGTCCACTGTCGCCGACGCCGCTCGAGCGTCGACGCTGCTCGAGTGTCGGCGCTGCTCGAGTACCGGTATTGCTGTTGTTACCCCACGAAGCTCACCTCTTCAAACCGTGGGGTAACAGGCTCAGCCTCGAGAACCGCACCCTGAACCCTCAGTCCACCGTTCGGCTACTCTCCTTTCGGGTCGACCGGTCCGATGTACCGGTTCTTCCAGCCACCGTCGGCCCGCCACTGCCAGTAGTAGTAGTGGTAGCCGGGTCGTGTCTCCTTGACCGTGATGTACGCCCCACTGGCTGGGACGTCAGCGTAGTCCGCCGGGTCGGTCGAGATCTTCCGTTCTTCGAGTTCGTCCCGTTCATCGTCGCCGATTCGCTCTGCATCGGTGCGGTTCTCGACGTCGCTCGCTGCCTCCGCAACGTCGTCCGCTGTATCCCCGCGCTCTTCGTCTCGACGCTTCCACTCCGCGAGTGCCTGCGCGTACGCGGCTACCTCGTCGAGTCGTTCCGGCGACTGTCTCTCGAGTGGCTCGACGACGTAGGCGGGGAGGTCCGGGCTGGGTGGCTTCGCTCCCATAGTTACCCCACGAGCCGAGTCTGTTTCAAACTGTGGGGTAACGGCGGGTGCGACGACCGACAGACTCGCGCGCTCCAGGAGAAAACTTGGCGGGAATCGGAGTTCGACGTGTCGGTGTCGATAGGGAAGCGGTGGAGTGTGGTAATTCTATCCGAGAGAAGAATCAGTCCGACGGACAAGTTTCCTCGATAGCCGACACGATCGTATCCATGGCAATCTCGGCCTGAGAGCGTGTCAGCACGAGCGGAGGGATGAGTCGCAGGACACTCCCTCTTCGACCTGCCGACCACACCAGGACACCGCGTTCGTAGCAGTGTTGTTGTATCGCCGCGACGAGTTCCTTGCCAGATTTGGACTCGGTGTCGTCGAACTCGACGCCGACGAAGAGCCCGCGGCCGCGAACTTGGAGGACAGATGAACGGCCGTCCGCAACCGCTCGCAGGCGGTCGCGAATGTACTGTCCGAGATCTCTGGCGTGGTTCAGAAGGTCGTTATCCTGAATGTATTCGATCGCGCGAACGCCGGCGACCATCGCGGGAACGTTGCCGCGATACGTACCGACGTGTCCGCCCGGTCCCCACGTGTCGAGATCCTCTCGGTACATCGTAGCGGATAGCGGTAATCCGATGCCGCCCAGTGCCTTTGCCATCGGCATGATGTCAGGCGTTACGCCTTCCCACTCGCTAGCGAACCACTGACCTGTCCGCCCGAACCCCGTCTGGATCTCGTCGACGATGAGCGGTACGTCGTTCTCCGAGGCGAGTTCTTGCAAGTCGTTCAGGAAACCTTTTGGCGGGACGACGACGCCACCCTCTCCCTGTATTGGCTCGACCCAGATACCGGCAGGATTGGTTACTCCGCTGTAAGGATCCTCCAGAAGTTCCCGCAGGTTTTCGATGGCGATTCGTCTCGCTTCGTCGGGGTCGCGGTCCTGCTCGACCGCATACGGGTACGGGACGTGGTGCACGTCGGCGAGGAGCGGTGTGTAATCTTTTTTGTACTTTCGACCGGCAGTCAGACTCAGTGCACCAGAGCTACCGCCGTGGTAAGCGCCCCGGAACGCGATGAGAGAATCGCCGCCAGTATTGTACTTCGCGAGCTTGATCGTCGCTTCAATCGCGTCACTTCCGGTTGGACCACCGAAGACGACGCGATTGTCGTCCGGAAGTGCGCCAGGGGCGATCTCGTTGAGCTTTCGAATGAGCTCCAAACGCGCTTCCGTCGGGAAATCTACCGTATGAACGAGCTCTCCCATCTGATCTTGGACGCCATCCAAGACGTAGGGATTCGAGTGGCCGACGTTCAGCACGCCGATCCCCGCAAACATGTCGATGAACGTGTTCCCATCGGCGTCGCGCAGCGTCGCTCCCTTCGCCTCCGAAATCGCAATGGGTATGTTCTTCGGGTAGGCTACCGCGCTGCTGTCGATGTTCTTCTGTTCTTCCAGTAGACGCCGAGATTCTGGTCCAGGAATCGACGTGGAGACGTTCGGTGCATCCTCGAAGTGGATGTCGTGAATAGTCTGCTCAATCGCCATGTCCAACACTGTTCGAACTAAGTTAAAAAATTTGCCCAATGTCCAATATTATATACAATATTCAGACTGTGTCTATATTTGGCCCAGCGACCACATCGGGGTGAATATGACTCGTGGTCGTCGATAGGTACGTTCACGCCCTGAATTGGATGACCTGGGGTTCTGAACAAACGATATCTATTCTTAAAATTGCTGGACCGTGTTCAGCATATGGGGGAACTCTTGACTGTTATTCAGAAAATGTTTTATAGCAGTATCGTGAGTATCGAGACGAGTCATGCAAGATAATGGCACGCAGCGCCGCAGTTTCCTGAAGAGTGCAGGCGCGGGTAGTGTGGCACTCAGTCTCGGACTCAGTGGTTGTATCGGCGGACTCGGTGGCGGCGGTCCCGATCGAGACAACTTCAAGCTCGGCGTCGTCACGTCGCTCTCGGGCGACCTGCGGTTTGGTGGAAACGTGACGAAACGTGGCTACGAACTCTGGAAACAGACGGTCAACGAGGGGGGCGGGATCGAGATCGACGGGAGTAGCTACGAGGTCGAGCTCGTCTACGCCGACGCGAAGTCGAAACCGAGTGCCGGCGCCGACGCCGCATCGAAGATGATCTCGGAGGAGCAGGTCGACGCCGTCCTGGGTCCGTACTCCAGCGGCGTCACGCTCGCGGTGGCTCCCATCATGGACAAAGAGAAGGTCCCACACATCTCGGGAAGCGCAGAATCGCCGGAGATATGGAAGAACAAACCGAAGTACTCCTTCGGGACGATTCCAACCGTCTCCATCATTGGCAAGGAAGCGGCCAAACCTCTGTTCAACTTCGATCCGAAAGCAGAGTCCGTGTACGTCACCGGGGTCAACACGCCGTTCTCTAAAGCGACAGCACAAGCGATGCGCGATGCTGCAAAGGATGCGGGCGTGTCCGTCGAAGGCTTCGAACTCTTCCCCCGTGGCGCAGACTACTCGAACGTAGTGAGCAAGGCCAAGAGTACTGACCCCGACATCCACTTCCACGGCGGTCACATCGGAAGCCACGTGAACCTCGTCAAAGCTGCGAACCAGCTCGATTACAATCCGAACGGGTTCATGTGCCATTACGGTGTCAACACGGGGAGTTTCAAGGAGGGTGCTGGGAAGGCCGGCAACCACATGTTCGGCGCGACGGTTTGGCTGCCGTCGGTCGAGCGGTCCGGTGGCGTCCTCTTCGACTCGCCGAAGGCGTACGCAGATGCGAGCAAGTCTGCCTTCGACACCGAGGCGGATTACACGCAAGCGGGGTCGACCGCTGCCGGTATCGTTTTCCAGGAGGCGTTCAAGCAGATGGGCGTCACCCCGCCGCTCTCGCAGGACCAGAAGGACGAACTGGTCTCCGTAATCGAGAATATCGACATCAGCACGTTCTACGGAGACATCTCGTTCGAGACCGAGGGAGAGTTCTACCACAACAACACCACGACGTCGCCCCTTGCCATCCAATTGGGCGAGAATGGGTCACCCACCATCGTCGGCCCCGACTCAGTAGCTGAAGGGGAGCCGAACTACCCTGTTCCCACCTGGAACGAGCGGTGAGATAATCCATGGTAAACGGAGAGCTTCTGTTCCAGACGTTGATCAACGGGTTGATGCTCGGGGGCATCTACGTGACTGTCGGTGTCGGCTTCTCCCTCGCGTTCGGTGTCCTCGAAGTCGTCGACTTCGCCGTCGGGGAGTACGTCATGCTCGGTGCGTTTACAGGCGCGATACTCGCGCCCTTCCTCGGTGCGGAAGGTGTGTTCGTCATCCCGTTCGTATTCGTCCTGTACTTCCTCGTCGGCTTCCTCGTTCAGCCGTTGATCCACCACGTTACGACCGGAAACCGGCCCCAACCACTGCTGATGGGTCTCGTGTTTACGTTCGGACTGGCGACGTTCGCCCGTGGATCGGTCCTGACGATCTTCGGTCCGAACAATAAGACGGTGCCGACGGCGATTCTCAACGGTCGAGTGACAATCGCTGGTCTGACGTTCCCGACAGTTCGTGCGGCCACGGCGATATTCGGCATCGGTGCGCTCACCGTCTTCATGTACTACCTCTACAACACGGACGGCGGAATGGCGATTCGAGCGATCGCCGAGGACCGCACGACTGCGCGATTGATGGGCATCAACATCAACAAGTACCAGTCGATCGCCTACGGTTCCTACGCCGGGTTGACGGCCATCGCTGGCGTCTTCATCGGACTGGTGTTCACGGCGAATCCAGGAATGGGTATCCAGTACACGGCCTTCGCGTTCTTCATGGTCGTGCTCGCCGGACTCGGCTACTTGCCTGGCGTCATCGTGAGCGGCATCGTTCTGGGACTGGCTCAGTCGTTCACGGCGGTCTACTGGAGCGGCGAACTCGTCCTGTTCACGCTGTTCGCGCTGATTTACGTCGTCCTCCTCGTCTCGCCGTCGGGTATCCTCGGGAAAGGAGAGTGGGCGTCATGAGTGGCGGACAAGACCCGAACTCGGTCTTAGACCGGTTTCCACGCGTCGTCTGGATGTCCCAGACTTCGGTCGCCGCTCTCAGCGCAGTCGCCGCTCTTGGTCTACTCGTACTGCCGTTTCTCGTGAACCAGTTCTGGACGCGCATCGCTCTCCAGGCGCTCATGTGGGTCGGCCTGGCCCACTCCTGGAACATGATCGGCGGGTACGCGGGATATCTGGACTTCGGTCACGGCGCGTACTTCGGCGTCGGAGCATTCGTCACCGGAATCTCGATGGTGTCGTTCGGGCTCCCGTTCGGCGCTGGCTTCGTGCTGGCCGCCGTCGTCGGTGGCGTCCTCGCCTACATCATCGGCGTCCCGACGCTTCGTCTCACCGGTGCGTACTTCGCAATCGCAACGTGGGCGTTCGCCGAGGCGATCAAACAGGGAACCCTCGTGCTGGACATCACAGGAGGCACGTTCGGTCTGAGTCTGCCGACCGGACCCGATCCGTGGGTGTTCTACTACGCGATGTTGCTCATGACTGTGAGCACCATCGCTCTCGCGTGGTTCCTGTTCGAACGCAGCGAGTTCGGCTTCCGCGTGAAAGCACTTCGGGACGACGAGGACGCCGCCGAATCCCTCGGAATCGACACTACGCGCACGAAACGCCAAGTCTACGTTCTCTCCTGCGTCCTCGCAGCGCTCTTCGGGAGCCTCAATGCCTACCTCATCACGTATATCCATCCCAACTCGGTGCTCGCGGCCATCGTCACCGACAAGATGGTCATCATGGTGCTCCTGGGCGGTCTCGGGACGATAGCCGGACCGACGGTCGGCGGACTCGCCGTCTTCCTCCTCGAACGACTCTCGTCGTTGTTCCTCGGTGAGAGTACCTACTACCTCCCACTGATTGGAGTGCTCATCATGTTCGTAGTCCTGTTCGCACCGAGCGGCATCGCTGGCTTCCTGGCGGGCGACATCGGTCGAGCAGACATCAAACAGAACCTCCGCGAACTGGGTGAGAAGTTCGACCTACTATGAGTGACACGATACTCCGCACGGAGAACCTCACGAAGAAGTTCGGTGAACTGACCGCCAACGATGGCATCGACCTGTCGGTGCCGGCAGGCGAGATACGCGGCATCATCGGTCCGAACGGGGCGGGGAAGACGACGTTCTTCAACACCCTGACCGGGTTCTACGACCCGACCGACGGTCGTGTCTTCCTTGAGGACACAGATATCACGGGGTGGAAACCCCACAAGATCGCCCGAAGGGGGATGGGACGTACCTTCCAGATCGTCTCACCGTTCAAGAACATGACCGTCCGACAGAACCTTCTGGCAGTAGACACACCCGACGAGCTGGATAAGAGTGCGCGGGCGGATGAAATTCTCGAATTCCTCGAGATCGACCACATCGCCGACAATCAAGCCCGCGGTATGAGTGGCGGCCAACAGAAGTTGCTCGATCTCGGTCGCGTGCTCATGCTCGACCCCAAATGCGTCCTGTTGGACGAGCCGACGGCCGGGGTCAACCCGGCGCTCGAGAAGCGCATCCTCGACCACATCGCGACACTCAACGAACAGGGAACGACCTTCATTATCATCGAACACGACATGACCGTAATGCGAACCATCGTCGATACGGTCTCCGTGTTCGACCAGGGCCGACTCATCGCCGAGGGGACCTTCGACGAGGTCAAGACCGATGACCACGTCCGAAACGCCTACCTTGGTTCGGCCGATGGTGAGGAGGGACTCCCGATATGAGCGTCCCGGAACTCGTCGCCGAAGACGTGGTTACCGGCTACGACCACCACGAGGTACTCCACGGCGTCTCGATGCGGTCCCACGAGGGCGTGACCTGCATCTTCGGGCCAAACGGCTCCGGTAAGTCGACGATGCTGAAGGCGCTCAATGGGGTCGTTCCCATCTGGTCGGGGACAGTCCAGTATGGCGACACCGACCTCACCAACACCGATCCTGAGGACATCGTCTCGCAAGGAATCGCGACGCTACCCCAGGGTGGCGGGGTGTTCGGCACGCTCACCGTCGCCGAAAACCTTCGGATGGGCGGGTTCACAGAATCGGATGACGACGTCCTGGCCGACCGTCGTGCGGAAGTGCTCGAGGCGTTCCCCGATCTCGAGCAGAAACTCGACACCAAGGCGAACTCACTGTCGGGTGGGCAACAGATGATGGTGAGCCTTGGCCGGGCTATGATGACTGGTGCGAACACGTTCCTGCTCGACGAACCGAGCGCGGGGCTCGCGCCGACACTCGTTGACGACGCGTTCGAACTGATCGAAACCCTCGTCGACCGTGGATCCCGCGTCGTCCTCGTCGAACAGAACGTCAGCGCGGCACTTCGGCTCGCAGACTACATCTACATCCTCGCGGAGGGTGACCTTCAGTTCGAAGGACCACCGGACGACCTCGCAGACGAGGACGAGATTATGGAGATTTACCTGGGATTGTAGAGCCGATGAAGACTGTAGCCAACCGCAAAGGATGCCCGAAGACCGCCATAGACGGCACTGAGAGGGCCAGCAAGAACTGGATCTGTCGCGATCACAGAACCGAACCGTCCTGGCCGTCTGCACCCAGCATCGATTGCAAGTGTGAGGTTATCGGCGCCCCGACTGTTTCCATCGAACTCGCGCCGATTAACCAAACTACTAACAGAAATAGACACCAAGCGTAGAGTACGATATTACCAAATCCAATGGACGAGAAAGATATCCGCATTCTCAAAGCAATCGCAGCGGAGGGCATCAACAGCCCCGACAAGATTCACGAAGTCACCGATATCCCGAAGTCGACGGTCCATTACCGACTTGAACAGCTTCGAGAAGTGGGAATTATCGAAAACGACCTGCTCGACGTTAATTTGGAGAAGGCAGGTCTTAAGATCACGCTCATCTCCGAAGTGCGGGCCGAGTACGACAAGGGATATCACAAAATGGTTGGCGAGAAAATCGCCGATATCGAGGGTGTCAACCAGGTTTACTTCACTATGGGTGACACAGACTTCGTCGTCATATCCCACCTGACGGATCGAAGTATGGTCGAGACCCTCATCGCGAACTTCGAAGGGGTCGAGGAGATTCAACGGACGAGTTCCAAGTTCGTGATAACGACGATCAAAGACGAGTCGCGTCCGTTCAACGACTTCGAGTACGAGACGCTCGTCGAATCGTTAATCGACTCTGTCGCCGATTGAGCGGGGTGACCTGGCAAGCAGTCTCTCGATAAGGGACAAGCGATGCCCGTTAGGAGATTCTCATCTCGTTATCTCTAGGAACACCACCCATGAACTTCTTACAACTCTGCGTGACTATCACTCGTTCTGACAATGGGGCCTTCGATTCTGTCGAGGGAGTTCTCTCCGCTGGGACGGACGCGAAGCCGTTCCAGACGGCAACGGCGAACAACTAACTCGCCTCGACCTGTCCCTCAGCCCGGCTGACTCAGTTCTCCGAATCCCGTCGAAGCGCCTGCAGCCCGAAGTTGCCGACGACGAAGATGTGCCCAGCGGCGACGACCGGCGATACGTACGCGCTCGCGTGGGCGGACGAGCGTGTCCACCGTTCTCTGTCCGGAGCCAGGAGACCGCCGACGTCCCGGCGGAAGGCGTGGACGTTCCCGCTCACGACGATGACGTCGTCGTCGGTCACGACCGGCGCTGCCGTCCCTTCGCTGGAGACGTGCGTCTGCCAGTTCGTCTCGCCGGTCTCTTCGTCGAGTTCGTGGAGGTCACCGGGGACGACGTACACGTCGCCGTCGCTCACGGCGGCGACCGACCGGCACCCGAGGTCTCGACGCCAGCGGACCTCCCCCGAGTGGTCGACTGCGACGGTCTCTCGCCACCCGGTCTGGATCACGCCGGCTTCGTCGACGACGGACGACGCGAACACGGTATCGACGTCGACTCGCCACCGTTCCTCGCCGCTTTCCCGGTCGAGCTTCACGAGTGCGTCACGGTCGGGGACGTACACTGCATCGTCAGTGACCGCGGGGACGACCTGTGTCGCCGTGTCGTCACCGAGGTTGTACTCGTCGTAGACGAGCGGGTCGAGGGTGTGTCGCCAGCGCTCGGTCCCATCGGGTCCGAGACGCACACAGCTGGTGGCGCTCCGGGCGTAGACGTCTCCGTCGACGATGGACACACCGTAGGTCCGCTCGTCACCGACGCGGAACTCGTCGAGGGCCGCCCCGTCCTCGAGCGAGAGAACGGTCACCGACGCCGGCGCCGGGTCCGGGCCGTTCGACCGAGGGACGAGTCTGGTGGGCACGTAGAGTCGACCACGGTCGGGGTCGAGCGCGGGCGCCCCGCTCACCTCGATCCGCTGTTCGTCGTCGAGCGAGCGCGACCACTTTTCGTCGCCGTCGGTCTCCACCGCGACGACCCCGTGATCGCGAGCGAAGTACACGACACCGTCGTTGACGACGGGCGGTATCTCCGGCCAGCCACCCGTGGCCAGCGTCTCTCGCGTGGTCGGCTCCGGTGCACCACCAGCGACGTGGTTCGTGTTCGTCGCGTCGTTGCCGAACTGGTGCCAGCCGGCGTCCGAGAACGCGCCCGCAGCGTCGCCGGACGACAGCGCGTTACAGCCAGCGAGTCCGGTCGTGAGGGTGGTTCCGGCGGCGGCGAGGAACGCGCGACGAGACGACCGTGAGGGAGGTGACTGCGAGGTTGGAGGGCCACTGGAGACCATGCGAGCGGTGTTCTTGCGTGGGGGAGAAGTACTTTCTGCTCCCCGACATATATGGTCGGCAGCCAGCTAGTTGGTCCGGTACCGACGGAAGGCGACGGCGAACAACTCGTTCGATTCGGTCCAGTTCGTCTCGAACCCAACTGTCACCAGTGAACTGTACGACGACGACACGCTCTTGGACGAGGAAAATCTGGAACCGTCCCAAGTGACGTCAATTCCAGCCGAGACGATATCGGCGACGCCCAGATGTCGGATGCCGGGCTCGGACAGTAGTAACCTTTACCGAGTAGTACATTCTACTTTCATCCATGGCAACCTCGGTAAAGATGGACGACGACACGAAATCTCGGCTCGAACGACTGCAGGCTGAGATTCGTCTCGAGACGGGTGCCCGAGTCACACAACAGGAGATCCTCGCCCGACTCGTCGAGTACGCCATCGAATCGAAGGCAGACCTCATCGATTCGTTCCGCGAGAAACGCGTTCCCATCTCTGACACCGAGCGCGAGTCGTTCCACGAGGGAATGGTCTCCTCTGGAACGACGACGAACGAGGACGACATCGACGACGTGCTCTACGGATGAGCGTCCTCGTAGACACGGGCGTTTTCTTCGCTCATCACGACAGAGATGCCGAGCGCCACGATGCCGCGGTTGCTGCGTTCGATGAACTCCTCGATGGTGTGTACGGGCAGCCTTACACGAGTGACTACGTGCTCGACGAGACTGTGACACTAACGCGTGTCCGAACTGGGTCGTTCGAGGCGGCGGATACACTTGCCAGTCGCATCCTCGGTGAGGAGCCGTTCCCGGACGTGTTCGAGGTGGTCCAGGCCGGCCCGACCGAGGTGCGTGGAGCGCTGAAGGTGTTCCGAACGTACGACGACCACGAACTCAGTTTCACCGATGCCATGCTCGTCCACCTCTGTCGCGAGCGCGACATCGACGCAGTGCTGAGTTTCGACGACGACTTCGATGGCGTCGTCGACCGTATCGAGCCGAGCAGTTGACCGCATTGAACCTATCTCTGCACAGAGTACCGCCGGAACCGGTCGGGAATCAATAATCAGCGAACGATTGGTCGATAATTCGGTACGGCACTCCTCCGGTTGAGTAACGGCTGGAGTAGCGTTCCAATTGGTCCATCGATTCTCGATTGCATAGATTATTACTCCCCAGTAAAATACAGGAGTCAACCGAGAATAGTGACGATAGACTTAGAGTGACCTCTTTCCCGTGGTAAGCACCGGGGATTTCCACACTGTGGTAATGCCAGTTAGTCGTCGCTGGCAGTGGTCGAGTCCTGGTGCGAATGTGTTACCCCACGCTTCGAATCTCTACCGGCAGTGGGGTAACACCGTCCCGTCATCCGCCACCTGCAGCGCCTCGAAACAGGCTCCGAGCTGGTGGTACCCCACCTTCACCTCGGGCGTGTCGTCGACGTCGGGGTGCACCTCGTTGTTCGGGGTGAGCCGGAAGTACCAGTTGCCGTGGCCGCGGTTGACCATACTGTCCCACGCGTACGACCAGATGCGGTCGTACCAGTCCATGTAGCGCTCGTCACCGGTCGCGTCGGCGAGCCGGACGCAAGCACCGATGCCCTCGGCGAGCGGCCAGTAGTACGTGTCCGCGACGATGACCTCGTGGTCGCGGTCGAAGTTGTAGACGAAGCCGCCGCGCTCGTCGTCCCAGCCGTGGCTGACGGCGGCGTCGAAGAAGCGTTCGGCGCGGTCGACGAGCCACTCCTCGTCGCGGTGACTCGCGAGAGTACAGAGGAGTTTGCTCCACTCGAGGAGGTGGCCGGGCTGGTAGCCCCACGGACGGAACAGGTCGGCGGGCTGGTCGCGGTTGTACGCCCAGTCGTGGTCCCAGTCCTCCGTGTAGTGCTCCCAGAGCAGGCCGTCGCCCCAGTCGGTGAGCGTCAGCGCGAGGGTCTCGGCGATGGTGTACGCGCGGTCGAGGTACTGCTCCTCGTTCGTGTACTCGTACGCCGCCAGGTGTGCTTCGCACATGTGCATGTTCGCGTTCTGCCCGCGATAGTCGGACTTGGGCTCCCAGTCGGCGGTCAGGTTCGAGCGACAGAGCCCGTGATCGGGCTCCCAGAAGTGGCGGTCGATGAGGTCGTACGTCTCGGCGAGCTCGTCGTCGAGGTCGGCGATGCCCGCCCGGGCCGCGGTCGCGAGCGCCAGAAGGACGAACGCGTGGCCGTAGGGCGACCGGGTCTCGTCGGCGACGTCCCGGCCGTCCATGAGCCAGGGATAGCCGCCGGTCTCGGCGTCGCGCTGGACGGAGAGCAGGTAGTCGAGGCCGTGTTCGGTCGCCTGCCGGCACCAGGCCGGCCCATCGAGCATCGTCCCGACGCTGAAGTTGAAGACGAACCGGCAGGTCGCCGGGAGGAACTTCGCCCGGCTGTCGTAGACGGTGCCGTCGTGGTCGCTCAGCTGGGCGATGTAGCCGCCGTGAGTGTTGTCGATGCACGTGGGGTGGTAGAAGCGGAGCAGCCCCATCGCGTGCTGGTGAAGCCAGCGTGGGTCGCGAACGGTCGCGGATGTCTGCCCGAGGAACGGCGATTCGTCGTCGGATGTGTCGAGTGAGTCTGACATCGGATGTGAGTCGGAACTGGGTCGTGGGTCGGTTCGGTGGACTGAAACGGGTCGTGTGTCGCTACCTCGGCCGGTCGACGAGCACCACACGGAGGTCGTTGAGGTTGGTGCCGGTGTCGCCGGTTTCGACCAGTGCGTCGGCTGCAGCGAGTGCGGGCTGGGCGTCGTTGTTCGCAAGTTGCCGTCGTGCGGATGTGCGGTCGTCGGCTGGGATGCTCTCGCTGTCGACGACGGCGCCGGCGACGGCCGTCGCACCATCGCGCCCGTCCGTGTCGACGCTACCGACCGTGATGCCCGGCTCGTCGAGTCGCAACGCTGCGGCGAGGCTGAACTCCTGGTTCGGCCCGCCGGTCCCGTCCCCGGTGACGGTCACGGTCGCCTCTCCGCCCGACAGCAGTGCGACCGGCGGTGATGCGGGGCGGCCGCTCCGACGACATTCCTCGGCGATGGCGACATGCATCTTCGCGAGTTCGCGTGCTTCGCCCTCGATACCGGCGGACAGCACGAGCGGAGTATACTCGGCAGCTTCTGCACGGTCAGCCGCGGCGTCGAGTGCGGTGTCGTTGGACGCCAGGAGGTGGTTCGCGAGCGGCTCTGGCGGCGAATCGCGAGGTCGGGCAGCCGCGGCGTCGAGTGCGGTCTCGACCGCGGCTGACACGTCGATACCGTACCGGTCGAGCACGTCGCGGACCGCATTGGGGTCGACGGTAGTGGGTGCCGTCGGCCCACTCGCGACCACCGACAGGTCGTCTCCGACGACATCGCTCAGGACGAGGCCGACCACGTCGGCTGGCTGCGCAGCCTCGACCAGTCCCCCGCCTTTGATGCGGTCGAGAGCTCGGCGGACGGTGTTCAGTTCGTTGACGTCGGCACCGCTCCTGAGAAGCGCGTCGGTGAGCTCGCGCAGGTCCGAGAGCGAGACCGGTTCGACCGGCAAACAGAGGAGCGCACTGCCGCCGCCGGTGACCGGCGCCAACACCAGTGTGTCCGCAGTTAATCCGCAAGCAAGCGCTAGGATGTCGTCGGTCGCGGTCCGGTTCCTCTCGCTCGGGAGCGGATGGTCGCCCTCCCTGACCTCGACCCGGTCTGTCTCGGCCGGGACGTCGGTGACGACGAGGCCACCCGTCAGCCAGTCCCCGAGGAGGTCCTCGAGTGCAGCGGCGAGCATGCCGGCGGCGTTGCCGCCCCCGAGGACCACGACCTCGTCGTACGCATCGAGGTTGTACCCTTGGCCAGAGATGGTGAGCGTCGACCCCTCGAGCGAGCACGATTGCGCGACGACCGTCTGCGGATAGCCGGCTTCGATGCCGGCGAGCAGGCAGTCCCGGGCGACCGCCGTCGCGCGTGGCGCGCTGCCAGAGTCCTCGTCGATGGCTGTTCGGTCGCCGGTCATCTCGTCATACTCTCAGTCGAGGTACTCGTAGCCCCACGACTCCAGCTCGGCGGCGATCGCCTCGGGGTCGGCCGCCGCGACCATCGCCTCGCGGAGGTCGAGCTTCTTCACGTCCTTCGTGCGCATGTCCAGCAGGTCGGCGACCTCGCTCCGGAGCTCGTCCTCGCGTTCGGAGTACTCGTCGCGGAGGAAGAACTGGTGGACGTTGTCCCGGTCCTCCTTGACCGCCGAACGACGGAGAACCCACGGGATGTCTTCGGCACTCAACCCGCCGCTGTCGTCTGATTTTTCTGCGGACATAGTGGTGTTCGAGCCGTCGGCGTCAGCACCGCCCGATTGCGGCTCCTGTGACTGCTCTTCGGCTTCGGGCTCGGCGTCCACCGGCTCGGTTTCGGCAGCGTCGGCGTCGACGCCGTCCTCGGTGGATATCTCACCGTCTTCGGGCTCCTCGTCGACCGGTTCCTCGACGGGATCCTGGGCGAACGGGTCGTCGCCGGCACCGGTCTTCATGCTTCGACCACCCCGAACTCGCGCTTTATGTGGTCCGCGAGGGCGTCGAACTTCTCCAGCGTCTCAATTTCGTAGTCGCCGTTCGGGTCACGGTGGTCTTCCAGGACGGAGTAGGCAGAGGCCTGGTAGTCCCACATGTTCTGCATCAGGCTCGCCCGTTCTTTGAGCACGGCGGGGATCTCGAAGTCCGACTCCTCGAGTTCGGCGAGGTGTTTCTGCTGCGTGTTCGTCCGCTTGAAGCCGACCGGGACGACGCCCAGGACGCCGACGTTGATGCCGACGCCGCGCTCGAGTCCTTTCACGAGGTCCTCGAGACCGTTGATGCTCAGCGCACCCTTGCCCGAGAGTTCGACGGGTAGGAGGATGGAGCGGGTAGAATATATCGCGTTATAGAGTGCATCACCCGCGGTCGCCTGCGGGTCGCAGATGATCACGTCGTACTTGCTGGGGATGTCGTTCTCGACGAGCACCCGGTGGAGCTGTTCGTGCTTCGGCCACTCGTAGTCAGCGTCCGGATGCATGTCCTCCTCCATCTCCGCCGCGCGCATGAGGTTCTGGGTGAGGTTCTCCAGCATGTTGTGCCCCGGGATGACGTCGATGCCGTGTTCGGTCTCGCGGATGAGGTCCGCGAAGTCGCCCTTCGGACGGCCGATGAGGTGCCGGACGAGGTTGTCCGCGCTGCCGTCGGACCGGTCGTCGTCGACGTCGAAGATGTAACTGAGGCTCCCCTCCTGTGGATCGAGGTCGATGCACAGCACGTCGAGCCCATCGCGGGCGAGCGCCGCGGCCAGGTTCGCGGCGACCGTCGTCTTCCCCACCCCGCCGGCCTCGGAGTACGTCGTGAACGTAATCATGACTGGCCATTCAGAAGCAACCAGCATAAATCCTGCCCAGTAAATCTGTTCTACTGGGCAGTTACACTAACCAGTAACACTGAACAGGAACACTGGGTAATGTTGCTGTAGGGTGTCGCTGAACACTATGGCTGGGGGGTCTTGCTGGGTATTGTTGCTGGTAGGTGGTGGTGAGGGGTGGTGCTGTGTGGGTGGACTGGTCGTTCATCCTCGCCAGTCTGTCTGTCCATCGTACCCTTTTATGGTTCTATAGGATAGCTGGGTAATCAGGTACAACTCGGAGAAAGAGGATGGATTCTCTAGCTCGAAAATGGACCGCTATCTATCGGTTAGACTCGAAAGTAACACTCACTGAAAACACTGAATGGATATCTGGGATAATGAGCTCTTGACTCCGTTGACGATTGGCCAGCCCACTGGTATTATCGGGTAGTGTTACTGGTCGGTTGTACCGGATGGTGTTGCTGCACTCTGTGGCTATTCGGCGACAGATGGTTGGACTCGCCTCACCGATCGGTATTCCTCGATAATACTGTCCAGTAACACTGACTCGCCAGTCATTGGTGGGTGCTGGTCGAATCCCTGCGAGCTGCAGTCCGCCCGGTCGAACGAACTTCACAGTGATACTGACTGGTAACACTCACCAGTTAGACTAACGGGGTGCAGCGGTGACTATTTGAGAACAGCCATCGGACGTGCGGACATGTCGGATACGTATCTGGTTCGCCGCCTACCGGTGTCTGGAGTGGGGCGACGAGGAGGAACTTCATGAGCGGGGACGCCATCTACGTCGAGCGCACCGTCGCGGAAGTCGTCGACGCGTTGGGAGCCGACCAGGACCGCTCAGCCCGTCGTCCGCCGAATCCAGAGTCCTTCGTTGCCGTGCACGTTGTAGGCGAGTGCGCTCGGCGTCCAGCGGATACCCCACCCACCGAACTCTCGAATCGGGCGATACCGCCTCGATTCGACGGACTCGATATCGGCCCAGGGGATGTGGCGAAACGACCGGTGAAGGTGCCACATCTGGACGTGGATGCCATCCGCTCTCACCTCGGTTCTGAGGCGAAGACTGTAGAGGAATGCGGCGATGGCACCGACGATCGCGAGGCCTACCAGCGAGACCGGCCCTGAGACGAGCATGAGGAATGCGATTCCACCGAGCAGTGCCCACATCTACCGCTGCCTGAATCGTTGCTCTTCGTGGTACAACGGCTCTGAGTTCATGAACTGTCTGCCGAAGGCAGGCGCTACTCGGACGATTACCTGGTGACCACGAGTGCTGGACGCTTCAGGCCGTCTTGGCGTCGCGAGCTCGAGTTACCAGCGTGGTGTACAGGCCGCCTGCATCGAGTGCTTCGGCCCAGGAAGTATCGAGATGGTCTACTGGCTGTTCGACAGCCAGCTATGGAGACGCTCCCACGCCGACGCGGGAGGCGTCTTCGGTCTCAGCTGGGAGCGCCGGTGACAACGGTGCTCGGAAGGGAAACGATTCCCAGACGTCCAGACCGTGGATTCCGGCGAGTAACCTGATGATGTGGACGAGGAAAGAGACGACCACGCAGTCTCACGGTATCCGGACGGATGTGAGTCTGCATACAGTTTTTGGGCGCCGGTGTGATACTTACTCACATGGATGAGAAACCTGGCCGTGGAGAGTCACCCGAACCCAAGAAATCGGATACGCGAGACGAGCTCCGGACGATTGGTTTCCGATTGCGCGAGATACAGCGGCTAATGAGCATGCGAGTCCAGCAAGAGAACCGTCGACTCGAAGCGGAAGGTATCGAGCCGATCACCGACGCGACGTTTTTCAAGCAGTCCGAAGGTCATCGGCAGGCCTCGGAGAATGCAATCCGGTATCTAATCGAGACGCTCGCCGGGTTGGACATCTTCCAGGAGGCATCCGTGACACTCGTCGATGGGACCACCATACACGGGCGGGTCAACCCGATTACGTACACCCCACAGGAACGGCTTCTGTTAGAAATTCGGCCACGAGACGAGGATGCCCGATACGAACTTCGCGCAGAATACACCGGCGAGCGATGGAGCACGCCCGTCATTCGGCGGTACACCGCTCCCGATGACGACTGGACGGAACTCGGAGAGATCGACACGATGCGGACGCTCGAGTGAGAGTACCGTGGCGCTCAGAGCACCATCGAGAGGATCGCCAACACGACGACGGTGATGAGAAGCCACTTCGCGATGTCCATACCCCGGCAACGCCACGCGCACCATCCACCACCGACCCTCTCTGAACTGCTCTGGCGCGGGAACGTCACCCAATGGAAAACGCCCCAACGGTACGAACAAGTGAGTCGAGGCTTCACCCCATGGTGTAGACCGTAATCGAAGACGCGAGAGGCGGAGTGTATTTGCTCTCGAACAGCCAAGATACAGTATGGCTCTCGACGTTACGATTCCGGACTCGCCGTCGCTCCACGGGCCCCAACCCAGGGGGGAGTACGAAGCAATCGATAACCCCGTCGAGTATCCGGAAGACGACTATCGTCGGGAGGAGATTGCGTCGATTCTGGCGAGCGGCGCGTGGAACGATGCCTTCGAGGAGTGGGCGGCCCATACTGGGCTGACCGTGGACACCTTCGAGATGGTCCTCGAGCACGAACTTATCGACGAATTCGACTTCTACTGGGACGCCACGAGAGACGAGGTGGGCTACCAGTCGCCGAGGCTCTCGCAAGCGGCTCGTGACGGACTCGACACCGAAGTCGCGGACGAGATCGAGTCTGAACTCGACACCCTCGGCCGGACGGTCTCGGAGATGCTCGAAAACGACTATCTCTTGCGTGACGACGAGATGTTCGGCTTCTTCGCCGACGACGTATCCGAAAACACGTACGAATCCCGCGACGAGGAGTGATCGGAGAATATCACTCCCCGACGCCGATAGTCGTAAACTGCCTGGCGGCTGATACCGCGGGTTCTACCGGGCCGCGTACGGGAACACAACGAGCTATCACTGTTCTTCTCCAGCCTCTTCGTTCGCACCTCCGTCGGGCTCGTTTATCCCGAGCCCCAAATTCCGGACACGCTCGCGTCGCGTGCCGTCGTGGCGAAGAGAAGCGATACCAGTAGTTGGTAACCGAAGTGGTGCTGGCCGAGAACACCCAGGGCCCGATAGAGATGAGCAGGCCAGCGGTCGACAGGACGATAGTCGATACCGAGACGCCAGAATCAGCGATGTACCAATCCCAGCACTCTGCTTCGAACATCGTCGGCGGAGTCGTACGTCTGGTTCCCGGTTCGGGAAAGCACGTCTTCGAGAGATTCTGTTCCTCCCTGCGTCTCTATCTCGTAGTCTCCGTAAGCATCGACTAATTCGTTTGTAGTGGTTGGATAGCTGTGGGTCTCGAGTGCCTCATCGAGGTCACCAAGCCGACCTCCAAGACTACCGCTCATCGCACTGTCTTCACGGGCGCGGTCACGTACCTTCTCTTCCGCTCGTCCTGGCCGTTGTCGCGGTTCGTCGTCTGCGATACCGTCCCGGCCTCGCTTGTCGTTTGACATCCCTAGAAGTAGGCGTCGGATTTGGATAACTGTGTGGACGCACGTCGAAGTAAACATCTCGGGTACATAACGTAGTGTGTCGCAGTTCTCTCGAACGTACTCCTTCCACGTTCGAGACAGACGGTTATTTGTCATCGGTGCGGTAGATGTTTCACGCCTGGACCAGAAGGGACACGTATGGACAATCCAGCGGTGACGAACGACCTCGCAGCAACCTTAGAGAGCGGGGACGTTGCGCTCGGCCTGCTCGACAACACGTACAGTCCCACGCTCGTGGAGTTCTACGGTGAACTCGGCGTGGATTTCGTCTGGATCGATCTCGAACATGGTGGGCCAGATCCGTGGGACGCGAATCGGATGGAGAATCTTCTACGCGCAGCCGAACGGACGGACGTCGACCTGCTCGTCCGACTCCCCGACACGGAACCCACGCTCGTTCGTAAGGCTCTCGACCTCGGGGTCAGGAACGTTTTTCTCCCACGCGTGGAGACGGCAACAGAGGTACGTGAGGCGGTCAAATCCGCTCGATTCCACTACGATGGGAGCCCTGGTGACCGGGGACTCGGGTCGCCCCGGGCCAGCCGCTGGGGGCTCGACGATGAGTACATCGACAGCGAGGACCGCGAGACCCTCGTTGGTGTGACCATCGAGACGGAGGCATCTGTCGAGAATCTCGACGAAATTCTGTCGGTGCCAGAACTGGGATTCGTCTTCATCGGTCCGCTCGACCTCTCGGTTTCATTGGGACACCCTGGGGAAATCGAACATCCTGCGGTGCAGGACGCCGTAGAAACAGTCCGGTCGAGCGCCGTCGAAGCGGGAGTTCCCGTCGGCGGCCTCGGATTCGGCATGGATGACGTCAACGAGAAGGCAGAGAACGGGTACCAGATGCTGAACCTCGGGAGTACGACCGGTGCGCTCAAGCGAACCATCACCGACTGGTCCGACGCCTTTACTGGCGAACGACCGACTGGTGAATAAGATTCGGGTGCTATCTATCTCGGACCGAGATTCCGACCTACTGCGATACACTGCGACCAGAATCACCGACCTGTTCGATTGAGGGGCGAAGAACACGGAGTACAGGCTCTCTCGCCCGTGTACTGCGAGTGTAGTCTCAACTTCCATCCTCATACATTTCGTATAGCGACATACACTGTATAATCTCCCGTATCGCCGTTCCATTCGGTGTACTGGCTGAATTCGAACGATACACCGATAATAGATTTGCTGTGTCTTATACCGATAAGACACATCAACTATTAGTGGGTGGCCGCTGTACCACGAAGACAACCCGATGGAACCGCACTCTCAGTCCGTCACACCCGGGATTAAGGCCCCGGAAACCACATGACCGAACTCGCCGATGCACTCGACATCTACCTCGACGACAAGCGACGCGGCGATGCCGACGCTCCCGGCGCATTCTCGACCCACGGTCGGAGCGTCCTCACCCGTGTCCAGGCGTATCTGGCGGCAGAGCACGGCGTGACCACGGTCGAGGCCGTCGACGCCCGAACCCTTAGACAGCTCGCACGGCTCTGGCGGGACTGTGCAGACCCTGACAGGGAACCCCGAATCGAGCAGGACTGGTGGCAGACCGACCTGAAGGCGTCGACGGTCGAGAACTACTGGGCGGTCCTCCGTGCGTTCCTCGAGTGGACCGTCCGCGAGGGCATGCGCGACGACAACCCCGCGAAGACGCGAACCGCCCGAGAACCGCTGCCTGACGCCTCGATGGACGCGAGTAGAGGAGCGGTCGAACGGCAGTACTGGCCTGCAGACGAGCGAGAACGGCTCCGTCGATACACCCGGGCACGCGTCTCGAGCGCCTACGAGTCGCCGCTCGCCCCGCCCTCCGTGCGCCGAGAGCGAGTCCGAAACCACCTGCTCGTCACCCTGCTCTGCGATACTGGGGCCAGGATCGGCGAACTCGTCTCCGTCTCCCGTGACTCCCGGCGGAACGGCGTCACGTGGGGCGATATCGAGCTCCCCGAGGACGAGTCGGACGAGGCCGCGATGTGGGTGCTCGGCAAGGACCAGCGACGGAACGACGTGCCCATCCCGTCGCAGGTCCGTGCTGCTCTCGAGTTGTTCCGCCGGGAGCTGGTGTCCCAGCACGGCGATGTTCCCGACAGCTGGCCCCTGCTGCCGACGCGGAACCGCCCGACACTGTCGCGATACGCACGCGAACAGCTCGGCGACGACCGTGTCGAGCGTCTTCTGGACCGGGGGATGGACGTCGAGGAGCTGGTCATCACTCACGACGTCGAGATCCCTGCCATCTCGACCAACGGCGCTCGGAACCTGATGCAGCGACTCTGTGACGACGCCAGTGTCGACGTCGACGGCGACTACCTCAAACCGCACGGCGGCAGGCGGGCGATTGGGCGAGACCTGTTCATCGACCGGCCTGGTGTGGCTACCGAACTCCTGCGGCACAAGAGCCAGCAGACGACGAAGGAGAGCTACGGAGGGGTCCAGCGGCGGTCTGTGCGTGAGGAGGTGGAGTCGCTACGGGGTGACAGCGAATCCTCCGAAAGTGACGGTCTGGGAGTGTCTCTTGAGCGATTACGTGAATAGCTAATTGTGTCTCCCAGTCTTGTGTCTTTTGTCAAGCTGCCCAGGTGGTGTTTCTGGTCACTGTCGTTGGCACACCGACTAACTGAGTTGTTCTGTTCGGTGTAAAAAGCGATTCACAGGCTGTACTGGCAAGTGATAAATCGTATACCGCGATATGGATTGGGTGGGTATGGAAGTTGCGACTACACGGGCCGGAGGGCCACCGGAACAAACGATTCGACCGAATCAACAGAACCCACTCACTCGGGACCGCTACAGGAATTTTCTGGCGGAACTTACCGTTCAGACAACCAGAGCACGACCATACCAGTCAGCACGAAGCAGACCAGTAGACTCGCGAACGCGAGCGAGTAGTCGTACTCTGCGGCGACGAGTCCGACGTACGACGGACCGAGACTGCCGAGTGCGAAGTAAGCGGTCCGAAGAGCACCGAGGTCGCCGCCGACCGTTTCGCTAGACAGCTGCTCGACCAGGTGGACGTAGATGACCGGCCAGAACGTTGTGAGCCCGACGGCGAAGACGAACAGCCCGACGACGACGAGGAGACGCCGGTGGGCGACGACGAGTGTCCCGAGACCAACGATGCTGAAGCCTGTCGTCACTGCAGCGACCCGGAGGTGCGACCACCGGTCCCCGAGTGCACCAGCGAACGGCGTCGTCACTGTCCCGACGAGGAACAGTCCCGCGAACCCGAGCGTCGCCCCGAGTTCGGAAAACTCCTTCTCGGCCTGCAGGAACGTGGGGAGGAAGCTCGCGGTCCCCTGCCAGGCGAACAGGCTGAGTGCCGTCACGGCGATCAGAGCGCCCGCCTGGGGCGTCTCGACCAATCTGCGCGCTGTCGTACGCAGGTCGAGGTCGACGGACGAGGTCCTGTACGTCTCCCGAGTAGTCCGGTGAAGCGAAAAAGCCACGAGGAAGAGGAACACCGCGATGGGAACGAACGCGGCCCGCCAGGTCGCGTAGGTCAGGACGACTGCGGCGAGGGCGGCCGAGAGAGTGCTTCCCAGGTTGACCGCAGCGTCACGGATGCCGAAGGCGCGTCCACGGCGTTCGTCGAAGAGGTCGCCGAGGAGGACCATCCCGGCTGGTTCGAAGGTCCCGTAACCTGTCCCGACGAGCGTGAGGCCGAGGACGAACTGGGGGAACGTCGTCGAGAGGGCCAGCGTGAGGAAGCCGAAGATCAGGAGTGACTGGCTCGCGAGGAGGACGACCGCCGACGGCAGCTGGTCGGCGTAGCGTCCACCGGGGTACTGCACGAGGGCGTTCGTCGCCCACAGAACGGAGATGGAGACGCCGGCGGTCGCCGGTGAGATTCCGAAGGTCTCGATGATGGCCGGCAGTAGCGGTGCGACGACGAGGACGCCAGAAAGGGTGACGACCAGCCCGAGAGCGTGGAGCGATAGCTGGCGCCCGGCGTAACCGGAGGCGAAATCTCTCATGACGAGGCTTGTCTATTTCTCGCAGGGAAGTGGTGAATAGCTATACTGTGGGGCAAGTATTGCTGGCAGTCGACGGGACGGTATCGGCGAACTCGGCTACGCCCGCCGTACTGTTGGCGAACGCTGACTCCGTCGTAACGGCTTTGTCGCTCGGCTGTGTGGTGTTGACACACGAAATGTCGAAAGCGACAGTACTCTTCGCAGGCGCAGCCATGGTGCTCTACGCGGGCTGGGCTATGTTCGCCAAGCTCGCGACGCGAAACATCCCACCCGAGCAGGCGGTCGTCTACACGTACGTCGCCGGGCTCGTCGCCGTCGGCGCATACATCGTCTTCAACACCGGTAGCTCGGTCACCATCGCGACCGACGGCTTCTGGCTCGCGATACTCAGTGGCCTCTGTCTCGGGCTCGGAACGCTCGCGTACTACACCGCCCTGTCCGAAGGGTCGGTCAGTATCGCGACCTCGATCAGCGGGATGTACCTCCTCTTGACGACTATTCTCGGCTTCGTCTTCCTGAACGAGTCGCTGGGGAAGGAGAACATCGCTGGAATCGCCTTCGCCGTCGTCGCCGTCGTGCTCCTCGCACGGTGAGTTGTCTGCGACCGCGAAATTCTTACTTCCCGCGGTCGAACCGTGAGACATGACCGTCGTGGCAGCAATCGACGACTCGGAACGGGCACAGGACGTCGCGGTCGAGGCGGCGAAACTGGCGGCCGCGTTCGACGACGAGCTCCACTGTCTCCACGTGTTCGACCGTTCGAGGCTCGTCGACGTCCTCGAGGTCACGATGTACGAAGAGAAACTCACCGAGAACTACGAGGTTCAGCAGGAGGCAGAACGCATCGTGTCAGCTGCGACTGCACACATCGACTATCCGGTAGAGATCGCCGTCCGGGTCGGCGACCCCGGTGAGAACATCACCGAGTACGCAGACGACGTGGACGCTCGCTACCTCGTGATCGGTGGCAGGAAACGGTCGCCGGCCGGAAAGGTACTGTTCGGAAGCGTCACGCAGAAGGTGATGCTGAACGTCGACCAGCCGGTGGTCAATGCGTCTGGAAGCAGGTGAGAAAGACGGAGTGTTCGTTCGTGGGGCCTGTAACGGATAGTTCCTCGTCTAATTGGCCGTGTTCAGTCCTCGGAGACCATCGTCGTGTCCTGCGGACCCCGGGTCGGTTTCGACACACTGGACCCGCTATCCTCTCGCTTCGGCTCGCGTTCGGTGAGCAGGACGGGGTGACGTGCCTCTAACTCCTTGGTCAGGCCGACGAAGCACAGCAGGCAGACCAGTGCGACGGGTAGGCCGACGAGCACTATCATGTCCTTCAGTGCAGGCAGTCCGCCCACGATGAGGAGCAGCGACGTGAGGAGGCCGACCAGGGCACCCCAGGTCACACGGTTGACGGTGGAGGGGTTCTCGTCGCCGCCGGTCGTGAACATCGCGAGGCTGAGCGTCGTCGAGTCGACGGTGGTGATGAGGAACGTCAGCACCAGCAGCAGGTACAGCGCCGAGAAGACGCCGCCCAGTCCGAACGGGACGATCTGTTCGAACAGCGGGAAGCCGGCGACTTCGGTGCCGTAGTCGCCGACGGCACCGAGGATGTCGGCCTTGCCGTTGTGCTGGACCCACAGCGAGGAGCCGCCCATGACGATGAACCAGGGGAACGACGCTGCAGAGGTTCCGGCGAGCCCGGCGAAGACCACCTGCCGGATGGTCCGACCGCGGCTGATACGCGCCATGAAGATGCCGATCATCGGGGCGAACGAGAACCACCAGGCCCAGTAGAACACGGTCCAGCCACCGACCCACTTGGCGCCGTTGGCGACGTTCGCGTAGAGGCTCATCTCGACGAAGTCACCCACGTAGCCACCGAAGGCTTCCGTACCGAGGTTCATCAGGAAGCCGGTAGGGCCCGCGAGGAAGGCCACGACCAGCAGGGTGACGAACAGGCCCATGTTGAAGTGCGAGATGCGGCGGATACCCTTGTCGACGCCGAGCGCGGCCGAGATGGTGAACCCGATGGTCAGGCCGACGGTGGTCAGCAAGATACCGACGTCACCGACCTGGATGCCCCAGTTGTAGCTGAGGCCGGTGAGGAACTGCGTCACGACGAAGCCGAGAGAGACGGCGACGCCACCAACCGAGAGGACGACGATTCCGACGTCGAGCGGCTTCACCCAGCTCTTGTCGAGGTTCTCGACGCCGATGAACGGCGCGAAGATAGTGGACGGCTTGATCGGGGCACCGCGACGGTGGACGAAGTACGCGATGGTCACGCCCACGATGAGGTACGCGGACCACGGGGAGATACCCCAGTGGAGCAGCGTATACTGGACGGCACCGGGCATCACGCCCGACGAGCTCGCGCTGGCGCCGAGGAACGGTGGTCCCGACGAGTAGTGGAACAGCGCTTCGGCGGGCCCGAAGAAGACGAGCCCGGTCGAGAGCCCTGCCGAGAACAGCATCGCGAAGAAGGCGAAGAACGAGTACTCGGGGTCCTCGTTCGGGCCGCCGAGCTTGATGCGTCCCCACGGACCAAGCAGTAACCACAGGCAGAACGCGACGCAGACGAACATGATGCCGAGGTAGACCCAGCTCAGGTTCTGCCAGAGGTACTCGTTGACCTTGGTCAGCTCCCTGGCTGCTGCCTTCGGCCAGAGGCCAACGATGGCGATGGCGACGATCGTCAGGATTGCGCCTCCCCAGAAGACTGGCGGATCGATCTCCTCTCTGAACTCTCCGAACATTCCGTTTGATTCAGTTCTCATATCGTAAACCCCTCTTACATGTACACCACGACGGTCTCTTCCTCGACTTCGACGTCGTAGGTCGCGACCGGTGGTTCATCTCCATCCATCTCGACGTCGCAGCTGTCACAGCCACTGCCGTCGGCCAGTACCCCCTCCGTCTCCTCGACCGTCGCATCGTACGTCTTCGCTTTCACCTCGTGCGGATTGAAGATGGACTCGCCAGTCTTGATGTCGAACTCCCAGCCGTGCCACGGGCACCGGACGATTTCGCCAGGCCGTTCGTATTCGTACTCGCCGGGCGTGTCCGACGTCGTCGTCCCGGTGACCGGTCCCTTGCACAGCGGGGCTCGCTGGTGTGGGCAGTCGTTCTTCAACGCGAAGTACTCGCCGTCGACGTTGAAAATGCCGATGGAGAACCCGTCGAGCTCCGTGATGTGGCGCTCGCCGGGCTGGATCTCGTCGGCGGGACAGACTTCAAAGCGTTTCTCCATCTAGCGCTCACCCGATTCGACCGGCAGGTCGTACAGCTCCGCGGCGTTCTCGTACCTGATGGCACGCTCCATCTCTTCGTCCATCGGCGGAAGCCCCCAGGTAGGGTCGTCGCCGTCCCAGTGCGGGTAGTCGCTCGCGAAGACGAGGATGTCCTCGGCGTGCATCATCTCCAGTATCTGGTTGTGGTGGTCCGGTTTCTCCGGCTCCTCGATGGGCTGGCTGGCGAACCAGACGTTCTCGCGGATGTACTCGCTTGGTTTCTTCTCCAGCCACGGGACCTGCGACCGCAGTCCCTTCCAGTTCTTGTCGAGGCGCCACATGAAGTGGGGGAGCCAGCCGTAGCCACCCTCGATGAACGCGAACCGGAGGTCGGGATACTCGACGAACACGCCCTCGGTCACGATGCTCGCCAGCTGGCCCATGTAGTACGCGCCGAGCAGCGTGTGCCACTCGATGTAGGTGTTGGGGTGACCGGCACCGGTCGGCGCGTTTGCGACGCCGTGGCCCTCCGAGAACGGGTGGACCCCGACAGCGAGGTCCATCTCCGCTGCTGCCTCGTAGATTGGCCAGTAGCGAGGACGGCCGTACGGGTCCTCGGAGCCGCCCGGCATGAGGACTTGCTTGACCTGTGGATGGTCACCGTACTCTCGAATCTGTTCGGCAGACGCCTCCGGGTTCTTCGGAGCGGCGTAGATGGAGCCGATGAACCGGTCGTCGACGGTCAGACACTCTTCGATGAGCCACTGGTTGTACGCGTCGGCGAGTGCCGCGGCGTAGTCCCGGTTCGGCACGGCACCGAGATTGAGCCAGGAGTTCCCGGTCAGGATGGCGTAGTCGATGCCGTACTCGTCCAGGTGATCGGACGCTATCTTCTCCAGGTCGGAACCTGGCTTGCCACCGTCTTCCGGAACCTCGTCCTGTTTGAGGAACCCACCCGGGTTCCGGTACAGCAGGGTCGGCGTTACGATGCCGTCCCTCTGGTACCGCTCCGGCAGGTACTTGACGAACTCCGCATCGTCCTTCCACCGCTGATGGATATCACAGTCGATCAACGAGAGTTCGCTCTCGGGAGCCGACTGCTCGCCCACTCGTTGGTGAGGCGTTGTCATGGTGTCCGGATTGACGTACATGGTTGTTGTACATAAACATTATCCAATTTGGAAAAAATTTTCTAATGTATTATACTTCGCTAGTCGCTGTGTAGGCCATCGAGGGGGTCTCTACGGACAGAACTGCTGTTTATTAAAATCGCGCTGTCATTCGACTATCGCGAAGGTTGCCTCTCGACAACTGAGTAGAGAGACGACACGACAGACTGGAGAGAACGGGCCGACCATAGCAGTCCCGACTCGAACACTGGATGAACGTCCAGAATCCTCAGTGGGGTTCTGATGGTCGTACCTGAGATGGGCCGTGCGGTCGTCTGCATCGAATTCGACAATTCCGAATATATTTGTGACTGGCATGTGAATGTATATCGCATGGGAGACGAAGCGAACCGGCCGATAAAATCGCTCTTGACTATGGATGGGCTGGTCGAGGTACTCGACGAGACGGGTGGTGCGAGGGTGACGGAGCTCGCCGACGAGCTGGACAGGCCCCAGAGCGTCGTTCACGACTACCTGAGTACCCTCCGCCAGCTCGGGTACGTCGTCAAGGAGGACCAGCGGTACCGTCTCAGCCTCCGCTTTCTCGAACTGGGGGCGAAAGAGCGTGCCCGAGATCCACTCTACGAGATCGCCAAACCCGAGATGGAACGCCTCGCGGACGAATCGAGCAGTGAACTCGTCTCCCTCGTCGTCGAGGAGGACGGCCGGGCGGTGTGTCTCGACGCTGCCTGGAGCAGCCAGAGCATCAAGTACAACACCTTCCCGGGGATGCACTTCCACCTGCACTCTTCTGCTACGGGCAAAGCGATGCTGGCGCACCTGCCCGAGGACCGGGTGGACGAGATACTCGACCAGCACGGGATGCCAGCACGAACTCCGAACACCATCACGGACCGCGACGAGCTGTTCGAAGAACTATCCACTATCAGAGAGCGGGGACTCAGCTTCGAACGCGAAGAGTACAAGCTGGGGATGATGTCCTACGCAGCGCCTATCTCCGACGACGACGGGGCTGTCCTCGGAGCCATCAGCGTCTCGGGACCGGCACACCGGATGCGCGAAGAGGACGTCGAAGCGGAACTGACCAACAAGCTCCTCTCGGCGATCAACATCGTCGAGCTGAACTACGGTGCGCAGTGACAGCGCGCCAGAAAGGGACAGACTCGTTCTGCAGGCAATACGACTCCGGTCGCGACGTCACGATGGCGCTCTCCTCACATTGACGGTCGCGTCACTTCACCGGCACGGGTCCATCACTTCGCCGGCGTCGTCTCCTCGACGAGTTCGAAGCCACGCTCTTCCATGGCGGCGAAGTACTTCTCTGGCGAGACGCCACTGGTCTCGGTGGTGAAGATGCCCGATCCGGATGATTCGCCCGCAGCCATGAGCTGGAGCGTCACCGACAGCGGGACGCCGACGTAGCAGCCGTACTCGCGCATCAGCGTGATGTCGTTCCCGTCGAAGAACGGGAACGGCTGGGTCATGTGGTAGACCGAACGAGCACCGCGGTCACCGGCGGTTCCGACGACCTCTGCCGAGAGGATGGTCTGGGGCGTCCAGTCCGTCTCCGGTGAGAGTTCGCTCGGGTCACGCCACTCGTCCTCCGCGCCCTGCTGGATAATCGCCTGTTGCATCGCTTCGAGCGCGTCGACCTCGGCTCCGTCGACCTCGACGGGGTCGGCGTCGAACAGCCCCGCGTTGAGCAGGGTCTCCTCGTAATCCTGCCACTCGGGGTGCCAGACGCCACGGGTGACGATGCGTTCGACGCCCTTCTCCTGGGCGATGTCCGACCACGGAAAGGTGATGGATTCCGGGTGAGTGATGACGTACGTCTCCTGGGTTCCAACCGGGTCCGGGAAGCTGAACTCCTTGCGCAGGCCGAACGGTGGCAGGTCCTTCGTGACCTCGCCGTCCTGCCAGACGACGCGCTCGTCGACGGCCGGGTCGTGCTCGTAGGTGACCGTGTCGGTGAGGCCCGCGGTCGTCTGGGTCAGCAGCCGCCACATCCCCCAGTAGAAGTCGACCTCGCTCACCTGGTCCATGTCCTGGCAGGCGAGCATCCCCAGCATGATGGTGCTGACCACGCCACCGTTACAGAACCACAGGGCGCAACCCGCTTCTTCGAACTCCTCCGACCGGGCGAGGATGCGGTCGAAGTCGAACGCGTTCAGGTCGACGCCCGTGATGTCGCCGACCTCGACGATGGCGTCGAGGACGTTGTCCTCGAACTGGTACGGGAGGCCGTTGACGACGTAGTCGGCGTCCTCGAGGACGCGGACGAGGTCGTCGGTGTCGGTAGCATCGACGTCGGTGTAGCTGAACCGTTCGTCGTCGATGGTGTCTAACAGCTTCTGTGCGTTGGCTTCGTCGACGTCTGCGACGACGACTTCGTCGAAACCACTCGTCTTGTGCAGGTCGTATGCACAGGACGAGGTCATCGCTCCGGAACCGCCGAGTACGACTACTGTTCCGCTCATGACTCACCGGAGCAGTTTCGAGGCCTGACACAAAAAACTTGGGCAAGCTGTGAGCTAAAACGACAAAAATCGGGGCATAGAGTCTTTCACGCGCCCGTTCACACATGCGCACACGAAGCCGCAGAGCGACAGAGATTGTTACCGACAGGAACACGAATAAATAGGAGAACTGTGCATCTTGGTGTGCATGCCAGAGACCGTCGGCAACTTCGTTAGCGGTGAGTGGACAGACTCAGAAACGGGCGAGACGTTCGCCGTCGAGAACCCGGCCGACCCGGACGACGTGGTCGCGCGGTTCCAGCAGTCGAACGCGGCCGATACCGAGCGCGCCATCGAAGCGGCGGCCGAAGCGACGGACGAGTGGGCTGCGACGCCAGCCCCCGAGCGTGGCCGCATCCTGAACACGGCCGCCCAGCAGCTCGAGTCGAAGAAGGACGAATTGACCGAGACTCTCGTGCGCGAGGAGGGGAAGGCACGTCCCGAAGCCTCGGGCGAGGTACAGCGGGCCATCGACATCTTCTATTACTACGCGGAGAAGGCCCGCGATCTCGGCGGTGACGTCAAAGCGTCGAGCGGTTCCGGTACCACCCTGTACACCGTCGGTGAACCCCTCGGGGTGGCCGGGCTCATTACCCCGTGGAACTACCCCATCGCCATCCCGGCGTGGAAGCTCGCGCCGGCGCTCGTCACCGGCAACACCGTCGTCCTCAAGCCGGCCTCGCTGGCACCGACCGTCGCCAAGGAGCTCGTCGAGGCGCTCGACGACGCCGGACTCCCGGACGGGGTCCTGAACTTCGTCACCGGGCCGGGAAGCGAGGTCGGCACGGCCATCTGTACGCACGAGGCGGTCGACGCCGTCTCCTTCACCGGGAGCGGACAGGTCGGTGACGTCGTCTACGAGCAGGCTGCCGAGGACCAGAAGCGGGTCCAGCTCGAGATGGGTGGGAAGAACCCAACCGTGGTCTCGGAGTCCGCCGACGTCGAAGAAGCCGCCGAGATCGTGGGAAGCGGTGCCTTCGACGTCACCGGGCAGGCCTGTACCGCCACGTCTCGAGCCATCGTCCACGAGTCGGTTTACGACGAGTTCGTCGACGAACTGGTCGCCTACGCCGAGGCCCTCTCCATCGGCCCAGGGCTGGAGGACAACGACATGGGTCCTCAGGTCAGCGCCAGCGAACTCGACGACACCATGACCTACATCGACGTCGGGAAGGACGAGGGTGCGTCCCTCGAAACCGGTGGTGACGCCCTAGAATCGGGCGAGTACGAAGACGGCTACTTCGTCGAACCGACCGTCTTCTCGGACGTCTCCTCCGAGATGCGCATCGCCCAGGAGGAGATATTCGGTCCGGTCGTCGCCGTCATCCCCGTTTCGGACTTCGAGGAGAGCGTCGCTGTGGCGAACGACACCCAGTACGGCCTCTCGGCCAGTATCGTCACCCAGGACCTGACCGAGGCGAACAGGTTCGTCGACGAGGTCGAAGCGGGCGTCGTCAAGGTGAACGAGAAGACGACCGGGCTGGAGCTCAACGTCCCGTTCGGCGGGATGAAGGCGTCCTCGAGCGAGACGTACCGCGAGCAGGGCGACGCCGGCCTGGACTTCTACACCACGACGAAGACGGTCTACTACAACTACTGACCGTCCCCAGAATCCGTTCGACCACGTCGAACAGCTACTCAATACTGCTTCAGGTTTATCTCGATGAGGTTCGCCGCCCGGCGGAGCAGGTCGGGTAGCTCCTCGCGGTACCGTTCTCCCGACATCCTCGTCGCGGGCCCAGAGACGCTGATTGCGCCGAGAACTGTCCCGTCCGCACCTCGTATCGGCGCTCCCACACAGCGCAGTCCCTCTCCGTACTCTTCGTCGTCGAACGCGACACCCCGCTCGCGGACGTCACGGAGTTCCTCCCGCAGCACGTCGCGGTCCGTAATCGTCTGGTCGGTGTGGGCCTGAAGGCCGTGCCTGTCGAGTATCTGGTCCACCCGGTCCTCGGGAAGGTGCGCCAACATCGACTTCCCGGTGGCGCTGCAGTGGAGCTGGTGGACGTCGCCGGCATCGGTCGAGAACTGGACGGTCTGGTCCCCTTGGGTCCGATAGAGATACACACCGCGGCCCTCCTCCTCGACCGCAAGGTTCGCCAGTTCGTTCGTCTCGCGTGCGAGGTCGTCGACGTGCGGGCGCGCGAGGTCGTAGATTCCCGTCTGGGTCCGCACGTGCTCCCCGAGCTGGAGGAACCGAAGACTGAGACGGTACCGCCCGTCGTCGGCAACGACGTATCCGTTCTGTCTGAGCGAACTGAGGTGGCCGTGTACGGTACTCTTCGAGACGTCGACCCGGTCTGCTATCTCGGTGACGCCGGCTTCGCCGAGCGCCTCGAGCACCTCGACGATGCTGAACAGCGTCTCGTCGCTCCGGATCGAGCCGGACGTGCGATCGGTCATGCTATCTCATCCGATGTGGTCCAGCGTAATAGCCGGTCTGCATTGATTCGTCATCGTTCGACGTGATAGAATCGATCTGAACCGGTCGACGGCATTACCCAGTACGGCAGCGGATTCGAGGCGGCTCAGGATTGTAGAACCCGATGACGAAGCACCGCGGCCAGAGCAATTCGATGTCATCGAACACTCTCTCATTCTACCGGGGTCGACCGGAACGACGGAAGGAAGGGATATTCGGCCGCTGGGCCGGACCTATATCTGGCTGATGCGCGGATTGGATGCGTCGACGGCCTCTGCGTCCTCCGGCAGCAGGGCGGCCACGAGGAAGTCTGGGTAGTCCTCGAAGTAGTCGATTAGCTTTCCGATACGGTCGGAGTCGATGGCCTCGAGCGAGTCGAGGAGCATGAACGGGACCTCCTCGTACACGTCGTGGACGAGGTAGCCGGCGAGGGCGAACACCAGCCCGGTGACCTCTCGCTCGCTCTCGGAGAGGTGCGAGATGGTGTCTTCGTACGCGGCGCCGGACTCGGACTCACGAACGATGTGCAGCTCGAACTCGCGCTTGGTCACCTTCCGCCGACCCTCGCGGACCTCGCGCTCGTTCCGCTCGATCCAGATGCGGGCGATGTTCTCGTAGCCGAGCGCGTCGAGAACGGTATCCATGTGCTCGTTGAACGACTCGATGGCCTCGGCCTCTATCTGGTCGATACGCGTCCGGAGGTCCGCCAGTTCCTGGTTTATCTCCTCGCGTCGTTCCTCCAGTTCGTCGCGTTCTTCGACGGCCTCGTCGATGTCTTCGATCTCCCTGTCCACCTGGTTGCGCTGGCGCTCCAGACGGTTCAGCTCGACCTCCAGCTGGCTCGCTTCCTTGTGCAGCGCGAGGATCGTGTCGTCCTTCTGGGTCTGCAGCGACTCGACGTCGTCTTCGACGGCTTCGAGCCGAGCCTCGAGTTCCTCTCGCTCGTCCTCGAGTCGCTCTATCTTCTCCTCGCGCGAGTCTATCTGTTCTCGGGTCCGCTGGAGCCGCTCGTGAACCTGCTTGCGCTGGCGCTCCTTCTCTTCGTAGGTGATGCGCTCGTTCTCCAGCTCGTCGATGTCGTCGTCGATGGCCCGCGTCTGGCTCATCTTCTCCTTGCGGAGCTCCTTCAGCCGGTCGATGGTCGCCTCGATGTCCTCGCGGTCGACCTCGTGACCGCAGGTCCAGCAGACGACCGTCTCCGAGTCCTCGACCAGCTGGTCCGTGAGAGCCCCGCCCGAGTCGGAGTGGTCGGCGGTGAGCGCCTGCAGGATGTCCGAGCTGGTTCCGTCGAGGTTGTCCTCGTTGAACTGGATGATCTGCTGGAGGGTACTGACCTCCGACTGGAGGCCCTGCTTCTGCTTGCGGAGCCGGTCGATTTCGGCGTCGATTTCGTCGATGTTGCCGGTCGGCTCGTCCGGAAGGTCCGCGGCGTCGTTCTCGAGCGTCTCGCGCTCGTCGCGAAGTGCTTCGAGGCTCTGCTGTTGAACCTCTATCTCCTGGCGACAGTCGTTGAGGTCACCCCGGACGTCGCTGAGCTCGTCCATCTTCGATTCGAGTGCTTCCTTCTCCTCTTTGGACTCGCTGACGTCACTGTCGGCGGACTCGATGGCGTCGCGTTTCTCCTCGAGTTCGGACTCCTTCGCGTCGATGTCGTCTTCGATGTCCGCCCGCTTCTTCTCGAGCTTGGGAAGCTGCTGTTTGAGCTGGGAGAGCTCCTCGAGCCGGTCGTCGACGCGCTTCTTTTCGTTCTCGAGCGAAGATATCTCGTTCTTGATGGCGTCGGTATCGACCGGCCGCATGATGAGTTCCCGGAGGTTCTGTTCGGTCAGGACCGCCTGCCGGGTCTCGTTCGTCGCGAGAAGAAACGCGAAGAGGTCCGCGAGTTCGGCGTCCTCGAGGTACGGGTCACCCTCCATCCGGACGGTACCGTTTTCTCGATAGAGATGTCTGGAGTAGGTTCTGTCGCCGATTTCGAGCTCTACGAACCCTTCCTCGGCGTCGCTTTTGATCGAGACGTCGTCGCTCCCGAGTGCTGCCATTATCGAGCGGAGGAGCGAGGTCCGGTTCGTCGCATTCCGTCCGGAGAGGACGTTGACGCCCGGTTCGAACTCGACGTTCGTCTCGGAGATCCCACCGATGTTCTGCACGTTGAGACGCACAGTAGTATCAGACTTCGAAACCTGAGCCATGTCAGTCTCTTAATACCGAAGTTATTTAAAACTATTCCCACCACCAGCCCCTGTCTCAGATGTTACGTGTATATTGTTGTAACATCATCCCGTCTCGCACGCGCACCCCTCGCGTTCGAGCAGGTCGGCGACGTCGTAGCTGCGGCCGCAGCGCTCGCAGAACACCTGGATGTCGTTGAGGACGCTGAACTCACCGAGCGAGATACTCCCGCTCTTCTGTAATCCCTCGAGCGACCGTTCGGTGACGGCTGTTGTCCGGCCCCGCAGCCGCTGTATCGTCTGCTCGGCCTTCTCTATTCGCTCTTCGTCGGTGGGTTCCGCTTGCTCCGCGTTCCGCTGGTTCTTCAGGTATCGATAGATGGTCTGGTGGGAGACGAAGTCGGACTCGAGCTCGTCGACGTCGACGCCGCTCTGTTCAAGCCGTGCCCTGATGATGGTCTGGTCCTCCTGCCCCGAGTCCCCGTCGGCGGTGAGCCCCTGGTAGATGTGGTCGACGTTCTCTCCGACGGTGAACACGTCACTCGACTCGAGCTGCGTCCGGAGAATCCGCTTGTTGAACAGGGCCGCGAGGTCCCTGACACTCAGCTGGTCGCCCTCCTCGCCCAGCCACCGGCGTTCCAGCTCTGCCCCGACGTCACCGAGGTCGTACTTCTGGATGACGCGGTCCACCTTGTTGTTCGGTGTCGTCGAGGTCTCGTCCTGTGAATCGGTCATTACGTCTGGGTAGGTGAATGCGATACATAAAAGTTGGAGGTCAGCGACGAGCGTCGTCGCAGCCCATCCTCGGTAGAATATGGGCCAGTCCTGATGGAGGCGCGAGGGTTCAAACTGGCTCTATTCTACGCCATCACGGGCCCGTCTCACCGCATTCGGCCCTCGTGAATGCGGAGACCGCTACGGACGGTGTTACGGATATATTGGTGTAACGGTGAATGTGGCCGGACTCAGGAGAGCGATATCTCGAGTTCGAACTCGTTCGCGACGCCCAGGAGTATCTGTGGGAGTTCGTTCCGGAAACGGTTCTCGTCCACCCTGTTCGCCGGACTCGCGACACTGAAGGCTCCGACGACACGGTTGTCCGGCCCCATCACGGGGACGCCGACCGCTTTCACGCCGTCGAGCTGTTCCTCCTCGTTGAACGCGATTCCGGTCTCGCGAATCTCCGCTAATTCGTCGAGGAGCGTGTCGATATCCGTGATCGTGTTCTCGGTTCGCCCGGGGAGTCCCCACTCGTCCGCGATCTCTCGAACGCGACTCTCGGGCAGTTCAGACAGCAGAGCCTTCCCAGAGGCGGTCTGGTGGAGATGGAATCGTTTGCCGATGGTCGAGTACTTCCAGACGGCGTGTTTCCCCGAGCCCGTGTGCATGTAGACGCCTCGACCGTTCTCTTCGACGACGAACACCGCCCGACACTCGGTCTCCTGTGCGAGTTGCTCTGTATACGACGCCGCGGTCCGATACGCCTCCTTTCGGGTGCCGACGTAGTTCCCCAACGAGAGGAACTTGAGGCTGAGGTTGTACACGTCGCCGCTCTTGACGACGTACTCGTTGTCCTTCAACGTGGTAAGATGTGCGTGCGTCGTACTGGGAGCGATGCCCATCTCTTCGGCGATCTCGGTGACGCGGCCGCCGTCCATCTCTCGCAGTTTCTCGATGACCTCGAGTGATGTCTGCGTAGTTTGCAGCGTTCGTCCGGTACCTTGCGTTCCCATGCCTATGCCAATGGGAAGGGGGGTTATAATATTCACCCTGGCCGAATGGATGCGACCATCCCCGTCCTATGGTAGCTATCACCGTGCACAGAGCCGGTCAGTCACCGGTTCCGACGGCTACTCCGTATATAAGATTATGGTGAAGCGAATTACGTACAATAGTAGTAATTTCATTGGAAGCTCCGATATGTGGGGATTCAGGTGTATTTCGACCGTATTGTACACGAATTATCGGTAAAATCCAGTGGATGTCTGCTAGCTGTTCTGACCTGATAAAGAGAGCTAACGAGTCGACGAGTACCACGGGAATCGTAACCTGACGATTCCAGATGGGCACACCATTCACGATACCGAATACGTGCGTTTGCGGGCCTGTCACGCCACGTGGGGCGATGGCCTGTGAATCGCGTCACTCCACAGGTCCATCGGAGGAACAGCGATTCGTGACGTGTGAACGGGGCACATGACGACGGTAGACGGCTTCTCTGTGGGATACACGGCCGACCCGACGGTCCTGTTGACGTCAGAAGTATTAGTAGAAGTCAGAGTAGAGCGAGACAGCTGCTTACAGGCCGAGCATCTCGCGAGCTTCGGCCGGTGTAGCGATCGGACGTTCGAGTTCCTCTGCGATCCTGGCCGTCCGTCGGACCAGTTGTGCGTTGCTTTCCGCGAGTTCCCCCTTGCGGTAGTAGATGTTGTCCTCCATACCGACGCGGACGTGACCGCCCATCGTGATCGCCGCGGTCGTCATGGGTAGCTGGTGTTTCCCGACGGCGAGGGCCTGCCACTCGACGGGGTCCGGGAGGTTGTCGACGAAGTTGATCAGGTTTCGTGGACCGGGCGGCATCCCGTTCTGCATCCCGAAGATGACCGTCGCCCAGTAGGGTGCGTCGAGGAGCCCCTCCTCGATGAGGTGGTCCGCCTCGGGAATCTGGCCTGGGTTGAACAGCTCGAGCTCGGGTTTCACACCGGCATCGCGCATCCGCTCGGCGTACTCCTCGTTCTGTTCGCGCGTGTTCACCGCCGTTCTCGTCTGCCCGAAGTTGATGGGACCGAGGTCGATGGTCGCCAATTCCGGTCTGGGTTCGGTCTCGAGTATCGGTGCGATCCGTTCTTCCCGTGAGTAGATTCCGCCGCCTCCGGTGGTGAAGTTCACGATGATGTCGTCACAGTACTCGTCGATGCAGTCGCGAATCTCCTGGAAGCGCGCAACGTCCTTCGTCCCGTCTCCGTCTTCGTCACGGGCGTGGATGTGGACGATCGACGCTCCCGCCTCCTCGCATTCTGCGAGGTCCTGGGCTATCTCCTCTGGCTGTTCTGGCAGGTTCGGGTTCGCCTCCTTCCCCTGATGGCCGCCGGTCGTTGCGACGCTGATGACGAGCTTCTTCTCGAAGTAGTCGCTGTAGCCACGGTACGGCATATGCTACAACCAGCGGGTATCCAAGATTTATAATTTTGGGTGGTTCCGAGGGTTCGGCAATCGAAAATACTCTATGAATATATACACAATCTTTATATCACGTCTCTCGTAGCTTTTGATATATGGTATCAGGAAGCACTGCCATCGTTACCGGTGGCGGTCGAGGAATCGGACGTGCTATCTGTCGTGCGCTGGCTGCAGAGGGTACAAACGTCGTGATCGCGGACATCGACGCCGAGGAGATGGCCGAGACGGCGGAACTCGTCGAGGCTGAGGGCGTACGTGCCCACACTATCCAGACGGACCTTCGCTCGTTCGAGGACGTCGAATCGACGGTCGACGAGGCACTCGCAGAGTTCGAGACCATCGAGATTCTGGTCAACAACGCGGGTATCGCCGGGCCGACCGCGGAATGCGAGTCGGTCGACCCCGACGACTGGGACCAGACGCTCGCTGTCAACCTCCGCGGACCGTTCTACATGTGCCGACAGGTACTGCCCGCGATGAAGGAGCAGTCGTACGGACGTATCGTGAACATCGCATCGGTGACCGGGAAGCGGCCGCTCACACAGCGACTTCCCTACGCGACAACGAAGATGGGCCTCATCGGGTTCACCAGGACGCTCTCCGCGGAGGTCGGCAAGCACGACATCAACGTCAACGCGATCTGTCCGGGGTCGGTCGACGGTCCTCGAATCAAACGGGTCTTCGAGGCCAAGGCGGAGGCTTCGGGACGGACCTACGAAGCAGTTCGTGGGGATGCTGAAGCAGAGAGTCCGCGGAACGAGCTCGTGCAGAAGGAAGACATCGCGGGCGTCGTCGCATTCCTCTGTTCGGAGGACGCGAACCGCATCACCGGGCAGGACATCAACGTCTCTGCCGGGAAGGTGATGTATTGACCATCAGCCTGGCAGGTCCGACCTCGTAACTCGTTTCTTCCGGTGTATCCTGTACCCCCGTATTCGCTCACCCCCGTCGGGTACATACCGCCAACCATAATAACATATACATAAATTATAAATGCTACCCCTCGAATCTACGTATTGTTCGAAGCATGGCACGAGATAGCAGGAACCAATCACGGCGGAGATTCATGAGTAGAACTGCACTCGGCGGGGCAACGGTTGGCCTCGGCGGACTCGCTGGCTGCCTCGGCGGTGACGGAGGTAGCGGCGGCGGTGGCGGCGATGGCGGCGGTGGCGGCGGTAACGGTGGAAGTTCCGGTGGCGGCGGTGGTGGTGGTGGCAAATCGATGGCGACCATCACGCGACTCTCCAACGCGTACTGGGGTTCCTGGGTCAAGGGCTACAAGGAAGCTGCAGCCGCGCTCGGGTACGAGACGAACGTGCAGCTCAACGAGGGTAAACTGAGTAAACAGATTCAGCAGGTCGATTCCGGAATCGCGAACAACGTCGACCTCATCATGGGGCAGGCGTTCACGAACTCCGGTGTCCCCCCGATCGCCGAGGCAGCAGTCGATGCCGGTGTCCCGCTGACGATGCTCTGGACCATCGACAAGTGGTATACTCCACAGGACGCCGGCGACGAGTTCGTCCAGTTCTTCATGCCGAACGCGATTAACAACGGCTACACCGCCGCGAAGGCGCTCTTCGAATCGATGGGCGGAAGCGGGAACATCGTCCACATCGAGGGCGTGCGCGGGAACGCCGCCAACACCGGTCGTAACCTCGGTCTCGAGAAGGCGATGAAGGAGTACCCGGACATCAATCTCCTCGCACCGCCCCAGCAGGGTCGCTGGGTGAAGTCCGAGGCCCGCAAGGTCATGTCCGACTTCGTCTCCCAGTTCGGGGACAAGATAGACGGCGTGTTCGGACAGAACGACGCCGTCGGTCTCGGAGCGCTCACCATCGCCGAGGAGAACGACCTCGACGTCGAGGTCGTCGGTATCGACGGCATTCCGGAGGCGCTACAGCTGGTCGAAGAGGGCCGGTTCACCGCCTCCGTGTCTTCGCTCGGTCCGTGGCAGGGTGGCTGGTGTCTGGTCAAGGCGCACGACTTCGCCAACGGGTGGAGGCCGAAGCCCGGCGAGCGGATGATGCTGCACGGCAGTCCTCTGCTCGTGAAGGAGACGAGCGACTTCGACATGATAGAGACGCTCCCCGTCATCGACGCGGGCAACTTCAACGAACTCATCTTCGAGGGCGACTCCACGCCGTACGACTGGAAGAAGATGTCCGTCGTCGAGGCCGGTGAGGACAGCTGGGACCCGCAGAACTCGCTCGTCCCCATCCGGAAGGAGGACATGGTCGCGCCGGGGCTTCTCAGCTGGAAGGAAGATAATCGTCCGAGCGGCTACGAGATACCGTCCGTGTACTCCGATTCGGCCGCACTGGACGAGGTCGAGAAGATGTACGCGGACCACTACCAGACCAACCCCCTCGAGTGATCACCACTACCTCGCTCTGTGAGAACCATGGCAAATAAGATGACACAAACCGCAGCACCCGACGACACGTTCTCCGACCCACCGGAGGGGACGTCGAGCCTCCGTGTCCACGACATCTCGAAGTCCTTCCGGCACGTCACCGCCCTCGACGGGGTCTCGCTCCACATCGACAAGGGTGAGGTCGTCGGTCTCGTGGGCGAGAACGGCGCTGGAAAGAGCACGCTTCTCAACATCCTCACCGGGGTGTTGCAGCCGGACGGCGGGGAGATAACCATCGACGGCGAGTCGGTCTCCCTGTCGAGTCCACGGGAGGCGGCCGAGTACGGCGTCTCTCTGGTCCACCAGGAACAGGACGTCATTCCGAACCTCAAGGGCTACGAGAACCTGTTCCTCGCACGTGAGTCGTCCCGTCTCGGTGTGCTCAAGCAGAGCGAGATGAGTGCGGCGGCTCAGGAGTTCGTCGACGACCTCGGTATCGACCTCGACGTGGACAAGTACGTCAAGGACTACTCGTTCAACGAACGGCAGATGCTGGAGATCGCGAAGGCGTTCCACCGTTCCAGTAAATCCGACAATCCTGTCATCCTGCTCGACGAACCCACGGCTGGGCTCGAGGAGGCTGGACGCGAACTGCTGTTCGAACGTATCGACGACCTCCGTGACCAGGCGACGTTCGTCTTCGTGTCTCACGAACTCGACGAGGTGTTGGAGGTCACGGACCGCGTGTACGTCCTCAAAGACGGTGAACTGGTCCACGAGGTCGCATCGGCCGACGCGACCCAGGACCTGCTCCAGGAGAAGATGGTCGGTCGTGAGAGCTCGTCCGAATACTACAAGATTCCGGACCAGCGCGACCAGGAATCCCTCGGCGAGCCGACGATGCGCGTCGAGAACCTTCGGACGGAGCACGAGGACATCGGCCCGGTCTCGTTCTCCGTCCGCGAGGGAGAGATATTCGGCATCGTCGGCGTCGAAGGCTCCGGGAAAGAGCGCCTCGGCAGGATGTTAGCCGGGGACCTCCCGGCGACCGAAGGGACGGTCCAGATCGACGGCTCCGTCGTCGAGACCGGCTCCGTCTCCGAGATGGTCGAGGCCGGCGTCGGCTACGTCCCGAAGGACAGGAAGTCGGAGGGGCTGTTGCTGTTCCAGTCCGTGGTGAAGAACACCTCGCTGGCCGCCGTGCGAACCATGAACGGAAAGCTACCCCTGCTCGACCTCGACGGGGAGAAGGAGATGACCGACGACGCCATCGACGAACTGAACATCAAGACGCCGAGCCGGGACGCCCTCGTCCACGGACTGAGTGGCGGGAACCAGCAGAAGGTTGTCCTGGCACGGTGGCTCGCACAGGAATCGTCGGTGCTCGTCGTCGACAACGTCACGAGAGGCGTGGACGTCGGCGCGAAGGAGGAGGTGTACCGCCTCTGCCGCGAACTCACCGAGAAGGGCGTCTCTATCGTGTTCATCGGCGACGAACTGCAAGAGGTCATCGGGATGTCGAACCGCATCGCGGTCATGCGGAAGGGACGGCTCGACGAGAACATCCTCGACGCATCGCCGGGTAACAAACCGACCGAAGAACAACTGATACAGCGGATGATCTAACAATGAGTGGAAGCACGAACGCAAACGCGATTTCGCAGTGGATAGCCGAGCAACGAGAGGAGCGGACACTTCAGGACTGGATCATCGACGTCGGCCCGTTCGCCATGCTGATAGTCCTCGGTGTGATCTTCTCCCTGCAGTCGGAGAACTTCCTCACCTACGGAAACCTCGTCAGCAACGTCGCGAAGAACAGTGCGTTCCTGTTGCTCGTCGCGCTGGCCGGGACGTTCCCCATCCTGCAACAGAGCATCGACCTCTCGGTCGCACAGCTCGTGACGCTCACCGGCGTCGTCGCGGCCGTCCTCGTCGGAGACTACGGTGTCTTCGCACTGCTCATCGCCGTCCTCGTGGGAATGGTCGCAGGCGCCATCAACGGCCTCGTGTTCACGAAGCTCAAGGTTCCGTCGTTCCTGGTCACCCTCGGGACCCTGTCGATAATGGGCGGTCTCGCGCTCATCGTGACCGACGGGTCGTCCATCACGTTCCGGAGCGAGACGGTCAGGAACATCGCCACCGGCGAATGGATTCCCGGCGTCCCGAACCTCGTGATGTGGGGCCTGCTGTTCTACGGCTTCACCGTCTTCCTCGCGTGGCGGACGAAGTTCGGCCGGTACTGCTACGCACTCGGGGAGAACGAGCGCGTCGTCGAACTCGCCGGCGCGAAGGTGGACCGCTACAAGATCTACCCGTTCATCCTCTCGGGGCTGCTCTGCGGGGTCGCCGGCGCGCTACTCGCCGCCCGTATCTCCTCGGGCTCGGCCCAGATGGGCGAGGGGTTCCTCCTGCCGAGCATCGCAGCCATCGTCATGGGCGGTACCGCACTGACCGGCGGTGTGGGCGGCCCACACCGGACGCTCCTCGGCGTCCTCGTCATCGCGGTGCTGCAGAACGGCATGAACCTCACCGCGGTCGACCCGTTCATCCAGGAGATCGTCCTGGGCGTGGTCGTCGTCGCGGCAGTCGCGCTGTCCATCGACCGCCGCAAGATAGACGTGGTGAAGTGAGCGCACCGGGCGCTCCATCGTACCGCTGTCGACCGTAGTTCGACTTTCACCGTTTCTGTTCTGTCGCCCCGGTCGAGCTGGTCGCTGGGTCAACGCACGTTTCTGGCTCTATCACGTACGTTCCTGGCTCGGTCATGCACGTCTGTCGCCACGGCCATCACCACGCTACCAGCTCCAACGTGCTCTACAGTTGGAGAGCGTCGCGTCACCGTCGTCGAAGAATAGTGGACAGAGTGTCGTTCTGCCGGCACACACTCGGTGCCGCCATCTCGGTCTCGTTCGGCAGGTCCGGTGCGTGAGTCGCTAGTCGTCCTGATTGCTGTAGATGCGTTCGTGGCTGTGCGAGTATATCTCGAGCAGGTTGCCGTACGGGTCCTTGCAGTAGGTCAGCGTGTACTCGTCGTCGTCCTCGAATATCTCCCACACGTCGGAGTAGTGGTCGCCGCCGCTCTCGTCGATGCGGGCGGCGAGCCCTTCGACGTCCGGGTCGATGACGCACAGGTGGAACAGCCCAGCTCGCGTCGGGTCGGGCTCCGACGCGTCCCCGGTCGACGTGAACTCGAACAGTTCGATGCCGATCTGGTTCCCGGTCGCGAGGTGTGCGAACCGCATCGTCTCGAACTCGCCGAGGAGGTTCGCGGCTTGCCGACCGCCGTAGCCCTCGTTCGCGGTTATCTCGTCTGGTCCCTTCACGTGGCTGAAGCCGAGGACGTCGCAGTACCAGTCGATCGCTTCGTCGAGGTCCGGAACGGTGAGTCCGACGTGGGCGAGGCCACGCGGATATGGGTTTGCGGACATTCAGTGCCAAGAGATGGCACACAACAGCAAATAGATTCGGGTTCAGCGAGTCGAGCGGTGCGTTACTCGGCCCACGGCGTCCGGTCGACCTTCTCCTCGTCGTCGGGGTCGACGGTCCGGACCTCACGGTCGATCGCGTCGATGCGGGCGATGTCGTCGTCGGTGAGTTCGAGGTCCAGTGCGGCGTAATTGTCCGCGATGTGGTCTCCCGATGCCTTCGGGATGGCGGCGACGTCGTCCTTGCTGAACAGCCACGCGAGGCTGACCTGTGCGACGCTGACGTCGTGGGCGGCGGCTATCTCCTGCAGGACCGGCTCGTCGAACACCTGCCCCTGCGCCAGCGGCGAGTAGGCGACCAGCTGCATCCCCGCCTGCTGGACGTACTCGACCAGTTCCTCCTGGTGGAGGAGCGGGTGCATCTCGACCTGTGTCGCCAGAACGGGTGCGTCAAGTATCTCGCGCGCGTCGTCGAGCAGTGCGGGCGTGAAGTTACTCAGGCCCACTCCACGGATCTTGCCCGCGTCGTAGAGCTCGTCGAACGCACCGAGCGTCGCTTCAGGGTCGTACGCGTTCGTCGGCCAGTGGACGTAGAGGACGTCGATGCTGTCCAGTCCCAGTCGCTCGAGGCTCTCGTCGGTCGTCCGATGGACGTCGTCGGCACCGAGGTTCTCGGGGAGGACCTTGGTCGCGACGGTCACCTCGTCTCGAGGAACAGGGGCCTGGGCGATGCCCTGGCCGACGACGTCCTCGTTCTCGTACCACTGCGCGGTGTCGATGTGTCGATACCCGATGTCGAGCGCGGTCTCGATGGTCGCCGGGTCGGTCACGCCGACGGTGCCGAAACCGAGCCGGGGAATGTCGTCTGCAGTCATCGTCACGGCTCCACGAGAATCTTGACGTGCTCGCTCTCGGGGTCGAGCAGTTCTTCGAGCCCATCTTCGACGATGTCCGCCAGATCGATACGGGCGGTTATCATCGGCTCCGGGTCGAACTCCCCGGATTCGAGGAAACTGGTGACCATCTCGAACTCGCGGTCTGCGAGCGGACCGCTCAGGTAGCCGTTCGAGCCGTTGATGGTCCGTTCGACGACGACCAGTTCGTTCGGGGTCAGCCCGACGTCGTCGTCGGAGATTCCGACGCAGGTTATCTGTCCGCCGCGTTTCGTCGCCTCGATGGCGGCCTTGAACGTCGGTTCGATGCCGACCGCCTCGAACGCCACGTCGACGCCACCGTCGGTCGCGTCGGTGATGGCCTCTACGGCGTCAGTCGCTGTTGGGTCGAGCGTGGTCGTCGCACCGACGGACTCGGCTATCTCCCGTCGCTTCGCGCGTGGCTCGGAGACGAACACCTCCGTCGCGCCAGCTGCTCTCGCGGCCTGGACGATGGAGATTCCGATGGGGCCGGCACCGAAGACGGCGATGCTGTCGCCGGTCTGCATCCCGGAGCGTCGGGTCGCGTGGACGCCCACGCTGAACGGTTCGACGAGTGCGCCGTATTCGACGGGGACGCTCTCGGGGAGCTGGACGACGTTCGCTGCGGGCACCACCGCGGCGTCAGCGAACCCCCCGCTCTCGGCCGAGAGGCCAACGTTCGCGACTGACTCACAGAGGTTGTGACGCCCCTCGTCACAGTACCGACAGTCGCCACAGACCATCGCGGGGTTGACCGTGACTGCGTCGCCCACTTCGACGCCAGTGACGTCGTTCCCGACTGCCGTGACGGTCCCGCTGAACTCGTGGCCGAGCGGGATGGGCAAGGAGACCCCCGTCAGCGGGTGGTTGTCTCCCTCGCCCGGTATCAGGTCTGGGCCGTCTTCGTACTCGTGCAGGTCGGTTCCGCAGATGCCACAGGCGGCGATTTCGATCCGGACGTCGTCGGCACCGAGGTCGGGTTCGGCGACCGATTCGACACGGAGGTCTCCCGGGCCGTAGTAATTTGCAACCCTCATGGGGCGTAGTAACACGGACCATGCACAAAAGCGTTCGTTTCTGTCAATCCTCGCGACCGTACGTAGGGAGACGACGTCTGCTGCAGTCAGCGTCAGTCGTCCGCCGGGAGTGCTGAGACGTGGTCGTCGGGAACGGTGCCGTCGTCGTTCCAGTCGCGTTCCGCGTAGTACTCGTCGAGTGCCGCTTCGAAGTCTGGGAGCTCGTACGGGAGGCGGTCGTCTGTGCGGTCGAAGCCGCGCTGGTTGTTGAAGTGACGCTCGAGTTCGACGATGCGAGAGCCGATGGCGAGCATGTCGTCGTAGTCGCCGTCGAACAGGGCCTCGTACCGGTCGACGGTCATCGTCCCGCGCGCGAAGCGACAGACGATGCCGCAGTCTTCGAACGCCCGTGCGTTCTCCTGGCGGACGACGAACGGGGCCTTGTCCTCCAGACCGTGCTTCGACAGCGCCTCGGAGCTGTCGACCAGCGGATACTCCCAGGAGTAGAGCGTGGTGTACATGTGGTCGGCACCGCGGTTGGCCACCGCGTACGAGAGCCCCTGGCCGTGGAGCGTCCGGCCGTCGTGGGCGGCGAACTCCAGTCCCTTCACCGACCAGTTCTCGACGCCGAGCTCTTCGTGACTGCGGGCGACGCCCTCCGCCAGCAGGTCGCCGACGTCTTCGCGGTAGGCGATCTTCTCGACGAGGTCGAAGATGAGCTCGGTGTTGCCGAACTCGTCCTCGCTCGCGAGGTACGCGGAGATGACGTCCCCGCAGGAGATGGTGTCCAGCCCGAACTCGTCGCAGAGGCTGTTCGACTTCATCACGTCGACGACGTCGTCGACGCCGGCGTTCGACCCGAACGACATGACCGTCTCGAACTCGGGACCCTCGGTCTCGACCCCGCGCTCTTCGTCCTTCGTGGGCAGCTTGCAGGCGTAGGCACAGGCGGAGCAGGTGCCCTTCTTGTACTTCTTCTGCTCGACGCTGTCGCCGTTGATTCCCTCCACGCCCTCGAACGAGAGTTCGGAGAAGTACCGCGTCGGCAGCGCCTCGACCTCGTTCGCGAGGTCGGTGACGTTGGTCGTCCCCTGGCGCTTCATCAGGCTGTCCGAGGTCGCCGCGTCTCGGTGGACGTCCATCTGGACCGGCGGAATCTCTATCTCGGGGCGGGAGTCGCCGTCGAACGTGACCGCCTTGACGTTTTTCGACCCGAGCACTGCACCCAGTCCGCCGCGGCCGAACGCCCGGCTCTCGGTGGTCATGATGGAGGCGAACCGGACCCCGTTCTCGCCGGCAGGCCCGATGCAGGCGGTGTGCTCGGCGTCGAGGCCGTGCTCAGATTCGATGTAGTCGACCGTCTCCGGGACGGTGGCCTGTTCGAGTTCGGGAACGTCCTCGAACCGAACCTCGTCGTCGGAGACGTGGACGATGACCAGCTCGTCGCTGGCACCGGTGAACTCGACGGCTGCGTAGCCCGTGTCCGCCAGGTGCCGGGACATGAAGCCGCCGGCGTTCGACGAGAGCAGGCCGCCGGTCAGCGGAGAGACGCTCGTGCAGTTCATGCGGCCGGTGAAGCTCATGTTCGAGACCTGCATCGGGCCGGTGCTCAGGTAGACCCGGTTCTCGGGCCCGAGCGGGTCCGCGTCGAACGGCACGCGCTCGTGCGCGAGTTTCGTCGCGACACCCCGGCCGCCGACGAACGCCGTAAGCAGTTCGTCGATGTTCTCGGTGGTGGTCGTGCGGTCCCCACAGTCGATGGACAGCAGGGGCCCCTCAGTGTGAAGCATACACAGAGTACAGTCTCGAACGCGCTACAAAATCGTTACGACAGGCGCAACTTCGTTCCGACAGCCGCTACCGGCAGGCGCGTTCTTCAGGCCGTGAACCCGCCGTCCAGCACGAGGTTGTGGCCGGTCATGTACGACGACTCGTCGCTCGCGAGGAACAGGGCAGCGTCGGCGACCTCGTCGGGCTGGCCAGCGCGGCCGAGGGGAGTCTGTTCGAGGAGGCCACCCGCGGTGTCGCCGTCCTCCTGGGTCATCGCCGTCTCGATGAGGCCGGGATTGAGGGCGTTGACGCGGATGTCGTTCTCGCCGTGTTCGACGGCGAGCTGACGCGTGAGGTTCGTGACCCCGCCTTTCGAGGTGCAGTAGAGCGAGGAGTTCGGCAGCCCGCGGATGCCGGCGATGGAGGACATGTTGACGATTCGGCCGCCATCGTCCTGCTCCAGCATCACCTCGACAGCTGCCTGACAGCCGAAGTAGACGCCCTTGAGGTTGATGTCCATGAGGAACTCGAAGTCCTCCTCGCTCGCTTCCTCGACGGGGAGCTGTCGGTCGACGCCGGCGTTGTTCACCATGACGTCGAGGGAGCCAAAGGCCTCGACGGTTCGGTCGACGGCGTGACGAAGGGCGTCGACATCGGTTACGTCGGTCTGGACGAACTGGGCGTCACCGCCGTCCGATTCGATGAGTTCGTGCGTCGGCTCGCCTCCGAGTCGCGGTTCTTCCTGAAGGTCCGCGACCGTCACGCTCGCGCCCTCCTCCGCGAAGCGGCGTGCGATGGCTCGACCGTTGCCCGATGCGGCACCGGTCACCAGTGCTACGCTATCCGTGAGTCTACCACTCATGCTTCATCGTACCAACCGACTGTGATTCAATAAGTGTTGCCCGGCCCCACGTCGAGGAGATGCAAGTAGTGTGACCCGACAATGTTTGGAAACATCCATAACTTTAATACGGTATGTCGGGAATCAACACACTGTATGCTAGAGTCTGGCGCATTAGTGGTTGACTCGGTCAGTCACTGTTTCAACCACACACCCGACAACCACAAGCATCCACACGCCCAGCGGTGGGACGACGAGACCTACGAACTCGGCGCGAAACTTCTACCGGACAGCCACGTCCCGTCGGAAGAGGTCTTCTACCGTGACCACTCGCCCGAGGAACTGGCCCGGCTCATCTTCCTCGAGAGTCAGATCGACTACACGGTGTACCACTCGCTGCCGCTCGACGACTACTTCCACGACGGATACGTCTCGCGCGAGAAAGGGTTCGAGTTCTGCGAGCAGAACCCGACCCGAACGTCGATGTACGTCGACATCAACCCGCTCGAAGACGACGCCGTCGAGCAGGTCCACCACTACGCGTCGAAGGACTTCGTCAAGGGCATCAAGCTCTATCCGTCGCGCTACCAGAACGGGCAGGACCTCTCGCTGCAGCTCACCGAGGACGCCGTCTGGCCCATCCTCGAGGCGGCTGCCGACAGCGACGTCGACACCGTGGCGATGCACAAGTTCATCCCGTTCGCGACGGCGCCGGTCCGGTACTTCCGGATGGCCGACGTCGAGGACGCGGCACTGTCGTTCCCGGACCTGAACTTCGAGATCATCCACGCGGGCTTCTCGTTCCTCGAGGAGACAGTGTTCGCGATGGCGAGCCACGAGAACGTCTGGGCGAACCTCGAGAACACGGCCTGTATGGTCAACACGCGCCCGCGCAAGTTCGCCGAGTCGCTCGGCGAGATGCTGTACTGGGCCGGCCCGGACCGCATCCTGTTCGCGAGCGGGGCGACCGCGCTGCACCCGCAGCCGCCCATCGAGGGCATCTGGAACTTCGAGATGCCGGAGGACCTCCGCATGAACCAGGACTACCCCGAGGTCACCCAGGAGGACAAGGAGAAGATCCTCGGCGGGAACGCACTCCGCATCCTGGGGAAGGATCCCGAGGACGTGCGCAACCAGATAGAGGGCGACAAGTGGGATCAGAAGCGGCGGGAACTCCGTGAGGACGACGCGTTCCCGGCCGACCCGTGGTCCACCTACGACACCGACGCATGAGCACGACAAGCCACATCACCGCCGACCAGGAGTTCGACGACCCGCTCAAGTCCGCCATCAAGGCGGAACTCGACCAGGTGCTCGACCCGTGCAGCTGCATGAGCAACCACCCGGTCAGCATCCTCGACCTCGGTCTCGTCGAGGACATCGAGACGCGAGACGGCGGCCGCCACGTCGAGGTCACGCTGCTGCTGACCTCGCAGCTCTGTACGTACTTCATCGACATGAACGACGAGATCATCGAGCGCGTCGAAGCGCTCGACGGTGTCGAGACGGTCGACGTCCACCAGGACACCAGCGGCCAGGTCTGGACACAGGAGCGGATGGCCGAAGACGAGCGGAGAGAGCGCCGTGAGCGGTTCCTGAACCGTATGGACGAGGCTGGCGTCACGCCGTACGCGGAGCGAACCAGCTGACGAACCGGACAGACACGAAAACGACAGCCAACCCGAATCCGTGCGCGCGGCCGAGACGAGTCTGTTCCAGCACCCACCACAGCTATCCACCGTGCGGCCTCCCGGCCGCTCACCGTCTCGCCGCTTCTCCCGAAAATAGACCGAACAGCGACCGCTACCGTCTCACTGTACAACCGACTCGATATCGTCGAGTGCCGCCGGATTCTCCATCGACGAGAGGTCGCCCGGGTCCTCCCCTCGATAGACGGCCTCGACCGCCCGCCGGATGACCTTCCCGGACTGCGTGCGAGGGAGGTCGTCGACGAACAGAAGCTCGCGGGGACGGAACGGTTTGCCCTGTTCCGCACCGACGAGTTCGCGGAGCTCGCCGGCGAGTTCGTCGCTCGGCTCGACGCCCGGTTCGGTGATGACGAACGCGACGACGGCGGTCCCGGTCGTGTCGTCGGGGACGCCGACGGCCGCGGCCTGGTTGATGTCCTCGTGTTCGCAGAGGACGCCCTCTATCTCCGCGGGCCCGACCTTCCGGCCGGCCACGTTGAGGGCGTCGTCGGCACGGCCGTGGAGGAACCAGAAGCCGTCCTCGTCCTGCTGGGCCCAGTCGCCGTGGTCCCAGAGGTCGTCCCAGGTGCTCCAGTACTCCTCGAGGTAACGCTCGTCGCCGGACCAGAGCGACTTCGTCATGCTCGGACAGGAGTCGCGCGCGACGAGATAGCCGCGCTCGTGGTCGTCGCGGACGCTCTCACCGTCTGCGTCGACGATGTCGATATCCATGCCGAGCCCCGGCCCGCCGAGGCTGCACGGTTTGAGGTCGTTGATGGGCATCGGCATGAGGAAGCAGCCGCAGATCTCCGTGCCGCCGGAGATGTTGATGATGGGTGCCTCGCAGCCGCCGACGTTCTCGTAGAACCACTGCCAGGACTCCGGGTCCCACGGCTCGCCCGTGCTGCCGAGGATACGCAGGCTGGAGAGGTCGTGCTTCTCGACCCAGTCGTCCCCATGCTTTCGCAGGGCGCGGATGGCAGTCGGCGAAATACCGAACTGCGTCAGGTCGTGCCGGTCGATCATCTCCCAGAACCGGTCGGGCTCGGGGTGGTCGGGTGCGCCCTCGTACATGAAGACTGTCCCGCCGAACGCGTGGTTCCCGATGAGCGTCCAGGGGCCCATCATCCAGCCGATGTCCGAGACCCAGAAGAACCGGTCTGCGGGCTGCTGGTCGAAGCCGAAGTGGAGCTCCTTGGCGCACTGCATCAGTGCGCCGGCGTGGGTGTGGACGATGCCCTTCGGCGTCCCTGTGGTGCCCGAGGAGTAGAGGAGCATCGACGCCTGACCCGAATCGAGTTCCTTGGTGTCGTAGGCGTCGTCCTGGGTCTCCACGACCTCGTGCCACCACTCGTCTCGCCCGTCGGTCCAGGGCACGTCGACGCTAGATTCCGCGTCGGACCCACCGAGGCGGTCGTAGACGACGGTGTGTTCGACGTAGCCGGCCTCCTCGATGGCCTCGTCGGCGGCCCCTTTGAGCTGTATCTCGCCGCCGCGGCGGTAGAACCCGTCGCCGGTGAACAGGACCGAACATTCCGCGTCGGCGATGCGGGTCGCGGCGGCGTCCACCCCGAAGCCGGAGAAGATGGGAACGGCGATGGCGCCGACCTTGAAGCAGCCGTAGAGGATGGAGACGACCTCGGGGACCATCGGCATGTAGAGGCCGACCGTATCACCGGTCTCGATGCCGGCCGATTCGAGGTAGTTCGCGACCTTGTTCGCCTGGCGATGAAGCTCGTGATAGGTTATCTCTCGAACACCGTCGGACCGCCGGCCCGACGAGCCTCCGCTCGCGCTGCTCGCGGAGACGTCTCCCGGCTCGCCTTCCCAGATGAGTGCCACCTTGTTCCGCGTCTCGCTGTCGCGTTCCGCGTGACGGTCGACGACATTATGGGCGGTGTTGATGGTGCCGCCGTGGTACCAGTCAGTGAACTGTGGTCCGCCGATGCTCGCGGTTTCACCGCTCGCGTCTTCCGTGGCGCGGTGCGCCCCGCTATCGTCTCTGACCGAATCGTACTCCTCGTAGAACTCGATATCCAGGTAGTCGACCAGTTCGTCCCAGAACCAGTCGACCCCTGACTCGGGGACCCCGTCGACCTCGCTCGTGGTCCGTTCGATGAGCTCGTCGTAGTCGTCGATATCGTACTCCTGCATGAACGTCCAGACGTTCGTCGACTCGACGAAGGCCTGTGACGGCTGATGCGCTATCGCTGCAGAGTCCGTGGGCTGGTCTGACATGGCGTCTGTCCTACTGTGACGGCATCCCACACTATAAGAGGCCCGGATGCCGGTAGTGCCTGCGACGGGCCGGTGAGGACGGAGAATCAGTCGCTACTCGAACTGCCCTTCGTCCCTGTACTCCTGGCCGAGTTCGACGTAGTGCTCGTGCGTTCGCGATATCTCGTCGAGCTGGGCCTCACTCAGGGGCTTCGTCTTCGCAGGCGTCCCGTACGCCAGGTGGCCCTCTGGAATCGTCTGGTCCTGCAGGACGACCGAGTTGGCCGCGACGATGCAGTTCGACTCGACGGTCGCACCCCGCAGCACGGAGCTCTGCATCCCGACGAGTGAGTGGTCCTCGATGGTCGCGTAGTCGACGACCGCGCTGTGGCCGACGGTCACTTCGTCGCCGAGGGTCGCGCCGTGGAGCATGGTGAACTCCTGGACGTTCGTCTCCTTGCCGACGTCGACGGGTGCGCCGTCGCCCCGGAGGCAGACGAACGGCCAGAGGCTCGCTCGCTCGTCGACTGCGACGTCGCCGACGAGGTAGGCCATCTCGGAGACGAAGGCGGAGTCGGCGACCATCGGGCTCGTATCTCGAAGTGGTTTCTGCATACGGATGGTTGTGTGGGCGGGTGGTATAGTGCTATTCCCTCGGCCGAAACACGAGGAGCCGTTTCCCAGTGGTCGGGGAGTCCTCTACGGTGGGGACGACCGCGGTTCCGGTCGTGCCGGCGTTCGCGTCCAGCCCGCGAACTCTCCCTGTGAGCGTGACCGGGCCGAATTGAGCGATGCCGACGACGTACGGCGTCTCGTCCTCGAAGCCGGTCGGGGCGACGTGGACCGTCGTCGCGTCCTCGAGTTCGCCGGCCTCGGAAAGAGGATGCGGGGTAAGCGCTTCGTCGCCGCACACCGGACAGCGCTGCGTGGGCGGGACCGCGCCGTGGCCGGACGCACAGCGAAGATAGTAGCCGTCGTCGGACGCGACTGCGTCGAGGAACTCGTCGAACCCGGCGTCTCCGCCGTGGTCGCTGGGCTCGCTCATTCTGCGACTACCTCCGGACCTTCGGCCCGGCGTACTCGCATTCGCTCACTTCGTTCGTTCATGCGACCACCTCCAACACGTGCACGACTGCACTCGCGACGGTGCCACCGGCGTTGTGGGCGAGGCCGACCCGGGCGTCGGACACCGCGTCGCTGTGGTGGTGCTCGCCCTGAAGGAGTTCGGTCAGCTCTACGATCTGGGCGACGCCGGTCGCGCCGACCGGATGTCCCTTCGCCTTGAGTCCCCCCGAGAGGTTGACCGGCAGTTGTCCATCTCGGGTCGTCTCGCCGTCGGCGGCCGCGCTGATACCCGCCCCCGGTTCGTAGAACCCGAGCGCTTCGAGCGCCAGGACCTCCGCGATGGTGAAGCAATCGTGGAGTTCGACGAGGTCGACGTCCGCTGGGGTGATACCCGCCTGGTCGTACGCGTCGGATGCTGCCTGTTCCGTCGCGGCCGTGTAGGCCCGGTTCGCCCGGCGCTGGAGCGCCAGCGTGTCGCTCCGCTGACCCGTCCCCGTCACTGCGACCGGCGCGTCGAGGTCGTGTTCCTCGGCGTACTCGTCGCTGACCAGGACGACGGCTGCCGCCCCGTCGCTGATGGGACAGGCGTCGTACAGTCCGATGGGGTCGGAAATGGACGGTGCATCGAGCACGTCGTCGACCGTGATCTCGTGTCTGAGGTGGGCGTTCTCGTTGTCGAGCGCGTTGTCGTGGTTCTTGACCGCGATGGCCGCCAGGTCCTCCCGGGAGCCGCCGTACTCGCGGAAGTACGCCTCGGTCAACAGCGCGTACGCGGCCGGAAAGGTCATCCCGACGCGACGTTCGTGGAGGTCGTCGGCGGCCAGTGCCAGCGCGTCGGTCGCCTCGTTCACGTCGACGTTGCTCATCCGTTCCATCCCGCCGACGAGGACGACGTCCGCGTCGCCGCTCCGTATCGCGCGGACCCCGGCTCGCATCGCGACCCCGCCGGACGCACAGGCACTCTCGAACCTGGTCGCCGCCGCGGTCGTCCCGGCGACTTCGGCCGCGAGCGGCCCTTGATGTCCCTGCGACTCGGTGACCTCGCCGATGAAGTTGCCGTACAGTACCTCGTCGATGTCCTCACGCGGCACACTGGTGTCTGCCAGCGCCCCACGTGTCGCCTGGGCGAACAGCGCTCTCCCCGTCTGTTCCGGGTGCTCGCCGAACGGAGTCACCGCTACGCCCGCTATGCGGACTGGTTGCATACAGCAATAGTGAACGGTACCCCGGGTTGTAGCTATTGCGATGGAGACAATATCGGACGGCCCGGATCTGCCGGGAGTTATTCGGTTGGTCTTCGGTCGGCGCACAGTCGGGGATGGCCGGTCAGATTGCCGGTCACAGTGATTCGCTCGCGTGAGAGTGGCCAGACTCGTCGACCGTGAGGCGGGTGATGACCGTCGCTACGACCAGGCCGCCCATGACGGCGACGATGACCGGCATGGCCTGCGTGATACCGACCTGCCCCGCGAGAATCCCCACGACGAACGGTCCAGCAGTGATTCCCAGGAAGTTCGCCCCGGTTGCGATTGCGTTGACGGGGCCGCTGAACGCCGGGGTCGAGTCGACGCCGAACGCCGAGAGCGTCGGGAAGAAACCGGCGACGAAGAACCCGAGGCTCATCACGGCGGGGAGGAAGAGTGGTTCGATGCGGAGCACGAACGCGACGACGAGTAGCGGAAGCGAGGCGAGGCCGACGACTGCCACGAGGTCGAGCTGATGGAACCGGTCGACGAGCACGCTGTAGATGAGGCGTGCCGGGATGTACATGACGAGGAAGCTCGACAGGAGGACGTTGGCCGACGACCGCGGCATGAACTGCGACGCGTAGAAGGGGAGCCACGTGAAGACAGTCCCCTCGATGGCGCCGCTACAGACGAGCGCGGCGACCATGCCCAGGATGGCAGGTTTCCGAAGAACGCCCCGGAGTCCCTCGACCGATATCGACGCCTCCGACCACGACTCCGACGGGAGGTCGAAACGCCACATGGCGACGAGAAGCGGCAGGAACGCCAGTCCCATCAACGTGTAGACCAGCCGCCAGTCGGCGGTCTTCAGGACCGCGTTCACGAACAGCGGGCCGGTCGTCGCGCCGACCGCCCACAGCAGCGCGTACAGGTTGAACAGGCGCCCCCGACCGTCCGGATAGAGGTGGCTGAGCAAGGGTCGGTCGAGCGCGCGAACCGTTCCGATGCTCGCACCCTGGACGAAGAGGAACACGAGCAGCGTGACGAACGACGAGGTCACGCCGATGAGGAACGACCCGACGACCGTGGCCGCGGTCCCGAGGATGAGCATCCGTTTGACGTCGAGGGAACCCGAGCGCATCCCGACCACCATCACGGCGAGGAGGAGCCCGAGCGTCCCCGCCGGGCCGACCATTCCGAGCAGGTCCTGTGTGACGACGAACTCGCTCTCGAAGCTCGGTAAGAGCGCTCCCCGTGCCTGTTGCAGGACGCCGTGACAGGCGACGAACAGGAACAACACGGCTGTCCAGGCACGACGATTTGCCATGGTGAGGTGATACATACCGAGGGATTTAATAAGTGCTGTCGGTGGCAAATGTCGGTTCGCTTCTCCCCCATCGTGACACGTCGCGTGACGCGGGTTCGCCACACATTTCTACCGTTCGCTCGAGAGTAGAGTCAAGAATGACGCTCGACGACGACGCCCGGGAATACCACCGCGCCGACCCACCGGGGAAGGTGGAGATATCCACGACCAAACCGACCAACACCCAGCACGACCTCTCGCTCGCCTACTCGCCGGGCGTGGCCGCCCCCTGCCGCGACATCGCCGCCGACCCCGGCGCGGCGTACGACTACACCGCGAAGGGCAACCTCGTCGGCGTGGTCTCGAACGGGTCGGCCGTCCTCGGCCTCGGTGACATCGGCGCGCAGGCGTCGAAACCCGTCATGGAGGGCAAGGGTGTCCTGTTCAAGCGCTTCGCCGACATCGACGTCTTCGACGTGGAGCTCGACATCGACGACGTGGACCAGTTCGTCGACACCGTCGCCGCGATGGAGCCGACGTTCGGCGGTATCAACCTCGAGGACATCGCCGCACCGGACTGTTTCGAGATAGAGGAACGTCTCCGTGACCGGATGGACATCCCCGTCTTCCACGACGACCAGCACGGGACCGCCATCATCTCCGGCGCCGCGCTCCTCAACGCCGCAGACATCGTCGGAAAGGACCTCGACGACCTCTCCGTGACGTTCGCGGGGGCGGGGGCGGCCGCCGTCGCCACGGCGAACTTCTTCGTCTCGCTCGGGGTACCCGTCGAGAACGTCACCATGTGCGACATCGACGGCATCATCACCACCGAGCGGGTCGAGAACGGAAACGCCGACGAGTACAACGGGCGGTTCGCACAGGACGTCCCGGCCGGCGGGGTCGCAGAGGCGATGGTGGGCGCGGACGTGTTCGTCGGCCTCTCGGTCGGCGGCATCGTCGACCAGGAGATGATACGGTCGATGGCCGACGACCCAATCGTCTTCGCGATGGCCAATCCAGACCCCGAGATCGGCTACGAGGAAGCCAAGGGTGCTCGCGACGACACCGTCATCATGGCGACGGGGCGCTCGGACTATCCGAACCAGGTCAACAACGTCCTCGGCTTCCCGTTCCTCTTCCGGGGAGCCCTCGACGCGCGGGCGACCGAGATAAACGAGGCGATGAAGCGGGCCGCCGCCGAGGCGCTGGCCGACCTCGCCAGACAGGACGTTCCCGACGCGGTCGTCAAGGCCTACGGCGACGAGGCGCTCCAGTTCGGCCCCGAGTACCTCATCCCGAAGCCGCTCGACCCGCGGGTGCTGTTCGAGGTCGCCCCAGCGGTCGCTGGAGCGGCGATGGAGTCGGGCGCGGCCCGGACCGACCTGGAACTCGAGGCGTACCGCGAACGGCTCGAGGCCAGGCTCGGTAAGAGCCGCGAGATGATGCGCATCGTCTACAACAAGGCCAAGCGGGACCCGAAACGCGTCGCCCTCGCCGACGGGGACGACGAGAAGATGGTCCGCGCAGCCGCCCAGCTCGACTCGCAGGGGCTCGCAGAACCCGTCCTCATCGGTCCCCGGTCGAAGATCCGCCGGACCGCCGCGGACCTGGGTCTTGAGTTCGAGCCCACCGTCGTCGACCCGCGCGATGCGGGCTACGACCACTACGCGGACGAACTGTACGAGCGCAGGGCACGAAAGGGTCTGACCCGGCGCGAGGCCGGCGAGCTCATTCAGCGCGACGCGAACTACTTCGGGAGCATGATGGTTCGTCAAGGCGACGCCGACGCGCTTCTCACGGGGCTGACCAACCACTACCCGTCCGCCCTCCGGCCGCCGCTGCAGGTCATCGGGACCGCGGACGACGCCGAGTACGCGGCCGGCGTCTACATGCTCACCTTCGACAACCGGGTCGTCTTCTGTGCGGACGCGACGGTTAATCAGGACCCCGACGAGACCGTCCTCGCCGAGGTGACGAAGCACACGGCCGCACTGGCGCGTCGATTCGACGTCGAACCCCGCGCCGCACTGCTCTCGTACTCCGACTTCGGCTCGGTCCAGAACGAGGGGACCCGGAAGCCGCGTCGTGCCGCGGAGCTGCTTCGCGACGACCCGACCGTCGACTTCCAGGTCGACGGCGAGATGCAGGCCGACACGGCCGTCGTCGAGGACATCCTCACCGAGACGTACGAGTTCTCGGAGCTGGACGGCCCCGCGAACGTCCTCGTCTTCCCCAACCTCGAGGCGGGGAACATCGCGTACAAGCTCCTCCAGCGACTCGGCGGGGCGGAGGCCATCGGCCCGATGCTCGTCGGTATGGACGAACCCGTCCACGTGCTCCAGCGCGGCGACGAGGTCAAGGACATCGTCAACCTGGCGAGCGTGGCCGTCGTCGACGCCCAGCGCTGAGACCGGCTCAGTCGGCTGACTCGTCGGTGACAGACTCGGCACCCTCGAGCGGCGTGGTGTTCCCCCGGACGATATCGGGACCATCAGCTAACGGCTTTGCCCACTCGACCGCATTCGCCAGGACCTGCTGGACATCGTCGTCGTGATAGATGGGGTAGGTCTCGTGGCCTGGGCGGAAGTAGAAGATCCGTCCCTGTCCCCGGGTGTAGCAGCACCCGGAGCGGAAGACCTCGCCTCCTTCGAACCAGGACGTGAAGACGAGAGTGTCGGGCTGGGGAACATCGAAGTGTTCGCCGTACATCTCCGTCTCTGGAAGTTCGATGTACTCCTCGATGCCATCGACGATGGGATGGCTGGGCTCGACGACCCAGAGCCGTTCCTTCTCGGCGGCCTCCCGCCATTTCAGGTCACAGCTCGTACCCATTAGTGCCGTGAACGGCTTCGAGTGATGTGCCGAGTGGAGGACGATCAATCCCATCCCCTCGAGGACGTGTCGTTCGACACGGGCAACCACCTCGTCGCTGACCTCGTGGTGTGCGGTGTGCCCCCACCAGACGAGCACGTCCGTCTGTGACAGGACCGCCTCGGTGAGGCCATGATCCGGCCCTTCATCGAGCGTTGCTGTCCGTGTCTCGAATCCTCGTTCCTCGAGCGCATGTGAGATGGTACCGTGGATTCCCTCAGGATAGATGTCAGCCACCGCGTCGTCTTCCCGTTCGTGACGGTATTCGTTCCAGACCGTGATGGAGGGGCTCATTTCATCGACTGTTGTTGTACCGTCTACAAGAGTCCTCCGCCAGGGCCCGGGGCGTCGCCCCAGCTGGGGAAGGAAACTGAACGCTCGGTTACCTTCAGAGGGTTTCGAGAAACCCCGAACCAGTCTCGATAGAGGCTGCGGGATCTTCGGGTTCGTCGTGTTCGTAGATGAGCCACTCCGCACCGGCGGACTCGGCAGCCTCCGCACAGGCCGCCATGTCGACGTCTCCTTGACCGATTTCGCGGAACGCTCCGCTCTCGGTTGCCATGTCCTTCATGTGGACCAGCTCGATACGGTCGGCGTACCGGTCGATGTACTCGACCGGGTCGGCGCCGGCCGTCGCGACCCAGCCGACGTCTATCTCGAAGCCGAGACCGGGGACCGACTCGAGCAGCCGGTCGATGGGGCGCGTCCCGTCGACGGCCCGGAACTCGTGGTCGTGGTTGTGGTAGTGAAGCGGCCAGTCGTACGCGTCGGCCGTCACGGTGAGGGAGGCGAGCCGGTCGACGGTCGATGCGACCGACTCGGTATCCGAGAACGCCTCTGGCGGTAGCCACGGCACGACGGCACTCGGAGCCCCGAGCGTCTCGGCGTACGTTTCGTACGCCGCCCCGAAGTCCGATTCGAGGTCTTCGATGCCGACGTGGACACCGGCCACTTCGAGGTTCAGACGGTCGAGCGTCTCGGCCACCGCTGTCGGCGTCGCGTCGCGAAATCCACCGGCGAACTCCACCCCGTCGTAGCCCGCGTCAGCGACTCGTTCGAGTAGGGCTTCCATCGGTTCCTCGAGGTCTCTGACGCTGTAGAGGTTGATAGCAGTCTTCATCTGCCTCGTTCCAGACTGACCGGCTGGTCGGTGGCTGCGGACTCGTTCACGTCGACGACCTTCCTGTCTTCGGGCCGGACGTGGAAGGAGGTCCAGTCACGCATATTGGCTACGTTCGCGGAGTGAGCGCAGCCGAACTCGGCCGCGAAGTCACGACCAATCGACCCGGTTCGGCACGATCCGGCGACGAGCTGGGCATCCTCGCCATCGACGACAGAGTGTGTCTCAGCGTCGGAGTCGATTTCGGCGAGTGCCAGGGGAGTGGTAGCCATCGTTCGGGTTCTCTAACGCGGATGGCATAATCCTTGCTACTGTCTGTCGGTCCGGGATCGACCTTCGCTGGCGGCGGAAGTGCTCTCAGAAGGTATCGGGTGTCTGTGTGATGCTATGAGGACATCCGGCACCTTCGTCGAGGTCGCACCAGTGCTGGCGAAGATTCCGAGGCCTCGGTTGGTTCGTTCGTCCTCTGCTGTCGCGGAATTGGTCCGTCGGCTGTCGTGTGATTCAGACCACTCTTCACCATCTATCGAGTCCGGAGAGTATCCGTCTGGTTCGTCATCGCGTGACCCACCGCAGCAGCTCGGATTCCCCTCGGTCATCGGTCTGCTCGTGGTGTCGCACTGATAACGGGTTGGGAGATCGGGTACTGGTGTCCCTGCCCAAGCAGCATCAGTGATTCCCGCCAGATTGAGCTTGGCTCCGTGGCACAGTCTTGACTACCTATAGAAATGGATAGAAAGAGAATTGGCAAAAATAAAATGTTGCCGTTCAGTATAACTGGTCAGTGATACTGGAAACCCAGAGGAAGTAGATGCGAATAGGTTCTCAATCTCTGCATTTACTATTCGATATCTGGCCAATGAATGAGTGTCCGGTTTACATACATTCTACCTCATGTCATGTATGCGGATTCAATATTTTACGACTGGTTGACCTCTATCTCGTTCGCTTTCTCCATGACTATCGGAGCGATCTCGTCGATGTACTCGTCGGTGAACGTCGTCGCATAGCCACTCGTCGAGATGGCGCCGAGCATCGAACTGTTCGGCTGACGGACGAAGGCACCGACCGAACACGACCCGACGGCGTTCTCCTGGTCGTTGACCGCGTACCCTCTCTCGCGAATCTGTTCCAGCTCCGCCATCAACGTCGGCTTGTCGGTAATCGTCTGTTCGGTATGCTTCGTCAGTCCCTGTTCCTCGATTATCGCGTCGACCCTGCTCTCGGGGAGCTGTGCGAGCATCGCCTTCCCGATCGCAGTCGAGTGAAGATGTGCGGTCGTTCCGATGGGCGTAATCGACTGGATGGCTGGATTGCCGAACTCGGTCATGTAGATGACGACCGCGAGGTTCTGCTCGACGACGGCGAGGTGGACCACGTGACCGACTTCGAGCGCCAACTGGTCTGCCACGCTCTTACCGTGCTTGTAGAGTGGGAACTCTTCACGGACGAGATTGCCGATATCGAGGAATCGAAGACTCGGTCTGTGTCCTCTCTCGGTCTCGACGACGAGGCCGGTCTCCCGCAGCGTCGACAGATAGACCGATACAGTCCCTTTCGTTACGTCGAGCGCCGTCGCCAACTCGGTAACGCTCAGATCACCTCTCTCTACGAGTAGTCGGAGTATCTCGTTCGCGGTGATGACCGATTTGATCTTCCGCGTTCCGTTCTCGTCGGTTCCGCCCATGGTCGAGAAGGCACCCGTGACGATAAATATGTTTGGAATACTCAAACAATATACGGTCCCAGATACAATTGATAGCCAGCTTGGGGTATCAACCGCCTCGACACAGGACTCTCTCGATGTCACGAAAAATCTGAGGGGAAGGCCGTTAACGCGACTCTCAGCACACTCAACTTCCTGTTCTGGTCGATGGTCGGAAGAAATCCATCGAGAGATTCATTACGAGGATTACACACGTAGCGATGTAACTGCTTAAATATGGACGTGACACCACACGACTCGGACGGTCATACTCGACTTACACCCGAGAATCGTTTGTGTACATCAAATATGGCTATTTACTTACTCATCCGAGCCAGTCGGCGGAGTATCGACTGACGAACTCGTCACCGACAGCGAACCGCTCGTGCCTGTATGGGGTCAGGTCGAACCGGGGCGTCCTACCCAGGATATCCTGTGCAATCGATTCAGCCAGTGCTGCCGCCTCTTTGAAACCGTGACCGTTCCCGGCGACGGCGTTGTAGAAGTTCTCACACGCCGTCGACGGACCGAGTATCTGGTACCCATCGGGAGTATCGGTGACCACTCCCGTCCACGTGGTGACGACCTGTGCATCGTCGTACCCAGGAAGCCGGTGCTCGATAAGAGACGAGAGGTGTCGAAGTTCAGCTCCCGAGACCGACCCCGAACCGTGCCGCGGGTCGGCGATGTCCTTCCGACCGAAACCGCCGGCGACGAAGCGACCATTCGGTTCGGGCTTCGTGTACAGCCCCGAGTCCATATCGGATAACGAAGGATAGTTCGACGAGTACTCTTCACTCGATTCCAGCACGGCGATCGTCGCTCCGTGCCAGCTGATGGGAAGGTCACACCCGACCATCCGGGCGATGTGCCCGCCGAACGGCCCGGCCGCGTTGACCAGGAGATCCACCTGATACTCGTTTGTCGGTGTGCGGACAGTGGTCACTTCACCCTCGTCCGTGCGGATATCGACGACTTCCGTGTTCGTCCGTACGTCTGCGCCGAGCTCCTGCGCTTTCTGTAAGAAGCCGGTGGCGACCTGGTACGGGTCCGCGCAGCCCGCTTCGTGCTCGATCGCACCGACGGTTACGTCGTCGGGAGAGAGTCCGGGCAGAGACGATGCGAGTTCGTCCGGTGACAGCAGTTCCACGTCGAGGCCCACCTGCTGTTGCAGACGAACGACGTCCCTGAACGCAGCTTCGTTCTCCTCCCCGGCGACCGCAACGAAACCGTTGTTCCTGAACCCCCCATCGCGATCGACGTGGTCCTCGAGGTTCTCCAGTATCTCACGGGCACGTTTGACGATCTTCACGTGGTTCCGGTTGGAGTAGTGGTGTCGGACGATGCCGACGGACCGTGCTGTGGAGATACCACCAGCTGTTCCCTTCTCGAAGAGCACCACGTCGTCGGCCCCGAACCGTTGCAGGAAGTACGCGATGGCAGATCCATAGATTCCGCCGCCGATGATACCGATGCGCATTGGCCCCAGAGATGGGACTCCTCTGGTTATACCTTCCGACCAGACAGTATCGTGGATTTCCATACAACCCACGCCCTGGCAGGTTCCGTAACCAGCCCCAGACATATATCATGATTGACCAAAAGCTTCAATAGGCTATGCGTTGGCTTTTTAAAAAGTATGCGCACAGACTTGTGGAGATACGTGTTCAAGCGACTTCTCACAGTTATCCCCGTGGGATTCATCGCGACGATCGCGATCTTTCTCCTGGTACGGGTTGGACCGGGGAATCCAGTCGTCATCATGCTCGGGAAAGGAGCATCGGACGAGACGATTCGAGAGATGGAACGGAAGTTCGGACTCGACCAGTCGCTCCCGATGCAGTATATCGATTGGATAACGAGCGTGCTGCAGGGAGACCTCGGTCAGTCGATCGTCATCTCTTCCGGCGCGGAGGTCCTGCCGATGCTGATCGGTCGGCTACAGGTGACCCTGACGCTGGGGCTCTTCGCCCTCCTGTTCGCCATCGTCATCGCTGTCGTCGCCGGCACGATCGCCGCGACGTATCACGGGCGCTTCCCCGACTATATCGCGACATCGATCTCGGTGCTGGGTGTGTCGATGCCCAACTACTGGCTCGGCTACATGCTCATCATCATCCTCTCGGTCAATCTGAACCTCCTCCCGTCGTTCGAGTACGTCTCACCGTGGGCTCACCCGGTGGAGGGACTACGACACATCCTGCTCCCTTCGTTGACCATCGGCTTACCCATCTCGGCGGTTCTGGCGCGTATGTTACGGTCGGAGATGCTCGAAAAGCGTGACGAAGAGTACCTCGAAGTCGCGGAGGCGTTCGGAATCGACCGCAAGCAGGTGTTCGTACAGTACTGGCTACGTAACTCCCTCATCCCCGTGGTCACGGTCCTCGGTGTCCAGATCCGATATCTTCTGGGCGGGGCCGTCATCATCGAGGAGGTGTTCGGAATCGCCGGGAGTGGACGGCTACTGGCGTCGGCGATTTTCGCGTACGACTTCCAGGTGATACAGAGTACGGTACTCGTGTTCGTCGTGTTCGTCATCGCATCGAATCTCCTGGTCGACGTGGCCTACGCGGTGCTCGATCCGCGGGTGAACTACTGAACTGATACCAATGACTGCATCAGAGAACCTCCGAATCTCGCAATCGCTCACGAGAGCACATCGTATCGTTCGCAACAACCGCCTCCTCGCCATCGGGCTCGTCCTGATGTTCGCGACGATACTGCCTATCGTCTTCGCGCCAGTGGTCTCTCCGTACGACCCCGGCGAGATGGACCTCCAGAACGCGAACCATCCACCGTCGATCGACCACCCGATGGGCACGGACAACTTCGGTCGAGACGTCTTCGCCCGTGTCCTCTACGGTGGCCGAGTCAGCCTGATGATCAGTGTCTCGGGCGTCCTGATGGCGTTCACTATCGGGGCCAGTATGGGCGTCACTGCCGGCTATTTCGGCGGCCGACTGGACGAGCTGTTGATGCGGATCATCGACGCGCTGATGGTGTTCCCGAGCTTCGTCCTGGCACTGATGCTCGCACCGGCCCTGGGTGGTGGACTGGTGAGCGTCGTCGTCGCCATCGGCCTTGTCTTCTCGCCGAACTTCGCTCGGATAAGCCGTGGGAGCACGTTGACCGTCAAAGAGGAGGCGTTCATCGACGCAGCGAAGTGTCTCGGCTTCTCTGACAGGAGGATCATGCGCTCGGACATCTTCCCGAACATCCTGACGCCCGTGATGGTCCAGGGAACGATCCTCGCAGGCTACGCGATCATCGTCGAAGCCGGGCTGTCGTTCCTCGGCCTCGGTGTCGCGAAGGACGACGCCTCTCTCGGGCTGATACTCGCCGCTGGACGTGAGTTCATCACCAATGCGCCCTGGATAATCGTCATGACCGGGCTCTATATGACCGTGATGATCCTCTCGTTCAACCTCATCGGCGACGGCCTGCGCGACACGCTCGATCCGAGCCTCGAACAGGAGGTCGGGGAGGCGAAAGAATGAGCGAGCGGATCCTCAGCGTCGACGGGCTGCGCACGGTCTTCAAGACGAATCAGGGGGACGTCACTGCCGTCGATGGCGTCAGCTTCGACGTCGACGAAGGCGAGATCGTCGGTATCGTCGGTGAGAGTGGCAGCGGAAAGACCGTCACTGCGAAGTCGATCTTGCGGCTCATCCGGAGCCCGGGTGAAATCACCGATGGCACCATCGAGTTCAGGGGAGAGAACGTCCTCGAATTCGACGAACAGCGGCTCAGGGAGGCACGTGGGCGAGATACCGGGATGGTCTTCCAGAACGTGTCCAACTCGTTCAACCCCACGAAGACCGTCTGGTGGCAGCTGCGGAACATCGTCGAGCAGAACACCGACCTCGAGAGCGACCTCCCATCGCTGTTCTCCCGACTTAAGGGCGACGCCGCCCACCCGCGCGATGAGATCGACGAAGCGATCGCCGAGCTGTTCACCGACGTCGGTATCCCGGGTGGAAGCGAACGTCGTGAGGACTACCCGCACGAGTTCTCGGGCGGGATGCTCCAGCGGTCGCTCATCGCGATGGTCCTCGGTTGCAAGCCGGACCTGATCATCGCGGACGAGCCGACCACCAACCTCGACGTCACGGTCGAGGCCCAGATACTGAAGCTGCTCTGGAAGCTGCGGCAGGAGCTCGGGACGACGATCCTGTTCATCACCCACGATCTCGGCGTGGTCTCCGAACTCTGCGACCGCGTCATCGTGATGTATTCCGGTCGGATCGTGGAGGAGGGGCCGCTAGAGGACATCTTCGATGCGCCGAAGCACCCCTACACGCAGGGCTTGCTCCGTTCGATTCCGCGGCTGGACAGCGACGAGGAGTTCCTCACCCAGATCGATGGAACCGTCCCCTCTCCGCTGGACCTTCCGGCGGGGTGCCGATTCGCCCCGCGGTGTCCCGCGGCGACCGAGGAGTGCCACGAGATCGACCCGGAGATGCGGACGGTCGGAAACGGAACGACGGCATGCCATCTGTACCCATCGGATGGTTCTGCCTCACAGCAGGAGGAGGTGAACTTCGATGAGTAACCAACAGACCCAGAGAACGCACGCAGAGACCGAAGCACGACCCCCGATACTCGAAGTTTCGGGGCTGAAGAAACACTTCACACAGAACGATAGCATCCTCGACTTCTGGCGGCCGACGGAGGCCGTCAGGGCAGTCGACGGCGTCTCGTTCGATATACGCCAGGGTGAGGTTCTCGGACTCGTCGGAGAGAGCGGATGCGGAAAGACGACGACGGGCAAGATGATAGTCGGACTCCTGGAAGCGACCGAGGGGTCTATCGAGTACGATGGCGTCGATATAACCGACATCGACTCACCTGAGCGAGCCAGACAACGGCGGAACATCCAGCTCGTGTTCCAGGACCCGTTCTCGAGCCTCAATCCGCGAAAATCGATCGGGCAGATCCTCCGGGAACCGCTTGTTAAACACGACATCGTTCCCAGGGACGAACTGGACGAGCGGGTGGACGAACTACTGAACACCATCGGCCTCGACCCGTCGTTCAAATCGCGCAACTCCAGAGATCTCTCCGGCGGGCAGGCCCAACGGATCGGTATCGCACGTGCGCTGTCCGTCGAACCGGACCTCATCGTCGCCGACGAACCCGTCTCGAAGCTGGACGTCAGCGTGCAGGCACAGATAATCAACCTGCTGAAGGACCTCCAGCGACGGCTCGATCTGAGCATCCTCTTCATCGCGCACGACCTGAAGGTCGTCAAGCACATAAGCGACCGTGTGGCCGTGATGTACCTCGGTGAACTCGCAGAAATCGGGAGCTCCGAAGCGATCTTCGAGAACCCGCAGCACCCGTACACCCGCTCGCTCCTCGACTCGATTCCGAACCCCGAGGAACGACGGTCTATCGCGGACAAGACGGTCCTGGAGGGGGAACCTCCGGACCCGACGAACCCGCCGTCCGGGTGCAAGTTCCACCCGCGATGCCCAGAGTACATCGGCGGGGAGTGCGAAGGGAGGAACCCGGAGCTACAGGACGTCGAAGACCAGCGAGTCGCCTGCCACCTCTACGATTCCTGACGGCGAGGTTCGCTGACCAGCCTCTCCTGTTCCGACGACGACTCTCAGAGCGAACAGTGGTCACCCAGACGCTTCGAACGGCACTCGAACGATTTTGACGACTCTGAAACCACTGCTCACGTACGGCGTGATGACAGAGAGAACGACAGTCGAGCTAGATCAACCGTCTCAGTACGGGGTTAGATAAGTCCGACTCCTTCGAAACGGGGGAGCGACCTCTGACTGTGCGAGATGAAGGAGGATGGGATAGCGGGTAGAGTCCTATCGCTGCTCGGCAGTGGCTCGGTCGGCCGCGTGTTTCCCGGCGATTCTCCCACTCGCCAGCGCCTGCGACAGGCGACCGATGTAGTACTGCTCGTTCGGGTTTCCGACGTCGATTCCGGTAGCGTAGAGGCCCGGAATCGGGTTGTAGAAGACGTCCTTGGGGTCCAGCGTCGCCTGCTCGGAGAGCGCAGTACAGCTCGTCGTCCGACACAGGACCTCTGCGTTCACGTTCACGTCCAGTCCACCCATGGTGTAGGTGATGCCGGGACGAACCTCGACAGCGTAGAACGGTGCTGAGTCTATCGGGTCGCGGAACCGTTCGCGGGGCGGGTCCAGTGGCTCCTCTCCAGGCTTTTCGACGGCAGCGTTGAACGCCTCGACCGTCTCTATCGCCTTCTTCCCATTCACTCCCTGGTCGGAGAGCTGGTCGCCGAGTTGGTCCAGCGTCGGTGCTTCGAGGACGGTTCCGCCGAGTTCTCTCGCGCGCTCGACCATCGCCCCGACGTTACCGCTGACGAACGACTCGTCGTACAGGCGATGGTCGAGGATGTAGAACGCCTCACCCTCGGCTCGCTTCAACATGTCCCGGATGAGTGGGCCCTCGAGGTCTCCAGCGGATTCGTCGGTGAAGCGGCGACCTCTCCGGTCTACTGCAATCGCCTTCGGGCCGTAGTACTGGGTCGCTTCCATGTACTCGTCCGGCGTGTAGCTCGCCGGCGGTGCGAGCATCGAGTGACCGTCGAACTTCGAGAGGCCCGTCGTCGTCTTCGCACCGACGTCCTGTGCGGCGAGGAAGCCACCGCCGGTGCTCCAGGGGTCGGAGCGGAGCACGAACTTGTCCGCGTTATCGGTGATGTACTGCTCGATGAGACGTTCGTTGCCGCCGTAACCACCGGTCGCCAGGATGACGCTCCTGGCCTCGATCTCGAACCGGGCGTCTGGGCCCTCTGCGACGACGCCCGCGATGGAGTTGTCGTCGCCCATGCGGAGACTCGATAGCGGTGTTTCGAGGCGGAGCTCTCCGCCCTGCTCCTCTATCACGCCGACCATGTGTTCGATGAAGTCCACGGGGTCGATCTGCTTTCCGGTCCCGGAGTACTCGTGCATGAGCTCCTTGACGGTCACCCCGTGCGATTCGAGCCAGTCGATACCCTTCGAGAGCGGTTCGTAGACGTCTATCTGCGGTTGTGCGTCTTCGTCGACGAGTATCGCACCGTCGGACCAGCGGGTCTTCCCTCCCGGCCGCGGTGCTTTCTCGAGTACGATGACATCAGCACCGGACTCGAGTGCTCGAACTGCCGAAACCAGGCCGGCCATTCCCGAGCCTGCGACTACTACATCAGTCTCTAGCGAGCGGTCGTCCATAGCAAATTGGCCACGGACTTGAACTAAAGTGTTTTGGTACTCGAAGTGATAAAACGTGGACGCCCCTCCCCAAGCGGCCGGCAGGGACCGGATGTGCTGGTGAACCGATTCGAGCCGAGATGACCCTCGAATGTCCGAATCCACAGCATCCTCGGCCAGTCCGGGTGTCTCTCCCGAGCACTTATCTTGCGGAGGGCCGATTGACCGTCCATGCCGAACGAGTACACTCACACACCGGTGTCTGTGAGAGACAGGGCTGCAGTCGTCCTCGGTGGGACCGGTGGTATCGGCCGCCAGATCGCACTCGGGTTCGCCGCGGATGGGGCGGACGTCGTCGCAACAGGTCGTAGCGCGGAGCAGGTGGAGGAGGTCTCCGCGTCACTGTCAGAACTGGGTGCATCGACTACCGAAGTAACGTGCAACGTTCGTGACCGGGACTCGCTGGTCTCGGTTCGAGATGCTGCAGTCGAGGCGATGGGTGGCGTCGACGTGCTCGTGTACTCAGTCGGGACGATCGCAGGTGGAGAGATCGGCACGTTACCCGAAGACCAGTGGGAACGGACTCTCGAGATCGGACTCACCGGTGCATACCGCGCAATCCAGGTCTTTAGCGAGGTCATCGACGAAGGGAGCATCGTCGTCATCTCCTCCATCTCGGCACAGGTCGCCCGGGCGCAGCGCGCTGCGAACTGCTCGACCAAGGCCGGGATCAACGGCCTCGTGCGAGCAACCGCAGTGGACCTCGGTCCAGAGGTCAGGGTCAACGCGATCGCACCTGGGTTCATCGATACGTCGTTGCTGCGGGGTGCGCCTGCGAACGACGACGTCTACACCGACGTCCTGACCACGACGCCTGCAGAGCGCATCGGAACACCGTCCGACCTCGTCGGTGCGGCTATCTACCTGTCCAGCCCTGCAGCAGCGTACACGACGGGCTCGGTCCTCACGGTCGATGGTGGGTACTCGATAACCACCGATTAGCGGGAATCGATTCGTTCCTCTATCGATTCGCTAGAAAACTATTTATACAGGCAGCTACAGATACGTGTAGTATGGTACCTGATGACGGGCCAGTTTCTGGTAGCCGGAGCCGCAGGGAGACGCTGAAACAGATCGGAGGGGGTCTCGCGCTCGCAACGCTTGCGGGCTGTATGGGCGGTGACTCGTCCGAACAGACGTCCAAAGGTGACTCGCCGACGGGTGGATCCGCCAGTGGTGGGTCGTCGAAACTTCGGGCAGCGCTGGTCGGGTCTGTGAACATCAGAACGTTCGACCCACCCAACGTATCGCTCGACGCCACAATGCGTGCCCTCTACGGAGTCTACGAGGGCTTGACTACCTACGACGAGAACATGGGTGTCCAGCCGCAGCTCGCCACGGAGTGGGAGAAGGTCGACGACACCTCCATCCGCTTCACGCTGAAAGAGGGCGTGACCTTCCACGACGGAAGCGAGATGACAGCTGAGGACGTCAAGTTCTCGCTCGAGCGCTACGCGTCGCCGGACGTGCAGAAGTACTCATACTGGTCGACGCTGGAATCCGTCGAGGTCGAAGGCGACCACGAGGTCGTCATCACGACGGAGATGCCGTTCGCTCCGCTGCTGTCCTTCCTGACGGGCAACAGCCGGAGTGGTGGCCACATCATGCCGAAGGGGAGTTCCCCGGAGGACCTCTCGACTCAGCCGGTTGGGACGGGCCCGTACCAGTTCGAGTCGTACCAGGAACAGTCGAAGATCGTCCTCTCGAAGTTCGACGATTACCACGTCGACGGGGTTCCACACGTCGACACGGTGGAGGTCCCTATCATCCCCGAGAAGAGCACGGCCGTCTCTGCCCTGCGGAGCGGGGACGTGGACATGATCGACCGCGTCCCGAGTCAGACGCTCGACACGCTGCGGAAGGATGGTGACATCTCGCTTCCGACCATCAAGGGTGGACTCGCGTTCCGGTGCATCATGTTCAACAACACCACCGAGCCGTTCGACGACGAGAAGGTCAGACTCGCCTTCGCCAAGGGGTTCCGGAACAAGGACATCATCGACAACGTGATGAACGGCGAAGCGGTCAACGCGACGGGACCGATTCCGACGAGCCACGAGATGTACTCGGAGCTCCCACACCACCAGAAGTACGACCCCGAACGGTCGCTGGAGCTCATCGAGGAGTCGAGCTACAGTCTCTCCGAGATACAGGGGATGGACCTCGAGATGCTCACCTGGGGGTCGGGCTTCTGGTACCAGTTCGCGAAGATCGCGGCGACGCAGATCGGGGCCACCCTCGATACCGAGTTCACGGTGACGTCGATCCCCTACCAGAAGGCGTTCACGCAGGTCGATGAGCTCAGCTACGACATGATCAGCTGGGGCTGGAAAGGACTCACCGCAGCCGACTCGTACGTCTACCAGTATCACGAAGATGGCGGGAGGAACAAATACCGTGGCTACTCGAACGACCGGGTGAACGAACTCGCCGACAAGGCCCGCTCGACGTTCGACCCGGACGAACAGCGAGAGATATACAAAGAAGCACAGGACATCATCGCTCGCACGGCTGCGGATGCGTTCATCTTCCACCCGAACCTCTACATCGCACATCAGAACTCGGTCTCTGGCTTCGAGATTACACCACAGAGCGAGTACATCGGACAGCTGGTGGACGTCAAGAAATCGTAACCGGATTACCTCCCTGCCGTGTTCTACCCGGTTCCCGGCCGAGGTTCCTGCTATTCTCTCTCGTTCTCGAATGCAGTGGGTGTGTTCGTATCAGCGGCTGTGCGTAGCTGTGTAGTGACGTCTATAGTGGGACGACTGTCTCGTGAGACCGGGATAGAGTCGTCCACGCAGCGTCGTCAGGTATCTTTCCCAGTATCATCGAACTCCCACTCGACTTCGGACCAGACCTTGTTTGAGGAACACAAACAACCAAAATACTCTGTTGTAGTATAGAGTTGGTCTTTACCAATTTTCATGAGCAAATTAATATGAATCGTGTGGATCTCGGGAACGTCGGTTGCTCCCGAGTTCTTTCACGGTGGATTTTCATTATAATTTCGAGATTGTGTTCGGACCGGACTACCATGCCGGTGAACAACGAGGATGAGTGGGAACGATCTCCGATATCACTCGCGGCTTGTTTGATATCTACGAACACAATTCGATTCATACACTTTCGGTCACAGCTCGATGGGGACGCACTGCAGATTGGCACGATATCGACGAACCGGTCTCGGGACCTCGATGACGGTGGAGCATAGAGTGGTACTCTCGCGATACGAGTCAGCAGACCACGACCAACCACGAGTTCCAAACACTGCACGGCAGTGGACACCGTGGTTGTGACGACAAATTTGTTACACCCATATTATCGTAACAGAATGGGCACAGGGACTATGAAAACCAGACAGCATCCTATATCAAGCGAGCGACCCGTTCGCACTTAAATGTACGGCTCTCCCGAACTATGCTGGTGAGCATGGCGTGTTCCTGTCTCTCACGGTGTGTGGGCCCTGTTCTCAGACAAGCGGCAAAAATCACGTTCCCGAACCACGAATCAGTATATACGAAATGTGTAGAATCGAATCCACACAGGAATATTTCGCGGTCAGACGAACAGAATTAACTAGCATGATAAATGTGCAAGTTATTCACATAGGGTGTGTGGATATAAATATTCGGCTCTCCCGAACAGAGGTATGGGGGCCGTGGACAGGCGTTCCAACATCTACTCAGCGCGGTATCCGGTGGCGTCTATCGCTGAACAATGAGCCGGAGGAGTACATCTAATAGGGCACCCCACGAGTCCACGGACATGGGTGAACACGACGCCACGCGCGGGCTCAAGACGACCGCCATCTCGCTCGAGTTGGTCGACCATATCCTCGAGCTGGAAGGGGCGACGATGACCGAACTGACGGAGGTCACGGGGCTCGCGAAGAGCACCGTCCACACCCACCTCTCGACGCTCGCGGAGTACGGGTACGTGGTGAACGTCGACAACCAGTACCAGCTCGGGGCGAAGTTCGCCCACCTGGGAGACTACGTACGGACGCGGAAGGCGTACTACCGCATCGCGACCGAGACCGTCTCCTGGCTCGGCAACGAGTCGTCCATGGAGGCCGACTTCGCCGTCGAAGAGCACGGCCGGATGGTCTCGCTCTACGGTGACCTGGAGTTCGCGAACTCACCACGGTTCCTCATCGACGGGAGTCCGTTCCACGTTCATACGACCGCCTCGGGGAAGGCCATCGTCGCCGAGTATCCTGACAGCAGAGTACGGGAGATCATCGACCGCTGGGGGCTCCCGGCGTCCACGGAGAACTCCATCACGAGCGAGGACGAACTGTTCGAGGAACTCGAGCGTGTCCGCGAGTTGGGCTACGGCGAGAATAACGGGGAGGCTATCGATGGCTTCTGGGCCGTCGGGAAAGCCGTGAAATCGCCCCGCGGCGAGGTCTATGGGTCGCTCAACCTGAGTGGGCCGGCCTACGCCGTCGACGAGGAGACGAAAGCGACGCAGGTCGAACTGCTCGAACAGGGAGCCGAACGCTTCGAGCAGGGTATCGCAGAGCTGTACCAGACGCGCGGGACTGCGAGGAGAGAGGACTGAGGCGTCGGGCCTTCAGGCAGGAACGTTCTCGGACGGGACCACGCCGTCGTCGGTCCAACCACGTCGCTCGTAATACTCCTCGAGTGCCGCCTCGAATCCGTCGAGCTGCTCGGCGTACGGGAGCGTATCGTCCGCCCGGTCGAAACCGCGCTCGTTGTTGAAGTGGCGCTCCAGTCGGACGATTCTGTCACCGACTGCGAGCAGGTCGTCGAACTCTGCACCGAACAGCAGCTCGTACCGTTCTGGAGTCATGAAGTCGCGGGAGAACTTGCAGACGACACCGCTGTCGTTGAGCGCCATCTGGTTCTCCTTCTCGATGAGGCGCTTCGGTTTGCCGTCGAAGCCCTCGGGGGGATAGGCGTCGTCTTCCTCGACGAGCGGGTACTCCTGGGAGTAGAAGACGGCGTACATGTGGTCGGCGCCGCGGTTCGCCACCGCGTACGAGAGCCCCTGCCCGTGGAGCACGCGGCCCTCGTGTGCGGCGAAATCCATCCCTTTCACCGTCCAGTCCTCGACACCCAGGTCGTCGTGAGCTCGAGCGATTCCCTCCGCGAGGGTGTCCCCGACACCCTCGCGGTGGGCGATCTGTTCGACGAGGTCGTGGACGAGGTCGACGTTCCCGAATTCGTCCTCGCTGGCGAGGTAGGCCGCGACGGTGTTCCCCGCGGAGATAGCGTCGAGACCGTACCGGTCGCACAGCTCGTTCGACTTCATCACGTCCACGATGTCGTCGACGCCGGAGTTCGACCCGAACGCCATCGCGACCTCGAACTCGGGACCCTCGGTCTCGACCCCACGTTCTTCGTCCTTCGTCGGGAGCTTGCACGCGAACGCGCAGGCGGAGCAGGTTCCCTTCTTGTACTTCTTCTCCGCGACCGCGTCGCCGTTGATTCCCTCGACGCCCTCGAACTGCCGTTCGGAGAAGTAGTACGAGGGCAGTCCCTCGAGTTCGTTGGCGAGGTCCATCACGGCGACCGTGCCCTGTTGCTTCATGATGTGGTCTTCCGTGGCGGCCTCGCGGTGTATCTCCATCTGGGTCGAGGGAATCTCGGTGTCTGGGGCGGAGTCACCGGCGAAGGTGAGCGCCTTGACGTTCTTCGAACCGAGGACCGCGCCGAGGCCGCCGCGGCCGAACGCCCGCTCCTCGCTCGTCATGATGGACGCAAACCGAACCTGGTTCTCGCCCGCGGGACCGACGACCGCGGTCTGGTCAGCGCCGATACCGTGCTCGTCGTCGAGATAGGAGACGGTCTCGGGGACCGTCGCACCTGCGAGGTCGGGGACGGGTTCGAACTCGATTCCCTCGTCGGTGACGTGGAGGACGACGAGTTCGTCGCTTTCGCCCGTTATCTCGAGGGCGGAGAGTCCGGTGTCGGCGAAGTGGCGCGACATGAAGCCGCCAGCGTTGGACGAACAGAGGCCGTCGGTCAGCGGCGAGACGGCGGTGCAGTTCATTCGACCGGTGAAGCTCATGTCCGACGCCTGCATCGGGCCCGTGGTGAAGTAGACGCGGTTCTCCGGCCCGAACGGTTCGGCGTCGAACGGGACGCGGTCGTGGGCGAGCTTCGTGGCGACGCCCCGCCCGCCGATGTACGATTCGAGCACGTCGTCGATGGTCTCGGTCCGTGTCTCTCGTGAGTCGAGGTCAACACTGCGCAGTGGCCCCTCCGTGTGCAACATTGTCACGAACTCGTGCTGCGAGCCAGTAATCATTTGCGGTTACGGTACCGGTCACAGACTCGGTCTTCGAGCCGATTCGTGGACAAATTATTTATGACTGTTTCTCATGGGTCA
>NZ_JBPKGF010000004.1:0-575029 GCF_051208015.1 Haloarchaeobius lipolyticus | reverse complement strand
CGCGAGTCGGCGTTAGGGCGGCCATAGCGGCGAGGTTGCCACCCGTACCCATTCCGAACACGGAAGTTAAGCTCGCCAGCGTTCGAGCGAGTACTGGAGTGCGCGAGCCTCTGGGAAAACTCGTTCGCCGCCCACCATTCATACTTTCAGCGAGTAGCGACCGCTGTGGGCGGTCGCACTGGTTCCGTCGACGCGGAACCGACCGACGCTGGTCGCGTCCGTCGCGGTTCGATTCCGCGAGTCGGTGTTTCGGCGGCCATAGCGGCGAGGCGACCCCCGTACCCATTCCGAACACGGAAGGTAAGCTCGCCAGCGTTCGAGCGAGTACTGGAGTGCGCGAGCCTCTGGGAAAATTCGTTCGCCGCCCACCATTCATACTTTCATCGTGCCGCAGAGAGTCATCGCTCTCTGTGGCATTTCGTATTTACGGGCCGAGAGTGGCGACGCTGGCCGATTCAGACGGAGAAGCTACAGCTGGCGTCGCAGTCCGCGTTCGACGCCGAGAGGAAGGCTTCGGCCACGTAGGAACCAGGCTGGGGGTCGTCCCAGCTGCACTCGAAGGTGACGCTGTCGCCGGCGTCGATGCTCTCCTGCTGGAGCATCTGCATGAACATCCGCCCGTCGCTCCAGCGCCAGACCTCTGTATCGTCGTCTTCGACGACGGCGACGTCGTGAGTCTGGCTGTCGGAGAACTGGAGTTCGACGAGGGCGTCCCCGTCGTTGGTCACGGTGAAGCTGAATGTAACGGCGTCGCCGGACTTCGTCGCGTCGAGTGTCCCGGTCAGTGACATACGCCGGCGTACCGCCGGCGGCGATATAGGTCTTTCTCGCGAGACAGGTCACACGTGCGTCGTTCCCGCGAGACGGTACCCATATACGACGTGTTCGCATAATCGGGAACGGATTATGGAGTTCGAACCGGACAGGCCGCGGGGACTGCTATCGAAGGCGGACCGGGAGTACCTGCTCGGACTGTCCGAGATGACGCACGAGCAGTCGAAGCGGAACGCGGAGGCACGGATCCGCGAGCGCGTCACGCACGGTATCCTCGACTTCTACCTGCTGATTCGCCAGCTGGAGCGGAAGGACCGGCGGCAGATATTCGAGAAGGGGTTGGACGACGCCCAGTTCCAGTACGGGCTGACGGGGATGACGGCGTTCGCGTACATGGGGCTGAAGGAGGCGGGGATGGAATTCGAACACGTCCTCGCGCCCGCCATCACCAGAGCGGAAGAGGCGTACGCGGCCGAAGGGTTCGGGACGACCGTCGACGTGGAAGTGACGTTCGACGTGACGGTGTCCCCCCGGGAACGGCTAACGACGGTCGCGGACCGGCTCCGTGCGGGAGAGGCGGTCGCCCCCGACGAGTTCATGTCGGTGATGGCGGGCGACGACGAGGTCCTCGAGGACATCGACGAGGTGGTACTCGACCTCTCGCAGGGGGAACTCGGGATGGAAGAAGGGGAGTTCGTCGACCGGGTCGGAGCGTTCCTGGGGAGCGAGCCGGACTGGCTCGACGACGAGCAGGTTCGGATCCCGGTCAGGAGCTAGTAGCGGGCACTGCCCGGCTCCAGAGCACGAGCAGGCTCGGCAGCACGTAGACGGCGGCGACGAACGCGAAGACGATGGCGATTCCGATGACGATGCCGAAGCGCTGGAGCGACGGGACGATGGCGAGCGCGAGCACGGAGAAGCCCGAGGCGGTGGTAACGGCGCTGCCGAGGAGCGCACCACCCGTTCCGCCGACAGTGGCGGAGAGGGCGTCGTCGACTGCGGAGGACTGCGTTGCGGGTGAACCACCATCGATAGCCCGCTCCAGTTCGTCGGTGAACCGTTCGGTCATGTGGATGCTGTAGTCGACGCCCAGGCCGATGCCGAGACTGGTGATGAGCGCGGTCTGGGCGTTGAACGGAATCTCGAGGAGCCACATCGCTCCGAGGACCCAGGCGAGCGAGAGGACGACGGGGACGATGGTGACCGCGCCGAGGCTCGCGTAGCCGGAGAGCACCCGGTAGCCGACGACGAGGATGGCGAGCACGCTGAGGACGGTGACGACCAGCGTGACGACGACCGTCTCGAGTAGGCCGTCCTGGACGATGGCGGTGAGTACGGGTGAGCCGGTCGCGGTCGCCGTGAGACCTACACCCTGGGCGGGTTCGACGGCCGCTTGCATCTCGTCGCGGACCTGCTCGACTGGCGCGCCGCCCGCGACCGCGACCTGCAGACGGAGTGCCTCGTAGCTCCCGGCATCGGTCCGGTAGACGACGCGACTGGCGCGGTCCGGGGCGGTCCGGTAGAGGGCGTCGTAGACAGCTGCGAGGTTCCGGTCGGGGACGCCGTCCCCGTCGGTATCTGCCTCGCTGACGACCTTGCGGAAGCTCTCGTTCTCCGCGGCGACCGCGTCGATGGTCGAGACGGGGCCGACGATTGAGGCGGAGCCATCGGCGAGGGTGACGACGCTCTCGCTGGCGGCGGCCCGGTCGTGGACGCGCTGGATGCGGTCGAGCGTGTCCGGGGCGGTCACGTCACCCTGTACGAGGAGTTCCGCGCGGGTGGACTGGCTCTGCTGGAGGAAGCGGTCGTTCAGGTAGTCGGCGTGCTTGCGGATGGAGTAGTTCCCGGGCGCGAAGGGTTCGGGGAGCTTCGTCATCCAGGTCGGCGGTTCCTCGGTGAGGAAGTCGCTCCGGTCGAAGCTGGTATCGACCTGGGTCGCGCCGTAGGCACCGCCCGCACTGACCAGCAGTGCGACGAGGACGACGGCGACGGGTGCTCGTTTCGCGCTCGCGGTACCGAGTGCGAGTAGTCGGCCGACGCCGCGGCTGTCGCCGCCGAAGGGTTCGTTCCGGCGGTCGACGCCGAACCGTTCGAGGAGCGAGTCGACTTCGACCTTGAGCGCGGGTATCAGCGCCCCGAAGACGACGAGGGCGCTGACGATGCCGGCGGCGCTGACGAGACCGAAGTTCTGGAGCGGGGGGAGCGGACTGGAGAGATTCGAGAGGAAGCCGAGGGCGGTCGTCACCGTGACCCAGAGGAGGGCGACACCGACAGCGGCGAGGGCTCGGCGCATTGCAGGACCGGTGTCTGCAGTGGGGTCGCGCTGTCGGGCCTCGCGGTGGCGCATGAACACGTGGATCGCGTAGTCGATGGCGAGGCCGATGAGCAGGATGGGGACCGCGATGAGCGTGGTGGAGAAGTCGATGCCCGCCCAGCCCATGAAGCCCTGCATCCAGACGAGGACGAGGCCGATACCGAGCGTGCTGAGCACGATGTCGACGAGGTCCCGGTAGGCGATGACGAGCGTCACGAGGACGAGGACGAGCGCGAGCGGACCGATGATGGTGAAGCTGTCGCCGATAGAGCGACCGGTCTCGTCGTTGACGATTCCGACGCCGAAGACGAACGAGTCCTCGCCCAGCTCGTCGCGGGCGAGGTCCTGGACGGCCAGCTGCCCCTCTGCGACGGCAGGAGGGAGTTCGGTACCGGTGTTCGGCGGAACCGACTGGAAGACGACCATGATCCGGGCGTCGGCCTCCGTGGTCCCCGGCTCGTAGTCCGTGGGCATGAGTTCGAGCGGGTCGCCGCCGGGGGTGTCGGCGTCCGCGGAGAGGACCTCGGAGACGAGGTCGTCGACCGTCGCCTCGTCGAGGGATTCGAGCGCGTCGCGCTGTTCGGCGAGCGTCGGCGGCGGGCCACCCGGCCGGCTCTTCCGGGCACGCTCGCGCTGGATGGCCGCGATTGCGACGGCGTTCGAGACGCCGATGGTCGGCGTGTCGTCGACGAGGGTCCGGGAGACGGTCCCGTTCTCACGGAGCGTCTGCTGGAAGCGGAGACTCTGCAACAGCGAGTCCTTCGAGAGGACGTCGTCACCCCGGACGACGACCTGTACAGTGGTCCGGTTCTGCCCGTCGGTACGGAAGTTTCGCTCCACGTAGTCGAGTTTCTCGGCCGCCTCGGTGTCGGTCTGGAAGCTATCGGTCGAGGTCGTGGTGTCGACCCGTGCGGCGCCGCTGCCGACGACGAGCGTCGCGACGAGCAACGCCACGATGACCAGCTTGCTGTGGTCGACGACGAACTCGGCGACCCGGTCGGCGTTCACGAGGTGACCACCTGCGGTGAGTGGACGGTCGCATGTGACATGGACGGCGGTTCTTCCCGTGCCGGTAAAAGTGCATACGGTAACGAGCTACCCCATAATCAGTTTTGGATTATGGAGTGGTGAACGACATCGATTTACGCCGACCGACACAACCGTGAACCGTGCAGATCGTCGGCTACGAGACGGAACGGGAGGCGCGTCTACCGGCGGTGCTGTTAGCCGAGGATGGCGCGGTCACCCGACGGACCCTGTCGGCCGGCGACGACCTCACGTACACGCTGAGCGACCGGCGATGTGCGGGCGTCGTGACCGAGGACGGTCACCGGTCGTGTTCACGGCCGGGGACGCCCTACTGCGACCAGCACACCAGCACCTGGATCTGTGCGCGGTGTACCGGGACGTGTCTGAAGCCGGAGATGGATTGTTACGAGGAGCACGCGGTCTACCTCGCCGCGTTCGCGCCGGACGTGTTCAAGGTCGGCGTCACCCGGTCGTGGCGGCTGGAGACCCGCCTCAGAGAACAGGGTGCCGACCGGGCGGCGCACATCCACACCGTCTCCAACGGTCGCATCGCCCGTGAGCTCGAGGCCGACTACGCGACGGACCTCGTCGACCGGGTTCGCGTCCCGACGAAGATAGCCGGGCTCGCGGAGACGGTCGACGAACTGGCGTGGGAGGCGGTCCTCGACGAGTTCGACCCCATCGAGACGTTCACCTTCGACTACGACCTCTCGCTCGCGACCAGGCCGGTCGCGGAGACGCTCTTCTCGGGGACGGTCGTCGGCGTGAAAGGTCGCGTCCTCGTACTCGAACGCGGCGGGACCACGTACGCGGTCGACATGCGCAACCTCGTCGGCTACGAAGTCACGGAGACGGCCCCGCAACGGTCGCTACAGTCGAGTCTCGGTGCGTTCAGCTGCGGTCGTTGAGCTCCGTCTCGACGGTGAACTCGCGTCGTCCGACCGAGAAACGGCGACCCCGCCAGGCGAGTGACGGCTTGAACAGGATGCTCCCGTCGACGAGTTCGGCAGCAGCGTCGGTGTCGGCCGCGGGAAGCCGAAGCGTGAGCCTTCCGTCACCCTCGCCGGTGATGGTCTCCGAGGAGACGTGTCCCGGCGGATGCTCGAACTCGGGCGGCCAGACGACGTGCTCCTGGGTCACGTCCGCGTCGTCGGCGACCCGGAGACTGATTCCGGTGACGGTGAGGTCGAGCCAGTTGTCGTTCGAGAACGTCAGGACCACGACGCGCGGGCCGTCGTCGTCTCGTTCGACGGTCGCGTCGTCTATCGCGACGTCGTCGAGCAACGTATCGAACATCTGTTCGTCGTACAGGCTGGATATCCAGCGGCCGACCACGGGTATCAGTCGGAGGACGTAGAACACGAGGACGATGACGAGCCGGGCGAGGAGGTAGAACGCGACCACTGTCGAAGGCTTCGGTCCGCTGGGGAAAAAGGGTTCGAGACCTGGTCGGTTCAGCCAACGTTCGCGGAGAGTCTCTCCTCGCGAGAAAAACCCTTTTCGGGCCGGAGAGTGAACGTCCGGGTATGGCAGACGACGCAGATAACGGCGAAGCAGCCGGAACCGACGACGAGAAGAAGTCCTTCCGCGAGCGCGTCGAGGAGATTCGCGAGCGACGAGAGGAGGAGTCCGACGAGGACCGACGCGAGCGCATGGAAGAGATGATGGGCGGCGGTGGCGGCCCGGGCGGTCCGGGCGGCCCCGGCGGCATGGGCGGCGGTAACCCGTTCGCGCAGATGATGGGCGGCATGATGGGCGGCGGTCCGGGCGGCCCCGGCGGCATGGGTCGCGACGAGGGTGGCTCCGACAACGAGGAGCTCGTCCGCGAGGTCCGCCAGCTCCGGGACGAGATGCGCGACCAGACCCGCGCTCTCAAGCGCATCGCCGACGCGCTCGAAGACGAGTAAGACTGCGTCCTTTCTTTCGACGACCGACACGTGCGAAGCGGCGGCTCCGAGGAACGTGGGACACGTGGCGAGCGACGGCTCCGAGGAGCGTAGCTCCGCCGGGTCGATGACCGGTGACCCCGTCAGGACAGGTCGGCGTATATCTCCGCGAGCCGTGAGACGGCGTGGTCGATGCTCACGGCGTCGCGACGGTCGAGGCAGTTCCGGGAGAGCTGTTCGCGATTCTCCAGTGCGCGCTCGATGCCGCGACGGAAGTCGGCGACGTCTCCCCGGGAGAAGTGGTAGCCGTTGACGCCGTCGTCGACCGTCTCGGCCAGTGCGCCCGCGTCGACGCCGACGACGGGCGTCCCGCAGGCGTTGGCCTCCAGTGCGACGAGGCCCTGCGTCTCGACGGGCGACGGGAACGTGAACACGTCGAGCGCGGAGTAGAACGCGGGCATCTCCTCGCGGTCGAGGAAGCCGAGGAACCGGACGTCCGCGTCGCTGGTGGCGGCCATGCGTTCGAGGTCGTCCCTGGCCGGGCCGTCGCCGCCGAAGACGACCGTTACCTCGGAGTCCAGTCCGGCGGCGGCGTCGATGATCTGGCCGAGCTGTTTCTCGTAGCCGTGGCGACCGGTGTAGCCGATGAGGGTCCCCTCGAGGCCGTTCCGCTCGCGGAACGCCGTGTCGTCGACCGGTCGAAACTGCTCGATGTCGATGCCGTTGGAGACGACCTGTATCTCGCTCTCGACGCCGACGGTCTGCTCGAGGTGGCGTTTGGTCGGCACGGAAGGGACGATGACGAGGTCGGCGCGGTCGTAGAACCACTGCTCGTACCGCTCGCTGAGTCGCTGGATGCCGCCGACGAGCTTCTCGGAGGGAAGGATGTAGTCGGCGTACTCGGCGGTCGGCGTGTGGTAGGAGGCGACCAGCGGTTTGTCGGCCGACCGGGCGAGTCGGAGGCTCGCGAGTCCCAGCGCGAACGCTGTGTGGGCGTGGATGAGGTCGGCGTTCTCGACGGCATCGGGAATCTGCGGTGCGCCGACTCGGTAGCCCTCGTAGAACGGGAACGCCACGGAGCGGACGGGGTGTTCGCCGGCGGTCGGCGTGTGCTCGTCCGACTGCGGGTAGACGACGTCCATCCAGCCGCCGTCACGGTTCCAGCGGTCGCGCCAGGACTTGATGGTGTACGTCACACCGTTCACCGTGGGCAGATAGGTGTCGGTGAAGGCAGCGACCTGCTGGCTCATTGTGGACAGAATGATGCGACGAACACTTAAAAGGCCTGACTTTCGCTGCCCTTCAAGCGGGGCTGCGGTCCTGTGTCAGGCGGCCGTTCATCGGTCCTCGAGTAGCGACCGGTACGTCGAGGCGAGTTCCTCACCGACGGCCTCGAGACTGTGGCTCTCTGCGGTCTTTCTGCCGTTCTCGCCGAGTCGCTCCCGGAGCTCGGGGTCGTCGGCCAGGCGGTCCAGGGCGTCCCGGAACTCGTCTTCGGTCTCGCAGATGAGGCAGTCGTGGCCGTCTTCGAAGTACTCGCGGAAGACGGGGATGTCGCGCAGGACGCAGGCCTTCCCACAGGCCATCGCCTCGAGGACGACGAGCCCCTGGTTCTCGACCTTCGCGGGGAACAGGAAGACGTCGCCCGCACCGAAGGCCATGCGCTTGTCGTCGACCCAGCCGGTGAATGTGACGTTCTCGGGTGGGTCGCTCGTCCAGCGCTTGACCACCTTCGAGCCGTGGGGACCGTCGTCGTAGGGGCCGAACCAGGCGAACTCGTAGTCGGTCCGCTGGGCGAGCTCGCAGAACGTGGTGAGCCCCTTTCGCTCGAAGACGTTGCCGACGGCGAAGACGACCATCCCGTCGAGGCCGTACTCGGCGCGGGTCTCGTCGCGGAACTGCGCTGCACCGGCGACCGAGTCAAGGTCGAGTCCGTTCGACATCGGCTTGATAGGGGCGTCGACGGGATAGGATTCGAGGACGCCCTTCGTGTACTCGGAGGGGCAGAGGACGACGTCGGCCTGCGAGTAGAAGTACTTCAGGTAGACGCCGAGTGCGGGAGCGACGGCGTTCGAGAAGCGGAACGAGTCGCGGAAGTCCTCCTTCGTGACGTGGGTGTGGAGCACGAGAGGGATGTCGTTGCGCTTCGCGTGCCGAGCGATGGCCAGCGACTCCGGCCCGACCATGTTACAGTGGGCCACGTCGTAGTCGGTGAACAGGTCGTCGTCGAACACTCGCGAGGCGAACAGCGCGTCGGGGAGGGAGCCGTCGGTCCAGGGCGAGGTGACGACGTCGATCTCGGGGGCCGCCCGGGAGAGGGCTTCGCGTTGCTGGTCGACAGCGGTACCCATCCCGCTCCGGTCCAGCTGGGATTCCAGTTCGAGGTGGTTCAGGACTCGCACTGTCCTGTCGGAGCCGCGACGACGGAAAAAAGCTTGCGACTCCTTGGGGACGTGGTCGAGACAATTCCTCACTCTCGAACGGTAGCCATTTCACACCGCCAGCGTTACGCACGGATAGATGACACTCGCAGAGGAGCGCATCGACCGGCTCGACTCGCTGGCGCGGGCGGCGACCCGCGAGGGCGAGTTCGACCGCGCCCGGGAGTACGTTCGGCTCGCGAGACGCATCGCCGAGCGCAACCGGCTCCGGCTCCCGACGCGGTTCAAGCGTTTCACCTGCGACCGATGCGACGCCTATCTCCTCCCCGGGACGAACGCCAGGGTCCGACTGGGGGACGGCCGCGTGGTCGTCACCTGCGACTGTGGCCACATCGCGAGATACCCGTACCGCTGAGTCGACGAACCGTCGTCGCCGCCGTCGGTGACGCACCTCCCATCGACGCCACCTCCGCTGGCGCTACTCACACCGCTGTCACGCGGCCTGTCCCATCGAGCGTGACATCCTCTCCCGCTCGTTCACGTTTGGTGCAAGATTAAAACCCCTCCCAAAGTAAGCTAGCGCCAGATGAGCAACGAGAACCTGCGAAAGCAGGCGCACGACCTGGACGTGACCGTCTGGGTCGGCAAAAGTGGTATCGGCTCGGTAGTCGACGAACTCTCCGATCAACTCCAGAGCAACGAACTCGTGAAGGTGAAGTTCCTGCGTGCGGCCCGTGGCGGCACCTCCACCGAGGAACTCGCCGAGGAACTGGCCGAGGAGGTGAACGCAGAACTCATCGAGACGCGGGGCAACACAGCGGTGTTCCACTGATGGAGGTCCTGCTTCAGACCGAACTGGAGGGCATCGCGAAGACCCTCAACCAGATAGGCGTCCCGAAGGCGTACGCGGGCGACGTCGCGAGTGCCATCCTGTTCGTCGTCGCACTCGTCGTCGTCTACACGCTGGGCAACGCCATCGTCATGCCCCTCGTGAGCAAGCTGATGGATCGGCGCGGCCTCGACGAACACGCGAAGAACCCGCTGAAGCGACTCACGAAGTTCGTCATCCTGTTCGCGGCACTCGGCGTCGCGTTCGCCGCCGGTGGCTTCGGTAACATCCTGACGGCGCTGGCGACCATCGGTGCGGCCGCCACCCTCGCCATCGGTTTCGCGATGCAGGACGTCATCGCGAACTTCGTCGCTGGCGTGTTCATCTTCACGGACAAGCCGTTCCGCATCGGCGACTGGATCGAGTGGGATGACTACTCGGGCATCGTCGAGGACATCAGCCTCCGCGTCACCCGCGTCCGGACGTTCGACAACGAGCTGCTGACGGTCCCGAACTCCCAGCTGACCGACGGCGTCATCAAGAACCCCGTCGCGAAGGACCAGCTCCGACTGCAGTTCCTGTTCGGCATCGGCTACGACGACGACATCGACCAGGCGACCGAGATAATCATCGAGGAGGCCGAGGCCCACCCGGACATCCTCGACGACCCCGCACCGTCGGTCCGGCTCACGGAACTCGGTGACTCGTCGGTCGGCCTCAAGTCCCGCATCTGGATTGCGAACCCGTCGCGCGCCGACTTCGTCAAGACTCGCGGCGAGTACGTCCAGGCGGTCAAAGAGCGGTTCGATGCGGAGGGAATCGACATCCCGTACCCGAACCGCACCATCGGTGGCTCGCTCGACGTCGAACAGCTCTCGGCGGTCACAGAGACCAGCGACTGAACCGCTGGTGCGGTTCCGACCCCGTTCTCACTGCAAGTCTATCTCTCCCAGCCGCTTGCTCGCCCGATGCCGACTCCCGTTCGTAAGCACGAGCGTCACGACAGCGAGCGACAGCGCCGCGAGTGCGACGAAGACGGCGACGCCGGCGGCGTCTCCCCGCTCGGCGAGGAGCGTCGCGGTGTCGACTGCGGCGTAAGTCAGCAGCCCGGCCGCGACCAGGAAGGTGCGCTCCCCGTACGGCCGGTCCGCGACGAGGGCGGTTCCGGCGACGAGCAAGAGCGTGGCCGTGACGACGGCACCGAGCACGGTCGTCGAGGGGCCACCCGGATTCAGCGCGGTGCTGCCCGGGGTCACGGCGAGTGCGACCACCCAGTAGCCGACGAGTGCGACGGCTGCGCCGATGGCGAACCAGCCGACGACGCGGTCCGCCTCACGGGCTGCGGCGCTCGTGGGGTCGACCTGGGCCAGTCCGTCGACGGCCCGGAGCGACCGCGCGAGCGACTCGTAGACGAGCCCGGTGACGAGCCGGTCCAGCGAGCGAGCGGAGACCGCGAACCCGACGAGGGCACAGCCGAGCAGGACGACCGACGTGGGAGAGACGGCGACGGGGGAGACGGCGACGTCAGGCTGCCGCGCGAGGACGCCAGTGAAGACGTCGTCGAGCAGTCTGCCGGCCGACGGCCAGAGTGCAGCGACGACGAGCGTCCCGGCCAGGACCGCCGTAGCGTAGAACAGGTGACCGGCCAGCGTCGGCCGCCGAGAGTCGACCCACGAGAGCCGTTCGTCTGCGGTCTCGAAGGTCCGGGGATTCCCGGAGAGCTGCCGGCCGACGTGGGTGAGTACGACGGCGCCGGTGAGGAGCCACAGGAAGACGGCGAGGGCTGTTCGCACCGAATCGGGGGACAGCCCCGGCTCCCAGCGGAGTACGGCGGTGACCGCTGGTTCCGTTAGCGGCCCTGCAACGAAGTAGCAGAACGAGAGCCAGAGGCCAGCCTCTAGCCAGCCTGGGACGGGCACGAACAGGTCATACCGACGGCTCCCGTTCCCGCGAGTTCGGTACCGGCGGCTTCCCGGAATCTCTCCGGCTCTCGCCGTCTCGCCGGACAGCGTCCCGTCCGCCGTCTCCCGCCCCGACGCCGGTGCTGGAACGAGTACTCCCGCGTCCCTGTCGGTCTCTCGGCTTCGCTCCGACGCCACTGTGTCACTGTCCAAGACATATCCCCTCCATCTCTAGTAACGAGATATCGAGTGAAATAGGGAATCACCCCTCAGGGGGCCAGAGACTCGCCTGTGGGGGGACGTCGGTCGGCGTGAGAATCGGAGCGGATGCGTCGATGGACGGACCCGGGGCTCGGCGGGTGAGAATGCGGTATGAATGGGCGGACGCCTGGGGTTGCCCGGCGTTCCCGGTCGGGGAATCCCGGTCGCCTCCTCCACCCCGCGACCCATCGAGCGACGGGTGTCCGACGGTGGGCTGCTCACTTCCGTGCCTGACCCAGTGCCGCCGACTAACGTCGGGAAACCATCCCTGCGGATGGAACCCGACGACCGCCGTCCCCGACGGACGAGGTTTCTACGTCGGCTCCCGGGGCCCGACCGGGTCTGACCGGACGTGCCCAGGATTCGGTCCCCGCTGAAGACCATATCGCGGGTTGTGAGCAGGGCCTAACTGCCCGACCTAGTCCATCAGAACGTATCCGCTTGCCTCTTAAGGTCCTTTCGACTCGAACCAGCCACCGTCACTCGAATTCGCGTCCCGCTGTCCAGGTCCGCCCGAGACGCCGGTCCACGTTCAGGCCGTCAACAGGCCGAGGACCCGAGCGTACCAGACGCCACAGGCCGCGAGGACGACGCCGACCAGGAGGACGGCCCAGCGGTGGTACGCCATCCACGTCTCGGTCCCGATGCTCGAGACGAACTCGCTCGAGACGCTCACTGCCCAGACGAAGACGAGTGCGACGACGGCGAAGCCGAGGACCAGCGTGACGCCGGCCGCGAGGTCGGGTTCGGTCCGGCCCTCTCGCCCCGCCGCGAAGACGATAGCGGCGACGAGCGCGAACAGTGCGATGTACGGCGGTCCGACGAGCCCGTAGCCGTAGTAGGTCCCGAGCGCGCTCACGCCCGAGGCCGAGAGGGCCACGTACGGCGCGAAGACGGCCGCGACGAGTGCGAGGGCGGCGACGATACCGGCGGTTGGCGGCGTGCGTACGTCGACCATGTGCCAGGTTCCACCGGGAGAGGGCATAAACACGGCGAAGGTGACGGGCGGAGAGAGCAGGACGAGGCGGAACGCACAACAGGGAGGGGGTCGCACGTAGTGGTATGGGACTCGGTTCCACCGCCAAGAAGCTGCAGACGGTCGCCGAACGAGCGGAACAGCTGTACGCGCAGATGAAGGACATCCGCGAGCGGCTGGTGAAGATCGAAGAGGACGTCGACGACACGGCCGGCCGCGTCCGGTCTCTCGAGACCCAGCTCGAAGAGCAGCGGGTCGTCCTCGAGGCGCTCGCGGAGGAGCAGGGCATCGACGTCGACGGGCTGCTCGCGACTGAGGTCATCACCGAGGCGGAGGCAGCACCGACCGAAGGCGAGTCGGCGGAGCCGTCCAGCACTGCCGAGGGCGAGTCGACGAACCAGCCGGGCACCGCAGAAGGCGACGCCGCTGGCTCTGCGTCGACCGACGAGTAACAACACCTATCGGGGGGTGGCAACTATTGCCCCCATATGACCACCCACGCGGAACCGCTCTCGTCCGTTCTGGACACGATCGGTGAGACCCCGCTCGTCAGGGTGCAAGAGTCGCCCGACGACGTGCCAGTCTACGCGAAGCTCGAGTCGTTCAACCCGGGTGCGAGCGTCAAGGACCGCATCGGGAAGTACATGCTCGAACAGTTGCTCGAGCGCGGCGACCTCTCGCCGGGCGGGACCGTCATCGAGCCGACGGCCGGCAATACCGGTATCGGCCTCGCCGTCGCGGCCGGCCAGCTCGGTGTCGACGCCATATTCGTCGTTCCAGAGCGCTTCTCCGTCGAGAAGCAACAGCTGATGCGCGCGCTCGGCGCCGAAGTCATCAACACGCCGACCGAGGACGACATGGGCGGCGCCATCCAGCGAGCCCACGAACTCGCCGAGGAGCTCGACGACGCCATCGTCCCCCAGCAGTTCGAGAACCCGCTCAACACCGAGGCGCACTACGCGACCACCGGGCCCGAGATACACGAGGCGCTCGACGGCGAAGTCGGCGCCGTGGTCGCCGGCTGTGGAACGGCCGGGACGCTGATGGGCATCGCACGCTACCTCCGGGAACAGAACGACGACACCTACGTCGCCGCCGTCGAACCCGAGGGGTCGCTATACAGCGAGCTGAAGGGCGAAGACCCGGAAGAAGCGCCGTACAAGATAGAGGGAATCGGCACCCACGACGTGAGCACGAACGAGCTGTTCGAACCCGAGCTCGTCGACGATGTCGTCCAGGTGGCCGACCGGGCCGCTCACGACGAGCTGCGACGGCTCGCCAGCGAGGAAGGACATCTGGTCGCCTCCTCGGCGGGTGCCGCGAGCGTCGCCGCCTGCGCCGTCGCCGAGCGCATCTCGTCCGGCGAGATAGACGCGCCCTACGACTCCGTCGTCACGGTGTTCCCCGACTCGTCCGAGCGGTACCTCTCGAAGGGTATCTACCGTTCGTTCGAGGAGTGGGAAGGGTAGTCCGGAAGGCGCGCAGACAGCGGTCCTCAGCTGAGCCGCGAGTGCTCGACCTTCAGACAGCGGTCCTGGACGACCTGCAGGCCCGCTTCCTCTGCTTTCTTCGCCGCGTCGTCGTCGCGGATACCCAGCTGCATCCAGACGACCTTCACGTCGTCTCGTTCGACCGCCTCGTCGACGATGCCCGCGACCTCCTCCGACGGTCGGAACACGTCGACGATGTCTATCTGCTCGTCGACCTCGGTGAGCGAGTCGTAGGCAGGTTCGCCCAGGATCTCGTCGGCGAAGGGGTTGACCGGGACGATGCGATAGCCATGCTGTTGCAGGTACCGGGGGATGTCGTGTGCCGCCTTCCCCGGTGTGTTCGAACAGCCGACCACCGCGATGGTGTCGTGGGTGAGTATCTCCGTGAGTTCCGCGTCGCTCTCGACTGGCATATCTGAGCAGAGGCGAGCAGCGCCGAAAAACGTGCCGCCGATGTGAGAAATCGAGCGGAGTCTGCTCAGAGGCCAGCGGTATGGAGCGACTGCTCACCGTCGTCCCCCTGCTGGACCTCGATGACCGCGTCGAACAGCTGTTTGAGCGTGTTCATCGTCTGGTCGTCGTGGGCCGTCGAGTCGATGATGTAGACGCCGAGTGCGTCGGCGGACTGGATGCGACCGGTGAACACGTGCAGGAAGCGGAAGACGGTCTGCAGGTCCGAGTACATGAGGAGCGTCGATATCGAGTGGAGCAGGATGCGGTTCTTCCGGTGGCCGCGCACCTCGTAGAACTCCTCGAGGAACTCTGAGAGCTTGATACCGATGCCGGTCATGTCGACCGGCGACGACGCGTACCGGATGCGAGAATCGTCCCGGACGTTGTTCACGCCACGCTGTTTGGTGACGCAGTCGACGATTCCCAGATCGACGTCGTCGAGGTCGTCGACCCGTTCCGAGTACTCGCGGAGAAGCTTCTCGGCGCTGTCTTTGGTCGTCACTACGATGGCTCCCTCGCCCTGCCGGGAGCCGTTCGCGAGGATGTCGAGTGCGATGCGCCGTTTCCCGGTCAGCGGTGCCCCCGAAATCAGCAGGTTGGACCCAGGCGGCAGCTCAGCGTCCGGGAGAACGTCGGCCAGGTCATACATGGCGTACCCTCGTCTCCGAATGACAACGTCGACGTCGATTGGTATCGCTGTCCATTCCGTCGTATGGTAGGAAGATGCAGTATCCAGTTTATAGTACTTTTGATTACTTGTATCAGAGAACGGTGATTTTCGGGCGCGAGCGGTCCTCAGACGCCACCTGGTAGGACGACGAGTCGACCGACGACGAACGCGACGACAGCGAGGTACATGCCGTACTTGAGGTGGTTCTGACTCGCGGAGGGGTCGTCGTACCCCTCGTACGCCGCGTACAGCATCACGAGGTCCGCGGGGAGGACCGCGATGAGGTACGCCTCGCCGAACGTCCCTCGGAGATACGGGACCGGGCTGGCGACGACGGCGACGACGAGCGCCCCGACCGCGATGAGCATCGCCGTCCGTTCGCCGACGGCGATGGGGAGCGTCGTGAGCCCCTCTTCGCGGTCGCCCGCGAGGTCCTCGATGTCCTTGATTATCTCCCGGCTCACCGTCGAGAGGGCGGCGAGGCCGAACAGCACGGACGCCGGCGCGGGCGAACCGACCGCCGCACCGCCGAAGAGGAAGGTGCTCCCGGTGAGGTAGCCGACGACGAGGTTGCCGAACCCGGGCGTTCCCTTGAACCACTGCGTGTAGACGGCGAGCGCGACGAGGTTCACGACCGCGATACCGATCGCGAGCGGTGGCAGGAGTGCCGCAGAGGCGGCGGCGCCAGCGAACAGCAGGATGCTGAAGACGAGCGCACCGCGTTCGGAGACCGCGCCGCGTGGAATCGGCCTGTCCGGGGCGTTGATGCGGTCGATGTCGGCGTCGAAGTAGTCGTTGATGACCATCCCCGCACCGGTGGCGAACACCGTCGCCGCGACCGCTGCCGTCGCCTGTATCGCAGGGGCGTCCCAGGCGCCGCCCACTTCGACGGCCTCGACGCCGATGGCGACGAACGCCCCGATGAACGTCAACACTCCCGCCATGAGGGCGTTCCCGGGACGCGTCAGTTCCACGAGTCCCCGGAGCCGTGTTCGCAACTCCATACCCCCAGTCGCAGGTGCCACAGCAAAAAAGACGTGATTGGTCGTCACAGCCGTCCCGTTCGGCCGAGTCTCAGCGCTCCAGCGACGACGGGAGTTCACCGCCGAGTTCGTCGCGGTCGTGAGGTGCCTCGAAATCCGGGTCGGGCCCGACCGGAATCAGTCGCTTCGGGTTGACGTCACCGTGGGTCGTGTAGTAGTGCTCTTTGATGTGGGCCATGTTCGTCGTCTCCGCGATGCCCGGAAGCTGGTAGAACTCGCGAGTGTGGCCCCAGAGGTTCGGATAGTCGGTGATGTGACGGACGTTGCACTTGAAATGCGTGTGGTAGACCTCGTCGAACCGGACGAGCGTCGTGAAGAGACAGACGTCGGCCAGGGTCAGCCGGTCACCGGCGAGAAACCGCCGTTTCGCCAGGACGTCGTCCCAGTGGTCGAGCGCCTCGAACAGCTCCGAGACCGCGTTCTCGTGGGCCTCCTGAGCGTCGGCGAACCCGGCCCGGTAGACGCCGTTGTTGATGGGGTCATAGACCTCGTCGATGATGCGGTCTATCTCGTCACGCAGGTCGGCCGGGTAGAGGTCGATGCCTGTCGTTCCGAGCGGTGCCATCGCCTCGGCGAACATCTCGATGATCTCCTCGGACTCGTTGTTGACGATGGTCTCCTCCTGCCGGTCCCAGAGGACCGGGACGGTCACCCGGCCAGTGAACGAGTCGTCAGCGGCGGTGTAGACCTCCCGGAGGTAGTCGGCTCCGTTGACGGTGTCCTCCGTGCAATCGTCCTTCTCGGGCGTGAACTGCCAGCCGTCTTCGGCCCGGTACGGGTCGACGATGTCCATCGAGACGCCGTCCTCTAGCCCGAGCAGGCGTCGAACCGCCATGGCGCGATGTGCCCACGGGCAGGCACGTGAGACGTACAGGTGATACCGGCCGGACTCCGGCTGGAACCGGGCGTCGTCGTCCGCACGGATCCAGTCGCGAAAGCTCGTCTCCTGCCGGTCGAACTCGCCGTCCTCGTTGGTCGTCTGGTACGCGTCGGTCCGCCACTCGCCGTCGACGAGCATGTTCATACCCGGACTAGCCGAGGAGCAGGGTTAACGGCTCGGGCGTCCCACGGAACTGCCGGTTCTCTCCGTGACGTGAACTGGACTCGTGGCTGCCAGTCGCGCTTGAAGAATCACGGCGCCCAGTCGCGCTTGAAGAATCACGGCGCCCAGTCGCCCTGGAACATACACCGTAGCCCCGCACGCGACGCGAGGTGTTCGAGCCGGTCCCGTCGTTCCGCCATCGAGCCGCCCGTCCAGAGGAACGGCCCCGCGTCCAGTTCGACGGCCGGCCGCATCGGCTCGCCGTTCGGATGCACTGGCCGTCGATTGAGGACGGCGTAGCTGTCGTCGCCCGGACAGTACGGGAGCGACAACCCGGCGGCGAGCGCGTACTGGTCGACGAGGTAGTCGACCACCTGCCCCATCGCCCCCGCTGGCGTCGAGCTTCCGACCGCCCCGACGGACGCTCGGTCGTCGAAGAACCGGACCACGTACTCGCCGTCCTCGTCCGCCTCCGTCGCTGCGGCTTCGGCGACGGTCTGTACCCCGGCTGCTCCAGCGTGTTCGGGCCCGGTTCGATTCCGGGACGTTCGATTCCGGGACGTTCGATTCCGGGTCGGCTCAGTCGCCTCCGTTTCGTCGGTCTCCGGTCTTTCGACGGCCGGTTCGTCGACCTTCATCCTCTCCGCACTCGCCTCGTCGATTTCCGATTCCGTCGTCGCCCGTTCGGCCGTCGACAGCGTCGTGACGAGGTCGTCGAGCAACTGGCTGGTCGCAGCGTCGAGCACCGATTCCGCCTCGCCGTCCGTGACGTCGAGCAGTTCGTCGAGGATCGAGCGGTGGAGACCGTCGCGTGCGGCGTCTATCCGGTTGACGGCCCGGGCCCGTCCCGCGAACCGACCGCGGGCGGCCTCGTGAGAGAACCGCTCGAGGGCGGCTGTCTCGCGCGGAAGGTCCTCGAGGCGGCAGCTGTGACGGTCGACGCGACCCGCCCGGATGGCGAAGAAGGCGAACTGTCGGCCGTTGGTGAGCATCGCCCAGGAGACGCCGCCGAGGCGCATCCGCTCGGCTACCGTTTCGGCGTCGGCCGCCGTCAGGTCGTCCTCGAGCGGCCGCGACTCGACGAACACGGCCGGTGTCCCTCCGACGTTGAGCGCGTAGTCGACCGTCTCTCCCGCGGTGACCTGGTGGTCGGCTTCGACGTCGCTCGAACGGACGTTCCAGCCGAGCGCGTCCAGCAGCGGTTCGACCAGCCTGAGCTGCGTGTTCCGCACCCCGAGGCTGTCCGACGACGTCACCACGGCGCGAGCGTGGTCGACGTACTCCTGGACTGCTGTGGTCTCCATTGGCGCCGGATAGGACGGTCAGAGGCTTGTACCTTTTCGCCTGGGAAGAACCCCTCTTCGAACGGGGGAGCGTCCACGACGACCCACCGCCGAGAACGCGTCTCCGAACGTCTCATCGGGTTTTCATCAATGATAATCTCCGGTGTTGTTTTATATTCTGGATTCTAGCGTATTGAGCATATGCTGGGCCCGCTTCGTGGACTGATACCAAACTTTATTCGGAGAAGCTATGCGCTGAAATTCGGCATCGCACTTCTCGTGATGGGGCTGGCAGTTGGGGCGGTGGGGTTCGTCGCGACTGGTCAGATCACAGATGAGGTAGAGAACAGCGTCAACGACCGGCTGGCGGACAGAGCCGATCAAGAGGCGCGGAACCTGAGGCAGTGGGACGAACGGAACATCGTCATCACGCAGAACGTCGCCCTGCGTGAGGAGGTGGCGAACGGTGAGGAAGCGGAGATAGACGCGACGCTCGAAAGCCGAACGCAGGTGTTGCAGTTCGAGCGGGGGGTCAGGGACATGCACTACGTCAAGCTCCCGACGAACACCATCGCCGCGACCTCGGCGAACAAGTTCGAGGACGGGAAGCTCAGCCAGCTGCAGGCACCCTGGGCCGCGGAACTCGGCGACGAGACGACGCTCGGAAGCGAGAGCGGCGTCGTCTTCGACGCCTACACCGACCACGAGGGGACGCCCGTCGTCGCCTACGCCTACCCGGTGAAGGCGAGCAGTGGCAGCGAGGTCATCGTCGTCACCGTCGACGTGAAGAACTACGGCCAGACCATCGAGGCGGACAACGGCGAGACGACGATGATTCTCGCCGCCGACAACTCGGTCGTCTTCGCGAACCAGTCGTCCGCCATCAGAAAAACGTACACCCAGACCAACTTCTTCGGCCGGTCGCAGGCCGGTGCTGGCGTGGCAGAGATCGGTACCGCTCCGGGCCTGCTCACGTCCTCCGTCGGCGACGACTACGCGGACGAGCAGTACCTCGTCAGTTACGCACAGGTTCCCGACCGGAACCTCGTCGTCACCGTCAGCGTCCCGCAGAGCAACGTGTACGGGTTCGTCCAGACGGTCGGCGAGTGGGGTCTCATCGCCACGCTCGGTGGGATGCTGATGATCGTCCTCGTCGGGACCATCATCGGACGGAACACCGCAACGTCCATCGACCGACTCACGTCGAAGACCTCACAGATGGAGGAGGGGAACCTCAACGTGGACTTCGATACCCACCGCGTGGACAACATCGGTCGGCTCTACGCCGGATTCGGCTCGATGCGTGACGCACTCCGCGAGCAGATTCAAGAAGCTCGCGACGCCCGCGAGGAGGCGGAACTCGCCCGAGCAGAGGCGGAACAGATGAACCGTCACCTCGAGCAGAAGGCGGACGAGTACAGCGGCGTCATGCAGGAGGTCTCCGCCGGGGACATGACCCAACGGATGAACGCCGAATCCGACTCCGAGGCGATGGCCGACATCGCAACGGAGTTCAATCAGATGATCGGCGAGATAGAGGAGACCACGGCTCAGCTGAAGGACTTCGCGAACGAGGTCGCTACCTCCTCCGAGGAGGTCACGGCCAGTTCCGAGGAGGTCCGGTCGGCGTCCGAGCAGGTCACGGAGTCCATCCAGGAGATTTCCGACGGTGCGGACCGCCAGAACGACAGCCTCCAGCGCGTGAGCCAGGAGATGTCCGGGCTGTCGACGACCATCGAAGAGATCGCGTCCTCCTCGAACGAGGTCGCAGACCTCGCGGAACGGACGGCCGAGACCGGCCGCGACGGCCGCGACGCCGCACAGGAGGCGATCGACCGGATGCAGGAGCTGGAGGACAACCGCGAGATCGTCACGGACCAGATGAACGACCTCGAAGACGAGATGGAGCAGATTGACGAGCTGATCGACTTCATCTCCGAGATCGCAGAGCAGACGAACATGCTCGCGCTCAACGCCAACATCGAGGCGGCGCGCTCCGGCAGTTCCGGCGAGGGCTTCTCGGTCGTCGCACAGGAGGTCAAGGACCTCGCAGAGGAGACCAAGGACGCCGCAGAGGACATCGAGGCACGCCTCGAGAACATCCAGGAGAAGACCCAGCGGTCGGTCAAATCCGTCGAAGGAGCGAGCCAGCAGATCTCCGCGACCACGAACGCGGTCGAGGAGACCGTCGTGGCGCTCGACGAGATCGCCGGCTACGCCCAGGAGACGAACACGGGTGTCCAGGAGATATCCGCGGCGACCGAAGAGCAGGCCGCCTCCACCGAGGAGGTCGTCGCCATGGTCGACGACGCGGCGACCATCTCCGAGGAGACGTCCGCCGAGTCCGAGAACGTGGCTGCCGCCGCCGAGGAACAGACCACCGCACTCACCGAGGTCAGCCGTTCCGCAAGCGACCTCGCGAACCAGGCATCTCGCCTGAGCGAAGCGCTCGACCGCTTCGAGACCGACGTCGAAGCGGACTACGAGTTCAGCACGGGTGAAGGCGTCCTCGACGACGTGGACGCCGCGGCCGTAGACCAGTCCGACGCCGCAGCCGCGACGGCAGCCGTGGGGGAACTGATGGGCGAAGACGAGCCCGAACGGGCGGCCGACGATGCTGCTCCCCAGGAGTCGTCCGCCGACGTGCCGGCCGAGGTTGTCGAAGACGAGACTGCTCCCGAAGGGACTGGGACCGACGAGCCCGGTGCGGAGTTCCACGAGGAGCCTGTCGCGGAAGAGGTGACCGAAGATGCCGACTTCGACACTTCAGCTGCCTTCAGCGGCGAGCTGTCCTCGCCAGCGTCGTTCGACGACGATACGACGCCGTCGGCCGATGTCGGTCTCGCAGTCGACGACGGCTCAGACCCGGCCGACGAGCAGTTTGAGAGCCCGGGTGTCGACGAGCAGTTTGAGAGCCCGGGTGTCGACGAGCAGTTTGAGAGCCCGGCGATGGACGGAATGGAGACGCACGACGCCAGCGGAGCCGTCGACGAACAAGTCCCGACCGAGGAGCCGGCAGCTGAACCGGCAGTCGGTACCGAGGACACCGACGCTGTAGACGACCGCGCTGCAGACATCGAGGACGACTTCGACCCGATGGGTGAGGGCGGATTCACGCCGCTCGACGAGGCACCGGCGGAACCGGAGGTCGAGGAACTCGGTCCCGTCGACGAGGACGTCGACCCAGACGAGTACGACCTCGACGCCGCAGTCGAATCGGATGAGGAGGTCGAGGCGGACGAGGGTGTCGAGCCCGATGCAGTTGCGTCCCCGGCCGACGTGACGCAGGAGGAGGCAGTCGACGTCGACTTCGAGACCGTCGAGGACGACGCCTACGAGGCCGACATCGACCTCTCGAGCGAGACGCAGGAGGATGTCTCCTGGGACACCGACACCCTCGGTTCGGAGGTCAGCTGGGATACCGCGTCTCCAGCAGACGAACCGTCGGACGATGCCCACGAGGCTGAGTCCCCGGACGTCACATTCGAGGAGGAGCCAGCCGACATCGTCGAGGAGGAGCCGGTCGACACCGTCGAAGAGGGGCCGGCCGACATCGTCGAAGAAGAGCTGTCGAGCGACACCACCGACGACGACCAGTCGGAGGACGCCGGGGAGACCGGCTCCACGACGGGCCTCGACTTCGGACTCGACGCGGACGCGGCCGTCGAGACGGATCGCGAGACCCAGGACATCGATGCAGCACTCGACGACGCACTCGACTTCGACGAGGAGCCGCTAACGGAGTCCGAAGTGGACGACCAGCCCACGAAGGAGATACCGGGTATGGACGACATCGAGTTCGGTGAGGAGACCGACGAAGACGAACTCGACGAACAGGAGTCGGCCGAGGACGACATGTTCTCGTTCGCACAGAGTCGCCCGGACGACGACGAGTAAGCCGAGCGACCGGCGACTTCTCCGACCTTTCTCACGGTTTCTACAGGACACTCCGTGCTTTCGCGGTGTCGATACCGCCCGTGGAATCGATCCAGCAGGAGCGCAGCCGATCGACGATAGAGTATGACCCTCCAGTCGACGATAGAGTACAACCACAATCGGTCGAGGGTGTGGTCGTCGGTTACGCCGAACAGCGCGTCAACCAGGCAGGGTAGTGTCGTCACTGACCGACTTCGAGAACGTGGAGGAGGAGGCTCACTCGCGCCTGTAGAGACGCTTCCGCCCGTCGAGGACGGTGAACTCCGGCTTGAGGTTGGGTGGGATGGTCTCCGCTTTCCCGATGACGAGATAGCCGCCGTGGCGCAGTGCGTCCGAGATGGTCGCGAGGATGGGCTCTTTGTGCTCGTTGTCGATGTAGATGAACAGGTTCCGACAGACGACGAGGTCGAACCCGGACTTCGCGTCGTCGTTGATGAGGTCGTGGTGGGCGAAGGTGACCAGCCGCTTCACCCTGTCACTTACCTCGAAGCGACCGTCTTTCCTGTTGACGTACGCGTGAAAGTTGGTGAGGAACGAGAGCTGGTCGTCGATGTCGACCGTCCTCGTGCTGTGGTAGACCCCGTTCTGGGCCGTTCGCAACGACTCGTCGTTGATGTCCGTCCCGTAGATGTGGAACTTCTCCGCGTCGACACGAGGGTCGTCGAGGGCGAGCATCGCGAGCGAGTAGGGTTCGCGGCCGTCGGCACAGGCCGCAGACCAGACGTGGACGCTCTCCTTCTCCGCCGAGAGCTCCCGCAGTACCGACCGGATGCCGTCCCAGACCTCCGGGTTGCGGAAGAAGCTGGTCACGTTGATGGAGAGCGCATCGAGCAGCGCCGCCACCTCGTCCTCGTCGGACGCCAGCAGGTCGTGGTACGCGTCGTACCCGTCGACGCCGGTCCGGCGGATACGCGAGGTGAGCCGCCGCTTCAGGTAGCTATCGTTGTAGTGGCTCGTCGCGAAGCCGATCTCGTCTTCGATGTGCGACGCGACGCGCTGGAAGGCGGCCTCGTCGTCGGACGACTCCTCCTTCACAGTTCTTTCTCTCCGCGGTCGCCGTCCGCCGTCCGCACGTGGAGGATACCGGTGGTCACGTCGAACTCGACGGTTCTGCCGCGTTGCCCGCCGACGTCCTCCGCGATGATGGGGACACCGAGTTTCTCCAGTTCCTCCTTCGCGGCGATGACGTTGCGCTTGCCGACGCCCTCGCCGAACGACTCGAACTGGAACATGTCGCTGCCGCCTGCGATCTTGGCCTCGACGGAGGTGTAGGCGGCCCCCTTCTCGACCATCCGCCGGAGCATAGCCCGAATCGCCGTGTCCGCGTACTTCCCGGGCTGAGTGTCCGCACCGTCCGCAGCGTCGCCGTCGGGGAGCATCACGTGTGCCAGCCCGCCGACGCCCGAGTCGGGGTCGTACAGGGCGACGGCCAGACAGGAACCGAGGCCGTAGGACTTCAGCGTATCCGCGGACTTCCTGCCCTTCACGACGAACTCGGAGATTCCGACCTGTACCGGTTCTGGCGCGCCCGGTTCGCTTCCGTAGGTCTTCATGCGTTCTCGAGTTCGTCCATCCTGAAGTCTGCTTTCGTCTCTGCGTCTTCTATCTTGTCGACGTTCAGGTCGTTGAGCGCCCGTTCGAGGTCCTGCTCGTCCGGAATAGCGTAGATCGAGCAGTCGAACTCACGGTCGTTCGCCATGATGACCGTGTCGAAGACGAAGGCGAAGTCCTGGTTCTGGCCGAGCTGGATGATGACCGGGTCGATGACCGCAGCCCCGAAGTCGTGGATGTACTGGGGCGGCGAGTGGTCGATGGTCGTCCCGAGCACGTTCGCCCAGCCGTCGATGAACCCCGACGCCATGATGTTGCCGAGCTCCTTGATGGCGCTCTTTCCCAGTTCACCGAAGCCCTCCTCGGGCGGGTTGGGAAGCGTCGCCTTGACCACCTCGCGAGCCGATTGCTCGTCGAACAGGAAGAGCAGGTAGCCCGAGGGCGTCCCGTCGAGCTCGTGGGCGACCCCGACGAGCATCTCGTCGTCTATCTCCTGCGGAATCGCCTCGAGCGAGGCGAACTTCAGCCGCCGGATCTTGACGCTCGTGTCCATCCCCGTGAGGGTGGTGATGTTGGACGCGACCTCCTTCGCACCCTGCTGGGCCATCTCGTCGAAGCCCGCGAGCTTGTCGTACTCGATGCCACGGCTCTTCGGGTCACCGTGCTGTTCCAGTATCTCCGCCATAGAGTCTCGCTCGGGGAACAGGTAGTGTTTGAAGCCGATTTCGGTATCGACGGCCTCGATCTGGCTCTGGAAGAGCAGCGCGAGGTCGTTGTCGTCGGGTGCGGCGTCAAGGTCGCCGATGAACGGCTCTGCCGTGGTCCCCTCGATGAACGACGGCGTCGACACGTCGATGGCGGTGCCGAGGACGTCGGCCCAGCCGTCGATGAATCCGGCGTTCATTATCTGACCGAGCTCGCTCATCGCGGACTGGTTCATGTCGTCGAACTCCGTGTCACCGGATTCTGCGACGAGCGTCTGGACGATGCGCAGCGCGGCGTCTCGCTCGAAGATGATGAGCGAGTGGCCTTCGAGCCCGCCGTCGAGCTCGACGCGGATACCGACCTTCGGAGTGCCGTCGGCGAACTCCGTGCGTATCTCCGACCCGCGCATGAAGTTCAGCTTCGTGACGCCGACGCGGGTCTCCACGTCGGTCATGCGCGTGAGCCGACCCGCCGCGAGTCCTGCACCCTCTCGAGCCATCTCGTAGAAGGTCCCGAGTGCGGTGATGTCCAGCTTCATGACGGCCTTGCTTCGATGCTGTTGACCATCTCCACGAACTCTTCGAGGTTCGGGAAGGCGTAGATCTCCGCGTCGATGTCGTAACTCGGGACCGTCAGGTTGGAGTCGAAGAACAGCGCGAGTTCCTCGCCGCCGAGGCCTGCGGTCCGTTCGACGATCTCGCCCGCCGGTGCGTAGACCAGCTGGGGTGTCGCGATATCGATGGTCCGGCCGAGGACGTCGGCCCAGCCGTCGATGAACCCCGACGCCATCATGTTGCCGAGTTCCTCGACGGCGGAACGAGCCATCTCGCCTGACACCTGCGACATATCGTCGACCATGTCCGAGAGCATGAGCGCGGTGATCTTCTTCGCGCTCGACTCGGGGAACAGGATGAGGATGTGCCCGTGTGGGGGCTCCATCAATCGGACGCGGACGCCGACGCGCTTGCCAGCGTCCAGCTGCTTCTTGATGTCCTGAATGTCGACGAAGTTCGTCTTCGTCACCTCCATCTTCGCGTCCTCGCCTGTCAGTTTACTCATGTTATCGGCGACCCCGTTGGTCCCGACCTTCGCCATCTCGTTGATGAAACTCAGTTTCCGAATATCGACCATCAAGCTCATAGTTGCCTCCAGTAGTTTCGTCCGTTCATAGTGTCTTCACGTCCAGGATGTTCACGACCTCCCCTTCCCCCAGCACGGTTGCACCGCTCAGGCCCGGGATGCCGCCGAGTACGCCCTCGAAGGGCTTGACGACGACCTCCTGTTGCCCGCGGACCTCGTCGCAGTGCAGCGCGATGGTTCGCACTTCGTCTCTGATTCGCAGTACCATTCCGTCGCCGCCGGTCGACGACTCGCCCGGCGTGTCGAGCGCGTCGTCGAGGCGGACGAGCGGGGTCGAGTCGTCACCGTCGACGATGACCTCCTGTCCGTCCACCTCGTCAACCTCGGGAACCGGCCCGATGTCGCGCAGGACCTTGACCGGGACGCCGAACTCCTCGTCGCCCGACTGGACGAACAGCACGTCCGCAATCGCGACGGTGACGGGGAGCAACAGCCGGATGGTGGTTCCGACGCCGGGCTCGGACTCGACCTCCACCGATCCGTCGAGGTCCGAGACCGTGCTCTTCACCACGTCCATCCCGACACCACGACCGGAGACGTCGGTCACCTCCGACGCGGTCGAGAGACCCGGGTGGAATATCAGCTCGTGAGCGCCCGTCTCCGAGAGCTCGTCTGCGTCATCCTCGGTCAGGACGCCCTGCTCGACCGCCTCACGACGGAGCCGGTCGGCGTCCAGTCCGCGACCGTCGTCCTCCACCTCTATGACGACCTGGTCGCGGGCGCGCTCTGCCCGGAGGGTCACTTCCCCGACGGGCTCTTTGCCTGCCGCCTCGCGCTCGTCCGGCTCCTCGACCCCGTGGTCGACCGCGTTGCGGACGATGTGGACGAGGGGGTCGGCGATCTGGTCCAGGATGGACCGGTCGACCTCGACCGACTCGCCCTCGATGTCGAACGCGACCTGTTTGTCCTGCTCGCGAGCGATGTCGCGCACCACCCGCGGCAGCTTGTTGGTCGCCATCTTGACCGGCACCAGACGGACGTCCATGACGGTATCCTGCAGTTCGCCGGTGATGTCCTCCAGTTCGTCCAGCTCGTTGTCGAGTTCGACGGGGTCTGCACCCTCCTCGACGGTCCGTCGGAGCCGGACACGGCTGGTGACCAGCCCCTCGACGAGGTTGAGCAGCCGGTCGATCTGTTCGACGTCGATGCGGACGGACTGTATCTCGCTTTCTCGCTCGTCGTCTCCGCGCTCGTCGTCGAGCGTCTGGATGTCGACGTCGTACGCGGATCCATCGACGACGGGCCCGGCGGATTCCGAGTCTGTTTCCGTCTGCTCGGAAGCCGCCTCCTCAGGCGGTTCGTCGAAGCCGGAGTCGAAGCCGGCGAGCTCCGAGAAGTCGGCGACGTCCTCTCCAGCGCCGAAACCGACGGAATCTGACTGCGATGCGGCGGCCTCGAACCCGCTGTCCGTCGCCACCTCGTCGAAGTCTGCCGTATCGACCGTCGCGTCGACGGTCTCCGATTCGTCCGGTTCCCCCAGTTCGAACGTGCCGACCTCGACCGAATCGAGGTCTTCGTCGTCCGCTCGGGACCAGCTCGTCCTCCGGGTTTCGTCGGTCCCCGTGTCGAGGGTCGTCTCGCTGCCGGTGTCGGCCGCGCCCTCGTCCCCGTCCACGTCGTCGGGGGAAGGATCGCCAGCCAGCGGGTCGGTATCGTCGGCGTCGTCCGACGAACCGAACTCGCCGGCTACGTCTGCGGCGTCTGGCGTTTCGAACTCGTCTGCGGCGTCCAGAACTTCCGAGACGTCGACGGTCGAGTCCGCCTCGTCGGTCGTCGTGGACCCGTCGGCGTCGTCCGTGTCGGCAGCGCCGGTCGCAGAGTCGGTGTCGCTCACCGGTCGCGCGGCGGCGGCCGCGGTCTGGGACGGATCCGCCGATTCGAGTTCGAAGTCGTCCGTGCCGTCGTCGAACCCGGCGATGAAGCCACCGCCGAACTCGTCGGCCGATGCGTCGGTGAAACCGCCACCGAAGTCGTCGTCGGCTTCCGGTTCGACTGCACTGGACTCGTCGACCTGGTCAGATTCGTCGACCAGTTCGGGCTCGGTGACACCGCCCGATTCGGACTCGATTTCCGAGTCGGAGGTCTCCTCGACGCGCTCTTCGAGCGAGCCACCGAAGCTGTCGTCGTCCGAGTCGTCGGTGACGACCGGAGCGTCGACGTCGGCTTCGATTGAGTCTGGCTCGTCGACGTCTGAGTCGCCAGCGTCGGTGGTGTCATCGTCGGCCCCGTCGGCGTCGACGACAGCAGCGTCTGCCTCGGCAACGTCGGCTCCGTCAGCTTCGGCTGCGACCTTGCCGTCCGCATCCGCTTCGACGGCGACCTCGCTGTCCGCATCCGCTTCGACGGCGACCTCGCTGTCTCCAGCCGCGGAGACGTCTGACCCAGAGACGTCGGTCGGGTCCGACTGTGCGTCGGCCGCAATGTCATCTCCGGCGTCCAGGTCGTCCCCGACGAGTTCGTCGAGGGAGACCTCGTCTTCCCCGCTGTCGAGGCTGCTACCGCCGGTCGCGAAGAAGTCGTCGTCGGACTCCTCGAAGTCCTCTCCGAGGAGTTCGTCGAAGCCGACCTCCTCTTCGTCGGCGTACTCGTCAAACTCGAGTTCGTCGAGCTCCGCCTGAAGTTCGTCGAAACCGACCGGGTCGACCTCCTCTTTCAGTTCCGCGAAGGTCGCGGCCGCGTCGTCGACCTGTTCGTTCGGCTCCTCGTCCGGCACCGCGGGCGGTTCGGCTTCGGCTTCGGTGTCGGATTCACCCGGCTCGTCGACCGCTATCCCGTCGTCGGAACCGGTCGCGAGCTCGTCTTCCGCGGGGGAGTCCTCACCGAAGTCGATGTCGTCGAACGAGCCGGCATCGCCGAGGTCGTCGAAGCCGGAGACGTCGTCCATCTCCTCTATCATCGCGTCGAGGTCGTCGTAGTCGTCGAACGCGGACAGGAGGTCGTCGACCGACATCTCCTGTGCGGCATCGGAGTCGATGTCGGCACCGGGCTCGTCGTCGAACAGGTCGTCGAACTCGTCGTCGGGTTCGTCGACCGATTCGGTAGCCGTCTCGTAGGCATCGGTGACCTCCGTCACGCGAGAGTCCGCGACCGCTTCGACCGGGGCGAGTGCGGCCGTGATCGCGGCCTCACCCACGGCACTCCCGAAGAGCGCGTCGAAGCTTCCGTCGTACTCTCCAGCCGCGATCGCCCGTTCGTCCGGGACGGTCCCGAGCAGGTCGAACGCGTCCGCGAGCGCGGTGACGACGAGAGTACCGTTCTGTCCGTCCTCGGCCTCGTTGATGGCGAGGCGGACGTGGAACACGTCGTGTTCCGGGTCGGAGAGGTCGCCCGCGGCCGCGATGGCCGCGTCGATGGCTGCCTCGTCGGGCCGGTCGACGGTGGGGAGCCCGGTCGCCTCGGCGCGGACTGCCCTGAGTCGCTCGATGGTCTCGGACGGATCCGTCCGGATTTCACCGTGCGTACGAATCTCCTCGAGCATCGTCTCCAGTTCGTCGACGCCGTCGAATATCTCGTCCATCAGTTCTGGACTGACGGCTATCTTCCCCGACCGCACCGCCTCGAGGAGGTCCTCGATGGCGTGTGCGAGGTTCGACGCGCGGTGGAACCCCATCGCACCCGCGTTGCCCTTCAGCGTGTGGGCCATGCGGAAGATGCGGTCCATCGCGCCGTCGTGGTCGGGGTCGCGCTCGAGTTCGAGCAGCGCGTTGTTCAACTCCGTGATGTTCTCGTCCGACTCCTGAACGAAGTCTCGCAGGTACTCATCCATGGGTCTGCGCCTCCTGAGTGAACACTGAGCAGAGGGCGTTCGGGATGGCCTCGTCCGGAAGGACGTGGTCTACGCAGCCGGTCTGAATCGCCTGCTTCGGCATCCCAAAGACGGGACTGGTCGCTTCGTCCTGTGCGATGGTCGTTCCACCTGCTTCCTTGACGGCGCAGGTGCCGGCCGCACCGTCCCGGCCCATGCCGGTCAGGGTGACCGCACAGAGCGGGTCTCTGACGCGCTTCGCGGCCGTCTCCATCGTGACGTCGATCGCAGGGCGCACGCCGTGGCGGCGCTCGTCCTGGCTCAGCCGCATGCGGATGCGACCGGCGACGTTCGCGACGACCTCAAGGTGGTAGTTGCCGCGCGCGATGACGACCTCGCCGGGCCCGATCCGGAGACCGTCAGCGGCCTCGGTGACGTCGTAGTTCGTGACGCGGTCCAGTCGGGCCGCGAGTCGGTCGGTGAACGATTCGGGCATGTGCTGGACGACGATGACCTTCGCGTCGAGGCTGACCGGAAGCTCCCGGAGCAGCCGCTCGACGATCTTCGGACCACCGGTCGACGCGCCGACGACGACCGTGGGGTGCTCGACGAACGACCGACCTGGGTGGTCGGCCGGCGTCTGCGTTCCGGTCGTCGCAGTTACGTCTCGAGCGCTATCGTCCTGTTCCAGGTCGATGGACGAGACGTCCGCACGCCCGACCGTGGCGACCTTCTCGATCAGTCTGTCGGCCAGACTGGCGATGTTGGGGGAGACTTCGCCGCTCGGTTTGGCGAGGAAGTCGACCGCGCCCTCGTCCAGCGCCTCGAAGGTGGCGTCCGCGCCGGCCTCCGTGTGTGCGCTGATCATCAGGATGGGAGTCGGATGCGTCGACATTATCTCTGCTACGGCCTCGATGCCGCCCATGCCGGGCATCTCGACGTCCATCGTGACGATGTCGGGGTCGCGTTCCGCCACCGCTTTCACTGCCGCTCTGCCGTCGCTCGCGCTGAACACCTCGTACCCGTTGTCGGCGAGGATGTTGCCGATGACCGTCCGCATGAACTGTGAGTCGTCGACAACCAGCACGCTCGTCATGCAGGGACGACGTCTTTCAGCGCCTTTCGTACGCTGGGTTCCTCGAACGGTTTCGTGACGTAGCCATCCGCACCGGCCTTCACCGCGAGCTTCATCTTCTCGCGCTGACCGACCGACGTGCACATGATGACACGCGAGCCCGGGTCGAGCTTCTTGATGGCGGCTGTCGCCTTGATGCCGTTACACTTCGGCATCACGATGTCCATCATCACGATGTCTGGATTCTCTTCTTTGTACAGTTTGACCGCTTCGGCCCCGTTGGACGCCTCTCCTACGATGTCGTATTCGTCCTCCAGAATCTGCCTGAGGAGGTTCCGCATAAAATGAGAGTCGTCCACGATGAGCACCCCTGTCGACATTCAGTTAATACACCAAACACGGGTAATCCGAGCGGGAGCATAAATGCTGTTGCCCCGTTATCAGTAGCGATAATCGAGTGTTCGTGGGGTTAGGGCACCTGAGAGTGCTGGATTCGGGGAGACAGAGTCACTCGGGGCCCTGCCCGGAGGCCGCGAGAAAGCCCTTGATATCGAGCAGTCCAATCTGCTCTGTCACTTCGCCGTCGTCTTCGCGGTGGATGATGGCCGTGACGAGCGGATGGTCGGCCGCGTCAGCTTCGGTGTGCTCGCTCGGCACGATGGTCCGGAGCGGGAACAGTTCGACACCGATCACGTGGTCGACGCGGACGCCCACGGGCTGTTTGTCCGTCGCCCGGTCGAAGACGACGACGCGTTGCCGCTCCACGGGCGTCTCATCGGCGGTGGTGTAGAAGTGTGCCCGTGCGTCGATGACGGCCGTTATCTCCCCGCGCAGGTCCATGATGCCATCGACGGCGGGGGATGCGCGTGGGACACGCGTCTGTTCTTTCATCTTGACGATACCCTTGACGGCGTCGACGCTGACAGCGAGCGACTGCTCGCCCACGCGGAAGACGACGAATCGTTCGGTCTCCTCCGGCTCACCGCCCTCTCTCTGTCCAGGCTGGGTCCCTCGTCGACCGTCACCTGTCGGTTCCTCGACCTCCACGTCCAGTAGCTCGTCGGGCAGGTCCGCTGACATTCCTGTATCCGTATGATTCCCGGCAGGTAAAAACGTTGACCCCCGATTCGGTCGCTCAGTTCCGGAGCCATCCCGTTCGACGCCCGTCCGCGTCCGTTCACACTCGTCCGTTACGTACCCGTGACTCACCGTACGGCGACGAGTACCCACCCTACGAACTGTACGACGGCGAGTGCGACCATCGCGACGACTGTCACGAACGGCGACTCGCGGCGAGTGAACTGCTGGATTCCGACGACTGCGGCGGGAGCGACGAGGAGACAGGACCAGCCGACCATCGCGGGCATGACGGAGAACAGAGGGAAGGCCACGAACAGCGAGAGCGACCCCACGACTGCGACGATGTATGCGACTCTGAGACGGCGGCGCGACCACCGCGTCGCCAGCGTCCGTTTCCCCACGCGTGCATCCGCGGCCCGGTCAGGCCACTGCGTCGCGAGCAGATTGGCGAAGACGAACAGGCCGAACGGGAGCACAGCGAGTACCGTCCGTGGAGTGACCGAGCCGCCGCCGACGGCGACTCCGTACAGCGGGAGGGCTATTCCCCCGAGCAGCGAGTTCGTCACCTCGCCCCAGCCTCGCCACGCGAGCGTTGGCCCGACCGAGTACGCCCACCCGAGGGTGGCGATGGTCGACAGCAGGACCACGGGGAGGAACCCCAGCAGTCCGCTCGCGACAACTATCGCGGTGGCGAGGAGACCCAGACCGAGCGCGACGGTGGCCGCTACGAACCCGAACGTGGGGTCGAGTCCCGTCCGCGAGAGTGCCCCACTTCCCCCGGAGAACGGTGTCCGTCTCGTCAGTGCATCGGTCCCGTGGTCTGCGTACTCGTTCACGTAGTGAACGCTCGCGGCGGTAGGCAGGAGGGCGGTGAGGCCTGCGACCACAGCGGCCATCGATACGTCCCCGACGCTGGCCCAGGCCATCGCGACACCGAAGGAGTAGACGAGACAGATAAGTAACAACTGTGCCGGACGGGCCATCTTCCAGACCGCGTAGCCGACCGGCCAGCGTTCCAGTACACCCTCCTCGAGAGTCGACACGGCCGTCTATACGAGGCAACTGTTGAAACCATCTCCGGTGTGTTAGTATAAAGACAGGACTATGTAACCACAAGATTCAATTCTGATAATCGAGAATCGGAGTATCGGATGGGCTCAACTAGCTGGCGGAACCCAGGGCGCGACGAACAGGCGACGGACATACTCTGTACGCTCGGCAACAAGTACAGCGCCGAGATACTGTGCGCTGCACAGACGCCGACGTCTGCACAGGAGCTGTCGGACCAGGTGGGCATTCCGATCGCGACGTGCTATCGGCGCATCGAGGAGCTGGTCGACGCGGGGCTGCTCCAGTGCGAGGGCCGACAGCTCTCGAACGAGGGTCGGCGGACGAACGTCTACCGCCGGACGCTCGACGAGCTGGCTGTGAACTTCTCGGAGCCGGACCCGGCGTTCACGCGCAAGGAGCGGTCCGAGGCGAAGAACCGGCTGCAGGACAAGATGGAGTGACGAATCTCGGCCCTGCGCACAGCTTCTTCACCGTCAGACAGCCGTCCCGAGTGACGACCATTGGTCGCACTCGGCGACACCAGCATCTTCAAGTGCGGCCTGGATAATCTCCAGGTATGACTCAGGGAGCGCAGAGCACGACCGAGCCCGGCGTCCGCACACTCTCCGACCACGAACGGACGCTGTACGTGGGTCGTGACCGACCCATCCGTATCAGTTCCGGACACCGTATCCTCCACCACGACGGGAAGTGTGCGCGTCCGCACGGACACAACTACGAGATAACCGTCGCCGTCACCGGTCACCTCACCGAAGAGGGCTGGGTCGTCGACAAGGGAGATATTACCGACGTAATATCCGAGTGGGACCACCGGTTCCTCCTGCAAGCGGGCGACCCGCTCGTCTCGGCCTTCGAGGAAGCGGGCGACGCGGATGGGCTGGTCGTGCTCGACCACCCGCCGACGGCAGAGGTGATGAGCGTCCTCCTCGAGGAGAAGCTGGCACGCCGGCTGCCCGACAACGTCACCGACGTCGCCGTACAGGTCTCCGAGACGAGCGAGCTCTGCGGCGGAAGCGAGTTCTGAGATGCCCGTCACGAGCGAGGCCCGGCCCGGGGACGACACCGACGCGGACGGCGACCTGCCCATCAACGAGCTGTTCTACTCGCTCCAGGGCGAGGGAACGCTCGCGGGCGTTCCGAGCGTCTTCGTCCGCACCAGCGGCTGCAACCTCCGGTGCTGGTTCTGCGACTCCTATCACACCTCGTGGGAGCCGACCCACGCCTGGATGGACGTCGAGGAGGTCGTCGCCGAAGTCGAGTCGTACGAGCAGGCCGACCACGTCGTCATCACGGGCGGGGAACCGCTCATCCACGACGCGACGGCGGACCTCCTGCGGGAACTCGACGAGCGCGGCTACCACACGACCGTCGAGACGAACGGAACCATCGTCCCCGATGCCCCCATCGACCTCGCCTCCATCTCTCCGAAGCTCGCGAACAGCACGCCGACGCCGGAGACGACCCGCGACGACGGGCAGTCGGTCCCGGCGGACGGCTGGGAGGAGCGCCACGAGGCGAACCGCATCGACCTCGACGCCCTGGCGACCCTCGTCGAGACGTATGACCACCAGCTGAAGTTCGTGGTGACCTGCTCCGAGGACATGGAGGAGATCGAGGACCTCGTCGACCACATCCGTGACGCCGCGAGCGTCCCGGTCCGCGACGAGGACGTACTCCTGATGCCCGAGGGGGCGACGCGCGAGCGGCTCGAACAGACCCGCGAAACCGTCGCCGAACTCGCGATGGAGTACGGCTACCGCTACACCCCGCGACTGCACGTCGACCTCTGGAACGACGCGCCGGAGACCTGATGAAACGCACCCGAGACGTGAACCGCCCGACGACCAGTTGACACAGATTCAGATACCATGACGACCGACGACACTTCAGACGACGACCCGACCGGCGAAGCAACGACCGACGACCAGCCCACGAAACGCGCAGTCGTCCTCGCCTCCGGCGGGATGGACTCCGCGACCGCAGCCTACGAGGCGGAGTCACGCGGCTACGAGCTCTACCTGCTCCACACCTCCTACGGCCAGAACACGGAAGCGAAGGAGTACGAGTGCGCCCGCCAGCTCGCCGACGAGGTCGACGCGAACGACTTCCTCCACATCGAGACGAGCCACCTCGCGAAGATTGGCGCCTCCTCGCTCACCGACGACGACATCGAGGTCGAGGACGCCGACCCCGACAGCGACGAGATTCCGACCTCGTACGTCCCCTTCCGCAACGCCAACCTCCTCTCGATGGCGGTCTCCTACGCCGAGGCGAACGAGTGCGACGCGGTCTTCATCGGCGCGCACTCGGAGGACTTCGCCGGCTACCCAGACTGCCGTCCCGAGTTCTTCGAGGCGTTCGAGCGGGTCGTCGACGTGGGAACGAAACCCGAGACCGACATCGGCATCGAGGCGCCGTTCGTCGAGTGGTCGAAGACCGACATCGCCGCGCGCGGGACCGAACTCGACGTCCCGTACGAGTACACGTGGAGCTGTTACCGCGAGAACGAGCCCGCCTGTGGGACGTGTGACTCCTGTGCGTTCAGACTCGAAGCCTTCCAGAACGTCGGCGTCCGAGACCCTATCGAGTACGCCGAGCGCCCCGACTACGCCGAGTCGGAGGACTGAGGCTCGTCTGCGACCTCGCCGCCTGCTTCTCTCCGGCCGTCGACGGGTTCGTCGCTCGCGTCTCCGGACTGGCGAGACCAGACCACGACGCCGATACCGACGAGTGCGATGGCTCCGCCGACTACCGTCGCCAGGCCCGGTACCTCCCCGAAGATAGCCAGCGCGAGGATGGCGCTTCCGACCGGTTCACCGAGCAGGGAGACGCTCACGACCGACGACTCGACGCGCTCGAGCAACCAGTTGATGACCGTGTGACCGAAGATGCCCGGCCCGACGGCCATCCCGAGGAACAGGAGGTACTCGGTCGCAGGGTAGCCAGTCAGGTCGTGCCCCTCGTACAGCACGAGGCCGAACAGGCCGACCGTACAGGCGCCGTAGACGATGGAGACGTACGGGAACAGGTTCACCCGCTGGCGGAGCGACCGGCCGGCGAGCACGTAGATGGATGCCATCGCGGCGGCGCCGACCGCCAGCCCGTTCCCGAGAAGCGGCTGCGGGGCCGCAGAACTCGTCGGCGCGCCGAGGCCGATGGTCGCCGCACCTGCGACTGCAACGAGGATACCGACCACCGTCTGGCGTGTAACTCGCTCCGAGAGCAGGGCCCACGCGCCGAAAGCGACGAACAGCGGCTGAGTCTGGACGAGGGTCGCACTCGCGGCGATGGTCGTGAACTCGAAGCTGACGAACCAGAGGGCGAAGTGCGCCGCGAGCGCGATACCGGTGACGAGGGCGATTCCGAGGTCGCGCGTGGTGATACGAGCGAAATCGTCGGCGTTCCGCCGGAGGGCGACCGGCGTGACCAGCGCCGTCATGAACAGGACCCGGTAGAGCGCCTTCACCGAACTGGGCGCCTGCGACAGCTCGATGAGCGGCGCGCTCGTGCTGACCGCGACGACCGCGACCGCGAGAGCCAGCGTCGGCGGGACCCGGGTGAGGCGACTGGAAGACACGTTCTCTCGCATGGGGCCGCCCAGTAAACTGGTTGCGGTCGCGCCACGCCGACACCGCGGAACTGCGTCCTCCCAGACCGGGAACTCGCGGCCTGGCGTACCGGGAGGATTTACTTCGCGGCAGCCATGGACCCGTGCATGGACGACGAGACCGTCGGTGCCGGGTGGATTCTCACGTCGGCGGTCGGCTTCGGGACGCTCGGCATCTTCGGCAAGTACGCCGACGCGGCCGGGCTCTCGGTCCCGACCGTACTCGTCTTCCGGTTCGCCATCGCGACGGTGGTCGTCTGGGCGATGCTCAGCGTCACGGGACGTCTCCGGCTCCTCCGTGGACGGGCACTCGGCGTCGCGCTGGCGCTCGGCGCGCTCGGTTACGGGCTCGTCAGCTGGTTCTACTTCCTCGGACTGGAGTACATGACCGCCGGGCTCGTCGGTATCGTCCTCTTCACCTATCCGGCGTGGGTCGTCGCCATCGCGCTGGTGACCGGCCGAGAGAAGGTGACTCCGCGGCTAGTCGGCGCACTCGCGCTGTCGCTCGCGGGCGTCGCACTCGTTGTCGGGGCGGACGCGGCCGGTGCGGACCCGGTCGGCGTCGGTATCGTCCTCCTCGCGGCCATCGTCTACGCCAGCTACATCACCGTGAGCGGCAGGACGCTCGACGAGGTCCAGCCGCGGACGCTCACGGCGCACGTCATGCCGGCCGCGGCGGGAACCTTCCTCGCCGTCGGCACCGCGACGGGGTCGCTGTCGATACCCAGCCAGCCCGAGTCGTGGGCCATCGTGGTCGGCATCGCCGTGGTCGCGACCGTCGTCCCGATATTCGCGTTCTTCGCGGGTATCGAACGCATCGGCGCGAGCAGGGCGAGCGTCCTCAGCACCATCGAACCAGGCGTGACGGTCGGGCTGGGTGCCCTGCTCCTTTCGGAACCGGTGACGCCGACGACCGTGGTCGGTGGGACGCTGGTGCTCGCTGGCGTGGTCTTGGCTCAGAAGTAGCCGTTCGGCCGGCAGCTGGTCGCCCGCGAAGGAGCAGTCGTTCACTCCGCGTCCGCCGGCGTGTCGAAGTCGTGGAAGTGGTCGCCCTTCTCCTTCGAGAGGATGTTGAGCGCCGCTGAGGCGCCGTCTCCCGCCGAGATGATGGCCCGCCACTCCTCGGCACGGACCATCGCGCCGGTCGCGTAGGCGTCCTCGACGCTCGTCTCCATCGAGACGCCAACGTCGACGACGTCCTCGTCCGTGAACTCACAGCCGAGCGCCTCCGCGAGATCACGGTTCGCACCCGTGGCGAGGACGACGTAGTTCGCCTCGTACTCGCCACCGGCGGTCACGAGGTTGAAGCTCCCGTCGACCTTCTTCGTCACCTCCGTCACCTCCTCGCCCTGGTGGCGGTCGACGCCGAAGTCGTCGACCTGTTCTCGCGAATTCTCCATGAAGGCGCTGCCGTCCTCGGACTCGATACCGAGGTAGTTCCAGAGGTGGGCCTTGTGCATCCACGTCCCGTCGGTGTCGAAGACGGTCGTGTCGAGGCCGTTCTTCGCGGTGAACAGTGCGGCGCTCAGGCCGGCGGGGCCGCCGCCGACGACTGCGACTGTTGCCATGCGAATAAGTAGCACTGCGCCGGTGAAAAACGTGTAGCTACCCCGCGCCGTGTGCCGGTTCCATCGCGGCGGCGACGGGTGTCATCAGTTCTCCAGTAGTCGCTTCGTCGCGCGGTGTCGGCCGCGGAACATCGGTTCGAAGCCGACCCACGCCAGCGGGCCGACGAGGTCACCGACGCCGTCTCCTGGCAGCCGGTACTCCACGCGGTCCTCGATGCGGGTGCCGCCGTCGTCCTCGTAGAAGCTGTGCGTGTGGACCCACTCTCGGAACGGGCCTCCACGCATCTCGTCGCGGAAGTAGCCGGCGTGCTCGTCCTCCCGACGGTCCGTGATGACGGAGGTCCACTCCTGTCGGGGACCGACGTCGAACGGACGCATCGTCATGTGAATCTCGGCCCCCGCCTCGAGCTCGTCGGGCTCCTCCTCCCCGTCGGGGCCGACCACCTTCTCGATACGGAGGTTCATCCAGTCGGGGGTGAGGGCGGTGAGACCGGAGACGTGCGAGTGGAAGTCCCAGACGGTCTCGAACGGTGCGCGGACGAACGTCTCGCGCTGGTAGACGGGCATGGGCGAGTGTAGGGCACAGAGTGGCAAAAAGGGGCGGAAGCCGGCACCGTGAGCAGTCGACGAGTGCTGGGTGTCGCGGTTCGTCGGCGTTTACTTCAGCCGCTCCTGCAGGAACGACGGATGGGCCGCGGTGACGCCCGCGAGCGAGAGTATCTCGTCGTGGATGACGTCGCCCAGCTCGTCCCCGTCTGCCGCGCGGACCTCCGCCATCAGCATGTGGTCGCCGCTGGAGGTGTAGAGCGACTCGACCGCGTCGAGCTCCTTCAGAGTGCGGGTCGTCTCGACGTACATCCCGCTGTCGACGTCGATGCCGACCAGCGCGATGGACTGGCTGGACAGCTTCTTCGGGTCGACGTCCGCGGAGTAGCCGACGATGACGCCCTCTTCCTCCAGCTGTCGGATGTACTTCCGAACGGTCGGTTTCGACACCTCTGCGCGGTCGGCGATCTCCGCGTAGGAGGCCTGGGCGTCCTCCTCGAGAACCGATAGGATACGGTCGGCCGTCGACTGCGTGCTCATGTGGATTAGTTTGCGCCCGGAGAAAAATAAGTTTTGAATTCGAAAACCGAATCACCTCGGTCTGGCGACCGGTTCGGTTCGCCTGCCGATAGCGGCCGCGTCCGGGGCCGCCGAGTCCGTGCGGTCGCTTACTTGTGACGCTCGAGCAGGTCGTAGCTGCGCTCCCACTCGTAGTCGTCGTCGAAGTAGCGCTCCGCAAGCGGCTCTTCGGGCATCTCGCCGATGTCCATCTTCTGACGCTGGTAGGACTGGCTCTCGTCGTCGACGTAGTAGCGACCCGTGAGAACCTTACCCTCGTAGAGCTGCGTCTCGGTCTCGTACATCATCTCGGCGGCCTCCTGACGGTCGTTGAGGTCGTGCTCGTAGTCGTCGGAGTCCTGGATGTCGATGTACGGGACGTACTGCTTTGCGTCCTTGTTCCAGGTCGGGCACTGGGTCAGGAAGTCGACGTGTGCGAAGCCGTCGTGCTCGATGGCTTCCTTGATGATCTCCTTGGCCTGGTTCGGGTTGACCGCAGCGGTGCGGGCGATGTAGGTCGCGCCGGACGTCAGGGCGAGCGAGAGCGGCCGGATGGGCGTCTTCGTGTTCCCGTGCGGCGTCGTCTTCGACTTGTGGCCCTTGGGGGAGGTGGGCGAGGTCTGGCCCTTCGTCAGGCCGAAGACCTCGTTGTTGAACACGATGTAGGTCATGTCGTGGTTCTCCCGGGCGGTGTGCATGAAGTGGTTCCCGCCGATACCGTAGCCGTCACCGTCACCGCCGGCGGCGATGACCTCGAGGCCGTCGTTCGCCAGCTTCGCCGCGCGGGCGACCGGCAGCGAGCGGCCGTGGATGGTGTGGAAGCCGTAGCCGTCGAGGTAGCTGTTCAGCTTGCCGGAACAGCCGATACCGGTGACGGTCAGGACTTCCTCCGGGTTCAGGCCGACCTCGGGAAGCGCCTGTTTCAGCGCCTTGAGGACACCGAAGTCACCACAGCCCGGACACCACGTCGGCTGCGGCTCGTTCGACGGCGTGAACTCGTCGCGGTCGATCTCCCGATCCTCTCCGATTGCGTTGAATGCGCTCATTGTCTAGTCACCTGCTGCGGGTTCGATTCGAACCTGTGCGGACGGTTCGTCGGTGTTCCCTTCGAGGTTCAGCTCGAAGCCTTCGACGACCTCTGCGGGCTCGAACGGGTTCCCGTTGTACTTGAGGAGCGAGGAGAGCTTGGGGCCGTACTGGCCGAGCTCCTTCTGGAGGAGCCCACGGAACTGCGCGGTCGCGTTCATCTCGACGACCATCGCCTCGTCCACGCTCTCGATGAACTCGCTGACCTCGGTCTTGGGGAAAGGCATCATGTCGGAGACGCTGAGTCCCTTGACGGACTGCCCGGCGTCGTTGAGGCGGTCGATCGCCTCCTTGACGCTGCCCTGCGACGAGCCCCACGTGATGATGCCGTAGTCGGCATCCTCGGGTCCGTAGTAGGTCTGCTGGGTCTCGTGTTCCTCGTCCAGTTCCTTCCGGATGGACTCCAGCTTGCGCGTACGGCGGTCCATCTGCTTGACGCGGTTGGTCGGATCCTCGGCGATGTGGCCGGACGGCCAGTGCTCGTTACCCGAGGCGAGGTAGCGACCGCCCTTCTGGCCCGGCAGCGAGCGCGGGCTGACGCCGTTCTCGGTGGCGTCGGGGTCGCTCTGGAAGCGCATGAACTTGCCAGACTCCTCGTGTGCAGCCTCCTCGAGTTCCTCCTCCGTGAGCGTCGACCCGAGACTCGGGTCGGGCTGCCGGTCGAAGAAGCTCTCGTCGACGCTGACGTTCTCGCCGGAGAGCTTCTGGTCGTAGATGAGGATGGTCGGAATCTGGTACTCGTAGGCGATGTGGAACGCCATACGGGTCTGTTCGTACGCCTCCTCGACGTTACCCGGCGCGAAGACGACGCGTTGGGAGTCGCCCTGACTCGTGTACAGGACGTGCTCGAGGTCACCCTGCTCGGGCTTGGTCGGCATCCCGGTCGAGGGACCGGCACGCATCGACTCGATGAGGACCAGCGGCGTCTCGGTCATCTCTGCGAGACCGAGCGGCTCGGACATGAGCGCGAAGCCACCGCCGGACGAGCCGGACATGGCCTTGACGCCGGCGTGGCTCGCACCGAGCGCGAGTGCGGCCGCGGCGATCTCGTCTTCGACCTGCTCGGAGATGCCGCCCATCTCGGGCAGGTTCTGGGACATGATGGTGAACACGTCGGTCCACGGCGTCATGGGGTAGCCAGCGATGAAGCGGCAGCCCGCGTCGATGGCACCGTAGGCGATGGCGTTCGAGCCGGAAACGAGGACCTGGTCCTCGTCGTGTTCACCCTCCGGAACGCGGAGGTCGTGCTCGAAGTCCCACTCCTGGGCCATCTCGTACGCCTCGCGCAGGATGTCGAGGTTCGCCTGGAGGACGTCGCCCGACATCGCGTCGTTCATGAGGTCCTCGACGTGGTCGAGTTTCATGTCGAGGAGTGCGGCGGTCACACCGACACCCGCGGTGTTGCGCATGACCTCACGGCCGTGTTCCTTGGCGAGGCCTCGGAGGTCGACCGGGTAGAGGTGCCAGCCGTTCTCCTCGGCGCGCGCTTCGAGGTCGAGCTCTTCGATGTCCTCCTCGTCGAAGAGGCCGGAATCGTAGACGATGACCCCGCCTTCGCGGAGCTCGTCCAGGTTCTCAGACAGCGGCTTGATCTCCTCGTCGCCGTAGACGGCTTCTTCTTTCGGGTTCCGAGCGAACGAGTCGCCCAGTGCGAGCAGGCAGTTGTACCCGTCTCCCCGTGACTGTACCTCGTGCCCCGCGGCCCGGATCTCGACGTAGGTGTGGCCGCCACGGATGCGCGATGGGTAGTGGCGGTGTGTGAAGATGTCGAGCCCGGATCGCATCAGGGCCTTCGCGAAGTTCTGACTCGTCGAGTCGATCCCGTCCCCGGAACCGCCAGCGATTCGCCAGATGAGTTCATCGTCAGTCATTCGATAGTCACGGCCCCCGATGAGGCCTGAGTATCGAAAGGTTCGTCCGAGTCGGACTAAAGCCTTTGCTATACATTAGCACAGATTAATTGTGATAAACTTGAAAACAAGTTCTGAATTTCTAGTTTCGTGTCATCAGTTCACGCCCCGTTCAGGTCCTCTACCGTCGTGACTCTCTTGTCGCGTGAGTCCCACTCACTGACCTGTACGTTAGGGGCCACTCATGTTCATTGGCGCCGTACTGGTCCCATGAGCAGCGAGACGAGTCACTCGGTTGAGAGTATTGGACTTCCGCTTCGAGTGACGAAGGCACGGCCCCTCGAGCGACGATTCCGGTACCAGCTACTGGGCCCGCTGACGGACGTTATACTCAGATCCCCGTTTCGCACCCTCCTCGACGAGTCGTTGACTCTGGCCAGGGTCACCGACCACCTGACGAAGACGCGACAGATAGCTCGCGTGAGTGTACACCGTCTCCCGCACGGCGACAAGTTCTACATCGTCGCCCGCGGGAACTGGTGGCGACCGCTGACCGAAGCTGGCACGCTCGAACTCATGATAGAGGGCGAGTGGACGCCGATGACGGTAACGGTGACCGAACGCCGCCGCCGCGTCGCCGAGTTCACCCGGGACTACGTGAACGCGTACGGTCGGGAGGCTGGAGCGAGGGTGGGCGTGCTCGTCGAAGGCGACGGCGAACCCGTCCGCGCCCACTATCTCAGAGCGCTCGAAGGTGCCGTCCTCCTCACCATCGAGAACGAAGAGGGCGGCGAGGGACGTGGAAGCGGTGAGGACGAATCGGCCGAAGAGCTGCCCTACGTCCCCCTCGGTTCGGAACGCTGAGTTCACTCCCGTCGCCACCCTACTGGGTGTATGAGTCCTGCCGTTCCCCGCCGCCCGTGCCGCGTCGAGCGGGTCGAGCCTGCACCAGCGTGGGCCGTCAGGCTCCTCAACCCGGTCGTCTCTGCCCTGTTACGGTCACCACTCCACCCGCTCATCAGTCACACCTTCTGTCTCCTCTCGTTCGAGGGCCGGGTGAGTGGCCGCACGTATTCGGTTCCGGTCACGTACTGGCCATCCGGCCGTCGGTTGGGAAATCCCCGACTGTATGCGCAATCGACCGCCCAGGGCCGCGAGCTCTGCGTCGTCACGTGTTCGAACTGGTGGAAGAACTTCCGCGGTGGTGCCTCCGCCGCTGTACGACTCCGAGGCGACTGGGTGGAAGCCGTCGCGACGGTCGAGACGGATTCCAGCACGGTGGCCACCTTCGTCCACGAACGTCTGGTCGAGGACCCATCGAACGCTCGACTGCTCGGAATCCAGTTCGAGGGCTACGGCATCCCGACCGTCGACGAGCTCCAACCGGTACTGCTGGACATGGTACTGGTCCGGCTGACTCCACTCCCTATCGAAACCCGCGGCCTCTCCGACGTCGATGACCGTTCCACAACCGTCGAGGGTACGGACGCAGACGAACCGGATAACACCGACGAACTCGCTGACACCGGCGAACCGGATAACACCGACGAACTCGCTGACACCGAACGTCCCGAAGACGCGGTCTGACGCCGTTATACCTCTCCAACTCCTCTAGAGGGTATGGCGACACGAACCAAGAAGAGTCGTGTAGAAGCGACCGGACCGCCGCTCCCACGCGTGGCGTTCGAACTCATCAACCCACTCGTGAGCCTCCTCCTCCGGTCTCCGTTACACCGGTTCGTGGGCGGCAACCTCGTCCTCATCCGCTTCACGGGGCGGCGCTCCGGACGGGTCTTCACGACACCGGTCGGCAGTCATCGCCTCAAGGACACGAAGTCCGACCGACTGTTCCTGCTCACCGAGAGCGGCTGGTGGCGGAACTTCGACGGGGGGCGACCGCTGGAGATACTCGTGGACGGTGACTGGCACGAGGGAACTGGCACCGCCGTGACCGACCCGGCGGAAGTTGCAGGATTCGTCTACCAGTTCATCAGGGAGAACGGCCCCAACGCAGCCAGAAAACTGGGACTCCGTATCCGGGGCAAGGGCGTACCGGCCCCGGAAGAGCTAGAACCAGCGTTGGCTGGTAGGGTGCTGATACGTTGCGACCTCGAAGAGGCCGTGTTCTGAAACCGCCGTTCTGAAAATCGACAGTCCCCTCTCGATCACTCGGGACCGGTGGGGTGGTAGTCCGTATCGTACTCGCCCGGCTTCCCGTCCAGTCTGTCCGGGTTGATGCGGCCGCTCAGGAGCATGAAGTCGACGAGCGTGAGCGACAGCATCGCCTCGACGACGGGGACGCCTCGCGGGGGAAGGACGGGGTCGTGTCGGCCGATGACCTGCACCTCCTTCTCCTCGCCCGTCTTCCAGTCGACCGTCTGTTGTTTCTTCGGAATCGAGGTCGGTGCGTGGAGAGTCACCTCGCCGTAGATGGGCTCACCCGAGCTGATGCCGCCCTGGATGCCGCCGTGGTCGTTCTCGACCGGCTTCGGCCGACCGTCGGGGCCGAACTCCCAGTCGTCGTTTCGCTCGCTTCCCGTGTAGGTGCGCGCCTCGCGACCGAGACCGAACTCGAAGGCGCTGGCCGCGGGGACCGCCATCATCGCCTGGCCGAGGCGGGCTGAGAGCGAGTCGAACCGCGGCGCACCGAGACCCGCCGGCACACCGCGAGCCTCGAAGTAGATGCTCCCGCCGATGGAGTCGCCGTCCTGCTGGTACTCGGTAATCCGCTCCTTCATCTTCTCGGCCGTCTCGGGATGTGCACACCGGACCTCGTTCTCCTCGGTGTGTTCGAGCAGTTCCTCCCACGTCACCTCGGGCGCTTCGATGTCGCCGATCTGGTTGACGTGTGCTTTCACCTCGATGCCCTGGCTGTTCAGTATCTTCTGGGCGATGGCACCCGCCGCGACCCAGTTGACCGTCTCACGGGCTGACGAGCGACCGCCGCCGCCCCAGTTGCGCGTCCCGAACTTCGCGGAGTAGGTGTAGTCGCCGTGGCTCGGTCGCGGTGCCGTGATGAACGGCTCGTACTTGCCCGAGCGGGCGTCCTTGTTCTCGATGACCATCCCGATGGGTGTCCCGGTGGTGTAGCCGTCCTGCAGCCCGGATTTGATGGAGACGGCGTCGGGTTCGCCGCGGCTGGTCGTGATCATCGACTGGCCCGGCTTTCGTCGGTCGAGTTCCTTCTGGACGTCCTCCTCGTCGAGTTCGAGGCCGGCGGGACAGCCGGAGACCGTCACGCCCATCGCCTCGCCGTGGCTCTCGCCGAAGGTCGTCACCTGGAAGAGACGACCGAATCGGTTCCCGTTCATACACCCGTCTCGGTCACCCGGGGATATAGGGTTTGTACAAGGTGCAAGAAGCACCCATCCCGAGAAGCCGTCGAATCCTGACCGCCGAACCGTCGAATCCTGACGGCTGAAACGTCGAAATCCGGCCGCCCGCGGATGCTCGCGTTGAAATACGATGACGCAGCCAGTCCCCGCTATGACGTGAGAACTGCCCTCTCGCGGTTCGCGGGTGTGCGACCAGCCGCGAGGGGTCGAGGAGCGGTCGCCTGTTCGCAATCAGACGACGTCCGAGAGCCGCACGGCTGCGACCTGCGTGAGCATCTCGTCGGGGTGCAGTCCCCCGTGCATCCCGACCTCGGTCAACCCCTCGTCGCTCCACCAGACGCCGAGTTCGCGGTGTGTGACCACCAGATCTCCAAGCCGACGCTGGAAGGTCTCCGACGGCTCGACGTCCCCGAATAGCTGCTGCGCTCGCACGTCCTCGTGGCTGAACACCCGGGCGTCGAGCTGGGACTCTATCGCCTCCTTCACCGGCGCGATACGGTCCTCGCGGAGATGGAGATGCAGGTTCCGTGGACTCCCGGCGTGAAGGACTGGCTCTCCGTGGGCGTCGCACTGCAGGTCGTCGACCACGTCCACCACCTCGTCAAGGAAGATGTTGCGCCCGGGGTCGGTATCTACGTGCCCGTGGTCTGCCGTGAGGAGCAACAGAGTCTCCTCGGCGACGGCATCTTCCACGTCGGAGAGCGCCTGCTCTACCGTGTCGAACACCTCCTCCACGGTGTCGCGGTACGCCGCGGACCGGGTCCCCGAGTAGTGCGCCTCGTGGTCGACGTGTGGGATGTAGACGTACGTGTACGCAGGGTTCTCGGCTGCATCGATAGCCGCCAGTACCTTCTCCGGAAGCGTCTCCAGCGACTCGTACGTGTGCGCCGTCGTCCCCTCGTAGGTCGACTCGAACGGGACGACGTGGTGCGAGTCGATACCCGCCTCGCCGAGTTCCGGGTACAGGGGAGCAGCCTCGAACAGGTCTTCGGGGGAGAGTCCCTTCGGGAGTCCACCCGATTTGGCAGTGAACGGGAGCGCGGTGAAGGGCTCGTCGGAGACCGGGTCCCAGACGTCCCAGCCGATGACGCCGTGTTCGGCAGGGAGCGTCCCCGTGTGGAACGTCGTGATAGCGGCGGCCGTCTCGCTCGGGTAGACCGACGTGAGTGGGGTGACGCGCGCTTCGCGAGTCAGTTCGTCGAACCAGGCGTTCGCTTCTCGGTCGCGCTTCCACTGGTTCCAGCCGAGACCGTCGACGAGGACGACGAGCACGTGCTCGAACTCGTCTTCATCACCGACCCCGTCGAACACGTCCGCTGGAAGCGTACGTCCCGTATCCACACCGAGGAGCGATGCCACAGAGTGTGGCAAGTTCGCGAAGCAGTACCGGTCGTAGTCGGGGAAGAGATAGCCATCTTCGAGGAACTGCTCGCGGAGGCCGGACGCGACGTCGGTACGGAGCATACGTCGGACTTCTCGAACCGGCAGGATGAACGTGCCGGTGGTTCGACAGTACCGGTCTACTGACGCACGTCCGCGCCCAGGTCGTAGAGCACGTCGAAGAAGCCGGGGAACGAGACGTCGACGTGTTCAGCACCGTCGATGGTCGTCTCGCCGTCCGCGACGAGTCCGACGAGCGAGAGCGCCATGACGATACGGTGGTCGCCCCGCCCGTCGACATCGGCGCCGACGAGGTCGGACTCGTCGCCGTGGACGACGAGTTCGTCCTCGCGTTCGGTCACGCTCGCACCGAGTTTCGTCAGTTCCTCGGCCATCGCCGCCACGCGGTCGGTCTCCTTGTACCGGACGTGTTCGGCGTTGACGATGCGAGTCTCGCCGTCGGCGATGGCTCCGAGCGCGGCGATGGTCGGGAGCAAGTCCGGCGTATCACCGACGTCCACTGTGATGCCGGTGAGGTCACTCCGCGCGACAGTGATGGTTCCGTCATCCTCGTCCCACTCGACCGTGGCACCCATCCGGTCGACGATTTCCACGATGGCCGTGTCTCCCTGCGAACTCGGCTGTGCACCGTGGATGGTCAGTTCCTCCTCTGCGGCGACCGCGCCTGCACCGAGGAGGTACGATATCGACGAGAAGTCACCAGGAACCGCGTACTCACCGTCCGGGTCGTACTGTTGCCCGCCAGGCACGGAGAATCCGTCGTCGGTCTTCGTCGCGGTGACACCGAACGAATCCAGAACGTCGAGCGTGATATCGACGTACGGCGCCGACTTCAGCTCGGTCTCGAGGTCGACATCGACCCCGTCCTTGGTGACCGCGCCGGCCATCAGCAGGGCCGTGATGTACTGCGATGAGACGTCGCCCGGGATGGAGACGCGGTCACCATCGATGGGGCCGCTGACGACGAGTGGTGCCTGCCCGTTTCCTCGCGTGCTTTCTGCCCGTCCGCCGAGCTGCTCGAGCGCATCGAGAAGTGGACCCTGTGGCCGCGAGCGCAGGGAGCCGTCTCCGGTCAGGACCGTGATTCCGTCGACGAGCCCAGAGGCAGCCGTCACCAGCCGCATCGTCGTACCGCTGTTCTCGCAGTCGATGACGTCGTCGGGGACCGCTGGAGTGCCGTCGAACCCGGCGACGCGCAGGTCGCCGTCGTCGACGGTCACCGAACCGCCGAACGCTTCGACGGCCCGGATCGTCGCCTTCGTGTCGGCACTGAGCAAGGGGTCCGTCACGACCGCGTCGTCGGCGTATCCCGCCGCGAGGACGGCCCGGTGCGTGTAGCTCTTCGAGGGCGGTGCCTGGGCAGAGCCCCGAAGCCGGGACCGAGAGATGGAGACGTCCATATCTCACGGGACGAGGGGTCGTGGCAAATGCCTCCCGGTTGCGGTGACATTACGAGAGAAGTAGGCCGGACGAGAAGGAGGTCTCACTTCATCGGTGCAATCTCGGTCACGTCGGCGCGGCGCGCCGCCTTCTTGACCGTCTCGATGTTCCGCTTCGCGTTCGCCTTCGATTTGAAGCCCTCGCCAGCTGTGGCGATGATCTGACCGTTCGACGCGCGGAGACGCCAGCGGAACTCCCCCCTCTTGTCAGTGTACAGCTCGAACTTCGAGGCCATGAGGACTGTACGGGCGAAACGGCGATAAAGAAACCTCTCGTCGATTGAAAGCCTGGACATCACGTGATATCCTATCTCCTACCGACGTCTCTCGGCACAAGTTATTCTATCCCCCACTACAGAGGTAGATGCATGTCGGGCACGGGCGACGCTCTCCTCACGCTAGACCTCCACGTACACAGCGACGCCTCGTACGACGGCCACGAACCGATAGAGCTCATCCTCGAGCACGCCGCGGACATCGGTCTCGACGGCGTGGTCATCACCGACCACGACCGTATCGATGCCTCGCGGCGCGCGGCCGAGATCGCGAACGAGTTCGGCCTCGTCGGCGTGCCCGGTGTCGAAGTCTCGACGGCTGATGGCCATCTGCTCGCTATCGGAGTCGAGGAACGACCACCGCGGGGCGAGTCGATGAGCAAGACCGTAGCGACCGTGCGAGAACTCGGTGGCGCCGCCGTCGTCCCGCACCCCTTTCAGCGGACTCGTCACGGCGTCCGGAAGTCGAAGCTCACCGACTGCGACGCCATCGAAGTGTACAACTCGATGCTCTTCACCGGCTACCAGAACCGTCGGGCCCGGCGGTTCGCCCGGAAGCGGGGGTACGGCGAAGTCGGCGGCAGCGACGCGCACTTCCTGATGAACGTCGGTCGTGCCTACACCGTCATCGAACTCGACGAACCAATCCTCGGTCCGGAAGACGTCTCGGTCGACCAGGTGGTCGACGCGCTCCAGTCCGGCCAGACCCGCGTCCACGGCATCCGGACGCCGATTCGGCAGAGCACGCGACAGTACGCCATCGGTGCAGCGCGCAAGGGACTGTACGAGGTGACCTCGCGCATCCCCCGGATGACTGCGCGTCCTCGCGCTGTCGCGGAGTTCATGTCCGAGTCGTAGCGCACGGTCGCGAATCTACTCTTCACTGGGTCCTCGAGCCTTCGAACCAGGCTAACCGGCTCTCCCTGACCAATATAATTTCGCCGAATTCCATTCTAGAAAAATCTGCTCCATATGGTGGTCTTTATAACGTATGACGAATCAAATTTCAACTGAATTTGATGAAAATTTATGTTGTTGTGTCGCTGTTGATTGTGACACAGATGATGGTCCCGGTGGAAACAGGCGGTACGCAGGGCGTACCAGAATCGGCGCTCCCCAGCGATAACGAACCACCACTTGCCGACGCAGGCTTAGACCAGAACGCGACCGTGGGGCAGACGGTTCTTCTCGACGCACGTGGGTCTCGGGACCCGGACGGCTCGATACACAAGTACGAATGGTCGGTGGTCACGCCCGATGGTGCGACGACCGTACCTGACTGTGGCACGTGTCCTGCGACAGTGTTCACGCCGTCCGACCCCGGCCGGTACGTGGTGACTGTTGTAGTGACCGACGACGACGGGACGAGTTCGAGCGACAATCTGTACGTGAGCGTCGATGATGGCCGTTCTGCGCGAGTTGTTCTCTCGGGACCGTCGAGTACGACGGTCGGGAGCACGCCGACGTATCGAGCGAATCCGTCGGCCGGGTCCGTCGAGCTTACCAGAATCGAGTGGTTCGTCGACGGCGCCAAGTCCTCGAACCAATCTATCGACGAGCCAGGTTCCGACACGTTCGAGCCGACGTTCTCGACGAACGGAAGCCACAACATCCGAGTGGTGGTTGTCGATGCTCTCGGTCGCTCTGTGGAAGACTCGATCGACGTGACGGTGCGACGTCGCGGTGGAGGGGGCGGTGGAGGCGGTGGGGGTGGTGGAGGAGGAGGTCTTGCGGAGAGATACGACCCGATCGTTTCGGGGCCGAGCGTGGTCACCGGGCCTACTCCGCTTCAGGGAACGTACTCCCTCGATGCCGTTCCACCGGAGCGACATCGGGAAGGTATCACCTGGTACGCCACCGGTGGAACAGCAGGGAACGGTGCCATCACACATCGAACCTGGACCCCGGGCGACCACTCAGTGTTCGCGATAGTCGATTACGTCGACGGCTCATCCGACATCGCGCGGTTTCCCGACGGGACGACCGACGTCGTCGCCGACCCCGAGCCATCTCTCGGCCTTATCGACCTCAACGGGACGAACCGTATCTCCGGAGACTTCAGCGTGACCGACGGCTACGGGAATCTACTCGAGGTGGCGGTCCACGTCGACGGTCGTCGTGTCTTCCATCGCGAAGCGACCAGAAGCGGGCGGTCACCATTCCTCGGAGAGAGTATCTCCTCGAGTTTCACCTACGACGACATCGAACCGGGTGAGTCGTACACGGTCGAACTCGTCGCCACAGATGGGCGAGGACAGCGGGTCACGACATCACGTGAGGTCAGGGCAGTCGGAGATATCGAAGTCATACGGGCAGAGTTCGTCAACGGACCGGTCGACTCGTACCACGAACGGCTGGACCCCGAACGGTACACGGCGCATCACGTGATAGAGATAGACCTCAACGGGCACGATGCGGATGAGGTTTCGGTTGAGTATGGTCCTAAGTCATTCAAAGTCTCGCGCGTTCAGGACCTCGAAAACCAAAGGACGCAGACCGAAAATCGCCTTATTATTGAAACCCAATGGGGCGCTATAGAACCTGGTAACTATTCTATCGATTTAGCTATCGATAGTTCTGACTCGACGGTAATGAGGGAGAGTGTATTTACAGTAAATCCGAGCGACCCTGTCCTCCTGATTACAACTAGAATGCACGGGACAGAACCGGATCCTATCAATTGGAGGATATATGTTGACGCGAGTCGTAGTTTCGACCCAGACCATACCGAGTTAGAGTTCGATTGGAGAAAAAGTGCGTATGCTGCTCCTGAAGGACCTGGGTTTGGTATCATACCCGCCCGGACAGATGGAGACCTGCTTGTCTCTGATCAAAACGGGGGGAGCAGTTTACGGGATTGTTGCTTCTTGAACTTCTTCGTTCCTCGCATCGATTCTTTCGAACAGCTCAACGAAGGTCCGTTCAATTCGACCGAGACGGTTCGATTCGAAGTGACCTCGGACTGGTACGCATTCACCAAGACGAGGGAGGAGTATCAAGTGCCGCTCAGCTTCACATCGACTTCACCCCACGTCGACATCGTTAGTCAAGAACGGCGTGAGGGTTCTCCTTTCGAACCCCCGGGTGGACACAACGCGACGTCGGACAGGATGCGTCAGTACGTGGCCGTCGTCGACGTTCAAGCGAGTGCTTTGCACGAAGATGGAGATCCTCCGACGATCTCCCTGTACAACGAGTACGACCCTGAGCGAATTCGCTCCACGGCAGCGTTTCCGACGACGGCCGTCATTGTGAATAAATCGAACACCACTATCAGGGAGAACGTGACCGTAGAGAGTCTTGCATATCGTATCTACAACGAGAATGGGACACGTAACGTAACTACAGCCGACTGGGACGAGGTTCAGGTTCACCTGAAGAACGGATATGAGTTGACTGACGAGAGAGACGTGATAACTGGCGTTCAGCTCGAACGCCTCGAGGACGTCGTCGTTCGCGAAACCGAGCGAAGATCGTTCGAGAGTGCGGCAGCTCGACAGCAATTCGTCGGACTCTACCCAGAATGGAGTTCCGCAGGGAAGGAGACCAGACGACGGAACGAGACGGTGCAACGAACCGAGTGGCGAGACTTACATAATGGAACTGGGACGTTCACTGGAAACATCCGCACGGTGACCGTTCCTGCGGAGACACGGGTGTTGAATGAATATTCCTTCGAAGTGCGTCGCTCGAAGGTCGAGGAGTATACCGTCACTCGACCTGTTCAGGTTACAGAGACGTATACGAAGGAGGTAGAAGTCACGTACTGCAACGCGCTGGTCGGTTGTTACACTCACACCGAACTGAGGACGTTCACACGTACTGTCACCGTGTACCAGACCATCACGAAGGAACGAACCGTCTACTACTGGGCCACCGAGACCTACTGGGACCAAGTCGCTCAAGAGCCATCGCACACGTTCACTGGGGAGACGAAGGCTGTCGTGGTTCAACCGGCGAGTGAGAAGATCCAGTATCAATACGAGATTACAGAGACTGAAGAGGTCATAGAAAACGAGTACATCGCCGAACGAATTGTCCTCGACACCGAAGAACAGTGGCGTGATTACGAACTGGTCTTGGACCCCGCGGAAGCGTATAAACTAGCGCGAGAGTCCGACATTCGTGTTGACGAGATTCAGTCAGAAGTCAGGTGGACACTTTCGAAGCAAGCACCCACCACGGAGGTCGTGGCAGAGTACGAAGACGTAGAAAATGTGCTTGAAACGATAGCTGTTGCATCTTGGGATGAGAAGCTCAAAACTGTGAACCCTGCAACTGGAGAGACAGAGATTGTCGAGAAGGGCAAGATACGGAAGGAGATTAGGAGCGAATTCGCGATGTCTGCTCAGGACCTCGTGAATATGTTAATGGAAATAGATGCTAAATGTGCCACCCAAATAGGATGTGTAGCACGATGAAAGGGTTCTCGCTGTTTCTATTGTGTGTTGTTCTAACAACGCCCGGTATGGAGGTAGCAAATGCCTCTCCGGGCGTAGAAGAGGTACATCCTTCTGAGGGTGAGAAGTCCAATCTGATTGAAATAGAGTCGATTAGAGGCGTATTCTATCAAGCAGAATTACACAAAAAGAACTTAACTGTAGTTATCCAGTCCTGGAACCCTACGAATGATAGAGCAGATACAGGATTTAATGTCCATATCGATAGATCCGTTGTGAGAAAGTCTTCCCTTCAACTGGGGCCTGGCGAAACCATCCAGACGAAAGTTCCGCTCCACGATTCGATTGCCGGCGACGTCGACAACCACACCCTCACGGTCTCGACGTTCGGAGATTACGGGCAGGTACACTTCGACTACGACATCAGCTCGAAGAACCCCAACGGCATCGAGCTTCCCGAGATAGAGAACGTCGAGATAGACACGATCGAGATCGACGGTGAAGAGACAGCGATTGCGAGGGTCACCGTCACGAACGGGGCGAACGTCCAGTACCTCACGAGAGTCCGCGTCCACACGCTCGAGACACAGTCAGATCCGTACGACTCCCGGGTGCCGCTCGACGGTAGTCGGAAGACGGTCGTCGTGCCACTGAACGAGCGCCCTGGGAAGCAGGTCGCCGGTGAAGTTCGTCTCTATACCGGTCGAATCCACAATGACTCGGATATCGCGGACCAGGTCGAGTTCTCGGGGACCGTCGACGGTGAGACGGATTTCTGGCACCGTCCGTTCGAACCGATCGCGGTCAGGAACTGGAGCACGGAACCAGACGAGGTGTACCAGTACCACAACGAGTCGGCTGAACAGCAGAACGAGGCCATCTTGCGAGAACGGCTAAAGCCCGTCGGAGTCGCCGCTGCGGGACTACTACTCCTGATACTGCTGGTCGGGGCGCTGGTCAACAGGAAGCGAGGCTACTAGCTCAGAGGTGCTGTTTCACGGAGCGAACGATCGCGTCGACGTCGAACTCGTCGTCGGCGAGGTCGAACACGCGTCGGTCGTCGACGCTGACGGTGAAGACGCCGTGGTCGCCCGTTCGAAGCGTCACCGCGTCGAGCTCCTGACCGAACGTCTGTAGCAGGACGTGCTGGAGGTCTTCGGCGCGATTGAGGAAGCCACAGGGAACGCAGTATTCTATCTCGACGGTCGTCATACGCGTCGATTCGTGCCGACGGACCGAAAACGCGTCGTTCCGGTCACTCGCCGGGATATCGTTCGACGAGGGCATCGAGCGACTCGTGATGTCGGGTGGTGTGCGGTGCAGTGAGTGGCGATATGGAGACTCGACCCTCGACGACGGCGCGGCGGTCGGTCCCCTCCTCGTCGGGGATGTTACCCGTCGCCATCCGTTCCCAGACGCGGTCGTGCAGCGACACGGTCCCCTCTTCGACGGTCGCATCCATATCGTACACGTGAGACGGGTGGGTTATCTCGAGTGGTGCGGGTCCGTCGTCGGGGAGTGGCGCGTTGACGTTGAGATAGTCCGCCTCCGCGAAGACACCGGCTCCCAGCGCGTGTTCGGTCAGGAAGGCGGTCACGCGAGCGGCTTCGGCGTAGTCGCTGGCCGGGATGTCGATCTCGGACCAGGGCCGGTCGTCCTCCGGGTCGAACGGGACGTACAGTGAGACGGCGATGGCGGGGATACCGAAGAATGCGGCCTCGACAGCTGCGCTGACCGTCCCCGAGCGGCCGAGGACGTAGTGCCCGAGGTTCGCGCCGCGGTTGCAGCCGGAGACGACGATGTCCGGCTCTGGGCCGAGCGCCTGAAGTCCGGCGACGACACAGTCTGCGGGGGTCCCGTGGACGGCGAACCCGAGTTCGTGTTCTTCGACCTCGACGTCGTTCGAGATGGCGCGGCCGACGGCGCTCTGGTCCGTCGCCGGTGCCACTGCCGTAACGTTCCCGACGTCCGAGAGGGCGTCGTAGATGGCCCGGAATCCCGGGCTTTCGATACCGTCGTCGTTGGTCAGCAAGATTTCGAGATCCCCGTTCATGGGGGAGGCGACGGATGGGGTGGGCAAAAGGCCACCGTTCGGAGAAGCAGAGTCCGGCTTACGGCGACCGCCCTAGACCGGTTTCGGGATACGGTCGACGACGGTCTCTTCGTCGACGACGAGGTTGTAGGACTCTTCGTCATCGTTCCAGAGCACGAGGACGGACTCGAACGAGAGCAGGTCGCCGTACGCGGCTTCGTGGAGGTCGTGGTTGAGGCTGGTATCTTTCACGCACACGGCGTAGTGGTCGGTCTGCTCGGAGCCGTCGCCGACTTTGAACAGCGGATTCGTCTCAGCGTCCGGGTCGCTCAGGTCGTGCGAGAGCTTGACAGCGAGCATGTCCACGCGGTTCGAGACGTGTTTCTCGGAGTCGGCCATCCGCGCGAACCGGTCGGCACTGGGTGTGACGTCGAGGATGCGCTGCCCGTCGGTCCGGAGGATACTGTAGGAGAACTGCACGTCGACGTTGACGAACTCACCCGGCGCGTGTGCCTCGTCGTGCTCTGGGGTCGCCTCGTCGAGGCGTCGCTGGAAATCGGGGGTCGCGAGATCCGGTCGGACGTCGAACGACCAGCCGCGGTCCGTGGGTTCGACGCCCGGCCAGAGCCGTACCGTCGGGGAGTAGACGGAGGCCCGGTCGGTAACAGCCCGTTCGACTGTACGGAGACCGATGCTCGTGTTCTTGTCCGCCGGAGCGAGCGCGACGAGAGAGCCGTCGTCTGCGAGGTGGTCGAGATAACGGCGGACGACCGCTTCGGGGTCGTCCAGTTCGTTGAGCACGTTACCGAACAGGATGAGGTCGTACTCACCCTCCGGCTCGAAGGCCTCGGCAGTAGCTTCGGTGATGCTGGTGTGGAAGCTCGGCGCAGTGCACTGGAGAAGCCGTTCCAGCACTGTCGTCGCCGAGGACGGCTCGACGGCGTGGTAGTCGACCAGCACGTCGTCGGGGAGGAAATCGTGGAGGCCGAGGGCCGGGCCGCCCGTACCGGCTCCGACGTCGAGGACCCGGAGCTCTCGCGGAAGCAAGCGTTTCGCAGTGAGGTCGTTGAGCACGTACTGTATCGCCGCATAAAAGTCTGGGAGGTGATAAATGGCGTAGGCGAGAGACGCGACCTCGTCGTACTCGACGTCCCGGCGCCGGTAGTAGTCGTCCTTGAGCCGGCGGATAGCCGTCCGTAGTTCCTCGCCCGCGTCTCCCTCGCTCCAGTCGAGTCCGTAGCGCTCGACGAGAAGCTCTATCAGCTCCTCGCCGTAGACGGCGGGGAACGCCTCGACCCGGTCGACAGACGTGCTGATGGGGGTGTCGTCGACCGGCGAGAACGTCCCATCGGGCCGCTCGACGAGTCCGAGGTCGAGCGCCTCCTCCCGGAGCGTCTGACGCACCACGGCCGGATGGGGCTGCCCTTCGACGTACTCAGATATCTCCGCTGGATCGATCGGCCGGACGTTTCGCAAGTACTTCGCGTTCGCGACGATTGCGTCTCTCTCTGTCATGTATCCTCTCGTGTCGACCGCTCTGTTCGTCTGGTTGTAGCATCTTCATAGAGTTCGACGAACGTCTCGGCGTCTGCGTCCGCGATCAATCGGGCCGCATCGGCGACGTCGTCTGCCCCATCGAACACCTGTTGGATGTTCGCGTAGACGTGGGGCTCGCCACCGACGACCTGGTCGATCAGGTCGGTCAGTTCGGTGGAGACAGGGGTGTGGAATCGCTCGTCGACCTCGTCGGCAGTGAGGGCGTATGCGAGAATGGCTGCGTGGGCTTTCGCCTGGACCGTCGACATCGCCTCATCGTGTTCTCGGACGGTCGTCTCGAAGACCGTGTTCCCGGCATCGGACATGCGTTCTCGTATCCGGTCCGTGACCGGCCCGGGGACGTCTGCAACGACGGGAACGTTTCCAGGCGCGTTCTCGGGTGCGAACAATGGATGAAAACTCACGCGCTCGCGGTCTGGGGCGTATTTCCGCATCGCCTCTACCGGACCGGTCATCTCGCCGGTGACGTCGAATATCGCTCGCTCCGCCGCAGGTGCATGGGTTGCGATAGCTTCCCGTACGACCGCCATCGGAACCGCGAGACAGACCGCCTCGAACGTCTCGTCGTGGTCGAGTTGAACTACTCGGCCACCTGTCGCCGACGCGGCAGCAGCCGCTGCGTCGGGGTCGGTATCGGTGTAGGCGACGTCACCCGGGACGAGCGACCCGACCCACCGCCCCATCGCACCGGCGCCGACGACGAGCGTAGTCATCAATTCGGGTACCCGGTCCGTTCGGAAAAGGGGTTCGGTCGGCCTCAGAACCAGCCGGCGTAGGCGAACAGCCCAGCCGTCACGACGACCAGGACCATTATCGAGATCATCAGCCAGTTGAACGCTCCCTCGGGGGTGAACAGGCGCAGGTTCATCATTGATTCCAACTACCGCCAGCGACTTTTTAACTGTTGATGTTCGCCGGTCGTGGCACGGGGCGCGGCTGCGGGGCCTTCGAGGGTCGGTTCAGGGACCCGTAGCGGCCGCCGGCCCGTTCACTCGACGACGAGCGATATCGGGTAGTCGGTCAGGTTCTCGTAGCCGTCTTCGGTGACGACGACGATGTCCTCGATGCGGACCCCACCGATTTTGGGGTCGTACAGTCCCGGTTCGATGGTGATGACGTTGCCCGCTTCGAGTTCGTCGCCGTTCGAGCTGATGGACGGCCCCTCGTGGACGTCGAGTCCGACGCCGTGGCCGGTCGAGTGGATGAAACCGGTCTCGGTCGTCGGGTCGGTGAACACGGTCGGGTAGCCCGCCTCGTCGTAGACGTCCACGACCGCCTGATTGACCTCCTCGCCCGTCGCTCCCGGTTCGACAGCGTCGAGGGCGGCCTTCCGTGCCTCGTCGGTCACGTCGAACCACTCCTGCTGGGTCTCGCTCGGCTCGCCTTTGAGGAACGTCCGGGTCATGTCCGAGTGGTAGCGCGAAGCCTTGTTACGTGGGAAGATGTCCACGATGACGAACTCACCCTCGCGAATGGGGCCGGAGCCGCGGTCGTGGGGGTCGGCCGCGTTCTCGCCGCTCGCGACGATGGTCGTATCGAGCGAGCAGTCGTGCCGAAGCAGGGTTATCTCGATCTCCTGTTTGACGAACTCGCTGGTCAGCGGTTCGTCGGCCTCGGGACGGTAGAGGACGCCGTCGCGGACGTCCGCCTCTCGGATGAGCTCCTCGGCCCGGGCCATCGCCTGCTCGTTGGCACGCTGGGCTTCGCGGACGTGGTCGATCTCCTCTTCGGTCTTCACCGCCCTGATGTCGCCGACGACCCCGTCGTACTCCGCCGTCACGGTAAGATCCCGCTCGCGGAGTTTGTCGGCGGCCCCGACGCCGAAACTCGATTCGACGGCCAGCGACTCGACGTCCATGTCCGCGAGGAACTCCGCGATGACCTCGAAGAAAGCGTCGTCGCCGTGTTCAGCTCGCTTGGCTCGCATGTCGTAGTCGCTGTGTCGCTTGACGACGTCGGCTCGACTCTCCTTCTTCGCTCGGCCGTACTCCAGAGACGACGCGAGGATGCCGACGGCGTCGGGCGTGTAGACCGCGAAGAACGGGTCGGGTGCGCCGAAGCCTGTCGTGTAGTAGAGGTTGGAGTTCGACTCGTCGTCGAGGAAGGCGTAGCCGTCGAGTCCTTCGTCGGCGAGGAACTCGTCGAGGTGAGAGAAGTCCGGTTCCATGTCTCACACGTGCACAGGCATCGGTAAAAACGGGGCGGGTTCCGGTCGTTTCCGTCCAGTCCGCTCGATTCTGTGCCTCTCAGCCGAATGGGCAGTTCGTTTCAGGGCTTGTGCGTGAACAGCAGCACGTCACCCTCGTGTGTCGTCACGCACAGGTCGAGCATCTTGCTCAGCTCCAGACTACTGTACTCGTCCTCGCACACCACGAGGTCGTCGAAGGGTTCCTCGCACGCCGGACAGGCCATCGCGACCGTGTTCTGGTAGGTCTTGACGCCGCCGACGCTCTCCCGTGGAGTCACCGAGCGAACGAGTTCGTCGTATGCCTCGTCGTCCATGGATGCAGATAGTGAGACGAAGTGGCATAGCTCTTGGTGGTCACACAGTGGTTGTGTCGGTCCAACCGGTTCTTCTGTGGTCCCCGGCGGTCACTCGATACTGAGATCGTCGTCTTCGGGCTCGTCTGCAGCGTCCCAGGAGATTGTGAAGCCGACCTCCCGCTGTTCGGACATCTCCATGAGCGAGGAGTCGGAGCCCACGGCGACGTCGAACGCGACGTTCTCGGGCGGGTTGATGGTCGCACTGTCGTTGCCGACGAGGAAGGTGACCCTGCCGTCCTGCTTCGTCGTCTGCCCTTCGGCGGCCGGTTCGGCCTGCTCATTGGTGGCCGTATCGTTCTGTCCGCTGGCCGCCGGCTCGGTCTGCTCGTGGGGCGCTGGCTCGCTCCCTTCGACCGTCCCGTCTGCTGGCGTGGCCCCAGAGTCTGTATCTCCCGACGTGATGTCAGGCGAGTCCGTCGGGATGGACCCCTGCATCCCACCGCTCTGGCTCGTCGTCTCTGTCTGGTCGAGCTGGGCGGCGAACTCGCGCAGGTAAGCGGCGACCTCGGTTCTCGTGAGCTCCTGTCTGGTTTCGATTTCGGACATACTGAAAGAAGGGTGCCGGAAGGAATCCATAGCTGGCTTGCGAAAGAAGGCCGTTTTTCAACCAGCAAGTTACCCGGGCGGCTCGCCTACTGACGTCGCCCGTCACACACTCTGAGACAGGCATCTTCCAGTGGGTTCGACCCGAGCACCTGCTCGCGCCGACAGCCACTCCGGAACACTGTGATGCCTTTCACGTCGAGCTCCCGGGCGAGTTCGTACACGTCGCGAACGTCTTCGACGGTGGCCGACTCGGGCAGATTCACGGTCTTGCTCACGCCGTTGTCCGTGTGCTGCTGGAAGGCGGCCTGTATCTCCAGGTGACGAACCGGGGAGACGTCGTGAGCGGTCTGGAACAGTCGCCGGACATCGGCGGGAACCGTGTCGACGTCCTGTATCGAGGTCCGGTCACGAACTGTCGCGAGGAGAGCGGGGGTATCGAAGCCACGAGTGCGTGCGATGTCGACGAACCGCTCGTTCACCAGCTCCAGGCCGCCGAGGACGTGCTTCTCGTAGGCGACGCCGTACATCGGTTCGATTCCCGATGTACAGCCAGCGACGAGCGAGAGCGTCCCAGTCGGGGCGATAGCCGTCGTGGTGGCGTTCCTGACCGGCCCGTCGAGTTCCGACTGGCCGAACGCTGGGAAGGTGCCGCGCTCTGCGGCGAGATCGGCGGAGGCCTCCCACGCTTCCTCGGAGACGAACGCCATCATCTCCTCCGCGACCGCGACGGCCTCGTCCGAATCGTACGAGATTCCGAGGTCGACGAGCAGGTCGTGAAACCCCATCACTCCGAAGCCGAGCTTCCGCGTCCGGGTCACGGCCGCCTCTATCTCCGGCAGGGGGTAGGTGCAGGCGTCGATAGCGTCGTCGAGGAATCGGATGGCCAACCTGACGGTGTGGCCCAGCCGGTCCCAGTCGATTCCTCCGTCCGTCGTCATCCGCGCGAGGTTGACCGAGCCGAGCACGCAGGCCTCGTACGGGAGCAACGGGGTCTCCCCGCACGGGTTGGTCGCCTCGATAGAACCGAGCGCAGGAGTCGGATTGGCTGCGGCTATCGCGTCGAGGAAGACGATGCCCGGGTCGCCGCTCTCCCACGCCGCGGCCGCGATCTCGTCGAGGAGTGCACCGGCGTCGACCGTCTCCGTCACCGTCCCCGTCCGGGGATTCACGAGGTCGTAGGTGGACCCTTCTGAAACGGCCGCCCAGAAGCGGGCGTCCGTCGCGACCGAGAGGTTGAAGTTCCGAAGCACTCCCTCGGTCCGTTTCGCGGTGACGAACGTCTCGACGTCCGGATGCCAGATTGCGAGCACGCCCATGTTCGCCCCGCGTCGACGACCACCCTGTTTGACCTGCTCGGTGGCGCAGTCGAATATCTTCATGAAGCTCACGGGGCCGCTGGCGACGCCGCCGCTCCCGCCGACCACGTCTCCACTGGGGCGGAGTCTCGAGAACGAGAATCCCGTCCCACCACCGGTCTGGTGCACGAGCGCCGCGTTCCCGAGCGCGCCGAAGATGGACTCGAGCGAGTCTTCGACCGGGAGGACGAAACAGGCCGCTAGCTGCTGGGTCCCCGTCCCTGCGTTGCTCAACGTCGGTGAGTTCGGGAGGAAGTAGAGCGCGTCGAGCATCGCCGCGAACTCGCTCGCGACGATGTTCGGGTCGTTGCCGTACTGGTCCTCGACGCTGGCGACCGCGGTCGCGACCCGCTCGACGAGCTCCGCAGGCGTCTCCACGACGGTCCCGTGTTCGTCTCGGCGGAGGCACCGCTGTTCGAGGACGGTCCTCGCGACCGGGCTCGGGTCGCTCAACGTCGGACGGTTCTCCGTGGGGACTGGTCGTTCCACGGGTGAACATCCGTCGCGAACGGGCGTAACGATACCCGACCCCTGCTGAGGGGTTCGCACTCGTCACCGCCTCGGTGTCCGTTCTCTCCGTCGTCAGACACCAAGGCGAACCCTCTCGCTGTCTCACGGCGTACTCACGCCTAGTGACCCTCCATGGCGATCGCAGAACTTCCACTGAACGAGGTCGAAGAGAACGTCTACGAGATTCCCCGCGCGGATGACATGCTCGTCCCCGTGCGGGTGTACGCCTCGGCGAGCCTGCTCGCCGAGATGCGGTCGACCGACGACCTGACGCTCACGCAAGCACGGAACGTCGCGACCCTGCCCGGCATCCAGCGGTACTCGGTCCTCCTGCCGGACGGCCACCAAGGCTACGGCTTCCCCATCGGCGGCGTCGCCGCAGTCGACCGAAAGTCGGGCGTCATCAGCCCCGGCGGTATCGGGTTCGACATCAACTGCGGCGTCCGCCTGCTCCGCACTGGCCTGACCGCCGACGAACTCAGGGGCCAAGAACGCGAGCTCGCGGACTACCTCTACCGGCTGGTCCCCGTCGGTGTCGGCAAGGGGAGCTACATCTCGACCGACGGGGCGGACCTGGCGGGCATCCTCGCCGGCGGGATGGAGTGGATGCGCGACCACGGCCACGCGACCGACGCCGACCTCGAACACTGTGAGGAGAACGGCAAGCTGCCGGGCGACTCGAACAAGGTCTCCGACCAGGCGTTCCAGCGCGGGCTGAAACAGGTCGGTTCGCTCGGGTCGGGCAACCACTTCCTCGAGGTCCAGCGCGTCGAGGAGGTGTTCGACGAACCCACCGCGCGGGCATTCGGCATCGAGGAGGGCCAGGTCGTCGTGACCATCCACTCCGGCTCGCGCGGCCTCGGCCACCAGACCTGCACCGACTACATCCGCCGGTTCGAGAAGACCTATCCCGGCCTCGTCGGCAGGCTCCCCGACCGCCAGCTCATCTACGCGCCGCTGGCCGACCAGGCCGCCCAGGACTACCGCGCCGCGATGTACGCTGCGGCCAACTTCGCGTGGGCCAACCGCCAGGCGATGACCCAGGCGGTCCGCGAGGCCTTCGAGGTCCTGTTCGGCGACGAGTCCGTCGAGCTGGTCTACGACGTCTGTCACAACATCGCGAAGGAGGAACGCCACGAGGTCGACGGCGTCGAGCAGACCCTGCTCGTCCACCGCAAGGGCGCCACCCGGGCCTTCCCCGCCGGCAGACCCGAGGTCCCCGACGCCTACCGCGACGTCGGCCAGCCGGTCCTCATCCCCGGCAGCATGGGCACGAGTTCGTACGTCCTCTGTGGCGGTCCCCGCTCGCTGGAGCTGACCTTCGGGTCGACGGCCCACGGCGCCGGCCGGGCACTCTCGCGCACCCAGGCGAAGAAGGACTTCCCGTCCGGCGAACTGCAGGAGTCGCTCCGGGCGAAGGGAATCTACGTGAAAGCCAGGTCGAAGGCGACGCTGGCCGAGGAAGCGCCGGGTGCGTACAAGGACGTCGACGAGGTCATCCGGGTGAGTGACGCGCTCGGCATCGGGACGAAGGTTGCGCGGTTGAAGCCGATGGCGAACATCAAGGGGTGAGTGGTGAAACCACCTGAAGAAATGTTCATTGAGGAGCCAAATGAAATATAGAATCCCAATTATTTAGAACAATTGTATTTAATGTTCTCTAGCCTCTCTTCTCTTGGATTTTCAGACATTTTAATGACTTCCTCAATGGATCGGCTGCACGGTTCCTTTAAGTCAGGCGGTGTTTGCCTTCCCGACAGCGAATCGAACGTATAATAGAGTTCAATTCGTTTTGAATCATCATTATTATACAAATCTGACTCCCGATCTCGTAGCTCTGTTAGTTCCCCCTGCAATACTGAAACAAATTCTCCTTCCGAAAGATGAAGAGGTGTTTCGGATTTTGCAAGCGTGTATTCTGGGCCTTCTGGCACAACAGTTGCATGGGCTCGAAGATAGAGAGCCGGACCTGGACCAAAGTTTCTTAGACCGAAATCAAATGTGTCTGACTCACTATCTTTTTTATATTCTCGACGGACGGTTGGGGAACGTGCCCATACGCTGTCAGAACTCCTCATCTGATTGAATGCGATGAATGAGTAAACTGCAGTGAATAAAGCCACAGCGACTGATAATGAGGCATCAAAAATGGCTGTCGCACCAATTATAAGTAATGAAATAGCTACAAAAATCTGGTTGTATATGTCGAAATATGACCTTATCTGAACGATTGCTTTTCTTAGAGGTTTCATGTCTGAAATTCTCTGCTCTATAGTTAGTTAAATACTATGTGCTAGTTTCTAAAAATTCTCTAAACCGTCTCTTTTAGGCGGTTAAATGCTGGATTATCGGTTCGATATTAAATAAAACTCGCCGGGAGTCCCGCGAGCGAGCGAAGCGAGCAAGTGGGACTACGGCGAGTCCATTGACTGAGTGAACGTAGTGAACGAAGGAAATGGACTCGCCGGGATTTGAACCCGGGGCCTCTCCCATGCCAAGGGAGTGATCTACCTCTGATCTACGAGCCCTCGATTGCATTCATACGTTGGTCGGGGGGTATTGATAAACCTCTCGAATCGATTGCGTGACGGGACGGCCTCCCGTGGCGACGCTTCACACGAAACGGTGGTGTCTCTCCCACGCACGCGAGAGCGAGTAGAAACCCTTTAGTCCGCGCTTCGGGAAGCATCCCACGGGAACAGCACGGCCGTAAATCTGACTCGTCGGCGGGCTTCCGCCGGCTTGGGATTACGGAGGTGCTCCCGACAGCCGCGGGCGTCGAGAGACGCCTGTGGCGTGTCGGATTCGCATATCTTTCGGTCTGTTGTTCCTATCATCGACAATGGCCAGAATGCACACCCGCCGTCGCGGCAAGTCCGGTTCGGACCGACCCGCGGTGGATGAGAACCCGGAGTGGAGTGACGTCGACGCCGACAAGATCGAAGAGCGCGTCGTCGAACTGGCAGAGCAGGGCTACGACCCGTCGCAGATCGGTATGAAGCTGCGCGACGAGGGCGTGACCGGCACTCCCGTCCCCAACGTCAAGCTGGCGACGGGGAAGAAGGTCACCGAGATCCTCGAGGAGAACGACGCCTCTGCTGACCTGCCCGAAGACCTGCGCAACCTGATGGAGCGAGCTGTTCGCCTCCGCGACCACATGGAGGAGAACCAGCAGGACTTCCAGAACAAGCGCGCACTCCAGAACACGGAGTCGAAGGTCCGCCGTCTCGTCTCGTACTACCGGGGCGACGAGCTGGACGCCGACTTCGAGTACAACTACGACGAAGCGAAAGAACTCCTCGAAGGCTAAGAACTCCACATGTCGCACTCGGGTCGCACAGCTGACGGGGACGCTTCCGGCGAGCGCATCGCGCCCGCCATGCGGAGCGCCCCGTTCGTCCATCTGGTCGCCCGTGCGGACGGCGACGCCGTCGCCGCGGCCGGTCTGCTCGCGAGAGCGCTGGCCGACGTCGGCACGCCGTTCCAGGTGAGCGTCGGCCGAACCGAGGCCGAGCGCACCGAGCGTGCGACCATCGACCGCGACGACGGCGCAATCGCGCTGGTCGTCGGGTCCTCGCAGTCCGACGCCTACCACCTCGACCCGGCCGACGAGCCGGCGAGCGTGGCGGCGTGGCGACTCGCGGGAGAGCTGGGTGGCGCACCCGACTCGGTACTGGCGCTCGCCGGTGCCGTCGCAGCGGGCGTCACACCCGGAGCTGGCGCGACCGAACGACTGGTAGACGCAGCAGAGACGAGCGGGCGCCTCAGGCGGCGCCCAGGAGTCGCGACCCCCACCGAAGACGACCGAGACGGACTCGCCGGTTCGACGCTCGTACACGCGTCGTTCTCCGGCGACCACGACGAGACGCAGGCCGCACTGGCCGACCTCGACCTCGCAGACGAGCTGGACGACGATGCGCGACGCACACTCGCGTCGCTGGTCGCGGTCGAGACGGTCGGTGCGGACGAGGCGACGCCGCGGTCGGGCGAGGTGCTCGACCGCGCGCTTCGCCCGTACGAGACGCCCGAAGGCAGCTTCGCCACCGTCGGCGGCCTGGCGGACGTCCTCGACTGTACGGCGGCTGCTGCGCCCGGAACGGGCGTGGCGCTGGCGCTCGGTCACGACGTCCGCGAGAGTGCGCTATCGGTCTGGCGCGAGACCGCGACTGCGGCCCACGACACCGTGCGCGACGCGACGACTGGTCGCTACGACGGCGTGTTCGTCGCGCGCGTGGACGAGGGTCCGGTCTCGGTCGCCGCCAGACTGGTTCGCGACTTCCGGTCGCCCGAACCGGTGGCACTGGTCGTCTCGGACGACGAGGCGGCCGCCGCTGCCGTCGACGGCCGCGACCTCGCGGGCGTCATGGCGCGGGCGGTCACCCAGACCGGCGGGGCCCACGACGGGACCCCGCGGACGGGCTATGCGACCTTCGAGTGCGAGAGCAGGGAGTTCATATCCGCTTTCAGGGAGGCACTATGACGCGACGAGCGACCATCCGGACCGAGCACGACCGCCCCCACGTGGTGGCAGCCGCGCTCACCCCGGACAACACAGACGAAATGCGTACCACGGTCGACGATGGCACCATCGTCACGCGCATCGAGCGCGAGACGACCGGCGGCCTGCACTCGACCGTCGACGACTACGTCGTGAACCTCGACGTCGCGTCACGAGTGGTACGACACGCAGAACAACAGACACCACCAAACCATGAGTGAACGATCCGTTTCACGCAAGAAAGAGAAGAAGCGCTGGTACACCCTCCACGCCCCGGAGCTGTTCGACCGGGAGGAGCTGGGTACCACGCCCGCAGACGAACCGGAGAAGGTGCTCGACCGCACCATCGAAACAACCCTCGGCGAGCTCACCAACAACGCCAGCGAGAACAACACCAAGCTGAAGTTCAAGGTGACCGACGTGGGCAGCGACGCAGCGTACACGGAGTTCGTCCAACACGAACTGACCCGTGACTACCTGCGCAGCCTCGTGCGCCGCGGCGCGTCGAAGGTCGACGCGCACGTAACGGTGATGACGACGGACGACTACCGCGTCCAGATTCAGCCCGTGGCGTTCACGACGAAGAAGGCCGACCACAGCCAGGAGCGCGCCATCCGCAAGACGATGACGAAGATCGTCCGCGAGGCCGCTCGCGAGCGCACCTTCGAGGACCTCGTCGACTCCGTCGTCGAGGGCCGTCTCTCGTCCGCGATCTACAGCGAGGCGAAGACCATCTACCCGCTCCGCCGGGTGGAGATCCAGAAGGCAACCCTCGAAGCGCGTCCCGAGGAGGTCGCCGCCGAGGAAGAGGCATCCGTCGAGGTCGACGAAGAGGACGTCGACACCGAGGCCGTCGACGTCGACAAGACGGAAGGCGACGCCGACGAAGACGAAGAGTAAGCCGGCCGCCCGGCTCGACTCGAGCTGAATCCGTTATTTTTCGACGACAATCCGGCCAGTCATACCGCCGCGTTCGTGCGGGATGCAGACGTAGTTGTAGGTTCCGGGAACCTCGAACGTGTGCTCGAATGTCTCGCCGGTGGAGATGGCGCCCCCTCGTTTGCCGAACCAGGCATCGCGGGCCGCCTGTTCGGACTCGTAACCGCCGGAGGCGAAGAACTCGGAATCCTCGGGAATCGCGTTCCCGTACGCTGTCACCGTGTGCGCCTTGCTCGACGTGTTCTTCCAGCTGACGGTGTCGCCGACGGCGACGGTTAGCTCCGCCGGCCGGAACGAACTCGCCCCCATGCTGACGTCGCAACCGTCGGTGCAGTCGGTCCGCGAGCCGGACGAGAGCGCGAGACAGCCCGAGAGCCCGGAGACCGTGGTCGTGGCCCCCATCGCGGCGAGGAACGTACGGCGTTTCATACGCGGGCGTTGGTAACTCTCCGACGTAAGCGACGCGGTCTGTCTCACCATTCGAGAATCGGACTACTGACCGTCGCAGGCGGTGTCCTGGCGGAATCGCCGAGTCGCGAGCCGTGGGGCAACGCCCGATGGTGTCAGGTGTCTCGAGTCCGAGACTGTGGCGTGTCCACGCCACCGGGAGACCGAAAGAGCGTAAAAGGGCGGCAGCCAACCCCGCTGATATGCTGCCACGGTTCGTCGGTCGATTGAGTCTCGCGGACGTGGTGACCGCCTCGAACGCCTCGCTGGGGTTCGTCGCGGTCGTCGTCGCGATGCAGGACGTCGAGCTGGCGGCTCGACTGATCCTGCTCGCGGGCATCGCCGACGGGCTCGATGGCGTCGTCGCCCGGTACTCGGGCGGGTCGAAGGTCGGTCCGTATCTCGACTCGCTCGCGGACGTCGCCTCGTTCTCGGTCGCGCCCGCGGTGCTGGTCTACGCGACCGTGACGTCGAACTGGGAGACCGTCCTCTCCGAGCCGACGCTACGGACGGCCGTGGTGCTCGCGCTTCCGGCGCTGTTCGTCGCGATGGGCGTCATCCGGCTCGGGATGTACACGGCCTACGATACCGCGGACACGTTCACCGAGGGTGTGCCGACGACGCTCGCCGCGACCATCCTCGCGGCCGCGGTCCTCTGCGACGTGACCGATCCCGCACTCTTGCTGACGGGAACGGCCGTCTTCGTCTACCTGATGGTGTCGACGGTCCGTTACCCCGACCTGCTCGCGCGCGACGCCCTGCTCATGGGCGTCGTCCACGCGCTGGCGGTTCTGTTCCCCTACTCGTGGGGGCGAACGTTCCCGTGGGCTATCCTGACCCTCGCGCTGGCGTACCTGCTGGGTGGCCCCTGGTTCTACTGGCGCGGGGGGCGGGTCGTGACGGAATGGTATGGAAACGCTTAGGAACACGCTGGACCGAGATGCGCGCATGAACCAACCGGCAACGGGGGACATATATGAGTGAGAACGATTCCGATGCCGACGAGCAGTCCGGGGCCGACGACGTGAGCGTCGAGTCGCTGCAGGAGCGACTGGACGCCGCGGCCGACGACCTCGAAGCCGCCGAGACGGAAGCGGACCTCGACGAGGTCGAGTCCGAACTCGACGACATCGAGGCCGACCTCGAAGCGGCGGACCTGCCCGCGGCCGAAGACGAAGACGAGGAGGACCCGGCAGACGAACTCGAATCCGAGCTCTCGGACCTGCGCGACGAACTCGAGTCCCAGCGCGGGCCGTACGCGGAGGACGTCTGCGAGAAGATCGACGAGGCCCAGAGCACCGTGGCCGACACGCGCTGGACCGAAGACGGCGAGGCGCAGGTCGTAGAGGCCGTCGAGTCGTTCATCGCGCACGAGGAGCTCGGCATGAGCACGGACGTCGACGACGTCGACGAGGCCGCCGAGATGCTCGGCGAGGCAGACCGTGTCATCGCCGCGATGGAGCTCGACCCGGACGAGGACACAGAGACCATCCAGTCGCTGATGGACGCCGTCGAGGAGCTGCAGGCCGAACTCGAGGCGGCGGAGGAGTGGGACGACCTCACCGTCCGCGAGCAGCTCGACTACCACGGTTTCTACGACGTGCTGGACCACCGCAAGGACTTCCCGCCGGAGTGGCACGCCATCAAGGTGTTCGAACGCGACATGCAGCCCGAGAAGATACTCATCGGGCTGGACACCTTCGAGTCCGACTTCATGCAGGAGCACTGTATGGAGGCGCTCGAACGGCTCGGGCCGGTCGAGGCCATCGAGCCGATGATGAACCTCGCGAACCGCCGCGACAAGCAGGCCATCAAGGTACTCGGCAAGATCGCGGACGAAGAGCCGGTCGAGAAGCTGCTGGAGTACGTGGACGCGGATTCCGACCCGGCGCTCCAGAAGGTGACGTTCAAGGCGCTCGGCGAGATCGGCAGCGAGGATGCCGTCCAGCCGCTCGCCAACAAGCTCGAGGCCGAGAACCCGATCATCCGGTCCCGTGCCGCCCGCGCGCTGGGCCTCATCGGCGACACCCGCGTCGTCGAACCGCTCGGTAACGTGCTCGACGAGGACGAGGACGATACCGTCCGCGCGAGCGCCGCCTGGGCGCTGAACCAGATCGGAACCGAATCCGCACTGGAGACCGCGGCCGCTTACGCTGACGACCGGTCGTTCATCGTGCAGGACGAAGCGCAGAAGGCGACCGACGCCGTCTCGTCTCCGGAAGCCGAACCGACGGCGTAAGTCGCACGCGCCACCCGGACGAACGCTGGTGCAGCCGGCTTCGTCCCTGGCATCGTCCGACCCTTTTTATCCGAAGCCGCGGCCAGTAGCGGCGTGTTCCAGCAGCTCGTGGCCGTCGCCCTCGTCGCCACGCTCCTCGGCGCTCCAGCGGCGGCTCTCGCCTCGCCGTCCGACGGAGGGGTGGACTGGTCGGCTCCCCACCCCGAGGAGGAAACACCAGCGGCGAGTCTCGTCGCGATACTCCCGAACCCGACCGCACCGGGAGACCGTGGCGAGTACGTCGTCGTCCGGTTCGACGGCAGAACCAACCTCGCGGGCTGGTCACTCGCGGACGACGAGGGAAGCGCTGCCCTCCCCGACCGGACCGTCTCTGGGACGGTCGCGTTCACCGCCCACCCCGGGGCGGTCCCCGCCGGCGTGGCGGACCAGACCGTCGCAGTCACCGGCTTCCCCGCCCTCGCGAACGGTGGTGAGACCGTCGTCCTCCGCCGGAACGGCGTCCGTATCGACGCCGAGACCTACAGGAACGCGCCGTCCGGAGCCAGGTGGGACGGGACTCGCTGGATAGCGCCCGGCGAGACCGACTTCGCCCCTGCCCGTTCGGGGCCGACGACGGTTCGGGCCTTCGTCACGCCGGACTCGGCAGTACCGCTCGACGCACTCGACCGAGCGAACGACCGTATCTGGCTTGCCGGTTACACGTTCGCCTCGCACCGGGCCGCGGACGCACTGCTCGCGGCGCACGAGCGAGGGGTGTCGGTCCGTGTCCTCGTCGATGCCGACCCGGTCGGGGGGACGACCGCTCGGCAGGTCGCGGTCCTCGACCGACTCGCCGACGCGGGAATCGAGGTCCGGGTTCTCGGCGGCGAGGAAGCACGCTACGACTTCCACCACGCGAAGTACGCGGTGGCCGACGAACGAGCCCTCGTCCTCACCGAGAACTGGAAACCCTCCGGGAGCGGTGGGCACGCGAACCGTGGCTGGGGAGTCGCGGTTCGAGGTGACACCGTCGCCGCGCTCGAGGCGGTGTTCGACGCCGACTGGCAGGCTCGAGACGCGTCTTCGTGGGAGGACCATCGCTCCAGTATCGACCCCGTCTCTGGGGACGTGGCCACCGGCTCGTATCGCCAGACTATTCCACCGGAGACGGTCCCCGTCGATGACGTCACCGTCCTCGTCGCGCCGGACAACGCCGAGCGTTCGCTGCGGACGCTCGTGGCGGGGGCGGAAACGTCCGTCAGCATCGAACAGATGGCCGTCGGGAGTGTCGAGACACCACTGATGCGGGCCGCCATCTCGGCGGCGCGGAACGGAAGCAGGGTCCGTGTCCTCCTGAGCAGGGCGTGGTACGTCGAATCGGAGAACGGCCGGGTCGTCCGCCGGTTGAACGCACTCGCGGAACGCGAAGGGCTCGACCTGCGAGCGAAACTCGTGACACCGGGCGACCGGTTCGAGAAGCTACACGCGAAAGGGGTGGTCGTCGACGGCCGGCACGTGGTCGTCGGCAGCGTGAACTGGAACCGACACTCGTTGCGCGAGAACCGCGAAGTCGCGGTCGTCCTCACGGGTGAAGCGGTGGGGACCTACTACGATGCCGCCTTCGATGCCGACTGGCAGGCGGAGGAACCCGACGCACCAGTTCCGGGGGTTCTACTCGGCGCCGCTGTCGTCTCGGCTGCCGGCGTCGGGGTGCTGTTCCGAAGACAGGTATCCTTTGAGACAGGTAACGAACCCGTGAATACTCGTGGGCGCCTCTGACCATCCATGGTATCGGTGGGTGACACAGCGAAGGATTTCAGACTCGTCCACGATGTGGCGCAGGCGGTCGCGGACGCAGAGACGCTGGAAGAGGCCCTCAACGAGACCGTCGAACTCGTCTGCAAGCGTTCGGAATGGCTGTACGGCGAGGTCTGGACACCGGACGGTGACGTACTCGTCGCGAGTGACGTCTGGTACGGGGAAGGCGAGGGTTTCGAAGCGTTCAGGGACGCGACAGAACGACTTCGCTTCACCGAAGGTGTCGGCCTCCCCGGTCGAGTCTGGGAGACGCACGAGATGGAGTGGATCTCGGACGTCTCACGGGCGGACCTCCAGTACTTTCTCCGCGCATCTGCTGCGGAGAAGGCGGGGTTCAGGGCCGCACTCGGGGTGCCGATTCTCGATGGCGAGCGCTTCGTCGCGGTCATCATCTTCTTCCTCGGCGAACCGAAGGAGACCGACCCACGTCTCGTGGCACTCGTCTCGACCATCGCGATACTCGGCGGGCTGTACTCTCGAAAGCGGCGAGTGAAGGAGCTCGCCGACGAACACCGACACCTGACGAAACAGTTCGAGGCGAATCCTGTCGGGGTCATGGTCTTCGACCCCGACGGGACGGTCGTCGACGCGAATCCACAGGCGGCGAAAGTACTCGGCGTCGAACTGGACGAGCTGCTCAACGAGCAATACGTCGAGTCTTCGTTCGAGCTGTTCGACCAGGAAGGCCGTGCGATTCCGGAGAACGAGATGGTGGTTCACGAGGTCGTGATGACGCAGAAGACGCTTCGCGGACGCCAGCTCGGCGTCCATACCCCGAGTGGTGACCGGTGGTTACTCGTCAACGCGGCACCGGTGAAGGGTGACGGTGAGACGGTCGAGCAGGTCATCGTCGTCCTCGAAGATCTCACCAGCAGGTACAGCTGGGAGCAGGAGATAGAGCGGCAGAACGAGCGGCTCTCTCGATTTGCGAGTGCCGTCTCGCACGACCTCCGGACGCCCCTTTCGACGGCCGCCGCGGCGCTCGAACTCGCCAAACGGGACACCGATAACGAGCACCTCGAGACGGTCGGGAAGTGTCTCCAGCGGATGGACGTCATCGTCACCGACGTACTCACACTGGCACAGGAGGGGAAACGGGTCATCTCACCCGAACACGTGTCGCTGGCCACCGTCGCCGGGAAAGCCTGGGAGGACGTGAGCCCACCGAACGCGACGTTGCAGGTCCTCGGCGGGGCGACCGTGATGGCGGACGAGGAGCGGCTCCAGCGACTGCTCGACAACCTGTTCAGGAACTCACTCGAACACGGACGGAACGACGTGACCGTCCGCGTCGGCACCATCGACGGCGAGGGCTTCTTCGTCGAGGACGACGGCCCGGGTATCCCCGAGGCTGAACGCGAGAAGGTGTTCCAGACCGGCTACACCACCGGTGAGTCGGGGACCGGCTTCGGCCTCGCAATCGTCAGAGAAATCGCAGACGCACACGACTGGGAGGTCAACGTGACCGAGAGCGAGAGTGGCGGCGCCCGGTTCGAGATACGGACGCGCGACGTGTGACTCGGTTCGGGCGGCGAGAACCACCACGGTATGAATCGGTACGGGAGCCACCAGCGTGCGAGCGAGTAAAGCCGACCAAACGCCTCTCTCTCGGCATGAAGTGGCAGAGGACGGAACCATCGTTGCGGCTCGACCTCGTCTCCGACGCGGTCACGGCGATGGAGTCAGCCGAATCGCTCGAGGAAGCGCTGGCCGAGATGGTCGAACTCGTCTGTACACGAACCATCTGGCAGTACGCCGAAACGTGGGTGCCGAGCGAGTCCGAAAGCGGGGAGCAGCTACTTCGTGCGGGCTCCGTCTGGTACGGCGACGTCGGACGGCACTACGAGTACCGCTCGGTCTCCACCCACTTCACGTTCCAGAGGGGAGAAGGACTACCGGGGCGCGCCTGGCAGACCGGTGACGTCCAGTGGATTCGCGATGCGGCCTGGTCCGACCCGAGCTACTTCCGCCGTGCGAGCGCGGCGCGTGATGCTGACCTACACGCCGGCATCGCCGCTCCCATAACCGACGGAGAGGACCTCGTCGCCGTCGTGACGTTCTTCCGCCACGACCGGTTCGGTCGGGACCGCGAGTCGGTCGAACTGGTCGGAACTCTCGCGAAGATCGCCAGCCTGGTGGCGCGAGCGGAGCGGTTCCGGGGCGCAGCCGAGGATGCGGGAGATTCCGTCGGTTGCGATTCCGAAGAGGTGGACGTCGACGAGTGGTCCGTAGAGCCAGCGTCACCGATGACCCCGAACGATGGTGAAGAAGCAGTGGACGCGTCGGACGGTGACGGGGATACGAATCACGCGACGGGTATGACGTCCGCCGTGTCCCGTCGGCGGTCGACGTAGTCCAGACGGGCCGGTCCCGGGGCGCTGGCTCAGGGGACCGGACGGTGAGCGGCGCGCCCACCTTCGTCACTGAGAGAACGCACGACCGGTGAGCTGCGAGAAGGAAGGGACAACCGGACCGACGGGGCTCAGTCGTCCGAGAGCGCCGAGGTCGAGCTGAGCTCTTCGTCGATGTTCGCGTCGGCCATCTTTTCGACGAGGGCGTCGATGACTTCGGCTCGACGACCCTTCACGAACTTGATGGACCCGACGACGAGGTGGCCACCGCCGGAGACGCCGCCGCCGACTATCTCCTCCTGGAGTTCGGAGACGTAGTTCGGGATGTCCAGTCGGACGCCGTCGGACCGGAGAACAGCGAAGTCCGGACCGTATCCGATGGTGATGACGGGGTCGCCCGTCTCCTGGACCTTCTCGTCGTGGATCTCACCGGTCGTCTTCCCCGGTGCGGGGTAGGTGAACCGGTGGGCGTAGTTCTCGACGTCGATGCGGTAGAGGTGGGCACCGTTGTCCAGCGTCTCGTGTTCGAGGTGCGGCTCGGTCGCGTCGAGCTGGTCTGCGACCTCTTCGCGGGCGCGTTCTGCGAGGAAGTCGACGAGCTGCTCGTGTCGGTCGCGGTCGTCACAGCCGACGTTGAGCACGTCCTCGATGAGGTGGCGACCCGAGTTGTAGCGGAGCCAGTGGGCGCCGTAGTCGAGCGCCTCGCTGATGTCGCGCAGGTCGTCCTCCTCGTAGCCTTCCTCGGCAGCGAGTGCGAGGTACTCGTCCATGACCTCGGCCTTCGAACGGTCGGAGAGACCGGCGACGGCCGGAACGTGCCGCAACTCGTCGGTCATGTCCGGATAGATCATCCGGGCCAGTTCGACGCACATCATGCCGGTCGTGATGCGGTAATCCTCGTCGTAGAGGTACGGGTTGACGTGCGCCGCGAGCAGGTCGTCGACCGCCTCGGGGTCGGGGTGGTGGTGGTCGACGGCGACGATGGGGATGTCGTAGTGGGCCAACGTCTCGTAGGCTGGAACGTCTTCCTCGGTCGACCCGTTGTCGAGCATGAGGACGAGCGGGAGCTTCTGGCCGTGCTTCGCGCGGTCCTCGAGGGCGTAGTTGAGGTCGCGCGTCGCGTCTTCCATCTCGTAGAACGGCGCCTTCGACGGGAGGCGCTTGAACAGGTGGCGCGGGGCCTCGGGGTCCTCGTGGACCTCGGCGATGAACGACTCGATGGCCTTCTGGACGGGGACGGAGGCACACATGCCGTCGCCGTCTGCGTGGTGACGGACGCGGATGGGTCGCCCCTCGATGACGGTCTGACGAAGCAGACGGGCGACCTCTCGAAGGTCGTCGCGGAGCTTCTCGAATGCGTCCCACTGGACGAGCGGTTCGACCTCGTGAGGCTCGGCCCGGTCCTCGAGTGCGTTCTGGAGGCGCTCACGGACCGATTCGGCGTCGTCGTCCTCGAGAACGGTCAGCGAGCCGATCTCGAGCTGGAGCGCGTCGTCGCGGGATTCGACGATGCCGGTCACGCGGACCGCGTCGTCCACGTCGGCCTCGGGGAAGGCGCGGACGCCGGCCGATTCGAAGGCGGCGGCCGGGACGACGCCGTGTTCGTCGCGAATCTGGAAGATGGTCGGCCCACCGGTCTGCTTTATCTGTGTGATGGTTCCTTCGACGTGGACCTGTTCACCGAGGTGCGTGCCGAGCGCGGTCGTCGCGGTCGTCCGGTAGTCGTGGGCGACCGGCTCGACCACGTAGTCGTCGACGTCGACGGGTGCGAGGGAGATGTCGCCGTTGTCGCGGACGTTGTCGAGTTCGACGACGACCTCGTCGCCGACGGCGTACGTGCCGCTCAAGTTGGATTCGTGAACGAGACCGGAGACGGAGTCGGAGAGGTCGACGAAGATGCCGTATTCGACGATACCGTTTACGACGGCGAGGTAGGGAGTGTCCTCCTCCACGTCGTCGACGGTACAGTCGGGCGCCAGATCGTAAACGACGGTACCTGTCCCGTCGTCGGCGTCGCCGACGGAGTCGGATGTCATTGTTACGGGTTCATTCGAAACGGCCGCGTATAACGCTTGTCAAGACGAGCGGGCGATTCGGAACGTTTAGCACCGCCGAGGCGTGAGGGACGGGCATGGGACTGTTCGACCGGTTGTTCCGGCGAGAGCCGGTCGTGGGAATCGCCCGCGACACCATCGAGTTCGCGCTGGAGGCGGCCGAGGACACCCATCCCAACGAGTACATGGGACTGCTCCGAGGGCGGGACGCCCGGCAGCTCGGTCTCGACCTCGACGGCCAGGTCGTCACCGACGTCCTCGTCATCCCCGGAACCCGGTCGAACCCGGTCAGTGCGACGGTCGACTCGAACATGATTCCGAACGATAGCCGTGCGCTCGGGAGCATCCACTCGCACCCGAACGGGGTGCTTCGGCCGAGCGACGCCGACCTCGCCACGTTCGGCAGCGGACTGGCCCACATCATCATGGGCTACCCGTACGGCCCCGAGGACTGGCGGACGTTCGACCAGCACGGCGACCCCCGCGACCTGCCCGTGCTCGACGTCGACCTCGACGACCCCGAGACGTTCTTCGATTTCACACAGGCGGACATCGACGCGGAGCTGCGAGATTGATATGACAGGGACACCCACAACGGTCATCGCACAGGGCACGTTCGATCTCCTCCATCCCGGCCATCTCCACTACCTCTCCGAGGCGGCCGCGCTGGGCGACGAACTACACGTCATCATCGCCCGCCGGGAGAACGTGACGCACAAGAAGAAACCGATCCTCCCCGACCGTCAGCGCCGCGACATGGTCGACGCACTGGAGATGGTGACCGAAGCGCACCTCGGCCACACCGAGGACATCTTCGTCCCCATCGAGCGCATCGACCCGGACTACATCGTCCTCGGCCACGACCAGCATCACGACGAGGACGCCATCGCCGAGGCGCTCGCTGCTCGTGGCATCGACTGCGCGGTTCGTCGGGCGTCGGCCAGGGACCCGGCGTACGACGGCGAACTGCTCTCGACCGGCCGTATCATCGACCAGGTTCTCGCACAGCGAAGCGAGGACTGACCGGTTTCTCGCGTCGGCCGCTGTATCCGCCGTTAGAGTCATAACAATCGTCGCGAGAGGATTGCATCAGAACGGTCCCGTCAGATGAGAGGCGAACACGACGACGTCCTGGTGCTCGTGATGGAAGACGGTGCACGAGCCGTCCCCGAGGAACTCGCAGCGACGTTCACAGTCCGCGAGTGTGGACACTCGCTGGCGAAAGAAGGAGTCGACTGCGCCGTCGTCACCAGTCCCTCCACCGTCGTCCTTGCGCTCGAAGAGACGGCACCCGGCACGCCCGTGGTCGCCATCGTTCCCGACGACGAACGCCAGGCGGCAGTCGACGCCGGGGCGACGCTCGCCGTCGCGACTGGTGCCGACGAGGCCGATGCGCTGGTCAGGGCCGTCGAGGTTGTCGTGGCCCGTCGACGCGGCATGGCGACCGACCGTCTCGACGCGGCACTGACCGAGGAGGCCGACGATTCACCGCTCGTGACCGACCACTCCGGTCTGCTCGCCGTCACCGAGGCCGTCCCCGACCTCATCATCGTCTACGACGCCGAGGGGCGGTACGTGGAGATAAAGACGAACCAGCAGGTGCTCGACTTCGACATCCCCGAGGACGTTATCGGCCGCTACGTCGACGACGTCCTCCCCGAGCAGGCTGCCAGAGACATCCGGTCCGTCATCACGGAGACGCTCCGCACCGGCACGGGCCAGCAGCTCGAGTACGAACTGGAGTTCCGCGGCGAGACGTTCTCCCTCGAAGCCCGTACCCAACCGGTCTCCGGCGTCGACGAGGAGTACGTCGTGTTCGTCGCCCGGGAGATCAGCGAGCGCAAGGCGTACGAGCGCGAGCTCGAACGCAAGAACGAACGGCTCGAAGCCTTCGCGGACGTCATCGGTCACGACCTTCGGAACCCGCTCACGGTCGCGCGCGGGAACCTCGAACTGGCGAAACTGACCGGGGAGATCGACCGTCTGGAACCGGTCGAGGAGTCGCTGGACCGGATGACGGAACTCGTCGAGGACATGCTCGCGCTCGCACGGCACGGCCGGGACGTGGACGACCCCAGACCGACGAATCTCGCGGACGTCGCCAGGCAGTCGTGGGGGATGGTCGATGCGACGCGGGCGAGTCTGCTCGTCGACGACGACCTCGGAATCGCCCTCGCCGACGATAGCCGGCTCCGTCAGCTGTTCGAGAACCTCTTCAGGAACGCGGTCGAACACGCTGGCGACGACGTCTCGATCCGTGTCGTGAGCAAGCCCGACGGGTTCTACGTCGTCGACGACGGTCCCGGAATCTCACCCGACGACAGGGACCACGTCTTCACCCAGGGTTATTCGACCAACGACGAGGGTACCGGCTTCGGACTGGCCATCGTCGCGGACATCGTGGAAGCCCACGGCTGGGAACTGGAACTGTGCGACCCGCCGGAATCCATGGCCGGCGCGTGCATCGAGGTTACCGGGCTGACGTTCGTCTGAGAGCGGACCCGCTTCCGGCGAGTGGCGTGGCCCTTCGTCGACCGAGCGACACCGGAACGACCGCTACCAGCCCCACGACTCGGCGGTGCCGGTGCGACCTGCCAGTTCCGTGGAAAGAAAAACAGCTCGATGAGCGGTGCCGTTACAGGTAGCCCGCGTCGGCGAGCCGCTCGACGCCCTCGCGAAGTCGTTCTTCGCTGGCTGCATAGGAGAGCCGCGCGTAGCCCGGCGTGCCGAAGGCACTGCCCGGGACGGTCGCGACGTGGGCGTCCTCGATGGCACCCTCACACCAGGCGGTGTCGTCCTCCTCGACGGGGAGCATCATGTAGAACGCGCCGTCCGGGACGGCCACGTCGACGCCGTGCTCGGCGAACAGGTCGACGAGCAGGTCGCGGCGCTCTTCGAAGGCGTCGCGCATCTCGGCGACTGCCTCGTCGGTGTTCTGAAGCGCTTCGACGCCCGCGTGCTGGACGAAGTTGGTCGCACAGGAGACGGAGTGGCTGTGGAGCTTGCCTGCCTCGCTGACGAGCTCCTGGGGCGCGGCGAAGTAGCCGAGCCGCCACCCGGTCATCGAGTAGGCCTTGGAGAACCCGTTGACCGTGATGGTCCGGTCCTCCATCCCGTCCAGGGTACCCAGACTCGTCATCTCGACGCCGTAGGTTATCTCCTTGTAGATCTCGTCGGAGATGACGGCGAAGTCGTGTTCGACCGCGAGGTCGCGAACGCCCTCGAGCGCGGCGTCGGAGTAGACCGCCCCGGTCGGGTTCGACGGCGAGTTGACGACGAGCAGTTCGGTCTCGTCGCTGACGGCCTCGGCGAGGTCGTCGAGTGCGGGTTCGAGCTGGAAGTCGGAACCGGAGAGGTCGACGCGGTTCAGCGAGCCGCCGGCCATCTTCACCATCGCCTCGTAGGAGACCCACGCCGGGTCGAGCAGGACGACCTCGTCCCCCTCATCGATGAGGGCCTGGATGACCTCGTACAGCGCCTGCTTCGCACCCGGGGTGACGATGACGTCCTTCGATTCGTACTGGTCGAGACCGTCACCGTGGAGCTTCTCGACGATGGCGTCTTTCAGCTTCGGAATGCCGTTCGAGGAGGTGTAGCCGGTGTGGCCGGCCTCCATCGCGTCCTCGGCGGCCTGGACGATGTTCTCGGGCGTCGGGAAGTCCGGTGCGCCGACGCTCAGGTCGACGACGTCGACGCCTTCTGCTTCCAGTGCGGACGCCTTGTTCGAGATGGCAAGCGTCGCGGACGGTTCGACTCTCGTAACGCGGTCTGCGAATTCCATGGTCATAGTTCCTCGACGAGTTTGACTGCTCCCTCGGCCGCCGACGCGGCGTTCTCGATACGCTCGTACGCCTCGGCCGAGCTCATCCCCGGGCCGGTGACGCCGAGCGTGACGGGCTTGTCCCGCTCGAGACTCACGTCGGTCAGTTTCTGCGCGGTCGCGTGCCCGATGACTTCGTCGTGTTTCGTGTCGCCGGTGACGATGGCACCGACGACGGCCACCGCGTCGACGTCGTCACGGCGGACGAGCCGGTCGGCGGCGAGCGGGGAGTCGTACGCCCCCGGAACGTGGACGGTCTCGACTACCTCTGCACCAGCCGACTCGGCGGCCTCGACGGCCGCCTCCTCCATCTGCTCGGTGACGGGAGCGTTGAACTCCGCGACCACCAGTCCGAGCGAGGTCATAGTCGAGGCGTGGCGAGGCGGCCAGAAAGTTCTACCGTTCGATGCAACGGTCGGGGAGGCGACCGGTTCGGGTGCAGCCGGGGTCGCGCCTTCCGCGACCCGACCGTCTAAGCGGCTTCACCCCCAACTGCCGGACATGAAGGTCGCCGTCCTCGGTGCCGGCTACGCCGGCGTCACCCTCACGAAGAGACTTGAGAAGTCTCTCCCGCCCGACGTGGAGCTGGTCCTCGTCGACGATACGGGCACACACCTCGTCCAGCACGAGTTGCACCGCGTCGTCCGCCGCCCCGCCGTCGCGGAGTACATCTCCGTCCCGCTGGACGACGTGGTGGACAGGGCGACCGTCCGCGAAGGTCGTGTGACCAACGTCGATGCGGCAGGCAGGCGCGTCACCTTCGCCGACGAAGACACACTCGGATTCGACGTCGCAGCCGTCTGTCTCGGCGCGGAGACCGCCTTCTACGACCTCCCTGGTGTCGAATCGCACGCGACACCCCTGAAGCGGCTCGACGACGCCACGGAGATTCGTGCCGGGTTCCTCGACGCACTCGACGATGGCGGAGAGGGAGCAACAGAGGGCAGGGTCGTTGTCGGTGGCGCCGGGCTCTCCGGTATCCAGGTCGCCGGCGAACTCGCGGAACTGGCAGCGGAGCGGGACGGCTCGGTCCAGATAACGCTGCTTGAGCAGTTCGAGACGGTCGCCCCGAACTTCCCTGCGAACTTCCAGAGAGCCGTCCATGGTGCACTCACGGAGAAAGGCGTCGAGGTCCGGACCGGTGCGACAGTGACAGAGGCGACGGACGACGAGGTCAGACTGGCAGAGGCCGACCCGATTCCGTACGACCAGCTCGTCTGGACTGGTGGCATCCGCGGCCCGGACGCGCTCCGTGGTGAGCGACCGAGCGTCCGGAGCGACCTCCGGCTGGAGGACACGACGTTCGTGCTCGGGGACGCCGCGAAGGTGGTCGACGATTCGGGCGAGGCAGTTCCGGCGAGCGCGCAGGCGGCCATCCGCGAGGCGCGCGTGGTTGCGACGAACGTCGCCCGACTGGTCGACCACCTCCGAGATGGAGATTACGGCGGCTTCGACCCGCGATTCGACCGGTTCGGGTTCGACTCCCCGGGCTGGCTCGTGACAGTCGGCGACGACGCCGTCGCGCAGGTCGGTCCGGGTGTCCTCAGAGGAAGGACCGCGCTCGCGTTGAAGGCGACCGTCGGGGCGGGCTACCTGTCCTCGGTCGGGGCGGTTCGCGAAGCGGTCGACCTCGTGAACGACGAGCTCGGACTGGACCCCCAGTGAGCGGAGGGACGACGCGCTCGCTGTCCCCGACGCGAACCGGCCCATCGGTCCGGGTAACTATCCCGTAGCTCGCACCCGCGCCCGAGAGGGGCCTCCCCGGTCCCGTTAGAGTGTACCCGGGAGCGGTACCGCCGGCCGATGGGTTGCGGAGGCGAACCTGCCGTCTTCGGTCCGTGGACGAGTGTCCTGATGAGACGTTCGACGTGACTGAAGCCACCCCTAAAGTTTCCTCACAGACACGTTCGATTACCGGTAGGTGCGGCATAGTTAGGACACTCCCCGAACTATGTGTTGCTATAGCACGTCAGGGGTCGGCCACCGGGGACCGGCTCGCCGTGCGAGGGGGAGAACAATGCAGAAACCGTCCAGATGTAAGCTGGTGTACTGTACCAACGGGTGGGTGGAGATAAAGGAGGTCGGCAGCACCGATGCGTGGCTGGCGACCGATAGTCCCGTCCAGATCGAGGACTGACGAACGCGGTGCTGGACGACGACCGTTCTGGCGGCGACGCCTGCTAAAAAGTGACAGCGAAGACTGGACTGTTTCGCTAGCTGTACGCGAGGCCCCGCTCGGCCGCTCCGATGAGCAGCAGAGCGAAGAACGCGACTACTAGCCACTGGCCGGTCTGCGTCGAGAGCGCGTCTGCGAACGCTCCGAGCAAGTCGGCTCCGAAGGCCTGGCCGAGCGCGAACAGCAACAGTACCAGGCCGATCATCGCGACGCCGAAGCGGACCGCCGTCGTCGCCATGTAGTCACGCAGGCGCTTGCCCTGGCGCTGCCGTCCCTGCCCCTGCTGGGTCTGGTTCGGCTGCTGGCTCTGGGAGGCCTGCTGGGTGTTCTGTTGCTGTCCGTTCTGCGGCTGACTGTCGTTGCCACGAGCCGGCTGTCCACCAGCATCGTGGGTGTCTCCGCGTTGGTCACGGGGCATTGTGATCTCCCCACCGGGAGTTCGTCCCCGGTTTCAGTAACTTCCCAACCTAGGTAGAAAGGGCCGATATCGACAGTTTCGAAACCGTGAGCGTCCGGTGTTCCGTTCCGTTCGGGCGACCCGGAGTGTCTCACGCGAATCCTCCGAATCTCACACCGTCGAGCACCTCCCACCGTCGAGTCCCTCAAACCGCTCGTCGCACACCCCGAATCGCCGCGCCGACGACCACCGCGATACCGTACGCGGCGAGCGCGAACGGGATCCAGTACACCCAGAGTTCGTACTGGGGTGCGATGGCGTTGCCGATGGCGCTCCCGATGGTCAAGATCAGGTAGCCGGGGAGGGCCAGCGGGGTCGGATAACCGTAGTTGAGCAGGACGACCGGTCCGACGAGCAGGACGAAGGTCGCGACGACGACTGGTCCGGCGAACAGTCCGCGGACGTCGAGGTCGCCGGTCATCTTCCACCACCTCCCGTGCGTCGCTCGACACCGTGCTGGGCGAGCAGGTGTTCCGCGGCCGCCGTGGTCCAGTCGACCCGCGTCGGGAGCGTCGTGAGGAAGATGGTCGTCTCGACGATGTAGGCCGGAGTATCGAGGTCCGCTCCGACTTTGTGGGCGAGGAGCGGGGCGGTTCCACCCATCCCGCCGCCTGCGGAGAAGTCGTGGAGGGGCATCGACCACGGGACGTGTTCCTCGTTGAGGTACGCCGTGGTCTTCTCGGCGTTCGCGACCGCGTCACCAGTGGCGGTCGGGAAGACCGCCTGCCCGACGTTCTCCCGGTGGACGCCGTAGATTCCGAGGGACCGGTGCAGGTCGAGCACGACGTCGGGGTCGGCGTCCGCGACGAGCTTCCAGATCGCTCGTGCCAGCCTCGTCTCGGGCTCGCTTCCGGGCGGGAACTGACGGTTGAGGTCGCCGCTGTCGTTCTCACGCGTGTTGGCCTCGATGGCAGGGACGTTCGCCCGGGGCAAGACGATTACCGTCCCCGACCGGAACGACCACGTCGCAACCGCCTCGGCGGCGTGGAAGCCACTCCGCTCGTCCCCGTGTAACCCGCCCACGACGACCGCGGTCGGCCCCGGCTCCCCGGTCTCGATGGTAACCACCTCCGTCTCGTACTTCGTCCCCGGGAGCAACGTCTCCCGGGAACGGTCGTTCGAACCGTCGTCCTGTCCGGAGTCCTGTCCCGCGGCCGACGCGGTTCGATCACGACTCGTGAGTAGACCGGTGCCGACGGCTGCTGTGGCGACACCGGCTACAGACCGTCGCAGAAACCGCCGTCTGTTCATCGACCGACCCTACGGGCCAGACGGCCATGATTATGTGCCGGGTAACGACCGGGACTGGGTAGTACGAGTGCGCCGTTGAGAGGGTCCGCAACTGTGGTGCAACCGCCGGGTGCTGTACTATCGCTTCTACGCCGGTGCCGGTTCGGTAGACCGTCGAGAGTACCCAGGACCGTCGAGAGTACCCAGTCGCCTCACTCGCTCGCCCGGGCGACGGCCTCGTCGGTCGCTTCGTCAGCCTCTCCAGAGATCCACTCCGCTGCCCACTCGTCGATCGCATCGAAGACGGGTGCCAGCGAACAGCCCTTCTCCGTAAGGGAGTAATAGGTCGCGACCGGTGCGTCCTCCTCGAGCCGGCGGTCGACGAATCCGGTCTCCTGCAGGTCGTCGAGGACGCGCGAGAGGGTCCGGGAACTCGCATCGGTCGAGCGCTTGAGCTCGTTGAACCGCTTCTCGCCCTCCTGCAGGTCGTGGAGGACGATGAGTCGCCACTGGGAGCCGATCTGTTCCAGGGAGTCGATGACGTGGCAGGCGGATTCGCTGTACTTCTCGTCGGGTTCGGCCATGACGAGTGTCTATACTGGCCAGTCTCTTAGCAGTTCGTATCCGAACCTGGTTCCGGTCCGCATCTGCCTCTCGGGCTCGAAGCTCGACCCACCTGACACGCACGTCCCCTGGTGACGTGCCCGTCCGCGAAGACGTATCCCCGTCGCGGCCGGAGTATCACCCAGAGACCCATGCAGACGAACGGACTCCACCACGTCACGGCCGTGGCCGACGACCCACAGGAGACCGTCGACTTCTACACCGAGGTCCTCGGACTCCGGCTCGTCAAGCGGACCGTGAACTTCGACGACACGTCGACGTACCACCTCTACTTCGGCGACGAGACGGGCACGCCGGGGACCGCGATGACGTTCTTCCCCTTCGAGAACGCCCGCAGGGGGCGACCGGGGAAGGGGCAGCCGACGGCGACCGCCTTCGCCATCCCGCCGGGGTCAGTCGACTACTGGGTCGACCGGCTCGACTCGTACGGGGTCGACGCGAACGTCACGGAGGACCGCTTCGGCGAGACCGTCCTCCCGCTTCGCGACGGCGACGGCCAGCCGCTCGAACTGGTCGCGACCGAGTCCGCCACAGAGACCGCGGTCGAACCGTGGAGCGGTGGACCAGTTCCGGCCGAACACGCCATCCGGGGCTTCCACAGCGTCACCCTCCACAGTCTCGACACGGACGTGACCGGTTCCGTCCTGGAGACGCTCGGCTACGAGCGAAGCGAGACCGGCCCCGACCGCGTCCGTTATCGCGTCGAGGGCAACCACGCGACCGTCGTCGACCTCCTGACCCGTGACGGCTCGCAGGGCGTCCCCGGCGCCGGCACCGTCCACCACGTCGCCTTCAGAGTGCCCGACGACGACGCCCAGGCCGAGCTCGCCGAACAGCTCCAGGCCGCCGGCCAGTCCGTCACGCCCCAGAAGGACCGCCACTACTTCCGCTCGGTCTACTTCCGCGAACCGGGCGGCATCCTCATGGAGCTGGCCACGGACGGTCCCGGATTCACCGCCGACGAACCCGTCGAGACCCTCGGCAGCGAGCTCCGCGTCCCGCCCTGGCTGGACGACGAGTACGAGCGCCTCGCAGCCGGTCTCACGCCGCTCACCGACCCGACCACGGGGGACCGGTGACCATGCCCCGGGACACCCGGCTCGCGACCGCCGGAACCTCCGCCGCGGACGCTACCGCTGGCGTCGTCATGCTCCACGGCCGCGGTGCAACCGCCCGGGGCATCCTCGGCCTCGCGGACGAGTTCGACGCCGACGGCGTCGCCTACGTCGCCCCCCAGGCACCCGGCGGCGCGTGGTACCCAAACTCGTTCATGGCGCCCCTGGAGGCGAACGAACCCGGCGTCTCCAACGGTCTCGCCGACGTCGCCGCAGCCGTCTCCCAGCTCACCGACGCCGGCATTCCCAGGGAACGAATCGCCTTCGTCGGCTTCTCGCACGGGGCCTGCCTCGCCTGCGAGTTCGTCGCCCGGAACGCACGGGAGTGGGGCGGCCTCGTCGCCTTCAGCGGTGGCCTCATCGGCCCGCCCGACATGGCGTTCGAGTACGACGGCTCGCTCGACGGGACCCCCGTGTTCCTCGGCTGTAGCGACGTCGACCCGCACATCCCGCTCGAGCGCGTCCAGGAGAGCACATCCGTGTTCGAGAAGCTGGGCGGCGACGTGACGGAGCGAATCTACGAGGGGATGGGGCACACGGTGAACGAAGACGAGTTGCGGGCGGCGAGGGAAATCGTGGCGGGGCTGGAGACGAGATAGTCTGCGGGGAGTCAGTTCTGCGACTTCGGAGGCTATGGATTCATCTGCTGAACTGTGGTTCGAGCCGTCCAACGGCGTCGGAAAAATGGTGTGGGATACGGTAGCGGGTATGGAACCCCCCGCCTACTCAGTGCGTTCGTCGCTACCTGCATAAGTATAGCACAGCGTTTGCTGAAACTGAGAAAGCCCTCTCGTTTCGGTCGGCGATGCCCCTGGATGCTCGCTCGTGGTGGAGATGGCGGCCAGCGTGCGACGACAGATTCGCCCAGTCTCTCACGACGATATAGCTACGGTGACGTTACCGCCGCTCACGAACTTGTTCGCGGAAGGAGTATGGGCGCTACAGGATTTGAACTCCACTCGCTCACTGCGTTCGCTCGCTAGTTCAAATCCTTCGAGTTTCGATACCTCCCGCTCACGAACTTGTTCGCGGAAGGAGTATGGGCGCTACAGGATTTGAACCCGTGGCAACTTGGTCCGAAGCCAAGCACTCTGTCCAGACTGAGCTAAGCGCCCGCTATCGAATTCTGGTAGGTGCGCGACTATAAACCCCGCGATTCGTCGTGCGGTTGGGAGTCTGACTCACTCCAGAGGAGAGCGTCCGAAACGGGCCGCGCTCAGTTGCTGGCGTGGAAGACGCCGCCGAGGACTGCGCCGAACAGCAGGTGGACGACGAGCTTCTGGACGGCGATGTTCGGGACGGGCGGCGCCATGTGGAAGCCGACTGCACCGAGCCAGATGGGCATGAGGATGGCGGCGCCGAGCAGCCAGATGACCGCGCCGTAGGCGGCACCGACGCCGACGGTCGACGCGAGGCTGCCGGTGGCACTCTCGAGTGGCCCCGACCGGACGAGCGCCGCGAAGCCGAGACCGAAGATGACGCTGTGGAAGAGGTGTATCGCGATTCCTGCCGGCAGGCCCGAGAGGCCGTACAGCGCTGGAATCGCCATCTCGATGGTCGGGGTGCTGTTCACGAAGAGGATGACCGTCATCACGCCACCGGCGACGAGCCCGGCGACGACGCCTGACTGCCAGTCGGTCGCCGTCGATTCCGCGTGGGTGGCCGTGGTCTGTGTCTCTGACGACATACACAACGTCCGATGGAGGGACGTACGATGGTGATTACGTGGCGATGCGCCGGAGATGCACACCTCCGAAAGAACGACCTTGGAAGGCTCTGTCAGAGTCTGCGCGACTCGGTCAGATAACCGGGCAGGGATAGTCACGAACCCGACAGCCGGAGGCGGGTTCGAAGAAGTCACAGACCGACGCGAGCGAGTGCTCGCGTCACTGGAAGTCGACGTCGATGACAGTCACGCGAACCACGATCTGCGTGGCCTCGCATCCGTATTCGCCGCCGCCGTTGTCGTCCCAGCCGCTCGACGCGAGGTGGCGGTTCCAGGCGTCGTCGAAGCTGGAGCCCGAGATGGTGACGTTCACGCTCGCGGCGGTCCCATTGAGGTTCCTGTTCGGGTAGAGGTAGACGAGCCGGGAGGCGTTCTCTCGGCTGACTATCTCGACGTTGGTGTCGCCACCTTTGGCTCCACTCTCGCCGTTCAGGACGACGACGGAGACGACGGCTCTATCGCTCGACGGCGAACAGCGGATCGACGGCTGGCTGACCAGCACGGAGTTGTCGCGGTCCTTCCGGAAGACACCGCCGTTCTCGTACGCGACGGTCGTCTCTTCGAGTGTGTACCGGAGCGAGCCCGTCGTCCTCGAGGTGCTCCATATCTCGCCTCCCGAGGCGTTCTCGACCGAGATGGTGATGTCCGAGTCCTCGACCACCTGGATGGTCCCGCCCGAGAGGGCGAGTGTCCCTGCGCGTCCGGGTTCGCCCCTGTCCTGGATGTCGTCGAACGTGGTCGACATCGCGTCGAACGCTCGAACCGCGTTGGTCTGCTGTTCGCCCTCCTGGAACTCGCTGAGCGCACCGAACCCGACGGTGTAGACCAGCCCGACCGACGAGATGACGATGCCGAAGACGATGGTGAACGCCAGGACGTCGCTGACCGAGCGGTCGTCGAGCGACCACGACCCGGTCATCGGTGAATCACCTCCCCAGGCGGTGGCCGATAGCGCGCCGACGTCCGCGAGTCCAGTGGTGCTGGCGTCGCCATTGCGACGCCCGCTGCGGGCGGAGCGACGGCGATTCTGAGGGTCGGCGGTTCGCTCGCCAGCGTGATGCTCGACCCATCGTAGACGACGTAGACCGTCCCACCAGAGACGGCGCTGGACTGGACGGGCGTCTCGTTCCGGAAGGGAACGATGACGGTCGTGTCGGTCGCAGCAGCCTCCAGGATGAGGCAGGCGGTGTCGTACGGACAGTCAGCGTCAGTAGAGGGCCGAAGACGGATGGTGTAGCCCGCTCCCGAGACCTCCGGAACGTGCTTGCTCCGGATGCTCATGGTCCCCGTCCCGCCGTCCGCGGCGTGGTCGACGTTCGATATGTCGACCGCGATACGGTTCCCGATGGTCCGCATCTCGTCACGAGCGGCGTCGCTCTTCTCCTCCTCGAGGAGGCCACCGGCGCCGATGAGCAGCCCCGCGATGAGGATGGTCGTGATGCCGATAGTGAGGACGTGCGTGACAGCTATCGAGACGGCACGGTCGTCAGAGAGTGGGATGTCGCGCGTCATCGTGAGCTGTTGTAGACCTCGGTCGTGTACGTCTCGCGGTACGAGAGCGATGTGCTGTCGTACTGGAACGTGACTGCGCTACGCCAGACGATGGGAGTGTAGTACGGGCCTGCCCCCGGACTCCCCGTGCTCGCGTTCTCTACCTTCGTGCCGTCCACGCTGTCGAGGTAGTCCCTGTGACTCAGCACGAGCGAGTAGTTCCCCTGCGCCTCGATTCCGTTCCGGAAGGCGATGACGTACCCCCGGTCGTCGAGCGGCTCGATTCCGTCGGTGAAGTCGAACGAACACGAGCTCCCCTCGACCGTGCCGGCGGTGAAGTTGACTTCGATGTCGGATCCGGTGGGAGCGACGTCGTCACAGGGCGTCGACGTCGCTGGTTCGTCGTCCCAGCCGAGGGGTGGTCCGCTCCCGACCGTCCCGCCGCTTGCGTTCCCGACCGAGACGTCGAGCGAGCCGCCATCGTTGTGAAGTCGAACGACCCGCCATTCGTAACTGCCTGACCCGTCGGTCCCGAGAACCGCGACGTGGTACGCGGTCGCCTGCGCGGGCGAGAGCGTGGTGACGTTGACGGTCGCAGAGAACCGGGCCACGTCGGCCGGTTCGCTCTCGTTGCTGACCTGCCAGTTCAACGAGGTGTCCTTCGCCGTGAACGGGCCGCCATCGTTCTGGAACACCCTCGCTCCGTACTGGCTCGAGTCGTTGTCGAACGAGAAGTTGACCATCGCCGTCCCCGCCTGGGCACGTGACTCTTGCCAGAGGATGCTCGCGTTGCTCGCGTTCCGGGAGAGTTCCGACTGGAGTTCGGCGACCGTCTGGTTCCCTTCGTTCGAGGAGAGGGCCATCCGCGCCACGCTATCTCCGACCTCGTCCTGTATCCACGCGGCTTCGGTCACTATCGAGCCACTGCCGCCACCGTCGACGTTCTCGGTGTACAGCACCGTGTTGAACACGACGACGATACCGAGGACGATGAACGCGATGGCGATCGCACCGACGAGTACGATCTGGGCTCGTGACCGCCGTTCACCCGACATCACCATACGACCACCCGTATCTCGACGACGTTGTAGACCGGGCTGTTCGGTGCGGCGTCCGGAATCGGATAGTCGTTGCTCGTGTTCTCGAGCGTCGGACAGTTCGACGGGTCAGACGGGCACTTGTTCGGGTCGATGACTCGCTGGTCGTCGTACAGCGTGATGGTGTACGTCGCGGTGACGGCCGACTCGGTCGGAACGCCCCGGTAGACCATCCGGAGCGAGTCCGTCTTGGTCGAGATGGTCTCGTTCCGGTACGAGACGATGACGTTGTACTCGCGTCCTTGTTCGGTGAACGTCTGGTTCAACATGGCTCCGAACTTCGTCCCGTCACCGTCGCACGATGTCACGTTCTTCGGCGGGTTCGGCCCGTACCCGATTCGTGGGTCGCCCGTCGAATTCGCGAAGGTCTCGTTCACGTGGTCCCAGGCCCGAACCTGGCACGAGAGCGACTCCTCTTCGGCCGCGATGAGCAACACGTCCGTCGCCTCCACCCGGAGCTGTTCCTGTACGTCTCGGCTCACCTTGCCCGAGGTCGTGGGCATGATGACGACCGACTGAAGGGCGAACAGTATCGCCGTCAAGACCAGCATCGCGCCGATGAACCCCTCAAGCGTGTAAGCCTGGCCACGTTCGTCTCCTCGCATCTTACCAGACCCTCACGATGACGAGACATTCGACGGTACACTGGCCGCCAGTCACGACCACGACTCGCGTCGTGGAGGCGGCAGGTGTCTGGTCCGCGTAGACGTCTCCCGCACTCAACAACTGTGTCCGGGTTCCATTCGACTGTACGTCCTGTAAGGTGACGTTGACGTTGGCGGAGCTCCGAAGCCCGAAGTGGTCGCGCAGTTCGCTCGCGGTATCGTTGTCGGCGAGGAACGCGTTGAGCTGTGCGTAATCAAGCCGACGTGGTTCGCCGTCGACGTGGTGTTCCTCGATGAGCGTCGCAGCGACACGGTCGGACTTCGCCGTGATGTCGTCGCCGAGCGGCGAACCGAACGGCGTCAGCAGGCTCGGGAAGAACCCGAAGGTGAACCCGACCGCGAGCAGGAAGATGCTGATGCCGACGGCGAAGTCCTGCGTGGTCTGTCCGCGTCCGTCAGAGAGTGTGTTTCCCACCGATTTCATGGTCATCAGGCGACTGCCGCCCACACGACGAGTGCGATGGTACACAGTACGAGCACGAACTTCAGTCCGCTCAGGATGTCGGCGTCGCGGATGTAGCCCGCGATCATCCCGGAGAGGATGGCCTGCATCGTCACCGCGTGGAAGAACAGCAATGACAGCAGGTTGGTGTTGACGTTGCCCCCGAAGCTGGGACCACCGGTCGCACCGCCGCCACCACCCGAGGAGCTGGTGTCGGTGAGTCCCGTCAGCACGTCGAGGAACTGCGTCTTCAGGATGGCCATGACCGCGAGCAGCGTCAGGTAGGTCATGATGATGATGACGACCTGCATTCGGGTGCGGGACTTGCGCTCGCGCTCGATGTCGTCCTGGTTCTCCGAGGCCTGCGCAGCCGTCGTCAACACGTCCGTGATCTGGCTCGACGCTTCCTGTGCCTTCGAGATGAGCTTGACCGTCCGCGAGAGTCTCGGGATGTGGTACTTGTTGTTGAATTCGACGAGGGCGTGCTTGAGACTCATCCCGTAGTTCACCTTCGCGTGCATCGTCTCGAACTCGCGAGCGAGCTTCCCGCTCGTCGTGTCGGAGACGGTGCGGAGCGATTCGAGCAGCGTCAGCCCGGTGTCGTTCGCGCTGGAGAGTTTCCGAAGGTTGTCGGAGAGACTCGAGATGACCGTCGTCCGCGAGCGGATGTTCCACTCGCGGAAGATGGCCAGCGGCAGCATGATGACGTAGACGGGCAGGTAGATGTAGACGAACGTCCCCCAGACCGGGTTGTCGACGAGTCCGTCCCAGGAGGTTGGAACCGCCCCCGAGACCATCGCGACCACGAGCAACACCAGGGTCGCGGGAACCGTGAGGGCGAGGGTGTACAGCGGGTTGTCCCGGAAGAAGACGTGCGGCCGTTTGAGCACCTCGATGGTCTCGTGGGTTCCCTCCCGGTCCTTTATGCGGTCGAAGACGCTGTAGGTCCCGGTGAAACGCTCGATGAGGCCGAGGTTGAGCAGACCGGACTTCTGCTGGAGCGCCAGCCGGTCGTCCGCGTCGTCTGGCATCAGGTAGCCGTCGCCCGGTTCGTCCTCCTTGACCGTCGAGACGAGCACGAGGAAGCCGGCGCCGGTCAGCGGGATGAGCCCGTAGACCGTCCCGTACAGCATCGTCACCTGCGCTTCACCGAGCATCCGCATGATGACGAGGATGATGATGAGCAACAGCGGGAAGAGCGAGAGCGTCATGTACATCTCACCGAACAGCTCGAGGGTCTCGAGCGTGAGCTCCTGTTGCTGCTTGGCCGTCCGCATGTGTTTTTCCTTCTTGTCGTAGAGGAAGCTCTCCATGTCACCACCGGAGTTGACGATGGAGAGCATGTCCGTCAGGAACTGCGAGAGTTCGTCGCTCGGCGTCTCGAGCGCCTGGTTCCGAATCGCCGTCCGGTAGTCGGTGTCGAAGTACTCTGTCTCCTGGACGATGGACTGGAACTCCTTCGCGACCTCGCCGTAGGTGTCCTCCGCACGTGCCATCGCCTCGAGGATCTCCAGCTGGTTCATCCCGCCGACCGAGAGCGCGTACATGAACGACACGGCGTCGGTCAGGAGCATGTTTATCTCGCGCTTCCGCGTGGACGCCCGCGAGTACGGGACCGCGACCAGCGCCCCGAACCCCATCGCGAATCCGATGGAACCGAGGAAGAGACCGGTCACGAGGATGAGCGCGGGTACCTTTATCGACTGGATGATGGCGAGCAGGGTCTCGTTCGGGATGGTCGCCCCGATGAGGTTCTGCGTCGGGACGATGCCCGTCGCGAACAGGGCGTAGCCAACGAGGATGCCCATGAGCCAGAGTACGCCCCCGCTGATGAGACCGATAGCGAGCGAGCGGGCGAGGTACATCTCGACCGTGTCAGCCATCCGGGCCTGTGCCAGTTTCGTCTCGACGTCGCTGACGAAGTCGGAGTCCTCCTCGAACAACCGGTCGTACACCGGGTAGAACAGGTCGCCGAGCGAATCGGAGGAGGTGTTGAACCCGCTGTTCGCATCACCCTTCGTCTGGAGGCTCATTCCGCATCACCGTCACCGCGGTCCGCCGTCTCCCCCGCGGCCGAGCCGAAGATACTCCCTTCGTCCGGCTCCTCCGACTCCGCACCGTCGCCACCGGAGCCGTCGAAGATCGAGCCCCCGTCGTCGGCGTCGTCATCGGGCCGTCCGAACATCCCACCGTCGTCTTCGGGGAGCTCCTCGTCCTCGCTGAACACGGAGGCACCGTCTTCGTCACCGAAGATGGAGTCGATGTCATCGTCGTCGGAGAAGAACGGTTCGTCGTCGTCGCCGAAGAAGGCCGACTCGTCCTCTTCGATGCCGTCCGTCGCAGTGGCGCCAGATGGTGAATCGGCTTCTGGAGTCGACTCGTCCGCGTCGATCGCAGAGGCGCTCTCGAATCCGTCGTCGGCCTCTTCGTCGCCATCGAGCGCCGACGTCTCGGTGTCGACGTCCGTCGACGGTTCCGGTACCGTGGACATGTCCTCCGCGAACGCTTCGAACGGGTCGGTCCCTGTTTCAGCGTCGAACATCGAGCCGGTCTCTGCTTCCTCGACGTCCCCGAAGATCGGCCCGGGGTCGCCAGCGTCTGCGGAGCCCTCGCCGAACGGCCGTTCGCCGGTTTCTCCGGCATCACCCTGACTCTCCTCACCGTCGTCGAACACGGGGACGTCCGAGACGTCTCCGTCGAGTTCGGGCGGCGCGTCTGCCTCTTCGATGTCGTCCAGCTCGACCGTATCGAGGCCGGACTCGTCGACCGGTACGGTCGGTTCTGCTGCGGAGCCCTCTGTCGACGGTTCCGTTTCCCAGTCACCGTCGGCGGCGTCGGACTCACTACCGGCATCGGCCGTGCTGCTCGCCGTGGCCGACGCCTCGAGAGCGGGTGCCTCCGTCGGCTCTGGCGACCCGCCCTGGTCGGCATCACCGGACTCACCAGTATCGTCCCCGAAGTCGAACCCGCCTTCGTCGCTGAGCCACGACGGGCCGTCCTCGACCGATTCGCTGGTGTCCGCACTGAAACTGAACCCGTCGCCCTCGTCGTCGAACGCGAAGGGGTCGTCGTCGGCGAGCCCGCCGCCGAAGTCGAAGTCCTCGTCCCCCGGTTCGGCCTCGATAGACGGTTCGTCCTCGTCCATCCCGGAGCCAGAGAGCGCGGAGTCGATGCCCAGTCCGGTCAGGGTCTTGCCGCGGTACTCCTCGAACAGCGATTCTTCGGCACGCTCGAGGATGTCCTGTGCGAGATTGTACGTCTCGTCGTCGGGGTCCGGTCGGGGAACGAGCGCTTCGTCCTCGGGATCGACGTTTATCTGGACCGACTCCATCTCCCGCAGGTCTTCGAGGCTCTTCTCCAGGTGTCCGTTCGCGATGAGCGTCAGGATGGTGTCTGGGTCGTTGATGTAGGCCTGGAACGTGGCCGCGACCTGCACGTACTCGTTCAGCCCGTGTTTGATGAGGTAAGCGATGATGACCCGACGCATGAACAGCTCGTTTTCGAGCTTCTCGCGCGACCAGCCACGGTCGAACTGGATCTCGTCGAGCGTGTTCGAGTCGCCCATCTTGAGGTACTCGTCGGTCTCGGCCTGCCACTGGTAGACGTCCTGAACGTTGATCTCGTCGTTCTCCGCGTCGTAGTGGTTTATCTCGGTCAGGTTCTTGTTCCGACGGACCTTGTTGCCCTGGACTCGCGTCTGGGTCTGGATGGAGACGAGGTCCAGGGCGGTGAACATCGTCTTCGAGACGTTGATGGGGTCGGTCGTGAACCGCTTGAGGACCTCGCCGACGGAGTCGGCGTGGAAGGTCGTGTAGGTGGTGTGACCCGTCGACATGACCTGGAACAGCGTCCGACCTTCTTCACCACGGATCTCACCCATGACGATGTAGTCCGGGCGCTGCCGCAGTGCGGCCTCCAGCAGGTCGAACTCGTCGACGTCACCCTGGGCGTCCTCGCTGAACGAGGGGCGGGTGACGCTCGCGATCCAGTTCCGCTGGGGCAGTTCGACCTCACGCGTGTCCTCGATGGAGACGATCTTCGTGTTCGAGGGGATGAACAGCGAGACCGCGTTCAGGCTGGTCGTCTTCCCGGACGCCGTACCCCCGGCGAAGATGAGCGACTTGTGGTTCTCGATACAGAGCCACAGGAACGCCATCTCGTCGAGCGAGAACGTGTTCCAGCAGATGAGGTCGATCGGCGTGAACGGGACCTCCTTGAACTGACGGATGGTGTAGTTGGTCCCGTGGTCGGACACCTCCCGACCGAGGGTGAGCTGGGCGCGTGAGCCGTCCGGGAGCGTCGCGTCGACCTGGGGCCTGCGCTTCGAGATGCCCTTTCCGGAACGCTGTGCGAGTTTGACGACGAAGTCGTCGAGCTCTCGTTGGCCGTGGTAGATGTTCGAGATGATCTGCTCGTAGCCGGAGTGGTAGACGAACACCGGCGAGTGGTAGCCGTCGACGGAGATGTCCTCCACGTTGATGTCGTGTTTGATGGGGTCGATACGCTCGTAGCCGATGAAGTTGCGTTTCAGGTAGTACAGCAGTTTCTCGACCTGGTATTCCGAGAGTCGGTCGGCGTCGTCGGCGATGACAGCCGGTTCCGGACGTGCCGAAATTCCGTCGAGTGCGATGTCCGCGATCGGCGCGTCGCCGTCGTCCGCCGGTTCCACCTCCGTCTCCTCGACATCACCGTCCTCTGCAGCATCGCTCTCGTCGCCGTTGGTGTCGAACAGCTCCCGAATCTGTTCGACGAATCCCTTCTTCTCGCCGCCGCCACGTTTCTTCGCCTTGAACAGGTCGTACCGTTTCAGGAGTCGTTTCGTCTCTCGGCCGATGACGGCACGCCGGGCTCCCTCGTCGCCTTCGACCGTGATCTCTTCGTCGGAGTACTTGATCGCGGTCCGGAGCTTGCCGGACATGAAGTCCTGCAGGTCCGTCTCTATCTCGTTCCGGTACGGCTCTACCGCGTAGTACTTCTTCTCGTTCTCCTTCTCGGAGTGGAAGATGATGACGAACGCGTACGGTTTGTTCACCCAGTAGCGCTCGACCTCCCGGAAGTGTAGCTTCTTGTCGAACGGGACCGCCTTCTCGAGGTCGTAGCGATTGACGAGCGTGGTGTTTCCCGCGTCGGTCGAGAAGAACGTGTCCTCGTCCTCGTGTGTGATGTTCACCGTCCGTTCGTCGACGACGCGGTCGAGTTCCTGTGCGATGTCGTCGGCCAGGCTCAGCTGGCTCTCTATCTCGTCGGCCTCGAAGCCGAGGTACTCGGACTCGTCGAACTCGACCTTCTCGCCGTCGGAGTCGTGCGGTATCTGTCCGCCATCGTCGTAGTGGTACTCCCACTTGAAGTGCTCCCACGTCCAGACGTCCTTGACCACCGGGGTCGCGTCCGGGTCGCAGTACGCGGCGAACTGCTCCCACACCCACTTGCCGTTGCTCGCGTGCTCCGTGATGCGGTCGGGGAGGTCGTCCGGGTGGTAGCCGAGGTACGTTTCCGGGTCGAACTCGACCCGGTCCCACGAGCTCCCGTGTGGGGTGGTTCTGACCTCACCCTCACTGTTCCCGAGCCCGAGTCGTTTCGAATCGTCGGTCGTTTGCCGCTCGACGTCAGCGTAGAGTGAGCTTACCTGGTCCCCGTACCCATATTCCGTCATGAAGTCCCGCCAGGTATACGCGCCCACTCTGGTGTCTGAGCCCGTCGTCGGCCCTCCGGACGGACTCTCTTCCGACGTCGGGTCCGACTCGTCAGCACCCTCGAACTGACTCGACTCGGATCCGTCGGCGTCGTTCACAGCCATTGACTACCCCTTTTCCTGTCCCACCAAAAAACCTTCCACCGGTTATCACATCCGATAATCTGAAATATATCAGTCAATTACTGGCATCAATGAGTCCTTGACGCCTAGCCTTCACTGGATTATCTGACGAGGGGCTGTCGTCAACGAACCGTTTTATTCTGTCCGGATTTCCAGATTTCAACGGCTCATTCGCTCTCGTTTATCCGGTGAACTGGGTGACTCTGGACAGGTTACCGCCGCTAAGATATCCGTTGGTGGTGGACGATGGTGTCTTCGAGGGGTGACGGCGCCGACTCGGTAACCGGAACGTTCGGCATGGAAACCAGCCCCAGAGTGCGGCCCCCTCTTTCGATGGGCTCGAATACCTCCGGTTCGTATCCGGTGGTCACTGCCGTTCGGAGACGAGTGAGGGCGAGGCGAGATTCGCATTCAGTCCTTAATGCCAATCGGACATGAATACGGGCGTGACGGGATTGACCGAATCCGAAGGATTCGCGATGTCCGTCACGCCCGCGAACGCAGTGAGCGGGCGTGACGGGATTCGAACCACGGTCGCAACTCTTCAAGTTGCTCCCTGATTCGAATCCCTGGGCTCGTTCTCACGGCTCGCTATTGCTCGCCGGAGAACGGGCGTGACGGGATTCGAACCCGCGATCAGAAGGTTAGGAACCTCCTGCCCTATCCGCTAGGCCACACGCCCCGTGGCAGAAAAATAACGCCCGTTTTACTTCTCGTTTGTCTCGGTCTCAGTCTCGGTTTCCGTCTCGGTCGTCGGCTCGCTCGCTGCGGGCTCCGTGTCGACGGAACTGGACTTGGTCTTCCCCTCCCGCATCTGCTGGAGTTCTTCCTCTACCTCTTCTCGCCCCTTCTGGAATTCGCCCATCGCCTCACCGGTCGAGCGTGCGATCTTCGGGATCTTGTTCGCGCCGAAGAGCAGCACGACGATGAGGAAGATGACGATAACTTCGGGTCCACCGAGGCCGCCCCCGATGAACAGTGGTGTGGTTTCGAGTGCCATCTCTACCTGTGGCTTACCCGCTGCCGATTATAACCTTTTTGCTCATCTGTATACGGTGTGGACAACTCAGCCGCTAACGGAGTATCCGGCAGACGAGTGGCCAGTCGGTCGGTTCGCGCTCAGTCGAGAACGCAACCGACTTGCCACCGCTACGTGTAGCAGGGGGTACAATGGTCGAAGTAGGAGACGACGCACCCGACTTCACGGTACCGCTCGCGAACAGCGATGTCGACTCGTTCACGCTCTCTGAGCGTCTCGACGAGGAGGCGCCCATCGTCCTGGCGTTCTTCCCCGGCGCGTTCACCGGCGTCTGTACGACCGAGATGTGTACGTTCCAGGACCAGCTCGTCGGCTTCGAGGACGTCGGCGCATCCGTCTACGGCATCTCCGTCGACTCGCCGTTCGCGCTCAACGAGTTCCGCGACAAGAACGACCTCTCGTTCGGCCTCCTGAGCGACTTCGAGAAGGAGGTCATCGACGACTACGACGTCCGCATGGACTTCGCGGACCTGGGCGTCTACGGTGTCGCCAAGCGCTCGGTCTTCGTCGTCGACGGCGACGGACAGGTCACCTGGTCGTGGGTTAGCGACGACCCCGGCGTCGAGCCGGACTACGAAGCGGTTCGCGAGGCGGCTGAGAACGCACGCGAGTGAACCACACGCGCGAAGCGCTTTTTTAGCAGGGCAGTGAGACTCGAGATATGAGCGACGCAAGCGACGACGTCGGTGTCGAGGGTCGGACGTACGCGCCCGACGACGAGCATTCGTTCCCGGACGAGAAGCTGAACAAGGTCCTCGAGTACATCGAGAACGACGTCGAGATACAGACGTATCTCGAAGCGCAGAACGTCAACGCCGTCGACCGGAAGGGGTACAACGACCACGGGCCGAAGCACATCTCTATCGTCCGTCACCGTGCGCTGTGTCTCTACGACCTGCTGAAGCGGGCCGGCGTCGACTTCAACGGCGCAAGCCAGCAGGGGCTCGAAGAGGAGGACGAATCGGTCATCGTCGCGCTCGCGGCCACCCTGCACGACATCGGCCACGTCGTCCACCGCGACGAGCACTCATACTACTCCATCCCGCTCGCCTCGGACGTCCTCGACCGCGTCCTGCCCGAGTTCTACGGCAAGTCGGAGGCGGTCCGGGTCAAAGGCGAGGTCCTTCACGCGATTCTCTGCCACCACACCGCCGAGTTGCCGCTGACCCGCGAGGCCGGCGTCGTCCGCGTCGCCGACGCGCTCGATATGGAGTCTGGACGGTCGCGCATCCCCTACGAGAAGGGCGGTCGAGGTATCAACACCCTGTCCAGCCAGGCGATAAAGAACGTCTCGCTCCGCGAAAGCGAAAACCATGCGGTCCTCGTCGAGATAGAGATGACGAGCGCGGCGGGCGTCTACCAGGTCGACAACCTGCTGAAAGCGAAGCTCCGGGACTCGATGCTCGAAGAGCACATCCGTATCGTCGCTATCAAGTCCGGAAACGAGACCGACGACCTCGTCGAACGGATCGAGCTCTAGCGGTCCTCACAGCTTTCCGCGGCGAACCGTTCCTGCTGTTCCGCTTCCTCCGGCGCCTATGCGAGACGAGGACGGCGAATGGCCCGACCCACCGACCAGCGTCGACACCGACGTCTACCGTGTCGGAATGAGAGTCGGCTGTTCTGCCGTCGTCGCGATCGTTCTACTCATCGTCTCCCGTGAGTATCTCGCCGAAGTTCTCCCGTTGCTCTGACCGCCACAGAATCCATTCTCCCCGTGGCTGACCTTCGTCGTGTTTCGGACGCTGGGGTTCGTCGTCGTTCCTCCGAACCTCGGGGCGTTCGTCGGCGACCTGCTGTACGACAGGTTCTACTGAGCGTCGCAGAGGTTGATGGTGCCTTTCGTGTCGCGTTCGACGAGTCCGCGGCGCTCGAGCGTCGAGAGGATGGACAGGAGCGAGAGCTTCGAGAGTCCCAGGTCCGACTGCAGTTGCTCGGCCGTCCCCTCCCCGACCGTCTCGAGGTAGAGTGTGACGAGTTTCGCGTTCGGTGAGTCGACGGCGGCGACCGCCGTGGGTCGATCCAGTTCGATGGAGTGTGTCGTGCTCATGGTATACTGAGGAATAGATTCGACGATAATAAAACTCGGGTTCGACGATAGTCGTAAATCTGGGCGTTTCTCACGCCAGGCAGCGGCGACTCGACACTACACCATCGCGAACGACGCACAGACCATACACACCTACCGAAACGGGCAGACGGCAAGAATTGTAATCGGTTCGACTCGTGACGAGCCGTCGCGTCGTGGGGCCGGATGTCGGTGGCGTCCATTACCCGGTTCGGAACGATACCGCGGACGGGCCGCTCCAATCGGGCGTCTTCCGCCCCGCACCACCTCACGACAATATACACGAACGTGCACATGGAAACGCATTAGTCGGGGGAGTATCGACATGGAGGTGAATGAGCCTCGCCGACTCTGACCGTGAACTCATCGAGGGTGAACTCGGGCGTGACCTCACACCCGCGGAGGCCACGTTGTTCGAGAACCTCTGGAGTGAGCACTGTGCGTACCGGTCCTCTCGACCCCTGCTGGCGGCGTTCGACAGCGAGGGAGAACAGGTCGTCATCGGACCGGGTGACGACGCCGCAGTCGTCCGGTTGCGGGATTCGACGTACGTCACGCTGGGCATCGAATCGCACAATCACCCTTCCTTCGTCGACCCGTTCGACGGGGCGGCGACCGGCGTCGGCGGCATCGTCCGCGACACGCTGTCGATGGGTGCCTACCCCATCGCGCTCACCGACTCGCTGTACTTCGGCGACTTCGACCGCGAGCACTCCCGCTACCTGTTCGAGGGCGTCGTCGAGGGTATCAGCCACTACGGGAACTGCATCGGTGTCCCGACGGTCGGCGGGAGCGTCGACTTCCATCCGGACTACGAGGGCAACCCACTCGTGAACGTGGCCTGTGTCGGCCTGCTCGACGAGGATCGTCTCGTCACGGCCGAGGCACAGGAACCGGGCAACAAGCTCGTCCTCGTCGGCAACGGCACCGGCCGCGACGGTCTCGGTGGAGCCTCTTTCGCCAGTGAGGACCTCGGCGAGGACGCAGAGACCGAGGACCGACCCGCCGTACAGGTCGGCGACCCGTACACGGAGAAACTCCTCATCGAGGCGAACGAGGTACTCGTCGAGGAGAAGCTCGTCGAATCCGCACGCGACCTCGGCGCGGCCGGCCTCGGCGGCGCCTCCTCGGAGCTCGTCGCCAAGGGCGGCCTCGGCGCACGCATCGACCTGGAGCGCGTCCACCAGCGCGAACCGAACATGAACGCACTGGAGATACTCCTCGCCGAGTCGCAGGAGCGGATGTGCTACGAGGTCGCCCCGGAGAACGTCGACCGCGTCGCCGAGATCGCCGAACGGTTCGACCTCGGCTGCTCCGTCATCGGCGAGGTGACCGACGGCGACTACGTCTGCACCTTCGGCGGCGAGGAGGTCGTCTCGGTCGACGCCGAGTTCCTGGGCGAGGGCGCCCCGATGAACGACCTCGCGCACGAGGAGCCCACGGTGCCCGAGACCGACATCCCCGCGGTCGACCTCGCCGACGCGTTCGAAGCCGTCGTCGGGAGCCCGACCACGGCCTCCAAGCGGTGGGTCTACCGCCAGTACGACCACGAGGTCGGCGTCCGGACCGCGACGGGCCCCGGCGACGATTCGGCCATCGTCGCCATCCGCGAGACCGAACAGGGTCTCGCCATCTCCGCTGGCTCCGACCCGCTCTGGACCGAGTGCGCCCCCTTCGACGGCGCCCGCGCCGTCGCCTTGGAGAACGCGACCAACATCGCCGCGAAGGGCGCGACCCCGCTCGCCGCGGTCGACTGTCTCAACGGCGGCAATCCCGAGAAGCCCGAGGTCTACGGCGGCTTCAAGGGAATCGTCGACGGACTCGCCGAGATGTGCGCCGACCTGTCGGTCCCGGTCGTCGGCGGCAACGTCTCGCTGTACAACGACTCGCCCGCTGGTCCCATCCCGCCGACGCCGACGCTCGCGATGGTCGGCGTCAAGGACGGCTACGACGCACCCCCGCTCGCCGCGGAATCCGAGGGTGAACTCCTCCTCGTCGGCGACCGCGCACTCGCCGGCGAGACCGAGACGCGCCTCGGCGGCTCGGAACTGCTCGCCCGCGTCGGCGGCAGCGACCGGTTCCCGGAACTCCCCGAGAACGCGGCCGAGTTCGTTGCGACCCTCGCCGAGGTGGCCGACTCGGACCACGTGCTCGCCAGCCACGACGTGAGCCACGGTGGCCTCGCGGTCGCACTCGCCGAGATGGTCTCCGAGGACGCCGGGCTGTCCGTCACCCTCGACGCCGCGGACCCAGTCGGCGCCCTGTTCCACGAACAGCCGGGACGCGTCCTGCTCCAGACGACCGACCCGGACGCGGTTCGCCAGGCCTTCGACGGCGTCGCAGCCGTGGAGACAATCGGCGACGGGACCGAGACGGGCAATCTGGAACTGTCGGTCGGCGACGGCGGCCTGACCTACGACGCGGCCGCCATCGCCGAGCTTCGGTCGGTCATCGAGCGCGAGCTGGACTGAGGCGGTCGAGCGGCGGTTCTTCGCGACAGGTCCGCCAGCTGATTTCTGACAGTGAAAGGGAAAGTTCATCACCGAACCGAGACTGGCAGCCGTATGGCCCTCCCGTCACGTCGACACGTACTGCAGAGTCTGGTCGGGGCATCGGTCCTCACGAGTGGCTGTCTCGGAACAGACGGCGGCCCGGAGACAGAGACTGCGACCGCGACCGAGCGAAGCTACTCGCGAGAGACAACGTCCCCGGAAACACAGCGGGTACGGAATGCCTCGGAGAAGCCAGCCGTCACGTCGTCCGACGTGTCGCCACTCCGTGGATGGACCTCGGAACACTGGGCTGTCGCCTCCACGGACGGCACCGACGCGCTCCAGTTCGCCGAGGAGACGACTGGAACGGCCGACGCGATTGCGTTCGTCGAGGAGACGGACCTGTCGACGTACACGGTCGTCGTCGACCAGTATACAGTCGGCGGCTATTCGACGCGGGAGATAGACCGGCTTCGCTGGCAGGAGTCCGATAAGGGACCGGACGGAGGGTACTCGTTCCGGGTCGATTACGAGGTGGTTGCACGGGAGGGAGACTGCCAGCGAGAAGACGAGACACACGTCGAGGCGACGTTCGTGCGGATCCCCGCTCCAGTCGAACACATCGTGGGATTCGCGTCGTCCTGGTGATCGCTGTCGTCTGCAGGCGGCCCGCGCTGTGACCTACTGTGCGTCAGTTCGCGCAGTGACCTACTGTGCGTCAGTTCGCGCAGTGACCTACTGTGCGTCAGTCGACGACGTAACCGCGTCTCGAACCCCGAACGCCCGTCATATTCTTATACACCGTCCGGCAACCACACAGGCATGTACACAGAGGGAGGGCAGGGAGATGGCTGACCCCACGGTCCTCATCGTCGAGGACGAACCCGACCTGGCCAACCTCTACGCGGCGTGGTTGCGCGATGCGACCGACGTCGAGACGGCATACAGCGGTTCGGAGGCACTCGACGCGATCTCCAAGACCGTCGACATCGTCCTGCTCGACCGGCGGATGCCGGGCCTCTCCGGCGACGAGGTCCTCTCGACCATCCGCGACCGCGACCTCGATACACGTGTCGCGATGGTCACCGCGGTCGAACCCGACTTCGACATCGTCGGGATGGGCTTCGACGACTACCTCGTCAAGCCGGTCTCGAAGTCAGACCTGCTCTCGACCATCGACCAGCTGCTCCTCCGCTCGACCTACGACACACAGATACAGCAGTTCTTCTCACTCGCCTCGAAGAAGGCCGTGCTCGACTCACAGAAGACGGAGGCGGAGCTGCACGCCTCCCAGGAGTACGCCAGGCTGCAGGACCGGCTCAACGTCATGCGCGCCCAGCTCGACGAGACCATCACCGAGCTCTCCGACCACGACGCCTACCGTCGGGTCTGTCGGGACCTGTCCCGGACCGAGTGAGCAGTCGCCCACGTCCGTCTGGCGGACGGTTCCGTTCTCACGAGCGCGTCACTTCGAACGTCACCATCCCCGTAATCGAGAACTGCGTCCCGCCAGCCTGTCCCGTCGAGACTTCGACGTCCCAGCCGTGGGCCTCGGCGATCTCACGGGCGACCGCCAGCCCGAGGCCGACCTCGTCGCGGGCACCGCCCGCCGCCGGTTCGAAGACGCGGTCGAACTCCGTCTCGGGTATCCGCTCGGCGTCGTCGAGGATGTAGAAGCCGGTCGGTCGCCCCGTCTCGTCGTCCTCCAGTGGGCCGATCCTGACCGTCGCACCGGCGCCGTCGGCCCGCCCGCAGATGTCGTTGAAGACGGTCTCGAGCAGATGAACGAAGCGGTCGCGGTGAGCGCGGAGCCGACCCTCGAACTCGAGGTAGACGGTCATGTCCTCGGCGAGGGAGGCGTCGAGGGCGTCCGACAGGGCCTGCTCGAAGTCGACCGAGGAGCGCGAACCCATCGAGGTCTGGTCCCGGGTGAACTCGAGGATGTCGTCGACGAGTGCCTCGGCTCGGGTGAGCGTCTCCATGGCCTCTGCGGCCTCGCCGTCACCGTCGGCGAACTCGGTCGCTGCGGAGTCGAGGTACGACTGGAGGTCCTCCGAGAGGATGTCGGCGACCGAGCGGAGCCGCTCCGACTGGCGGGTGAGGCTCTGGGTCCGGTTCTGGAGGAGCCGTTCCCGGTCCGCCCGGTCGAGCGCTGCCTCGGTGTTCGACGCGAGCAACGAGACGAGTTCGAGGTCGGTCTCGCCGAAGGCGTCGGGCTGTTTCGACCCCGTCATCAGCGCCCCGTGAGTGCCGATGGGGACGATTATCTCGCTCTGCAGGGGGCTATCGGGGTCGTAGACGTCCTCGGTCGAGAGGTCGTCGAAGTAGACCATCTCACCGTCGCGGTAGACGTCCCAGACGAGTCCCTCGCCCTCGTAGAACTGGGGGAGGCCGCCGAGTTCCATGTGGGCGTCCATCGTCGCGGCCATCGGGTCGAGCACGCCCATCTCGTCGTTGAGGAGCCAGATGCCGCTGAGCGGCAGGTCGAGTAGTTCGCCCGCAGCGTGGACTGCCACGGAACAGATCTCGGCGGCGTCCTCGGCCTCGAACAGCCACCGGGTGACCTCGTGGAGCGAGCCCACCGTCTGCTGGTATTCGCGTTGCTCGGTGACGTCGCGAATGACGCCGGCGACGTTCGCCTGTCCGTCGCCGAGGGCCACCATGCGCATCTCGCCGACTCGCTCTTCACCTGCGGCGTTGCTGAACGTCAGCTCGAACCGCTCGTGGCGGGTGTGCCCCGCCTGTATCTTTCCGATGGCCTCTCCCATCGCCATCGCCCCTTCGACGTCGATGGAAGCGAGTTCCGGCAGGCGGTGGATCGGTTCACCGACGAGGTCGGACCGGGACGCACCGAGTGCGGTCTCGACCGCCCCGTTCACGCTGGCGATTCGGTTGTCGTCGTCGACGGTGAGGACGCCGTCGTGGACCGCCTCGACGACGCGGGCGTGCTGGGCGAGCTCCTTCTCGCTGTCCTTTCGCGCCGTGATGTCCCGCAGGTAGACCGACAGACCCGAGTTCGAGGGATAGGCCCGAGCTTCGAACCAGGTGTCCATCGGATGGTGGTAGACGTCGAAGGAGACGGGTTCCTGCGTCTCCATGGCTTCGTGGAACCCCTCTGGGAACTGGGTCTCGACCGTCTCCGGGAACTCGTCCCACATCACCCGGCCGATGAGTTCGCGCCGTGACCGCTTGAGCATCGACTCTGCTCGGTCGTTGATGTACGTGAATCGCCAGCCGGAGTCGAGCGCGAAGAACGCGTCGTCGACACGGTCGAGGATTGGAAGCGACCGGTCCGCGGTTCGTGTTCTGCGTGTCACGCGCCGGCCACCTCGCACGTCGACCGTCTGGCGTCGGAGAACGGCAGGTATCGCGAGGATGACGGATGCATGACTAGTAGACTGTCAGCGAGTACGTGGTTCCCCTACTTACCTTTCGTGGCCGCGAACGGAGCGTCGAAAAGCGGCCAGGAGCGGTCTGCGTCCAGTACACGGGAGAATCGAGATGTCCGGAACGGTATATGAGCGTCGACTCAGAGCGAGACGGTCCGTCCGACGTCCGCCCCCGCGGCCCGTCCGACAACCCAGTCTGCCGTCGCAGCATCGAGTACCGCGGACCCGACGCTCTCGACGAGGACGACCTCGTCGTCTCCGACGGGCGGACCGTCGAAGGCGTCCGCGAGCGGCCGAAGGTCCGCTTCCGGGACCCGTCCCGCGAGATCGCCGGTCTCGACGGCTTCGTCTGGCACATCTGCATAGAGACGGTCCGCGCGCGCGACGGTCCCGGCGTCCAGCTCGCACATCTCGGCCGTGTACGCCCCGATGGCGACGACGAGGGTCCCGTCGGCGAGGTCGGCCGAGTCGAACACTGGACTCGTGCTCGTCGTCGTGGTGACCACGACGGTCGCGCCGTCCAGGGCGTCGGCAGGCGACTCCGCGGCGCGAACGTCGCACTCGAGGTCGGCGAGGTCGTCGACGAAGTCGAACTTCGAGTCGCTCGGAGAGTAGACCGCCACGCTGGCGAGGTCAGTCGCGGCGGCGATGGCGCGGGTCTGCCAGCGAGCCTGTGTCCCGGCACCGAAGACGGCGAGGTCGACCGGACCCTTGGTGAGGTGGCGGACGGCGTTCCCGCCGATACAGCCCGTTCGGGCGTTCGTAATGCGCGTCCCGGCGAGGTATGCGACCGGCTGCCCGGTGGCCGCGTCGGTGAGCGCTATCTGGGCGTTGACTGTCGGGAGACCCCGCGCTTCGTTCCCCTCGTGGACGCTCGCCAGTTTGGTCGCGTAGGTGTCGGCGCCGTGGATGTAGGCCGGCATCGTCAGGCCGGTTCCGAGGGGGTCGTCGGGAGACGACTCGTCGAGTCCGACACCGACGGGAAAGTGCGGCCGTGGCGGCCGTTCGACAGCACCGTCACGCTGTCGTCGGAACGCGGTCTCCACCACGTCGAGGAGCCCCGACAGGTCGAGGAGCTGTGCGACGTCGTCGTCGTCGAGGATGCGGACCATGCCTTCACCATGCGAGCACGTCGTGTTAGAGCTTCCGTCGCCAAGAGTTAACACAGGGTATCGCAATGGTGGGCGTATGGACGTGGTCGTTATCGGCGGCGGTATCGTCGGACTCGCGAGTGCACACGCCCTCGCGGAGCGGGGGGCATCGGTGGTCGTCTGCGAGAAGGGAAGCATCGGCTCGGGGAGCACGGAACGCTCGGCCGGTGGCATCCGGACGCAGTTCTCGACGCCGGTCAACGTCGAACTCTCCCGCGAGAGCATCGCGGTCTGGGAGACCTTCGCGGAAGAGTTCGGGACCGACATCTCGTACCGACGGGCCGGCTATCTGTTCCTCGCTCGCGAGGCCGAGACGGCGGTAGACTTCGAGGAGAACGTCGCGATGCAACGAGACCTCGGTGTCGACAGCCGGTTGCTCGAACCGACGGAGGCCACCGAGTTCTGCCCCGAACTCGACCCGTCGAAGTTCCTGGCCGCGACGTACTGTCCGACCGACGGGTTCGCCGACCCACATCTCGCACTGCAGGGCTACTCGCAAGCAGCGACGGACGCCGGTGTCGACGTCCGAACGAAGACGCCCGTCCTCGACGTCTGTCGGTCGGAGTCGACTGGGCGGGTCACAGGAGTCGAGACGCCGGCCGGCCGGCTCGATGCGGACTACGTGGTCAATGCGGCAGGACCGTGGGCACACCGCGTGAACGAACTCGCCGGTGTCGAGCTTCCGGTCGAACCGAAGCGGCGACAGGTGGCCGTCGTCGACCCGGAGACACCCGTCCCGGAGTCGGTCCCGCTCACCATCGACCTCGACACCGGCTCGTACTTCCGCCCGGAACGGGAGGGTGCGGCACTCGTCGGCGGTCATTTCGGCGGCGACGACCCGACCGTCGACCCGGACGGGTTCTCGACGACCGCGGACGTGGACTGGATGGTGGAAGCGGTGGAACACGCCGCGGATACGGCGGGCTACTTCGGCCCTGAGACCCGGATCAAACGCGGGTGGGCGGGGCTCTACGCGGTGACCCCGGACCACCACCCCATCCTCGACGAGGTCGTCCCTGGCTATATCACGGCCATCGGCTTCTCTGGACACGGGTTCCAGCACGCGCCGGCGACGGGACAGCTCGTCACCGAACTCGCGTTCGACGGAGAAGCGTCCCTCGTCGACGTCACGCCGCTCTCCGCGAACCGGTTCGAGCGTGGAGAGACGCTGGACGAACGTAACGTCGCGTAGTGACATATCTGGAAGTATTCTTATTCTTCTCGACGAAGATTGCCAATGGTTCTCAAGATATATTATTTTCATCGGGTTTGTAAACTATTTATTCAAGAATATTTACCACCCCCTGCGAGAATGAGTCGAGTGAGCATCTGACGAGTGAAACCATGGCACGGAACATCGACGACGACGATTCGAAGACGGGGTACAGGCGCGACGTACTGAAGTACGCAGGCGTATCGGGTCTCGCGATTGGACTCGCCGGCTGTGTCGGTGTCGGGGACAATCCCGGTGAGGAGACCAGCGACGGTGGTTCTGGCGGCGGAGGCGGCGGTGGCGGCGGTGGCGGCGGTGACGAAACGGACGACTCGGACAGTAGCGAGAGCGGCGGTCCGTCGAAGGTCGTCTTCGGCCAGCCCGCCGCACTGACCGGCAAGTGGGACTTCCTCCAGCCGGCCATCTCGCAGTCGACCGACCTCGCGGTGAAGGAGATAAACGAAGCCGGGGGGATACTCGATGCGGAAGTCTCGGTCAAGCGGCGCGACACTGCGGTCGACCCGCAGCAGGCACGGAGCGTCGTCAGCCAGCTCGTGAACAGCGACGGGGCGTCCGCGATTCTCGGCCTGTTCTCGAGCGAACTGACGCCGCTGTTCGACTTCCTCAACGAGACGCAGGTCCCGGTCGTCACGCCGTGGCCCGGCACCACCTTCCTCGACACGAAGGGTGGCGACCACGGGACCGAAGACGTCGGCGACGACGAGTGGGTCTGGCGGACCGTCATCGGCGACACCGTCCACACGCTCGGGGCTGCCCAGTACATGCTCGAACAGGGCTACGACAAGATCGGCATCATGAACGGGACGAGCCAGGGCGAACGCTCCTGGGCGGACTCGTTCCAGAAGGCGTTCGAGGGCAACGGTGGTAGCGTCTCCAACCGGGTGGAGATAAGCGAAGGGAAGTCCTCGTACCAGTCGGAGCTGAACAAGCTGTTCGAGGGCGACTTCGACGCCTGGGCGCTCGCCGTCGGACTGCAGGACGCCACGACCATCGTCCGTGAGTGGGACAGCGCGGGCTACGGGGGGCAGCTCCTCATGGAGGACGGGCTGCGCGACCCCGACCTGGTGAAGGCGGTCGGCGAACAGGCGGACGGTGCGTGGATCGCCGCCGGTTCGAGTCAGGGGCCGGAGTACGACGCGTTCATCGAGAAGTTCAAGGCCGCAGGTGACGCCGACGTCCACACCTGGGGCGTCGCCGCCTACGACGCCACGAACGTCACCGCGCTCGCGATAGAGCGAGCCGGCAGTGCCGACCCGGCTGCCATCCAGAAGAACATCGGCGCGGTCGCCCGCGAGGGCGGAACCACCGTCTCGACGTTCGCAGAGGGGAAGGAGGCGCTCGCGAACGGCGACGAGATAAACTACGAGGGTGCCGCGACGCCCGTCGACTTCACCGACTTCGGCAACGTCTTCGGCAACGTCAGCGTCTCGCAGGTGACGCCCGACGGCTTCGAGGAGAAGTCGACGGTGAAGGCCGACGACCTCAAGGGTCTCATCGACGACTACTAACCCCTTCATGGCACTCCCTTTCGTTCAAGAGCTGATATTCGGAGTCGTAACTGGCTCGTACATCGCCATCGGTGCCATCGGCTTCACGATGGTGTACGGCCTCGTGAACATGATCAACTTCGCCCACGGGGAGTACATGACCGTGGGGGCGTACCTCGGCTTCGTCGCCGCCGAATCGCTCGGCCTCCCGGTAACGCTCGCGCTCGTCCCGGTCATGCTCGTGAGCGGGCTGGCGGGCTGGCTACTGGCGTGGCTCGTGTTCGAACCGCTCTCCGATACCGGCCCGATTCCGCTCCTGCTCACGTCCATCGGACTCGGCCTCATCATGCGGAACGGTATCCGCCTCGTCGCCTCGCCCGAGAAGCGCTACGTCGACCTGAACGCGCCGACCTACCGGTTCGAGGACCTCGGCTTCTTCATCACCGGCCAGCACCTGCTGCTCATCGGGGTGACCGCCGTCGCCGTCGTCGGCGTTCACCTGTTCCTCACGCGGACGAAGATGGGGAAGGCAATGCGGGCCATGTCTGACAACGAGGCGCTTGCGAAGGTCACCGGCATCCAGACGAGGCGGATGCGTGCCATCGTCTGGATACTCGCCTCGGCGTTCGCCGGACTCGCGGGCTACATGCTCGCCATCGGCCAGGGGGCGACTCCCCACACCGGCTTCAGTCAGCTCCTGCTCGTCATCACGGCCGCCATCCTGGGCGGCGCCGGCAGCGTCTACGGGGCCGTCGTTGGCGCCTACGTCCTCGGCATCACCGTCTCGCTCGCCATCGCCCTGCTGCCGTCGTGGGCCAGCGAGCTCGGGACGACGATGGCGTTCGTCATGCTGGTCCTCGTGCTGCTGGTCCGGCCGGGCGGTATCACGGGTGAGGAGGTGAGCGCCTGATGTCGAGCGATAGCATCCAGTCCACGGTGGAGACGATACGGGAGCGCGTCCCGGTCGGCACGGGCACGCTCGGCGGCCTTCTCGTCGCCGTCTCGCTCGTCTTCCTGCTGACGCCGCTGTTCGTCCAGCCGCCGGCGTGGAGCCTCACGTTCTTCGAGGACATCATCCTCTTCTTGCTGTTCGGCTTCCTCGTCGTCGGCCTCAACCTGCAGTTCGGCCACACAGGCCTCGTCAACTTCGGCCACGTGGCCTTCTTCGCGGTCGGTGGCTACGCCGCCGCGATGCTGACCGCAGAGGACCCGCTCGTCGGCGTCGGCCTCGGCTTCCCGTGGCCCGTCGGGTTGATCGGTGCGGTCGTCGCCGCGACCGTACTCGGTGCCCTCATCGGGGCGAGCACGCTCCGGCTACGCGGGGACTTCCTCGCCATCGTCACGCTCGCTATCGCGGAGATCCTCCACGACCTGCTGGGGAGCTTCCAGGGCATCACCGGCGGCGACGTGAGTCTGCAGAACGTGCCTCGGCCCATCGCGGACCTGGCCGGGACGGCCGGCGCTTCGGCGATGCTCACGACGCTGCTGTTCGGCGGGCTGTTGCTCGTCACCTACGCCGGGTTCCACCGGCTCGCCGAGTCGCCGTACGGTCGCGTCTTGCGGGCCATCCGGGCCGACGAACGCGTCACGAGCACGCTCGGGAAGAACGTCTTCGGCTACAAGTTCTGGGCGTTCGTCTACGGGGCGGCCATCGCCGGGGCGGCCGGTGCGCTGTACGCGTTCAACCTCGGCTCGGTCTCGCCCGGCTTCTTCACCATCAGCGTCACCGTCACCGTCTGGGTCGGGATGCTCGTCGGTGGGCCCGGGAACGACTGGGCCGCAATCGTCGGCGTCGGCATCATCGTCGGCTTCCGGCTGTTCACCCGCTTCCTGAACGAGCAGGTTCCGGCAGTGACCGCCGACCAGTTCGCGTCGGTCCGGCTCATCATGGTCGGCCTGCTGCTCATCCTCATCATCCGGTACCGCCCGCAGGGACTCTGGGGCGACGCCGGGAAGCTCGGGGTGGAGCGATGACGAAGAACGTCCTCGAGGTCGACGACCTCTCGAAGTCGTTCTCCGGCGTGCAGGCCGTCGCTGGCGCCAGCTTCCACATAGAGGAGGGCGAACTGGTCGGCCTCATCGGGCCGAACGGGGCCGGGAAGACGACGACGTTCGACCTCGTCTCCGGCGTACTCGACGCCGACAGCGGGACCGTCTCGCTCCGCGGCGACGACGTGACCGACCTCGCACCCCACGAACTCGCACGTCGCGGGATGGTGCGCACCTTCCAGCAGTCGCGCGAACTCACCTCGATGACCGTCCGGGAGAACATCGCACTCGGCGACCCCGGCCATCCCGGGGAGCGAGCCGCGACCGCCGTGTTCCGACCCGGTCAGGTGCAGGCGTACGAGTCGGACGTCCACGAGCGGGTCGACGAGTTGCTCGAGATGTTCGAACTGTCCCGACTCGCCGACGAGTACGCCGCGTCGCTCTCCGGCGGCCAGCGGAAGCTGCTGGAGGTGGCCCGGGCGCTCATCCTCGATCCGGACCTGATGCTGCTCGACGAACCGTTCGCCGGCGTCAACCCGACGCTCCAGGCCAGCATCGCAGAGCACATCGTCCGGCTGAACCGCGAGGAGGGCCGCAGCTTCCTCATCGTCGAACACGAGATCGAGACGCTCGCCGACATGGTCGAGCGCATCATCGTCCTCGACCAGGGTTCGGTCCTGACGACGGGGACGCCCGAGGAGGTCCTCTCCGACGAGCGCGTCATCGACGCCTACCTCGGCGGCGATCAGGAGTAATCGAGTCGGCCGGTCGAGCTGGCCTTTCTCGAATCAACTTTCTCGAACCGTTCCTTCTCGAAGGCGTCCCCTCGAATCGACCTTCTCGGACCGCCCGTCCCGCCTCAGAAGAAGTCCCGGACGTAGGTCTCTCGCGGCGGGAACAGCTCTTTCAGTGCCTCGCGAGCGGCTACGGACTCGACGGCCAGGTCGGCGGTTCGCTCCAGACGGTCGAGTCCGCGGTAGCCGACGACGAGCTGGGACAGAGCCGCGACGTCGAGGCGAACGTCTGGCTCGACGGTGTCCTTGGCGGCGGTCGGCGCACAGGTCCCGTCGCCGTCTTCGACACGGAGCGTGAACCGGCAATCGTTCCAGTCCACGAGTGGGTCGACCACTTCGAAGGTGAGTGTCGACTCGGTCCCAGCGGGATACGGAACCGTCTCGAGCGCGTCGACCACGTCGACCACGCGGACCATCGCCCCGGTCTTCTGTGTGACGGTAAGGTCCGCCGGGTCGTCGACGAGGTCGAGCAGGAGCGGGTCGGTCCCGCCGGAGATGGACACCTCCCCGACCTGCGAGTCGTGATTGTAGCAGAACCGGAGGCACTCGAGATAGGCCTCGTGGTCGACGAACCCGACCTCCCAGGCGTTCATCGTCCGCTCGTCGCCGTCCTTCCCGACCTCGTAGATGACGTAGCCGCGGACCTCACCGTCTCGCTCCCAGCCGTAGACGAACGGGTCCTGCTCCCAGCCGGAGAAACACCGGTAGCGCCACCATCGTTCGGTCCGGTCGATGGCGAGGTCCTCGTCGCCGGTCATCTCGTCGTAGACGGCGGCCACCGCCGCCCAGTCGTCAGGGTCGAGGTTCCGGAACGAGCCTCGCGGCTCGTGGTCGGCGAGGACCGGTTCCAGTACCTCGGGGTCGAACGTCACCTCGCTCCGGTGGTTCGACGTGTCCCAGCCGTACCGGTGGTAGAACCCGTACGAGAACGGCCAGAGGGCGCAGACAGGGGCGTCGCGCTCACGGTACTCGGTGAGCGAATCGACGAGCAGCTGGCGGATGTTCCCACCGCGTCGGTGTTCCGGCGGGGAGGCGACCGCCGAGAGACCCGGCATCTCGACGTCGACGCCACGGAGCGTCGTCTCGAACCAGTAGTGCTGGCAGACACAGAGTGCCTCGTCGTCCTCGAAGAGACCACGCTTGTCCCCGAGTTTGCGCTTCTCCTCGTTCACCTCCTCCGGGTCGTACTCGGGTGGTCCCGCCTGCGGGCGGAAGGCGTAGGTGACGAAGTCGTGGAACAGCTCCCGGTGGGCCTCGGAGTCGGAGAGAGGGCGGTAATCGGACATAACTCGAGACTCGCGTGGCTGTGTGAAGTAGGTTGCCCGAGTGTGGCAGGCCGTGTCGGTCGCCAGTCGGCCGGACGTCGCAGCGCGACACGGAGATAGTCCACGAGAACGACGCCGGTTACGTCGAGTGAGCGAGCCCTGGGAAAGCTGTCTTCCTACTCGCTTCCGCGACGGTCACTCACTCCCGCGACGCTCCTCCAGCTGCTCCGCGAACCACTGCCACTCCCGGGTGAACTGCCCCGTCTCCTTCAGGCCCCAGACGTCTGCTTCCTGGACGAGCGGGCCGGTCCGGAGCGAGTTGAGCATGTTGTACAGCCAGAGCATCACGCCGATACCGATGAGGTAGGCCCCAACGGTGGCGACCTGCTGGAGCGGTTCGTAGACGACGGGGTACTCGGCGTACCGGCGCGGGAGCCCGGCGTAGCCGAGCACCAGCAACGGGACGAACGTGACCGTCGCACCGACGATGCTGAGCCAGGCGTGGGCCTTCGCGAGCGTCTGGTTGTACAACCGTCCGGTCAGGAGGGGGTACCAGTAGTAGCTCGCCGCGAACATCGAGAACGGGATGATGCCGACGATGATGAGGTGGAAGTGACCGACGACGTAGTAGGTCCCGTGGAGGACGAGGTCGACGGGGATGGAAGCGAGGACGACGCCGGTCACGCCGCCGACGATGAACAGCGCGATGGAGCCGATACAGAACAGCATCGGGGCGGTGAGCCTGACCCGGCCGTTCCACATCGTCGTGATCCAGTTGAACGTCTTGACGGCGGAGGGGATGGCGATGGCGATGGAGACGGCCATGAACGACGCCTTCAGCCGGGGGTCGGGGCCGGACGCGAACATGTGGTGCGCCCAGACGCCGAAGGAGAGGACGCCGATGGCGAGCGTCGAGTAGACGATGAACCGGAAACCGAACAGCTTCCGACCCGAGAACTTCGGGAGGATGTGGCTCACGAGTCCGAACGACGGCAGGACGAGGATGTACACCTCGGGGTGGCCGAAGAACCAGAACAGGTGCTGGAACAGCATCGGGCCACCGCCGTCGGTCGTGAAGAACGTCGTGTCGACGACCCTGTCCATGAGCAGCATCAGCAGCGTGCTGCCGAGGATGGGGAACGCGAAGATGACGATGGCGCTCGTGGTGAGGAGCGTCCACGAGAAGATGTCGAGCGTGTCCCAGCCGACGCCCTCGCCTCGCTCGGTGAACACGGTGACAACGAAGTTGATAGCGGCCATCACCGTCGCGAGGCCGCTCAGGTGCAGGCCGAGCAGCATGACCGAGACCTCCGGGTTGACCTCGCCCGGAATCGCGGAGGTGTGGCTCATCGGAGTGTACATCGTCCAGCCGACCGCAGGTGGAACGAGTTCGAGCAGTCCGTGCGTCGGCAGGCCGACCGCCTGCAGTCCCTTCCCGATCACGTCGGTGACGAGGCCGGCACGGACCATCAGCAGGGACGGCGGCAGCAGCCAGAACGCGACGGCGTTGACGCGTGGGAACGCCATGTCGTCGGCGCCGATGAGCAGCGGCAGGACGTAGTTTCCGATTCCGGTGAACACCGGCGTCGCGAAGAAGAACAGCATCGTCAGGCCGTGGGTCGTGAACAGCTGGTTGTACGTCTCGACGTTCCAGACGTCGGTCTGGGCGGTGACGAGCTCGGTTCGCATCATCATCGCGTCCATCCCGCCCCAGAGAGCGGCAACGGTGCCGAAGACGAGGTACAGGATACCGATGTCCTTGTGGTCGACGGTCGTGAGCCAGCGGACGATGCCCGTCGGCTTGTTCGTCAGCCGTCCGGTTCCAGCGAGGTAGCCACCGTCCGATATCAGCCGACGATGGTGGCCGCCGACCCGGAGATGGACGACGAGGAGGGCGAGCGTCAGCGCGACCACCGCGGTGGTACCGGCGACGAGTCCCGACGCGAAGGGCGACGACATTTGGGGTACGTTCTCGGAGCGGTCAAAAATAGCTACGCCCAAGGCAGGTGGGTAAGCCGTCGTGTTCGGGCCCGCTGCTCACGTCGGCGTCGACGAGTGAGTGTACTGCCGGCCGGTGAGATGTGCGTAGACGGCGCCGAGGGTGAATCCGTACGCGAGATGTGCCAGCAGCGTCGAGACGGCGTAGACGACGAGGATCGCTCCGCCGAGCGAGCCCCGTCCCGTGACGACGAACGCGACCCAGAGCAGCGTGGCGAATCCCATCCCGGCGGTCGCGGGGTCGAGCTCGAGCGGGACGTACGCTTCGAGCGCGACGAACAGCAGGGGCCACGCGACCACGCCCGCGACCAGGAACAGTGCGAATCCGACGAACACCTGTCCGGGAACACCGGCGAACCGGGAGACGACCTCGAACAGTTCCATCTGCGTTCGCGTCTGCACCTCGAAGATGACGAAGAGGGTGGACATCACGGTGACCCCGGCGAGGCCGCCGGCGAACGCGGCGAGGGGACGCGGAACGGGGCCGTCCTCGCTCAGTGTCGCTCCCATCGTCACTCACCCGGCGGGAGTGGGACGCCCACGACCGGTCGGTCGGTCTGGAGCAGGATGGCCTGCGCGACGCTCCCGAAGATGAGCTTCTTCACCTGCGTTCGCTTCTGGTCGATACCGACGACGAGCTCGTCGACGTCCTGCTCGCTGGCGAAGCTGAGCAGGTCCGCGGTCGCGTCGTTTCCGCGGGTGAACTGGTGCATCTCGACGGTCGTCCGGTCGTCGAAGCGGTCTTCGAACACGGCGAGGGCTTCCTCTCCCGCGGCTACCTTCTCCTCGTCGCCGTCTCCCGTGAGCGAGTTGACGACGTAGAGCCGGTCGACCTGGTCGACCCGTTCCTCGAGGTAGTCACAGAGCTTGTGACTCGTCGCCGCGTCGTCTGTCCCGGCGAGCAGCGTTGTCATGCCTGCCGAGACGGACGGGAGGCTATTGAAACCGTCCCCGAGAATGTGTGGTCGTCGTCGACAAAGGAATCGGGTGCGCCCCTACTCGAGGAAGGCTTCGAACCGGTCCATCGCCTCGCGGAGGTCGTCCAGCCCGGTCGCGTATGAGACGCGCAGATGGCCTTCTCCGCTCTCGCCGAAGGCGCTTCCGGGGACGGCGGCGACGCCCTGTTCGTCGAGCAGCGACTCCGCGAACCCTTCCGAGGTGTACTCGTCCGGGACCTCCGGGAAGACGTAGAACGCACCCTTCGCCCGGAAGCAGTCGATGCCCATCTCCTCGAACCGGGAGAGGACGAACCGCCGACGGCGGTCGTACTGCGAGAGCATGTACTCGACCTCGTCGTCACAGCTCCGCAGGGCCTCCAGTGCGGCGTGCTGGGCGGTCGTCGGTGCAGACAGCATCACGTACTGGTGGACCTTGTTCATCGCTGAGACGGCCTCCGGCGGTGCCATCGCGTAGCCCAGCCGGAGCCCGGTCATCGCGTAGGCCTTCGAGAAGCCGTTGAAGACGACGGTGCGTTCGCGCATCCCGTCGAGGGTGGCGATGGACGTGTGGTCGTTCTCGTACTGGAGGTCGGCGTAGATCTCGTCGGAGATGACCGTGAGGTCGTGCTCACGGCAGAACTCGGCGATGGGTTCGAGGTCCGACTCGGTCATAACCGCTCCCGTCGGGTTGTTCGGATAACAGAGCATCAGCAGGTCGGCGTCGGCCGCGCCCGCCGATTCCAGCGCCTCGTAGGTCAGCTTGAACTCCTCTTCCTCGCGGGTCGTCACGCGAAGCGGTTCGCCGCCGGCGAAGACGACGCCCGGAACGTAGGAGATGTAGGCCGGTTCGACGACGGCGACCGTGTCGCCGGGGTTGACCAGGGCTCTGAGGGCGACGTCGACGCCCTCGCTGACCCCGGTCGTCACGAGTATCTCGGAGTCGGGGTCGTACTGCTGGTCGTACCGGTCGGCGACGTGGCGGGAGATTTCGGTGCGGAGCTCTCGCTTCCCGCGGTTGGCGGTGTAGCTCGTCCGGCCGCGTTCGAGCGACTCGATGGCCGCGTCGCGGGCGGCCCACGGCGCGGAGAAGTCCGGTTCGCCCACGCCCAGCGAGATGACGTCGTCTCGCTCCTCAGCGAGTTCGAAGAACTTGCGGATACCCGACGGTGGGACCGACCGGACCCGGTCTGAGACCTTCATCGTCACGGCGAGACCGACAGGCGCTCGTCGTCGTCGCCGTCGTCGAAGCGGACCCCGCGGTCCTTGTAGGTCGTCATCACGTAGTGCGTCACGGTCTGGGTCACCTCGGGCACCGGCGCGACCTTCTCCGAGATGAAGATGGACACGTCGTGCATCGACTCACCCTCGACCTCCATCTGGAAGTCGTAGTCGCCACTGACCAGCCGGAGCGTCCTGACCTCCGGGAAACGGGCGATGCGCTCGGCGATGTCCTGGTAGCTCGTCTCGCGGTCGAGCGTGACGTTCAGCTCGACGTTCGCACGGACGACCTCGCGGTCGGTCTTGTCCCAGTCGACGATGGCCTGGTAGCCGCGTACGACACCCTCGTCCTCGAGTGCCGCTAGCTCTGCTGCTACCGCCTCCTCGCTCAGGTCCGTCATGCGGGCGAGGTCCGCCGTCGAGTGGCGCGCGTTCTCCAGCAGCAGGTCGAGCAGGTCGTCCCGTGCACTCATACTCCAACCGAGCAGAGGGAGGCGCAAAAGCGTTGCTTCCGTGTCCGGGTTCGCCGCCAGCGACCCTCGTCACTGGTTCGGCGGTGTCAGTTCAGCGGACCGTGTGCCGGAAGTCCACGTCGTCGAACGCCGCTGGCTGGGTCCCTTCGGTCGCGTAGACGTAGAGGGCGGTCTTCGCGATGCCGGTGAGGGCCTGGCCGACCAGAACGGTCCCGAGTACCACGACGACGGCGAAGATCGCGGCGACGAGGAACCCGGCTCCGCTTCCGCCGAGGAGGGCGAACGCCCCGATGGCGAGGCCGACGCCGACGACGGTGAACAGGATACTGACCAGGCCGACGCCGAAGCCGGCACCCGCGGTCTCGCCCCAGGTCCGCTTGAACGTCTCGCCGCTGCGGCGGATGGCGTCCCCGATGGAGACGTCTTCGAAGACGACGACCGGAACGACGAAGTACGTCAGGATGCCCCAGGCGACGCTGACGAGGCCCGCGAGGATGTCGCCCACGACGGTATCGTCACCTCGGATTACCCGGAGGAGGACCCCGACGGTCGCCGCGATGACCGCCCAGGCGAACAGCGTGCCGACGTTCCGCCAGGCTGCCGCAAGCCCGTTCCGAAGCGATGGGTCGCGTCCCCTGAACGCTTCCCGCGACTCGTGCATCAGCCCCGCGGTGAAGAACGAGGCGATGAACGTCGAGCCGAGGTAGAGCGCGAACAGGACGACCCAGGCGAGCGGTCCAGACTCGGTACCGACAACGAGGGACGAGCCGCCCAGCAACAGGACGAGGTAGACGGTGCCTGCGACCCCGGCGACGAGGGGGAACGCGAGCAGTTCGGGGTCTTTCCGGAGGACACCGACGCTGTCCATCGCGAGGTGCCAGCCGAACTTCAGCCGTGCGAAGAAACTCATGTGTACCGAGAGGTCGGGTGAGGAGATAAGCCCGCAGTGAGACGGGGTGGCAGTCGGTTCGTCGAATATGGTGACGCGAGCAGCCGACCGACCCTCAGTAGTTCTTGAAGAGGTGCGCCCGGACGTCGTCTTTCGTCTGGACGTACTCGGTCGTCCCATCGGGCATGTCGACCTCGTAGCGAGCGTCCTCCTTCGACGCCTCTCGCCACTTGTCGTCGTGGGTGTCCATCAGGTTCATCATCGCGTTGAGTCGATCTTCGCCGCTATCATCACCGTCGTCGTCCGACGAGGCTTCCGATTCGTCGGACTCGCTCGATTCCGCATCTGTGTCGTCGGTGTCGTCGCCGTCGTCTGCACTCTCGGCCCAGTCGGCCTCGTCTTCCTGCGCCGGCGACGACCCGGGGGCCTCCACGTCGAGGTCCAGTTCGTCGGTGTCGTGCGTGTCGATGAGGTACTGGAGCGCGTCCCGGGGCCGGACCTTGCCGTACCGGACCTCGGCCTGGATCTCCGTGCGGAGCGATTCGAGGAACTCCCGCTGTTCCTCCGAGATGGTGAGTTCTGGCATACGCACACCGTTGTGATGATGCGTAATAAGCGTGGACGGCCAGCGCCCCGGTAGCGCGAGCCCCTGGTCCGCGAGCGAAAACGACTAACCTCGCGCGGGTTCTACCTCTTCGCATGGTTTTGCTCGAATCCGACTCCGAACTCGAGAAGGGAGACGTCGCACCGGAGTTCGACCTCCCCGGCGTCGACGGCGAGACGCACTCGCTCGACGACTTCGCCGAGTACGAGGGGCTGCTGGTCGTCTTCACCTGTAACCACTGCCCGTACGCGCAGGCGAAGTTCGACCTGCTCAACGAGCTGGCCGCCGAGTACGACGACGTGGCCGTCGTCGGCATCAACCCGAACGACGCCGAGGAGTACCCTGACGACTCGTTCGAGGCGATGCAGGAGTGGACCAAGGACGGTCGCATCCAGTACGACGCCTACCTCCGCGACGAGAGCCAGGAGGTCGCCCAGGCCTACGGCGCGGTCTGCACGCCGGACCCGTTCCTGTTCGCGCGCGAGGACGGCGAGTTCAGGCTGGTCTACCACGGCCGTCTCGACGACGCGATGAACCCCGACGCCGAGCCGACCCGGTTCCACGTCCGCGAAGCCATCGATGCACTGCTGGCCGACGAACCGGTCGACCTGGAGTGGCAGCCATCGCAGGGCTGTTCCATCAAGTGGAAAGCCGAGTAATCCCCGATTCTCCAAACTGCGTAGTAACCGAGAGGTACTTTCGATACCCCCACTCCCTTACTCCGGAACTGCCACCCTGCGGCCGGGAAAACGAGATATACTCCACGAAGCCTAATTCTACATATGCGACAATACGGGGGGTCGCGCGACTCGGGACTACGACGGGTTCTCGGTGAACTCGCCGGGTTTGCACGGACGACTATCGGGATACTGCTGTTCCCGTTCTATCTGGCGCGGTCGACGACACCGAAGGCGGTGCAGCTGGTCGTGCTCGGAGGCGTGCTCACGATGGCCGTCGTCGTGGTGCTGTTCCCGCCACTGGCACTCCTCTCGGCGCTCCTGCTGTTCGTCCTCGGCGGGACCGTCGGGGCGATGTCGGTGCAGAAGCACCACGTCGAGACAGTGACGCGGAAGAACTAGTTCGGCAGGTATCCCGACCTAGCTGGTCGGGTCGGCGGTCTGTTCTCGCAGTTCGGTTCGTCGGATCTTCCCGGTCACGGTCTTCGGCAGTTCCTCGACGAACTCGATCTCGCGCGGGTACTCGTGTGCGGACAGCTCGTTCTTCACGTGGTCCTGTATCTCGGTGACGAGCGAGTCCGACGGTTCGTAGTCGTCCGTGAGCACGACGTACGCCTTCACGATGTTGCCGCGCTCTTCGTGCGGCTTCGGGACGACGGCGGCCTCGGCGACGGCGGGGTGCTCACCGAGGCTCGACTCGACCTCGAACGGACCGATGCGGTAGCCCGCCGAGAGGATGACGTCGTCGGCGCGGCCCTCGAACCAGAAGTAGCCGTCCTCGTCGAGGTGGGCGAGGTCGCCAGATAGGTACCACCCGCCCGAAGACCTGTCTTCCGAGCCCCCGCTCGCTTCGCTCGCGGGGACGTTCACGAAGCACTCCTCCGTCTTCTCTGGCTTCTGCCAGTAGCCCGCGAAGAAACAGGGGTAGTCGCCGCGCTGGGCGATCTCTCCTGTCTCACCCGGCTCCAGCTCCTCGCCGGTCTCGGGGTCGACGACGGCCGCCTCGATGCCCGGCAGTGGCTTGCCCATGCTGCCCGGGCGGATCTCCATCGTCGGGTAGTTGTTGATTATCATGTTGCCCGTCTCGGTCTGGCCGTAGGTGTCGTGGACAGTGACGCCGAGGCGGTCCTTTGCCCACTCGACGACGCCCGCCGACAGGGGTTCGCCGATGGAGAGCGCGTGGCGGAGTTCGAGGGACTTCTCGTCGAGGACGTCTTCGTTCGCGCGGAGCATCCGGTACGCAGTGGGGACCGAGAACAGCACCGAGATGGGGTACTCGTCGAGCAGGTCGGCCCACGTCTCGGGGTCGAACTCGCCCTCGTAGGTGAACAGGCTCGCGCCCCAGAACCAGGCGCCGAGCGTGTTGATGGGCCCGGTCAGCCAGCCGAGGTCGCCCGTCGACCAGTAGAGGTCGCCGGGCTGGAGGTCGACGGCGAACCGCTGTGTCGCCGCGACGCCCGCGACCCAGCGGTGCTTGTGCTGGACGCCCTTCGCCAGGCCGGTCGTCCCGCTGGTGTAGTAGAGCAGCGCGTCGTCCTCGCCGCCGGTCTCGACGGGCTCGAACTCGCGGCTCGCGTCGGCCATCGCGGCGCGGAAGCTGATGTCGCCCCGCTCGATGCCGGTCCCATCCCGGGAGAGGACGAGTACGTGCTCGACCGACGGGGCATCCGCGAGCGCCCGGCCGATAGTCTCGCGGTTTTCCGCCGTCGTGACTACTACCTTCGCGTCGCAGTCGTCCAGCCGGTAGGCGATGCCGTCCGGGCCGAACCGTTCGTTGACGCTCCCCCACACCGCGCCAGCCTTGAGCGTCCCGAGCATCGAGACGTAGTGTTCCGGTATCCGGGGCATGTACGAGAAGACGCGGTCGCCCTCGTCGACGAGGTCCGAGAGGACGTTCGCGAACCGGTTCGAGCGGTCCCGGAGCTCCCAGAACGGAACCGTCTCCGACTCGCCGTCGGTCCCGACGTAGTAGAGGGCGACCTTCGACCGGTCCTCGGCGTGTCGGTCGCACACCTCGTGGGCGATGTTCAGTCGGTCCGGGGCGTCCCAGTCCGCCTCGGCGAAGATGTCGTCCCAGGAGAACGACTTCCTGTACTCGTCGTAACCGGGGAGATTGTGGCTGCTGGATGGCATACGGTACCGGCATACAAATCGGATGGTAATCTATGTTACCCATGGCCTGACATGCCAGGGAAACCCAGGGGCGGCAGACGACCGAAACGAGTCCCTCAGACCGCCCTTCGGTACTGCTTCGGCCACTCCACGGCGTCCTCCCGGCCCAGTTCCTCGGCGGCGTGGAGCGTGAAGTACGGGTCACGCAGGTGTTCGCGGCCGACGATTGCGAGGTCTGCCCGCCCGTTTCGAATCAGCGCGTCGGCCTGCTCGCCGGTCGTGATACCGCCGACTGCGCCGACGAGGTTCTCGGTCTGTTCCTTCACGTCTTCTGCGAAGGGAACCTGGTAGTTCGGCCCCGTGTCGGGGAGTTCCTGGTCGGGGTGGAGGCCGCCCGCGGAGACGTCGACGAGGTCGACGAGTTCCTCGAGTTCGCGGGCGAGTCGAACCGTCTGTTCGACGTCCCAGGAATCCTGCTCGGGCAGCCAGTCGGTCGCTGAGAAGCGGACGAACACGGGCTTCTCGTCGGGCCAGACCTCCCGCACGGCTTCGGTGACCTCGCGGACCAGTCGGGTCCGCCCCTCGAAGTCGCCGCCGTAGCGGTCATCGCGCCGGTTCGTCACGGGGGAGAGGAACTCGTGAAGCAGGTAGCCGTGGGCCGCGTGGACCTCGGCGATCTCGAAACCGGCGTCGAGGGCGTGCTCGGCCGCGCTCCGGAAGTCGTCGACGACCTTCTCGACCCCTTCGGTCGACAGCGTCTCGACCGACTTGTCGTCGTCGTACGGGTACGCCTCCGCGCTCGGGGACGGGGCGACCCAGCCGCCGTCGTCGGGTCCGACCGGTTCGCCGCCCTCGAACGGGGGCGCTTTCGACCCCTTGTGGCCGGCATGTGCGAGCTGGATGGCCGGGACCGAGTCTTGCTGGCTGATGAACTCGGCGATTGGCGCGAGCGTGTCGGCGTGTTCCTCGCTCCAGATACCGAGGTCGTCAGGGGAGATGCGACCCTCGGGGGAGACGGCGGTCGCTTCGGTCATGACGATGCCGGCACCCCCGACGGCGCGGCTTCCGAGGTGCTGCTGGTGCCAGGCGGTTGCGAGGCCGTCGCCGTCGCAGGAGTACTGGCACATCGGCGAGACCATCACGCGGTTCGGGACCGTCGTCTCGCGGAGCGAGAGCGGCGTGAAGAGGTCGGTCATGCGCGGGTCTTGCGTGGCAGGGGGGTTATCGCCTCCGGAGGGCTGGTGGGATTGCCGGAACGGAAACCCGGGTCGTGAACCGTCGACAGCAGCGACGCCGAAGGACGGCGCTTATCGCACTCCCCCCGCAACTCCGAGCCATGAACCTGCAGGACACCTTTGGTACGGACGCACCCGTGGTCGGGATGGTCCACCTCCCGCCGCTCCCGGGCGCGCCCCGGTTCGACGGCGACCGCGAGGAGCTACGAGAGTCGATGCTGGCCGACGCCCGGGCGCTCGATTCGGGCGGCGTCGACGCCATCATGGTCGAGAACTTCGGCGACGCACCGTTCTACCCCGACTCGGTCCCGACGCACACCGTCGCGGACATGACCGCCCTCTGTTCCGACCTCGTCGACGCAGTGAACCTCCCGGTCGGCGTCAACGTCCTCCGGAACGATGCGGAGGCGGCGCTCTCCATCGCGGCAGCGGTCGACGCGGACTTCATCAGGGTCAACGTCCATACCGGGGCGACCGTCACGGACCAGGGCCTCCTCCAGGGGAAGGCACACGAGACGATGCGCCTCCGCGACCGACTGGACGCCGACGTGGCGGTGCTCGCCGACGTCGCCGTCAAGCATGCCACACCCCTCGGCGACAGACCGATGCGCGAGGAGCTCGCAGACGCCTGCGAACGAGGGCTGGTCGACGGCGTCATCGTCTCCGGGAGCGGGACCGGCGACCCGACCTCACACGACGTACTGGAGACGGCCAGGGCCTTGCTCGACGACCGCTTCCCAACGATTCCGCTGTTCGTCGGCAGCGGGGTGACACGACAGAGCGTCGCCCAGACGCTCGAACTCGCAGACGGCGTCGTCGTCGGGACGGCGCTCAAAGTAGATGGCGAGGTGACGAACGCGGTCGACGAAGGGCGGGTTGCAGAACTGGTCGAGACCGCACGTCGGGCGCGGTAAGCGGTCGCTCGACGCGGTAAGCGGCCGCTCGACGCGAGACCTCAGTGCGACGTCGGTCGGTCACCTCGATACCATCACCTCGACAGCGCTATCGAAGAGTGGGACACCGGCTGACCGGACGGAAGAAATGTTGTTGTGCTTTTCACTCCACTGGGACGGTCGGCACCTTCTCGAACACGAGTTCGAGGACGCCGTTCGCGTATCGGGTCCGGTTCGGCTCGGTCTCGACGGTCGAGGGGAGCGAGACGGACCATTCACCAGCGTAGGGGTGAGAGACACGGAGGGAAGCAGTTCGGCCGGTACATCGGATCGCGATGTCACTCCGGTCGACACCACCCGGCACGTCGGCGACGACGTACACCTCGTTCTCCACCTGATAGACACTCCAGAGGATGCGGTCCGATAGCCAGTTACTTCCCCCGAAGCGACCCTCCAGCGCGTCGCTGAACAGTCTCTCGAACTCATCGAAGAAGGGACCCATGTCGTCCCTCCCGCCGGTATCCATACGTATGGTACGGCTTGACACAGTATAGCTTGCGCGGTTGGGAGTGACGAAAACAATAGCCCGTCACGTCCACACTACCCGGTAACCAACTCTCCCCAGACACGCGGAAGTTCGTCACTCCGTGGTCACCCCGTTACCGCTCCCGAGTCACTCGTTCAGCAACCGCCGATTCCCCACTCACTGGCTGTCGTCGACGCGCCGATTGATGTCGACGTGGTAGTACTGGAGCACGTCTCGCCCCAGCAGGATGGGGTGTTCCATGTGGCTCCGGTCTTCGACGCTCGCTTGAACCGTGTGTCGCTCGCCCCCGAGGTCGAGGACCACGTCGACCATCGGTCGGACCCGCCCCGTCTTGAGGCTGCCCGAGCGGACGCGGATGCTATCCCGGACCGGGCCAGCGCCGATCTTGGCCGCCAGCCGGGTGTCGATGCTCGTCCGGCCGGCCCCGGTGTCGGACTTCGCGTACACCGTCTCGGCCCCGCTGGTCCCGATCACCATCACCTCCTCGATGTACCCCACCGCCTTCGGGGATCGAGAATCGGCGAACTCGTCGGGAGCACACGCTGGGAGCGAATCGTCGAACTCCGTCGCGAGTTCGGCGACGAGAGCGTCGTCGACTCGCCCACCGGCCCGCTCGATGGCGAGTTTCGCGATGAACGGTGCCGGACATCGTCCGGTCGCCCGGAACAGTCCCTTGAATCCCGCGGTCGGATTCACCTCGAGGACGAACCAGCCGTCGTCACCCTGGATGAGGTCGACGCCTGCGTAGTCCAGGCCGAGGACCCGCGTGGCGTCGAGGGCGAGCGAGGCCACCTCGTCGGTGAGGGCGTCACTCGCATCCTCGACGTCGCCGCCCAGTGCCACGTTCGTCCGCCAGTCGCCGGGCGGAGCGTACCGGAACATCGCACCGATGACCTCGTCGCCGACGACGTAAACGCGCATGTCCCGGGGGCGTTCGGCATCGCTCTCGACGAACGACTGGACGAACGCCTGTTTCATGCCGACCGTCGGGGTCTTGCGCTCTTCCGTCCCGACGAGCCAGGTTCCGGCGCCGTTGGTCCCGATGGCCGTCTTGTAGACCGCTTCCGGCCCGAATTCGTCGAGAGCCTGGTTGAATCGGTCGTACGAGAGCGCCAGGAACGCGTCGGGGACCGGGATGCCCTCGTCGGCGAGGGCGAGGGCGGTCGCGTACTTGTCGAGCGCCGTCAGCGTCCTGTCCGGCGCGTTCAACGTCGGGCGAAGCCGTGCGAGCCGATTGCCGAGACACAGCTCTTCGAAGGGAGCGTCGGATTTCGAGAGGAGCAACCGGTTGCAGATGACGTCGACCGGTGGGTCGAGTTCGACCGTGCCGTCACGTATGCGTATCGCTATCGTCTCCTCGCGTATCCACTCCGCCCTGGCTCCGAGTGCTTCCACGGCGTTACAGATCGCCTTCGTCTCCTTGCTGTTGTGTAAGCTGAGGACCCCCACGGTAAGGTCGCTCGCGTCGAGGTTCATACGAAGGGTAGGACGCCCGACTATTTCAGGACGCCGTTGGGTCGAACGGGCGAAACACTCAGTCGTCGACCACTATCGGCTCGTGCAGCCGTATCTCCGTTCCGAGCAGGTCGAGGAACTGGGCCAGCCACTCCGGATGGTCGGGCCACGCCTGCGCCGTCACGAGGTTCCCGTCCGTGGTAACGCCGTCCCGCCACTCGCCACCAGCCGCCTCCACGTCGTGTTTCAGCGCTGGATACGCCGTACAACCGTAGCCTTCGACGACGCCAGCTGCGGCCAGTATCTGCATCCCGTGACAGATACAGGCGACCGGCTTGTCCGCTTCGAAGAAGTGCCGTACTGCGGACAGTACGTCGTCGTCGTTCCGGAGATACTCCGGTGCGCGACCACCGGGGATGACGAGCGCGTCGTAATCTTCGGGGTTGACGTCGGCGAACGTCGCGTTCAGCTCGAAGTCGTGGCCTCGCGTCTCCTGGTAGGTCTGGTCACCGCGGAAGTCGTGGACGGCTGTCTTCACCGTCTCTCCTTCCTCCTTCTCCGGGCAGACCGCGTAGACTTCGTGTCCGACCGCCTGTAGCGCCTGGAACGGCACCATTATCTCGTAATCTTCGACGTAGTCTCCGGCGAGTAACAGGATCTTTCTGGCAGTCATGTCTGTGACACCAAACTGATGATTCGCACGGCAAGGGGATAACTATTGGTACCAACTCACACGGGGCGTGTTCGCGGTTCGAGAACGCGGGTTCCGGCCGACCGACGCCGTCACTCCTCGACGACCGTCGCGTCGTCTGTCAGGCCATCGTCTGTCAGGGGTTCGTCGACCGCGCCGGGGCCGGCGTGAACGGGGACTAACGTGGAGACGCGCGCGTTCTCCTTGATGCGGATTCCGGCCCCGCCGACCGAAACCGGCATCAACGGGAGGTGGTCGCCGACGGTCACCGTCGGATGCGACGTTCCCCGCGCGAGCAGCTTGTTCCGTGGTTGGAGCATGAGTCGGGCGTCACCGCCGTCGACCAGGAACTCGTTGTACTGGAGGACGTACTGCCCCGCATCGAGGTTCCACCATTCGTACTCGTCGTCGGGATCGCGCTTCGTGAGTTCGTGGGGCTCGAACTCCGCTTCGGCGAGTTCGTCGCCGCCGAAGTCGATACTACCGGGCTCGACGACCTCGTGTATCGCACTGACCGTCAGGTCGATGCCGTGTTCTCGCAGCTGGGTCTCCGGGTGGACGAGTCCGTCCACTCGCTCGACGATATCCCGGGTCATGGGGGAGCGTTCGGACGCCATCCGGAAAAAACCGACGTGGCACAACCGTTTTCCCATCCGGTTCCGATTGGCTGGACGTGAAACGTCGTCTCGGATACGCGATTCTCCTCGTCTCGCTCCTCGCGTTCGTCGTCGTCGGGTTCGTCGACCCCCTCTGGACGGCACTGGGATTCGAAGCCGGTGACCCGACGAAACAGCTCGTCGTGAAGGGGCTTCTCTCCGTTTCGCTCATCGGCGGCACCTACGGACTCTACCTCGTCCTCAGCAGGGGGATCGAGCGGGTCGTCCGCGACAAGCGTCACCGACACGACGTCAGAAACGTCACACGGCTCTGCCTCACCGTCGCGGCCACCGTCGCAGTCGCCGGTGTCGTCTCCGGCGAGTGGATGGGCGTTCTCTTCTCGCTCGGTATCGTCGGCTTCGCCGTCACCTTCGCACTGCAGCAACCGCTGTCGTCGCTCCTCGGCTGGGTCTACATCACGGCGAAGCGACCGTACCAGGTCGGCGACCGGGTGCGAATCGAGGACGCACGGGGGGACGTCATCGACGTCGACTTCCTCGTCACGACGCTGTGGGAGATAGACGGCGACCTCGTCACCTCTCACCAGCCCTCCGGCCGCGTCGTGACCGTTCCGAACAGCATGGTCCTCTCGTCACAGGTGTTCAACTACTCGCGCGACGAGTTCCCGTTCGTCTGGAACGAGCTCGAGGTCCAGGTGTCTTACGAGACGGACCTCGATTTCGCGAAGGAGACGATGCGCGAGGTGGCGGACGAGTTCCTGGGTGACGTCATGCAGCGTCGAATCAACACCTACAGACGGCAGCTCGACGCAACGCCTGTCGAACTCGAGGTGCAGGAACGACCGACTGTGAACGTCCGGATGGAACAGACGTGGGTCGTACTCCGTCTCCGATACCTCGTCGAGCCGACGAAGATGCAGGCGACCCGGAACCAGCTCTACGACCGCATCGTCGAACGGTTCCACGCCGAACCGGAGAAGGTCGCTTACCCGGTCGGCCGGTTCCGCTGAGACAGTTCGTGAGCTGCGGCCTGGTTCTCGGTGGCATCCCAGTCTCTATTACAGGACACCACCTCATCTCCGTGCATGGTCGAATCGCACGACGTCATCGTCGTCGGAGTTGGCGGTATGGGCAGTGCGACGTGCGCGCAGCTGGCTTCGAGAGGGGTCGACGTGCTGGGAATCGAACGGTTCGATATCCCACACACGAACGGTTCGTCCCACGGGTCGACGCGAATTATCCGGAAGGCGTACCACGAACATCCTGACTACGTTCCGCTCGTCGAGCGAGCCTACGAGAACTGGCGGGCGCTGGAGGAGGCATCGGGCCGCGACCTGCTGTACGTCACCGGGTCAGTCTGTGCCTCCCCGCCGTCCGGCGACCTCGTCGAGAACGCACGGCGAGCCTGTGAGGAACACGGACTCGACTTCGAAGAGATGACGGCCACGGAGTTGAACGACCGGTTCCCCGGATACGGAATCCCGAAGGGCTACGACGCGCTCTACCAGCCCGACGGGGGCTTCCTCGACTGCGAACGCGCGGTCATCGCCCACGTCGAGCAGGCACAGGCAGCGGGAGGAACGATTCGCGCACGAGAGACGGTATCCGACTGGTCGGCCAGCGAGGACGGTGTCACCGTCGAGACCGACCGGGGGACCTACACAGCCGACAGTCTCGTTCTCTCTGCGGGCGCGTGGATGGCTGACTTCCTCCCCGAACTGGCCGGGAAGGTGGTCCCCGAGCGACAGGTACTGGGCTGGTTCCAGCCATCCGAGCCCAGTGACTTCACACCTGACCGGTTCCCCGTCTTCGTGACCCAGACCGAAGACGGAACCGACTACTACGGCTTTCCGCGATACGACCGCCCCGGTGTCAAGGTCGGTGTCTACCACCACCTGCACGAAGAGGCCGACCCTGACGACTTGCAAGGACCCACGGCCGAGGACGAGCGGGTGCTGCGTGACGCCCTGAACGACCACTTCCCCGACGCGAACGGGCCGATGATGGGCCTATCGACCTGCATGTTCACCAACTCTCCCGACCTCGACTTCGTCGTCGATACGCTTCCGGACCAGCCGAACGTCGTCGTCGCCGCCGGTTTCTCGGGGCACGGGTTCAAGTTCTCGAGCGCCGTCGGCGAAGCCCTGGCGGACCTGGCGGTCGACGGGGAAACGGACCTGCCGGTAGGCGGGTTCGCCATCGACCGGTCCGAACTCCAGCAGCCCGACTGAGGGGAGTCACCAGCGCCCCCGGAAACGCTTAGGTGCCCGCCGTGAGCACGGTCGGCCATGGACGTTCCATCCGACCAGATAGCCCGGTTCGTCGCGGCCACTGCACCCGAGCCCGACGAGCTCGCGCGGGAGATGGACGACTACGCACAGGCGCGCGACTTCCCCCACGTCGGCCCGGAGGTCGGCGGCCTCCTTCGGATGCTCGCCCGCATGGTCGACGCCGAGCGGATATTCGAGTTCGGCTCCGGCTTCGGCTACTCCGCGTACTGGTGGGCGCAGGCGCTCCCGAACGATGGGGAGGTCGTCCTCACCGAGTTCGACGAGGACGAACTCGACCAGGCGAGGGAGTTCATGTCTCGTGGGGGCTTCGACGACCTCGCACGGTACGAACACGGGGACGCCCTCGACGCCATCGAACGGTACGACGGCCCCTTCGACTGCGTGCTCATCGACCACCAGAAGCACCGCTACCGGGAGGCGTTCGAGGCCGTTCGGAAGAAGGTCCCCGCAGGTGGCGTCGTCGTCGCGGACAACGCGATGACGGCTGGTCCAATCGAGTTCGAGAAGCTGTTGGCGCTGGTCGAGGGCGACGACCCCGAAGACCCGAACGAGCACACGCGGGGTATCTTCGACTACCTCGAGACGGTGCGGGGCGACGACGCCTTCGAGACGGTCGTCCTGCCGGTTGGCGAGGGTATCTCGGTGAGCTACAGAGCGGAGTAGCGCGGGCCGCAGACGCGACGACGTTACTCTTCGAAGCCGTCTTCGAACACGAACGTCCCGTTCCGCTGGACGACCTCGCCGTCGGCCTCGATACGCGAATCCTCGCTCATGTCGACGATCATGTCCTGGTGGACGACGGACTGGTTCTGCTCGTTGCCCTCGCCGATGTTCTCCTCGTAGGCTCGGCCGATGGCCATGTGGACGGTATCTCCCATCTTCTCGTCGAACAGCATGTTGTAGGTGAACCGGTCGATGTCGCGGTTCATACCGATACCCAGCTCACCGAGGCGACGCGCCCCCTCGTCCGTGTCGAGGACGGCCGTCAGGACCTCCTCGTTCTTCTCAGCGGCGTGTTCGACGACCTCGCCGTCCTCGAAGCGGAGGTAGACACCGATGACCTCGCGACCCTGGGCCATCAGCGGCTTGTCGAACAGCACTTCGCCCTCGACCGAGTCCGGGATGGGAGCCGTGAATACCTCGCCACCGGGCATGTTGTTCTGGGTGGTGTCGCTGATACAGATGTTGCCCTTCACGGACATCGTGAGGTCGGTCGTCTCGCCCGAGACGATGCGTATCTCGTCGGCGTCGTTCACGATGTCGACCATCTGCTGCTGGAACTCGTCCTGGGCCTCCCAGTCCTTGTTGATGGCCCCATAGACGAAGTCCTCGTAGGCGGGAGTCGACATCTCTGCCTTCTGGGCGTCGCCCGGTGCGGGGTACTGCGTGACGACCCACTTCGACTCCATGAACGCCTCCTGGATGGGCTTCATGTGCTTCGCGCGTGCCTGGTTCTTCTCCGGCGGGACGTCACTCCGCTCGTACATATTCGCGTCGCCCTTGATGGCGATGTAGGCGTCGACGTTCTCGGCCATCGCGAGGATATGCTCGGGTGTGTCGAAGTCCTCCGGATCGGTCGCGAGCATGTACGCACGGTTCACGCGTGGGAGCGTGAGACTCGTCGTCGGGTGAGCGCCCTTCTCGCCGAGCAGTTCAGCGATGGCGACCGCGAGATCTTCGGCCTCCTTCGGGCCCTTCACGACGACGTTGTCACCCTTCTCGATGTCTGCACACTCCTCCACCAGAATCTCGGCCTGCTTCCGCACGCGTTCGTCCATGGCACATAATACGACAACGTGCTGATTATCGTTTCGAAACAGTGGTCAGGTTTCACACACGTCGTCGAGCAGGGAGGCTGTTCTCGCCAGTTCTGGTACTCACCGTCGGCTCCCCGGCTGCGGGTCGACGTGTGGTTTCGCCATCAGGTCGTCGAACGGCTTCTCGTCGAGCCACGAGAGGAGCTGCACGAGCTGGTCGGTCGCCGCCTCGAACAGCCGCTCTCCCTTCTCGGCGCTCGCCTCGGTCTGGTCGCCGAAGACGCCGTTCGGCGAGTTATCGATGGCGTCGTAGTAGTTCCGCGCGCCGTGGATGGTCGGTTCTCCATCTTCGAGGTTCACCCGACCCCCATCCCTCGCCTCCTCCAGTTTGTCCTCGCGGACGTTCTCGGGGTCGATGTGGAGCATCATCGAGGTCTCCTTCGGACCGCCGTGTGGGCCCTTGTTCGGGAAGAGCTCGTCGACGAGGTCGGGAATCGACTCGTCCCACATCCACTCGACCGCGTAAGCGACCTCGTCCTCCCGGAGTCGGCGGCCGACCTCACGAAGGTGCTGCATGTTGCCACCGTGGGCGTTGACGTAGAGGATGCGGTCGATTCCGTGCCGGGTGAGATTGCGCGAGAAACTCTCGACGTAGTCCCGGAACGCAGGAGGATCCACCGACATCGTCCCGTGGAACTGCAGATGGTGCGTGCTGACGCCGATGGGGATGGTCGGCGTGCAGAGGTAGCCGGTGCGGTCGGCCGCCTCGCGAGCCAGTGCCTCGGCGATGGCGTGGTCGGTACTCTCCGGGAGGTGTGGTCCGTGCTGTTCCGTCGACCCGAGCGGAACGACGGCGACCGATTCCTCCGCCACGTACTCCCCGAGTTCCGGCCAGGTCTGATCTGCGAGGTACATATCCGACCTGCGGCGGCCGTGACCGTAACGGTTCGGGCGGCGGACAGGTGAGAGCTAGTTGTCACCAACCCTCAAGTCCCTGCGCCTCGAACCGCCTGGTATGCCAGGTGGCACGAATCAGACGCTCCGTCCGTTCCTGTCCCGCGCCGAGAAACTGTTCCCGGGCCGTGAGATCGTCTCCCGGACACACGAGGGGATGGTTCGATACGACTACGACGAGTACGCAGACCGTGTCGCCCAGCTGGCGAACGCACTCGACGCCGCCGGCGTCTCGCCCGGCGACCGCGTCGGGACCGTCTGCTGGAACCACCACCGACACTTCGAGACGTACTTCGCGCTCCCCAACATGGGCGCACAGCTCCACACCATCAACCCGCTCCTCCCCGACCACCACATCGAGTACATCGTGGAGAACGCGGACGACAACCTCATCTTCGTCGACCCGTCGTTCGTCCCGAAGCTGGAGGGGCCAGCCCAGTCAGATTCCTTCTCCGGCGTCGACCAGTTCGTCGTCATGGGCAGCGAGGTCCCCGAGACCTCGCTCGAGCCCGTGACGGACTACGAGTCGTTCGTCGAGGGCCACGACACCGAGTACGACTGGCCGGAGGTCGACGAGGAAGCGCCGGCCGGGATGTGCTACACGTCGGGGACGACCGGCGACCCGAAGGGCGTCGAGTACACCCAGCAGATGCTGTGGGCCCACACGATGGCGACGCTGCCGGAGTCCGGCCTCGGCATCGAATCCGACGAGGTCGTCATGCCCGTCGTCCCGATGTTTCACGTCAACGCGTGGGGGATGCCGTTCTCGACGACGGCCGCGGGCGCGAAACACGTCTACCCGGGCCCGTCGCCTGACCCCGAGGACCTCGCGGCGCTCATCGCCGAGGAGAACGTCACGCTCACCGCCGGGGTACCGACCGTCTGGCTGGGCCTCCTCGAGTACGCCAAGGAGAACGAGGTCGACTTCTCCTCGCTCGAACGCATCGTCATCGGCGGCTCCGCTGCGCCGAAGTCGGTCATCAGAACGTTCGACAAGGAGTACGACGTACAGGTCGTCCACGCGTGGGGTATGACCGAGATGGCACCCATCGGAACTGTCGCCCACCTCAAGCCCGAGATGGAGGACTGGCCCGACGAGAAGCGTTACGAGAAGCAAGCGAAGCAGGGGCTGCTCGTCCCCGGCCTCGAGATGCGCGTCGTCGACGACGACGGCAACGAGGTCCCGTGGAACGGCGACGACTTCGGCGAGCTCTGGGTCCGCGGCCCGTGGGTCACGACCGAGTACTTCGAGCGACCCGACGCGAACGAGGAGGACTTCGTCGACGACCCGGACGGCAAGTGGCTGAAGACCGGCGACGTGGTCAACGTCGACGAGGACGGTTACATCAAGATAATCGACCGCGCCAAGGACGTCATCAAGTCCGGCGGCGAATGGATATCCAGCGTCGAGCTGGAGAACGCGCTGATGGCCCACGACGACGTGGCCGAGGCGACCGTCATCGGCATCCCGCACGAGCGCTGGCAGGAACGGCCCGTCGCCTTCGTCGTCCCGGCCGGTGGTGCTGACACCGACACGCTGCGGTCGGAACTGCTCGACGATATCAAATCGGAGTACCCCAAGTGGTGGGTCCCGGACGACGTGGTCTACATCGAGGAGGTCCCGAAGACCGCGACCGGGAAGTTCGACAAGAAGGTCCTGCGCGACCAGTACGGCGAGGACTCGGACCTCGTCTCGGGCAAGGCGCCCGAGGAAGCCGCGCCGGACCAGAACGACGACTAGTCGGAAACCGATACTGTACATTTTTGGTCGCCTGCTCGATATGTAGTGTATGCGCCGCCGCTCCCTGCTCTCCACACTGGCGGCCGCGAGCCTCGGCGGGTTCGCCGGCTGCAGCGCCCTCGACGTGTCGGGAACCGAGACCCGCGAACCGCTGGAGGTCGACACCACGAAAGAAGAGAAGCCGACCACACAGCCGTTCGTCCGGAACGTCGGGGACAGCTCGGTCCCCGTCACGGAACCCCTCGTCGGTCCACCACGTCGGCTGGTGATCCTCCCACCGGCACAGACGCCAGCCGGCGTCGACGTGCAGGTCGGCTTCTCCGTCCGTGGGAACGACGAGCGTCCGACCACGATCCGTCTCGTCTACCGTAACGCGGGGTCCGAGACCATCGAGGCGGAGTTCGGCCCGACACCGCCCCTCTCGAACTACGTCGCCTGGGACACGAAGGCGAAGCGTCGGTTGTTCGTCGTCCCGGTGACCGACGCGGAACCGACGAAGGGGATACGGTACGACAACTGCTGGGAGCCGAACTTCCGCGGCATCGCGACCCCCGGCGAGGGGACACACGAGGTGCGGATTCCGCCCGGAAAGGCCGTCGTCCACGACTACGCTATCGTCACGCCGACAGACGAGCCTGGCTGTCTCCCACCGGGGCAGTACGTCGTCTCGTCGAACTCGGGCTGGTCTTTCGGACTCTCCGTGTTCGACCCGCGCGACAACCAGCCGGGGGAGTCACAGTTCGCAGGGTTCGAGGCACCAGCATTGCCGATGGACGACTCGGCAGAGATACGCTGGTACCACGAGGTCGAGCGAACCGACGCTATCTACACGAAGCCGAGTACGGAACAGCTCGGCCTGCACGACCGGCCGCTCGAACTCACCTTCCAGAACTGGGCTGGCCGGGCAGTCACCATCGAAGCTTCGACGTGGAATCTCTACAAGCTCGTGGATGGCCGTTGGCGGTTCATCGCTCCCTGGGCGAGGGGTGGGAACGTGACGACGGTGTGGCCCGGCGAGTCCCGGTCGGTGCGGCTGGCACTCTCGAACGGCAGGCGACTGCCGGCTGCCGACTATCGAACAGGGCCGGAGGACGAGGCTGACTTCGCGGTCCCGGGGCTCGGTCCGGGAACCTACGCCGTCGCCTACGGACGGTTCAAGAGGAACCCGTCCACCGAGCAATCGGAGACCGTCGTTCCGGCCGTCCTGTTGAAACTCATCGGTGACGCACCGACACTCACGCCCGTCGACGTCGACCGGACCGAGACCGATGGAGACAGCCTCCACGTCTACACCACGGTAGAGAACTTCGGCGACGTCGAGGCGGAGACGACAGCTCCGGGCGGCACCGTCCTCGCCCGCGAGCAGGTGATGCAGTTCCCCGTGCTTCGGAACACGCTCTATCATCTCGAAGACGGCTCGCACTCACGGGTGGTCCTGCACACGTCTCAGGAGCGCGTCGGACAGTTGCGCGACCGCCTCTCCCAGCTGGGTGTGCGACCGGAGGGAGAGAACGTCCGGTTCCGCTACGAGGGAAGCGGCTACCGACTCAGGCTCGGATAGGCCAACGTGACGGGTTTAGTTGTGGTTTCGATGTCGCTGCCCCACCGTATTTGTGCCTCCCCTGCGAAGCCGAACCATGGAGCTTCTCGACGAGAGTCTGGTTCCCGAGGAGGCCCGAGCGATAAAAGAGGAAGCCCGCGAGTTCGCCGCCGAGTACATCGAACCCAACGCACAGGAGTACTACAAGAGCGGTGAGTATCCGACCGAGATCCTGAAAGCCGGACAGGAGGCAGGGCTCGTGGCGCAGGACATCCCGGAGGAGTACGGTGGCCGGGGGCTGTCGCTGACACAGCTGCTGGCACTGACCGAGGAGTTCTACCGTGCCGACGCCGGCATCGCGCTGACCCTCCAGCTCGCGAGCTTCGGCTGCGAGATAACCTACGAGTACGGCAACGAGGAGCAGAAAGAGCAGTACATCCGACCCGTCGCCGAGGGTGAGCAGATATCGGGTCTCGCTGTCTCGGAGCCCGAGACCGGGAGCGACCTCGCGGGGATGCAGACCCGCGCGGAGAAGGACGGCGACGAGTACGTCCTCAACGGCGAGAAGTACTGGATCGGCAACGGCGTCGAGGCCGACTGGGTGACGGTCTACGCACGGACGGGCGACAACGAGGACAACAAGTACGGGAACCACTCGATGTTCATCGTCCCGACCGACACCGAGGGGTACGAGGCAGAACACATCCCGGAGAAGATGGGCTTCCGGGCGTCGAAGCAGGCCCACATCACCTTCGACGACTGCCGCATCCCCGAGGAGAACCTCATCGGTTACGAGGGCAACGGCTTCATGATGCTCGCGGAGTTCTTCAACCACGGCCGGGTCGTCGTCGCCGGCCACGGCCTCGGCCTCGCCGCCGCGGCCATCGAGGAGGCGTGGGACTTCGTCCACGACCGCGAGCAGTTCGGCCGGAAGGTGGCCGACTTCCAGTCCGTCCAGCACGACCTCGCCGACATGCTGCTGGAGTTCGAAGCCGCGCGGACGCTCACCTGGCGCGCCTGCGAGAAGGTCGAGAACGGGCAGAACGCGGGCTACTGGGCCGCGATGGCGAAGACGAAGGCGACAGAGACGGCGACGCACAACGCCGAGAAAGGGATGCAGCTCCACGGTGGCCGCTCCGTCCTCGACGAGCGTCGCATCGCGCGCGTCTACCGTGACGTCCGCATCCCCGTCATCTACGAGGGTGCTAACGCGATCCAGCGCAACCTCATCTACCGGCAGGCCTGAGCACGGTTCCGACCGAACCAGTCCCGACGAAGGGTCGGTGTGCGACACCGTGACTCATCTGCCACAAGCGTCTTTATAGGAACCGGCGAATAGACCAGATAACACATCCGATGCTCTCGACGCTTCAGTTCCGCAGTCCGAACGCGGTCCCGGAGGACGGATGACTTCGCAGGCGACGGTCCTCATCATCAGCAACGATGCAACGTGTCGTGACGACTACGAGGCGGCACTCGAGCAGTCCTATCCATCCCTCGAGGTGCTCACCGCACCCGGTTTCGACGGCATCGTCGACCACCTCGACGACGGCTCGCTCGAATGCATCGTCAGCGACGCGGCGACCGTCTCGAGCGCTCCCGACCTCCTCCAGTCGACCCGAGAACGACATCCCGACGTCTCGCTCCTCGTGGTATCCTCGTACGAGACCGACCGCGGAAGCGGAGCCGCTCTCGCCGAAACCGTCGACTTCATCGACGAACGGAACGCCCCGGCGACCGAGAGCGCGTTCGCCGACTGGGTCGCCAGTACCGTGTTCGGCGGCTCGGAAGCCCACGACGACGCGTCGGCCTCGACGCCGGGCGAACTGGTCCGTGAGGTGAAACGCTCGCTGGTGGACGCCTCGTCGCCGCTCGACATCGAGGAGGCGGTCTGTGACCAGCTCACCGCCGAGAACTGGTACCGGTTCGCCTGGATCGGCGAGTACGACCGCGGCGAGGGGAACGTGATACCGTGGGTCTCCGCGAGCGGGTCCGGCGACTGGCCCACCAGCATGACGTTCCCGGTGGGACGGCCCGAACGTATCTCCGTGATCGACCACGCGCTCCGGACGCGCGAACTCCAGATAGTCGACGACGTCAGGACCCACCGCGACGCCGTTCCCTGGCGAACCGCCGCCATCGAGCGAGGGTGCACGTCGGTCGCGGTCGTCCCGCTCGGTCTGGACGAACTCCACGGCGTGCTCGGGCTCTACACCACTAACCCGGGCGGATTCGACGACCAGGAGGTCGACGCGATTCGCGAAATAGGGAGCAGCGTCTCCCACGTCCTCGACAGCATCGCGATTCGGGGGCGCATCGACCAGCAAGAGCGCGTCCTCAAACGCTACGAGCGACTCGTCGAGACCGTCGGCGACGGGATGTACGCCCTCGACTCCGGGGGGCACATCATGACCGTCAACAACGCGTTGGTCTCGATGACGGGGTACTCCCGGGAGGGGCTGTTGGGTGAACACATCTCCATCATCTTCGACGACGCGTCGGTCGAGTCGGGGACCGAACTCATCCAAGAGATGCTCTCCGAGAAGCGTATGGAGGGCGAGACGAGCGAAGTGACGCTGACTACGAAAGACGACCAATCGTTCCCGTGTGAGGTCCAGTTCGCACTGCTGCCATTCGAGGACGAGTACAAGGGCAGCGTCGGTGTCGTCCGCGACATCACGGAGCGAAAGAGACGCGAACGCGAACTCCAGCGGCAGAACGAACGGCTCGACGCCTTCGCGAGCATCGTGAGTCACGACCTCCGCAATCCTCTGGGCGTCTCGCAGGGATATCTCGACCTCGTGAAGACCGAGACCGACGAGGAGCTGGACGAGTACATCGGCTACGTCGAGGACGGACTCGCCCGGATGGAGGACATCATCGAGGACGTGCTGACCCTCGCGCGACACGGTGGCACGGTCGCGGAGACCGCCCCGACCGACCTCGCTGCACTCGTCGAGGAAGCGTGGGCGAACGTAGAGACGAAGGAAGCGTCGCTCACCGTCGACGAGTCGACCGTCATCTCGGTCGACCGGTCACGGCTCCTTCGGGCCTGTGAGAACCTGTTCCGGAACGCGGTCGAGCACGGCGGCTCCGACGTCTCGGTCGGGGTCGGCTTGCTCCGGGAGGACGAGACGAGCCAGCCGGTCGGGTTCTACGTCGAGGACGACGGCGAGGGGATGCCCAGGGACGTCCGTGAGAACGCGTTCGACTCGGACTTCACCACTGCGGAGGACGGGTTCGGCATCGGGCTGTGGGTCGTCAGCGAGATAGCGGACGCTCACGGCTGGTCGACGCGTGTCGTGGAAAGTTCGGAGGGCGGTGCTCGATTCGAGTTCTCGGGGGTACGGACGGTCTAACTCCCGCCTGGAAGGTCCTGGAACGCACCGACGAAATCGTCGTGGTCGCGCATGTCCGAGACGGCGCTATCGACCCTGCGCTTGAGTTCGTCGACGCGGTCACACAGTTCGACGTAATCGCCGTTGTCGGTCAGTTCTCGCTCTGATTTCTCCGATTCGAGAAGGGATTTCTTCGAGACGAGCGCGTAGTACTCCTGGATGTCGTTCTCGTAGTCCGAACGGGACGTGACTCGCACGACGACGTCGAGGAGTTCGTCCTTCGAGACCGGCTTGACGAGGTAGTCGTCGAAGCCCATCTCGATGATGTCGAAGTCGGGGTCGACCGCTGTCACCATCACGACGCGGCTATCGTAGCCGGCGTCACGGATCTGCGAGAGAACTTCGTCGCCGGAGAGACCGGGCATCCGGCGGTCGAGAAGCACTATCTCGACCGTCTCTTCCATCAACTCCAGTGCTGTCTCCCCGTCGTACGCCGCCTCGACGTTGTACTCCGGCGCGAGCCACGCTGCGAAGAGGTCCGCCAGTCGTGACTCGTCGTCGACGACGAGCACTTCGAGGCCATCCGTATTTCCAGCCCCTTCACCGTCGTTTTCTGCCACGTCTTGGCAATGGTGTGTGGGGTTCATAAATGCCGCGCCCACAGCTAATAAATCTGATAGCTCAGCTCGTTGCCACGGCGCCACGTGGTTCACTGACAGCTATCTTCCGAGACAGTCGTCAATGTTGGGCGGTGACGTACGCGACCAGTCGGCGGACGACCGCCGGGTCGTAGGTCCAGTGACCTTCGAAGGCTCCATCCGGTGAGGCGGTCGCGTAGAATGCACAGGAGCCGTCGTCGGGCCCGGCACCCTGGAAACAGACGAACCACACTGCCCGAAGTTCTTCGTCCGCCTTGTGGACCGTCACACCCTGAATCGACGGCTCTTCCGCAGGCTCACCGTAACAGTGGACGTCGACCCCTTCCGAAGCCAGCGCCGCGAGCGGTTCGGAACGGTCGGACTCACCGGTCCAGTCGGGGATGGCGACGTGGAAGGAGCCCCCACCGGCACGGAAGGCACGTTCTTCGAACTCCCGTGTGGTCGCGAGCAGCCGGGACTCGTCGAAGCGGGTCGTCGATGCGTCCTGGAACACGTCGAACAGGCTGTCCGGCGTGGTGGCGTCGTCTCCGAGTTTCGCGGAGGACGGAAGCGGTCCGTCGATGAGCGATCTGAGCTCGTCACCCGATATCGCCGTGTGGAACTCGCCGTCGCTCGTGAGCGTCGCGAAACACGGGGCAGACGCTGAGGTCTCGTCGACCGCCACCTCCACGGTGTCGTCTCCGAAGAACGCTTCGGCGTCGGCTGCGAGCGACGAGTCGGCCGGGGCGTTGAACAGGGTGAGCGTCTTCTCGCGTCCGCGCTCCCTGTCGAGCACCTCGAGGAGCTCCATAGGTGGACAATACGTGGACACACCGTTGGTGGTACGTCCTATAGAAGTAGGGCCGCAGAATCGGTCCCCGCCGTAGCGGGGGTCAGCGCGACGTTACTTGCCCTCGAACTCCGGCTCGCCGTCGCCGAAGAACGCGTTGATTCCCTCGTGGACGTCGTCGGTACCGACCACGTGACCGAACGCCTGGGACTCGATCTCGAGCCCGGCGTCCGTGTCGTCCCAGCCCTTCTGCATCGCGCGCTTCGTGTAGCGCATCGCGATAGGCGGACCACCGGCGAGCTTGGACGCGAGGTCGAGTGCGGCCTCGTCGAACTCGCCCGGCTCGACGACCTCGTTCACGAAGCCGAACTCTTCCATGCGCTCGGCGTCGAAGTGGTCACACGTGAAGATTATCTCCTTCGCGCGGCCCATCCCGACGATACGCTGGAGACGCTGAGTGCCACCCCAGCCGGGGAGCAGACCGAGCTTGAACTCGGGCTGGCCGAACTTCGAGCGGGTCGTCGCGATTCGGAGGTCCGCGCAGGTGGCCAGCTCCATGCCACCGCCGAGACAGTAGCCGTCGATTGCCGCGACGACGGGCATCTCGATGGACTCGAGGCGACCGAACGTCTCCTGGCCGAACTTCGAGAGCTCGACCGCACCGAGCGGATCCGCGCCGCCGCCGGCGATGCTCATGAAGTCGGCACCGGCGGAGAACGCCTTGTCGCCGACGCCGGAGAGGAGAATGCCGCGGACGTCGTCGTTCTCCTCGAGCAGGTCGAGCACGGCGTCGAGTTCCTCGATGAGCTCCAGCGAGATGGAGTTCATCTGCTGGGGGCGGTTGAGCTCGACGTGGGCGACCTTCTCGGAGGGGTAGGACAGTTCGATGGTGTCGAACTCGACCTCGCCTTCGTCTGCGTCGCCGGCCTTCCCGTGGAAGCCCTCGTCGACGAAGGACTCGAAGGAGTCGAAGGGTTCGTAGCGCGGGTGCCCGGACTCCTCGTGGGCGGATTCGAGCGTGCTGAGGAGCTTGTTCAGGCCGTACTCGTCGGTCATCTTCGCCGGGCCCTTGGGCCAGCGGCCGCCGAGCTTGACGGCCTCGTCGATCTCGTCGGCGGAGGCGACGTCGTCACCGATGAGGTAGGCAACCTCGTTCGCCAGCACCGCGAGGAGGCGCTCTTTGACCTCCGCGTTCGTCTCGTCCATCGGGATGTCGGCGCCGTCGCCGTCCTCGTAGTCGTAGAAGCCCTTGCCGGACTTCTGGCCGAACTCCTCGGCCTCGACCTTCTCGGTCATCAGCGGGCACGGCTCGTACCGGTCGCCGAGCTCGTCGTGCATGTAATCGAGGACGTGGTAACCCACGTCGATGCCGACGTAGTCCGCGAGTTCGAAGCTGCCCATGGGCAGGCCGATGTCGAACTTCGTCGTCGAGTCGACCTCCTCGATGGTCGCCACGTCGTCGTGGACGAGCCAGGCGGCCTCGTTCATCAGGGGGACCAGGATGCGGTTGACGATGAACCCGGGGACGTCCTTGCGGACGCGGACCGGCGTCTTGTCCATCGACTCCGCGAGGTCCTCGGTGATGGCGAGCGTCTCCTCGCTCGTCTCCGCGCCGGAGATGACCTCGACGAGCTCCATCCGAACGGGCGGGTTGAAGAAGTGCATCCCGCAGAACTTGTCCTGGCGGTCGGTGGCCGTCGCGATCTCCGAGATGGAGAGACTGGAGGTGTTCGTCGCGAACACGGCGTGGTCCGGCGCGTGCTCGTCTACCTGCCCCCAGACATCCTTCTTGATGTCCATCCGCTCGACGATGGCCTCGATGACGAAGTCGGTGTTCTGCACGGCGACTTCGAGGTCGACCAGCGGTGTGACTCGGTCGATGGCGGCGTCGGCTGCCTCCTGTGTGATGGCCTCTTTCTCCGCGAGCTTGTTCAGGCTCCACTCGATCTTGTCGTACCCATCCTCCACGAGTTCGTCGTTGATGTCACGGAGGTTCACGTCGTAGCCGGCGAGCGCGGCCACTTCCGCGATACCGTGGCCCATGTTCCCCGCTCCAAGAACTGTGATAGTGTTGACTTCGTCCAACTCCATGTTGGAAACGTCACGTGGCTACTGTTTCAAGGTTTCCCCTGGCAGAATACAGAACTCTTGTTGAGTTTATCACGGGTTACATAGATTTTTAACCCACAATTAGTTATTAGTTGTTCATGGACTTCGCACTCTCAGACGAGCAGAAACAGATTCGCGACGAGGTCCGTCGCTTCGCAGAGAACGAGATCATTCCGAACGCGGAAGAGTACGACGTCGAGGAGAAGTTCCCCCACGACATCGTCAAGCAGGCAGCCGAGATGGGGCTGACCGGTCCGTACATCCCGATGGACTACGGTGGCGCGGGCTACTCCATCCTCGACACGACCATCATCGTCGAGGAGCTGTTCGCCGCCGACCCGGGCATCGCCCTGTCCATCGTCGCGTCCTCGTTCGGCTGCGAGGCCATCATGGAGTTCGGTTCCGAGGAACAGAAGGAGGAGTACCTCGAACCCGTCGCACTCGGTGAGAAGATCTCCGGCGCGGCCATCTCCGAGCCCGACACCGGCTCCGACGTCTCCAGCGTCTCCACCACCGCCGAGAAGGACGGCGACGAGTGGGTCATCAACGGCAACAAGATGTGGATCACGAACGGGACCGTCGGCGACTTCTTCGTGATGCTCTGCAAGACGGACCCCGAGGCAGAGGGCCGCTACAACGGCTTCAGCCAGATAATCGTCGAGTCCGACCGCGACGGATTCAAGAGCGATAAGATCACGGGCAAGCTCGGCATCCGCGCGTCCGACACCGCCGAACTCATCCTCGACGACGTTCGCGTGCCCGAGGAGAACCTCGTCGGGACCCGCGGCATGGGCTTCCTCCAGCAGATGCACTTCTTCGACCAGACCCGGACCGCCGTCGCCGCACAGGGCGTCGGTATCGCGAAGGGTGCCTCCGAAGCCGCACTGAAGTACGCACAGGAGCGCGAGCAGTTCGACCGTCCCATCTCGGACTTCCAGGCCATCCAGCACAAACTCGCCGAGATGCACACGAAGACCGAGGCTGCACGGAACCTGACCTACAAGGCCGCCTGGAACGTCGACCAGGACAACGACATCACGAAGCTCGCCTCGATGGCGAAGGAGTTCGCCTCGCAGGTCGCCGTCGACGTCGCAGACGAGGCGGTCCAGATTCACGGTGGTGCGGGCTACGTCAACGACTTCCCCGTCGAGCGGTTCTACCGCGACTCGAAGATCACCCAGATCTACGAGGGTACGACGGAGATCCAGAAGAACATCATCGCCCGCGAGCTGCTCGGCAAGGGCTTCTGACAGACAAACAAAGGTATCAGCCTCCGCAAACGCCGTTTTCTACAGAATCTCGTGTGATTTATACGGGCGGAATACATCGGACTCGCCGATGGCAGAGATCGAATCGTTCGATGACGATGCGGAGCCTGATAGTCCTTCTCTGACGTTCAGAGGGGGCCGCATCGCGAGTACCGTTCCACTCGCCGTGTTCGTCGCCTGGGCCATCTTCCAGAGCGGCGTCCTCGGGGTCGGCGACACCAGCGGGCTGGTCGTCGGCATGTTGTTGGGTCTCGTCGCCGGGATGTTCCTGGTGAAGGGCCCATGGAAAGATTATGCAGACGCCATCTTCGATGGCATGACGAAACGTGTTGCCGCAACAGCGGTCGTCGCCTGGCTCTGGGCCGGGATGTTCGCGAACGTCCTGCAGGCAGGACAGTTCGTAAATGGTCTCGTCTGGGCCGCCGACATCCTCGAGGTGTCTGGCGCGCTGTTCCCAGCGGTCACATTCATTCTCGCCGCACTCCTCGCGACCGGTATCGGGACCGGTTACGGGACGGCGATCACGTTCACGACCGTCGTGTTCCCTGCCGGCGTCCTGCTCGGCGCGAACCCGACTCTTCTGTTCGCCGCGATTCTCTCTGGTGCCGTCTTCGGTGACAACCTCGCGCCGGTCTCCGACACGACCATCGTGAGTGCCGTGACCCAGGACGCCGACATCGGTGGCGTCGTCTCATCGCGGCTGAAGTACGCACTCGTCGCCGCCGCGCTGGCGTTCGTCGCCTACATCGTCGCGGGAATGTCGATGTCCGGTATCGATGTCTCCGGGTCCGGGACGAGCCTCGCGAGTGAGGCGAACCCGATCGGGCTCGTCCACCTCGTCTCCATGGGTGTGGTCATCGTGACGGCAATCAAGGGCCGCCACATCATCGAGGCGGTCTCCTGGGGTCTCATCACGGCCATCTCGGCCAACCTGCTCCTGGGACTGTCGACCGTCTCCGACCTCATCGTCTTCCGGGCACCCGCCGAGACGAGCCTCGCCTCCGAACTGACCTGGCTGCCGTTCGTCCAGGTCGCCGGTCAGGGTGAGTCCGTCGCGGTCGATGGGGCGATTTACGGCGGTGCCGTTGGGTTCTTCCCGCTCATCGTCCTGACGCTACTCATCGTCGCTGCGGCCGAGGTCATGATCCGCGGCGGTGGCTTCGCGGCCATCCAGGACTTCCTGCTCGAGAAGGTCGCGACCACCGTCCGTCGCGCAGAGGTAACGATGGTCCTCGGCACGGCGCTCATCAACGGGATGATCACCATCAACACCGCAGCCGAGATCGCCATCGCTCCGTACATCGCGAAGATCGGTGGCCGGTTCAACCTGAACGGCTACCGGCGGGCGAACGTCCTCGACGCGAACACCTCCGCCCTCGGGTACATCTTCCCGTGGGGTGGTGGTCTGCTCGCGGGCTACGGCGCGATGACCGGACTGGTGAAGTCCGAGCCGTGGTTCACCCAAGAGATGCTCGTCAACCCCGTCACCGTCTGGCCGTACGTCTTCCACGGCTGGTTCCTGGTGGGGGTGTTCGTCTTCGCGGCCCTCACCGGCTACGGCCGTGAGTACGTCCACGACCGTCAGTCCGCGGAGGTGGAGCGCGTATGAGTCTGTTCTCGTCGGTCTTCGCCGGCTTCGGACTCCGCTCGGCCACCCCCGAGTTCCAGAAGGGTGAGACGATAACCGCGTTCGTCACGGGCGTCGACGACGGGGATGCGATCGTCCGCATCGGCGACTCGCACCTGCGGGTCACGGGCGTCGACAACGCCGCATCGCTGGTCGACGAACGGGTCGAACTGCGCGTCGAATCGTTCGACGAAGGCAATAACCTCGGCGAGGCGACCCTGCTCGAGGTCATCCCCGGGCGCGGAATTTAACCCCGGCGACCCCCTCTTCTTCGGCGTGTCCGCGAACGACCCATACGAACGGTTGCGCGACGACCCCCACCTCGGACCGCTCGTCGCGGAGCACGGCGAGCTGTCGGTCGAACCCCACCCCGACCCCTTCGAGCGGCTGGTCGTCTCCATCGTCAACCAGCAGCTCTCGACCGAGTCCGCGGCCGCCATCCGGGAGCGGCTGTTCGACCGGTTCGAGGTGACGCCAGTCGGCTTACTCGGTGCAGACGAAGACGAACTCCGGGAGGTAGGCCTGTCCGGCCAGAAGATACGCTACGTCCGGAACGTCGCGGAACGGTTCGAGGACGGACTCTCGGTCGAGCGGCTCCACGAGCTCGACGACGACGCGGTCGTCGACGAGCTGACCCAGATAACCGGCATCGGTGACTGGACGGCGAAGATGTTCCTCATGTTCTGCCTCGGCCGCGAGGACGTGTTCCCCGTCGAGGACCTCGGCATCCGCCGCGGGACGGAGCAGCTGTTCGGCGACTGCAGCCGGGCCGAGATGGTCGACATCGCCGAGCGGTGGCGGCCGTACCGGAGCTACGCGAGCCGGTACCTCTGGCGGGCGGTCGACTGAACCGACGCTGCCTGTTCCGGCGAAATCCCCGACCGGCGGAGCAGGAGCGCTCGGGGTCGGAACACACCGACAGGAATCACACCACCTATCCTGTTCCACGTCGAGTCTTCCGACAGATGCCATCCGTCGACGAGCCGACGCCGGTCATCGACCAGCACGAGGGCGCGCCATGAGCGGCCGCAGGGAGGGCCCGCCATGAGCGGCCGAACCGACTTCGTCGCAGGCGCCCGGGAGGCCGCACCGATTCTCCTCGGAGTCATCCCGTTCGGGCTCATCGCAGGCGTGAGTGCGCTCGAGGCCGGACTCGACCCGCTCCACGCCGTCGGCATGTCGACCATCATCTTCGCGGGTGCGTCGCAGCTCGCCGCCATCGACCTGCTCGGTCGCGACGCGCCAGCCGCCGTCGTCGTCCTGACCGTGGTGGTCGTCAATCTCCGGATGATGATGTACAGCGCCTCCATCTCCCCGTACTTCCGCCCGTTCTCTCGGGGCTGGAAGTGGCTCTGTGCGTATCTCCTGACCGACCAGGCCTACGCCCTCTCGCTCACCGAGTTCAGGGAGACCGCTCGCGAGGAGCGAAGCCGGAAGTGGTACTATCTGGGTGCCGCGGTCACCCTCTGGGTCGTCTGGCAGGCGGCGACCATCGGCGGCGTCGTCCTCGGGGCCAGCCTCCCGGCCGGACTCTCGCTGGAGTTCGCCGTTCCGCTGACGTTCATGGCGCTTCTGTTCCCGGCGTTGAAGGACCGGTCGACGTGGACCGCCGCCCTCGTGGCGGGGGCCGTCGCGATTCCGGCGACGCTGCTCCCGTTCGACCTCGGACTGGTGGTCGCCTCGGTACTGGGAATCGGTGCCGGGTTCGCGGTTCACCGGCTGGACGACCGGACGGCCGAATCCACCCGAGACGACTCCGTGGGCGACGGAGGTGCGGAGCCGTGACCAGCTACGCCGACGGAACCGTCTGGACGATAATCGTGGCCGCCGGCATCGGGACGTTCCTCATCCGGCTCTCGTTCATCTTCCTGCTCGGACGGGTCGACGACGTTCCGGACGTCGTCGAGACCGTCCTTCGGTTCGTTCCGGCGGCGGTTCTGGCCGCACTTGTGGTCCCCGCACTTGTCGTGACGAGCGGGTCGGTCGAACTCGCCTCCGAGCCCGCGGAACTCGCGTCCGCACTCGCGAGGACCGTCGGCTCGTTCGAACTCGTCTACGAACCAGCGAAGGTCGTCGCCGCCGCCGTGGCAGCGGCCGTCGCGTGGCGAACGGAAGACGTGCTCGCGACCATCTCGGTCGGCATGGTGACCCTGTGGGTCGTCCAGACACTGGTCTGAAAGCCGGCCGCTCGTAATTATCGCCGGAAGTGAATGTCATGATACCGAAACGCATGACGAACCAAGGCCTTATTTTAAACGTTTTGGCCATGTTTCGACATATGCGCTCGTACCCGCCCCGAAGTGGGGGAGAAAGACAGTCAAACAGGAATTCATGGCAACGAAACAGACGATACGGCCGCCACCGGATCAGTCGAAAGCACTGGGACCGACGAACGAAGAACTGTTCGAGGTACTCTCGAATCAGCGACGCAGGCAAGCTCTCTACTATCTGCTCCAGCGTCGCGACGGCGGAACGACGAAGCGGGAGCTCTCTCGTCAGCTCGCCGCGTGGGAGACACAGCAATCTCCCGAGATGGTCTCGTCCGAAGAACGAAAGCGAGTCTACATCGCGTTGCACCAGACACACCTTCCGAAGCTGGAGGATGCTGGACTCGTCGAGTACGACTCGTCGACGGGGGCCATCGAACTGACCGACGCGTGTGACGACCTCGATGGACTCTTCGATACAGCCGAGGAACAACCGGTCTCCTGGAGCAAGTACTACCTCGGACTCGGCGTGGTCTGTCTCTCGGTCGCGGGTCTGGTCGCGCTCGGAGTCAGTCCGTTCGCAGACCTCGACGGACTCATCTGGGCGGTGGTGTTTCCGCTCCTGTTCGTCACGACGGGTGCGGTCCACTACTGGAAGCGGGGCGACGACCAGATACTCGACGAGGGGCGATTCAGATCGGGCGGCGAGTCGAACGAAGAGTCCGAATAACGACGACTCCGCCTCCGCTACTCCATTACCTCTTCTTCTTCCTCTCGCTCGTCTCCGTCGTCGCGGTCGACGCGCTTCGAGACGTCTACCTGGTAGTTCTTCAGGATATCACGGCCGAGCAGGACGGGATAGTCCATGTGACTCCGGTCCTCGACGCTGGCCGTGACCGTATGCTGGTTGCCGCCGACGCCGACCACGAGGTCGACGACCGGGCGGGACTTACCCTGTTTCAGGCTGCCCGATTTCACGCGCATGACGGACTTGATGGGGCCGGCACCGATGTCCGCGGCGAGACCCGTGTCGATGCTGGTCCGGGTCGCACCCGTGTCCGACTTCGCGAGGACCGTCTTCGAGTCGGAGGTCCCGGAGACGACGACCTCCTCGGTGTAGCCGACGACGACCGGCTTGTCCGGCTTCTGCTGGGTCTCGCGGGGGGCACAGGACGGCCACGAGTCGTCGAGCGTCGCCGACAGCTCGCGGACCCGTTCCGTGTCGACCTTGCCGCCTGCCCGCTCGATGGCCAGCTGGGCGATGTACGGTGCGGGCGAGCGACCGGTCGCCTTGTACAGCCCCTTGAACCCGGCGGTCGGGTTGACCTCGAGGACGTACCAGCCCTCGTCGCCTTCGACGATGTCGACGCCGGCGTAGTCGAGACCGACCACGTCGGCCGACTTCTTCGCTATCTCGCGCACCTCGTCCGGCAGTTCGCCCGTCGCGTCCTCGACGTCGCCGCCCAGTGCCACGTTCGTCCGCCAGTCGCTGTCCGGCGCGTACCGGTACATCGCGCCGACTATCTTGTCGCCGACGACGTAGACGCGCAGGTCGCGGTGTCGCTCGCCGTCGCGGTCGATGAGCTTCTGGAGAAACGCGTACCGGTTGCCGACCTTCGCGTTGACGCGCTCGTCCGGGCCGACCTTCCAGGTGCCGCCGCCGTGGGTGCCGATAGCCGTCTTGTAGACGGCCTCCTCGCCGAACTCGCTTCGTGCCGCGTTGAGTCGGTCGCCGTTGAGGGCGAGCAGCGCTTCGGGGACGCGGATGCCGTTGTCCGCGAGCGCAGCGGCCGTCGCTATCTTGTGTGTGGCTCGAAGTGTCGTACTCGGTTCGTTGAGCATCGGCCGCAGACTGTTGAGAGAGTTCGCAAGACCGAGTTCTTCACACGGCTGTTCCGTGTTCGATAGCAGCATCCGGTTCGCGATGACGTCCACGTCGGGTTCGAGAGTGACACCGTCTTCTTTGATACGGATAGTCGTGTTCTCCTCTCGCATCCACTCCGGCTCGTGACCAAGGTCCTCGACCGCGTTACAGATCGCCTTCGACTCCTTGCTGTTGTGAAGGCTGAGTACCCCTACTCGAACACTCTCAGAATCAACCATACCGAATCAACTCGCGGGTGGTCCAAAAACGTTGCCAGTCACGCTTTCGACTGGTAGCGGGTTACACGCTACAGGTACGAGGCGTCCCACCGCGTCGGCTTCCTGCGGTTCTCGCACTCGTTACAGACGACTTCGCCCATGCTGCTCATCGCCGTTTCGAACGATTGACAGGCCCCACAGAACCAGCCGTACTTCTGGTCCCGGTCGTCGTCCGTGTAGGCCTGGTAGAAGGGACCGTTCGAACCCCGGTTCGACTCGCTGTAGCTGACGTAGACGGGTCCGTCTTCCGTGTCGTACTCGTCGAGCGTCTCCCAGTCGGTCTCGTCGTCGCTCTCGGCCCTGATGAAGACGTTCTCCGTCAGCTCCGTCCCGGATATCTCGACGGTTCGTTCGCTGGCGTGTTCGTACCCATTGGCCTCGTAGAAGTCGTTCCCGAGTTCGTTCCCCTCGAGGACGACACCGGAGAGCTGCCCCGCACCCGCATCGAGCAGTTCCTCCTGTGTCCTGACGAGCAAGCGCGCGCCGATTCCGCGGTCGCGGGCGTCGGGGTCGACGTGGAGCCAGACGATACGACCCTCCGCAGGCGTCTCACCGAATATCTGGCTCTGTGAGAAGCCGACGATGCCGTCGTCGTCTTCGGCGACGAGCAAGAGCGTGTCCTCGGCGTCGAGCTGGTCCTGAAGCGCATCCGACGCGTACCAGGTACCGACCGCTTCGTCGATGCTCTCTGCATCGAGGAACGACTCGTACGTCTCGTGGAGCGACCGGTTCGCGATGTCACGGATAGCGTCGAAGTCAGCGTCGGTAGCTGGGCGAATCTCCATGTTCGTGGGTACGGAGTCATCGCTTATAACGTCCCGGCCGAGGTATCGTCGTCCGGCGAGGAGACAGGCTTGCAGACGCACACTCCTTTATAGCATGGGCACTGAGGGCCAGTATGACCAGTGAGGAGGATTCGGCCGACGCGAACGAGGCGTTCACCTATATCGGTGGGAAGGTGGCGCCCGGCGAGTCGGCGAACATCCGCTACGGTATCAGCGAGACGTATCTCGGTGACCCGGTCAGGATACCCGTCACCATCATCAACGGGGAGAAGCCGGGTCCGACGCTGTTCCTGTCTGCGGCGGCCCACGGCGACGAACTCAACGGCATCGAGGTCGTCAGGGAGGTCGCTCACGAGTGGGAACTCGAGGACCTGCACGGCTGTCTCGTCTGTCTCCCCGTGCTCAACGTTCCGGGCTTCCTCGCCCAGCAGCGGTATCTCCCCATCTACGACCGCGACCTGAACCGCTCGTTCCCCGGCCGTGAGGACTCGACGAGTGCGAAGCGGATGGCACACCGCATCTTCACGAACTTCATCGAACCGTGCGATCTCGGCATCGACCTGCACACGTCGACCCGGGGCCGGACGAACATGCTCCACGTTCGCGCCGACATGGACGACCCAGACGTGGCACGACTCGCGAGGGCCTTCGCGACGAACGTCATCATCGGGAGCGACGGACCGGAGGGGACGCTTCGACGAGAGGCGTCCGACATCGGCATCCCGACCATCACCATCGAGATGGGCGAGGCACACCGGTTCCAGCGCGACCTCATCGACCGTGCACTCGACGGCGTGCGGAGCGTCCTCGCGGAGTACGGGATGCTCAAAGCCGAGGCGGTCCGCTGGCCGGGCTGGCGGACCATCATCGAGGGACACGGCGAGAAGACCTGGCTCCGGGCCGACGCGGGCGGCATCGTCGACATGCACTTCGAGTCCGGTGCGCTCGTCCACGAGGGCGACCGAATCTGCACCATCACGAGTCCGTTCAAGACGGACAACGAACCCATCTTCGCCCCGTTCACCGGCGTCATGGTCGGGGTGCTGGAGAATCCCGTCGTCTATCCCGGTAATCCGCTCTGTCACATGGTCGAACTCGACCAGAGCACGCTCCGTGCCGTTGAGCGCGAGCAGTCTGCACCGCCGGACACGCACCCGAAGATGGCCTGAGAGAAGCGGCCACGGCAGGGGCAGGTAGGAACTTTCTTTAAGATACGCTCCAACCCTCCGAACTGAGAGTATGAGCCAGTCTTACAATCGCGGCCTCATCGAGGACTTCAGTCGCTGGAAGGAGTTCTCGGCCGGGATGTGGGCGTGGATATTCCACAAGTTCACCGGATGGGTTCTCATCGGATACCTGTTCACCCACATCGCCGTGCTGAGCACTGCCATCGAGGCGTCGACGGCGTCACAGAGCGCCATCAGCCAGGGAACCGACGTGTACTCCCAGACGCTGGGAACGCTGGAAGGCATCTTCATCGTCCGCCTGCTGGAGGTCGGCCTTCTCGCAGTCGCCGTCTTCCACATCCTGAACGGCATCCGTCTTCTCCTGGTCGACCTGGGTATCGGCCTCGACTCGCAGGACAAGACCTTCTACGCCTCGCTCGTGCTGACGGGCGTCATCGTCGTCGCGAGCGTCCCGACCTTCCTCGCCGGACTCGGAGGTGCCTGAAATGAGTACTGGCGCACCTACCTCGTTCGAGCGTGGCGGCTGGGGCTGGCTGTTCCAGCGCATCACTGCGGCGTTTCTGGTCGTGGTGCTCGCGTTCCACTTCTTCCTGCTCCACTTCTACCACCACGCCTTCGAGATCACCTTCATGGGCACGCAGGCCCGGATGCAGGACGTCGGCTACTTCGCCACCATGTGGCTGTTCCTCGTGACCGCGACGTTCCACGGGGTCAACGGCATCTACAACGCCCTCGTCAACCAGGGCATCAGCGGTGGCCAGAAGACCGCGATGAAAGGCGTGCTGGCACTCGCCGGCTTCCTGCTGGTCGCACAGGGCACCAGAGTCGCACTCGTCATGAACGGATTCCTCTAACATGAGTACGAAAGTTCCAGACGCAGAGACCGAGACGGAGACCGACGCCGAACAGCCGGCCGAGTCGCAGGGGCAGTCGCCCCAGGACAAGCGCATGGCCGAGAAGGCACGCAAGAAAGCGTTCCGCGACGCCCAGAAACAGGCCGAAGACGACCTGAAGGCCGCCGAGGAGACCTACCACCTCAAGGTCTTCCGGTACGACCCCGAGGTCGAGGACAAACAGGAGCCACGATTCGACGACTTCTACGTTCCGTACAAGAAGGGGATGACCGTCCTCGACGCGCTCATGTACGCGCGAGACCACTACGACTCCTCGCTCACCTTCCGTCACTCCTGTCGGCAGGCGGTCTGTGGCTCCGACGCGATGTTCGTCAACGGGCGGCAGCGCCTGTGCTGTAAGACCCAGCTCAGCGAGCTGTCCGAGCCGGTCCGCATCGAGCCGCTTCCGCACCAAGACGTCGAGAAGGACCTCGTCGTCGACATGGAGCACTTCTACGACCAGATGCACGCGGTCGAGCCGTACTTCCAGTCGGAGAACCTCCCGAAGGAGGAGCAGCGCCAGACCCGCGAGAACCGCGAGAAGATCAAGATGTCTACCCGGTGCATCTGGTGTGGCGCGTGCATGTCTTCGTGCAACATCGCCGCAGGTGACAACGAGTACCTCGGCCCGGCGGCCATCAACAAGGCCTACCGGTTCTACATGGACGAGCGCGAGGACGAGGAGGAGCTGAAAGAACACCGTCTGCGCATCCTCGAGCAGGAACACGGCGTCTGGCGCTGTCAGACCCAGTTCTCCTGCACCGAGGTGTGTCCGAAGGACATCCCGCTCACCGAGCACATTCAGGAGCTCAAGCGCGAGGCGGTCAAGCAGAACCTGAAATTCTGGTAATCAACGATGTACGAACACGACGTACTGGTAGTCGGTGGCGGCGGCGCGGGTCTCCGCGCGGCCATCGCCGCACACGAGGAGGGAGCAGACGTAGCGATCGTGACCAAGCTCCACCCGGTCCGCTCGCACACGGGTGCGGCGGAGGGGGGCATCAACGCGGCCCTGCGTGACGCCGACAGCTGGGAGGACCACGCCTACGACACGATGAAGGGCTCGGACTACCTCGGCGACGCGCCCGCCATCGAGACGCTGGCGCAGGACGCCCCTGACGAGGTCTTCCAGATCGAACACTGGGGCATGCCGTTCTCTCGCGAGGAGGACGGTCGCGTCTCCCAGCGTCCGTTCGGTGGCCTGTCGTTCCCGCGAACGACCTACGCGGGCGCGGAGACGGGACACCACCTGCTGCACACGATGTACGAGCAGGTCGTGAAACGGGGTATCCAGGTCTATGACGAGTGGTTCGTCACGAACCTCGCCGTCACCGACGAGGAGAAACCCGAGGACCGCTCCTGCCACGGCATCGTCGCCATCGACGTCCAGACCGGCAACGTCGAGGGCTTCAAGGCAAACAAGGGCGTCATCCTGACGACCGGTGGCCCGGGACAGGCGTTCGACCACACGACCAACGCGGTCGCCTGTACGGGCGATGGCTACGCGATGGCCTACCGCGCGGGCGTCCCGCTGGAGGACATGGAGTTCGTCCAGTTCCACCCCACGACGCTGCCAAGCACGGGTGTCCTCATCTCCGAGGGTGTCCGCGGAGAGGGTGGTATCCTCTACAACGCGAACGGCGAGCGGTTCATGTTCGAGTACGGCTACGCGAACAACGACGGCGAGCTCGCCTCGCGTGACGTGGTCTCTCGCTCCGAGCTGACGGAGGTCAACGAGGGTCGCGGCTTCGAGGACGAGTACGTGATGCTCGACATGCGCCACCTCGGCGAAGAGCGCATCATCGACCGACTCGAGAACATCCTCCACCTCGCGGAGGACTTCGAGGGCGTCGACGGCCTCGTCGAGCCGATGCCGGTCAAGCCCGGCCAGCACTACGAGATGGGCGGCATCGAGACGAACGAGCACGGCGAGACCTGCATCTCGGGCCTCTACGCAGCGGGCGAGTGTGCCTGCGTCTCGGTCCACGGTGCGAACCGCCTCGGCGGGAACGCCCTGCCGGAGCTCATCGTCTTCGGCGCCCGAGCCGGCCGCCACGCAGCCGGTGCCGACCTGGGCGAACCCCAGATCGAGACGGGCGAGCGCGGCGACATCGAGTACGACGAGACCGAACTGCCGTACTTGCCCGGCGAGGTCGACATGGAGGGTCCGCAGACCCACGCCGCGGCGACCGACGGCGGGGCCGTCGCCACCGACGGCGACAGCGTCCTTTCGGCCGCGGTCGAACGCGAGCGCGAGCGCGTCGAACAGCTGATGGAGAAGGAAGACGGCATCCAGCACTCCCAGATCCGTGCGAAGCTCCAGAAGACGATGACCGAGAACGTCAACGTCTTCCGCGAGGAGGAGGGCCTGAAGCAGGCGCTCAAGGACATCCGCGAGATTCGCGAGGCCTACCAGGACGTCTACGTGGAAGACCCCTCCCGGACGTTCAACACCGACCTCCAGCACACCATCGAGACGCGCAACCTCATCGACATCGCGGAGACCATCACGCTCGGCGCACTCGTCCGCACCGAGTTCCGCGGCGCCCACTGGCGCGCAGAGCACCAGGAGCGCAAGGACGACGAGTGGCTGAAGCACACGCTCATCGGCTGGCACGAGGGTGAGCCGACGGTCTTCTACCGGCCGACCATCCTCGAAGGCGAGAGCAAGAAGTACGAGCCGAAGGTTCGCTCGTACTGAACCGAAGGCGTATTCCTTCTCGACCGACCTGTTTCCGACTGGATGTTACTCACAGGGACGGTCGTCGTCGATTCGGAGACCGTCATCGACGACGGCGCACTGGTCGTCGCGGACGACCGGATCGAGGCGGTCGGCGAGCGTGACGCCATCGTCGCCGAGCACGGGCACACCGAGGACGAACGACGCGAGTACGACGTCATCGCCCCCGGACTCGTCGGGGCGCACGTTCACTCGGTCCAGAGTCTCGGTCGCGGTATCGCGGACGACACCGAGCTGCTCGACTGGCTGTTCGACCACGTCCTCCCGATGGAGGCGTCGTTGACGGCCGAGGAGATGGAGGTCGCGGCGACGCTCGGCTATCTCGAGTGCATCGAGAGCGGGACGACGACGGTCGTCGACCACCTTTCGGTCGCGCACGCGGACCGGGCGTTCGATGCCGCAGGCGAGGTCGGTATCCGCGGTCTGCTCGGGAAGGTCATGATGGACAAAGACTCCCCCGAAGGGCTGCAGGAGGACACCGACGAGGCCCTCGCAGAGAGCGAGCGACTCGTCCAGGAGTACCACGGCTCGTTCGACGACCGCATCCGGTACGCCGTGACCCCACGGTTCGCGGTCACTTGCTCCGAGGAGTGCCTCCGTGGCGCGCGCGAACTCGCGGATAGCTACGACGGTGTCCGAATCCACACACACGCGAGCGAGAACCGCGGCGAGATAGAGACGGTCGAGGCGGAGACGGGCAAACGCAACATCCACTGGCTCCACGAGGTCGGTCTCACGGGCGAGGACGTGGTCCTCGCACATTGCGTCTGGACGGATGAGACCGAGCGCGAGCTGCTGGCCGAGACGGGCACGCACGTCACCCACTGCCCGTCATCGAACATGAAGCTCGCGAGCGGCGTCGCGCCGGTCCTCGACTACCTCGACCGCGGCGTCAACGTGGCCCTCGGCAACGACGGGCCGCCGTGCAACAACACCCTCGACGCGTTCACCGAGATGCGCCAGGCCAGCCTGCTCCAGAAAGTCGAACACCTCGACTCGACGGCGATGCCCGCCCAGCACATCTTCGAGATGGCGACGCGGAACGGTGCGAAGGCGGCCGGCTTCGAGCTGGTCGGCGAGCTTCGAGAGGGCTGGAAGGCGGACGTCGTCGGCCTGACGACCGACGTGACGCGAGCGACTCCCGTCCACGACGTGTTCTCCCACCTCGTGTTCGCCGCCCACGGCGACGACGTGGTGTTCACCATGGTGGATGGCCACGTGCTGTACGAGGACGGCGAGCACCGAGGAACCGACGCGGCGGCGGTCCGGTCGCGGGCACGAGAGATCGCTGCCCGATTCAACTGACGGATAGTGAACTGGTCTGGCACCGACCGCCCGTCACGAGGGGAGTGCTCTATCTTCCATATAGTCGGTTTGGGGTCCGGAAAAGACGGGTCTCGGGAGTCTGTGTCGGTTGAGTGGGCTCGAACTCGACGGCCGGTACTGATTCTACGTTATTGAGAATTATATCTTGTTTATATAATTCGAGCCGACATCTATTGAGTCGGAGGAGACGATTACAATGGCAACGAACGAGATTTCAGTCGGAAGCAACACCTTCGAGAGCAAGCTGGGCGGGATAACCGTCACGGGGAGGGCACACAGCCTGAGTGCGTGGTTCGTGCTTTCGCTGCGCCTCATGATGGGCTACGCGTTCTTGCACGCGGGCTGGGACAAGATCGTCGCGGCCGAGCCGTTCAACGCGAAGGGATACCTGCTCTTTGCGGCAGGTGCGAACGGGAACCCGCTGGCGGAGATGTTCGTCTGGATGGGCGAGACCTCGTGGCTTGTCTCGTTCGCGAACGTCGCCGTGCCGTGGGGTGAGCTGTTCATCGGTCTCGGCCTCCTCGTCGGCGCGCTGGTCCGCCTCGCGGCGTTCTTCGGCGCGTTCCTGATGGCGATGTTCTACTTCGGGAACTGGAGCGTCGAACACGGCGTCATCAACGGCGACTTCGCGTACATGCTGGTGTTCCTGGCGCTCGCCGCGTTCGGTGCGGGCCGGATCCTCGGCCTCGACGCGATAATCGAGAACTACCAGGTCGGCGGACAGGCACTCATCGAGCGGTACCCGAAACTCGACTACATCCTCGGCTGAGCCGGGGGGCCTGCCCCCGAGTATCTTCTTTCTGTCGCACGTTCACCTGTCGCCGCTCGAGACGAAGTGACTGGACCGGCGACTGCACCGTCAGCACGTAACAACGACGACCAGCACAGATACCGAGTCGCTTTTGACCTACCCTCCGCTAGGGCTACCCGTGCTATCGGTCGAGTTGCATTGTCACTCGGAACTCTCGTACGACGGCTACGACCCCGTCGAGCTCATCCTCGAACAAGCCGCAGCAGTCGGCCTCGACGCGGTGGCAGTCACCGACCACGACGAGATCGACGCGAGTCTCGCCGCCGTCGAGAAGGCGCCCGACTACGGCCTCGTGGGTATCCCGGGGATGGAGGTTACGACCGCCGCAGGTCACGTCCTCGCGCTCGGTGTCGAGGAGAAGGTCCCGGCCGGGATGCCGTTCGACGACACCCTCGATTACGTCCGCGAGCGTGAGGGCATCGCGGTCGTCCCGCACCCCTTCCAGGAATCCCGGAGCGGGGTCATCGAGAACATCAGCCAGGAGCAGCTAGCCACCGCCGACGCCATCGAAGTGTACAACTCCCGGCTGCTGACCGGCCGGTCGAACCGGCAGGCGGAACGGTTCGCGCGCGAACACCAGCTCCCGATGACCGCGGGAAGCGACGCCCACATCAGCGAGATGGTCGGGCAGGCGGTGACGCGAGTCGGAACGAACGAGCAGTCGGCAGACGCGATTCTCAGTGCCATCGAAGACGGTCGGACGACCGTCGAGGGCAAGCGGACCCCGTGGCGAATCAGCTTTCAGCAGGCAGCGACGGGGGCGAAACGACGCGTGAAGAACCGGCTGCACGACATCCTTCTGTGACGCTCTACGGGGCCGACCCGGCTCTCGTCAGACGTGCCATCGAGAACGGTGAGTCTCTACCGGGAACTGCCGGGTTCGCGGGTGAGCTCGACGGCGCTCTCGTTCGCGACGTGCTCGGCCGCGTGCCGCTGTTCAGAGACGGGAAGTCGGACGAGTGGGACACGCGACCGGGCGAACTCGACGACCCCCGGCGGGTCGACCCGGGCATCCACTCCGTCGACGACGATTCTCATCGATCGTGGTCGCTCCCGGACCCGGCCCCCGAGACGGACCGGCGACGCGCGGTCGAGACGGTCAGACGCGGCATCGAGGCCAGCGTCGGTTCCCTCCAGACGGAGGGTGAAACCGCGGTCGCGTTCTCGGGCGGGGTCGACTCGGCGCTCGTCGCCGCCCTCCTCGATTCACCCTGTTACGTGGTCGGTTTCCCCGATAGCCACGACGTCGACGCGGCACGGACAGCGGCGCGGGCGATGGACGTCGAACTGACCGTCGTCGAGCTCACGGCGGACCGACTCGAGCGAGCGGTTCCGCGAGTGGCCCGGGCTATCGGACGGACGAACGCGATGGACGTCGCCATCGCCCTGCCGCTGTTCGTTGTCGCCGGACGAATCGCGGCGGACGGCTTCGACCGACTCGCGGTCGGGCAGGGCGCCGACGAGCTGTTCGGCGGCTACGCGAAGGTGGCGAAGGCACCCGACGACCCGCGCGTCGGCGCGGAGACGATTCGCGGTGCTGCCCGCGAGATGGTCGGAACCCTGCCCGACCAGCTGGAACGGGACGTACTCGCGATCCGGGCGGCCGGCGTAGAACCCGTCGCCCCGCTGTTGCACGACGCGGTGGTGTCGGCGGCCCTCCAGTTGCCGGAGGAGCTACTGGTCGACGCCAGGGGCGAACGGAAGGTCGCGCTTCGGCTCGCCGCCCGCGAGTGGCTTCCCGACCGCGTCACGTTCCGCGAGAAGAAGGCGGTCCAGTACGGCAGTCTGGTCTCTCGCGAACTCGACCGCCTCGCCCGGCAGGCGGGGTTCAAGCGGCGGATGACCGACCACGTCTCCAGTTACGTCGAATCCCGCATCGACCCGGACACGTGACCCCCGACGCACGTTCCCCGACGGAACGAAATCACGTTCCGCCGGGCAACCCGGTGGTTCCCCGGTTACCCCACTTCAGCGCGGCGTTATTCGTCTGGATGATGTAGGTCTCTCGGGGAGAGAATCCATGAACGCAGAACAGCGACTGAGCCGACGGCTTCTGCTCCGGACGGTGGGCGTCGGCCTGGGCGCCGTCGCCGTCGGAAGCGATGGTGTGGCCGCGTCGTCGCGACAGCAGGGACACGACCAGACGTGGCCTCGACCGAGACCGTTCCCGCGCCCGACGAGTACGCACCGCGGACTGGTCCGGTACCGGCGCGACCGGGGGACCTGCCACTGGCACTGGAACCTCCGAACCCGCCGCTGGGTCCGTCACTGCCACCGTGGTGGGCAGTACCGTCACCCTGTCCAGCGCTCCGGTGAGGACCCGAACTCGCTCCAGTGGGTCGGCTGTCGCCAACGCCCGGATTACCACGTCCACGGTGGACCGGGCCGTCGGCGGCGGCTCATCTACCACATCCACCGGCGCGGCTGCCGGCCCCACGACCATCAGTGGGGTCGTATCGTGCCCGTCCGGGACCGTCCGGGACAGAGGCGGGGGGTCCCACCCGTGCGGCGACCGCGGGGAGGGGACCGGTACGGTCGTTCACAAACCCGCTGACGGTCCGATAGGTGAGCGCAGGGAAACGGGCGTACCAGCACGAAATCACGTTTCGTTGAACAACTCCGTGGTTGCTCCGTAACCACCGTATAGCGCGGCGATTTCCGCCGCCGTGGTCTACGTCTAGCGGGGAGTGAACATGCACCGATACCATCGACTGACTCGCCGTACGCTTCTCCGAACGGTCGGAATCGGAGCGTCGGCTCTGGCGGTCGGAACCGGGACGGCTGCCGCGCTGACACCGTCGACGGGAGTACAGCCGCAGAACGGAGACTCGGATTCGAACGGAGACTCGGACCCCTATCCACGCCCGTACCCGTATCCTGAACCACGACCACGGCCGTACCCGTATCCCGAGCCACGACCACGTCCGTACCCGTACCCCGAGCCACGACCACGTCCGTACCCGTACCCTGAGCCACGACCATCCAACGGCTGGCTCACCGGCTACCAGCGTGGGCGTCGGCCGACCTGTCACTGGCACCGTAACCGCCGTGGCCGCTGGATACAGCACTGTCACAGCGGTGGCTGGCAGCGTCACCAGCACCGGCCCTCCGTCGGCACCCGGCGCACCTGGGAGTGGGGACGTTGCGTCCGGCAGCCGCGGACCCATCTGCACCGCGGCCGTGGCGGGAGAGTCCTCGGCCACAGCCACGCGGACGGCTGCCGTCCGCACCGGCACGTCGGCGGTCGAATCGAGTGGCTCCGCCCGCGGTTCCCGCGTCCGGACCGTGACCGGTTCCCCCGCCCGCGACCGAACCCGGACCCTGGTCCGCGGTTCCCCGGTCCGCGGCCCGACCCATCGCCGAACGGTGGCCTGTACCGGTGAAATCGCCCACGCTGACGGCCCCGTTTTTCCCGTTCTCCTCGCCTCGCCACGCGGCTGGTCGTCTCTGCGTGACGGAACGCCTATTGTCGCGTAGTCCTCGACTCGAACTGTGCGAACGCGAAACCGCTACCTCGTCGGTGCCGTGATTCTCCTCCTCGGTGTGGGTCTCGTCGGGGCGAGCTTCGTCCAGCCCGACGAGTGCGACCAGGCCGTCGCGATCTCGGTGACGGAACTCTCGGAGCCGAACGGGACCGTGACGGAAGCAGGAAACCTCTCGGAGCCGGTTCAGCTGGCGTTGCAGACCGCCATCGAGGAGGACCGACCGGGGTTCGTCGAACCGGGACAGTACGGGACGGATATCGACAACTCGACGGTTCAGTTCGAAGGGCAGTACTACTGGGTGACCACTGACGACGTCGAGAAGTGCGGCGGCGGCCGGGACGACCTGTTCCTGCTCGTCGGCTTCTGGGTCGCGGTCATCGGGATGACAGTGCTGGCGCTGGTCGGACTCGCGGACTTCGGAAAAGACTACTTCCCGACCGAGGACGACGTTCGCTGACGCGTCAGGCTGGCTGCTCGGCTTCCAGCAGTTCGTGATACCGGTTGCGGATGGTGACCTCGGAGATATTGGCGACCTCAGAGACCTCGTTCTGGGTGACCTTCTCGTTGGTCAGCAGCGACGCCGCGTAGACGGCTGCCGCGGCGAGCCCAACCGGCGACTTGCCGGAGTGCAGGCCCTCTCGCTTGGCCGTCTCGAGCAGCTGACGGGCGCGGCGCTCGGCCTCGTCGGATATCTCCAGTTCGCTGGCGAAGCGGGGTACGTAGCTGACCGGGTCCGCGGGCTGTATCTCGAGGTTCAGCTCCCGGACGACGTACCGGTAGGTTCGGGCGATCTCGTCGCGCTCGACGCGAGAGACGTTGGTGACCTCGTCGAGGCTACGCGGGGTGCCCGCCTGGCGCGCTGCCGCGTAGAGCGACGCCGTCGAGACGCCCTCGATGGAACGGCCGGGGAGCAGGTCCTCGCTGAGGGCGCGGCGGTAGATGACAGACGCCGTCTCGCGGACGTTCTTCGGAAGGCCGAGCGCGCTCGCCATGCGGTCGATCTCGCCGAGCGCCTGCTTGAGGTTGCGCTCCTTGGAGTCGCGGGTGCGGAAGCGCTCGTTCCAGGTGCGGAGGCGCTGCATCTTCTGGCGCTGATTCGAGCTGAGTTGACGGCCGTAGGCGTCCTTGTTCTGCCAGCCGATGTTGGTCGACAGTCCCTCGTCGTGCATCATCTTCGTCGTCGGCGCACCGACGCGGGACTTCTCGTCCTTCTCGGCAGCGTCGAACGCGCGCCACTCCGGACCGCGGTCGACGGAGTCCTCCTCGACGACGAGCCCACACTCGGCGCAGACGGTCTCGCCGTGCTCGTCGTCGTTGATGAGGTCGCCGCCACACTCCGGGCAGTGAAGCTTCGTCTCCTCTGTTTCCTCTGTGTCTGTGCGACTCGTTCGCGTCTCGCTGGTCTGTTGACGTCGGATTCTCGTATCGGTCATAGTATGGGGGCCCTCGGGGGATGGGTTCGAAAACGGGCGCTCGTATCTATCTGTTGTGATGCCGCCGACTTAAATTCCAGGGGTAGAATGCTTGGACTGCCGGTAAAATATCTGCAGATTCGAAAACGTTCGTTATCGATTGGGGAATTTCGTGGTTCCCAACCGACACGAGCGGGGGCAGGCTCCGGGCCAACAGTATCGAAACCCTTACTCGGACCAGTCGAGTCCTTCCGACCATGAGCGACACGTCCGCCACCGCAGAGGACGTCCGTCACGTCGCGGACCTGGCACGGGTCGACCTCGACGACGACGAGGTCGACGAGTTCGCCACGCAGTTCGCGGATATCCTCGACTACTTCGATGCACTGGACGAGGTGCCCGAAGTCGAGCGTGAGGCCGACCTCGTGAACGTCATGCGTCCCGACGAGACGCGCGAGTGTCTCAGCCGAGAAGACGCACTCCGAAACGCCGAGGAGACAGAAGACGGCTTCTTCAAGGGGCCGAACGTCTCATGAGCGGCATCTTCATCACCGAGACGGAACTCGAGGGTGACGACGACGGGCCGCTGGCCGGGAAGCGCATCGCCGTCAAGGACAACATCTCCACGGAGGGCGTCCGCACGACCTGCGGCTCCGCCATGCTGGACGACTACGTCCCGCCATACGATGCGACCGTGGTCGAGCGGCTGAAGGACGCCGGTGCGACCATCGTCGGCAAGGCCAACATGGACGAGTTCGGGATGGGGACGACGACGGAGACGTCCGCGTTCGGCCCGACAGAGAATCCCGTCGCCGAGGGCCACGTCCCCGGCGGCTCCTCAGGTGGTTCCGCCGCCGCTGTCGCCGCGGGCGAGGCCGACCTCGCACTCGGCTCCGACACGGGTGGCTCCATCCGCTGTCCGGCCGCCTTCTGTGGCGTCGTCGGCATCAAGCCGACCTACGGGCTGGTCTCGCGCTACGGCCTCGTCGCCTACGCGAACTCGCTGGAGCAGATCGGCCCGCTGGCACCCGACGTCGAGTCTGCCGCCGAGCTACTGGACGTCATCGCCGGTCCGGACGAGCGCGACGGGACGACCCGCGACGAGGGTGCCGACTCGAACTACGCGGCGGCGGCCGACGGCGACGTCGAGGGACTCACCATCGGCGTCCCCTCCGAACTCGTCGAAGGCGCCGACGAGGGCGTCAAGGCCCAGTTCGAGGCCGCACTCGAGGAGCTCGAAGCACAGGGTGCTGAGACCGTCGACGTCTCGCTGGAATCCGTCGAGTACGCCGTTCAGGCGTACTACGTCATCGCGATGTCGGAAGCGTCCTCGAACCTCGCCCGGTTCGACGGCGTCCGGTACGGCCACTCCGGCGGCTACGACGGCAACTGGAACGAGGTCTTCGGCAAGGCCCGCGAGGAGGGCTTCGGTCCGGAGGTAAAGCGACGCATCCTCCTCGGAACGTACGCCCTCTCCGCCGGCTATCACGACAAGTACTACAAGAAGGCACAGGACGCTCGCGCGTGGGTCCAGCAGGACTTCGACGCGGCGTTCGAGGAGGCGGACGTGCTCGCCTCCCCGACGATGCCGGTCCCGCCGATGGAGCTGGGCGAGAGCCTCTCGGACCCGCTGAAGATGTACCTCGCCGACGCGAACACGGTTCCCGTGAACCTCGCGAACCTGCCCGCCATCTCGGTCCCGGCTGGCGAGACCGACGGCCTTCCGGTCGGCCTACAGCTCGTCGGGAAGCGGTTCGACGAGGAAACGATCATTCGAGCGGCGAGCGCGCTGGAGGACTAACGTCCGCACGAGCACTGCGAGTGCGGTTCTCCGGCAGCTTGCCGCCGGCTTTTTGGCCGAGCTTTTTGGCCGAGCTTTTTGGCCGAGCTTTTTCGAGGAGCGGTCGACTGTGTCCACCCGACGGGAAGAAGGGGGGACTGGAAAGAGGGCGGACTGGAAAAAGGTGGGGACGAGCATTCGAGCTTCGATGTCTCCTTCACCATTAATTTTTTATTGACACTCCGGCCGTGTAACTGGGTTCCACAACCGGTAACACCACCTGAGGACCCACAATCCTTATGTCACTCCTCATGTATTCTCCTGCAAGAACTGCCCCGTGGCTGGATGCCGGGGCAGCGTGATCAACAATGCGAATCTCGAAAGACACGGACGTCGAGTTCGACGAGTTCTCCCGAGCCTGTGACATCGTCGAGGAGTACTACGGCGACCTGCTGGAGGAGGTCGCACTGCACGCTCCCGTGTCGCACAGACAGCTCGTCGCGGTTCTCGCCCGGGCACAGCTCTCGGGTCGAGGACTCGGACCCGAGACGCTGGAGGAGGAGGGCGACATCGTCTACCAGTCGAACGACGAGACGCTCCTGTGGCTCGACGGTTCGTTCTGGCGGCAGCTCCGCGAGAACCACAACATGTCGCCCGACGAGGGGCGGGCGGCCCGAGAGGTACACCGGCGCATCATCGAGGCCATCGACGGCGACGTCGGATACTACAACCGGGAACGGGACCCGTTCGTGCTCATCGAACGGCGGCACCCGACGGCGTAAGAGAAACGAGATTCTGCGGTTCGCCTACTGGTAGGCGAGGTTCATTATCCACTGCGTGAAGGCGTCGCTCTGCGGGTCGGCCTCCTCCTCACCGATGAACGGCGAGAGCATGTCGCCGGCCATGAGCAGCGCGAAGTCGAGGTCGGCGGCGACGGGCTCGATGAAGTAGGTGTTGTGCCCGTTGTAGATGGTCTCCTCGCGGTTGACCAGCTCCTTCTCGACGAGCGACTCGACGATGCGCGACCCCTTTCGCGACGACACGTCGAGCTTCTTCCAGAAGTCGCTCTGGTGGATGCCACCGGTCTCGCGGACGAGTTCCAGGCCAGCGAGTTCCTCCTCGGTGAGTTCCTCTTCGGAGACGCTCACTGCGACCACCCCGGAGTCGGCGTAGCAGGCATGGGTATCACACTACGAATTGCCGTCCGAACTCGCTTAAACCTGCCCTTCGAGGTCGACAGGTTCGTGACGCGTCTCGCACGGGGGGCCGTCCGCCCACCGGTAGTCGACGGTGTCACCCAGGACGAGGAGCGTCGACGAGCGCGTCCCGTACCGACCGTCGGGGTCGTGGACGCAGACGCCGAACTCGTGGTCGCCGAGGACGCCCGCGGCCCGGTCCCGCCACTCTGTCGCGGTCTCACCCTCGCGGGGCTCGAGTTCCGACCGGACCGCCCGGGCGTTGTCGGCCTGCTCGCGGGCAACGGCGGCCCGGTGAGTCGGAATCTCGAACCGGTCGTCCGCGCCGACGTTGACGACGACGTGGATGCCGGGGTCGAACGCGGTGCGGCTGAGCTCGCCGTCCCACTCGAAGAGGATGGCATCGGTGTCGTCGGCGACGACGAGGTTGAACCCCTGGTACTCGTGGGAATCGACTGCGGCCTCGACGAACTCCGCTGCTGCCCGGGCGCTCGGCTGGTCGAGTGCCTCGCGGACGAGCAGTCCGCGAGACCGCTCGCCCGCCAGGTCGGCGTCGACCCAGCGGTTCGTCACGCCGACGAACAACCCGTGCTCGTTGTAGCCGACCCAGGTGCCGCCGGCCTCCCTGTCCGTGGGTGCCACGACGACGGGGTCGGTCCCGACGACCGCCGGCGGATCAGCTGGTCGGTCGAGCAGCTCGTCGCGGTTGGCGGCGACGACGACCGGTTCGTCGAACACTCGCCACGCGATGGTGAGAGTACACACGAGCCGTCGTACGGGCTGAGAGACTGAAAAACGCCCGGTAGCGGTATCTTCGTACACCACCTATGGGTCGGTATGCGAGTCGCCGTTGCGGGGACGTTCAGTCCGATACACGACGGCCACCGCGAACTGTTCGAGACGGCCCTCGAGCTCGGCGCTGGAGGCGTCCTCGTCGGATTGACGAGCGACGCCTTCGCCAAGGAGTCGAGAGACAGGATGGTCCTGCCGTTCCCGTCCCGAGAGCGGTCGCTGAAACGGGAGCTGAACGACCTCGACCTGTGGGGGAGACCGCTCGAGATACGGAAGATAGCCTCGGAAGGAGCGTTCGCGGCGACCGAGAACGACCTCGACGCCATCGTCGTCTCTCCGGAGACGTACCCCGTCGTCGACGAGATAAACGAAGCCCGCCGGGCAGCAGAGCTTCCGGAGCTGGTCTCGATAGTCGTCCCGTTCGTCCTCGACGACCGTGGAGAACGGCTCTCGTCGACCAGGGTCGTCGCCGGTGAGGTCGACGAACACGGAGACGTTGTTCAGCACTGACCCCGGTCGCCACGCACTACCGCTCCTTACGTAACCGCGCTCTGACTGCCTCCCTGTCGACCGTTCCGGAGACCGTTCGCGGGAGCTCGGGAGCGAACGCGATGGTCTTCGGCAGTTCGAAGTCGGCGAGCCGGTCGCGACAGAATTCCTGGAGTGCCGCGGCGGAGAGTTCCTCGCTCGCCGCGACGACCAGAACAGCGACTCGCTCTCCCCATTCCTCGTCCGGCAGGCCGACGACGGCAGCCTCGGACACGTCCGGATGGGCCCGGACCGTCGAAGCCACGACCGACGGGTCGACGTTCTCGCCGCCCGTGACGATGCGGTCGTCGACCCGGCCGGTGACCCAGAGCAGCCCATCGTCGTCTCGATAGCCGACGTCGCCGGTGTGGAAGCCGCGGTCGGAGAACGCGGCACCGGTGTTCGCGTCGTCGAGATAGCCTGGTGTCACGGTCGGCCCCGAGACGACGAGCTCGCCGGGGTCACCGGTGTCACACGGCTCGCCCGTCTCGCTGAGCACCCGAACGCAGGTGTTCACGAGCGGTTGGCCGACGGTCCCTGGCGAATCGGCCACCTGTTCTGGCGTCGCCGTGGCTATCTGCGAGGCCGCCTCCGTCATACCGTAGGTAGGAAAGACGGGGACCCCGGACGCCAGTGCCGCCTCGAGCAGGTCGTGTCCGGCGGCTGCCCCGCCGAGCAGGACGAATCGAAGCGAGGTCGGGGCCGTCCAGCCGGCTTCGAGCAGTCGGCGGAGTATCGTCGGAACGAGCGAAACGCCCGTCACGTCGAATCGGTCCATCACTGCCGGCGTCTCTCTGGCGTCGAATTCGCGCTGGACGACCGTGGCAGTGCCGTACAGTGCCGACCTGACGAACGGGGCCAGCCCGCCCATGTGGTACGTCGGGAGACAGACGAGCCAGCGGTCGCCCCTCTCGACGCCGAGCCGGAACGCGGAGGCGGTCGCGCTCGCGAGCAGGTTGGCCACGGTGAGGCGCACACCCTTCGGGCGGCCGGTCGTACCGGAGGTGAACAGGAGCAGGAGGTCGGTGTCAGGGGTGAGTTCGGCCGGACTAACTGGCCGTCGGCCCTGTGGGGACTCGGCGCCGTCGGCCGTAGCGGGTGTCCCCATCGCAGCCACGTCGACGACCGGACAGCCCGCGGGGGCGACGGTCTCGGCCATCTCGCGAGTCTCGGCCTCGCACGCGAGCATGTCGAGGTCGGCACGAGCCGCCTGTTTGGCCAGTTCGTCCGCCGTGTTCCGGACGTTGAGGGGTACGAGTGTCGCCCCCCATCGCATCGCCGCGAACAGGAGCATCGCCACCTCGACGCGAGTGTCGCAGAGGACGCCGAGACGGCCGCCGGCCGGAACGCCGATGTCGCGAACAGCTTGGTCGACGCTGGCGTCCAGTTCCCGATAGGTCCAGGTATCGCCGGTCTCCGCGTCGACGAGTGCGGTTCGCTCCGGCGTCGTCTCCGCGCGAATCGTGACGAGGTCGCGAGTCGGCCAGTCGACCGGCGAAGTCTTCGGCCCGGTCGTCCGAGCCGCCGGAGCCTCTCCACCTGACGGCGAGCCGGTCACTCCTCCCACACCCCTCGAACGCCGAGTCCCGCCGCCTGCGGCACGCGGATCTCGCCGTCCTCGACCGGGCACGGGTCGGGACCGACGTCGGTCGAGAGCCACTCCGCGGTCGCCAGTCCGCTCGGCATGACGCCCGGGAGCGAGGCCGCGAGGTGGACGGCGGCGGTCCGGGCGACACAGGCGTCGATGGTCGTGGTCACGACACTCGCGACCTGGGCGTCGCGCGCCGCCAGGGCAGCCTGTCTCGCCTTCTCGACCCCACCGAGCGCCATCGGCTTGAGGACGAGCACGTCGGCCGCGTCCGATTCGAGGACGGACTCGACGGTGTGCTCGGCGAGCGATTCGTCCAGTGCGACGCCGACGGGGCCGGGCCGGTTCCGGAGTGCCGCGTGGCCGGAGAGGTCGTCCGGGTCGAGTGGCTGTTCGACGAACTGGAGGCCGACATCTGCGAAGCCGTCGAACGCCGCTTCGGCCTGTTCTCGGGTCCAAGCGCCGTTGGCGTCTGCTCTGAGGCTCAGCCCGTCGCCGACCGCCTCGCGGACGGCGGACACCCGCTCGACGTCGGTCTCGACGTCCCGGACGCCGACCTTGAGCTTCACGCAGTCGAACCCTTCCTCGACGGCCTGCTCGGCAGCCCTGGCGGTGTCCTCGGGCGCCGCATCACCGACCGTCGCGTTGACCGGAACGGTCTGGCGGGTCGCCTTCCGACCGAGGAGCTTGTACAGCGGTCTGTCGTGCTGTTTCGCGCGGAGGTCGGCCAGCGCGAGAGATATCCCGTGACGGGCAGCCGGATTCGCCGCGAGGTCCTCGCGGAGTGCCGCTTCGTCGTTCCGGATGCGTTCTGTCGCGTCCGCCAGCGCGGCACGGCAGTCCGCGAGCGATTCGGTCCAGCCCGGGAGCGGAGTGGCCTCGCCGTAGCCGGTGTGTTCGCCGTCGCTGACCCGCACGAGGAAGCCCTCGCGCTCGGTCATCTCGCCCTTCGCGGTCGCGAGCGGTCGGGCGAGCGAGACGTCGAACTCGCGGAACTCGGCGTCCATCAGGCCACCCCCGCGGCGACGAAGCCGAGTCCGAACAGTATCGCGTACACCGCGAGCAACTTCCCGACACGTTCGAGCGTCGGATTGAGCGCCTCGCCGTCGGTTCGAGTGAGTACCGTCTTCGCCGTCTTCGCGGCCAGCGGCAGCGAGAGTAGCGGCGCGAGAACTGCCGCCGGGACCTCGTAGGCCAAGACGAGGACGACGGGTGTCAGGTACGCGAGCGCGAGCATCGTGAGGAACTCACCACGTGCGAAGCCGTAGCCGAAGGCCACTGCGAGGGTCGTCTTGCCCGTTTGAGCGTCCTCTTCTCTGTCTCGGACGTTGTTGACGACGAGGATGTTCGTCGAGATGGCCGCGATGGGCAGGCTCGCGAGGGCGGCGACCGTGAGCGTCTCCGGGTCCATCGGGGCCAGCCCGGTTGCGAGCGGGCCATAGGTCGTCGCGGCTGCGGCCGCCTGCACGTAGTAGGTGCCGACGACGGCGACGACGCCGAAGAAGACGAAGACGAACAGGTCGCCGAGGCCGTTGTAGCCCAGCGGGTACGGCCCGCCGGTGTAGGCGATGCCGGAGAAGACAGAGAGCAGGCCGATTACGAGGATGGGAACCCCACCCACCCAGACGAGGTAGGTCCCGGTCAGGACCGCGATGGCGAAGGTGAGCAGCATGGCTCGTCTCACCTCGCTGGCGTCGATGAGCCCCGACTGTGTGACACGGGTGAAGCCCTGTCGGTCCTCGGTGTCCGCGCCCTGGACGGCGTCGTAGTAGTCGTTCGCGAAGTTCGTCCCCACCTGGATGAGCGCCGCCCCTACGAACGCCATCAGGGCCGGAAGCGGCCGGAAGACGTCGCCGTAGTAGGCGACGGCCGTCCCGACGATGACGGGGGCCGCGGCCGCCGGTAGGGTCTGTGGCCGCGCGGCCATCACCCACGCCTTCGTCCGCGAGATGTCCGCAGTCGCGTTCTCGGTCATTGCTGGCGGGTTGGGACCGTGTCCGCAAAAGGGTCACTGTGTCGTCGGGTCGGTGCCGTCGATGCTGCAGGCCTCAGTTCAGCGACCGTTCGCCCGTGCTGACGACCTCTCCGTCGTGGCCGCAGGGTCGGTCCGTCCCGGGGTCGAACGCGAGGTTCCCGTTCTCGTCCGAGAACGCGACGACGGAGACCCGGCCGCCGGTTTCCGGGTCGATTCGAATTGGCTCGCCGTCGACGGCCAGTGCCTGGTCGTTCGAGTTCGTCGATTCCTTCACGCCGACGACTTCGTTCCCGTCGAGGACGACGAACAGGACCGTACTGTTCCCGTCGATAGTGTAGCCGATTTGCACCTCGTCCGACTCCCAGCCGTTCGGCGGCTTCCAGAAAGCAACGGAGGAGACACCGCAGGTCGTCGGCTCTCCGAGGTCCCTCGAGACGGTCGTTCCGGGGGATGCTTCGCTCGGCTCGACGGGGTCGTCGGCCTTCGATTCGGTGTCGGTGGGGTTCGCACCGGGGACCAGCGGATCGCTCACACAGCCGGCGGTCATCAACAACAGACAGCACAGCAAGGTGGGGAGGGCGTGTCGCATACTCTCGTCTTCGTTCGGAAACCCGATAAATACCTGTCAAGCTAAAACGACGATTGCAGCCTCAGACGAATCCCGCGAGCGTCCAGCCGGCCGCGACGGCCGCCAGTGACAGCACCAGATTCCCGAGCGCGTTCGCAACCGCAGCCAGTCGCTTCCCATCTGTCCACCGGTCGACGGTCTCGAAGCTGAAGCTGGAGAACGTCGTGAAGGCGCCGCAGGCACCGGTTCCGACGAACAGCGCGAGGTCCTGTCCGGGCGCAGCGGCGGTCAGGAAGCCGAGGACGAGGCTGCCGACGACGTTGACAGTCAGGGTCGCCCGCGGGACCGGGTCGCCGGCACGTTTGAGGTGTGAGTAGACCCAGTGACGGAGGAGTGCGCCGAGGGCCCCGCCGAGGCCGACGAGGTAGGCGGGCGCGATGGTCGACATCAGCCGACCACCTCCGACAGGGAGTGTCCCATCACGCGTCCACGCTCTTCCTGCTCGCGGGCGCGCCGCGCCGTCACGCGTCCACCTCCGCGGCGAACGAGAGGGCGAGCCAGCGTCCGAGCAGGACGCCGGCGAAACCGAGCGCGTAGTTCGCGCCGACGTTTCCGAGAACGAGCGCCAGCGAATCCGTCCCGGCCTCGAACGTCTGGACGGCGAACGTGCTGTAGGTGGTGAACGACGAGAGGAAGCCAGTGCCGACCGCGACACGCAGCTGGCGAGAGAACACGCCGACGTAGACCTCTTCGTAGAGGACGAAGCCGAGCAGGAGACAGCCGCAGACGTTGGCGGCGAGGGTCCCGGCGAGCCCGAACCCGAAGGGACCGAGCGCACCGTCGACGACGAACCGGGCGTTCGCGCCGGCGAAGCCACCCAGGGCGACGAGCGCGAGCGTCTCGACGGTCGCCAGGGGGTGGTCGTCGCTCATCTGGCGGCAGTCGCGCGGGACGTCACAAAAATCCGCCGAGTTCCTCCCTTCCGGACTTTCGACTGTTCGTTGCTCGCGAACGCGGCCAAGACGGCCGGAGAACCGTTCTGCCTGACACCCGGAACTCGTTCGTTAGAAGACGTACTCGTCTTCGTGGCCCATCATACCATCGTCCTCGAACCCGCCCGCGGGTTCGTCCTCGTCGATGGGGCCGGAGGTCTTGTACGCCTTGAGTCCGGTCGACAGCAGGTCCTTGATGGCTTCTTCGCGGTTGACGAACTCGCCGCGTTCGACCATCTGTGCAATCTGCATCTCGAGGTGTTCCGGGATGTTAATCTCGACTTTCGGCATCGTTGGTTGGGCTTTCGGTGATGGGGTATTTAAGCCTGACGGGGAGATATATCGGCCGGTGGCGAACTGCTCTCTGCGGGCGGTTCCGTCACGACTACAGTCGTTCACTGCCGAGTGTCGGGTATGACCGTCAGAGACGTGACCGACCTCTACCAGGAGTTCGGTGACGACCGGCTCCCGCCCGGCCAGCGCGAGACCTCGAAGTTCCCGGTTCTTTCGAAGAGCGGAACGCCCCCGTGGGACCCCGAGACGTGGGAGTTCACGGTGACCGGTGCGGTCGACGAGGAGCTGACGTTCTCCTGGGACGAGTTCCGTGACCTGCCGAGCGAGACGCAGCGACAGGACTTCCACTGCGTCACGGGCTGGTCGAAGTTCGACTGCGAGTTCACCGGCGTCACGTTCACCGAACTGGCCGAACGGGCCGGCGTCGACGACGACGCCTGTCACGTCATGTTCAGCGGGATGGACGACTACACGACCGACCTCCCGCTCGAGCAGTGCATGCGCGACGAGGTCATGTTCGTCTGGGCGTTCGACGGCGACGAGCTTCCGCGGGACCACGGCGGGCCGCTCCGGGTCGTCACCCCACACCGATACGCGTACAAGGGTGCGAAGTGGGTCGACGGCGTCGAGTTCCTCACCGAGCCCGAGCGGGGCTACTGGGAGCGCCGCGGCTACTCCGACAGCGCCAACCCCTGGGAAGAAGAGCGGTACAGCTAATCTTCCACGCGTCGCTCGCAATGGACAGGTTTTAGCAGACGTGTTACCCAGCTTTCGCCAATGGAACGAGCGCGTAGCGAGGGCCCGGCGGTGACCCCGGCGATGCGCGAGGAGGGCGTTCTCGTCAGCCGGAGTCGCCGGATAGACGACGTCTCTTACCGGGCGTTTCTCGCCTCTCGCGAACCGCCACGCCTGCACTGGGCCGGCCTCGACGGGATGGAGCTGGCCGGTGCAGGCACCGCCGCGCGACTCACCGCGAGCGGACACGAACGCTTCGCGTCGATACGAGAACGCGCGACAGCCCTCTTCTCCGACGCCGATTGTTCGAACACGGACGCCCCGCGTCCACGCCTCGTCGGTGGATTCGCCTTCGACGAGAGGCACGAACCTGCCGACCCGTGGGTCGGCTTTCCCGCTGCGGAGTTCCTTCTCCCGGAGGTACAGCTGACCCGAACCGACGATGGAACGTGGCTGACGGTCAACCGGTTCGGGACGGACGTCGACCCGGCCGCTGTCGAGGCACAGCTCGACAGGGCGGCGATGGCCGTCGCCGAGTTGCCTGCGATGCGCCCCAGCGGCGGCTCCCCCGGTGTCGTCTCCACACGGCGGACGACCCCGAAAGACCGCTGGATAGAGATGATTCGCGACGCGACCGACCGCATCAACTCCGGCGATCTGCAGAAGGTGGTCCTCGGCTGCGCGCTGGAGGTCGAACTCGCGAACGAGGTGGACCTGCCGGACGTGCTCGAACGACTGCGGCGGACTTACCCGAACTGCTTCCGGTTCCTCGTCCAGCCGACCGAGGAGGCCGGCTTCCTCGGCGCCCCGCCCGAGCGGCTAGTCAGGAAGACGGGACGGTACGTCGAGACCGAGGCCCTGGCCGGCTCGGTCGGCAGGGGTGGCACGCCGGACGCTGACGCCGCGTTGGCGCAGTCGCTCGTTGACTCTGAGAAGATACAGCACGAACAGCGGCTCGTCGTCGACGCCATCTGCGAGCAGCTCGCCCCGCTCGGGGACGTCACAGAGGGTTCACAGACGGTCAGGAAGTTGAACAACATCCAGCACCTCCAGACGCCGATATCGGTCGACCTCGATTCGGACCGCCACGTCCTCGACCTCGTCGAAGCGCTCCACCCGACGCCGGCCGTCGGGGGACTTCCGCCCGAGGTCGCAGCGGAGACGATTCGCGAAGTCGAATCGTTCGCCCGCGGCTGGTACGCCGCACCCATCGGCTGGTTCGACGCGGACGGCGACGGGGAGTTCCTCGTCGGCATCCGGTCCGGACTGGCCGGCGGGACGCGGGCGACCCTGTTCGCCGGGAACGGCATCGTCGGTGACTCCGACCCACAGGAGGAGTGGGACGAGATACAGCTGAAGTACCGCCCGCTGCTCGACGAACTGGAGTGACAATGCCCGGCGACTCCCCCAACCGCAGCGACTCCCCCAACCGCAGCGACTACCCCAACCGGAACGTCCTCTGGGCGAGGACGCTGGTCGAGGAACTCGTCGCCGGCGGTCTCTCGGCGGTCTGCATCGCGCCCGGCAGTCGCTCGACCTCGCTCACCGTCTCGTTCGCCGAACACGACGGCGTCGAGGTCTTCTCACACCTCGACGAGCGGTCTGCAGCGTTCTTCGCGCTCGGTCGAGCGCGCAGGACCGGCGAGCCGACCGCACTGGTCTGTACCTCCGGCACCGCCGCGGCGAACTTCCACCCGGCTGTCGTCGAAGCCGACCAGGCCAGGGTCCCGCTGCTCGTCCTCACGGCCGACCGGCCGCCCGAACTCCGGGACTCGGGCGCGAATCAGACCATCGATCAGGAGAAGCTCTACGGCTCGGCAGTCCGGTGGTACCGGGACCTGCCGGAGCCGGAGGCGACCCCGCGGAAACTCCGTCGCCTGCGGACCGATGCCGCGAGTGCGCTCACTTCGGCGACCGGGACACCGAAGGGACCGGTCCACCTCAACTGTCCGTTCCGGAAACCGCTCGAGCCGACCGATGTACCCGGAGACGTCCCGGAGGACTGGAACGAGGGAGACGAGCGTGCAGCCGTCGGCCGCGTCGGTTCGTCCGGTGAGCGTGTTCCCTACGTCCGTCGGACACAGGGGCGGCCGACGCTCTCGGACGCGGACCTCGAGACGCTGACGGCGGCCATCGACGACGCCGAGACGGGACTCATCCTCGCGGGCCCAGCCGACCCAGCGAGCACCGGAGAGGACAGCGCATCGGCCATCGCCGCACTCGCACGCGAGACGAACTTTCCCGTACTCGCAGACCCGCTATCGGGCCTGCGGTTCGGCCCGCACGTCCTCTCCGCCCCGGTGCTCGGGGGCTACGACGGCTACATCGACGCGCTCGACGTCGACCCCGACATCGTCGTTCGGTTCGGGGCGTCGATGACCTCGAAGGTGACGCGGAAGACGGCCGCATCGTGGGACGCCAGACAGGTGCTCGTCGACCCAGCCGGGCAGTGGCGCGACGCCGAGTTCGTCTGCTCCGACCTCGTCGTCGCCGACCCGGCGGCGACCGCGCTCGCACTCGCCGAGGCGGTCGACTCGCCCGGTGATTCGGACTTCCGAAGCGAGCTCGTGGCGACCGACGGCCGGTACTGGAGCACGCTCGCCGAGGAACTCGGTGCGGCCGAGACGACGCTTGAGGGCGCTGTCCTCCACACGGTCTTCGCCGACGCGCCCGACCCGACCACCGTCTTCGTCTCGAACTCGATGCCCATCCGCGACGCCGACCGGTTCGGCGCACCGCGCGCCGCCGACCTGACAGTCCTCGGAAACCGCGGGGCGTCCGGTATCGACGGCATCGTCTCGACCGCCCTCGGTGCCGGCTCGGCGACCGACGACGACCTCGTCCTCGTCACCGGTGACCTCGCGTACTACCACGACATGAACGGTCTGCTCGCGCTCTCGCGATGCGACGTGGACGCGACCATCGTCTGCCTGAACAACGACGGCGGCGGCATCTTCCACCTGCTCCCCATCGAGGAGCACGACCCACCGTTCACGGAGCAGTTCAAGACACCACACGGGCTCGACTTCTCGGCCACTGGTGAGCTGTACGACCTCGACTTCCGTCGGGTCGAACCGGCCGAGTTCGACCAGGCGTATCGGGACGCGCTCGCGAGCGACGGGACGACCGTGGTGGAGGTCGACTTCGACGCCGAGACGAGTCATCGGACACGGGAGGAGCTGGCGGAGGCGGTCGTGGACCGACTCTGAGACGCGGCCAACCACGGTACCGCCTCTCGATTCTGCCAGACGATTTATTATACCCTACAGGAGAGTCCACGGTATGAAGCGACGAGCGGCGCTCGCGGCACTGGCGAGCGCGATGAGTGGGGCCGGCTGTCTGCGGTTACAGGAGGCAAACGGGGGCGTCTCTGAGCAGGAGCCGACGGCCGCGGTGGAGCCCCAGTCGGACGACGGGACGACCACCGGGGATACCCAGACGACGAGCGAGGTTACGACCGGGGAGGAATCGTCCACCGAAGACGGTGGCGTCGATGGACCTCCCGTGACGGGGACGAGCCGCTCCATCGGGTACGATACGGCGAACACCGGCTTCTACGATGCCACCGGCCCCGTGGAATCGCCCATCGAGGCGTGGACGGTCTCGTTCTACAACCCGATCAAGACCGTCCCAGCTCTTGTCGACGGCACACTTTACGTTGGTGCCGACGGGCTCACAGCGAGAGACGCACGCACCGGCGAAGAACGATGGTCCACGCACATCGGCGGAAACGCGTCCCCGGTCGTCTCGAACGGGCTGGTCTACTCGTCCGATTACGGGACTGTGGCCGCGTTCGACCCGGAATCGGGCGAGCAGCAGTGGAACGAGCGCGAAGACGCTGCCGGGCTCACCGTGGTGGATGACCTCGTACTCGCGGGTGGAAAACGCGGTCTGGTCGCATTAGACGCCGATATCGGGGCTGTGACCTGGCGGGCCCTCACCGACGTCGAGGTCGATACCGCTCCTGCAGTCGCTGGCGACGTCGTCTACGTGGCCGACCGGCCCAGCGACAGACCCGGCCGAATCTACGCGCTCGACCTCGCAACGGGTTCGGAGCGGTGGCGGTACGAAGTCGGTGAATCCGACGGCAGCGGCTCGTACTACTACTTCACCGGCGAACCGGTGTACGACGACGGGACGATCTACGCGAGCTGTGAGAACCGTGTGACCTACGCCATCGATGCGGAAACGGGCACGGCGCGGTGGAAGACGACGCTGAGCGGTGGACAGAATCCATCACCTGCAGTCACGGCCGATGCCGTCTACGTCGGGCACGACGGTGGGACGGTGACCGCGCTCGACCGCGACACGGGAGAGAAGCTGTGGGAAGCCAGAGAGAACACCGGCTCCATCGTCTCGCAGGTGGTTGCAACGACCGAGAGCGTCTTCACCGTCGGCGACTCCGGCCTGCTCGTCGCCTACGACCGGTCGAACGGGCAGGTCCGCTACAGGCTCGGGCTCACCCGGGCCAGAACTCGGGCTGGCCCGCTCGTCGTCGACGACTGGATATTCGTGGGTGACGGCGACGGCACGCTCCACGCCTTCACGTCGGCGAACTGAGCACGCGCGAGAACAGTATCGCGTAGCCGAACGGGACCCAGCACGCGCCGACGACGAACAGATTCATCAGGGAGAACAGGTTCACGCCGGCTGCGAACAGCAGGACGGGAACCACGAGACTCAGTGCACCGAATCCGACGGTCGACACCCGCGGAATCGTCAGCAGGTAGCCGAGCAACAGCAGGGTACACGCGCCGACGGTGACGTTCACGGCGAGGCCGAACCCGGGTGCGACGGTCGCGTAAGCCAGCACGGGGTAGAGCAGGAAGATGGAGCCGACGACGACGGCGGTGTTCTGCGTGAGACCGATGGGCTCCGGGTCCGTGGCGAGCTCCTCCTCGTCCCAGTCGTGGACGGAGAACCCCTGCCACTCGTTCGCCTTCCCTTCGGCAACGTGCTCGTATCGGCCACGGGTCTCGCGGCGGGCACGGCTCTCACTGCGGCCACGGTCCCCCCGACGGGCACTGGCACCGTCACTCGCGTCGGCGCTCCTCCGGTCCGTCGGCTCCTCCTCGTGCGACGCCGAGTCGAAACTGTAGCTCCGACGCGAGGCGTTGCCCGAGTCGGTCGCCCGCCGGTCGGCGCCAGCCCCGCGGCTCGTCCGTCGGTCACTGCTCTGGCGGCGGTTCGTCTGACGACGCCCGTTCTGGCGTCCGTCGGTCCGACGACGGTTAGTCCGACGCCGTCTCGACCGCGTTCGGCCGCGAGAGCCCGACGACCGTGATGCCGCCTCGCTCTCCCCTGGCCGGGAGCGCTCTCGACTGGCGCTCCCGTCACCAGCCCGGCCGAACATGCGCGTGTAGGAGTTGTGTCCGAGTCGGTCGTACCGTGCACGTTCTTCCGGGTCTCCCAGCACCTCCTCGGCGTCGGTGACCCGGCGGAACTCGTCTGCGGCGTCGGGCGCGTCGTTGAGGTCCGGATGCGTCTCCTTGACTCGGCGGCGGTAGGCCGACCGTATCTCCTCCTGCGACGCGTCGCGTTCGACACCGAGCACGTCGTAGAACGTCTCCGTCATTCGAGATGTCGTTGCGCCAGCTACGCCCCTCCTCCCCAAAACAGTTCTTGCCACTGGTGACGCGGCACGGTTCGACACGGAAGCAGGTTTGAAATCCCCGGCAGTGTTCAGTGTGAACGTGCTCGACCCTGCCACGCTCGTCGCGTTCGTTCCGGCCGCCATCGCGGTCGTGCTCGCGCCCGGTCCGGACACGATGTTCGTGCTGTCACGCGGACTCGGTGGCGGCCGGCGGGCGGGCGTCGCCGCGGCCTGTGGCACGGCGACCGGGGTTCTCGTCCACACGCTCGCCGCCGTCGCGGGTCTATCGGTCCTCCTCCAGACGTCCCAGGTCGCGTACGCCGTCGTGAAGTACGTCGGAGCTGCCTACCTCGCCTACGTCGGCATCCAGACGCTCCGGGACCGCGAGGGGTTCGACGTGACGCCTGGCGCAGAGGACAGCGGCTCCCCCCGAGACGCATACCGACGGTCGGTCGTCGTCAACGTCTCGAACCCGAAGGTCGCCGTCTTCGTGTTGGCGTTCCTCCCGCAGTTCGTCCCCGCAGGTACCGCAGCCCCCGTCGAGATGGCGACGCTCGGCGTCGTCTACGCCTTGTTGAGCCTGGCGTACCTCGGACTGTTGGCGGTGTTCGCCGGGCGTGCGCGGTCGCTCGTCGCCGAGTCAGAGCGACTCCCCACCCTCCTCCGCGGGGTCAGCGGGACGGTCCTCGTCGGGTTCGCCGCACTGCTCGCCCTCGACGGCCAGCACGGCTGAATCCCGGGTGGCTCGGTCGCCGGTCTGTCGCGGGCGTCGCCCGTAGCGACCGCCGGTCCGTCTCGACCAGGATTCGCCGCGGCAGGACGGGAACCTATTTCCCGACACCGACCGGACTCTCGCGACATGGTTTCGGAACTCTTCGACGCGGACCGGTGGGAACCCATCGACCTCGACTTCACCGACATCACCTACCATCGCGCCGTCGACTCGGGCACCGTCCGAATCGCCTTCGACCGACCCGAGGTACGCAACGCGTTCCGCCCGGGAACCGTCGACGAACTGTACCAGGCGCTCGACCACGCGAAGCGACAGACGGACGTCGGCTGTGTCCTGCTGACGGGGAACGGTCCCTCCCCGAAGGACGGCGGCTGGGCGTTCTGTTCCGGCGGCGACCAGCGCGTACGGGGCGGCGCCGGCTACGAGTACCAGGGCGACGACGCCGACAAGGAGTCGGCCTCGAAGTCCGGTCGGCTACACATCCTCGAGGTCCAGCGACTCATCCGGCACATCCCGAAGCCGGTCGTCTGCGTGGTCCCCGGCTGGGCGGTCGGCGGCGGCCACTCCCTGCACGTCGTCTGCGACATGACGCTCGCCTCGAAGGAGCACGCGAAGTTCCTCCAGACCGACCCGGACGTGGCCAGCTTCGACGCCGGCTTCGGGTCGGCCTACCTCGCGAAGCAGGTCGGCCAGAAGAAGGCGCGCGAGATATTCTTCCTCGGGAAGACCTACTCCGCCGAGGAGGCCGCGGACATGGGCCTGGTCAACGAGGCGGTGCCCCACGAGGAGCTGGAGGAGACCGCGCTCGAGTGGGCGGAGACCATCAACTCGAAGTCGCCGACCGCGATGCGGATGCTCAAGTATGCGTTCAACATGACCGACGACGGCATGATCGGCCAGCAGGTTTTCGCCGGCGAGGCGACCCGCCTCGGGTACATGACCGACGAAGCCCAGGAAGGACGGGACGCATTCGTCGAGAAGCGCGACCCGGACTTCGACGACTACGAGTGGCACTACTGAGCGCAGAGAGCAAGCGTTAAGCGCGGAGCTACAGAACCGCCGCATATATGCCAACGACCCTGCCTGGGCCGACACTCGGCGTCGTCGGCGGTGGGCAACTGGGGCGGATGCTCGCCGAGGCCGCGGGACCGCTCGGCGTCGATGTGGTTGTACTCGACCCGACGCCCGACTGTCCTGCATCGGCGGTCTGCCGCGACCAGCTCGTCGCCGACTTCGACGACCAGGAAGCGATCCGCGAACTCGCTGAGAGAGTGGACTTCCTGACGTTCGAGATAGAACTCGCCGACCAGACCGCACTGAACGAGGTCAGCGAGGCGACCGGCGTCCCGTGCCATCCCGACCCGGCGACGCTCGAACTCATCCACGACAAGCTCCATCAGAAGCGCGCGCTCGCCGACGAGGGGATTCCGGTCCCCGAGTTCCGGGCCGTCGAGACGGCCGACGAGCTTCGCGACGCCATCGACGAACTCGGTGCGCCCGCGATGCTGAAGGCGCGAACCGGCGGCTACGACGGCCGGGGGAACGTCCCGGTCGAGTCCCGCGAGGAGGCCGACGCGGCCATCGACGCCGTGGCCGGTCCCGCGATGCTGGAAGAGTTCGTCGACTACGAGCGTGAGGTGTCGGTCATCGCGGTCAAGGGTGACGACGAGGTCGCGACCTTCCCCGTCGGCGAGAACGTCCACGAGGAAGAGATTCTACGAGAGACCGTCGTCCCGGCTCGTTCCTCCGACGCGGTGCTCGAAGAGGCGAAGGCCGTCGCCGAGGACGTCCTCGACCTGATGGTCGGCCGTGGCGTCTACGGTATCGAACTGTTCGAGACGCGCGAGGGAGAGATACTCGTCAACGAGATCGCCCCGCGGCCGCACAACTCCGGCCACTGGACCATCGAAGGCTCGCTCACCTCGCAGTTCGAGCAGCACGCCCGGGCGGTCCTGGGCTGGCCGCTCGGTGCCACCGACTTGCGTTCCCCGACCGTCTCGAAGAACATCCTCGGGAGCGGTGACGAGTCTCGGCCGGCAGAGCTGACCGGTGTCGACGCGGTGCTGTCGACTCGCGGAGCAGCGATGCACTGGTACGGCAAGCGCGAGGTCCGGCCGCTGCGGAAGATGGGCCACGTCACTCGCGTCGCCACCGACGACGAATCGACCGACGAACTGCTCTCGGCGACCCGCGACCTCGTCGCGGAACTCGACTTCGAATGACCGACGAACTCCAGTCACTCATCGACGACCTGCACGCAGAGGCACAGCGCGACCGCCCGGCCGAGGACACCCCCGACGTGGGCATCGTCATGGGCTCGGACTCCGACCTCGACGTGATGATGGGCTCCGAGGACGGCCGACCCGGTGCGTACGACGCCTTCGTGGACGAACTCGGTTTCGCGGAGGTCACGGACTTCGACGACGCACCGGACGAGCGGTTCACCTTCGAGACGTTCGTCGTCTCGGCCCACCGGACGCCGGAACTGATGTACGCGTACGCGGAGACGGCGGAGGCTCGCGGCATCGACGTCATCATCGCCGGGGCCGGCGGCAAGTCGGCGGACCTGCCGAACATGACCGCCTCCATCGCCTATCCCCTGCCGGTCATCGGGGTCCCGGTACAGGAGAAGTCGGTCGACTCGGTCATCGGGATGCCACAGGGTGCGCCCCTGACCGCGGTCGACGCCGGGAAGTCGTTCAACGCGGCACTGTCTGCGGCGATGATTCTCGCCCGCGAGCACGACGAACTCCGCGAACGGCTCGTCGACTACCACGAGGGACTGAAGGGAGACGTCGCGCGGACCTCCCGGTCGCTCCACGAACTCGGGACGCCCGGTTTCAAGGCACGGCGGGACTAGACGCTCCGAAGCTCGAGGAGCGACTGGGAGGACCGGGTATCCGTCCACCGGACCGGTCCGGAACCAGGAATACCCCGTCCTTTTATACGTTCTCACGGGTGTCGTTCGCACTTCTTGCACCGCAGAAACCCCGGAGAGAAGCCGAAAATCGCAAGAATCAACCCTTATATGGGAGCGCTCCAAACCCCCGGATGATACGGAGTATACGGTATGAATCCATGGATAGCCATAGGGGCGTTGGCTCTGGTCGGGTTGCTGATTCCGCTCGGTATGATGGCGGTGTCGGCACTCCTCAGACCGACGGTACCCGAGAAGAACAAACGCGCCACATACGAAAGTGGTGAGATCCCCACCGGCGGGACGCGCATCCGGTTCAACATCCAGTACTACATGGTCGCGCTCCTGTTCGTCGTCTTCGACATCGAGACCGTCCTCATCTTCCCGTGGACGGTCATCTACAGCTCTGCTCTCGAAGGCGGCGTCGGGCTCGACGTCGTGCTGGTCCCGATGCTCGTGTTCATCGCCGTGCTGGTCGTGGGTCTCGCCTGGGCGTGGCGCAACGGCGCTGTCAAGTGGGCACGGAGCCCCCGCGCCGAGAGTAGAAAGGGAGCACAGGCAAAACGATGAGCAGTGACAATCCCACAGACCGAACGAGTACAGACGCTCTGACCAAGACGCGCGATGCGCGGATGGGCGAGGGAGTCGACGACCGGTTCAACTCCAAACTTCGCGAGGCGTTCGGCTCGACGCCGTTCATCCTCACGAAGTTCGACAAGTTCATGAACTGGGTCCGGGGCTCCTCGATGTTCATGCTGCAGTTCGGTATCGCGTGCTGCAGTATCGAGATGATTCACACGTACGCGATCAAGCACGACCTGGACCGCTTCGGTGCAGGTGTGCCGCGGGCGTCCCCGCGACAGGCGGACGTCATCATCGTGCCCGGGACCATCGTGTCGAAGTTCGCGCCGCGGATGAAGCGCGTCTACGACCAGATGCCCGAGCCGAAGTTCGTCGTCGGGATGGGTTCGTGTACCATCTCCGGCGGCCCGTTCCAGGAGGGCTACAACGTCATCAAGGGCGCAGAAGAGGTCATCCCGGTCGACATCCACGTCCCGGGCTGCCCGCCGCGTCCGGAGGCCCTCATCTACGGCGTCGCGAAGCTCCAGGAGCGCATCGCCAACGGCGAGTCCGCTCCGGTGACCGTGAAGCCGTACGAACTCGAGCAGTTCGGCGACATGCCGCGCGACGAGGTCGTCGACAAGCTCGCGGACCAGATCGACGAAGAGACGCTCGCCATGCGCTACAACTGGGCTGATTCACCATGAGCCTGGAGAAGCCAAGCGAGCGGATGGTCACGGCCGAGGGTGACGTCGACGGCGACGCCATCCTCGACCTGCTCGGCGACAAGGTGCTCGACACGGAGGAGCACCTGAACGCCGACCAGTCCGTCGTCGTCCGCCCCGACCAGGTCGAGGAGACGCTCCTTGCGCTCCGCGACCAGGCCGGGTTCGACCACTGTTCCTGTGTCACCGCGCAGGAGTACGAGGACCGCTTCGAGTCCATCTATCATCTGAAGAAGTACGACGACCCGACCCAGCAGGTCAGCGTCGTCGTCCCGGCCTCGAAGGACAACCCCGTCAGCCAGTCCGGCAACGCGGCCTACCGCACCTGCGACTGGCACGAGCGCGAGGCGTACGACCTCGTCGGCATCCAGTACGAGGACCACCCGGACCTGCGTCGCATCCTGCTGCCCGAGACGTGGCAGGGCCATCCCCTCGGGATGGACTACGACCAGGACCGCCCGCAGATCGTCACGCTGGGCGAGTGGGACAACCCGCTCAAGGACGACCACCGTGACGACGAGGCGGACACGATGTTCCTGAACATCGGCCCGCACCACCCGGCGACCCACGGCGTGCTGCACGTCAAGACCGTGCTCGACGGCGAGCAGGTCGCAGACGTCGAGAGCGACATCGGCTACCTCCACCGATGCGAGGAGCAGATGTGCCAGCAGGGCACCTACCGCCACCAGATCATGCCCTACCCGGACCGCTGGGACTACGTCTCGGCGGGCATCCTCAACGAGTGGGCCTACGCCCGCGCGGCGGAGGACCTCGCGGACATCGAGGTGCCGGAGTACGCACAGATCATCCGGACGATGTCGGCGGAGTACTGCCGCATCGCCGCGCACATGCTCGCACTCGGGACGTTCGCGCTGGACGTCTACGGTGACTTCACCGCCATCTTCCAGTACGCGTTCCGCGACCGCGAGGTCGTCCAGAACATCCTCGAGGACCTCACCGGTCAGCGGATGATGTTCAACTACTTCCGCCTCGGCGGCGTCGCGTGGGACCTCCCGGAACCGCGCGAGGAGTTCTTCGAGAAGTCGCGCGACTTCCTCGAGGACCTGCCGACGAAGCTGGAGGAGTACCACGACATGATCACGTCGAACGAGATCTTCCAGCTCCGCTGTGTGGACACGGGCTACCTCGACCCCGAGGTCGCCAAGTCCTACGGCGCGACGGGTCCCGTCGCACGTGGCTCCGGCATCGACTACGACCTGCGCCGCGACGACCCCTACGGCTACTACGACGAGCTCGACTGGGACGTCGTCACCGAGGACGGCTGCGACAACTACGCTCGCGTCCTCGTCCGGATGCAGGAGGTCGAAGAGTCCGCCAAGATCATCGAGCAGTGTGTCGACCTGCTCGAGGAGTGGCCGGAAGACGACCGCACCATCCAGTCGAACGTGCCGCGCACGCTGAAGCCGGCCGACGACACGGAGACCTACCAGGCGGTCGAGGCCGCGAAGGGCGAACTCGGCATCTACATCCGCGCAGACGGTACCGACAAACCCGCACGGTTCAAGATCCGCAGTCCGTGCTTCTCGAACCTGCAGACGCTGCCCGAGATGAGCCAGGGCGAGTACATCCCCGACCTCATCGCATCGCTGGGTAGCCTCGACATCGTTCTCGGGGAGGTCGACCGCTGATGGCTGAGAAGACGCTCCTTCCCGAGACGATCCAGCAGGCGCTCGGACTGGGCGCGTACGGCGCACTCGGCGAACTCGTCGCCGCGTTCATCGCGGCGTTCCTCGTCGGGAACATCTTCCTCGCCTACACCGGCATCGCCGGCCCGTGGGCGAAGCGGAAGATCACGGCCGCATTCACGGACCGCATCGCGGTGAACCGCATCGGGCCCTTCGGCCTGCTCATCATCGTGGCGGACGCGGTCCGCCTGCTCGCGAAGGAACTGATCATCCCGGAGAACGCGGACCGGCCCGCGTACGACCTCGCACCCATCATCATGGCCGGCTCGGCCATGCTCGGGTTCGCGGTCATCCCCATCGGCTCCATCGCCGGCGTCAACCTGCAGCTCGCCGACCCTGACGCTGGCCTCGCCTACGTCTTCGCCGTGGCGTCCATCGCGACGCTCGGCATCACGATGGGTGGCTACGCGTCCGCGAACAAGTACTCCCTGCTCGGTGGCCTCCGCGCCATCGCACAGAACATCGCCTACGAGATTCCGCTCGTCATCACGGCCGCGTCCGTCGTGCTGTTCACGGGGACGCTCCAGATGAGCGGCATCGTCGAGGCGCAGACCGCGACGTTCATCTCGCTGGGACCGATCCAGATCAACTCGTGGTTCGCGTTCGTGAACCCGTTCGCGTTCGTGCTGTTCATGGTCGCGAACCTCGCCGAAGTCGGACGTAACCCGTTCGACATCCCCGAGGCGCCGACCGAGATCGTCGCAGGGTACCAGACCGAGTACTCCTCGGTCTACTTCGTCCTCATGTACCTGGGCGAGTTCCTGCACATCTTCCTCGGTGGCGCTATCGCCGCGACGCTGTTCCTCGGTGGCCCGACGGCACCGATTCCGCAGCTCGCGGTCATCCCGGGCTTCATCTGGTTCACCGCGAAGATCTGGGGCGTGTTCCTGCTGACGCAGTGGTTCCGCTCCGCGATTCCGCGTGTGCGTATCGACCAGATGATCGAGATCGGCTGGAAGGGCATGCTCGTCCTTTCGTTCGCCAACCTGCTGCTGACCGCGATACTCGTCGGGGTGATAGCATGATCGGACTCCTCAAATCGATGGCAACGACGATGAAGCACGCACTCGACGGCGAGACGTTCACCGTCGAGTACCCGGACGTCGCACCCGAGGTCTCCCCCCGGTTCCGCGGCGTTCACAAGTTCAGCCAGGAACGCTGTATCTGGTGCCGCCAGTGTGAGAACGTGTGTCCGAACGACACCATCCACATCGTCACCGACGCACAGCGCAACGGTGAGCAGTACAACCTCCACATCGGGCAGTGCATCTACTGCCGACTGTGCGAGGAGGTCTGCCCGGTCGACGCGATTCTGCTGACGCAGAACTTCGAGTTCACCGGCGACACCAAGGACGACCTGGTGTACAACAAGGATCAGCTCCGCGCCGTCCCGTGGTACAAGGACATCGACCCGCTCGAGTCCCGTGAACCCGACCGCGGCGCGTGGATCGGCGAAGGAGACGGAGAGGTCGACTACCAGTAAGTGACGACCGATACGAAACACAAGGAAGGATATAGAAAATGGTAACCGCAGAACTCGTCGCCTTCGCGCTCTTCGCCATCGTCACGATGGCGAGTAGCATCGGCGTCGTTCTCGTGGAGGACGTGTGGCACTCCGCACTCCTCCTCGGCGTCGCGCTACTGAGCTTCGCGGTGCACTACGTGATGCGAGATGCAGAGTTCCTCGCAGCGATGCAGATACTCGTCTACGTGGGCGGGGTCCTCATCCTCATCACGTTCGCCGTGATGCTCGTGCGCCAGGAAGGCGAAACAGAGGTGGTAGAGACATGACGACGAAACCGAAGCTGCGCCTCGGTGGGCACCTCGCCCCCGGAATCGTCGCAGTGCTGCTGTTCGCCGTGATGGCGTTCACCTTCGTGAGCGCACCCATCGCGGGCGACAACGCGGGATTCGGTGATGCGACGGTCGAACTCGGCTCCGCCGACGACATCGCGACCGAGCAGACCGACTCCGGCAAGTTCGCCGTCGTCGAAGCACAGAACAACCAGACGTTCGCCGTCGTCAAGGAACAGACGACGAACGCTGACGGAAACAAGACGACCAAGGAGGTCAAGAAGGTCAAACTCTCGGACGACTCCCCGGAGAACGTGAACGCATCGGTGTTCACGCAGAACGGGAAGGTCTACGCGCGTGCGACCGGCGCCTCCGGTGGCGTGACGGACGACATCGGGTACCACCTGTTCGGTCTCGGCTCGAGCGCAGAGCCGACCGTGCCCGGTGAGTCGTTCCTCGTCGCGTTCGAGATCATCGATCTGGTGCTCGTCGCAGCACTCGTCGGTGCCGTGATGCTCGCCCGTCGTGACGTCGGCGGCGAGGTCGTCGGTGCGCTCGGTATCGGCGGGAGCGACGACGAGTCGTCCAGTGGTCCGGCGGTCGCGACCGACGGCGGTTCCGCGGCAGCTGAATCTCGCCGGGCCGGATCCGACGGAGGTGACAACTGATGGCGATCGACAACACGTACTATCTGATACTCTCGGCCGGCGTCTTCTGTACCGGCCTGTTCGGCATCCTCACCCGTCGGAACGCGCTGATGTTCCTGATGTCGGTCGAGCTGATGCTCAACGCGGCGAACATCAACCTCGTCGCGTTCAGCCAGTACCACGGCAACCTGACCGGCCAGACGTTCGCGCTGTTCACGATGGCGCTGGCGGCGGCCGAGGTGGCCATCGGTATCGGCATCATCCTCGTACTGTACCGTAACTTCGAAGACGTAGACGTGGCTGACGCCACGACGATGAGGTGGTAACGATGGCAGGAGAACTCGCATTCGAACTCGCGCCCGCAATCGCGGCGCTTCCGTTCGCCTCGTTCCTGGTCGCGCTCGCGGTCGGGAAGTACATGCCCAAGGGTGGGGCACTCGGTGGCATCGCCGCCACCGGTGGCTCGCTCGTCCTCTCGCTGTTCGCCATGCTGACGGTGTACGGCGGGAAGGCGTACCACCACGAGCTGTTCGTCTGGAGCGGCGCCGAGGAGATTCCGCTCCACTTCGGCGTCCTCATCGACCCGCTGTCGGCGATGATGCTCGTCATCGTCTCGCTCATCGCGTTCCTCGTGCACATCTTCAGCATGGGGTACATGAACGACGAGGGCGAGACCGGCCTGCCGCGCTACTACGCCGAACTCGGGCTGTTCACCTTCTCGATGCTCGCGTTCGTCATGGCGGACAACATCCTCATGGCGTTCATGTTCTTCGAGCTGGTCGGTCTGTGTTCGTACCTGCTCATCGGCTTCTGGTTCCGCCAGGACGGCCCGCCGTCGGCCGCGAAGAAGGCGTTCCTCGTCACCCGTTTCGGGGACTACTTCTTCCTCATCGGCGTGGTCGGCATCATCGCGACGTTCGGGACCGGCCTGTTCGTCAGCACGGAGGAGCAGGAGTCGTTCCCCGTCCTCGCCGAGCACGCGCTCGCCGAGGGTGGCGCGCACGTGAACACCTTCCTCGGCATGGGCCCCGAAGCGTGGTTCCCGATCCTCGGGCTCCTCGTCCTCGGCGGCGTCATGGGTAAGTCTGCGCAGTTCCCGTTCCACACCTGGCTGCCGGACGCGATGGAGGGCCCGACGCCCGTCTCCGCACTCATCCACGCGGCGACGATGGTCGCAGCCGGTGTGTACCTCGTCGCTCGGATGTACGGCTTCTACGCGCTGCTCCCGACGGTGCTCGCGGTCATCGCACTCGTCGGTGGCTTCACCGCGCTGTTCGCCGCCACGATGGGCGTCGTCAAGAAGGAGATCAAGCAGGTCCTCGCGTACTCCACCATCTCGCAGTACGGGTACATGATGCTCGCACTGGGTGGCGGTGGCTACGTCGCGGCGACCTTCCACCTGATGACCCACGCCTTCTTCAAGGCGCTGCTGTTCCTCGGTGCAGGGTCGGTCATCATCGCGATGCACCACAACGAGAACATGTGGGACATGGGCGGACTGAAGGACAAGATGCCCGTGACCTACGCCACGTTCCTCGCCGGCTCGCTGGCGCTCGCGGGCATCTTCCCGTTCGCCGGCTTCTGGTCGAAGGACGAGGCACTGTACGAGACCCTGCTGCACGGTCTCGGAACCGAGGGGATGGCGGGAACGCTGCTCCTCGTCGCCTACGGCATGGGCATGCTCGCCGTGCTGTTCACCGGGTTCTACACCTTCCGGATGGTCTTCCTGACCTTCCACGGGGAGCCCCGGTCCGACACGGCTCGTAACCCGCACGGCGTCCGCTGGAACGTGAAGGTCCCGCTCGTCGTCCTCGGCGTGCTGGCGACCGTGTCCGGCTTCGTCAACGCCGTCCCCCTCGGTATCGAGGAGCTTCACCACTACCTGGACAAGGGTGAGAAGGCGGCCGAGCCGTTCCACGCGCTCGCCGCCCACCACTACACCGGTGGCGAGAAGAGTCTCCTCCACGAGTTCGCACACTTCAAAGCGGCCGAGTTCCCGACGCTCGTTGCCGCAGCAGCGTCGCTCGGACTCGCGCTCACGGGAGTCGGACTGGCGTACGCGCTGTACGCTGGTGCCGACCCCGAGGAGCACACGGACAAGCTCGGCTCCGTGAAGACACTCTGGTACAACAACTACTACCAGGACGAGTACCAGGTGTGGCTCGCGACGGGTCTCACCCTGCCCCTGGCGAAGGTCGCCGACAAGTTCGACCAGGGCGTCGTCGACGGCGTCGTCAACGGCGCATCCAGCGTCAGTCTGCTCGGTAGCTCGCGCATCAAGCGCGTCCAGACTGGCGTGGTGACGAACTACGCGGCCCTCCTCTCGCTGGGTCTCGTGGTCCTCCTGGTCATCGTCGGCATAACAGGGGGGTGGTTCTAAATGATAAACGGAACGATTGAAGCGCTCATCGCAGTCACGTTGGTCGGATCGTTCGTCGTCATGGCCAGCTCCGACCGGGTCGCGCCGAAGCTCGCGACAGTCTGGAGTCTGCTGCCGCTGGCCGGTAGCCTCTACATGTGGGCCAACTTCGACGGTGAGAAGAACGCACTCCTCTCCGATGGAGTGCTCGCGTTCGAGAGTCAGGTCAACTGGCTCTCGCTCGGACCGCTGCCCGACATCCAGTGGTACGTCGGCGTCGACGGCATCAGCATGCCGCTCGTCGTCCTGACCGGCGTCCTCACCACGCTCGCACTCGTGAGCTCGTGGACGCCCATCGACGAACGTCAGTCGCAGTTCTACGGTCTCGTCCTCTTCCTCGAGGCGGGCCTGCTCGGCGTCTTCACGGCGCTCGACTTCTTCGTCTGGTTCGTCTTCTGGGAGGCCGTCCTCCTGCCGATGTACTTCCTCATCGGTGTCTGGGGCGGTCCCCGCCGCAAGTACGCGGCGATCAAGATGTTCGTCTACACGAACGTCGCCTCGCTGGTGATGTTCATCGGCTTCGCGGCACTCGTCTTCGGCCTCGGCGTCGATTCGTTCGGCCTGCCGGCGGTCACCGAAGCGAGTCTCGGCGCGAACCCGGCCGCGGACACCTCCTTCGGGTTCTCCGTTGGAGCCCTGAAGGCCGCCGCGTTCTTCGCGATGTTCGCCGGATTCGCGGTGAAGGTGCCGGTCGTCCCGGTGCACACCTGGCTGCCTGACGCTCACGTCGAAGCACCGACCCCGGTGTCGGTGCTCCTGGCCGGCGTCCTGCTGAAGATGGGTACCTACGCACTGCTCCGGTTCAACTTCACGATGCTTCCCGAGGTGGCGAACGCGAACGCGCCCATCATCGCGGCGTTCGCCGTCATCTCCATCATCTACGGCGCGATGCTCGCGCTCGCACAGAGCGACCTCAAGCGCATCGTCGCCTACTCGTCCGTCTCCTCGATGGGCTACGTCATCCTGGGCCTCGTCGCCTACACGCTCTACGGCGTCGGCGGCGCGACGTTCCAGATGATCTCCCACGGCCTCATCTCGGGGCTGATGTTCATGGCCGTCGGCGTCATCTACAACACGACGCACACGCGCATGGTCACGGACATGTCGGGGATGGCCGACAAGATGCCGTACACGGTCGCGATATTCATCGCGGGCGCGTTCGGTTACATGGGCCTCCCGCTCATGTCCGGCTTCGCGGCCGAGTTCTACGTCTTCCTCGGTTCGATGCAGGCCAAGTGGGGCGCCAACTTCGGCGACATCCACGTGCTGTTCACCGCAGTCGGGATGTTCGGTATCGTCGTCGTCGCTGGCTACCTGCTGTTCGCCATGCAGCGCACCCTGTTCGGGGAGTTCCGCCTCGACACCGACTACGAGGTCGGTGAGGCACCGCTCCACGATGTCGCACCGCTCGCGGTGCTGCTCGTCATGATCATCGCGCTCGGCACCGCGCCGGACATCTTCTTCGAGATGATCCGCGACGCGTCTGGTCCGGTCGCTGATCTCATCTCCGGAGGTGGTGCCTGATGGCACTCGTCGACTACCAGTGGCTCTCGCCGGCGATCGTGCTGGCGCTGACGTCGCTGCTGTTGCTGCTCGTCGACAGCGTCAACCCCGACACCCGCAACCGCGGGCTGCTCGCGGGAATCTCCGTCACCGGTTCCTTCGTCTCGCTCGTCGCCGCCGTTGGCCTGCTGGCCACGTACGGTGACCTGAGCGAGCCGCCGACGATTCCGGTCGGAGACGCGCTCATCGTCGACCAGATGGCGCTGCTGCTCGCCGTCATCGTCGCCTCGGTCACGGCGATGGTGTCGCTCGCGAGCTACAACTACCTGCGCGACCACGCCTACCAGGCCGAGTACTACTCGCTGGTCATGCTGGCCGCGACGGGGATGACGCTGATGGCGATGGCCAACTCGCTGGCCACCATCTTCGTCGCGCTCGAACTCGCTTCCCTGCCCTCGTACGCGCTCGTCGCGTTCCTGAAGAAGAACAAGGGCAGCGTCGAGGCGGGTCTGAAGTACTTCCTCATCGGCGCCCTGTCGAGCGCCGTGTTCGCCTACGGTATCAGCCTCATCTACGCTGCGACCGGCTCGCTCCTGCTCTCGGACGTGCAGGCGGCCATCTCCAGCGACTTCGCGGGGCTGCTCGGGATGGGCGTCGTGATGACCATCGCCGGTATCGGCTTCAAGGTCGCCGCCGTTCCGTTCCACTTCTGGGCACCGGAGGCCTACGAGGGCGCGCCCGCGCCGATAAGCGGGTTCATCTCCTCGGCCTCGAAGGCGGCCGGCTTCGTCATCGCCTTCCGCGTGTTCACCGAGGCGTTCCTGCAGGTCTCCTCTGAGGGAGGCCAGTTCGTCGTGCTCGGTGCGGACTGGGTCCTGCTGTTCCAGATCCTCGCCGTCGTCACGATGACGCTCGGCAACTTCGCCGCGGCGACGCAGAACAACGTCAAGCGGATGCTCGCGTACTCCTCCGTCGGTCACGCCGGCTACGTCCTCATCGGACTGGCCGCGCTCTCCGGTGGCGGCGCAGCCGTCGGCGGCAAGATCGAAGCAGGGCAGTTCGTGCTGGCCGGCAGCATGCTGCACCTGTTCGTCTACGGCTTCATGAACACCGGCGCGTTCCTGTTCATCGCACTCGCGGAGTACTGGGACGTCGGCCGGACGTTCGAGGACTACACGGGACTCGGCCGGCAGGCGCCCATCGCGTCTGTCGCGATGACCGTGTTCATGTTCTCGCTCGCTGGGCTGCCGCCGTTCGGTGGCTTCTTCAGCAAGTACCTGCTGTTCGGTGCCGCCATCGACAGCGGGTTCTGGTGGCTCGCCGCGATCGGCGCCATCAACAGTGCCGTGAGCCTGTTCTACTACACGCGGGTCGTGAAGGCGCTGTGGGTCGACGACCGACCCGAGAGCAAGAAGCCGCTCGAGATCACCGGTCGACCGGTCGGCATCTACGCCTCGGTCGTGTTCGCAGCGGTCGTGACGACGGCGATGTTCGCCGTCTTCGGTCCGCTGTCCGACTCCGCCATCGAGGCGGCCGCGGCACTGCTGTAACGGCTTCCTTTCTTTTCGCACGGTGTCGGTACACTTTACCCGCCGGAGTGGCAACGCCGGGTATGGTCTCCCGGGTCGTCCTCGGGTGCGGTGCTATCGGCCAGCGTCTCGTCGAGGGGATGGCCGACTGGCACGGCTTCCAACGCGTCGTCTGTGACCGCGAGAGCCGCGTCCAGGCCCTCAGAGAGGAGGGTGTTAACGCGATCAACGCGGACCCCCGGGATCCGTCGGTCCTCGCGAAACTCGACGACGCGGATGTCGTGATCGTGGCGAGTGACGGCGCTCGCGCGAACTTCGAGATTGCGGAGGCCGCCAGGGAGCGGTATCCCGATGCGTTGCTCGTCGTCTACGCAGGTATCGATGCGAGCGAATCGGAGCGGTCGGCGCTCGCCGGCCTCGCGGACAGACTCATAGACCCCCGGGATGCGCTCGCCTCCGCCATCGTCGACCGGGTCGCGGACGAGCGCGCCGAGCATTCGCTCGAACTACGGCGCGTGCTCGACGACATCGACGGCAAGCTCGCCGTCGTGATGCACGACAACCCGGACCCGGACGCGATCGCGAGCGCAGTCGCACTGGCGCGGCTCGCGGAGGCGGTCGGCACACCAGCGGTCGCCTGTTACTACGGCGAGATCTCACACCAGGAGAACAGGGCGATGGTCAACCTGCTCGACCTGGAGTTACAGAGTCTGGAGCCGGGCTCGGACCTCGGTGAGTTCGCCGGCTTCGCACTCGTCGACCACTCCAGACCGGGTGTGAACGACCAGCTTCCAGAGGAGCTGTACGTGGACATCGTGATCGACCATCACCCACCGAGAGGTCCCATCCAGGGCCGGTATCAGGACCTTCGGTACGACGTGGGCTCGACGAGTACGCTGCTCACGGACCACTACGACCGACTCGGCGTTCCGTTCGACGAGACGGTCGCGACCGCGCTCCTGTACGGTATCCAGGTGGACACGCAGGACTTCAGTCGCGAGGTCGCGACCCTCGACTTCTCGGCCGCGGCGATGCTGCTCCCGTTCGTCGACACGGCGACACTCGAACGCATCGAGTCACCGAGCATCAGCGGCGACACGTTCGACACAGTCGCACGTGCCATCAGGAACCGCGAGGTCCGGGGGTCCGTGCTGGTGACGGGAGCCGGGCGCATCAACGACCGGGACGCGCTCCCACAGGCGGCGGACAAGCTCCTGACGATGGACGGCATCACGACCACGCTGGTCTACGGGTTCATCGACGACGTCGTCTACATCTCTGCGCGAGCACAGGGAACGGACATCGACCTGGGGGAGACGCTCCGCTCGGCGTTCGACCAGATCGGAAGCGCAGGTGGTCACGCAGACATGGCCGGCGCACAGATACCGATCACACAGGCGTTCGGCGAGTTCGAGACCGAGGAGGACCGCGACGTGGCCATCCGGGAGGTCATCGAGGACCGGTTCTTCGACGCGATCCGTTCCGTGCCGGGGTCGCTGTCTCACCGTCGGAATATCGACCACGAGGCCGCCCGCTCTGACACCGGGCCGAGCCGAGGGGAATAGCCGCACACCACCGGTAGAAGTCGACGAGGGAACGACGGCCGTGGACGAACGACGCAGAAGGGCTTTTCCCATCTGGACCAGTTGGTGGATATATGGACGACGAGCCGAGCGACCACGGGAAGCCACTCGTGAAGGACTACATGACACAGGACGTGGTGACCGTCTCGCCTGACGCGACTGTCGGTGCGGTCGCGACGCGCATCGCCGAGAGCGACGAGCACAGTGGATTCCCGGTGTGTGACCGTCGTCGCGTCGAGGGGTTCGTCAGCGCCCGGGACCTGCTGCTCGCCGAGGACGACGAGCCGATATTCAAGGTGATGACGACGGACCTCATCGTGGCTCACCCGGACATGAAGGTGACAGACGCGGCGCGCGTCATCCTCCGGTCGGGCATCCAGAAGCTTCCGGTCGTCGACGACGCCGGGAACCTTGTCGGTATCATCTCCAACGCTGACGTCATCCGGAGCCAGATAGAACGCGCGACCCCCGAGAAGGTGGGGAAACTGCGACGGACGCTCGAGAGCATCCACGGCATCACGCTCTCGCAAGAACGGCGAAAGGTCTCGCTCGATGCGCTCACGCCGACGCAGAAGAAGGTTTACGCGGACGAGCTGGAGGGCCGACGATACGAGCTGGAGCGCAAGCTGGCCGAGCCGCTGGTCGTCATCGACAACGGCGGGACGCTGTTGCTCGCAGACGGTCACCACCGGGTCATGGCGGCCGACCGCATCGGTGTCGAGGAGATGGACGCCTACGTCATCGTCATCGCAGACCCGATCGAGCTCGGGATGGCGAAGACGGCCGAGCGCGAGGGACTCCACTCGCTGTCGGACGTACAGGTGGTCGACTACGCGCGGCATCCGCTGGTCGAGACGACGAAGCGGCTGCAGTGAGGCTTGTCGGCTGCTGAAGTTGGCGAGCAGGTAGCTGTCGGTTCCACGCGAGCCGGGTCACTACGCACCCGCTGACCGACTCGCGGCGGCTGTCAGGTCACGTCGACGGTTGCCGCGTCTTCACTCAAAAAGGGTGACACCGGAACGTGGTGGGACAGGGGTGCGGCTGTCAGGTCCGGGGTCGGGACATCGGTGCCAGATATGAGCCCGGAAATCCGGTGCCGGGTCCGGGCCCGGGAACGGGTGCCAGATGATGTATTCGTGGGCGGTACACGGACAGCAGCTCCAGGGTGTCGGTCGGTGTTCTGGAATCAGTAATCTTCGTGTATCCAGAACGTCTCGACGAACTCGGTGTTCACCCAGCGAGTCTTGTCCTCCGCTTCGACCTTCATGTACGGTTCGTCCTCGAACTCGACGGTATGGAGGTGGAGCTCTCCTTCCTCACCGGACGCTGTCCGGATCATCACCTCACCGTACTCCTCCAGCGCGTTCTCGAGGCGAGCGAACGTCGTCTCTTGCTGCGCGTCTGTGAGGGACATGGGGAATTACCTCACCTGTAGCGAGGGGCTGCTGATAGATGGACCCCCAGCCAAGAGAGATAGCCCGGAGAAGCGAACACGTCGAAGAGAGCAGAACCCTGCTCAGGCGGCGGGCTTCTTCCCCTTGTCCTTCCCGATCTGCTTCGGCGTCACCTCGAGAACCTTCCCTGCGGCGATGGTCTGGCCGGAGTCGCGGAGCGCGAAGCTCCCGAGCTCAGGGAGTTCGGACGAGCTCTCGACGACGAGCGGTTTCTGCGGACGCAGGGTCACGATGGCGGCGTCGCCGGCCTCGATGAAGTCGGGGCTCTCTTCGACGACCTCGCCGGTCTTCGCGTCTATCTTCTTGTCGATGGACTCGAAGGTGGTCGCGACCTGTGCGGTGTGGGTGTGCAACACCGGGGTGTAGCCGGCCGTGATGACCGAGGGGTGTTGCATGACGATTATCTGCGCGGTGAACGTCTCGGCGACGGTCGGCGGTTCCTCTGCGGGTCCGCAGACGTCGCCGCGCTTGATGTCGTCCTTGCCGATGCCGCGGACGTTGAAGCCGACGTTGTCGCCGGGGACTGCCTGCTTCACTTCCTCGTGGTGCATCTCGATGGAGGTGACCTCGCCCGATGCGCCCGACGGCATGAACGTGACCTTCATCCCGGGTTCGAGCGTGCCGGTCTCGACGCGGCCGACGGGGACCGTTCCGATACCGGAGATGGTGTAGACGTCCTGGATGGGGAGCCGAAGCGGCGCGTCGGTCGGCTTCTCGGGGGCCGGGAGGTCGTCGATGGCCTCCAGGAGCGTCTTCCCCTCGTACCAGGGCATGTGCTCGGAGTGCGCGGAGATGTTGTCGCCCTCGAACGCCGAGATGGGGACGAAGGTCGCGTCGTCGGACTTGAAGTTGACCTGCTTCAGGAGCTTGATGACGTCCTCTTTCACCTCGTCGTAGCGGGCCTCGTCGTAGTCGACGAGGTCCATCTTGTTCACGGCGATGATGAGTTCCGCGATGCCGAGCGTGCGCGAGAGGAAGACGTGCTCGCGAGTCTGCGGTGCGACACCGTCGTCAGCGGCGACGACGAGGACCGCGTTGTCGGCCTGTGACGCACCCGTGATCATGTTCTTCACGAAGTCTCGGTGACCGGGGGTGTCGACGATGGTGAAGAAGTGTTTGTCCGTATCGAAGCGCTTGTGGGCGACGTCGATGGTCAGCCCGCGGTCACGTTCCTCCGCGAGGTTGTCCATCACGTAGGCGAACTCCCAGCCGCCTTTTCCGCGGGACTCCGCCTCTTCTCTGTACTGCTCGATGATGTGCTCCGGGACGCTCCCTGTCTCGAACAACAGTCGTCCGACGAGTGTGCTCTTTCCGTGGTCGACGTGTCCGATTATCGCGAGGTTCTGGTGAACTTTCTCTGCCATGGGTATCACTGCCGCGTGTCCGCGGCAATATTCATAATAGTTCGTGTAAGAGGATTACCCTTACTCCTGCGGTGGCATGCAAGAGGACCAGCGAGGATTCGTCACCAGGGACGGTCGGGGTTAACCGAACGCTTTTGCCCTGTCTGGCAGAATTTGCGTGTATGTACGATGAGGACGACCTCGCTGACATCCGCAAGTCTCGCGAGGAGTGGGAGGACGAGACGCTAGAACCCGTGCTCGACCGCTTCGGTGAGCGAAAGGACCGCTTCGCCACGGTGTCGAACATGGAGGTCGACCGCCTGTACACCCCGGACGACATCGCCGACCTCGACTTCGAGGACGACCTTGGCTTCCCCGGGGAGGAGCCGTTCACGCGCGGCCCGTACCCGACGATGTACCGCGGTCGCACCTGGACCATGCGCCAGTTCGCCGGCTTCGGGACCGCGGAGGAGACGAACGAACGCTTCCACTACCTCATCCAGGAGGGCCAGACCGGCCTCTCGACTGCGTTCGACATGCCCAGCCTGATGGGCAAGGACTCCGACGACCCGCTCTCCGACGGCGAGGTCGGCAAGGAGGGCGTCGCCGTCGACACCCTGCGCGACATGGAGATACTGTTCGACGGCATCGACCTCTCGGAGGTCTCCACCTCGTTCACCATCAACCCCTCCGCCCCGGTCATCTTCGCGATGTACGTCGCGCTCGCCGACCAGCGAGGCGTCCCGCGCGACGAGCTCAGCGGCACGATGCAGAACGACATGCTGAAGGAGTTCATCGCGCAGAAGGAGTGGGTCATCCCGCCCGAACCTTCGCTGGACGTCGTCACCGACACGGTCGAGTTCGCGATGGAGGAGGCGCCGAAGATACACCCCATCTCTATCTCGGGCTACCACATCCGCGAAGCCGGCTCGACGGCGGTCCAGGAACTGGCGTTCACCCTCGCCGACGGCTTCGCCTACGTGGAGGACGCGATAGAGCGCGGGCTCGACGTGGACGAGTTCGCCCCCCAGCTCTCGTTCTTCTTCAACTCCCACAACGCCATCTTCGAGGAGGTCGCGAAGTTCCGCGCGGCCCGGCGCATCTACGCCCGCGTGATGTCGGAGTGGTACGGTGCAGAGAAGCCCGAGTCGAAGCGGTTGAAGTTCCACACCCAGACCGCCGGCCAGTCCCTGACGGCCCAGCAGCCGCTCAACAACGTCGTCCGTGTGACCATCCAGGCCCTCGCCGGCGTCATGGGTGGGACCCAGTCCCTGCACACGAACAGCTTCGACGAAGCGCTCGCGCTACCCTCCGAGCGGGCCGTCCGCGTCGCCCTGCGGACTCAGCAGATAATCGCCGAGGAGTCGGGGGCGGCCGACATCGTCGACCCGCTCGGCGGGAGCTTCGCCATCGAAGCGCTCACCGACGAGGTCGAACGGCAGGCGATGGACTACATCGAGGAGATCAAGGAGATGGGCGATGGCTCTGTGCGAGACGGCGTCCTCGAGGGCATCGACCAGGGGTACTTCCTGCGCGAGATACAGGAGGCCTCCTACGAGTACCAGAGCCGGGTCGAGGACGACGAGGAGATCGTCGTCGGCGTCAACAAGTACACCATCTCCGAGGATACGGAGCCGGAGATCCTCAAGGTCGACGAGGCCGCACAGGAGAAGCAGCTCGAACGGCTCGCCCAGGTCAAAGAAGAGCGCGACGACGACGCCGTCCAGGCGTGTCTCGACGACCTGCGTGACGCCATCCAGTCCGACGCGAACGTCATGCCGGCCATCGTCGAGGCGGTCAAGGAGTACGCGACGATGGGCGAGATCATGAAGGTGTTCGAGTCGGAGTACGGGGCGTACTCCGAGCAGATCGGACTGGCCTGAAGGGCGCGAGCGACCGTCACCGAGTTCGTTCCCTGACGACTATCACCCATGTTCGCTGACGCTTCGTCCCCCCGGGTGTGGTCGTCCATCTCGGGGTCCACTCCACCGCCGTCTTCCTCGGTATCCTATGTTCAGACCAGAAATTACAGGTTTCAGTAACATCTATCCACCCGTTCGAACCCGGTGTCTGCACCGAGTTTTCGTTCGGCTCTGGCGTTAATATACGGATTTAATTAAACCTCGAAAAACTTATTGCCGATTGTTTCATGGTAGCTTGTGACGTGGCACCAAATGACCAGCACTCCCGACGTGACCTGCTGAAAGCGACGACCGCAACCGGAATCGGGGCGGCACTCGCAGGGTGTACCGGGAGCCTGACGAGCGGTGGCAGCCAGGAACAGATTGGGAACTATCCGATAGAGGGGGACACAGCGACCTACGGTTTCAACGTCCCGCTCTCGGGACCGTACGGGTCGGAGGGTGAAGACGAACTCCGTGCGTACAAACTCGCAGTCAAGCACCTCAACGAGGGTGGCGGTTGGGTGGACACACAGTTCGACGACCTCTCCGGCGACGGTGTCGCCGGCAAGAAGATCGACTGGGTAAAAGCCGACACTGCCACGGACAAGACGAAAGCCAAGGAGAACGCACGCCAGCTCATCGAGCGCGACAACGTCATCATGATCTCTGGCGGGTCGTCCTCCTCGGTCGCGATCAACGTTCAGGCGGAGTGTCAGAAACAGAAGGTGCTGTTCATGGCCTGTCTGACCCACTCGAACGACACGACCGGGTCCGACTGTGTACGGTACGGGTTCCGTGAGATGTTCGACGCGTACCATACGGCGGCAGCACTCGCACCGGTCCTCAAGAGCGAATACGGCGAGGACAAGAAGTTCTACCAGCTGTACGCGGACTACACCTGGGGGAAGTCCGTCGAGGAGTCGATGCGCCAGTTCATGACGGAGGAGGCGAACTGGAGTCAGATAGACTCCGTCGCGACCCCGCTGGGGACGAAGAACTACTCCTCGTACCTGTCGAAGGTCTCGAACTCGGACGCAGACGTACTGATGCTCGACCACTACGGGCTCGACCTCGCGAAGTCGCTCACGCAGGCCGTCGACGCCGGGTTGAAAGACGAGATGACCATCGTCGTCCCGCTCTACAACCGGCCGATGGCGAAGGCGGCGGGCTCGGCCATCTCGGGCGTGTTCGGCACCGTCGCCTGGGACTCCGCTATCGACAACGAGCCGTCGAAACAGTTCACGGAGGCGTTCAAGCAGGAGTACGATGGCCGGATACCGTCCGGCCCGGCCCAGCTAGCGTACGCGCAGACGCTTCAGTACTCCGCGGCCGTCGAACGGGTGGGCTCGTTCCACCCGGAGAAGGTCATCAAGGAGCTGGAGGGTCACTCGTACGACAACCTCGGTATGGGGAAGGAGACGATGCGAGCCTGCGACCACCAGGCCCAGCGAGCGGTCCCCGTCGTTCGCGGACTACCAGAAGGTGAGATAGAGACCGGAAACTACTACGAGATCGTCGAACTCACCCCCGCGGACAAGGTCACCTACGGTTGCGACGAAGGTCCAGCCGGCGAGTGTGACCTGGGTCCGTACAAGTGAACCGCCAGACGAGTAGTTTCGGTACCTCTCACAGCTAGAAAATGTCATACAATATTTGGAGTAGTACATGAGTCTCGCAACCGACGTCGTTTCGATACTGTTGAACGGCCTCCAACAGGGCTCGATTTACGTCTTGCTGGCGGTCGGGCTGTCGATCATCCTCGGGACATTAGAGTTCGTCAACTTCGCCCATGGCGCACTCTACATCATCGGGGCGTACTTCGGGCTGTACGTCGCCGGGAACCTGACGCTCTCGGAGGGGTACCTCTCCGAACAGGGGCTCAGCACCATCGGGCTCGGCGCTGGATTCCTCACCGCGATGGTCGCCGTCGTGGTGGTCGTCTTCCTCATCGGCTTGCTGATGGAGCGGTTCGTGGCGAGGGCGTTCTACGACAGACCGGATACGGACCAGATACTGGTCACGTTCGGCCTTGCCATCGTCGTGCAGGAGGCGCTCCGCCTGCTGTTCGGCTCCAGCAGCCAGACGTTCGCCCAGCCGATACAGGGGTCGGTCCCCATCGAGGGCGTCGCCACGACCTGGTGGCGAATCGCCGTCATCGGCATCACCGCCGTCCTCGTCCTCGGTGTCTACCTGCTCATCGAGTACACTGACTTCGGGCTGGTCGTCCGGGCCGGCACCGAGGACGCCGAGATGGTCCGACTGCTCGGCATCCGGATCACCCGCCCTTACGTCATCGTCTTCGGTATCGGTGCCGCGCTGGCGGGAGTCGCCGGCGTCGTCGGTGGGCCGTTGAATCCCATCAATCCGACCGCCGGGACCGACGTCCTCGTTCCGGCATTCGTGACCGTCGTCATCGGGGGTGTCGGCAGTATCCGCGGGGCGGTCCTCGGGGGAGTCACATTGGGACTGATACAGTCCTTCTTCATCCAGTTCTCCATCGGCGGCTACAACACGGCACCGTGGGCGCAGGTCGCCATCTACGCGATGGCAGCCGTCATCCTGCTGTGGCGGCCGCAGGGAATCCTCGGTGACGAGGTGAGCACCGCATGACGGGAGGCAGTGCTGACGGCGGACACGAACCTGCCACCGTCGAACCACGGCCAGAAGAGCAGACAGATGGACTGTACGGGCAGTTCTCGGCGATGGTCGGGGACGAGGGAGCGGTGCTCTTGCTCACCCTCGTCGGCGTCCTCGTCTTCCCCTATCTCTTCGCGGGTGCGCCGGTCGTCAGCGACCTGCTGAACGGGTACTACGGTCTCACCACGCTCATCCTCATCTGGGGCATCTTCACGATGGGATTCGACCTGCTCCACGGCTACACCGGACTGTTGTCGTTCGGTCACGCGGCCTTCTGGGGCACCGGAAGCATCGTCGCTGGCCTGCTCATCGAGTACGGCGGCATCGACTATCCCCTCGTACTCGTGGCGGCGGGACTGCTCGCGAGCATCCTCGTCGCGTGGCTGCTCGGGTTCCTCTCGCTCCGGCGCGGCGGAATCTACTTCTCCATCCTGACGCTCGCGTTCGGGCAGATGCTGTACTTCACAATCTTCGGCCCACTCGGACCCATCACGGGTGGCGAGGACGGTCTGTTGCTCGACGTGGGGAACCTGCTCGGGGTCATCCCGCTCTCGGCGGGGGTCCCGATTCTTACCCCGCTCGGGCTCGTCGGGAGCTGGCTGTACCTCCTCGTGGCCATCTTCACCGTGGTCGCGGTCGGAATCGCCTACCGAATCCTGAAGTCACCCTATGGACTCGTCTTCCGGGCGATCCGGGAGAACGAACAGCGAGCCGAGTTCGTCGGGCTCAATGTCTGGCGGTACAAGCTCGTCGCATTCATCATATCCGGTGCATTCGCCGGCGTCGCCGGCGCGCTGTTCACCATCTACAACAGCTCGACCTCCGCGTCGATGTTCTACTGGCTCATCAGTGGCGAAGTCGTCATCATGAGCATCCTCGGGGGGGTCGGGACGTTGTTCGGGGCGTTCCTCGGTGCCGGCCTCTACCTCTACATGTCGAACGTCCTGAGCTCTAGCGTCGGGGACAGCTGGCACCTCTTGCTCGGTATCATCTTCGTGCTGGTCGTCTGGCTCGTCCCGCGCGGCCTCTGGGGTGGCGTGCAAGACATCCGAGCCCGGCTGTCCGCTGACGACGACTCGTCACCGATTCCGGCCGACGGAGGTGACCGCTGATGGCACTACTCGAAACCGACGGACTCGTCAAGCACTTCGGCGGCGTCACCGCGACAGACGACGTCTCCATCTCGGTCGAGGAGGACGAACGCGTCAGCCTCATCGGCCCGAACGGGGCCGGCAAGTCGACACTCATCAACCTGATGACCAGGCGGCTCGAGCCGACGGACGGCGACATCCGGTTCAAGGGCGAGTCCATCCTCGGGCTCGACCCGCACGAGGTCGTCCAGCGCGGCGTGAGCAAGTCGTTCCAGACGGCGTCTATCTTCCCGGAGCTGTCGGTGGTCGACAACGCCCGTATCGCTGCACTGGGGGCGGAACACGGCGCGTTCCGGTTCAACTTCTTCCGGCGGCTGGACTCGTACGACGAGGTCGAGACGGTCGCCCGCGAGACGCTCCAGTCGGTCGGACTCTGGGCACAGCGACACCAACGCGCGTCGGACCTGCCTTACGGTGACAAACGGCGGCTGGAGATCGGTATCGCACTCGCTGCGGAACCCGACCTGCTGTTGATGGACGAACCGACGGCGGGGATGTCCCCGGAAGAGACCGATGCGACGGTCCAGCTCATCGAACGGGTCAAGCGGGAACGGGGCCTGACGTTCCTGCTCGTGGAACACGACATGGAGATCGTCTTCGAGGTTTCGGACCGCATCATCGTCCTCAACCGTGGTGAGGTCATCGCCGAAGGAACACCGGACGAAATCAGGGAGAATCCGGCAGTGCAGGAGGCCTACCTCGGAGGTGTCGAACAGTGATGCTCGAACTCGAAGACGTCAACGCCCATTACGGGCAGAGTCACATCCTGCGTGACGTCTCGATGGAGGTCTCGGAGGGAGAGATATGCGCCCTGCTGGGGCGCAACGGGGCGGGGAAGACGACGACGCTTCGCTCCATCGCCGGTGCCGAACCACCGGAGGTCCGGAGCGGAACGGTGCGGTTCAGGGACACGGACGTCACCGGCGACTATCCGGAGGACGTCGCCGCCCGGGGAATCTCGTTCGTCCCCGAGGAACGCCGCGTGTTCTCCGAGCTGACCGTCGCAGAGAACCTCAAACTACCCGAAGTCGCACAGAACCCCTCGAACCGGTGGGGCCGAAGCGCTGCGAGCACGCGTACCGGACTCTCGCTCGACGCCGTCTTCGAGTACTTCCCACGACTCGAGGAGCGACAGGAGCAAACCGCCGGAACGCTCTCCGGTGGTGAACAGCAGATGCTCGCCATCGCGAGGGCCCTCAGACAGCCGACCGACCTGTTACTCCTCGACGAACCGTACGAGGGGCTCGCCCCGCAGATAATCCAGTCGGTCGAGGACGCCATCCGTCGCATCCGCGACGACGGCCAGACCATCCTCCTCGTCGAACAGAATGCCCGCGCCGCGATGCGGATAGCGGACCGGTGTTACGTCATCGACCAGGGCGAGGTCGTCTTCGAAGGCGAGTCGAGCGAACTGGAAGCCGACGAGGAGACCCGGAGGCGGTACCTCGGCGTCTGATGGGATAGTCGAAGGATACGGCCGCTGACACCCCGCTCTCCGGCCGCGGGGCAATTTTTATCTCCTTTTTCCGTGAAGGTCACCACGTACCATGGCCGACGATACCGATGCACCCGAAGTAGAGCTGGAGGCCCGTCTCCAAGAGCAGGACTCGTTCGAGCCAGCCGAGTCGTTCGTCGAACAGGCGAACGTCTCCGACCCGGCCATCTACGAGGAGTTCGAAGAGAACTGGCCCGAGTGCTGGGAACGTGCGGCCGAGATGCTCGACTGGGAACAGCCGTACAGCGAGGTGCTCGACGATTCGGACGCGCCGTTCTACGAGTGGTTCGGGGACGGGACACTGAACGCCTCGTACAACTGCATCGACCGGCACATCGAGGACGGTCGGAAGAACCAGGCCGCCATCCGCTGGGAGGGAGAACTGGGCGAGCGACGGACCTACACCTACCAGGACCTCTACCGCGAGGTGAACGCGTTCGCAGCGGCACTGCGAGACCTCGGCGTCGAGGAAGACGACGTTGTCACCCTGTACATGCCGATGGTCCCCGAACTGCCCATCGCGATGCTGGCGTGTGCGCGCATCGGTGCACCGCACTCCGTCGTCTTCGCGGGCTTCTCGGCCGACGCGCTGGCTACCCGGATGAACGCGGCCGAGTCCGAGTACCTCGTCACCTGCGACGGCTACTACCGACGTGGCGACCCCCTCAACCACAAGGAGAAGGCGGACAAGGGGCTGCGCGGCGTCGACCACGACGTCGAGACCGTCGTCGTCGACCGCCTCGGGGACGAACTGAAGCACTTCCTCGGCGACCACGCACACGATTACGGCGAGCTGGTCGACGACCACGACGGCGAGGAGGTCGAACCGGTCGAACGCGGCGCGGAGGACATGCTGTTCCTGATGTACACCTCCGGCACGACCGGCGAGCCGAAGGGCGTAAAGCACACCACGGGCGGCTACCTCTCGTACGCCGCCTGGACGAGCCACGCCGTCCTCGACGTCAAACCGGAGGACACCTACTGGTGTTCTGCGGACATCGGCTGGATCACCGGCCACTCCTACATCGTCTACGGCCCGCTCGCGCTCGGGACGACGACACTCATGTACGAGGGGACGCCGGACTACCCGGAGCGTGACCGCCTCTGGGAACTGGTCGACCGCTACGACGTGGACGTGTTCTACACCGCGCCGACCGCGATTCGCGCCTTCATGAAGTGGGGCAAGCAGTACCCCGAGAAGCACGACCTCTCCAGTCTCCGGCTGCTCGGAACCGTCGGCGAACCCATCAACCCGCGGGCCTGGAAGTGGTACCACAAGCACATCGGCGACGAGCGGTGTCCCGTCGTCGACACCTGGTGGCAGACCGAGACCGGCGGCATGATGATAACCACACTCCCTGGCATCAAGGACATGAAACCCGGTTCGGCAGGTCCGCCACTTCCCGGCATCTCCGCGAAGGTCGTCGACGCCAAGGGCGAGGAGGTCGAACCCGGCCGCGCCGGCTACCTCACCGTGGACCAACCCTGGCCGGGGATGCTCCGTACGTTGTACAACAACGACGAGCGCTTCATCGAGGAGTACTGGACCGAGTACTCTGACCCCGATTCCGACACCTGGGTCTACTTCCCGGAAGACGGTGCGAAGATAGACGACGACGGCTACATCACGGTGCTGGGGCGCGTCGACGACGTCATCAACGTCTCCGGCCACCGCCTCGGCACGATGGAGATCGAGTCCGCCATCGTCGGCGTCGAGGGCGTCGCGGAAGCCGCCGTCGTCGGCGGCGACCACGAGGTGAAGGGAGAGGCCGTCTACGCCTACGTCATCACCGAAGACGGCTACGACGGCGACGACGAGCTCCGACAAAAGATAATCGACGGCGTCGACGAGGCCATCGGCCCCATCGCCAAGCCAGAGCAGGTCATCTTCACGCCCGAACTGCCGAAGACCCGCTCCGGCAAGATCATGCGCCGACTCCTCGAGGACATCGCGAACGACGAGGAGCTGGGAGACACCTCGACGCTCCGCAACCCGGAGATCGTCGACGAGATCGCCGCGAAAGTCCGCGGCGAGTAGCGCGGGAGGTCCTCGTCAGGCCTCCAGCCACTCGCCAAGACAGCGTTCGTTCTCGAAGTACCGTCTCACTCGCTCGTCCGTATCGGGAGTCTCCAGTTCGACCAGGACGTGCTTCTCGCTGAGCGTCAGGACCGTTCCGCAGTTCGAACACGGTTCCGTCCGTTCCTGCCCCGGACGCCAGTGGCTGTGCGGTGTGACGTGGACGACAGTTCCACCCTCGTTCGGTACCGCCTTCCCGACGTACTGTGACAGTGCCATACGGGTCGCCACACGCTCGACCGGGAAAAAGGATGCAATTTCTGATATATGTGGAAACGTTCCGGCGGGGAGCGTTCCCCATCGCTCGGTAGTGCTACCGAAACGATGACGAACCAGAACGGAAGCCGGCGACCCTCACCGGTCCGGCCGTTCGTCGTCGTACCGCGAGACGAACCTGACCGCGAGCAGCAGGACGCCGAGGCTCACGCCGACCATCAGCATGCCGTAGATGGCGAAGTTGAGGGGCGTGATGGCGAACTCGAAGCCCGCCATACTCGCGGTGTTCACGTCGCGGCCCGCGTCGGCCGGTAACAGGACGCCGACCGCCGCGCCGAAGATGCCCGAGAGGAGGACGACGGCGACGTAGATGGTGCCGACGATGCGCTCTCCCGCAAACCGTCCGCCGAAGCGTTGGCTCACGTCCCAGAGTCGGGACCTCGCAACGATTAGCCTTTCCTTCTCCGGTCCGAAGGGTGGGTAATGAGCGAGAAGGAACTCATCGGTCTCGTCCTCGGTGCCATCGTCACCCTCATGTTCATCACCGGGTTCGTCCTCGTCCTCAGCTAACGTTCTCAGCGTCGGACGTCCGGTCACCGGCCGAATCGACTCGCACCGTCGATTCGAGTGCGGCGATAGTCGCGAGCGCGAGCCCGCCCGCGATGGTGACGTAGACGCCGGTCGTCGCGTAGAACGGTGACTGGCCCGGCGGATACTCACCCAGTACCGACAGCCCTGCTGCGACGGTGACTCCGCCTGCACAGATCCGGGCCCCAGCGGCGCCGAGCCAGGGAACGTCGAAGCTGCGCGCCCAGAGCAGAACTGGAAACACGGGGATGAGAAGCAACGGAAGGCTCTGTCGGAGGGCAACCATCGACGACGGCGCGACCCCTGGAGCCGCCTCGGCTGCGGTGTCGATCGCGATCCACGGCAGGAATGCGCCGGCCGTGACGACACAGGATGCGACGACGTGCGCGATGGTCCAGTGATAAGGCCAGCGAGTTCGTGCCATGTCACGAACGTGTGGGTAAAGCGACAAACTCTTTCTGGAAGGTATGCGTCCGCGAAAGAACAGAGAGTTCGTCCGGATTATTCGTCGGTGTCGCGGCCGCCGTCCGTGGCGACCTCGCGCTCCTCACCGCCGTCGGCGAGTGCGGTCTCCTGCCGGTCGGCGAACCAGGTCCACTCACGCGACGGGAGTCCGTCCGCCTCGAGGTTCCACGGGTCGTGGTCGACGTGGGGGCCCTCGTAGTAGGACTGGACCATGTTGACCAGCCAGATGATGGTCGCGACGAGCAGCATGAACGCACCGACCGAGGCCAGCACGTGCATCAGCGTGATCATGTCGATGGGGCCGACCGTGATTCCCGCGTAGCCGGCGTACCGGCGCGGCATCCCGGCATAGCCCATCAGGATCATCGCGAAGAAGGTCAGGTTCGTCCCGACCATCGTCAGCCAGAAGTGGCCCTTCGCGAGGGACACCTGGTACATGCGCCCGGTGACGAGCGGGAACCAGTAGTAGATGCCCGCGAAGACCGCGAACGCGATGGCACCCATGATGACGTAGTGGAAGTGACCGACGACGTAGTAGGTGTCGTGGAGCAGGAAGTCGACGGGGACCGCGGCGAGGAAGACGCCGGTGACGCCGCCGATGATGAAGTTCGAGATGAAGCCGATACAGAACAGCATCGGCGTCGTCAGGCGAACCTTCCCGTTCCACATCGTCGTGATCCAGTTGAACGTCTTCACTGCCGAGGGAATCGCGATGGCGAGCGAGACGGCCATAAACGAGGCGCGGATGCGCGGGTCGATGCCGGAGGCGAACATGTGGTGCGCCCAGACACCGAAGCTCAGCACGCCGATGGCGAGCGTCGAGTAGACGACGAACTTGAAGCCGAACAGCTTCCGGCCCGCGAAGCGGGGCAGGACGTAGCTGACGATGCCCATCGGCGGCAGCACGAGGATGTACACCTCGGGGTGGCCGAAGAACCAGAACAGGTGCTGGAAGAGGATGGTCCCGCCACCTGCGGTCGTGAAGAACGTCGTCGCCAGGTTGCGGTCCATGAGGAGCATGACGATCGCGCTCCCCAGGAGCGGGAACGAGAACAGGATGAGCGCGGACTGCGTGAGGATGGTCCACGAGAAGATGTCGAGCTTGTCCCAGCCGACGTCCTCACTGCGCTCTGCGAAGATGGTCGCGATGAAGTTGATGGCACCCATGGTGGCCGAGACACCCGTGAGGTGCAGGCCGAGGAGCATCAGGTCCGTCCCTGGGTTGAGCGCGGAGATGGACTGCGCGACGCCTCCGGACGCAGTCTGTGTGGTCGACTGCGGCGGATACATCGTCCACGAGGTCATCGACGGCGCGATGCCGTCGACGAACGGGGCGAGGAAGAAGCCTGCCCAGATGAGCACCGCACCCGGCGGCAGCAGCCAGAACGCGATGGCGTTGATGCGCGGGAACGCCATGTCGTCTGCGCCGATGACGAGGGGGATGAGGTAGTTGGAGAAGGCCGCGAGGATGGGGGTCCCGAAGAGGAACAGCATCGTGATGCCGTGACTCGTCAGGAGGGAGTTGTACAGCAGCTGACCCTGGCCGACGCCCATCGGGCTCGCGAGCGCCGAGGTCACGTCGACTGCAGGTGTCATGAGCTCGGTGCGCATGATGACGACGGCGAGTCCGCCCCACGCGAACGCGATGACGCCGTAGATGCCGTACAGAATGCCGATGTCCTTGTGGTCGACGGTCGTGAACCACCGAATGAGACCGCCGGGTTTCTCTGCGTGTCCGTACCCGGTTTCACGGCTGACCAGACCCGAGCCACCACCCGCCAGTGGCGTGTAGGAACGCCAGTCCTCGAGACGCGTGACGAAGAAGAACACGCCGAAGAGGAACAGCGCCATGAGGCCTGTCAGCACTATCTGTCCGCTGAGGTCCATGTGAGTGGCTCGGGATTACTCCCTAAAGAAAGGTTCGTATCCGTCGTCGGTGTGTGACACAGAGACGGTGTCGGTCTCGTTACTCTGCGGTGGCGACCTGCTCGTCCTCGTCGCTCGCCTTCTCGCCCGCTGCCGGCCGTTCGGGACTGTCTGCGTGCCCCTTCGAACCGCTCTTGATCGCGTCGCCCTCGATGGCCTTCGCCGAGAAGTACGTGAGGACCGCGAGCCCGATGAACGGGATGACGATGAGCGCGATCTGGAGCAGCGAGTACGTCGACTCCCATGGCCACGGGCCGTAGACGGACGGGATGAAGAGGATGAAGAAGAACAGCATGATGCCTAGCGGGATGACGTTCACCGTGAGGTCGAGCAGGGTCTCCTTGTCGAAGACGCTCCGTTCTTGTTCCATCTTGGTCGGCAGTTGGCAGTGCCGGACAAATAGGTTGTTGGTTCGTGCCGGCGCTCAGCGAGCGGCACCGGGCTGGGTCTCGGCGTAGAACCAGCCGTAAAGCGATGCGGCGAGGGTCACGACACCCGCGAGGGCGATTGCGACGCCCCGATAGGCGATGCCGCCAGCGGTGGTTCCAGCACTGACACCGATGAGGCTCTCCCCGCCGATGGTGCCACCGTACCCGATGAACAGTCCGGCCCCGACGAGGACGAGGACAGCCGCGAAGCCGACCATCAGCCCCCACGGCTCGTCGACGTAGCCGGACTCCGAGACTATTCCCGCGACGCTCCCGCAGAACAGGAGCAGTCCGAACACCGAGACGGGGAGGACGGCGAACACGACACCGACCTCCGAGATGGCGAGGCCGACCGCGATGAGCATGGGCCAGGCGCTCGCTTTCGGTTTCGACGGCGTCTGGTCGGGCGTCTCCGATTCCATGGCCGGTGGTTCGGTGTGGAGGTATAAACAGGTCACGAAGCCGCTCGCACCGTGCCTGACGTGCCGTCTCTCCGGCGGCGGGGGGAACCTGTCCCACCTTTCACACGAAACGGTGGTGTCGTCGCCGAAGAGTCAGACGGTAATCGGGAACCGGTGGCCGACGGTAGACTCTAATCGTTAACCACGACATATTAAACGGCGCGTGAACTACTCGGAGACGATGACAGAGGTACGAATCGCAGGAGTCGGGCTGACCAAGTTCGGCGCGTCCCCGGAACGGACAGGTCGTGACCTGTTCGCGGAGGCGGGTCTCGACGCCCTCGCGGATGCGGGCGTCGACCAGGACCACGTGGAGGCCCTCTTCTACGGGAACTTCATGGGCGAACTCGCGGAGCACCAGGGTCACCAGGGGCCGCTGATGGCCGAAGCGGTCGGCGTCGACGCCCCGGCGACCCGGTACGAGGCAGCGTGTGCGTCCTCCGGGGTCGCCGTCCGGGAGGCCGTCAAGAACGTCCGGAATGGGGAGAAAGACGTCATCCTCGTCGGCGGCGCCGAGCGGATGACGAACCTCGGAACCGCCGGGGCGACCGAAGCACTCGCCATCGCCGCGGACGACCTCTGGGAGGTCAAAGCCGGGATGACGTTCCCAGGCGCGTACGCTCTGATGGCGAACGCTTACTTCTCGGAGTACGGTGGCACGCGCGAGGACCTCGCGGCCATCGCGGTCAAGAACCACCAGAACGCCCTCCCGAACGAGAAAGCACAGTACCAGCGCGAGATCACCCCCGACGACGTGCTGGGGGCCCCCATGGTCGCAGAGCCGCTCGGGCTGTACGACTCGTGTCCCATCTCCGACGGCGCGAGCGCGCTCGTCCTCGTCTCGGACGAGTTCGCGAAGGAACACGGACTCGACGCCCCAGTCGCCATCACCGGCTCCGGCCAGGGCGGCGACCTGATGGCGCTCCACGACCGTGATTACCTCGCGCGCTCGCCCGCGGCGGACGAAGCGGCCGAGGAGGCGTACGCGGACGCGGGCATCTCCGCGTCGGACGTCGACGTCGCCGAGGTGCACGACTGTTTCACCATCGCAGAGGTGCTGGCGATGGAGTCGCTCGGCCTGTTCGAGGTCGGCGAAGGAATCTCGGCCGCCCGGGAGGGGAAGACCACGCAAGACGGCGAACTCCCCGTCAACCTCTCCGGCGGCCTGAAGGCGAAGGGTCACCCGGTCGGTGCGACCGGCGCCTCGCAGATCGCAGAGCTGACCCAGCTCCTGCGCGGCGACCACCCGAACAGCTCGTTCGTCGCCGAGGCCGAGACTGGCGTCACCCACAACGCGGGTGGCACGGTCGCGAGTGCTGTCGTGCACGTTTTGGAGGTGGTCGCATGAGCGAAGACGTCGTCAACGCCGGCTACGACGACTGGCTCGACGCCGTCGAGGCTGGCGAACCGTACTACCTCGAAGGCCCCGAGGGCGACGGCTGGCTCCCGCCGCGGCGGGTCGACCCCGCGACAGGTTCGACCGACCTCGCCCGGAAGGACCTGCCGGCGACCGGTGAGGTCGAGACGTTCACCATCGTGCACGTCCCGACGCCGAACTTCTCGGAGGACGCGCCGTTCGCGACCGCCATCGCCCGCTTCGGGCCGGTCCGCGTGACCGGTATCGTCACCGGCGTCGACATCGAAGACGTAGAGGTCGGAATGAGCGTCTCGGTCGGCGTCGACGAGACGAAGACGACCGGCGACCGCGTGATCGTCTTCCGGGCACAATAACGAGTCGTCCGGGCCCGCGCGGCCGCCCGGTTCCGCGCGGTTGGTCCTGTTCAACGGGTTTTTTTGCCGCTCAGTTCTCCGCGTCGCCCGTCTCTTCGACGTCTATCTGGACGGGGTCGTCTCCAGCGTCCGACGAGCCTCGAGCGCTCTCGACGGTGACGCTGACGTCCTCCTGAGACCCGAGTTCGCGCTCGCGGCGTCGTTCCAGGCTCCGTTTCCGTTCCTCGCGGAAGGTCTCTGCTGAGATTTCGGGGAGGTCGTCCTCGATGGCTTCGACGAACTTGTCCGGGTGTTCGTCGTGCGGGAGGAGTTTGGCGTAGTCCACGACGACGAGTCTCGCGCCGGTCGCGTCGGCGAGCCTGCGGCCCTCAGAGAGCGGGTTCGTCTCTGCTTCACGCCCCCAGACCAGTGTCACGGGGACGTCGAGCTCGGCGAGGGCGGTTCCGAGGTCGAGGTCGGAGTCCAGATAGCCGGCGACGAACGATGCGGGGGCGAACCGGGCACCCGGCTGGTGGGCGGTCTGCCACTGGTAGTCCCGCTTGTTGGACGTGTAGTTCGTCACGTCGTAGTAGCCGTGGTCGGCGCTGAAGTGTACGAGCGACCTGTTCGAGGCCATGGCGTTGAACAGCGCTTCGCCGACGAGCGGTGAGCGAAGCAGGGTTCTGACTCCGGCTTTTCGTCCGCCGGGCATGGTCTGTGCCGTCGGGCAGACGAGGATGAGTCGACGGACGTCTGTCGAGCTGGCGGCGCGGGTCGCGTAGGCGCCCGAGAGCGACGACGCGATGACTGTGGGACGGTCGGTCACGTCGCGCACGAAGTCGGCGACGAAGTCGTCGTACAGTTCGGCGGTGTAGACGAGCGGGGGACGGTCGGAGGCACCGAACCCTGGCAAGTCGGGCGCGATGACGTGGTACGCCTTCGAGAGAGCCTCGAATATCTCCCGCCACTCGTGGCTGGAGCCCGCCGCGTTCACGCCGTGGAGGAACAGGAGGTCGGGTGCGTCCGGGTCACCCGCCTCCGTGTAGGAGACGTCCATCCCGCGCCATCGGTAGGTCCGCTGCTCGCCGGGCAGGGGAGCCTCGAGCTGCTCTGCGGATCGGGAGAGAAGTGCGTTCGCCGTGGCGACGGCACCGACGGTCACGCCTGCTGTAGCTATCGCACGTTTGAACTTCATACAAGCAATTCGCCGGGCTGTAACTTAATCCTGCCGACAGTTGAAGCCCGGCTCGACGGTCGTCTCGACGATAGTATGTAGAAAACGGGCGATCGGACCGACGGCCGTTGGGTCGGGGGGGTGGATACACGATCAATCCTGCGTCACACCGGCCACCTGCTCGTCTGTGACCGACGGACATTCACCGCTGGACCGGGGGTGGGTGGTGCAGCGGGGGAGATCGGGTGTTGCGGCCGTGGTCGTTGCCCCGGTCCGGGTCGCTGGAGGCCGTGTCGGCCACCGTTTCTCTTCACGGACCACGAGGCAATTCACTGTTGGTGGGAAGAGCGGATAAGTTGCGAGCGGGAATATTCCCGCCACATGAAAATGTAGGGCTGCAGATTAAGGGTTTTTAAGTAATTACGGTGCCGAGGCTCGCCAAGAATCGATGTTGCTCGTCGAACTCACACTGGACACTGGATTGCTCCGTGCGAGCTTGCGAGCGTGTCCACAGACGACCGTCCAGTGGGAGCGGTCGGATATGCTCGAAACAGACCACTTCCAGCTGCTTTTCTGGGCGAGTGGGTGTAACCTCGATACGTTCGAGCGTGCGCTCGAGCGCGACGAGAGTCTCGGCCGGCCGGAACAGGTCGCGGTCCTCGACGACCGCCGCCTGTACACGGCCACCCTCGAACCGACCGCGCGCGCTGCAGCGGTCTACACCGACCTCGTCGAACGCGGCGGGCTCGTCGACGAGATCGTCGGCACCGTCGACGGCTGGACGTATCGTCTCGCCTTCCCGGACCACGAGTCGTTCGCCGGGTTCGCCGACTACTGTCGGGACAGTGAAGTGGTGATGGACCTGCAACGGCTCTCGGGGCAGGTCGAGGGTGGGTCGGTCATCTACGGGCTGACACCACGACAGCGAGACGTGCTGCAGGCGGCGATCGAGACGGGGTATCTGGAGATTCCACGCAGGAGCTCGCTCGCCGAACTCGCGTCGAGCCTCGGCATCTCGGAGAACGCGGCCTCCGAGCGGTTCCGACGGGCGGTCAAGACGCTCACGCAGGAGACCGTGTACACCGCACCGCAAGAGGACGCGACCGCAGATTGAGTGTTGCTTCGCCGAGGCCACCTCCCGGCGGGAACGAAGCGTTCCGCGACCTAGTTCTGTTCGACGCAGTCCGCGATGGGCTGGATGACGTCGTCGGCGATGGCGTACGGGTCTGTCTCGCCGGCCATCACCTGGTCGACGAACGCGCCGATGCCGCCTCTCGAATCGAGCTCCTGTCGGACGAGGCCGGCCGCGTCGTCCCGGAGGAGCGTTCGGATCTCTTCGGCGACGCGCTGGCGGCGTTTGCGTTCCAGCTGGCCCGTACTGACCATGTGTCCGTGGTGGTCAGAGAGCGTCTGGAGCAGTTCGTCGACGCCCTGTCCGTCGGTCGCGACCGTCTCGAGGACGGGCGGCTGCCACGGTTCGACGTCCGCCTCGCCGGCGTCGGCCGAGCCCGGCATGTCGACGTCGACGTCCACGTCGCCGAACCCGTGGTGGCTCGCGTCGATACGCATCGCGCCCGAGCCCATCTGGACCATCTCCAGCAGCTCCTGGACGGTCCGGTCGGCGCCGTCCATGTCCGCCTTGTTGACGACGAAGACGTCGGCGATCTCGAGGATGCCGGCCTTGAGCATCTGGACGTTGTCGCCCGCACCGGGCGGGACGAGCACGCAGACCGTATCGGCCGTCCGGACGATGTCTATCTCGTTCTGACCCGCACCGACCGTCTCGACGATGATCTTGTCCTTGCCGAAGGCGTCCATCGCCTTCACGGCGTCCGCCGTCGCGGTCGAGAGTCCGCCGAGGTTGCCGCGGGCGCTCATCGACCGGAAGAACACGTCCATGTCGCCGACGTTCGAGGCCATGCGGATGCGGTCGCCGAGGACAGAGCCACCCGTGAACGGTGAGGACGGGTCGATGGCGACGACGCCGACGGTCTCGCCGCGCTCTCTGTAGGTGCTCGCCATCTTGTCGACGAGCGTCGACTTGCCGGCGCCGGGGCTCCCGGTGATGCCGATGACCTCCGCATCACCGGTGTGCTCGTAGAGGGCGGAGACGAGTTCCCGATAGCCGTCCTCGCGGTTCTCGATGACCGAGATGGCGCGGGCGAGCGCACGGTGCTTTCCGGCGAGGAGGTCGTCCAGCAGGTCGTCCGTCGGCGTGCTCATCGTTCCGGGGCGTTCTCGCGGACGAACTTGACGGTCTCGTCCATCGAGGTACCGGGGCCGAACACCTCTGCGACGCCGAGCTCCTTGAGGTGGGCCTTGTCGTCCTCGGGGATGACCCCGCCGACGAGGATGAGTGTGTCTTCGAACGCCTCGTACTCCTTGAGGCCGTCGACGATCTTCGGGACGAGCGTGTTGTGTGCGCCCGAGAGGATGGAGATGCCGAGGACGTCGACGTCCTCCTGGACGGCGGCCTGTACGATCTCGTCCGGCGCCTTGTGCAGGCCCGAGTAGATTACTTCGAACCCTGCGTCACGGAACGCGCGGGCGATGACGTGCGCCCCTCTGTCGTGCCCGTCGAGTCCGACCTTGGCCACGAGACAACGAATCGACCGCTGGTCCTGGTCGCTGCTCATACAATCGCTTTCCCTTGCGGCAGGTTTTACTCTAACGGAAGGCCCCCCGCCTTCGGGTGCCGATTCTACAATTTCACCTGATGTAGTGCAACGAAACTGGAATTCTGGCCGACACCCCGAAGCGAAAACGGGATACTCCCCTCGTCCCAACCCCCCGCCAATGAGCAGCACCGAGGTCAGAGCGACGGTTCGGGACAACGTCCGCGAGACGACCATCGTACTGACGGTCGTCGGCTACGCCCTCGTGCTGGGCACGTTCGCCGGACTCGTCCCCATCTACCCGACCATCGACCACGCGACCGTCAATATTCTCTCGCACGCCATCGCGGTCGTCAACACCATCGCGACCGTCTCGCTCGCACTCGGCTGGTACTGGATTCGCGCGGGCGAGGTCGCGAAACATCGAGCAGCGATGCTCACCTCGTTCACGCTCATCCTCGTCTTCCTCGCGCTCTACCTCGTGAAGGTCGGCGGCGGCGGCGAGAAGGAGATAGTGGGCGCGACGGGTATCGTCTACGTCGCGTACCTGGTGATGCTCGCCATCCACATCGTCCTCTCCGTGGTCTCGGTTCCGGTCGTCCTCTACGCGCTCGTACTCGGACTCACCCACACGCCGGCAGAGCTCCGGAACACGCCCCACAAAAAGATCGGCCGCATCGCCGCCGGCGCGTGGATCCTGTCGCTCAGCCTCGGCGTCGTGACCTACGTCATGCTGAACCACATCTACAGCTACCGGTTCATGTTCGTCGGCGTTCCGCTCTGACCCCATGGCCTCGGCGACTGGCGGGTCGGTTCCGTACCCCCGGTCGGTCGTGCGCCGAGCGCGCCCGACCGAGATGTGATTTTGTCCCGAGCCTCCCTCAGGAGAAGCATGACTGACATCTCTCGGCGCGACGCCCTCCGATTCGCGGGTCTCGGGACGCTCGGACTGGCGGGCTGTCTCGGTGGCGGTTCGAACGACGGCGGCATGGGCGGCGACGGTGGGTCTGCTGGGGACGGTGATACGGACGGTGGCGGTGGCCAGAACGGCGGCGGCGAGACGGGCGGGTCGACGAACTGGCAGCAGACCGAACTGACCAACGTCCTGACCGGCGAGACGTTCCGAATCGCCGATTTCGAGAAACCGGTCCTCGTCGAGACGTTCGCCGTCTGGTGTTCGAACTGTAAGCGACAGCAGGACGAGCTCAAGACGTTCCACGACGAGGTCGGCGACGACGTGGTGAGCGTCGCCCTCGACATCGACCCGAACGAGAGCGCCGAGAAGGTGAAGGCACACGCCGAGTCCCACGGGTACGACTGGTACTACGCGGTCTCCCCGTCCGACGTGACGAAACAGTTGACCGACGAGTTCGGCTCGACGATGGCGAGTGCGCCGTCTGTCCCGATGCTACTCCACTGCCCCGGTGGAGAGACGACCCGCCTCAAGGACGGACACAAGTCGACCGACTACCTCGTCGAGCAGACCGACGAATGCTAGACCGGCGGGTGACACCGTCGGTCAGCCGGCGGGAGGGACACCGATGTTAGACCGGTTCGTCGAGGTATTCGTGCTCGGCGTCGGGACGCCGCTGACGGCGGCGTGCGCCCTCCCGCTCTACCCCGGCTTCCTTGCGTACCTCTCCTCACAGGGGGAAGAGGGACGGCTCCCCGCCGGGGTCCTCGCCGGCCTCGTCACCCTCGGCGTCATCGCCTTCATGGCGGCCGTCGGCGTCGTCTTCTCGTTCCTGCTGCAGGAGTCGCTGACGGTCGTCGTCGAGGTCGTCTCCCCCATCGCCTTCGTCGTTTTGCTCCTCGTGAGCGTCGCGCTCCTGTTCGACCTCGACCTCGCGCACCGGCTGCCGACGGCCGAGCCGCCCCAGTCGAGCCACCCCGCGCTGACGGCGTTCGGCTACGGGTTCTTCTTCGGGGCCATCGTACTCCCGTGCAATCCCGGACTGCTGGCGCTGTTCTTCGCCCGCGCACCCGTCCTGTTCGACACTCCGCTCGCAGGGTTCCTCGGCTTCCTGGCGTTCGGTCTCGGGATGGGCACGCCGTTGCTCGCCTTCGGGCTCGTCTCGCAATCGGCCGGCCAGCGGGCGACCCGGGGCCTCGCGAAGCACAGTTCGACCATCAACCGGGTCACGGGGGCGGTGATGTTGCTGGTCGCGAGCTACTACCTGCTCGTCGTCTTCGACGTGGTCGGCGTCTCGGACGCCGTCTCGCCGTTCTTCGATGCCGTTTTCGGTCCACTGACGGGCTGAGGCTCGCCGGGGTGACGCCACCGGCACCACCGTCTCGGTTAAATACGAACGAAACTTACCAGAGGTTAGTGCGAACTGGTCGCACCCCACATGAAACGGACCGACCACACCTACACGGAGCTGTACCGCACGACGATTCCCGCGGTCGTCTCCATCTACCCGGCGACCGGGGACAACCACCACGGCGCAGGCTCGGGATTCGTCTACGACGAGTCGGGCCACGTCGTCACGAACCACCACGTCGTCGACGGCGCGACAGAGGTCGAGTGTCGCTTCTCCAACGGCGAGTGGCGAACCGCCAGCGTCGTAGGCACCGACCCGGCGACCGACCTCGCCGTCGTCCGCGTCGAGGACCTCCCGGACTACGTCACCCCGCTCCCCGTCGCCGCGGCGAATCCAGTGCCAGGGACCCCGGTCGCCGCGCTGGGCAACCCGATGGGCCTCGATGGGACCATCTCGGCGGGCATCGTCTCCGGCGTCAACCGGTCGATGCCCACGGGTGAGGGCTTCACCATCCCCGACACGGTCCAGACCGACGCGCCGATAAACCCGGGCAACTCCGGCGGCCCGCTCGTCACCCTCGACGGCGAGGTCGTCGGCGTCAACCGGGCCAGACAGGGTGACAACATCGGCTTCGCCATCTCGCCCGCGCTCGTCCACCGGGTCGTTCCTGATCTACTCGCCCACGGGAAGGCCGACCACGCGACCCTCCACGTCCGGACGATGGACGTCTCGCCCACGGTGGCCGAGGCGAACGGGCTCGACGTCCCCCGCGGCGTCCTCGTCGTCGACGTCCGCGAGGGTCCAGCCAGTGGCGTCCTCGGTGGCTGTCACACCGCGACGGTGGTGCGAGGTCGTGAGGTGCCGGTCGGTGGCGACGTCATCACCGGTATCGACGGCCACGAGCTTCACGCGCACGAGGAGCTCGTCAGGTACCTGATGACCGAAGTCCGGCCCGGTGACACGGTGGAGCTGACCATCCAGCGAGCAGCCGGCGAGACGACCGAGCGACTCGTCGTCACCGACCGCGCGAACTCTCACGGGAACGGTGATGGAGAGAGCGGCGCTGATGGCGGCGAGGACGGGACCGGCGGCGGGGGCCGGCGCATCCCGGTCGAGTGAGGGAGTTGCCGAGCGGTTGAAAGAGTCCCCCGGCCGTCCAGAGACGTCCGTCGGTGAACGAGAGGGCTGCCGGAAGGAAACGCGCTACCGGCCCGCGATGAGCCCGGAGACCACGTCTCCCGCTCTTGAGCGCCCGGAAAGAAGCGGTGCTCCTATCGCGGACATTAGTTCATAGAACCAATAGAATTTTTCGCCTGATGGCCGCCTTCGTTTCCGAGTTAGACAATCTTAACACGCGATAGGAACAAGTGCCCGATGATGAATGGGTCCAACCAGGACTGGTGGCCGAATCAGCTGAACGTGCAGATCCTCGACCAGAACGCTCGGCAGGTCGACCCGATGGACGACGAGTTCGACTACGCCGACGCGTTCGAGTCGCTCGATCTCGACGCGGTGAAGGAGGACATCGAGGCGGTGATGACGGATTCGCAGGAGTGGTGGCCGGCCGACTGGGGCCACTACGGTCCGCTCTTCATACGGATGGCGTGGCACAGCGCCGGCACGTATCGGACCAGCGACGGCCGCGGCGGTGCGGCCTCCGGACGGCAGCGCTTCGCCCCGCTCAACAGCTGGCCAGACAACGTGAACCTCGACAAGGCGCGCCGACTCCTCTGGCCGGTCAAGCAGAAGTACGGCCGCAAGCTCTCGTGGGCCGACCTGATGATACTGACGGGCAACGTCGCCCTGGAGTCGATGGGCTTCGAGACCTACGGCTTCGCCGGCGGGCGCGAGGATGCCTACGAGCCCGACGAGGCCGTCGACTGGGGGCCCGAGGACGAGTGGCTCGCAGACGAACGCCACGACGAGGACGGCGACCTCGAGGAACCCCTCGGCGCCGACCACATGGGCCTGATATACGTGAACCCCGAGGGCCCGAACGGCGAGCCGGACCCGGCCAAGGCGGCCGACTACATTCGGCAGACGTTCAGCCGGATGGCGATGAACGACGAGGAGACCGTCGCGCTCATCGCCGGCGGCCACACGTTCGGTAAGACCCACGGTGCGGCCCCGGACGACAGCCTCGGCCCGGACCCGGAGGGGGCACCCATCGAGGAGATGGGCCTCGGCTGGGACAGCGAACACGGCTCGGGCAAGGGGCCGGACACGATCACCAGCGGGCTGGAGGGTGCGTGGACCTCGTCCCCGACCATGTGGGACAGCGGCTTCCTCGAGAACCTGTTCGAGTACGAGTGGGAGCTGGAGAAGAGTCCCGCCGGCGCGTGGCAGTGGCGGCCGAAGGACGAGTCCGCCGAGGACGACGTGCCGGACGCGCACGACTCGTCGGCGTCGAACCCGCCGATGATGCTCACGACGGACCTTGCCCTGAAGGAGGACCCGGACTACCGGGAGATATCGAAGCGCTTCCACGAGAACCCGGACGAGTTCCAGCAGGCCTTCGCGAAGGCCTGGTACAAGCTGACCCACCGCGACATGGGCCCGCCGACGCGGTTCCTCGGCCCGGAGGTCCCGGACGAGGAGATGCTGTGGCAGGACCCGCTTCCGGACGCGGACTACGACCGCATCGGCGAAGACGAGGTCGCCGAGCTCGAAGCGGAGATTCTCGCGTCGGACCTCTCGGTCTCCAAGCTGGTCAAGACCGCCTGGGCGGCCGCGTCGACGTACCGCGACAGCGACAAGCGCGGCGGCGCGAACGGCGCCCGCATCCGCCTCCGCCCCCAGAAGAACTGGGAGGTCAACGAGCCGGCGGAGCTCGAGGCCGTGCTCGACACGCTGGAGGCCATCCAGGAGGACTTCAACAGCTCCCGGTCCGACGACGTGCGCGTCTCGCTCGCGGACCTCATCGTCCTGGGCGGCAACGCGGCCGTCGAGGAGGCCGCGAGCGATGCCGGCTACGACGTGGACGTGTCGTTCGAACCGGGCCGGACGGACGCCTCGCAAGAGCAGACCGACGTCGACTCGTTCGAGGCGCTCGAGCCGGACGCGGACGGGTTCCGGAACTACCTCGGTGGCGACGACGACCGGGCGGCTGAGGAGCAGCTGGTCGACAGGGCCGACCTCCTGACGCTGACGGCCCCCGAGATGACGGTGCTCGTCGGCGGCATGCGAGTGCTGGACGCGAACTACGAGAGCTCCGACCTCGGCGTCTTCACCGACGAGCCGGAGACGCTGACCAACGACTTCTTCGCGAACCTGCTCGACAACGACCTCGAGTGGGAGCCGTCCTCGGACGACGACGACGTGTACGTCGGCCGTGACCGCGACACCGGCGAGGTCGAGTGGCGGGGAACCCGCGTCGACCTCGTCTTCGGCTCGAACTCCCGCCTTCGGGCGCTCGCGGAGGTCTACGGGGCCGAGGACGCAGAGGAGAAGTTCGTTCGCGACTTCGTTGCCGCGTGGGAGAAGGTCATGACGCTCGACCGCTTCGACCTCGAGTGAGCTGACCGGCGGAGAGCTGGCAGCCGAGAGGGCCACCTGCCCCGGACGGCGACTGCGAACCGGACACCTTTTTCGTGCACAGGTGGGAACCCGAGAGCTATGACGACGGAACGACACCACGCGCCCGACGCCCAGACCGTCGAGCGCGTCGTTCGCGAAGGGCTCAGGGACGGGGCCATGATCTCGGTGATGGCCGAGTGCGAGGTCGAGTACGACGGCCGCAGTGGCGGCTACCTCGCACCCGGCGACCGGCTCGTGGTCTGCAAACCGGACGGGACGCTGCTCGTCCACCGACCCTCGGGCCACAAGCCGGTGAACTGGATGCCCGGCGGCGCGACCATCAAAGTCGAGATCGAGGACGGCGACGACGAGTCAGCACCGGACGCCGCCGGTGCACCACTCCTCTACGCGCGCCGCTCCAACCCGAACGAGTACCTGCGCGTCTTCCTCCACGAGCCGTACCTCCTCACCCGGTTCGACGCCGACGACCCCGCCGACTACCGGGAGCGCGGCACCGAGGCCGAGATGCACGAGTACATCGAGCGCAATCCCGAGGAGTCGCTCGGCGACGGAATCCGTATCGTCGAGCACGAGCGCGAGACGAAGTACGGCTTCATCGACTTCTTCGCGCGCGACGCAGAGGCCGTCCCCGTCGTCGTCGAGGTCAAGCGTCGGCAGGCCACGCTCAACAACGTCGACCAGCTGAAGCGGTACGTCGACCTCTACCGGGAGTCGAACCCCGAGGTTCGCGGCATGCTCGTCGCGCCCTCGGCCAGCGACCGGGTGAAGCGGACCCTCCGCGACGACGAGCTGGAGTTCGTCAGGCTGGCCGAGTTCGACGTGGAGAAGCGCGAAGCGAGCGAGAAGACGCTATCAGAGTTCTTCTGAGCAGTCTCCCCGCCCCGGCCTCAGTCCGTCTGGGGAATCGCCCGCGCCCCGAACCCGAAGAACGCCACCGCCAGTACCGCGAGCAACGCAAGCGACTGGATACCGTCGAGCCCGAGGACGACGGTCCCCGGCTCGGCGCCAGCCCAGATGACCTGTCGAAGCCCGTGCGAGAAGTACGTCAGGGGCGACAGTGCCACGATGGGGTGGAACCAGTCCGGGAGCATCGACGGCGGGACGAACGTCTCGGAGAGGAACAGCAGGGGGAGACCGATAGCGTTCGCGGCCGTGATGGCACCGTCCTGCGAGTCCGCGAACGAGCCGAGCATCGCACCGACCCCGCAGAAGGTGGCGACGCCGAGCAGGACGTAGACGAGGATGAGCGGGGAGTACGTTATCTGCGCGCCTGTCAGTACGACCGTCAGGACGAGCAGGACGAAGCCGGCGATGCCGATGATGACGGTGTTGACGAGGGTGTGCGCGGCGAGCCACTCGGCCCGCGTCAGCGGGGTCGTCGCCAGCTTCTCGAATCGACTGCCTTCGCGGTGTCGGGCGACCTCCGAGCCCATCCGCGACAGTGGGGTCTGGAGGACGACGACGGCGAGGTAGCCCGGAACGTAGTACGCCGGGTCCTCCGCGAACAGGCCACCACCAGCGGGGTTCGTCTGGACCAGCGCCCCGAAGATGCCGACCAGCAGCACGGGGAAGAAGAACGTGAAGAAGACGGCGACCCGCCGCCGCAGGAACGAGTGCCACGCGGCGACGGCCTCCGAGCGGATGCGTCTCGCTGCGGTCATCGTTCGACCTCCCCAGCGGCGACCGCTCTGTTCGCGCTCTCGACCTCGAACCGTTCACCCGTCAACTCGAGATAGACGTCCTCCAGCGAGGGCTCGGCCCACGCGACCGAGGTGTACTCGACGCCCAGTTCGTCGAGCGCGTCGACGACGTGACCGATGTCCTGCGGGGACACGTCCGAGAAGACGACCTCGTCGCCGGAGACGGTCGCCTCAAAGTCCACCGCCTCCGCGGCTCGTCCTGGCCGGTCCAGGACCGTGACCGTCAGCCGGTCCTCGCCGACGTACCGCTCGACCAGCTCGTGGGGCGTCCCGACCGCGACGAGTTCCCCCTCTGCCAGCAGCCCCACCCGGTCGGCGAGCCGCTCCGCCTCGGCCATGTCGTGCGTCGTGAGGAACACGGTCGTCCCCCCCGACGCCAGTCCCTCGATGCGCTCCCAGATGGTCCGCCGGCCGGCCGGGTCGATGCCCGTGGTCGGTTCGTCGAGGAACAGCACGTCCGGGTCGTTGACGAGAGTCGCGCCGAGACAGATGCGCCGCTGCTGGCCGCCCGAACAGTTCTCGTACCATGTCTCCGCCTTCTCCGAGACGCCGACCTCGGAGAGTATCTCGTCGACGTCCCGGGCTTCGTCGTAGAGGCCGGCGTAGTAGGCGACGACCTCGCGCGCGGAGAGTCGCTCCGGCGGCGAGAACTTCTGGGGAAGCACGCCGAGTCGGTCCTTCGACACGTCCGCGGTCGACGAACCGAGCAGTCGTGCCGCTCCCGAATCGGGCGCGACCGTTCCGGTCAGCGAACGGACCAGCGTCGTCTTCCCGGCCCCGTTCGGGCCGATGAGCGCGAACACCTCGCCCTCGGCGACCGAGAGCGAGACGCCCGAGAGCGCGGTCGTGTCGCCGTAGGTCTTCTCGATGCCGTCGGCGACGATGGCGTCGGTCATTGCCGGCGCTTGGGCCGGGATGGAATACAAAGGTTCGCTTCGTCGGCGGCCGGGGCTACCGAAGCACCGCTCACGATGAGGCACATCGAGCGCGAAGAGAGAAGCTGGACGTCTTCAGATCAGCAGCAGCGGAACCGCGATGGTCAGCACGATGCCGACGAGCGCCACGATGAAACCGGTCGAGACCTGGCTCATCGAGAACTCCTGCATCGGCGAGGTGACGCGACCTTCCGTCTCGCCCTCGTGGTGCTCGTGGTCGCCGTGTCCGTGGTCGTCATGGCCGTGGTCCGAGTGGTCGGAGGCGTTCTGGTCCACCGCGTGTTCGGCGTCGTCGCTCATACGTTCCAGTTCCGACAGGGCGTACCTGAAAGTATCGAATCTGTCCCCGGTCGAAACCGTGAAAGCCGCCACGCACGAATCACGGGTAACGAATGCCCCTCACGAAGCGAATCATCCCCTGTATCGACGTAGACCTGGACGAGGACGGCAACGCGGCGGTGTACACGGGGGTCAACTTCGAGGACCTGGCGTACACGGGTGACCCGGTGGAGATGGCGCGGGCGTACAACGAATCGGGTGCAGACGAGTTCGTCTTCCTCGACATCACGGCCTCCTCGGACGGCCGCGAGACCATGCTCGACACCGTCTCGGCGGTCGCCGACGAGGTGTTCATCCCGCTGACCGTCGGCGGCGGCATCCGGACGACCGAGGACATCAAGGAGACGCTCCGGGCGGGCGCGGACAAGGTGTCCATCAACTCCGGCGCGCTGGCGAACCCCGACCTCGTGAAGGAGGGCGCACGCGCCTTCGGCAGCCAGTGCATCGTCATCTCGGTCGACTCCCGACGCCGGTACGACGAGCAGGGCGAGTACTACGCCGAGGTCGACGGCGAGTCCTGCTGGTTCGAGTGTACGGTGAAAGGCGGCAGCGAGGGGACCGGGCGCGACGTGGTCGAATGGGCCGAGGAGGCCGAGTCGCGCGGTGCTGGCGAGCTGTTCGTCAACTCCATCGACGCCGACGGCACCAAGGACGGCTACGACATCCCGCTGACGAAGGCGGTCTGCGACGCCGTGGACACGCCGGTCATCGCCTCGTCGGGCTGTGGCGGCCCGGAGGACATGTACGAGGTATTCACGGAAGCGGGCGCCGACGCCGGTCTCGCGGCTTCTATCTTCCACTTCGACGAGTACACGATTCGCGACGTGAAGGAGTACCTCGACGAGCGCGGCGTGCCGGTCCGGCTCTGACCGCCCGTCTTCCGCATCTCTCCTGCCGGGTACTGGACCATCGCTAACAGCCAGCAGCTATTTGCACTACCGCTGATATTGTCGGATGAATGACGTGGAGATGCGACCACTGTGCGGAAACGTCGCGGGCACCTCCCTGCGACGACTGTGGTGGTGACGCTGGAGCCTACGAGCGGTTCGTCTGGCGATGTCGAGACTGTGAGACCCAGCACAACCGGAACAATCCACCCTGCACGCGCTGTGGCGGGATGACGCTCGACCAGCAGACGCCGGACTACTCGCATCTCGACGCGGAACTCGCTGGTTCGAGCTACCTCGATCACGCGAAGCCAGCACTCCTGCCACTCGCGATCCTCGCAATCCTCGGTGCCCTCCTGTTCAGCGGTGTAGTCTCCGTCCCGACCCCGCTGATGGATGCCCTCGACGGGCCGACAGTCTCCGACGCGCCGGGGCACGCCGACGAAGCGAACGGGCTGGACCTGGAAGCGGTCGAAGCCGCGGTTCACCAGCGCGTCGCCGACCACCGTGAATCCGAGGGACTCGCCGAACTCGGCACCTCGTCCGACCTCGACCGGGCAGCCGAGTTCGAGAACCAGAAGCGGGTGGTCGACACCTACGAGGGCGGTTCGGTCTCCGGTTCCGTCGAGGACTTCTCGCTCGGCTGTAACTCACCGGCATCGCTCATCATCTCTGGTTCGAGGTCGCCCGATGGACTGGCGACCACCGTCGACGAGTTCGAGTCGGAGGACCAGCTCGCGACCTCCATCTACGCCGCACTCGTGTTCGACGCGGGCACACGCGGGGCCATCGAATCGGCCGATCAGAGCTACGCCGTCGACGTCCACGTCGGACCGGACGGGAGCATCTGGGTCGTCCACGCGGTCTGCTGACGGTGGACAGGCGTCGCTCGATGGACGCGAATCGGCAGCTGCAAGAACGAGACGTTCAGGCCGCGTTCGCGAAGGCGTCGCGGAAGGCCGAGGTCTTCTCCTGGACACGCTCTGCGGCGGCGGCGAGCGCGTCGATGGGGTCGGTTCCCTCCTCGGTCTTGACGGTGAGGATGGGCTCTGTCTGGCCACCGGACTGCTCCGGGTTCATGTCGTAGGTCGCGGCGCTGACGCCCTCCGTCTCCAGGAGCGCGCCCTTGAGGACGTTCATGAACGTGTGGTCCTCGCCTGCGATCTCGACGTGGAGTTCCTGGTCGAGGTTCTCCGTGACGGTGAGTTCCATGTGTTCTCGTGGTCGGTGGCGGTGTTTACAGGTTTCGGAACTGGTCGTGGAGCGATACGGTGGACGACAATGCGGTCAGTCCGCTCACCACGTCCCGTGGAACGTGTCGAACGCGAGGTCCTCGAGCGGCTCCTCGCCGATGGCAATCTTGTACTCCTGCGGCGTGAGCATCGGCTTGTGGAACTGCGGACCGTCGTCGGTCGTGATGCGCGGACAGCCCGTGTTGACGAAGGCGTCCATGTTGAAGTTGCGCAGCCGGTCCGGCGTGACCTCGTCCATCGTGATGAGGTAGGCGTTCTCGTTGTTGTCGACGATCTCCTCGGCTATCTCCCAGCGGCCCTGGCCGATCTTCGTACAGAAGATGACGCCGAACTTCTCGGCGTCCATGGCGCGGTGGACGGCGCCGTAGCGCTGTTTCATGAACTTCTCCGTGTCTGCCACGGTGACGACGTTGTTGACGGGGTCGGCGATGACGACCGTCTTGTCGGGGTGCTCCATCGCGAGGCCGAGCGGGTGGAACTTGCCGCCGCCGACGTAGAGGATCTGGTCGGCGTCGATGTCCGCGGAGGCGTAGTTGCAGCCGAGGACCTGGCCCTCGTGGGTGAGGCGGTCGTCGCCCTTGCGGGTGTGGACGTCGAAGCCCTCCTCGGTGAGCCACTCCTTCATCTCCTCGAAGCGGTTCATGTGCTGGGCGGTGGTGACCAGACCGACGTCACCCGTCTCCAGCTCCTCCTCGACGGCCCGCTCCATGATGGGGCGGACCTCGACGTTGGAGAACAGCGGGACGTAGATGATCTTGTCCGACTCCTTCATCGGAGAGTGGCCGAAGTGGACGAAGACGTCGGTGCGCCGCATCAGGAAGGTGTCGAGGTCGCAGGCGCCGTAACACGGCTGGCCCGAGATGAGGACGGTGACCTCGTCGGGCAGCAGTTCGCGCAGGTCGTCGGCGACCCGCGGGCCGCGTCGCTTGAGCCCTTCGGGGAACTGTAAGCCGACCTTGGTGGCGTCGCGCTCGTCGACGGCCTCCACGATGCGTTCAAGTTCGTAATCCCACTCGCGATCGTGCTTGAGGGACATGCCCGTGTTGCGGAGGTCGCCCTCGGAGTACGACTCGTTGCTCATTGGACCGGATTAACCAGAGCGGACGGTTAACTTCCTCGGTTCACAGACGGCGGTATGTGGGGCAGTGACGCCCGTTCACGAGGGACCGATTGCGCGGAACATCGCCTCGAAATCACCCGCCTCGAACTCGCGCTGGAGCGACCGCGTCTCGGACTGTAGTTCGGCCGTTCGCGACCCGGGCTCGGCGGTCGTCCCGGTCGCGCGACGCGCCGCCGCGAGCAGGGCGTCCAGTCGGTCGACGTAGGTCGCCCGGGAGACCAGCCGGTCGACCACTCGGGCCAGGTCCTCGGGGGCGACCGGCGACTCGAGGACGGCGTCGCAGTCGAGCCCTGGGCTGCCAGCCGAGCCGACGGAGACGACCGCGCCGGCTCGACCCTGTCTGTCGAGTGCCCGCACCATGGTCGCGTGGCTCGTCCCACCGAGCGGTCCATCGACCAGCACGACGGCGGCTCGTTTCGCCATCGCGAGCGCCTCGTCGCGGACGCCGGTCCCGACCACGCGATGATCTGCCCCGTCCAGCCAGTCGACGTACCGGCGGCGCGTCAGCTCGTCCGCGGCGACGACGAGGACGGTCGGCTGGCGCTCGGTCATACCGGAGAGTACGGGCACCCTCACTATCAATGGCGATTACCGTTCAGGCACCGTTCATCCTGTTCAACCGCCAGCAGGAAGAGAGAAGAATCGCCTGGATGCAACCGACGGCCAGTCAGTCGCCGAAGACGCGGGCGACGTCGATGCCGACGTTGCGGTCCAGCTGCTCCGAGAGGACGTACGCGACGGACACCACGACGAGTGCGCCGAGCACCACGGTGGCGACGCCGCCGAGGCCCGTCATCCCTGCGAGCAGGAACGAGACGATGGCGACGCCAGCCGCGAGGAACGCGTACGGCACCTGCGTGTTGACGTGGTCGACGTGGTCGCTCGCGGCGAACATACTCGACATGACGGTCGTGTCGCTGATGGGCGAACAGTGGTCACCGAACAGCGAGCCGGTGAGGATTGCGCCGATGGCGGGTGCCAGCGGCGTGCCGAGGTTGAACGCCAGCGGGACGGCGACCGGGAACAGGATGCTCATCGTCCCCCACGAGGTCCCGATGGAGAAGCTGATGAGCGCGGCGCTGAAGAACACCACGGCGGGGAGGATACCCGGCGTGATGACGCCCTCTGCGACGCTGACGACGTACGGGCCGACCCCGAGTGCCGAACTGACGGCACCCATCGACCACGCGAGCGAGAGGATGGCGATGGGGAACATGACCATCTTGAACCCCTCGAAGATGGAGTCGCTCACGTCCTCGAGCGCGATGCGGGCGTGGACGACGAGGATGTAGAGGATGGTCGCACAGCCGGCCATCGACGACCAGAGAAGCGACTTCGCGGTTCCTGCGTTCGAGAGGGCTTCGGTCGGGCCGGTCCCAGTCAGCAGGGGATCGATGATTGGCGCGAGTGTCAACCCGGTTACAGCGCTCCACAGTGCTGCAGGAATCGAGGTCCCATTCATGATTCCACCCGTGTAGAACAGACTGAACACGGTCGTGGCCACGACGGCCAGAATGGGCGCGACGAAGTACCACCATTTCGCATCCACATGGTCGGGCGTCTCGATATCGCCCGCCTGTGTCTCCATCATCGGGTTTGCGTCGTCGCGGACGAGCTTGCCCTCGTTCCGGGCGCGCTCTTCGGCCCGCTTCATCGGGCCGATGTTCCAGTCACCGAGGACGACGGCGAAGACGAGGATGAGCGCGAAGATACTGTAGAAGCGGTACGGGATGGACTCGAGGAAGACGACGAACGGTGACTGCTCGACGCCGAGCTTCTGGAACTGGTCTCGGATGAGTCCGAGCTCGAAGCCGAGCCACGTCGAGATGACCGAGATACTCGCCATCGGTGCCGTGGTCGAGTCCAGGATGTACGCCAGCTTCTCGCGGCTGATGTTGTAGCGGTCCGTGACGGGGCGCATCACGGAGCCGGTGATCATCGTGCTGGCGTAGGAGTCGAAGAAGATGACCAGCCCGAGTCCGGCGGTCCCGATCTGGGCCTGTCTTCTCGTCTTGATGGCGCTGACGATGCGGTCGGCCAGCGCCCGCATCCCGCCCGAGAGGAATATCATCCCGAGCATCGCGCCGATGAGGAACGTGAACAACAGCATCGTCGCGTTGAAGGTCGCCGTGACGTTCTCGACGACGAACTGGAGCGAACGGGCCGCGCCGGCGAGCGGGTTCCAGCCGACGAGGATGGTCGCACCCATCCAGACGCCCGCGAACAGCGACAGGAGCGCCTGTCGCGTCAGGAGCGTCAGCAGGATGGCGAGCAATGCGGGGACCAGACTGATGAGGCCGAACGTCTCGGCCATCGTTATCGTGTCTCCTCCGTGGTCTGTTCACCACAGCGAGGTCTCTCCGTGTCCGGTTCGAGCATGGGATGTACCGCCTGTAGGTTTCTCGTTTCTCGACTCGGAACCCCGGCCTAACTCGTTTGGCGACGACAGTAATGCACCGGGCGGCCGGAGGCTCCGTGACGGCCACCCGGCTTCGGCAGGTTGAAACACGTCCAACCCGAAAGCGCGCTCATGAGCATCGAGACGCAGCCCGACGGGACCGACGAGACGAGCGGGGTCGACGAGAAAGCACGCGAACTGGGTGCGGCACTCCGCGAGCTTCCGGAGTACGAGCAGTTCCAGGAGGCGCAGGAGGCCGTCGAGGCGTCCGACGAGGCCCAGGAGAAGATATCGGAGTTCGAGTCCGTCCGCCAGGAGTTCATGCTCGCCCGGCAGACCGGGCAGGCGACCCAGGAGGACCTGAAGAACCTGCAGGAGACCCAGCAGGAACTGCACGACATCCCGGCCATGGCCGAGTACCTCGAGGCCCAGAACCGCCTCGACGCCCGCCTCGAGAAGGTCAACGACGTCCTCTCCGACGAACTCGGTCTCGACTTCGCCGACGAGGCGTCCGGTTGCTGTAACGACTGAACCGTTCCTTCTCCGGTTTTCTCGTTTCGCCACCGCGATAGCCGAGCAGCTTCCACCGCGAAGGTCGAGTAGTATCTCCACCGCGACGGCCGAGTAGCTTCGCCCGAACAGGTAGCTATTTGGGTCGTCCTCGTGGCCTTTCAGGCATGTTCGTACTCGTCAACCTGAAGGCGTACCCCTGCGACCCCGTCGAGGTCGCGTCCGCCGCCGCCGAAGTGAACGAAGACACAGACGCGACCGTCGCCGTCGCCCCGCAGGCCGCCCACCTCGAACGCGTGGCCGAGACTGGCGTCGAGACGTGGGCCCAGCACGTCAGCCCCGTCGAACACGGGAGCCACACCGGGAGCACGCTCGCCGAGGCGGCCGCGGACGCGGGCGCGTACGGGACGATGCTCAACCACTCCGAGAACCGGCTGAAGCTCGCCGACATCGACGCCTCGCTTCGCGCGGCCGAGCGGAACGACATGGAGACGATCGTCTGCGCGAACAACCCGCGACAGATCGGTGCGGCCGCCGCGCTCGGTCCGGACGCCGTCGCCGTCGAGCCGCCGGAGCTCATCGGGACCGGCACGCCCGTCAGTCAGGCCGACCCGGACATAGTGACTGGCGCGGTCGAGGCCGCCGCCGCGGTCGACGAGGACGTCGATGTGCTCTGCGGTGCGGGAATCTCCACCGGCGAGGACGTCGCCGCCGCGGCCGAACTCGGCGCCTCGGGCGTCCTGCTCGCCTCCGGCGTCGCGAAGGCGGACGACCCGAGGGCCGCGCTGGAGGACCTCGTCTCCACGCTGTAAGGACTCGTCTCCACGTTGTCGGTTCCTTCTTCATCCAACCTGACGGCCTGAAGCGGGCGACCGTACCGTGAGCAAGTATTTTGTGGCCGACCCGAGAGTGTCAGGTATGTCCGACGAGCAGGTGTACGTCTCCCACGCGCCGACCGACGTCGAGGCCGTCCAGACGGTGTTCTCGACGCTTCGGAACCTCCCGGTCGGCGTCCACGTTGCGTCCGAGGAGGTCGAGACCGGCCGGCCGAGGGGAGACCTGAAGGGACGGCTGGCGAACAGCGACGTGGTCGTCTGCGTCCTCACGGAGGCGGGGGCGGAGAGTCCGTGGGTGCAACAGGAGGTCGGCTTCGCCGTGGCTCGCGGCATTCCCGTGCTCCCGATGTACGAGCCCGGTGTCCGTCCGGACGGCTACATCGAGCGACAGGACGGTATCGAGTTCGATCCCGACGAGCGGGAGACGACCGTCTTCAACCTGCTGTGTCGGCTCCGGTCGGTGCTCGCACCGCTGGGTACGCTGTCGACCCCGAACTGGTTCGTCCGCTTCCCGTGCAACTTCGGCGACTGTGGCCACCCAGTGACGCTGGATGTCGAAGCGACCCAGAAGACGCTCTGGCAGCAGTACAAGCACAGACAGCCACTCGTGGCGTCCTGCGACGAGTGCGGGTCGCGTTACTTCTTCAACCCGGCGACGCTCGGTTTCGTCGAACGGGAAGACGGGACGCAGTCGGAGAACTAACCGTCGTCGCGCAACCGCTCGTACGCCTGCTGGACGCGCTTGAACCCTTCCTGACTCCCACCACGGTCCGGGTGAACGTCTTTGATGCGGCTGATGTACGCCTCGCGGAGCGTGTTCGGGTCGGGAACCGACGTGAGTCCGAGTATCTCGTACGCCTCGGCCGAGCGCATCTTCACCTTCCTGACGATGCCGTCCGATTTCGCGCGCTCCGTACACGACTGACAGAAGCGCTCGGTCCGCCCGTCGATGGTGACGACGCGGTAGAGTTCGACGGAGTACCACTCCCGACACTGCAGACAGAGGTTCTTACGGCGAGTCGCCTTGGAGGGCTCTTTCGCTTCGAGGTCGGAGACCGTCTCCGCCTCGCCCTTCGGGTCCCGGTCGACGGTCTCCGACTCGTCGACCGCTGGCGCGTACTGGACACACTCCGGGCAACAGAGTACGCTGACGCCGTCGGGAAGGATGACCTCGTCGAGGTTGCTGACGGGATACGACGTCGTACAGCCGTCGCACTCTCGTCGTCGGGTACTGATCTCTGCGCGGGTGGCGACCGACTCTGCGTACGTTCGACACTCCGGGCAACAGACCGACTTCGTCCCGCCAGGCATCGTCACCGACCAGAGGTTCTCGAGCGAAAACTGGCGGTCACACCCATCGCAGGCACGTCGTTCTGCCACAGCCATCTATCGGTGTTCACGTACGACAGGTGCGTACATTAGTCTTCAGTCTCTCGCGCCGCCGTGGACACGCTGTCGGCCTGATTCGCCGCGGACGCCGGCGGTACTCTCGAGCCAGAGTTAACAATCGAGCTCGAAAATATTGTTAAGATGAGTTACCGAGACGGCATTTGATAGCAGCTGATTTAATAACCTCGGCAGAACTACTCTCACCTAATGAGCGACGAGTGCGACGACGGGTCGTGTGGCTGTGACGCCGACCGCGGCGGCAGCCGCGACGACCGCGAGAGAGACGACGGCACCGAGCACGGAAACCAGGACCACGAAGAGCCGTGCGAAGCGACCGCGTCGGACTCCGGATGCTGTTCGGACGAGAGCTGCTCGGCCGAGACGAACGCTGGCGACTCCCTGGCCGACGCCGAGGCGACCCTCCGCCTCGACGTCCCCGACATGGACTGCCCCTCCTGTGCCGGGAAGGTCGAATCCAGCGTCTCGACCGTCGACGGCGTCACCGCCATCGACCCGCGGCCGACCACTGGCACGCTCGTCGTCGGCTACGACCCGGAACGAACCAACCGTGAGACGATCGTGGCCGCCGTCGAAGGTGCCGGCTACGATGTACTCGAAGACGGGGAGGAGGACGACGGCTCCGTCTGGCGGACGCCTCGTGGCCTGAAGACCATCGTCTCCGGCGTCTTCGTCGGGCTCGCACTGCTCGTCTGGGCCAGTCCGCTCCCGAATCCCGAGCTCGGAACCGTGCTCGGCCAGACCTACGTCCTCGCCGATCTGCTGTTGCTCGGCGCGGTCGCCGCGGGTGGGCAGGTCATCCTGCGGAACGGCCTCTACTCGGTCAGGAACGTCTCGCTCGACATCGACTTCCTGATGAGTGCGGCCATCCTGGCCTCGGTCGGCCTGACTGTGTTCGTGCCGGGCGAAAACCTGCTCGTCGAGGCGGCATCGCTGGCGTTCCTCTTCAACGTCGCCGAGCTCCTGGAGAAGCTGTCGGTGCAACGCGCCCGGCAGTCACTCGACGAACTGCTCGACCTCGCCCCCGAGACGGCCCGCGTCCGTCGAGACGGCGAGGAGGTCGAGATTCCCGCCGACGAGGTCCGCGTCGGGGAAGTCGTCATCGTCCAGCCGGGGAGCAAGATACCGGTCGACGGCGAGGTCAGACAGGGCGAGAGCGCCGTCAACGAGGCACCTATCACAGGCGAGTCGGTGCCCGTGGACAAGTCCCGCGGCGACGAGGTCTACGCCGGGACGGTCAACGAACAGGGCTACCTCGAGGTCGAGGCGACGGCGCTGGCCGACGAGTCGACCCTCGCCAAGATAGCGGACCTCGTGACCGACGCCCAGGCCAACAAGACCGAGCGCGAGCGCTTCGTCGAGCGATTCGCCGATTACTACACCCCACTCGTGACGGCCGTCGCGATACTCGTCGCGGTCGTTCCGCCGCTCGCGCTGGGCGCACCGTGGGTCGAGTGGGCGGTCAAGGGCATCAGCTTGCTCGTCATCGCCTGCCCGTGTGCGTTCGTCATCTCGACGCCCGTCAGCGTCGTCTCCGCGGTCACGAGCGCGGCGAAGCGCGGAATCCTCGTCAAGGGAGGCGACCGCCTGGAGACCATGGGCGAAGTCGACGTCGTCGCCTTCGACAAGACCGGGACGCTCACCACTGGCGAACTGACCGTCACAGACGTCGTCCCCCTGAACGGCAACTCCGAGGAGGACGTCCTCCGATGTGCCCGCGGGCTCGAAGCACGCTCCGAACACCCCATCGGCGACGCCATCGTGGCGCACGCCGATGCAGCGGGCGTCGAACACCGCGAGGTCGACGAGTTCCAGAGTCTGACCGGCGAGGGCGTGAAAGCCCGGCTCTCGGACGTCCCCCACTACGCTGGCAAACCGGCCCTGTTCGCCGACCTCGGGTTCGACCTCGACCACGTCCACCTGACGACCGACGGCGGCCAGACGCGGCCCGAGGTCCGCCAACTCTGCGAGCGAGAGGGCTGTCTCGCACTCGTCGAGGACACCATCCCCGAACTCCAGTCGCAGGGGAAGACCGTCGTCCTCGTCGGGACCGAGGACGACCTCGAGGGCGTCATCGCGGTCAGCGACACCGTTCGCGAGGACGCGAAGCGGACGGTCCGGGCGCTCCAAGACCGTGGCCTCGAGGTCGTGATGTTGACCGGCGACAACGAGGGAACCGCACAGGCGGTCGCGGCCGAACTCGGCATCGACGACGTTCGGGCCGGACTGCTCCCCGAGGAGAAGACGGAAGCGGTCTCCGAGCTGAAATCACGCGGGACCGTCGCCATGGTCGGCGACGGGATCAACGATGCGCCCGCGCTCGCGACCGCGGACGTGGGTATCGCGATGGGAGCGGCCGGCAGCGACACCGCCATCGAAACGGCCGACATCGCGCTGATGACCGACGACATCTCCCGCCTCCCGTATCTCGTCGACCTGTCCCGGCAGACGAACAGTGTCATCCGCCAGAACGTCTGGGGGAGCCTCGGTGCGAAGGCACTGCTCGCAGTGCTCATCCCCGTCTTCGCCATCCCGCTCTGGTTCGTCGTCCTCGCGGGCGACGTCGGGATGACCACGGCTGTGACCGGGAACGCGATGCGTCTCTCGCGCGTGGAGCCGCCCGAACTGGCCGAGTGAACCGACCTGAGGTACCGCCTCAGCCCACCGCGACCTGTTTCTACCCGAACAGCTATCCGCGCGCCTGCCCCACGACAGGCGTATGAGCGACGTGGACGGTTCCGACTTCGACTGGTTGACGTTCGACGAGGACGAGACGGTGGTCTGGTCCGGCAAACCCGATTCGAAGAGCGTGCTGTCCGGTTATGCCGTCGGGCTCGTACTGACTCCCGTATTCGGCCTCGGGCTCGCCATCATCGCGAGCACCTACCTCTACCGGGAGAACACGCACTACGTCGTCACGACCGACGGTCTCTACAAGAAGACGGGGGTGCTCTCTCGCGACGTCCAGAAGATAGACTTCGAGAAGGTCCAGAACATCTCGTTCAACGAGGGCGTCCTCGGGAAGCACTTCGGCTACGGCAACGTCGACATCTCGACCGCGGGCGGCTCCGGCGTCGAGATGCAGTTCCAGGCCGTCACGAACCCGAAAGAGGTCCAGGAGCTCGTCAACAGGCACATCAAGCGGTCGCGGAAGCAGTCGGACGACGACGAGCCGGACAAGGCGCAGGTGCTTGACGAGATACTGGCCGAGCTTCGAGCGATACGGTCTTCGTTCGAGGGTGCCGGTCTGCGCGACGTGGAGGCCACCGGCCAGCGGTCGACCAGCTCCAACCAGCGGTCGACGGGCTCCGATCATCCAACTACCTCGGTCGAACTTGACGGCTCGGACTCGGGTGAGGAACCCGACCCCGACGGAGGAGCCGCCGAGGAAGCTCGGGCCGAGCGAGTCGACGATGGGGCCCCGACCGACGGAGACGTCACCGGCCGCGGACGGTCCCCGGACCAGGAGCGATGACGGAGGACTGGCTCACGCTCGACGATGGCGAGGAGGTACTCTGGTCGGCGTCGCCGCGCATCCAGTCCGTGCTACCTGCGGCCGTTCTCGGCCTGGTCGTCGCACTGGGTGCGGTCGCGCTCGTGACCGTCGCCGAGCTACCGACACCGCTTCTTGCGGTCGCTCTCCTCGGGCTGGGGCCACCACTGCTCGCCTACTTCTACGTGATCAACACCCGCTACGTCGTGACGAACCAGGGCTGTTACCGGAAGACTGGCGGGCTCTCGCGGCGCGTCATCTCCGTCGACTTCGAGAGCGTCCAGAACTCCTCCTACGAACAGGGTATTCTCGGGACGCAGTTCGGCTACGGGTCAGTTACCGTCGACACGGCTGGCGGGCTCGGACAGGAACTCGTCTTCTGGAACGTCGACGACCCGCGAGCGGTCCAGAAACTGCTGAGCGAGCAGAGAGCACGGCACGACGAACCCGAGATCCCTGGCACGCTCGCACAGTGGCAGGCGATCAGGGACGAGGTCCGCGTGCTCAGACGGCTCGTCGAACGCACGTACCGGGAGTGACGCACGCGACCCGACGAGAGGCGTTCGCTCGTCGTTCTGGTGCGTCGTTCCTCAAAAGGCCCGGAGCGAGAGACGACCGTTATCGGCGCTCCCCCCGAAACGCCGATACGTATTAAACCGTGACAGGTGTGCCGATACCGTTGCGGTGTCGGCTACGATGAACCTCTATCCGGCCAGCGGCCCCCTCGCCGCCGGCCAGTCCGGTGGTGTGACCACCGGCCGTATCGTCTCCCCCGATGCCCGGTCGGCAGTGATGACCGACCCGAGCGATTCGTCCGCTCGCCCTGGGCATCAGTAGAGAGGACAGGCACACCAATATATATGCGCTAACTATAACCATACGAGGTGTCCATTCGGGAGACACTAGTGAGACGTTACTGGAGAGTAGGGAGTGCTTTACTACCTATATCGGCGCCAAGACGGTGATAGCTGCCCCGACGAACGGTTCGTTAGAGGACGGCCCGGTCGCTCGATTCGACGACAAGGAGTGCGAGAAGGAGTGAGCTGTCCTCGAACAGCCTGGCCGTGTCTTTTCCGCGACGTGTCTACGGATTCTCACTGATGGAATCCCAGGACTATCGCCGTGGGAGCGGTCAGAGGATCGTTCCGTGTTTCTTGTCCGGCAGTTCCTTCTCGACGGTTTCGTAGAACGCGAACCGGTTCTCGAGCTCCTCACGAAGTGAAGACGGCGGGACGATCTCGTCGATGACGACCTCGCTCGCCATCCGGTGGGCGTCGATGTCCTGCCGGTACTCCTCGCGAAGTTCCGCCTCACGCTTCGCCCGTTCTTCGGGGTCGTCGATGGCGTTCAGCTTGTTCGCGTAGACGGCGTTGATGGCCGCCTCGGGGCCCATGATGGCTATCTCACCGGACGGGAGCGCGATGGTGGACTCGGGCTCGTAGGCGGGGCCGGACATCGCGTAGATGCCCGCACCGTAGGCCTTCCGGACGACGACGCACTGTTTCGGGACGGTCGCACTGCTCGTCGCGTAGATCATCTTCTTCCCCTTCTCGAGGATGGCGTCCTTCTCGACCTGGGACCCGGCCATGAAGCCGGGCGTGTCCGCCAGGTACAGGAGGGGGATGTTGAACGCGTCCGACTTCCAGATGAACTCGGCAGCCTTCTCGGCCGCGTCGGGGAAGATCGCACCGGCGCGCTGGGCGGGCTGGTTGGCGACGATAGCGACGGGCCTGCCGTCGATGTGGGCGTACGCCGTGATTATCTCTTTGCCGTAGTCCGGACGGAGTTCGAAGTACGAACCGGCGTCGACGATTCGCTCGATGACCCGCTTCATGTCGTAGCCGCGGTTCGGCTCCTCCGGGATGACGCCGTCGATGCCGGCGGGCGGCTTCGCGGGCGCTTTCGGTTCGGCCCGTGGCGGCTCCTCGTCGGAGTTGTCCGGCAGGTAGGTGACCAGCTGCGAGACGAGCTCGCGAGCGTGCTCCTCGTCTTCGGCGACGAGGTCGGCGCTGCCCGATTCTTCGGCGTGGACGTGCGGACCGCCGAGGTCCTGCATGGAGATGTCCTCGCCGGTGACCATCTTGACCATCCGCGGGGAGGCGATGGCCATCGCGGACATCTCCTCGACCATGATGGTGAAGTCCGCGAACATCGGCGTGTACGCCGCGCCCGCGATACACGGTCCGTACAGTACGCATATCTGCGGAACTCGCCCGGAGAGCATCGAGTGGTTGTAGTAGTACTTCCCGATGCCCTGTCGGTTGGCGAAGAAACCGGTCTGCTGGTCGATACGCCCACCGGAGGAGTCCATCAGGTAGAGCACCGGACGCCCGGTCTTCAGGGCGCGCTCTTGCATCCGGAGGAACTTTTCGACACCCTTCGCTGCCATCGACCCCGCCTTGACGGTGAAGTCGTTGGCCATGAAGTGCAGGTCACGCCCCTCGAAGTCGGCCGCGCCCGTGATGAGGCCGTCCGCCGGGAGCTGGTCCTCGTTGTCGAACTCGGCGAACTTGCCGTCTTCGAACAGCAGGCCGTCCTCGCCGAACCAGAGGTCGATGCGGTCGCGGACGAACAGTTTCCCCTGCTCCGGGAGCCGTTCCTTGTACTTCTCGGGACCGCCCTTGAGGATCTCCTCTATCTCTTCGATGAGGGTCTCCTCGCGCTCGGTCGGCCCGAGGTCGTAGTCGTCGACGTCGGTCACGGCGCCGCCGGAGCCCGGGGCAGATTCGACCGCCGCCGGGTCGTCGGCGCGGCCGACGTACACCTCGACCTGGTCGCCGACGTGCTCTGCGAGCGCTACGGCGATGGCGGAAGCCTCCTCGTCGGACGCCCCCTCGCTGATACGGACCTTCATACAGCGAGGTGCGCAGGGTTCGGTGAGAAAGCTTTCCCTTTTTCGGTAGTCGTGACACTTGCCGGAGTGGGGTGGGGAACGGAACCGTGAACCGCACTACGGTTCACGTTCGGTCGGAGGGCGATTCCGGTACGCAGCCGAGAAGTCGTCACCGGGTGGTCTCGTGGTCCCTGCGACGGTGCTACTTACAGGTCCGCTCTCGTGCGACGATACCGGCCGACGAGCGACCTGACCGCCGAAGCGAGCCCGGCCACCAGTCCGACGAGAGCGGTCAGTAGCATCGCCGTGACGACGGCGCCGAAGCCGACCGACGCCAGTTCACTGGCGGGATACGCCAGCGGAATCGTCGTCGCGACGCCGAGCATGAGTAGCTCGAATACGAGGAACCGCACGGCCCACGGGTGCCTCGTCGGGAGTGCCACGAGCGTCTCCCTGTCCAGTTCGAGGTCCAGTTCTTCACGTTGCGTAGTGCCGTGACGTCCACGATAGCGTTGTGCCATCGTCCCACCCGGAGCGAAGGCCGGACGGCAAAAGTGAGCGGCGACGATTCGTCGCGCGTGAAAACGGCGAGGTGGTCTCCCCGCGGCCCACCGTGCGATTCTGCGAGTGCTCCATTCTCGCCCGGCAGAACACCGGTTCTGAGGGCAGAACCGGGCGGTTCTGGCGGGTGGTCGTTATCCGTACTGCTCCCGTCCATTCTCACGCAGTGAAACCTGTGTGGAACCAGCCTTTTCCGACGCGGGTCCGTCATCGTACTCGTGACCGACGGCTGGGACGCGGAGACGCTGTTCGACGTACTGGAACGGGAGACGGCTCGCCGAATCCTCGCGTTCACCTCGGTCGAACCGATGTCGGCCCAGGAGCTGGCGACGCGATGTGACGAGTCGGAGCCGACCATCTACCGGCGCATCGACGCGTTGACAGAGCACGACCTGCTCGAGGCCCGGGACCGCGTCGACGAAGAGGGGACACACTACAAGGTGTACGAGACGACCCTCGACAGCATCCGTTTCGAGCTGCGAGACGGTGGCTTCACCATCGACGTGAGCTACCGCCGTGACCTCGTCGACGACGTGTGAGAAGGAGCCGGGCGAGAGTGGTTCGCTGGGTACCTACGCCAGCGCAGCTTCGAGTCGCTCGATGAGCGTCTCGTTCCCGACGTGAACCGGGACGCGCTGGTGGAGCTCGGTCGGTTCGACGTCGAGCAGTGACCGTTCTCCATCGCTGCTCGCGCCGCCCGCGGCTTCGACGATGTTCGCGATGGGGATGCCCTCGAACTGTAGTCGGAGCTTCCCGTCCGGGTGGCTCTGCAGCCCCGGATAGGCGAAGATACCGCCGTACGTGAGCACCTGGTTCACGTCGGAGATCATCGCGCCGCCGTAGCGGAGCTTCAGCTCCCGTTCTATCTCGCGCGCGTACGACTCGAACTCGGTCGTCCAGTCCGGGACGCGGCCGCCGAACCCGAACACGGTCGGGTCGTCCGGGAGCGTGAGCCCCTCGCGGATGACGCGCATCTCGCCGTCCGAGTCGATCTCGTACTCGACGACCGTCTCGTCACGTGCGACCGTCATCGTCGTGATTGGGCCGTAGAGGACGAACGCGGATGCGACGAGGTCCGTACCCGGCGCGGGCAGGCCACCCTCGTAGACGCCGACGATGGTCCCCATCGCTGCGTTGGGCTTCAGGTTCGACGAGCCGTCGAGGGGGTCGCAGGTGATGGACAGCCCGTCGCCGTCCTCGCTCTCGACGATGCCCTCGCGCTCTTCGCTGGCGTACGCGCCGACGCCGTCGATATCGAGTAGCCACTCCTCGAGCAGGCGGTCGGCCCAGACGTCGGCCTCGGCCTGCTGCTCGCCGCTCGGGTTCTCCCCGTCGACCTTGCTCCGGCGACCGACGAGGCCGCGGCGGATCTCGGGGGCGGCCGCGGCGACCGTCTCGAGTATCTCGTCGACCGTGGAATCGCGGTCGACCTGACTCATCGGTCGAGCGCTTCCTCGGCGGACGCGCCCTCGAAGATAACCTGTTCGAGCGCGTCGAGGATGGCGATGGGGTCCTCACGCTGGAAGACGTTCCGCCCGACTGCGAGGCCCTTGCCGCCGGCGTTCATGCTGGCCTCGACCGTCTTCAGGAACTCGTAGTCGTCGGTCTTCGAGCCGCCGGACATGACGACCTTCGTCTTACCCGCGCTCTGGACGGCCCAGTCCATGGCCTCCTCGGAGCCGGGGTACTTGACCTTCGCCACGTCGGCTCCGAGCTCGAGCGCCTGCCGGGCCGCGTACGCGATGGTGCTCGGCGTGCGGTCGTTTCGGAGCCCCTGGCCGCGCGGGTACGACCACATGACCATCGGGATGTCGTCGTACTTGCGGCTGGCTTCCTGCGCTTTGCGGAACTCCTCGGCCATCTCTATCTCGTGGTTGGAGCCGCCGTAGAGGGTGAAGCCGAGTGCGTCAGCGCCCAGCTCCTCGACCGCGTAGTCGACGGAGCAGTTGACCGCCGAGTCGGGCTCGCCGCGCCACATGTTGGAGGTCCCGTTGAGCTTCAGCAGGAGGTTGACGTCGTCCTCGTAGGACGGGTAGTACGCTTCAGCGACGCCCTTCTGGACCGCGAAGGCGGTGACGGCGTCGTGTGTGGCGACGTCGAAGACCGTCTCGGGGTCGATCGTCTCCGGGACGGGTTCGAAGTCGACCGGGCCGTGTTCCAGGCCGTGGTCCATCGCCAGGATGAGCATCTTTCCGTCGCGAACGGTGGGGGAGTCGTCGATAGGACGCATTCGTTCGAAACGTCCGACGTGCAGCATATAAAGGATAGTGGTCGTCCCGCGCGGGGGAGAAATGGCTTCAGTGGCGTCTAAACGGGCTCTAGAGGTCTCGTAAGGCCGCCACGGATGGCTCGAAAAACACTACAGTCATAGTAAATATCTGCTGTCCACTGGGTGGCGGGGTAGCGTGGCTCTCAGCGAGACTCTCGAGCCGCGAAGCGCCACGTCCTCGCCTGCATCACGGGCACCTCCAGTGCCTCGGCCAGCGCGGCTGCGTCGACACCGGCGAGCTGGTTGACTGAGGTGATGCCCGCGGTGCGAAGCTGGTCGGCCACGTAGTCGTCGACCACCTGCCGGACCGGTGTCGGCCGGTCGTGGTCCGCCCAGTAGTCGACCGGCTCGCGCTCGATGGGGTCGTACTCGGGGACGCCGAGCTCCTCCCAGTCGCTCGTGCTGGCCGCGACCCAGTCACGCTCGCCGCGCTGGAGGCCGCCCATCTCGGCCGCCCGGTCGTCGAGCCCGTCACCCAGGGTCGACGACCACGTCAGCGAGTACCGTCGCCTGATGGCCGTCGCTACCTCCTGGTCGACGCCCGCCTCGAGGAGGTCGACGTACGAGACCCGTTTCTCGGTCACGTCCGCGGGCGAGAGGCCCGCCTCTTCGAGTTCCGCGGCCGCCGCCTCTGGCACGCCATCGAGCGCGACGAGGTCACCAGCCTCCGTCGCCTCGTCCCCACCGTCGTCTGCAGCCATCCGTAATCGTGTGTACCTGACGCCACCTCATCTTCAATCTTATCGTGCCGGAATCGAGACGGAACCGGCGCACTCGAGGTCCCGGAGCGGGCGAACCGCCAGACGGACCGGCAGTTCTTTGGACCGGTCGCAAGAATTGCGACCCATGGTCTACGACCTCGACAGCATCGAGCGTATCGGCGTCATCGGCGCAGGGACAATGGGGAGCGGCATCGCTCAGGTAGCCGCGATGAACGGCTACGAGGTCGTCATGCGCGACATAGAGGAGGAGTACGTCGAGAACGGCTTCTCGACCATCGAGGACTCGCTCGACCGGTTCGTCCGCAAGGACAAGCTGAACGAGAGCGACCGCGACGACGCCCTCTCGCGCATCACCGGGACGACGGCCATGGGCGACCTCGCCGACTGTCAGGCCGTCGTGGAGGCCGCTCTCGAGGACATGGAGGTCAAGCAGGACATCTTCGCGGAGCTGGAGGGTGTCGTCGACGAGGATACCTTCCTCGCGACGAACACCTCGACGCTCTCCATCACGACCATCGCTTCGGCCATCGACTCCGAGGAGCGCCTCGTCGGCCTCCACTTCATGAACCCCGTGCCCGTCATGAAGGGCGTCGAAATCGTCTACGGCGAGAAGACCAGCGACGAGGCCCTCCAGCTCGCACACGACCTCGCCGAAGCGCTCGGCAAGGAGACCTGGGAGTCCGACGACAAGCCCGGCTTCGTCGCCAACCGCATCCTCATGCCGTGGATCAACGAGGGCATCCGCGCCTTCGACGAGGGCGTCGCCACGAAGGAGGACATCGACACGGGCATGAAACTCGGAACGAACGTCCCGATGGGCCCCCTCCAGCTGGCCGACCACATCGGTCTCGACATCTGTCTGCACGCGACCGAGACGCTCCACGAGGAACTCGGCGACCGGTACAAGCCGGCCTACCTGCTGAAGCGGAAGGTCGACGCCGGCGACCTCGGCAAGAAGACGGGGAAGGGCTTCTACGAGTACGAGTAGAATCCACCGACGAACCACCACGTCGGCCAAACCTCTTTTGGGGGGAACTCCTGAACGTTTGGCCCGATGCGAAGACCGTTCGTATTACTCGCATTTGTTCTCATATTGTCTGTTGGACCTAGTGCCACATCGGTGGCCGCCGCAGACGAACCGAGGCAACGGATCTGTGGAGTCTGCAGCGAGATGCTCGAGACGACTGCGAGGGCGGAAGGCGTCACGGTTCGCGTGGCTGAGAGTACGTTCTCTGGCGACCTCGACGAGTCAGGGTCGGCTACCTGGACCGCCACGGTCATACTCGACGAAGGAGCGAGCGCACTCGCTGACGACGCGACGCGCCGGAACCGAATCGTTCGAACCATCTACGCCTCCGACGAGACCGTGTTCGACGACCCGCGGAACCTCTCGACGACGGTCACCGGAGACACGCTGACGGTCCGGTTCGACACGCCGGCCGTCGCCGACCACGGGCCGGCTGACGTCCTCGTCTTCGATGCGTTCGCCCGTGGTCCAGGGCTCGGGATCGTGGTCGACGCCGACAGGATGACCCTGTCTGGCCCAGCGGACGCGGTGGTGACGCACGCCAGCGGCAGTACCAGCACCGACGGGAACAGTACCCGCTGGTCGACCACCGGAGCCGGTGCCTATATCGACAGTGCCGCGACCGTGATATTCGCCCCGGACCCGGGACCGGTCGGGGGAATCGCTACCGTGCTCGCGCTTCGACTGACCGCCCTCACGCTCCTCTGGCCCACCCTCGCTCGCTTCGCCGGAGTCCCGTCGGTGATTCTCGGGGTCTCGGCAACGGGTCTCCTGTTCGTCGGCGGCCATCTCGCCAAGAATCACCGGTTCGGCAGGGACCGCGTCGCGTTCCTCGGTACCACCACCCTCGCCCTCCTCAGCGCCGTCTGGTTCAGCTTCGCCTTCCTCGACGGCGGTCGAATCCTCGGGGTCGGCGTTCCCGTGCTCGAACTCCTTCCGGTGCTCGCGAGCGGACTCGTCGGCCAGTCCGCGCTGGCGGTCGTCGGCCTCGCAGTCTATCGGAGACTCGTCGGGGGAGCAGCGACGGGGTTATCGATACTCTCTCTCACCTGCTGGCTCGTTTTGGTGTCGGCAGTCGCGCTCGGACCTGACTCGTTACAGACGACCGCTGCGGTTTACGTGGCCACCCCGATGGCCGCCTACTGGTTCGGACAGCTATCCGCCCGGTCGAACCCGCTCAGGTTCCTGTTCCCGGTGTTCGTCTCCATCGCGCCGTTCGCACTGGCGTTCCCGTTCGTGGTGGGTGACGGGTTCTCCTTCGTGACGCCGCCCATGCTCGTCGCGTGGGCCGTCGGTAGTGCCGCACTCGGCGCCCCACTCTACGTCGCCGGCGTCAGAATCAGCGAAGCGTCACGGCGCTTCCGGGAGGCTGGACCGGAGCTCCCGTACTGACCCTGTACATCTCTCTCGCAGAACTCACGAGGTGACCGCCACCTCGAACTGTTCCTCGTTATCCGCCGTCTTGAGTTCGTACTCCATCTTCTCGGCGTCCGGGGCGCGGTTCGGGAGTTCGACCGTCTTCGAGACCGACTCTCCGGCAGGAACCGGAATCGATACGGGGTAGTAGCCGTTGTAGTAGCCGTGTTCGTTCATCGCCGCCCGGAACACGCCGTCGAACGACGAGTCGTTCACGAGTTCGAAGGAGACGGGAACTGGCTCTTCGGACCCGACCGACTCGGGGACCGAAACAGACGAGAGCGAGATGGTGGGAAGCGGCTTCCGCACTCGTTCCACGATGGTCGAGTCGAGGTTCCAGCCCGCATCTCCGTCGCCCGGAACGGTGAGCCTCGCCGTCTCTATCTGCTGTTCCGCGGGCACGGTGAACAGGACCCACTGCTCTCCCGAGTCGACCCCGTCGCAGGTGGCGTGGACACCGCCGCCGTCGTCGACGAACCGGAACGCGGTTCGACTCTGCGGGTCGAACTGAGTCTCACCAGCGACCTCGCTGTTCCCGAGGCGGAGGACGAACTCGTCTTCGCTGAATGTGGCTCCCGACGAGTTCCTGACGGAGGCGAAGAGAACGCGTGCGTCCGGTTTCGAGGAGACAGTCGCCGTGTCGGCACCGGAAACGGAGAGAAACGCATCTCGCAGATACGCCCGAGACATGGAGAACCGGTCGGGAGATGGCGTCGGGGCAGGTGTCGTGTCGGAACCGTCGTTCGTACCTCTCAACTGACCGGTGTAGCCGGCCGCGGCTACTGCTGTGAGGCAGCCGAGTCGAGTGAGGAGGGCCCGTCGCTTCATACGCGCCCCTTTTTTCGGTGCACAAAGTATTTGCCACCGATACTGAATTATCTGACAGATGCCCTCCGAACGTGCAGCACTCGCGATGCTCGCCGTCGTCGTCCTCGTCGGCACGGCACTGCCGGCGGCGATGGCGAGTTCGCCGCCCCAGCCGCTCTGTGAGGTCTGCGGTGAGGAGTTCGAGCGAGCCGCGAACCAGGACTACGTCCAGCCGACCGTGGAACGCTCCACCGCGACACTCGCCGTCGACGAGAACGGAGACGGGCAGTGGACCGCCCGGCTCACGCTCGACGAGGCGACGGCCGAGTGGTTCCGGGAGAACGAGATGCACCTCGAGTACACGATCAACGAGGCGCTGAACCAGAAGTACGGTGAAACGACCGACGGAACACCCTACACCTACGGCCTCGACGGGCAGACGCTCACCATCGAGTACGAGGAGCCCGACGTGGCCTCCCGTGGCGTCGGCGGGACCCTCCTCGTCGACCGGTTCCACTCCTTTCGGGGCAGTGGCTACGAGTTCAACGTCGCCGAGTTCGAGATACGCGGGCCGGACGGGACGATCGTCTCGAACGACCCGCCCGGGTCCCCGAACGCGGGCGACGAGGCCGCCACGTGGGCTCGACCCGATACCCCGCCGTACAGCGTCGACTTCTCGAAGGAGACGTTCGTCGCGTTCCACGACGAGGGCGGGGTCGCAGGCCGTGTCGCCGCGGAGGCGACCATCGTCGAGCGACTGGGCCCCCGGTTCCTGAAGGACACGCTCCTCCTCTCGCTCGTCCCGATGGCGCTGTTCATCAGCGGGCTCGGCTCGGTCCGCAAACTCGGACGGTACGACGACTGGTCGATCGTTCGAGCCGCGGCGCTTCCACTGGCGGTCGTCGGCCTCGGCCTCGTCCTCGCCGCATCGATGTCCCAGTGGCGATTGCTCGAGCCACTCGTCCCTGCACTCCCGTTCCTGTTCGTCCCGATGGCCGCGCTCGTGAGTGCGGACTGGCAGACGCCGCTGGTAGCAGTGGCGACAGTCGTCGCCGGTCTCGCGATACAGTTCCTCTTTGCCGGCATGTTCCGTGTCGAAGGGGTCCCGTTCCTCGCAGGCTGGGGCGAAGTCACCGCGATGGCGATACCGGCCCTGCTGTTCTTCCCCCTCGGGGCGTTCGCTGACCGCGGCAACAACTGGTTCCGCCTGCTGGCCGGCCTGGTCGTCTGCTGGCCGCTCCTGCTGGCGATACGGATGGCCCCCATCGTGGGAATGGAGGCGCTGATGGCCCCGGTGTTCGCCATCTGGGCGCTCGTCTGCGTCGTGGTGGGACTCCCTTACGCGGTCCTCGGCCGTGTCGTCACCCGCCGGCGTGGGTTCGAGCCCGATTTCTGAGCGCCAGCGCGAGACGGCCGTCAGGTTCATCCCGCCGACTCACTCCTCTCTGTTCGTGACTGTCTCGAACCGCTCCGAACTGGTCGAGTTCGACGCGGATGCCGTGGCCGCGTTCCTCCGGGAGAACCTCTCGTCGGGACTTCGCGCCGTCGTCGAGTACCACGGCCCCGACTGGAACCCGCTGTTCATCACCGAGGAGGCCATCCAGCGCTACGGGAACGAGGAGGCGGCGTTCGAGGTCGCCGAGGAGATTCACAGGTCGCTCCGACTCGACCTTCGCGAGGATGAGCTGTACACCGACCTGCTCGTCGACGCCGGCCGGTTCTCGGGGTTCGTCCTGCTGTTCGAGAACCTGACGATCATTCGCTACACACGGGGTGACGAGGGTATGTACATCGCGCTCGACCCGAACATCTCGGCGCGACCGGTGCTCGATGCCGTAACGCCGCTCCTCTGAGGAGAGTCGAAGAACGGGTGTTCGATACTTACGTCGCCGTCGACAGGTCTGCCTGGTGAAGCGGCTTCGTCTCGACTATCTTCCGCACGTGATCGAGGGCCTGTCGGTCGCCGTTCTGGCGGAACCAGCCGATGATGGCGAGGACCTCCATCCGGGAGATCTTCACGCCACCCTCTCGGATGACGTCTCGCGGGCGCTTCCGGAGTTCCCGCAGGGTCGCCACGGCGAGCAGGTACGGGATACCCCACGCCGAGAGCGTGTTTCCTCGGTGCTCGGGCAGGTTCTCCAGGTACGCCTGCGTGTCGTCGAGGTAGCTGGAGGCGTGGTCGACGACGCGCTCGATGACGGAGGCGACCTCATCCTCGTTGTCCGGGTCGAGGACGTTGTCGCGGTCGACGCCTTCCTCGGCCAGCCACTCGGCGGGCAGGTAGACGTTGTTCTCCTCGTGGTAGTCGTCGCTGACGTCCTTCGCGACGTTGACCAGCTGGAGGAGGAGCCCGAACGAGCGGGCGTTCTCCTTGAGGCTCGAGGTTCGCGAGTCGGCGGCTCCCCGGGTGATGAGACCCGTCACGAGCGAGCCGACGGTCCCGGCGACGTACCAGCAGTACTCCTCGAGCTCTTCGAGGGTCTGGATACGGAGTCCGCCGGTCTCGGCGTGTCGCTCGACGAAGTCGGCCATCCCGTTCGTGAGTTCGAGTACCGGTGGAAGGATGCTCTCGCGCGCTTCGGGCGAGAGCCGCCGGTAGGTTCTGACCACCCGGGGCGCTTCGGCGACGACCATCCAGTCGTCGTCGAGCGTGGCAGGCAGATAGGGATCGACGGCTTCGCGGAACTCCGCGACGGTCGTCGGGTCGTCGTCGTCCAGTACGGCAGCGTAGGTTCGCAACAGCTCGGCCTTCTCGGCCGGCGGGATGTGTCCCGCGTCCTCGACGGTGTCCGCCACGCGACAGAGCAGGTACCCGAGACAGATGTGTCGGGCCGTCGGCTCCTCGAGCTCGTCGATGGTGATGGCGAAGGTACGAGAGACACCCTGAACAGCCTCGTAACACCACTCGAGGTCGTCGTCGACGGGATACGGCTCCTGTTCCTCGTTCATTCACATTCCCCTGGGGATTCCACGCTGAAAAAGCCTCCTGCCACGTGCGTGGGTGGCGTGGCTCGTGCCGGCCGGCGAGACGAGTCGTTCATACATATAGGCAGGCCTCGAGTCGTCTATACCTTTCGGAGGCCCGATTGGTCGAGACCAGGAAACATCATGGACTATCCTCCAGATTGAGCAAGAGTAAAGGGACGACGGCGACACCTTCCGGTATGGACTTCACTCTCTCTGCCGAGCAGAAGCAGATTCGGGACATGGTCGCCGAGTTCGTCGACGAAGAGGTCGTCCCCGTCGCCTCGGACATCGACCACGAGGACGAGTTCCCGGCCGAGCTCGTCGACGAGATGGCCGAGCTTGGCCTCATGGGCATGCCCTTCCCCGAAGAGTACGGTGGTGCCGGACTGGACTACCACTCGTACGCCATCGGCCTCGAGGAGATCGCTCGCGGGTCGGGTGGGCTCGGAACCATCGTCGCCGCCCACATCTCGCTCGCCGGCAACATGATCTACGAGTTCGGTGACGAGGAGCAAAAGCAGGAGTACCTCACACCGCTCGCCGAAGGGACCGACATCGGTGCGTTCGCACTCTCCGAGCCGCAGGCGGGCTCCGACGTCCCCGCGATGGACACGACCGCCAAACGCGACGGCGACGAGTACGTCATCAACGGCGGGAAGCTCTGGATCTCGAACGGTTCGGTCGCGGACACCGTCACCGTCTTCGCCAAGACCGACCCCGACGCGGGTAACAAGGGCATCTCGTCGTTCATCGTCCGTCCCGGAGAGGACGACGGCTTCCACGTCGAGGGAACGGAGAAGAAGCTCGGTGACAAGGGCTGTCCGACCGCCGAACTCCGGTTCGACGACCTCCGAATCCCCGCCGACCGACTGCTCGGGGAGGAGGGTGCGGGCTTCGTCCACGCGCTGAAGACCCTCAACGGCGGCCGCATCACCATCGCCGCCCGTTCCGTGGGAATCGCCCGCGCCGCACTCGAGCAGGCGCTCGACTACGCCCAGGAACGCAAGCAGTTCGGCCAGTCCATCTCCGGGTTCCAGGCAATCCAGCACAAGCTGGCGGACATGGACACGAAGATACAGTGCGCGAAGTTGCTGATGCACCAGGCCGCGGACAAGAAGATCCGCGGCGAGAAGTTCATCAAGGAGGCCGCACAGGCGAAGCTCTACGCCTCTGAGATCTCCCGTGAGGTCGCCAACGAGGGTATCCAGATTCACGGCGGCTACGGCTACACGAAGGACTTCCCCGCGGAGCGGTTCTACCGGGACGCGAAGCTGAACGAGATATACGAGGGGACCTCCGAGGTCCTGCGCAACACCATCGCGCAGCAACTCCTCGACTGAACGGATGGGCGCACTCCGGGCGGGTGGTGTCGGCTCCGGGCTCCTCGCCGGCATCTTCCTAGTCACCATCGTGCTCGGCCGGCTAACCGCCGCTGACGGCCCGGAAACGTTCCTCGCCGCGGGTTTCTTCGCGGCGTTCTGTCTGCTCGGACTCGGCCTGTTCCGCCGGGTCTTCCGGACCTGAGCTCCCAGCGTGAACCACTTTCACTTCCGGTCGCCGACCGTGTCCTCCGCGTGTTCGAGACCGACGAGTGCCACGCGACCTACCGGTCCGTCTCCGACCGTGGGGTCGAGTTCACGCGGGTTCCGGAGGCCGTTCCGGGTGTCCACGCGACCTTCGATGTCCTGTACGGCAACCGGTCCAACGTCGTCGAACCGGCCGAGTGAGGGGCGGTCGGGTGGGCGTCACCGCATCCGCGACTCGACCCACTCGTAGTGCGCCTGGAGCATCCTGTCACCGGCCTCGCTCAGCTCGTAGACGTCGTGGAGCCCCTCGGTTCGTACGACGAGGAGACCGGCGTCGACCATCGACTCCAGCGCGCCGTAGAACGACTTCGGCTCGATGCGCTCGTCGTAGTGGCGTTCGAGACGCGTCTTCAGCTTCTGGGCCGGGAGCGAGCCGGCGTCCGCCAGGATGAAACAGAGGTCGCGGCGACGACCGCTCTGGAGGAACTTCGTCATGCGAGAGGCGTCGTTCCAGACGGACAGATGTGTTTCGCCTTCGGACGCGGCGGTGGTGGTCGGGCTGGACCGTGTCCACCCGGAACCGGTACCTATGACACCCGCCGGTGCAAAGCGCCGGCTATGAGCGACGACACGGTCACGGAGAACGGTATCACCGCCCGCTACTACGAGACAGAGGCCGAACGCGTCCTCGAGTTCGACAAGGGCGGAACCACCGCGGCGATAGCCCAGAACATCGACGGCTACGCGATGTTGAAGGTACGCCCGACCGCAGACGGCGACGAACTCGAACGCTACTACGGCTTCGACATGGCGCTCGACCACGCCGCAGAGCTTCTCGGCGTCTCCCCGCACGACCTGCCGGTCCCCGAACCCGCCGCCGACATGGGGATGTGACGACCCAGGCCGACTACCGCTCCTCGCTCAGGTCACGATGGAGTAGACGATGAGCAGCCCGAAGTACAGCACCACGAGCGCCGCGAGCGCTTTCAGTCGGAAGGGACCGAGTTCGGTCTTCTCCTCGCGGTAAGCGTCCTGGAACGCCGCCGTCTCCGCCTCGGTCATCACGTCGTAGTGGGTCAGTCCGACGTGGAGCGTCCGGTACTCCTCCCGTCGGAACGGGCGGCCACAGTAGGGGCAGTCGTACGTCGTCTTGCCGGGTGGCACGTCGGTTTCGAGTGTGGCGTGGTCGATTCTGTCTGTCATGGTCGGTATCAGAGGAACGGCGGCAACAGGTTCGGTTCGGCGACGACCCAGAGGCTCACCATCGTGTAGCCGATCATCGCCGCGATGAACGGGTACTGGCTTCGAACCGCCTGCAGCCTGCCGGGGAACAGCTGGTAGGCGGCGGCGTGGGCGACCCAGATGGCGAGCAGGTGGCCGAGCAGCACCGCCGCGAGTTCGACGCCGCCGACCCACGCCGGCAGGACGAACAGCTGCGGAGACGCGGGCGGTGCGAGCGGATTCACCAGCGCGGCCGCCAGCGGAAGCGACAACGAGACGAAGTAGCCGAGCGAGTGCGCGAGGTGGTAGCCCGCGGCGATAGCGAGCAACGGCGGCGTGAACCGTCGTGCGAGCTCGTCCGGGGTGAGATACGTATCGCCGGTCCGCCGTGCGAGTCGTGACGCGAGCTGGTACACGCCGAAGAACAGCCCGAACCCGCCGACGTACGCGGCGAAGTACACAAGCAGTGCTGGCAGACCGAGACCGACCAGGAAGCGAACGAGGTCTCCCCAGGCGGGCGTGGTCACGATACCGTCATACGTCGTCACCCAGAGCAGGGCGACGACGAACGCGACCTCGCCGCGGCCGGTCACCCACGAAGCGTCCGAGAGGGCCATCCCGGGAAGACGCAGCCGAAGGCTCCTCTCGTCGTCCGCGAACCGAAGCGGTGCGACCCGCCCGTACGCCCGGAAGACGCCGGAGATCGGGTCGGCTCTCTCGAACCAGTCGTCGGGGCCGAAGACCACCGCGCCCGCGAGCGTCAGAGTTCCGTACGCTATCACGACGGTTGCGAGTAGGCGCGGCTCGTCAGCGAGCGGACTGACGACCTCGACGAAGACGAGCGCGAGCAGTCCGACGACGGCGGGCCAGGAGCCCGCGCCGTCGGGATACGTCCGGTCCAGCGTCGGGAGCGCCTCTGCGATGGTCCTGAAGGGGTCGAGGGCGGGCCAGGTGTTGCCGACGAGGTACGCGGTCATCGTGTATCCGGTCCACCAGCCGACCCAGACGAGCAGGACGGCCAGGTTTCGAAGCGGTGCACTTGGTCCGACGAAGCCGAAGACCAGCACCGCGATGAGGCCGACGACACCCAACAACTTCCCGAGCACGCGGAGTGCTCGGCGGGGGACGCCTCCGAGAATCCGGTGCCAGTCGTCGACGGAAGCGACGTACCGCCGGTCGGTGACCGTGGTCGCGAGCAGGAACGACGCGCCGACGGCTGCACCGCCGGTCATGAGGAACAGCCAGGTCGGAATCGCGAGCGTCTCGGCTTCGCCCCGGAGCGAACCACCGTGGGCCAGCGCCGTCCCCGACGCGAGCGCCGTGACTCCGAGGACCGCGAGGAGCGCGCGACTGCTGTCGGAACGAGAGACCATCGAGAAAGAGGCGTGTCGGTTAGTGTGCGCCCGCGCCGACGTACAGGACGACGACGAGGAAGATCCAGACCGCGTCGACGAAGTGCCAGTACATCGAGACCGTGCTGACGGAGACGTGGCGCTCGGCGGAGTACTGCCCGCGCAGACCGCGGACGAAGACGATGCCGATGAGCACCGCGCCGAGGGTGACGTGCAGACCGTGGAGGCCGGTCAGGGCGTAGAAGCCGCTGGCGAACGTCTGGCTGAAGGCATCAGCACCGAGTGTGAAGCCATCCTTGACGATGAACTTGTAGTACTCGTAGATCTGGCCACCGATGAAGATGGTACCCAGCGCGAGCGTCGCACCGAGCAGTCCGAGGAACCGGCTGCGGTTGCCCTTCAGGAGCGCGATGTGCGCGAAGTGGATGGTCACACTGGAGAGGACCAGCAGCAGGGTGTTGACGAGGACGAGGCTGCCGACGAGGTGTGGCAGTTCACCGAAGCCCTCCGTCCGGACGAAGAAGTAGTAGATGAAGCCGGCACTGAACGTGGCGACCTCGCTCCCGAGGAACGCGACCATCCCCCAGGTGAGCTTCTGTTCGTCCTTGTGGTTCTTGCTCCGCTCCCAGAACGTGGAGACGAAGGTGTGGTAGAGCCAGCCGAACAGGCCGAAGACGAACGCACCGACGCTTCCGATGGCGACGGCGGCGAACGCGGTGTATCCGACTGTGCCTCGCTGGGCGAGGAGGGCGAGTGCAGCGGCGAGGTAGATGCCGCCGCCCCCGATGGCCGTGATGAACGGCCACCAGCTGGCCTCGCCGAATCCCTTGGGCCAGTCCTCGACCGCCGGGAGGTGATGGCCGTGCCCGTGGTCGTCCGAAGATTCTTCCGCGACTGTCATACTCGGGGGTTGCGACCCGACTACTAAAAATCCATCCAAGCGCGTTCGTCAGCCGCTACGAGGCGTGTTCACACGGGACAGTGTGTCGAGATGGACGGCACGCTGGCCGCGCTTGGAGACAGGGAAATACGAGAGAACGAGAGGACCGATCTCAGGCCGCAGTCGCGATGCGAACCGACTCGGTCGTCGTCGCGGTGGTCGTCGAGTTGTTACCCGACGAGCTGTTTCCGCCGTTACCGCCGGAGCCGCCGTTACCGCTGGAGCCCTTGTTGGTACAGGTCTGTTCGCCCGCGTTCCAGGTACCGTCGCTGCTCTCACACTGGCTCTTGAGCCACTGCTGGTACTCCTGCTGGCTGACGACCTCGACCTCGAACATCATGCCCGAGTGGCCGACGCCACAGTACTCGGCACAGTAGCCCTGGTAGGTCCCGACCTCGTACGGCGTGGTCTGGATGTAGTTGTGCTGCCCCGGGACGGCGTCGTGCTTCAGGCCGAGCGCGGGGACGTGGAATGCGTGCAGCCAGTCCTGCGTCGTGATGTTGAAGTACGTCGTCTGGTCCTTCGGGAGGACGAGCTTGTTCGACGTCGAGACGTTGTGTTCGTCGTAGGTGAACGTCCAGCCGTAGCGGTAGGCTGAGACGTTGACGTGCTCGGCGTCCGTCGGGACGTCGGCACGGTTCTCGACCGAACTGTCGTCGACGATGACCGCGTCGTTCGCCATCGTCATCGTGGCCGAGAGGCCGACGAAGAGGAGGATGACCGCGGTGGCGACCGTCCACGTGATCTCCAGCCGGCGGTTCTCACGCGTCGGTTTCGCCTCCTCGTTGTCCTTGTACTTCAGTACGGTGTAGATGAGGACGCCCTCGACGAGGACCGTGATGGGGATGGCGACCACGAGGAGCTTCTCGTTCAGCCCCCAGATGGCCTCCGAGGACGACGACGCCCCGCCCTGGGCTGCAACGGGGTCGACCAGCACCAGCAAGAACGCCGCGCCGAGGAGCCCGAGGGAGGCGAGTCGCTTCGTGTTCATGGCATTTCGACGGTTGGGAAGATGGGGTTAAATATGTGCTGAATGTCCCCGGACGGCCGCCTTTCCCGGGAGCCAGCGGACGGAAAAGCGGGGCCTCTAAGTACACGCAGGCGAACCTTCCCCTAACTGCCGTGTCTCGCAGATTCCCCTCTCCAGTCAGGACGCACGACCGGTTCACGGGGCTGCTCGCTGCCGCGGCGATGGGCGTCTACCTGCTCATCATCGTCGGCGCGACGACCGCCGTGACCGGCGCCGCCGACGCCTGTCCGACGTGGCCGGCGTGCAACGGCCAGTGGCTCGTGCCACTCTCGGAACCTGACCTCGTCGTTGCGTGGGGACACCGCGTCGTCGCGCTCGTCGTGGGATTCCTCGCCGTCGCGACGGCACTCGCCGCGTGGTTGGGCGATGTCGACCGCCGGGTCACGACGGCGGTCGTCCTGTCCGCCCTGCTCTACCCGCTCCAGGTCGGCCTCGGAGCTCTGGCCGCGACGGCAGGGACGACCGCACTGCTGTCGAGCGTCCACCTGCTCGTCGGCGTCGCCATCTTCACCGGTCTGGTCGTCGCCCTCGCGTGGACGCTCGAAGCCGAGACCGCGACCGACCATGACTGGGAGACGGTCCCGGAACCGACGGTCGTCGGGTCGGGTACCGAGACGACCGCCGAACCGTGCGAGCTTCCGTCGGGCGGCTTCCAGCGCGCGAAGCTCGTCGCGAACGCCTACTTCCGGATGATGAAGCCGCGGCTGATGTGGCTCCTCTGTCTGGTCGCCGGTGCCGCGATGGCGCTCGGGGCCGCGACGACCGGAACCGACCTGGCCGTCGAGACCATCGTCCTGACCCTGCTCGGCGGCGTCCTCTCTATCGGCGCGAGTGGGACGTTCAACCACGTCCTCGAACGGGACGTGGACAGGCGGATGCAGCGGACCTCGGACCGCCCGCTCGCCGTCGACGTCATCTCCGTGCGGAACGCGCTGGCGTTCGGGTTCTTCCTCGTGACGGCGTCGCTGGTCGTCTTCGCGCAGGTGAACCTGCTGGTCGCCGCGCTCGGGCTGGTCGCCATCGCCTTCTACAGCATCGTCTACACGCTGCTGTTGAAGCCGAACACGGTCCAGAACACAGTCATCGGCGGCGCAGCGGGCGCGCTCCCGGCGCTCATCGGCTCGGCAGCGGTCGATGGACGCATCGGCCTGCCTGGCATCGTCCTCGCGACGGTCATCTTCCTCTGGACTCCGGCGCACTTCTACAACCTCGCACTCGCATACAAGGAAGACTACGCACGCGGGGGTTTCCCGATGATGCCCGTCGTCCACGGCGAGGCCGTAACCCGGAAGCACATCCTCTGGTACCTCGCGGCCACGCTCGTGGGTGCGAGTGCACTCTCGGCCGTCGCCGACCTCGGCCTGCTGTACGCACTCGTCAGCGCGGGCCTCGGGACGGTCTTCCTCTGGATGGTCGTCCGACTGCATCGCGAGCAGACCACCGACGCGGCGTTCCGTGCGTTCCACGCGTCGAACGCCTACCTAGGCGCGCTCCTGGCCGCCGTCGTCGTCGACTCGCTGGTCGTCTGACATGGCGGTCGACGAGGCGACGATGGAACGGCTCGTCCCCGAGCCGTCGACGCTCTTCGCCGCGATTATCGTCCTCACCGCGGAGGCACTCCTGGTCGGGCTGTTCCTCGCCGACGGTGGAACCGCCACGCTCGGGACGCTCGTGCTCCCGTTCGTCTGGATCAATCTCGGCGCGTGGGCGCTCTGGCGCGCGCGGGCTCCACCCGCACCGACGGGACGGAAACGGCGGGCGGCGCTCATCGCGCTGGGGTACGGACTCGTCCTCGCGTACTTCGGCGGCCTCTGGAGCGAGGGGTACCTCTTCTTCGACACCGGCGCGTACCAGCCATCGTACGGCTGGTACGTCTCGACCTCGCTCCCGCCGGGGTTCGGCCCCGCCGTGACCTACGAGAGCGACCTCGTCAACCTCGCGCTGTTCCCGTACAAGGTCGTCGGCTACGCCGCGCTGACCTACCTGGTCTACGCCACGGTCGTCGACGCGGCGAGCTCTGCGGTCTCGGGCGTTCTGGGGCTTCTCTCCTGTGTCTCCTGTAGCTGGCCGATACTCGCGACCATCGTCACCGGCGTCGCTGGCAGTGGCTCTGCGCTGGCGACCGCGGCCACCCAGCAGTCCCTCCCATTGTCGACGGCGGTATTCGCGGTGACGGTCGGGCTGCTGTACTGGCGGCCGTTACGGTAGCACACCGTTGGTGAACGTCCTCAGTGTCGGTCCTTTCTGTGTCCCGATGACGGCGTACTGGCTGTTATTCTGATACTTCAACGTCGGAGCCTCAGCAGTCGTCTAACCGAATCGTTCGTGTAGCTATTTTCTACGACCAATCCATCAATTCCTGACTCAACTCGGATGTACCGCCAAATTCCCGTAAGATTGGTATGTGCCCCGGTTTAGAACTAATGCATTTAGGCTATTTATTTGCCAGATATTGATACTATCATGGCGAAGAAATTATTTGGGAAAATACAACAGCCCGACAGTGGAGAACCCGTCTCGAACGGTGCGTCGACGGATGCTATTTCTGCAGTAACGATGGACGTCGGTCGTCGACGTCTCATCCAGCAGCTCGCCGCCGGCGGAGTACTGGGAATCGCGGGAATAGGTACCATGGGCTCGGCTAGTGCACGACTGTCGTCTGGCCTCTCGGCCGGCACCAGTCAAAATAGTGCCACGTACAGCAGGTCAGAAGGGTTCGACGAGACACAGATGTTCACTAGACCTGCGAATACGTTCGGACGTGCTGTCGCACTCGACGAGACGACACTCGTCGTCGGCTACGGAGAGTTCGAGGGTGGCTTGGAACGAACAGCGTACGTGTTCGAACGAGGGAGTTGCGGTGAGTGGGTCATGCAACAGACAGTGAGCCCGTCCATTGGCTTTCCCGACGTTGCGGAGGGGTTCGGAAAATCCATCGTCGTCGAGGGTGACTGGATGATAATCGGTGCCCCCGAAGCGAGAGTAATGAGGGGGACGGCATTCGTTTTCCACCGTTCTACCGACGGAATCTGGAGAGAACGGCAGAGTATCGCGTTCTATGACCCGGACGGCGGGCTCACTACCTCTATCGCGTTCGACGGAGAGACGGCTGCCTTCGGGGGACCTATAAAAACTGAAGACTATCCTGGTAGAGTACGGATATACCAGCGAGAAGGGGACGGGACGTTCGTCGAGAAACAGCTACTGAAGTCACCTGAGCAGTCGGAATCGAACTTCGATGGATTCGGCCGATCCGCCGCCATCGATGATGGGACACTCGTCGTGGGGGCCTTTAGTTATAGGAACGATGAGGGTGCAGCGTATTCGTTCGATCAAGACTCGAACGGAGACTGGACGCGACCGCAGCAGATAAGCACGCGTGACGAGGTTGGCGAGACAATCGATTTAGACGGGAATGTCGCGGTTCTCGGCGCACCATTTGAGGTGGCTGAGACGCCAAATTACGCTGGTGCGGCGTATGTGTACGAACGCGGTCCGGCAGGAGAGTGGGTCGAGACTCAACGGCTCACGGGTCCAGAACCGGAGTCGTATGACCTCTTCGGGTGGGCCGTCACGATTGATGAGGAAACAATTCTCGTTTCGGCACCGTGTGGAAGCAGGCCACCTGATCAGTCTCGGCCCAGAACGATCTACGTCTACGAGAGAGAAGGTGATGGAACGTGGAGACTTCAGCAAGCCCTAACGCTCACCGAGCAGATTCGAAGGCAGCGCTTCGGCCACACACTTGCACTTCACGACGAGACACTCGTCGCCGGTGCGCCTTCAATTGTCCCGTTCAACGACGGCTCTGCATACGTGTTCGAACGATAGGTGAGAAGGCGCTTCTGCACCAGCGGGAAACGGACTAATGTCCGGTTGTCAGCCGGTCAGAACAGCGCTTCGCCTTCGTCGAGCAGCTGTGCCGGGCCGCCGACCTCCCAGATGGTCGTGCGAACGCCCGTCTCCGCGACGGCTTCCTTCACGCGCTCTGCGTGTTCTGCGGTCGTGTTGACGTAGACAGACGCACCGGTGTCGGTCGAGAACCAGACCGGGACCGAGTTCACGTCGTCGTCGTCCGGGTAGCCCTCGTTGCGCAGTTCGCGCACGGTGTTGAAGACGGCGAGCGTGGCGGGCTGCCAGTAGACCCAGCCGTCGGGGCCGGTCATCGTGGTCGCCGCGAGCGAGAGCGAGTCGTGCTCGGCGATCTCGCAGACGCGGTCGAGGTCGTCGTCGTGCAGGGCGTCCTGCATCTCGACGAGCTGGTCCTGGACGTGTGCGCGGCGGGCATCGAACATGTGACTGTCCGCTGCCTCCTCGTGCGCGTCGTCAGTGTTCTTGTACGCGGGCACGAGCGCGACGATGGTCTTCAGCTCGTCGTCGAGCTCGGTCGGAATGCGGCGCGAGCGGCAGTCCTGGTCGTTGAGGCCCGCCGCGAGGTACGAGAAGCCACCGGTGACAGCACGGGCCGCCGACGAGGAGCCGACGCGCGCGATGGTCGAGATGTCTTCGAGCGTCGCATCGAGTTCGGCCGCCTCCGCGAGGGCCCGCGCGGCCGCGGCGAAGCCCGACGACGACGAACCGAGGCCGACGTTCGAGGGGAACGAGTTCTCGGACTCGAGGCGGACCGGGTAGACCGTGTGGGCCGCGTCGGACATGGAACGGGCCTTCTCGACGACGCGCTCGACGCGGTCGAACGCGTGCCCGTCCAGCTCTTCGCCGTCCACGATGTAGACGTCCTCGTCGTAGTCCATCGAGAACTCGACGGTCGTCTTCGTGTGGCTCGGGGCCGTACAGACGCTGATAGAGTCGTGATACGGGAGTCGCTCGATAGAATCTCGCATGCCGTGGTACTTGACAAGTCCCTGGATCGGGTGGGCCATCGCGGTGGCTTTCATAGTTCAGTAGCCGACAAGCGCCCGCTTAAAAGTCACGGAGGCTGCATCGGCAGCAACAAGAGGAGGTCCACCCGGACGGGCACTGAAAACGGTGGTGGAAGCAGTCACAGGCGATACGCCGCCGGAGTTAGGGGGGACGGCATACAGACCCGATGGCCACCACCGACTCCAGGTGGTCCTCTACTTACTGGTCATCGGCCGACAGCAAATATGTAGACCTTTCGATCGAAAGTTCCGGCGTCGCGGTGGGTCGACGCCGGTGGGCCGGGCTCGCACGACGGGAGACCGGTGGCGCTGTTGCGAGGCTCTCCCGCACCCCCCTACCCGGTCGAGTGCCCGGTATGGACGGGTGGGTGCAACCCCTCCAGGTGGGCTGTCGAGCGGAATCAGGTCGGGAGACGCCTCGTCCTGTCTTGAATCTTATGGCACTTAGTAACGTGGCCTTAGTGAACAGGGAACAGGGGCGAACCGAACCGCTGAAACGGGCCGCCTCGAAGATGACACCATGGGAACCCCTCTCGACACACGCGAGGAGCAGGCATCGACCGTCGTCGACCGACTCCAGGACGAGTATCCAGATTCGACCATCTCGCTCACCTACTCGAACCGGCTGGAACTGCTCGTCGCAGTCGTCCTCTCCGCACAGTGCACCGACGAGCGGGTCAACTCGGTCACGCCGGACCTGTTCGAGAAGTACCCCGCCGCCGCCGACTACGCCGCCGCCGCCGAGGAGGAGCTCGCCGAGGACATCTACGGCATCACGTTCCACAACAACAAGGCCGGCTACCTGAAGGAGACGGGACGCATCATCGCCGAGGAACACGACGGCGAGGTACCGGACACGATGGACGAACTGACCGACCTGCCGGGCGTCGGTCGGAAGACTGCGAACGTGGTCCTCCAGCACGGGCACGACATCGTCGAGGGTATCGTCGTCGACACCCACGTCCAGCGCCTCTCGCGCCGACTCGGACTGACCGAAGAGGAGCGGCCCGAAGCGATCGAGCAGGACCTCCTCGCCGTGGTTGACGAACAGCACTGGCAACAGTTCACTCACCTGCTCATCGACCACGGGCGGGCGGTCTGTGACGCGCTGAACCCTGACTGCGACGCGTGCGTCCTCGCGGACATCTGCCCGTCGGAGAAGGGCGACTCGGCCGTCGACCTCGCTTCCGGCGAGCCCTGGAACTGACTCGAACGGCCGCCCGTCCGACGGTCACGGTTTCGGCACGAACCGCCCGACGGGACTAACCCTGTAGGCCCGCTACCCTTGGCGCTTGCCGCACTAATTACTCCCGTAGCCATGTCCGACGACACCGACCAGAACACACACGTCGAGCGCCGGAACGAGGACGGCGTCCCCGACGAACTCGGCGAGCCAGGTGAATCGAACGAGACAGACACCGCGTCGGACGTCCCGGAAGACGAGGAGGAAGAGACCGAAGAGGCCCACGAGGACGCGGTCGAAGAGCGAGAGGAGGACGAACTCGAACCGGGGAAACGCAAGAACACCGAGAAGATGAGCGACGTCGCGGAGAACCAGACGAACGACGACAACCACCCCGACGAGATGCCCAATCAGGGGCCGAACTGACCGAGTCTAGAACGAGGTGAATCCGTACCGTATCGCGTACCGCGCGACCCCGACCACGTAGGCGAGGAGCCAGAACAGGACGTATCCGAAGACGCCCGCCCGGAGCCGCCAGCGCCAGTGGTCCATCCGTTCGCCCAGGGCGTCGATGTCGACGTCCTGGTCGGGGTCGTTGTAGAGGTTGTACCGCCGCTTCGCCCGGACTATCCTGACGATGCCGGTCAGTGCGAACACCAGCATCGCGTAGGCCTGTAACCCGAGGAACGCGTGCAGTGCCGACAGCCCACCGAGCTGCTCGAACAGCCGTGGCGCCATCCACGTGACCATCGGGACCGTCGTCAGAGCCAATCCGGTGACGATGAACTTGAGGTGGTAGACGAGGACGCCCCAGGTGACGACCTCGGTGTCGATCATTATCCACGCACCGTAGAGGTAGAACGGGAGACTCGCCGTCACCAGCACGAGCACGACCGTCGCGATGGTGGAATCCGAGACCATACCGGGCAGTCCGGGTGCGGGTGGGTTAAACGGTCGGAAAGCGGTTCGGCCGCGTCTCCGCGGACGGTATCAGCGGCAGGCCGGCACACGAAACGCTTACCCGGTTCGCTTCCCCAGATGCGGGTAATGAGCGACGAGGAGGGTGACCACGACGATGCGTTGGGGCCACCAGCCACGGAGCAGACCGCCGAGGACCTCCGCAAGGCCGTCGAAGAGAAGTACGACTTCGACAACTTCGGTCCGAAGGATATGGAGCGGATGTCCTACGAGGAGTGGGACGCCGCCTTCGACGAAGATACCTGGATTACGGGCCCGGAACTCCTCGACCGCGTCGAGTCCGACCTGAACGCCCAGATCGCCAACCGGGACGTGTTCGCGGTCCTCGAACGTGTTCGTCACGAGGGACAGAACTGCCTGCTCGCCTACTCCGACGAGGGGTACGCGATGGTGTATCCCGACGGGAGCGTCGACGGGTTCGGGACCGTCGTCCGCGACGTCAAGCCGACGGTCGCGCTCTGTTCGATGGACTCCTACGACCCTGCAACGGCTCCGGCCGGGGCGGTTCTCCCACATCCCGACGAGGTCCCGGAGGGGAGCGGGCAGCTCGGGAACTGGATGTTGCAGGCCATCGCGTTCACGCTCGGTCTCTGCGGGCTCGCTCTCTTCGGCGCGTCCGTCTTCGCGACGCCGCCCGCGGAGCTGGGGAACGCGAGCCTCGCACGCGGCGTGATGATACTCATGGGCATCGTGTTCACCCTCGGCTCGGCCCTGCTGTTCCTGACGGTCGCAAACGCTCGCCTGTCCGACAGGTTCAGGGCGAGCGAGTACAAGGAACGGTTGCGAGCCATCGGCCTCGAAGACGGGGAACGGCCCGACTTCCTGCCGGTGGTCGAGCGGTCCGCCTCGGGCGACGAACGGGACGGGCGTGACACCGTCGGAAGAGGGGGGCGAGACGCCGACGGACGGGGTGGGCGTGACACTGACGAACAGACCGGACCCACGGTCGAAACGGATTCCTGAACCCCTCTGCGGCGGCCGCATCGGTGGGTTTAAGCGAACCCACTCCCGAGCACATCATGTATGAATAGGCGGGACTTTCTGATGGCTGCCAGCGGCGTTGCCGGAGGCGCTGCAGCAGCGAGTGCGGCGGCGCCTGCCGCAGCCTCTCAGGAGGAGGAGACGACGACCTCCGGAACGTCCGGCGGCTCTACGACGGGCACCGGCACAGGTACCGGCAACGGAACAGGTACCGGCACCGGCAACAGTACCGGAACGTCCGGGGGCGGTGGCGGAGGCGGCGGTTCCGAAACCGTCGTCGTCGGCCCCAGCGGGAACTACGTGTTCACCCCGGGTACCGACAAGCCACTGTACATCAAGCCGGGAACCACCGTGACGTTCAACTGGGAGTCCGACAACCACAACGTCAACCCGACGAGCGTCCCCGAGGGCGCGAAGTGGGAGGGGCACAAGCCCGTCGAGAACACCGGGTTCTCCTTCTCGTCGACGTTCGACACGAAGGGCACGTACGAGTACCAGTGTGACCCCCACGCCGGCCTCGGTATGAAAGGCACCATCATCGTCAACGACGCGGGCGCTGCCCCGTCCGGCGGCGGTGGCGAAGTCGACCCCGAACACATGGGCGTTCCGTTCCAGGCCCACTGGGTCGGCATCGCGACCATCCTCGCCATCATCAGCTCACTCATGTTCACGTTCTACGTGCTGAAGTACGGCGAGTCCGCCAACACGAGCAGCCCGGGGAGGAAATAGACCATGTCGACGAAAGGAAGCAACTACGGCGACATCCACCGCTACGAACCAGCACGTGAGAGTACGGCAGCGGCCGTCGCCATCGTCCTGCTGACCGCGATCGAAGTCGTCTTCGTCGGTCTGTTCACCTACGGCCTCGTGAGCGGTTGGGGCCTCGACGAAGTCGGGAACATGTACCTCGGATTCCTGCTGGCGATCATCTTCATCGACCTCGCGTTCATTCTCGTGCTGTACCGCAAGGAGTTCCTCCCGGACGTGATGATCGTGAAGAAGCGGCGCCGCAAGTGGGAGGACCTGTACATCCGTGAGGGGGACGCCGACGGCGTCGACCTCGCCGGAGAAAACGCCATGGACACGCTCAAAAGAGCCGTGTACCCCTACTACAAGCGATAACAATGCCACTCGACGAAGACAAATACCCAGTCGAATCGGACCGCCGCCGCTTCGTGAAGGGCGTCGTTGGCGGTGCGTCTCTCGCAGGCATCGCGACCGCGGGAGCCGCAGCCGTCAACTCCGCGACGGCCCCGAGCGGTGAGGGAGGTGGGACGACCACCTTCCGTGCAGTCGAAAACACAGACGGTCCCGCACCGCGCGGGATGCCACAGATACCCATCGAACTCGAGCCCATCGACGGCGAGGACGACTTCTACATCAAGGGCGTCTGGCCCGAGGTGTCGACCGAGACCCAGCAGGGTCGAGAGGTCACCGTCGCCAAGGAGGAGATCGGTGGCGTCGAGTACTCCTCAGAGTGGTACCAGTACTGCGGCGTTCAGACGTACGCTGGCGTCTACCCCAACGCCCAGAAGGAGAACTCAGACCTCACCAACTACTTCCGCTACACGAAGAGCTCGAAGTACGAGTGGCAGAACAACGACGTCAGTGGCGGCGAGAAGATGAAGCTCAGCCACTTCGACGACTACAAGACGTGGGGGAACGGCGTGGGCACGGACGGTATCGGCAAGCCCGCGAACGGAACCTGGCGCTCTGAAGGGCTCGACCCCGCAGAGACGATGCCGGTCGAGGTCATCCGCTCCGAACGTATCGAGGAAGCCGCCAAGGAGAGCGAATGGCTCAAGGCGAGCACCTCGAAAGGCGTCATGGCCCACCTGAACAAGTGCACGCACTTCTGCTGCGTGCCCGGGTTCAAACAGGAGGGTTCCGCCAAGTTCGCTGCAGCAGACGCTATCTACTGTCAGTGCCATCAGTCGGTGTACGACCCGTTCAACATCGTCGAGAAGTCGTTCGTGGCACTGCCGCGGCCGGCCAAGGAGTGATACCATGAGTCTAGAGAAGAAAGACGAATTCGACCACGGGGGCTGGATGAAGACGAAGGACCTCACCCCCATCGAGAAGACGTATCTCACGGTCCTCATCTGGATGGACCGGCGTCTCCGGCTCGTGGACTACCTGGAGCTCGTCGAGAACCTGTACTATAAGGTCAACCTCCAGATGCCCAAGAGCCACACGGAGCAGTACAATCTCGACAACAAGTTCTGGTACTGGTACCCGCTGTACGCGTTAGGGTCGTTCTCGACCATCGCGTACGTCGTCGCGGCGCTCTCGGGCGCACTGCTCGGGTTCTACTACTCGCCGGCGACGACGGGCGACCCGTCCACGGCGTACAACCAGATCGTCTTCATCATGACGGACCTGAACTTCGGGTTCATGCTCCGTTCCATCCACCGATGGGCGGCGCAGGTGATGGTGGCGGCCGTGTTCCTCCACATGCTCCGTGTCTACTTCACGGGCGCGTACAAGGAACCGCGCGAGCTCAACTGGATTCTCGGCATCATCCTCATCTCGCTGACGATGGTGTTCGGGTACACGGGCTACCTGCTCCCCTGGGACCAGCTCGCCTACTGGGCGGGCCAGATTGGCGTCGAGATGTCGCTGTCTGTCCCGCTCGCCGGTGAGTGGGTTGCACAGCTCCTGTTCGGCGGCTTCTCGCTGAGCCAGGCGACGCTCCAGCGGATGTACATCATCCACGTGTTCCTGCTCCCGTTCGTGGTGACGACGCTCATCGCCATCCACATCGGTATCGTCTGGATGCAGGGCATCGCGGAACCGCACTAATCGAACCATGTCAGACGAAAACGAACCAATGACGGACGGCAGCGGTACCGGCATCGTCGCACCGGACGACGAGGTCCCCACGTGGCGCGACCGCAAGGAGCGCTCGCAGGGGCTCTCCCGGTTGACGTACGAGTACTTCGAGCGAGCGCGACGTGAGGACCAGGACCTCCGGATGGAGTCCGACTACGTCGAGCGCGACGTGCTGGGCTTCCCCACGTGGCCTCACGAGATGATCCGCAACCTCGCCCTGACGAGCTTCTTCGTCGGGATGACGATCTTCCTGGCGGCGACGCTCCCGCCCCACATCGGGCCGCCAGCGGACCCATCGACCACTCCGGCTATCATCCTGCCCGACTGGTATCTCTACTGGTCGTTCGGCCTGTTGAAGCTGGGTCCCCTGAACCCCGAGCTGGCCATCCTCGGCGACAGCAAGCTGATGGCTGACCGTACCTACGGCGTCGTCGCGAACGTCGTCGTCGTGGGCTTCATCGCCATCGTTCCCTTCGTGAACAAGGGAAGTGCGAGGCGACCGGTCGAGCAGCCGTTCTGGGCCGCCGTCGGCGTGATGGGCGTCGTGTTCGCGTTCACCATCTCGGCGCTCTCGGTCAAGAACCTGCTCCCGATGGACTCCCACCTGCTGTTCGACCTGACGTTCCTCGTACCGCCCATCGCGGGCCTCATCGCGTACGCGGTCTTCAAGTCGATGCAGGAGGGCTACATGTACGACCTCAACCGTCGCTACTACCGCCTGCGCCCGCCGCGGTAACAGCGACTTCTTTCTCATGGACGATAGAGAGACCGACGAGTCCGGAGAATCTGCTGGTCCGCGTAGCAGAGAGGTCGAGGTGCCGCTCCGGCTGTACAAGACCGTGACCGTCTTCGCGACCCTGCTCGCGATGGTCGGTGTCATCGGCGGCTTCGTCCTGCTCGACACCGCGACGAACCGCGCACAGGCAGAGCTCTCGGAGATAAACGTGTTGCTCGCACTTCTGGGGCTGGGACTCATCGTCGCCGGCTCGGCTATCTACGCCTTCTCGACGCGATTTCGCACCGCTGGAATGGGAAAGTCTAAAGACGACACCGACGAAGGTTCGGATAATGGCTGACGAATTTGGCAAGGGCATGGCTATCGCCACGGGAGCCGGCCTCATCTGGATGGTGCTCGCCGGCTGGTACAAGACGCCGAGCTTCGAGGGGAAGCAGCTCACCGGGGCCGTCCCCGAGAGCCCGAACGCGTTCGACGCGATGGGCATCATCGTGATGGACGGCCTGTTCTGGTTCACCATCCTCGGAACGCTCACGTTCTGGCTCGTCATTCCGGCCGCACGCGAAGCGCGCGCTCGCTTCTCGAGCTGATTCTCTCCTACCGACTCTCTCGACCAGCACACCGGCTAGTACCAGCTGTCGTTCGTGCTCCCTTCGAGACGTCCTCTTCTTCTGTCGAACCCGGCCCAGGTCGGGCTACCCATGGCCAGCGTCTCATACCTCCCGGAGGGGGAGACCTGGTCCGGGTGTGGATGTGGAGACGTCGGTAGTGGATGCGGAGGCAGCGTTCAGAGACGCAGCGGACGGGGAGAAGCGTCGACGAAGAGGAGTTCGGTTGGTCGGACCGTGGTGGGAATGGGGGCTACGTCTACCGGCGAACGCGGACCAGTGGGGTCGGGCCGTTCAGTCCTCGACGATGAACTGGCCGGCGATCTTCGTCACCTCGGCCATCGTCTTCGGTTCGTCGACAGCCATCGGGAACGGCGAGGAGACGTTCAGCTCGTTGAGGAAGCTGGCGTGGCGTGCCTCGACGCTGTGGATGCCTATCGCTGCGTTGAAGACGGCGTCTGCCTGTACCGTCGGGGCAGCGCCCGCGTAGGCGGCGACGCCGGTGTTCTCGAGCGCCTTCGCGACACCGAGGAACTCGGACGGAGTCTCGTAGCCGAAGTCGTACTCGGCCTCCTCGACGGGCGTCCCGCCGAGGTCCTCGACGGTCTTGCTGATGGCCGTCACGTGAGCGGCTTCGTGCTCGCCGGTCATCTTCAGGTGACCCGGGACCCGCTGGACGAGCTCCTCGCCGTAGGTGGACAACGCGTCGGCGTTCATCAGCTCGTCGTCGCTGAACCGTTCGAGCCCCTCGCGGTAGAATGCGTTCTCGAGGTGTTCGAGCGTCAGCGCGTAGTTGAGAACGTCGACGTCGCTGGTCTCGTTCTCCGCTTTGCGGTCCTGTTTCGGCCGGTCGTCGCCGGTCTCGAACGCGCTCGCGTCGACCCCGCTCGTGACGAACTGGCCGGCGATCTCGAGCACCTCACCCATCGACTTCGCCTCGTCGACCGCCTGCGGGAACGGGACCTCGCCGTTGACGAGATTCAGGAAGCTGGCGTGGCGGGCTTCGACGCTGTGAATACCGGCGGCGGCTGCGAGGATGTCGTTGTTCACGACGGCGGGTGCGGCCCCCGCGTAGGCGGCGACACCGGTGTTCTCGAGTGCCATCGCGACGGCGAGGAACTCGGACGGAGTCTCGTAGCCGAAGTCGTACTCGGCCTCCTCGACTGGCGTCCCGCCGAGGTCCTCGACGGTCTTGCTGAGAGCAGCCACGTGGGCTGCTTCGTGCTCGCCGACCACGGTGAGGTACTCGGGGACGTCCATACGGACCGTCTCGCCGAACTTCGACAGCACGTCTGCGTTCGCCAGCTCGTCGTCCGCGAACGTCTCGAGTCCGTCGCGGTAGAATGCGTTCTCGAGGTGTTCGAGCGTCAGCGCGTAGTTGAGTATCGGGACGTCGGGGTTACCGTCCATCCCGTCCTTCGAGTCGGTCCCCTCGGTCGTCGTACCGCCCTCCGTCATCCGGTCGTCGGTCGCGGTGCCGGTGCCGGTGGTCGTCCCCTGATTGTCCGCGCCCATGCAGCCAGCGAGGGCCAGCGCTCCGGCCGTCGCCGCACCGCCAAGGAAGTTGCGACGGGTTCTGGTGTCACGCGTCGAGCGGTCGTCTGCCCCGGTCGGGTCGGTGGTCGATTTCATCGTCACAGCACTGTCGAGGGAGATGTCGTGTATGAGGATTTGCCGGACTGCGACACCAGTCTGGCCAGTCTACGGCGGGATTCTCACCCAAATCCGACCAGAAACGACGGACCCGAGGCTGCTCGTCGGCGGCTGAAACAGAGAAGTTGATCGGATCAGATGATGGCCGTCCAGATGCCCTTCACGAGGAAGAACAGCGACTGGAACAGGGCGTAGGCGAGAACGAGGACCGATGCGCCGACCGCGCCCTTGGGTGCCCGCGGCTTCCGCTCGGCACGGACGTCCACGTTCCGAACCTCGGCTTCGAAGAAGTCGGCGAGGAACATGCCGACGACGAGCATCGACATGACGACGCCGCCGTGCGGTTCGACGGTGGTGTAGTAGAACGTCGCGAGGATGAGGACGACGTTCGACGCTTCGTGCGGGAGATAGCGAGCGACCGATTCGAGGTCCTCACCGTTCTCTGCCTGTTTGACGGCGTCGCGGTGCGCGAGGAAGCGGGTGCCGATGTTGACCAGAACGAGCACGAGCAGGATGTACTCGATGGCACTGACCCCGCCGTAGACCTCGGCCTGGAGCGCGTCCAGGGGGCCGAAGATGTTCACTACTGGGTCCATACGGAGACGTGTGTCGTTGGCGCATTAGAGTTTTTCCAAAGCGAGCTACCAGCGACCCGCGCTCTGGGGAGTACATAGGAGCGACAGTGACCGCCCGGGAGAGAGCGAGACGGTGACGTCCGGGCCGATCTCGTGGACGGTCCGGTCGTCGACGAGCAGGGAGACGGCCCCTTCGTCGCGCTCGACCGACAGGGTGACGGCGTCGTCCTTGACGACCCAGTGGTCGGGCTGGATAGCGAACGGGGCGATGGGGGCTACGGTCGCGGTCCTGGTCCCGGGCTCGATCGCCGGCGACCCGGCCGCACCGGCGTAGCCGAAGCTCCCGGTCGGGGTGGCGACGACGACGCCGTCCGCACGGAACCGGGCCACGTGCTCGCCACGAGAGTCGACCGCGTACTCGGAGATACGTGCGGGCTCGGTCGTGACGAGAGTCACGTCGAACAGCGCGACGTGGCGTTCCCCGCCGACCCGGACGTCGAAACACTGGCGCTCGTCGGTCGAGGTGTCGCCCGCGAGTGCGGCCGCGATGGCCTCGGTCACGTCACCGTGGGGGACTGACCGAACGCCGCCACCAGCGTCGACCGGAAGGACGGGAACGTCGACGCCGGCGCGGAGGAGCGAGAGCACCGCCGCTTCCTCGACGGCGACGACGAACGAACAGCCGGACTCGACGAGTTCGGTTGCGTCTCCGACGGTCGGTCGTCCACCAGCCTCCCTGATGGCGGACTCCACCTGGGCGACGCGGTCCGTGCCCGACTCACCTGCGACTCCGACCGTCGGCGGCGACTCCTCGTCGCCCGCGACCCGCTTCATACTCTCCCGTGCGGCCCGGGGGGCAAAAAAGGCTACAGTCGCCAACCGTGAGGGGGACCGCCCAGGTGGTCCCGTTCTTGGGACTACTCGTCGTACGGCCAGTCCCCGGTGATGCGGAGCCCTTCCGCGAGGTCCTCGTCCTCGAGGTCGGCCGCGATGTCTTCGGGCTGACGGTGTGAGACCTCGTAGGCGTCGCTCGCGAGGACGACGGCGAGTTCGGCCAGCAGAACCGCCTGTTCTCGGAGGTCGCGCTTCTCGAGTTTGTCGAGCGTGTCCGCGTGCGTGTGCCCCCATCCGCGTCCGGAGCCCCCGCGCTCACCGTACGCGTGGTAGCCGGGGACGCCCCACTGCGTGAACGGCCAGTGGTCGCTGTGCGGGCCGAGCTTCGGGACGTCCTTGATTGGGTGACCGAGGCGGTCGGCGACGGTGTCGAGTGCGTCGCTCAGTTCGGGGAACCCGTGGGAGTAACACGCGAGGTCGCGTGCCTGGACGACGCCGTCGTTGTTGAGGACGGCCTTGATGGCCGAGAGGTCGGCGCGCTCGGCCTCGTACTCGGAGCCGACGAGCCCGACCTCCTCGGCACCGAAGCAGACGAATCGCACGCGCGTGTCGAGTTCGTCCTCACGCTCGGCGAGGATTCGCGCGAGTTCGACGACCATGGCCGTGCCAGCGCCGTTGTCCATCGCCGCGGTCGAGATGTCGTGACCATCGACGTGGCTCGTGACGAGTACCTCGCTCTCGGTGTCTGGGCCGAGTTCCGCGTGGACGTTCTGGCTCGTCGCGTCGCCGATGTCCGCCTCGACGGAGACGGTCAGTTCCTCGCCCGTGTACTTGCGCGCGAGCTGGGCTCCGGTCTCGGCGGAGACGCCCACGGCCGGGATGTCCCCGATGGGCGAGTCGGGCGTGCCGACGGAGCCGGTGGGCGGCAGGCAGCCTTCGACGTGGTTCCGGTAGACGAAGGCGGCGGCGCCGGCCTCGACGGCGTGGTAGTACTTCTCACGGCGGTGGAGGTACCGGTCGTAGTGGTCCGGGACATCCGAGCGGGCCATGACGACCTTCCCCTCGCAGTCGGTCTCCTCGAAGTCGCCGGGAAGCCCGTATCCGAGGTCGACCAGCTCGCCGCTGGCCGTCTGGCTCGGGCTCCGCGGGAGGGCGATGACCTCGTGTTGTAGGACGAAGGTTTCACCTGCGGCCGCGACGCCGCTCGACCCGCGCGTCCAGCCCTGGATGTCGAACTCATCGAGGCGGGCGTCGCGCGCGCCCACCTCGGCGAGCGCGTCGCGTGTGGCTTCGGCGGCGGTCCGTTCACCATCGCTCCCGGCCATCCGGTTGCCGATGTCGACGAGCGTCTCGAGGTGGTCCCACCCGGTGTCGCTGGTGAAGGTCCGACCGATCCAGTCTGTCATGTGCTGGGGTGCGCCCGGGGTGCGCCTAAGGGTTGCGACTCACCCGCATGGCTAACGATTCTTCATCATAGACCGGGCGCCACCTATAGATTCTCGAAGCATCTGGTTCTGGTTCATAAGTTCTACTTCGAAATCATCGGCCTATGCTGTTAGAGGCGATGTTTTATTACGTATCGGCCCAATCGTCCGATAGACTCTCAGGTGAATATCTATGTCGAGTGAGGCTGAAAATCTGGTCCGTGTCATGTCGCCGGGCGGGTCTGCCGTCGGAGATCGCCACCTCTCTGAGCGCGAGGCTACAGCGCTCTACGAGACGATGGTACTCGCACGGACGTTCGACGAGAAAGCCATCAGCCTCCACCGTCAGGGCAGGATCGGGACGTACGCCCCGATGCGCGGGCAGGAGGCGGCGCAGGTGGGTGCGGCGTCGGCCCTGGCCGACACCGACTACCTGTTCCCGACGTACCGTGACCACGCGATGTACGTCGAGCGCGGCATCGACTTCCGGGAGGTCCTGTTGCACCTGCTGGGCGACGGGCAGTACATCGACCGCGAGGACGGCGAGGACCTCCGTACCTTCCCCATCACCATCCCCATCGCGACCCAGCTCCCGCACGCGACCGGCATCGGCATGGCTGCGAAGCTGAAGGGCGACGAAGTCGCATCGCTCGTCTCCTTCGGTGACGGCGCGACCTCGGAGGGCGACTTCCACGAGGGAATGAACTTCGCCGGTGTGTTCCAGACGCCGACGGTGTTCTTCTGTCAGAACAACGGCTACGCCATCTCCGTCCCGCGCGAGCGCCAGACCGCGAGCGCGACCATCGCCCAGAAGGCCCAGGCGTACGGCTTCGAGGGCGTCCGCGTCGACGGCAACGACGTCTTCGCCGTCCACGACGTCGTCTCCGAGGCACTGGAGAAGGCGAAAAACGGCGGCGGTCCGACCCTCATCGAGGCGGTCACCTACCGGCGCGGTGCCCACACCACGACCGACGACCCGACCAAGTACCGCGACGAGGACGATGCCCCCGAGTGGCTGCAGGAGGACCCGCTCGACCGGTCTCGCACCTACCTGCAGGAGGAGTTCGGCTGGGACGACGATGACGAGGAAGCCGTCCACCAGTGGGCGAAAGAGGAGGTCGCACAGGCGGTCAAGGCGGCCGAGCAACACACCGGCTACGAACCCGAAGAGATGTTCGAACACGTCTTCGAGGAGAAGCCGGACCGACTCCGCCGGCAGCGACGCCGGATGGTGGACGACCCGGAAATCGGCCACTGACGGAACGGCTAGAGGAGTTCTTCTTTCCGCATCGCCGCGATAACGTCGTCGACGAGTTCGTCCACCGATTCGTACGGGAACGACTGGTGCGACGCGAGCCTGACCGCCAGCTCCATCGCGGTGTACCGAGCGGAACCGACCGTCACGCGGGTCGTCGGTCCATCGGGTAACGTCGGGACCAGTTCGAAGGGGTCGGCCACGGGATAGGTTGCCGGCGCGAGCATGGCGTGCAACTGCTCTCTGACTTCACGCTCGGCCGTATCCATACGTCGACAGTTCACGGTCGGCTGGCAAAAGCGTTCCTCGCCGTCCAGCCGCGTGACTCAGTCCTCGGTGAACTCCTCGAGGAGCGTCTCCAGCGAGTAGCTCCGCAGCCCACGGCTGTCGTCCCAGAGCGTGTCGATGACGTAGGTCGAGTTGGTGCGCTCGACGTCGGGGACCTCCTCGAAGTTCCGGATGAGTCGGCCCACCATGTCGCTGTCTCCGAGCTTCGCGATGGCGATGAAGTCCGTCTCACCCATCGTGGAGAACACCTGTGTCACACCCTCTATCTCCCGGAGCTGCGACGACATCTCCGTGTGCGGACCGCTGTAGTCGGCGAGGACCTCGATGATCACGGTCACGTCGAGCCCGAACGCGTCGAGGTCGATGTCGTAGAGGTCGTTCTCGACGATGCCGTCCTCTTTGAGGTTCTTGAGCCGGTAGTGGATGGTCGACACGGGGATGCCGGTCTCCTCGTGGAGCCGTTCCGGACTTCCCGTGCCGAGTTCGGCGATCGCCTTGAGCAAACGCACGTCTCGTTCGTCCATCGTGAGAGCGTGCGTGTTCCGCGATAATGAACGTTCGTGATGCATTATTTTGGAACAGATTCCGATATCGAACTCGATATAGAAACTGTTTCTACTCTCTGGGCAAGGGTGGCATATTTTACTCAAAAAACCACATCTACTGCGAAAGGGTTTAATAGCAGCGACCCACGACGTTGCAGATAACTACATGCTCTCTGCAAACTCTTGGAGACGACTTCCAGATACTGGCGGATTGTTCGTACTACTCGCAACTCTCTGGGGGACCTCCTTCGTCGCTATCGAGGTCGGCCTTCACCACTTCCCTCCCGTGCTGTTCGCGGCACTGCGCTACGACGTCGCGGGAGTCATCGTCCTCGCGTACGCGGTGGCGTCGACCGACCGCTGGCGGCCACGGTCCCGCGACGAATGGGTACAGACTGCTGTGACGGCCCTCTTCGTGTTCGCGGCCTACCACGCGCTCCTCTACATGGGCGAGCGCCACATCTCCGGGGCCGTCGCCGCCGTCGTTATCAGCCTCTCACCCATCCTCACGGCCGGATTCGGAAGCGTCCTCGACGTCGACGACCCGCTCCAGCCCCTCGGTGCGGTCGGCTTCCTGCTCGGCATCGTCGGCGTCTTCGTTGTCGTCCAGCCCGAGCCGGGAAGTGCCCTCTCGGCGAGCCTCGTCGGCGTGCTCCTCGTCTTCATGGCCGGGACGAGCTTCGCCCTCGGTAGTGTGCTGACCCGCCCGCTCGATACCGGTCTCCCGGTCCAGACGATGGAAGCGTGGTCGATGCTGCTCGGGGCCGGACTGCTCCACGTCGTGAGCGTCGGGCGCGGCGAGTCGTTCGCGGCCATCGAGTGGACGCAGACGGCCGTCGGCTCCCTGGCCTACCTCTCGCTCGCCTCTGGCGTCGTCGCCTTCCTGCTCTACTTCGAGCTGCTCGACCGGCTCGGCCCGACCGAACTCAACCTCGTCGGTTACCTTGAGCCCGTCGTCGCGACCCTGATGAGCTGGGTCGTCCTGGGACAGCTCGTCGAGGATTCCACGCTGGTCGGCTTCGGGGTCATCTTCCTCGGCTTCGCGTTCATCAAGTGGCGGGCCGTCCGCGGTCTGGTCCGCGCGCACGTCCCCGCGGCCGCGTCCGACGGACAGTTCGGAAGGAACTGGCGGTAGACTGTGTTCGGCAGCAACTGGCGGGTGGCTGTCGACGTATCCTGACGGTCACAGCTTTCCAGCCCTTTTTATTCGATCACCGCGCCAGAGACTCACATGGCCGACTTCGACTTCGATTACGACCTGCTCGTCGAGCTCACCGAGACGCACGGTGCGCCGGGATACGAGGACGACGTCCGTGATATCGTCAGACGAGAGCTCGACGGTGAAGTGGACCGGATAGCGACCGACGCGATGGGAAACGTCGTCGGGACCATCGAGGGCGACGCCGACTACAGCGTCGTCGTCGCCGCACACATGGACGAGATAGGCTTCCTCGTCCGTCACGTCGACAAGTACGGCTTCGTCGAGATAGACGCACTCGGAAGCTGGGACCCGCAGGTCCTCCGGGCCGAGCGAGTGAACGTTCGTACCGAGGACGGCGACCTCCCCGGCGTCATCGGCTCGCCGCCGCCGCACACGGGCGGCGACGAGGACGACGAGCGGTCCGTCCACGACGTCCGGGTCGACGTGGGTCTCCCGAAAGAGGAGGTGAAAGACCGCGTCTCGGTCGGTGACCTGGTCACGATGTCCCAGCAAACCGAGCCGCTCGGCGACTGCGTCTCCGGGAAGTCCATCGACAACCGCGTGAGCGTATTCGTGTTGCTCGAACTCGCCCGGCGCATCGACGACCCGGACGTGACGGTCCACTTCGCCGCGACCGTCCAGGAGGAGGTCGGTCTCCGCGGTGCCGAGGCCATCGGCGTGGACCTCGACCCGGACCTCGCACTCGCGCTCGACACCACTGTCGCGAACGACCTCACCGACTACGAGCAGTGGGACTACGTGACCAGACTCGGGGAGGGCGCCGGTATCAAGATAAAGGACTCGTCGGTCATCACGAACCGGAAGGTCCACCGCCGGCTCCGCGACGTGGCAGAGGCCCAGAACATCGCCTACCAGCTGGAGGTGCTCCCCTCCGGCGGGACGGACACCGGGGGACTCCAGCGGTCTCACGGTGCGCTCCCCGTCGGCGCAGTCTCCATCCCGACCCGTTATCTCCACACCCCGACCGAGGTGGCGCATGGCGACGACATCGTGGCGGCGGTGGACCTCACCGCAGCGTTCCTCGAAAGCGAAACGGGTGACCACGACTACAGGCTGTGACGCGTATCGAAGATTTCACTACAGCCGACTCCTAACTCCCGCGTATGAGCCGCGACACAGTGGATGCGCCCGTCTCTCGTCGCCAGTTTCTGAAGGGCGCGACAGGCGTTGCAGGGGCCGCCGCAGTTGGTGCGTCGGCAGATTCCGTGAGCGCACAGTCGACGAAGACGGTCGAGGTCGGACCGGGCGGTAACTACGTGTACACTCCGGGCACGGACGACCCGCTCTACGTCGCCGTGGGGAGCGAGGTCGAGTTCGTCTGGAAGTCGGACAACCACAACGTCAACCCGACGAGCACGCCCGAGGGCGCGTCCTGGGAGGGACACAAGACCGTCGAGAACACCGGCTTCTCGTTCAAGTCGAAGTTCGACACGAAAGGGACCTACGAGTACCAGTGTGACCCGCACGCCGGTCTCGGCATGAAGGGAACCATCATCGTCAACGACTCCGGTCAGGCCCCCTCCAGCGGTGGCGGCGGTCCGAGCCTGCCCGACTCGGCCAAGACAATCGGCGTCGCGACGACTGGCACCATGGTCGCCGTCCTGTCGATGGCCTACGTCTTCATGAAGTACGGCGGCAACTACGAGACGCCGAAGTAAGCGAAACGGTACTTTTTCGACCGCTGCCACAGAAGCCGCGGATAATGTACATCATCGTCGTGGGAGCTGGCAACATCGGCACGCCGCTCATCGAGATCGCGACGCGCGACCGGAACGAGGTGGTCGTCATCGAGCAGGACCACGAGAAGGCCGAGCGGGCCGCTCGCCAGTTCGATTGCCTCGTCATCGAGGACGACGCGACGGTGGCCGAGACGCTCGACGAAGCCGGCATCGACCGGGCGGATGCACTCATCTCGACGACCGACCAGGACGCGACGAACATCATGGTCTGTCTCCTCGCCCAGGAGCGAGAGGTCCCCGCCGTCGTCAGCGTCGTCCATAACCCCGAACACATGGGACTGTTCGAGCGCGTCGGCGTGCAGACCATGGAGAACCCCCAGCGGCTCATCTCGGAGTACCTCTACCGCGCGGTGAAGCGCCCTTCCATCAAGGACTACATGCGAGTCGGCGATACTGCAGAGGTCTTCGAGATAACCGTCGACGAGGACGCACCGATCGCCGGCCTGACGCTCAGCGAGACCAACGAGCGCGGATTACTCGACCGGGGAATCCTCATCGTCGCCGTCGAACGCAACGGCAACGGTGACCCCATCACCCCCCGCGGAGACACCCGCATCGAAGCCGGCGACCTGCTCACCGTCTACGCATCGGATGGTGCCACCCCGGACGTGACGGACGTGTTCGGCCACTACGCAGACCACGGCCTGGAATAGATGGCTCGAACACGCACAGTCAGCGGCGTCCCGGCCGACCTGGCGATAATTCTCCGAGACGTTGGGACGCTCCTCGTGATGCAGGCCGGCCTGATGATTCTGACAGTCGGTGTCGCCCTCGTCTTCGGTGAGTGGTACCCGGCTCTCGGCTTCCTCACCGCCGGTGTCGTCACGGCGACCGTCGGCGGTGCCTGTCGGACCCAGTTCGCGGATGCGCCCGACCCGATGATGAAACACGGGATGGTCATCGCGGCAGGCGGCTGGTTCGCGACCGCGGTCTTCGGGGCCGTCGCGTTCTTCGTCGTCGCGTGGGTCACCCCGGAACCGGTGATGGGTGGCTACGTTCCGACGACCGTCGACACGAGTAGCTGGCCACTCGTCACCGCGGGTGGCCTCGCGACGAAGTCCAGCCTCGGCTACTTCCGCAATCCGCTGCACGCGCTGTTCGAGTCGATGAGCGGCTGGACGGGCAGCGGCCTGACGATGGCGATTCACGAGCCGTCGCTCCCCCGGTCCGTCCAGTGGTGGCGATCGCTCATCCAGTACGTCGGCGGCGTCGGCGTCATCGTCCTCACCGTCTCCATCCTCTCGCGACCGGGGAGCGGGAGCTACGCCCTCTACCGGTCCGAAGCGCGTGAGGAGAAGATCCACCCGAGCGTCGTTTCCACGGTCAGGACCGTCTGGAAGATATTCGTCAGCTACACGGTGCTCTCCATCGTTGCACTGTTCCTCGCCATCTGGCTCTCGGAGGGTCTTCCCGCCGGTGAAGCGTTCTGGCACGCGCTCAACCACGCGATGACTGCACTCTCGACCGGCGGGTTCTCCGTCACCGACGACTCGATGGCCTCCTACAACTCTCCGCTCATCGAGTCCATCCTGCTCCCGGTGATGACGCTTGGCGCCATCGCCTTCCCTATCCACTACGCCATCCTCTCGAAGGGGCGCTGGCGGAAGCTGTACGAGGACCTCCAGACGCGGTGGCTGTTCGTGCTCCTGGCCGTCGGTATCGTCGCGCTGTCTGCACAGAACGTCCTCGTCGACCTGGTTCCGCAGGGATTCGGACGGACGGTTCCCTCGCCGGTGCCGCTGCTCTCGACGGCGCAATTCGACGCCGTGCGGGACGGGACGTTCCAGTGGGTCAGCGCACTCTCGTGCACCGGATTCCAGTCCTCGCCCATCGGCCGGTGGTCGGACGGCGGGAAGCTGTTGCTCGCTGGCGCGATGACGATGGGCGGCGCCGCCGGGTCGACCGTCGGCGGAATCAAGATCATCCGAGGCTACACCGTCTCGAAGGGAATCCAGTGGCAGTTCAGGCGCGTCTTCCTCCCGTCGAACGCGGTCGTGAACGTGAGACTGAACGGGCGGACCCTGACTCGAGAGGAGATGGACCGCGAGTTCGCGGAGGCGGCCATCGTAACCCTGTTGTGGGTCATCCTCCTCCTCGCGACGAGTCTCGTGCTGGTCAACGTCGTCCCGGGAGAGTTCAGTTACGCCGATGCGTTGTTCGAGGTCGCGAGTGCCCAGGGGAACGTCGGCCTCTCGACGGGCATCACCGGCCCGGACATGCCGGTCGTCGCCGAGGCGATGTTCCTCCTCAACATGTGGGTCGGCAGGCTGGAGATCATCCCCATCCTCGTCTTCTTCCGGTCGGCGGTGAAGGGGCTGAACCCGTAAGCCGGCTCTGAGCAGTATGGCGGACAGGCGGTGCCAGGGGAGGGGTCGTCCGTGGCTGCACCGCACACCCGCGAGGCCGACGGACGGCGCTGGTTACGTGATGCCGACGGTTGCCTCGCTCTCCTATATGAACTCTCGTCACGTGCAGAGGGAGAGCCGCAGCGCTGGTCGGTCGTGAGAATCGGAGGATGCGAATCGAAGTGACGAGGAGGTCTCCGTCCTCAGGCGAACGTCTTCGAGACTTCGTCGTCGTCGCCGTCGTCCTCTGCCTGTATCTTCTCCCAGGCGGACTCGAAGTCCGCCATGGTGATGGTCCGGCGGTCGTCGCGGATGGCGAACATGCCGGCCTCGGTACAGATGGCCTTCACGTCGGCACCGGATGCGTCCTCGGCCATCTCTGCGAGTTCCGCGAAGTCGACGTCGTCGTCGACGTTCATGTCGCGGGTGTGGATCTTGAAGATGATCTCGCGGCCCTCCTGGTTGGGCTTTGGCACCTCGATGAGGCGGTCGAACCGGCCCGGGCGGAGGATGGCGCGGTCGAGCATGTCGAAGCGGTTCGTCGCCGCGATGATGCGGATTTCGCCGCGGTCCTCGAAGCCGTCCATCTCGGACAGGAGCTGCATCATCGTCCGCTGGACCTCGGCGTCGCCGGAGGTCTTCGACTCCGTCCGCTTCGCGGCGATGGCGTCTATCTCGTCGATGAAGATGACGGCGGGTTCGTGGTCGCGGGCGACCTGGAACAGGTCGCGGACGAGCTTCGCCCCCTCACCGATGAACTTGTGGACGAGTTCGGACCCGGCCATCTTGATGAACGTCGCGTCGGTCTGGTTCGCGACGGCCTTTGCGAGCATCGTCTTCCCGGTGCCCGGCGGCCCGTAGAGGAGGACGCCCGACGGCGGATCGATGCCGACCTCCTCGAACGCCTCGGGCTTCTCCAGGGGCATCTCGACGGTCTCGCGGACCTCGTTCATCTGTTCTTCGAGCCCACCGATGTCCTCGTAGGTGACGTTCGGGCTCTGGGTGACCTCCATCACGCGTGCGCGGACGTCGGTCTCGTTGCTAAGGGTCTTCACGATGGAGAGGGAGTTGTTGACCGCGACGCGCATGTCGGGTTCGAGCTCCTCGCGCATCTCGGTCGTGACCTCGGTGAGTGCCTCCTGGTTGTTCCCGTGTTGCTTGATGATGACGCCTTCGTCCGTTATCTCCTGGACGGTGGCGACGAACAGCGGGGACTGCTTGAGCTTCTTGTTCTCGTGGGTGAGCCGCTCCAGCTTCTGCTGGTACTTGTTGTTCTCCGCATTGGCGTCGAGGAGCTTGTCTCGCATCTCGTCGTTCTGCGATTCCAGCACCTCGAGACGTTCCTGCAGGGCCTCGATCTTCTCCTGCTGGGACGTGTCCTCCTCGTCGTAGGGAAGGTCCACTTCGTCCACAGTGTCGGTCATCGTGGTTGCATTAGGTTCTGATTCTTAAGAGGCTTCGGGTGGAGCCCCGAAAGCTTCATCAACCTATTGCCCCGGTTACGTCCCGTGATTCGGACGTTCTCACATCTACACAGGTCGGGCGGTGAATTACCCATAGTAATGCATCTATAGGGCAAGTATTATTAGAGAGTATCTGAAAGTGGTGTGTACGATGAGTGCATCCGAGTTGCAAGAGCCTGAACAGACCACCGGTAGCTGGGACGACGTCCGCGAACTGCCCCCGAGCGCGAAGCTCGTCGCCAAGGTGCTGGAGTACAACGACACGCTGACGCAGAGTCAGCTCGCGGAGGAGACACTGCTCCCGGCCCGGACGGTCCGCTACGCACTGACTCGCCTCGAGGAGGCCGACGCCGTCGACTCGCGCTTCTCCTTCTCTGACGCGCGCAAGCGTCTCTACACCCTGACCGTCGAATAAGGCGGTCGACCAGACTTCGTCTACCCACCTCGGGGTCCCATAGCGCCCCACTTTCGACGCCACTCACGAAGCCACCGGTGTATCGGTCTGCGAGTGGTCATCCCCCCGGCGGCAGTCCCGCCGACGTTCACTTTCACCCCGGCCACGCAACGACTTTACGCCGCCGAGGGAAAGGGGACGACATGACACGGGTGATTCACACTGGCGACACCCACCTCGGGTACCGTCAGTACCACTCGCCGACGCGACGGGAGGATTTCCTCCGCGCGTTTCGGCAGGTCGTACAGGACGCCGTCGACGACGATGTCGACGCCGTCGTCCATGCGGGCGACCTCTTCCACGACCGCAGGCCCGGACTCACTGACCTGCAGGGGACCGTCGCCGCCCTCCGAACCCTCTCTGAGGCGGGAATCCCCTTCCTCGCGGTCGTCGGCAACCACGAGGGAAAGCGAGACGGGCAGTGGCTCGACCTCTTCGCCGACATCGGCCTCGCGACCCGTCTGGGAAGCGAGCCCTACGTCCTCGGCGACACGGCATTCTACGGACTGGACTTCGTGCCGCGTTCCCGACGGGACGACCTCACGTACGAGTTCGAACCCCACGAAGCCGACCACGCGGTGCTCGTAACCCACGGCCTGTTCGAGCCGTTCGCCCACGCCGACTGGGATACCGAGCGACTGCTCGAGGAATCCACCGTCGACTTCGACGCCCTCCTGCTCGGCGACAACCACGCCCCCGGCGTCGAGCAGTTCGGCGATACCTGGGTCACCTACTGCGGGTCGACCGAGCGCGTGAGCGCGAGCGAGCGCGACGACCGCGGCTACAACATCGTCACGACCGGCGACGACGTCAGCATCACTCGCCGGGGCGTCCAGGGCAACCGTGGCTTCCGCTTCGTCGACGTGGAACTCGCCCCCGGCGAGGGCGTCGAGCGCGTCCGAGAGGCGGTCAGGGAGTACGACTGCGAGGACGCTGTCGTCCTGGTCGACGTGACCGGCGAGGGCGAGCCGGTCTCTCCCGCGGCCATCGAGGAGTTCGCCGTCGACCGCGGCGCACTCGTGGCCCGGGTCACCGACAAACGCGAGTTCGAGGGCGAGGAGTCGGTCGAGGTCTCGTTCGCCGACCCCGACGAGGCGGTCCGCGAGCGCGTTCGCGAACTCGGGCTGAGCCAGGCCGCGCGCGACGTCGACGAGACGGTCCGCGCGAGCAAGATCGCCGACTCGAACGTCCGCGACGAGGTGAAAGAACGAGTCCAGTCGCTGGTCGACGAGGACCTCGGGTCGTTCACGTCCGCAGCCAGCGAGACGGCGGCGGCCGACGCAGCGGAGGCCGACGACGCGGATGCTACCGACACCGAGTCCACCGACGCAGATGCTACCGACACCGACGCCGATGGCACCGCCACCGATATTGACGCCGAGAAGGCGGGCCCGTCCGGTGACGAAGACCCCTCGACCGACGACGAACCGGTCGCCGCGGACGCGTCAGGTGGAAACGGCGCCACGGAGGGGAGCTCGACGGGCGAGAGCGACGGTCAGGCTTCCATGGGTGAGTACCTGTGAAGATAGAGCGCGTCAGGCTCTCGAACTTCAAGTGCTACGGCGACGCCGACGTGACCCTCGACCGTGGTGTCACGGTCGTTCACGGCGTCAACGGGAGCGGGAAGTCGAGCCTGCTCGAGGCCTGTTTCTTCGCACTCTACGGGTCGAAGGCCCTGCCTGGAACCCTGGAGGACGTGGTCCGGACCGGGGCCGAGGATGCCGAAGTCGAGGTCTGGTTCACGCACGCGGGTGGGTCGTACCACCTCGAACGTCGCATCCGATTCACCAGCGACCGCGCCCAGACCGCGACCTGTGTCCTCGAGGGGCCCGACGATTCCTGGGAAGGCGCCCGAGCAGTCCGTGGGCAGGTCACCGATCTCCTCCGAATGGACGCGGACGCCTTCGTCAACTGCGCCTACGTCCGTCAGGGTGAGGTGAACAAACTCATCCACGCTTCGCCCTCGGACCGACAGGACATGATAGACGACCTGCTCCAGCTCGGCAAACTGGAGGAGTACAGAGAGCGCGCGAGCGAAGCCCGGCTCGGCGTCAACGACGTGCTCGACAACGTTCGAGGGCGATACGAGGGTCTGAGCGACCAGATAGCCGAGAAGGAGGAGAAGGACCTCCACGCGACTCTGAACGAACTGGAGTCCGACCTGAAGGAGACGAAGGAGAAGATTACTCGCTTCGAGGGACAGGTCGAGACCGCGAAGGAGACGCGCCAGAAGGCGGTCGACATGCTCGACTCCTACGAGGAGAAGCGAGAGAAACTCGCGTCCGTCGAGGAGGACGTCGACAAACTCCAGACGAGCATCGCCCAGACGGAGCGCGAGCGCGAGCGGCTGAAGACGGCGGTTCGAGAACACCGCGAAACGCTCTCGACGGCGCACGAGGACCGAGACGACCTGCTCGGTGAAACCTCCCTCCCGGCCGACGCCGACGCGGCTGCCGTCGAGGCCCGTCGCGATGAGGTCCGTGCGGAACTCGACGAGTGCAAAGAGCGCATCGCCGACCTCGGGAACGAACTATCGAACCACCGCGAGCGGGCCGACAGGCTCGCAGGCGAAGCCGAGGAGGCCGAGGAGGCTGCAGCCGAGAAGCGAGCGGCAGCAGCCGACCTGGCCGACGAAGTGGAGGCGGAGGCCGAGTCCATCGCGGAGCGACGCGAGACGGTCGACGAACTGGAAGCCGAGGTCGATGCGGTTCGTGCGCGCTTCGAGGACGCTCCGGTCGACTTCGGAGAGGCCGAGGCGCACCGCGAGTCGCTCCGGGACGAGCGCGACGAGGTTCGACAGACGAGGAACGAGTGCCAGACGGAAGTGGAGATGCTTCGCGCACGAATCGAGGACGCCGAGGAACTCCTCGACCAGGGCAAGTGTCCCGAGTGCGGCCAGCCGGTCGAGGACTCACCCCACGTCGACTCTGTCGACGACGACCGCGACGCGCTCGCGGAGGCCGAGGAGCGGCTGGAAGCCCTGGACGCGAAACTGGACTCCCTCGGGGAGCGACTCGAGGCGGCCGACGAACTCGTCGAGGCCGAAGCCGAGATCGACCGGCTCAGAGAGCGGCAGTCGAACCTCGAACAGTTGCTCGACGAGAAGGAGTCGAACCTCGCGGCGCGTCGGGAGCGCCGGGAGGAGTTGCTGGCGGAGGCGGACGAGCTGGACGACGAGGCCGAAGAGAAGCGAGAACGCGCCGCCGAAGAGCGGGAGGCGCTCGAATCCAGTCGCGAACAGCTGGGCGAGGTGAACGCCGAAAAGTCCACCGTCACGCAGCGGCTCGACCGACTCGACGACCTCGCCGACACGCTGGCCACCGTCGAGGAGACCGAAGCCGAACTCGAACGCCTCACCGAGAAGCGAGAACTGCTCGGCGACCAGAACGACGAACGCCGCCGGACGCTGGCCGACAAGCGCGAGCGGAAGGCGGAACTCGAGGACGAGGTCGACGATTCGCAGGTCGAGCGGGCGCGAAAGGAGAGAGAGCGCGCTGAGACGTACATCGAGCAGGCGACCGAGGAACTCGAGTCCCTGCGCGAGAAACGAGACGAACTCACCGACCGCGCCGGACGGGTCCGTGGCGAGATTGCAGAACTCGAGGCGCTCCGGGAGAAGCTCGACCACCTGCAGGAACGGCTCGACGCGCTCGAGTCCCTGTACGACGAGGCACAGGACCTCCAGCAGATGTACCGAGACCTCCGGGCCGACCTCCGCCAGCGCAACGTCGAGACGCTCGAACGGATGCTGAACGAGACGTTCGACCTCGTCTACCAGAACGACTCGTACTCACACATCGAGCTCTCCGGCGAGTACGAACTCACGGTCTACCAGAAGGACGGTGAGACCCTCGACCCCGAGCAGCTCTCGGGCGGCGAGCGCGCCCTGTTCAACCTGAGCCTCCGGTGTGCCATCTACCGCCTCCTCTCGGAGGGCGTCGACGGTGCCGCACCGATGCCGCCGCTCATCCTCGACGAGCCGACGGTGTTCCTCGACTCGGGCCACGTCACCCAGCTGCTGACGCTCGTCGAGACAATGCGGAGCGAGTACGGCGTCGAACAGATCATCGTCGTGAGCCACGACGAGGAGCTGGTCGGTGCGGCCGACTCGCTGGTTCACGTCGAGAAGGACCCGACCTCGAACCGGTCGACGGTGACGCGGAACGTCGAACCGCTCGCGGAACTGTACTGACGACCTCCGCACCTCTTCTCGTTCGTGGCTTCGTGGTTCACTCGACCCGAAGTGCCTCGATACCCTCCCGTGCCAGGTCGGTCGGAGCGTAGCCCCGCTCGCCGGCGATACGCGCTTCCTCGATCAGCCCCGCGGCCCGGAACTCGGTCAGCAGCCCGTGCAGGTCGCTCTCGCACAGGTCGTAGCTCCCGAGCAGGTCCCTGACCGCGACGCCGTCCCGGTCGACGAGCTCGACGAGCAGCCCGAACGAGCGGTCGTCGTGGACGGCCGTCAGGACGCGCCTGACCGCCGGGGAGACCGCTCCCGCAGCCGTCTCGAGCGGACTCTCCCCGGAGACGGATTCGAGGGCAGCGTTCTCGATGTACCGCTCTTCGCCCGTCGTCGGGTCTCGCACGAGACTGGCGTCGCTCGACTGCTTGACGAGGATATATCGCGTCCCGTCGTCGGTACGGACCGTTCGCATAGCTGGTCGTTCGCACCGGATGCGGGTGGCTGTTACGCTTCGTCCCACCGAGAACTGTTGCACTCCGGTTGTGCGGGAACCGGAACGCGACGAATGGAGAGCAGGGGCTCCGCTCCCGCCTCCATCAGTCGTCACGTCCGTCCGGTTCGGAGACGGAATCTGCCGGGGAATCGTCCGACGTGTCAGCGTCGTCGGTTCGTTCCTGATTCTCGAACTTCCAGAACCGGTAGGCCCCGTACGCGAAGAACACGAGCCCGGCGAGGAAGATGCGGCCACCGAGCGACCAGTTCCCGTCGAAGAGGACGAACATCACGCCGACGCTGAGCCCGAGCAGGGCCCCGTTGAAGGCGATAACCATCCGCCAGAACTCGAACGAGATGTCGCCCGGGACGTCGACGTCCTCGTAGTTGGGCGCTTCGGGGATACGGACGCTCGGCGTGAGTTCTCCCTCCCAGTCCCGGAGGTCGTCCTCGGGGTCGTGCTCCTCCGGTTCGTGCTCGCTTCGCTCGTTGAACACTGGGCCGTAGTACGGCGGGGGTCGCCAAAAGGATTCTGCGATAGAACCGTCGGCAGGGGGAAGCGGCCTATGCGAGGTCGCTCAGTGCGAACGACTTGGTGGCTTCGAGCCACGCAAGCGGATTGTCCGCGTCGAAGAATACGACGCTGTCCTCCGTCTCGTATGTCTCGATGGACTCCGTCCCATCGGCTGCTTCCTGCTCGGGCGTCGATCCGTCACCGTCAGACGTGTGGTCGGACAAGCCCATCACCTCGTCAGTTTGCTAAGCAGTACCAGGGTATATGTCTTTTTGCCGTGCCACCGACACCAGCCGAACGATGCGCTCACGCCGTCGCGATAGACCGTCCACCGAATCACCTGCTTTTTAGTTGGTGACAGCCAAGGCGTTGCCAATGAGCGACCAACAGGCGTCCCTCCTCGACGACTTCGGGGGGACGGACGAGGACGCCGACGCGGGCGAGGCCGGCGGTGCTGGTTACGACATCGAGGCGGAGGCGAGAGCCATCACCACACCGGGGCTGGAGGAGGCGAACATCGTCGACAGCGACGAGGCGCTGTTCCCCGAGGCGACGGACACCATCGAACTCGCCGTCATGCAGGTGGACTACACCATCGCGGGGTCTGGTGAGCACGAACAGCCGATCATCCACGTCTTCGGACGGACGCCGGACGGGACCGCAGAGCACGTGCAGGTACTCGGCTTCGAGCCGTACTTCTACGCGCCGACTGACTCGCTCGACGAGGCCGAGCTGGAACGCGAGGACGCCATCACCGGGTGGGAGGAAACGAACGAAGACGGCGAGCCGTTCGTCAGCATCCGCGGCGAGGAACTCACCCGGATATTCGGGAAGACCCCGCGCGACGTCGGAAACATCCGCGACCGGTTCGACCACTACGAGGCCGACATCCTGTTCCCGAACCGGTTCCTCATCGACCACGGCATCAACAGCGGCATCCGCATCCCCGAGCGGCGTGGGAACGACGGGAGCATCCGCGTGCCACCGGAAGAGGTCGAAGCCGTGGACGTGGACGCGGCCCCCCGGGTGAACACCTTCGACATCGAGGTCAACGACCGAAACGGGTTCCCTGAGGACGGCGAGGAGCCCATCATCTGTCTCACCTCGCACGACTCCTACGACGACGAGTACGTCGTTTGGCTCGCGGTCGCCGACGAGTTCGACGGCGACGCCCCCGCCGACCTGGCCGACTACGCCCCCATCGAGGGCGACATCGACGTTCGCGTCGAGGTGTTCACCGGAGTCGGTGACGACGACAACGGCGGCGGCGAACGAGAGGCCGAGATGGCGATGCTCGAGGCGTTCGTCGACTACATCGACGAGACCGACCCCGACGTCCTGACCGGCTGGAACCTCGAGGACTTCGACGCGCCCTACCTCCTCGACCGGCTCGAGGAGCTCGACTCGACGATGCACGGGTACGACCTCGACTCGAACCGCCTCTCGCGTGTGAACGAGGTCTGGCGGTCGGGCTGGGGTGGCCCCGACATCAAGGGCCGCGTGGTCTTCGACCTGCTCTACGCGTACAAGAGCCGGCAGTTCTCCGAACTCGACTCGTACCGGCTCGACGCGGTCGGCGAGGCGGAACTCGACGTCGGCAAGGAGCGCTACACAGGCGACATCGGCGACCTCTGGGAGCAAGACCCCGAGAAGTTGCTCGAGTACAACCTGCGCGACGTCGAGCTCTGCGTCGAGATCGACCGGAAACAGGACATCGTCTCGTTCTACGACGAGGTCCGGACCTTCGTCGGCTGCAAGCTGGAGGACGCGCCGACGGCGGGCGACGCGGTCGACATGTACGTCCTCCAGAAGGTCCACGGAAAGTGGGCGCTACCCTCGAAGGGCAAGCAGGAATCCGAGGATTACGAGGGTGGAGCCGTCTTCGACCCCATCACCGGCGTCAAGGAGATGGTGACGGTGCTCGACCTGAAGAGCCTCTACCCGATGTGCATGGTGACCATCAACGCGAGTCCCGAGACGAAGGTCGACCCCGAGACGTTCGAGGGCGACACCTACCGTGCCCCCAACGGGACCCACTTCCGGAAGGACGAAGACGGGATGATCCGGGAGATGGTGGACGAGCTGCTGGCAGAGCGCGAGGAGAAGAAGGCTCGCCGGAACGAGTTCGAGCCGGGAAGCGAGGACTACGAGCGGTTCGACCAGCAGCAGGCCGCGGTCAAGGTCATCATGAACTCTCTGTACGGCGTGCTGGGCTGGGACCGGTTCCGCCTGTACGACAAGGAGATGGGCGCGGCGGTCACGGCGACCGGCCGGGAGGTCATCAGGTTCACCGAACGGTCGGCCAACGAGATCGGCTACGAGGTCGCCTACGGGGACACCGACAGCGTCATGCTCGAGCTCGGTGCCGACATCTCGGTCGACGAGGCGATAAAGCAGTCGTTCGAGATAGAGGAGCACATCAACGGCGCGTACGACGACTTCGCGCGCGACGAACTCGACGTCAACCTCGACGCCGGCGAGGAACATCGCTTCCAGATAGAGTTCGAGAAGCTCTACCGGCGCTTCTTCCAGGCGGGCAAGAAGAAGCGCTACGCGGGCCACATCGTCTGGAAGGAGGGCAAGGAGGTCGACGACATCGACATCACCGGCTTCGAGTACAAGCGCTCGGACATCGCCCCTATCACGAAGGAGGTCCAGCACCACGTCATCGACCAGATCGTTCGCGGTGCCAGCGAGGACGACATCAAGGAGTACGTCCACGACGTCATCCAGGACTTCCAGGCCGGCGAGGTGTCGCTCGACGACATCGCCATCCCTGGCGGCATCGGAAAGCGACTCGACGATTACGACACCGACACCGCTCACGTTCGAGGCGCGAAGTACGCGAACCTGCTCCTGGGAACGAACTTCGACCGCGGGTCGAAGCCGAAGCGGCTGTACCTGAAGAAGGTCCATCCGTCGTACTTCGAAGAGCTGGAGTCGTCGGGTGAGTTCGACGCACGACAGGACCACCGCTACGGCGAGTTCAAGCGCGAACAGGACGTCATCTGTTTCGAGTACGAGGACCAGATTCCCGAGGCGTTCGAGGTCGACTACGACAAGATGCTCGACAAGACGCTCAAGGGGCCCATCGAGCGCGTCATCGAGGCGATGGGCATGTCGTGGGACGAGGTCAAGAGCGGGCAGGAGCAGACGGGTCTCGGCTCGTTCATGTAGGAGCCCGGTCCGTCCGGACCGGGCACGGAGACCTGCGTGCGGGGCCCAGACAGGGCGCTCCCCACCCGTTCCCCAATCCTAAAAATAATTTTCTGGTTCGGGAATCGATTACAGGCGATTACGTAAGCTTCATGGACCCCACTCCCTTTCGCTAGGACGATAAGAGGTAGCTCAGAATGGCACGACTAGAACTCACAAACCTTCACGCGAAGGTCGCAGAGGAAGACGGTGAGAAGATTCTCGATGGTGTCGACCTGGAAGTCCGTTCGGGCGAGATTCACGCCCTGATGGGCCCCAACGGCTCCGGTAAATCGACGACGGCGAAGGTCATCGCTGGCCACCCGGCCTACGAGGTCACCGACGGGAAGGTGCTCCTCCACCTCGAGGAGGGCGACTTCGGCGACGACTTCGAGATTCCGGAGGACAAGCGCACCTGGAACCTGCTGGACCTGGAGCCCAACGAGCGCGCCGCGCTCGGTATCTTCCTGGCGTTCCAGTACCCCGCGGAGATCGAGGGCGTCACGATGACGAACTTCCTGCGCACGGCCCTCAACGCGAAGCTCGAAGAGCGCGAGGAGCTGTTCGAGGACGACGACGAGGCCGAGGAGGAAGAAGAGGAAGCGGGCTACGAGACCTCCCCGATGGAGGGTCCCGCCGACGAGGGCGAGATCGGCGTCGCCGAGTTCCAGCAGCTCCTCCAGGAGAAGATGGAACAGCTCGACATGGACGCGAAGTTCGCACAGCGCTACCTGAACGCTGGCTTCTCCGGTGGGGAGAAGAAGCAGAACGAGGTCCTCCAGGCCGCCATCCTCGAGCCGAGCATCGCCGTGCTCGACGAGATCGACTCCGGCCTGGACATCGACCGCCTGCAGGACGTCTCCCACGGCATCAACGCGCTCCGCGACGAGGTCGGCACGGGCGTCCTCCAGATCACGCACTACCAGCGCATCCTCGACTACGTCGAGCCGGACAAGGTCCACATCATGCTCGACGGCAAGGTCGTCATGAGCGAGGGCCCCGAGCTCGCCGAGAAGCTCGAGGACAAGGGGTACGACTGGGTCCGCGAGGAGGTCTACGAGACCGCGTAACCGGTCGTGGCTAGCACAGGGTAGATACGTACCCACCCACAACCAACCTACAATCAAATCATGAGTTCCGATCAAGACCACCTCAAAGAGACAGACACCGAGGCTCGCTTCGAGTTCAAGAAGGAGCAGAAGTCCGCCTTCCAGACCGAGAAGGGCCTCACGGAGGAGACCATCCGGCTCATCTCCGAGGACAAGGACGAGCCCGAATGGATGCTGGAGCGGCGCCTCCGCGCGCTGAAGCAGTACCAGAAAATGCCGATGCCGACGGACTGGCCCGGACAGCCGGACCTGTCCGAGCTCGACATCGAAGAGATCGTCCCGTACATCCGACCGGACGTCGAGACCCGCGGCGGGGCCGACAACTGGGACGAGCTCCCGGACGAGATCAAGGACACGTTCGAGAAGCTGGGCATCCCGGAGGCCGAGCGCAAGGCGCTCTCCGGCGTCGGCGCCCAGTACGAGTCCGAGATCGTCTACCAGAACATGCAGGAGCAGTGGGAGGAGAAGGGCGTCATCTTCTGCGACATGGACAAGGCCGTCCAGGAGCACGAAGAGCTCGTCAAGGAGTACTTCATGACGAAGTGCGTCCCTCCGTCAGACAACAAGTTCGCCGCACTCCACGGCGCCGTCTGGTCCGGCGGTTCGTTCGTGTACGTCCCCGAGGACGTCACGGTCAACATGCCGGTGCAGGCGTACTTCCGGATGAACTCCGAGGGGATGGGCCAGTTCGAGCACACGCTCATCATCGCCGAGGAGGGCTCCGAAGTCCACTACATCGAGGGCTGTTCCGCACCGAAGTACGGGAGTCACAACCTCCACTCCGGCTGTGTGGAGGTCTTCGTCGAGGAGAACGCCCACGTGCAGTACTCGACCGTCCAGAACTGGTCGAAGAACACGTTCAACCTCAACACGAAGCGCGCCATCGTCGAAGCGGACGGCACGATGGAGTGGGTCTCCGGCAGCATGGGTTCGAAAGCGACCATGCTCTACCCGGCGACCATCCTCAAGGGCCGCGGCGCGACGGACAACCACATCACCATCGCGTTCGCCGGCAAGGGCCAGAACATCGACACCGGTGCGAAGGTCTACCACAACGCCCCGAACACGAAGTCGACCATCGAGTCGAAGTCCATCAGTAAGGACGGCGGTCGCACGAACTACCGCGGCCTCGTCCACATCGCCAACGGCGCCGAGAACTCCTCGACGTCCGTCGAGTGTGACGCGCTGATGTTCGACAACGAGTCCACCTCCGACACCATGCCGTACATGGAGATCCAGGAGTCCAAGGTGGACGTCGCCCACGAGGCGACCGTCGGCAAGATCGGCGACGAGGACGTCTTCTACCTCCAGTCCCGCGGACTGGACGACGACGACGCCAAGCAGATGATCGTCGCCGGCTTCATCGAGCCCATCACGGAAGAACTGCCCATCGAATACGCGGTCGAACTCAACCGCCTCATCGAACTGGAGATGGAGGGTAGCCTCGGGTAATCCCCGGATTCATCATGAGTACGCAGGTACACGCAAATCTCACACGAGACCAGGTGGAACAGATTTCGGCCGACCTCGGTGAGCCCGAGTGGCTCACGGAGACGCGTCTGGAGGCCCTCGCGGCGCTCGAAGACCTCGACATGCCGAAGGTCATCCGGACGCCGGGCCGCAACTGGACGAACCTCTCGAACCTCGACTTCGAGTCATTCGTCGACCCGCTCAACGCGGCACAGGACAAAGAGCGCGTCAGCGCCGAGGGCGTGGAGGTCCTCGAATGGTCCGAGGCCGTCGACTCGCACGAAGAGCTCGTCAAAGAGCACTTCGGCAGCGTCATCGACCCGCAGGAGAACTATCTCACTGCGCTGTCGACCGCGCTGTTCACCGACGGGACGGTCGTCTACGTCCCCGAGAAGGTCGACGCCGAGGACGTCAAGGTCCGGACGACGATGAATAGCCGGTCGCTGTTCAACTACACGCTCGTCATTACGGAGAAGAACGCCTCCGTCACCATCCTCGAGCGCCAGTCCACCGGCACCGAGCTGGATGGCGAGTGCTACTACAGCGGCATCGTCGAGGTCGCCGCCGGCGAGAACTCCCACGTGCAGTACGGGAGCCTCCAGAATCTCGACGAGGAGACGTACAACTACACGCTCAAGCGCGGCAACGCCGACACCTACGCCACGGTCAACTGGATCGAGGGCAACATCGGCTCGCGCCTGACGAAGTCCGAAGTCGAGACGCTGCTCCAGGGCGACAGCTCCGAGAGCCACATCGTCGGCGCGTTCTTCGGCCACAACGACCAGCACTTCGACATCAATAGTCGGGTCTGGCACAAGGCCGAGCATACGACGGCCGACCTCGTCACTCGCGGCGTCCTCGACGACAAGGCACGCTCCGTCTACGAGGGCGTCCAGGACGTCGGCCGCGAGGCGTGGGACACGTCCAGCTACCAGCGTGAGAACACGCTGATGCTCTCCGACGAGTCCGAGGCCGACGCGTCCCCGAAGCTCATCATCAACAACCACGACACCGAAGCGAGTCACTCCGCGACGGTCGGGCAGGTCGACGCCGAGGAGCTGTTCTACATGACCTCCCGCGGTGTCGACGAACAGAGCGCGAAGGACATGCTCGTCGAGGGCTTCTTCGTGCCGGTCCTCGAGGAGGTCGCGGTCGACGAACTCCGCAACGACCTCGAAGAGCTCATCGCTGCGCGCCTTCGCGAGTAAGACCGCGCACCCTGCGGTTCTTCTCTCGATTTCGTCTCTATCTCTCTCCGAGTCGGAAAGAGTTAGGTAGTCACGTCCCCGCGTTTTCGACATGAGTCTGGGCCAGCGCGTTTCGACCGACCACCAGCTCGCGCGCCTGTTGCAGATCGGCGCGGTGCTCGAGGAGGTCGTCGAGTCACGTGCCTACCACCATCTGGACTCGCTGGCCGACGAGACGGAGCAGGCCGACGACGACGTGCGAGCGCTGCTCTCTCACGCGGCCGAAGAGTCCGCCGAGCACAGAGACCGCCTCGAGGCACTCATCGAGGAACTCGACGCGGAGACGGTCCCCTTCGAGGAGATAAACGCCCTCGTCGAGGCGAAGTACGCACAGACACGGCCAGAGGACTTCGACGGGCTGCTGTACGACCAGCTCTGCAACGAGGAGACGGCGTACAAGTTCTACGACGACCTCATCGAGGCCATCGAGGCGAGCGACACCGACTACAGCGTCGACCGTGAACGCGTCCTCGATACCCTCCGTGCTATCCGCGAGGAAGAAGCAGAGGGCGTCGAGGAAGTGACCGCGGTGATGGAGGCACGCGAATGAGCGGGGTGACACGATGAACACACAGGACCAGTACCTCAAGGCGATCTACCTGGTACAGCTGATGCAAGACGGGCCCGCTGCGACGGGAACGTTAGCGGACGCACTCGACGTCTCTCCCGCCAGCGTCAACGAGATGGTCGGCAAGCTCGAGGCGCGGGACCTCGTCGAGCACGAGAAGTACAAGGGCGCGACCCTCACCGACGAGGGTATCGTCCGCGCCGAAGACGCCCTGCAGACCTACTGCATCATCGAGCGCTTCCTCGCGAACGTCCTCGAGGTCGAGAACTTCCGCGAGGAGGCGCACGCGCTCGAAGCCGTCATCGACGACACCGTCGCCGAGCGGCTCGACACCATCATCGACCGCCGGAGCGAGTGTCCCGACTGCTTCGATGCCGAGGCGGACAAGTGCAAACACCTCGAGCTCAGTATCGAGGAGACCGCGGACTGAAACCACAGAAGGCGCTCGTTCCGTTCTTCAGAGACGGTCCATGTCGTCGCCCGGGAGCGGCAGCGCCGCGACGACCCGACGGATTCCGCTCTGCACGCGGGCGACGAGCGAGGGTGAGCCGCCGAGTGAGGTTCCCCCGCGACCGCTGCGGCGACTTCGGCTTCGGCGGCTCTTACGGCTCCGGCCTCGACCGCTGCGACGACTCTTGCTACGGCCGCGACCCCGACCACGACCACTGCCGAAGCCCGGCAGCGAGAGGTCGAACGAGGGCAGGTCGACGTCGATCAGCGACGAGGAGTCGCCGCGACCTCGCGACCCGGAGGACATCGGGCCCGAGACGGTGGGGTTCGCGCGCCGAAGCGCGACGAAGCCAGCGAACGGGAGCCCGACGGTGACGACGTAGTAGGCGACCATACTCAGGAGCGAGCCGGAGAAGAAGGTGAACTGGATGCTCGTCTTCAGCAAGAAGACGCCGACGAGCAGGAGTAGCTTGTTTGCGACGCCGTAGAAGCTAGCGAACTCGGTGGTCCGCCGCCCCGAACTGTGGCGATGACTCAGTGGGGTGGGTGCCATGTCGTCCAACTGTTGGATAGGTACCCACTTCAAAACCCGTCAGACGCCCGTGAGACGACGTTTTAGCGAACGTGAATGTTGTGGATGTGTAACTTTCGTCGACTGGGGTGATTCGTCCCGTTTTCACGGGACGTGACTGCCCCAATTTGGATACTGAAAAGCAATCTTATTGTACGCGGATTTCCAAGCCTTGGATGCAGTCCCGTGGTGTAGTGGCCAATCATATGGGCCTTTGGAGCCTATGACACCGGTTCGAATCCGGTCGGGACTACTTACAGGAATTCTTCGCACATTCGTCTCCTCCCACAGAACACACCACTTTTCAACCCGAATACCTTAGGCCCGAGTCCAATGGGATTCGGTAGCTACGACGAGTCTGAGCAACAGGAACAGAGCAACGACATCGACGATGACGACGCCGTCAGCGTCCACGAACACGACCACGAGGGAACGGTCGAGTTCGAACCCGACATGTCCAACGACGAGCTGGTCGCACAGCTCCAGGACATGAAGGGCGACGACGAGTAGCGGCACTGACTCCCGACGAGACGCGCCCCGGTCGAACGGTTCTCACTTCGTCTTTTCAGCTCGCGTAGAAGCTATCTTCGCCGTGGTCGTCCTGCCACGGGAACGCGAACAGCCGGCGAGCCGGCAGCCGCTCCAGTTCGCGGCCGTCGTCGCTTCGTCCCGTGGTCGGGTCCCACGTCGTACCATCGGCTGAGAAGCCGTCGGCGTCGTACTCGAACGAGTAACCGGGGTCGTCGAAGGCGTGGATTCCGCCGTCGTCGGTGGCGAACACGACGACGTCACGGCCGCCGACCGTCGTCTGGACGACCCCACCGGCGTCCAGAACGCGGGGCATGGGGAATCCGAGCGCGTCGTCGCCGACCTCGATGCCGAGGACGATGGTCTTCGCCCCGATGTCGTCGGCCCGGGTCCACTCTCGGTCGTCCCCGGTTCCGCGGTGGGCACCGAGGCCGAAGCCGTCCATCTCGAAGTAGTGGTCGTAGGGGTCGGAGTCGTAGGATATCTCCGTGGCGTCGCCGCCTTTCTGGCCGGCTTCGGAGACGCCCCCTGGGCGTTCGAGCACCTGGGCGTCCGGGTGGGACGCTCGGACGGCACCGAGAGTGGTCATCGCGGCGGGGAGAACCGTCAGTTCGGTGCCCTCGAACTCACCGGCGATGCAGGCGCCCAGACTCTGCTTCCAGTCGGACTCAGTCTGGCGGTCGTACATCACGAGGTCGTCGTCAGCGAGCTTGCCGGAGACGCCGAAGTCGAGTTCGCGGCCGTCGACCACCCGGTCGTAGACGATGGCGCTGCCACAGAGCGGACACCAGGTCACGGCTATCGGGTGCCCGTCGCGGTCTGTGTTGACGATCTCGTGGTAGTGCAGGTAGCGAATCGGGTACGCTCGCGGTGTGTCTCCGTCGACGAGGACGACCTCGTCCGAGTCGTCGCCATCGCAGGAATCGAGTGGGGCGAACGACGGGTCGTCGACGCTGGGTATCGCGTCCGTTGGCAGGACCTGCCTGACGTTCATGTTCGGGGCTGCGCGTGCCCGGCGGAAAAGCACTCCGGGCGTGTGCACGGACGACGTCAGGCGTCGAGTTCGAAGTAGATGCGCTCTTCGCCGCTGCCGCGAGTCTCGCGACCGGTGACGGTGACCTCGCCGATATCGTCGGTGTTCTCGACGTGTGTCCCCGCGCAGGCGGTCCGGTCGTACGGTCCGTCCTCGTCGCCGATCTCGACGATGCGCAGCTCGGTGATGGAGTCCGGCAGGAGGTCTATCCGGGTCCGTTCGGTGTCGAGTCGCTCCTCTGCGACCTCGCGGTCGAGTTCGTACCACCGGACTGGGAGTCGGTCGGAGACGAGGTCGTTCAGCCGGTCCTCGATACGTCGCAGGTCGCGCTCCTCGAATCGGTCGTACGCGCAATCGAGCCGTGCCCTGTCGTCGTAGAGCTGGTTCCCGGTCGTCTCCGCGTCGAACTCGTCGAGCAGGAGGGCAGAGAGGAGGTGCTGGGCGGTGTGATAGCGCATGTGCGCGGCGCGGCGGTCCCAGTCGAGTTCGGCCGTGACGCTGGTTCCGGGCTCTGGAGCCGACCCGTCGAGTGCGTGGTAGATGGTGTCCTTCTTCTCGACCGCCGTGACCTCCCAAGACTCCCCGTCGGCTCGTAGCGTCCCGGTGTCGTGAGGTTGGCCACCGCCGGCGGGGTAGAAGGCCGTCCGGTCGAGAACCACTCTATCGTCGGTGACACGTTCGACCGTGGCGTCGAACTGTCGGAGCGTCGAATCGTCGAGATACAGTGCCCGCGTCATAACTGCGGGGAGGGCCGCTGCGTACTTAATTCGCGGTGTCGTAACGCCTAAGAGTCGAACAGACCTTTGTACGGATAACAATGACTATAGAACGCCGGACGCGGGGTGATTCTCTTTGGGTGTCGAAATAAAGGAATCCCGCGTCACAGACGAAGAGTTCGAGGCGATGAAAGGTTTCGTGTACGACTATCTCCTCGCGAGCGTCGAGAACGAAGACGAGGGAGGTCGGATGCGCTGGTACCCGTGGCACTCCGCGGAGTACCGCCACAACCACATCCTGAACGTCGTCGACTTGGCGACCAAGATCGCACGAAGAGAGGGCGCAGACGTCGACGTGACGCGCGTCGCTGCGCTGTTCCACGACATCGCAAAGCTCGACGCGGACCAGGAGGTGCACGCCGAGGAGGGTGCACGGGTCGCACGCCAGTATCTCGAGACCCACGGCGAGTTCCCGGTCTCGTTCATCGACGAGGTCTGTAGCTCCATCGAGAACCACTCCTACCAGGGCGACCTCTCCGACCTCCCACTGGAGACGCGGTGTCTCATCGAGGCCGACATCCTGGACAAGGTCGGTGCGAACGGAACCGCACTCATGCTCCTGCGGATGGGCTACGAGGCCCGCACGCACATGGACGCCTCGGAGATGGTCGACCGTGTCCTCGAGCGTGGCAAGGACGCCGCGAAACGGATCGAGTCGGACGCTGCCGAGAGCATCGCACACCAGCGACTCAAGCGCGTAAAGTGGTTCCGCGAGTGGCTCGAAGAGGAGGTCTCGGAGATGGAGCACTCGGACAGCGACGTCGAGTTGTAGGAAGCGGCCTGTTCTTCACAGCAGTCCGAGCGTCTGGACGGCGTCGACGAGGAAGAAGACGCCGAATCCCGCGAGGACGACCGAACTGACGCCAGCGACCGCCGGCGCGAACCGGTCGATCCGCTTGCCGACCGTGACGAGCGTCGCCGGGAATCCGGACACCCAGCAGAGGATGCCGAGGAAGAACCCCACGATGAGGGCCGGACTGCCGGTCTCTACGACGAGGACTCCGGTCAGGTCCGCTCCGACGTAGGGGACCTGGGCGAACACGTCGATAGCGGCGGCGTCCAGCATGTGGACGCCGACCGTGAGCCAGAACACGATCTGGTACGGGTTCGTGAGCGCGAGCAGGAACGCCTTCTGGAAGCCCTTCTGTCCGTCGCCCCCATCGGGGTCGGTCGAGTCGACGAACGAACTTGCCTCTTTGGCGTCCCGGTAGGCGCCGTAGGCGAAGTAGCACATCAGCACGCCGCCGGCCGCGACCATCGACCCCTTGACCAGCGGGGCATCTTCGACGAACCCGACCAGCCCGAGCGCGGCGAGCACGAAGAAGACCGCGTCCGCGGTGAACGCGCCCAGTCCCGCTCGGAAGCCCGCGGTCCAGCCTCGGAGGACGCTCTCCTCCGCGATGATGGCGTTCATCGGCCCCGGCGGCGATGCGAGTGCGAAGCCGAACACGACGCCGATAACGGCGGAGGTCACGAACGTGGCCATGGAGGTAGCTACGCATGGGAGTGGTAGTCTCAAAAGGACATCGAGATTCGCCACCGGTTCGTCCGAAGAACGCCTCCCAGTACCCCGGATTAGAGGACGGCGACGGCGGCGTTAGCGATGGTGCCGACCGCCGTCTCCCAGACGGAGAATCCGGTCACGATGCTCTGCAGCGTATCGAGACCGAAGAACGCGAACAGTCCCGCCGAGAGACGGTGGGCCGTCCGTACGTCGAACGCGTGGGAGAACCGGTAGAAGAGGACGGCGTTGACGATGCTCACGGGGATGATCGCGAGCATCTCTCCGACCCAGATCGCGGAGGTCGCGCCGTACTCGATCGCCAGTCCGATCGTGACGAGCTGGGTCTTGTCGCCGAATTCACCGGCGGCCATCATCCCGAAGATGGGCAGCCAGCTTCCGAGCGGAGCCGGGAGCTCTCGACCGAACAGTTCGACGCGGTCGCCATCAGCGGCGTCGAACGAGAACGTGCCGCCGTCCGTCTCCAGCTCGTTCGCCACGTTCTCTTCCCCGTCCGCGTCCGGCGTGGACCGGTAGATGAGGACAGCGAACAGCATGAACAACAGCCCGCTGATGAGCTCGAGGTAGAGCTCGGGAAGCGCCGAACGAACCGCCTGTCCGAACCATATCTCCAGTGCGGTCCACCCGGCGAACGCCGTTCCCGCCGCCGAGACGACCACTGCCGGGTGGTACCGGGTCGAAAGTCCCGCGATGATGAACTGTACCTTCTCACCGGGGAGCACCGCGAGCTGTGCGACGAGTGCGACGACGACGATGCCGAAGTACTCGGTCATGCATCGCCGGTCGCACGTTCCGTCTCCGTGCCGACGGGACGGACCCGTATCGAGCCCGCGACCGTATCAGGAAGGCTCTGCTCGTGTCCGGCGACGGCCACGGTGACCATCCCGAAGGGGGCGACGTCGACGATTTCGACGACCGTCCCCGGGGTGATTCCCGCCTCCTTGAGGTAGCGAAGTTCCTCTTCATCGCGGTCGCTTACTCTCGCGATCTCCACGACGGCACCGACGTCGTGTTCCGTGAGCCGGGTCAGGCTGTCCTCCTCGGGCGGTGAGAGGTCCGCACCCGGAATGGGGTCGCCGTGTGGGTCGACCGTCGGGTTGCCGAGCGCCTCCGCGACGCGGCGCTCGAACTCCTCCGAGATGTGGTGTTCGAGAACGTCGGCTTCCTCGTGGACCTCGGACCAGTCGTAGTCGAGGTGTTCGGTGAGGTAGGCCTCGAGGAGTCGGTGGTGACGGAGGACCTCGAGTGCGACCGTGATGCCCTCGTCGGTCAACTCGACGCCCTTGTACTTCTCGCGGTGGACGAGTCCACGGTCATCGAGCTTTTCGACCATGCTCGTCACCGTGGGGGGCGTGACGCCGAGATACTCGGCGATCTGGGAGGTGGTGACCGGTGTTCCCTCGTGCTCCTGTATGTAGTAGATCGCCTTCAGGTAATCCTCCATGACGTCACTGAGCATTGGTGCTGGAATTAGACTCGTCTAAACCTAAAGTTCTGTGGTTGGTCCCTCGCGTTGTACTCCACGCGTGAGGGGAGCGTCTGCAAGCGTGTCCGTGTCCACCGGGTCGCTGCCGGACAGTTTCACTTTCACTCCGCGTGGCTCGCCTTCATATCGGAACCGCTCATTTTCGCGTGTATGAACACGTTCGCCAGCCCGGTCGAGGGCGAGACACGCAGGCGACGCAGGATCGACGTCACCGACCTCAGAACACGCTCGGTCGCCGATTACGCTCAGCGTCGCGCTCGCGAAGGAGACGTGACCTTCGAGCGCCGTGGTGGATACACGTACCTGCTCACCGAAAGAGAGGAGTGACGGTTCTGGTGGGTGACCGACTCAGTCACCGATTCGGAGAGACTGTCGCCGTCGCTCAGATACCCTTACCCATGAGGTGACTGCGAAGCACGTCGGCATCCTTGTTCGCGGTTCCCGTGTTCATCAGGACGATGGTGTCGTCCTCGTCGAACTCTCCCCGCTGGGCGAGCTCCCACGCACCGGAGGCCGCGGCGGCACACGTCGCTCCCATCTCCAGTCCCTCGTGCTGAGCGACCGTGATCGCCGAGTCGAGTATCTCGTCGTCTTCCGTCGCGACAGCACCCCCCTCCGACTCCCGAAGGCACTCCAGGATCCAGGAACTGGCGCCCGGGTCCGGTATCTCGATGCCGCCGCAGATGGTGTCCGGATGCTGCCACGGTTCGTGCTCGGCACGGCCGTCCTCGTAGGCGGCCACGATGGGCGCACAGCCCGACGCCTGTGCCGCGTAGAAGCCCGGTACGTCCTCGGTCAGTCCGAGGTTCTGGAACTCCGTTGCCCCCTTGTACATTCCCACGAGGCCGACGCCGCCACCCGTCGGATAGACCACGGCGTCTGGGACCTCCCAGTCGAGCTGTTCGACGATCTCGAAGTACATGGTCTTCTTCCCCTCGTGGCGGTACGGCGTCTCGAACGTCTGGAGCGAGTACCAGTGGTCGTTCTCCGGGTCCTCCATGGCGTCAGAGAACGCCGCGCCGGCGTCCGAGATGCGGCCACCGACGACCGTCATGTCCCCGCCGTGGACGTTGACCATCGCCTTGTTCGTGAATCCGGAGCGAGCCGGCAGGAAGACGTGCGAGTCGAGACCCGCCCGTGCGGCGTAGGCACTCGCCGCCTGCCCGGCGTTTCCGGCCGACGCGAGTGCGACGTCCGTCGCGCCGTGCTGGGCCGCTGCCGTGACGGCGACCGTCTGACCTCGGTCTTTGAACGTCCCCGTCGGGTTCCTTCCCTCGTCCTTGATGTAGACCGCGCCGACGCCGAGCTCCTCCGCCAGCGAGGGGCACTCGACGAGCGGCGTCGCTCCCTCCTCCATCGTGACGGCGGCGGTCCGGGGGAACGGGAGGAGCTCCTCGTAGCGCCACATCGAGTCGAACTCGCGGGAGTCGACGTCTTCGCGCCACAGCTCCAGCGAATCGTATTCGTACGCCGGGTCGAGGATACCCCCGCAGTCGGGGCAACGGTGCGTCGTCTCAGCGGCGTCGAACCGCGCTCCGCAGTCCACGCAGTCCAGGCCGACGAAGGCGTCGGTCGTCTCCATGCACGTCGCTTGGGGCGGTGCTCCCTAATCACTGTCCATCGATGCGACGGCCGTCCGAAGACCGGGCGACTTTGGTCCCGACGAACGAAGACGGCCTATGAACGGACGAGACGTGGTCGTCGTCGGAGGCGGGCTCGCTGGACTGGTCGCCGCGAGCCGACTCGCAGCGGCCGGCGCGTCGGTCACGCTGTACGAGCGAGAATCCGAGGTCGGTGGGCGGGTCCGGTCGACTCACGAGGACGGATTCACCTACGACAGGGGGTTCCAGGTGCTGTTCACCGCGTACCCCGCGGTCCAGCGAGAGCTCGACCTCGACCGGTTGGAGCTTCGATCGTTCGCTCCCGGGGCCTGTCTCTGTCGACCGGGCCACCGGTCCACCCTGGCCGACCCCTTCCGTGACCCCGGGTCGCTGACCGAGTCGCTGTTCAACCGCGACGTGACGCTCGCCGACAAGGTGAACACGTTCCGGCTCAAGCGCGAGCTTCGCAAGCGGTCGCCCGGGTCGCTGTTCGGCGGTTCCGACCGGTCGACCCGTACGTACCTTCAGGAACGAGGGTTCTCGGACCGGTTCGTCGAGAACTTCGCAGAGCCGTTCTTCGGCGGCATCACGCTCGACCGGACGCTCGCGACCTCGAAGCACGTCTTCGAGTACGTGTTCGCGATGCTCTCGACCGGAGAGTCGGCGGTCCCGGCAGATGGGATGGGCGCCATCTCGTCACAGCTTCGCGAACGGGCCGAGGCCGCCGGTGCAACCGTCGAGACGGGACGAACCGTCACGGCCATCGAGTCGGCGGGGTCGCGGGGAGCGGTGTCCCTCTCGGAGAGTCGCCGCGAGGCCGATGCTATCGTCGTCGCGACCGACCCGCTCTCGGCGCTGGAACTCACGGGCGTCGAATCGATACCCACGGCGGCAAACGGCTGCGTGACCCAGTGGTACGCACTGGACGACACCGGCGGTCTCGACGCAGGGAAGCGACTCATGTTGAACACGGATTCGGCGGGGCCGAATCAGGTGGTCGACCACACTGCCGTCGCACCGGAGTACGCGCCCGAGGACGTGACACTCCTCAGCGCGACGTTCCTCGGCGACCGCGAGGAGTCGGACGACGAACTCGCAGAACTCGCGCGCGAGACCGTCGCGTCGTGGTATCCCGAACGACGGTTCGACCGGTTCGAACTGCGCCACACGGACCGGATACCGTTCGCACAGCTCGTCCAGAAGCCGGGGTTCGCTGACGCCCTCCCCGAGGTCCGCGACCCGGACGGCCCCGTCTATCTCGCCGGAGACTACACTCGGTGGTCGTCGATACAGGGGGCGATGGAGAGCGGCGCCGTCGCGGCCGAGGCAGTCGAAGCGGACCTATCCGGCGATACCCCGGAGAGCTAGAGCAACCGTCGGAGCGACCCGAGTTCGGGGAACCAGAGGGTCTCGTCGCCCCCGTCGTCACGGATCGCAGGCTGGAACCGGTCCGCGTCGACGACGAGTGGCGAATCGAAGTCGCCGGTCCGCATCCGGTTGACCCTGACGCCCGGCGCGAGCGTGGTGAAGCAGGGGAGCACGAAGACCTCGCCGCCACGGTACGTTCCGGGCCCGTACAGCAGACAGGGGTAGCGTCTCCCTTCGACCTCGATGGCCGGATGTTCGTGGCCGATCACGTACCGCTCCGCCGTCTCAGCCGGTTCCTCGTGGCCGTGGCAGACGATGGTCCCGTCGGACAGTCGGAACGAGTCGTATACCTCGCCCGGGAACACCCTCACGAGCTGTCCGTCGTGGTTACCGCGGACGGCGACGAGCTCGGCCCGGGGACGGACGAGGTCCACCAGTCGGTCGAGGGCCTCGCGAGCGGGAACCGGGACGGTCGAGAACGAGTGCAGGACGTCACCCGCGAGGACGACGGTCGTCGGCTCGAACCGCTCCAGCAATCCGTCCACCCGGTCGATCAGGTCGCACCCCTCGTTCAGCGGGAAATCGACGTTCGAGGCGTGTGCTCGGCCGAAGTGGAGGTCGGAGAGAACGAGTGCGTCGGGGGCCGGAAAGTACGCCGCGCGGTCGCGGAAGACGACCTCACTTCGCGCCATCGACCCCGCCGTCCGCTCGAACCGGCTGGTCGACGCCGAGTGCCTCCTCGAGATCGTACTCGGTACCAGTCGCCACGAACAGCACCTCCTCGAGGATGCCGAGCAACTCCGGGAGGACGTGGACGACCGCCCAGGTGATGCCGACGAGCGCGAATATCGAGAGCGTCTGGGAGAGGACGTTGTGGGCGAACCAGAACGACGCGTGGCTCTGTTCGACGCCCGCCATTCCCGCGAGCCAGAGAACCGGTCCCTGCATGAACCAGCCCTTCCCGGCGGCGATGGCGACGAACACGTTCCGGACGATGTTGAGCACCCAGATGACCCCGACCGCGAGCGCGAACGACTTCAGCTTGCGCGACAGCGGGGCCTTCACCGCGATGATGAGGCCCGCGAAGATCGCCATCGACCCGATGCCGGTGCAGGCGTAGACGATGTACGTCGCGAAGTCCCTGAAAACGAACATGTTCAGGTAGCCGTACTCGGGACCGGTGGTGAACTCGGGGTTGTACCCCAGCAGGACGATTCCCTGATAGGTCTGCCACGCGACCTGCTCGATGAGGACTTCGCGGACGATGGGTATCGCCTGCGTCGGGTGGTAGATGAGTCCCATCACGCCGACCGCTTTCGAGAGTACGTGGAGCCGTTCTCGGCCGTTCCAGAGGAGGTAGGCTGTGTAGAGGCACGCCGGGACCGCGAACAGTGCGAGTGCACCCTCCACGAAGCTCTTCACCTCGAAGGCGAAGTGGGGAAACACCGCCAGCCAGAAGACGCCGAACAGTGCCCACGTCCCCGTGAGCCAGTACCTCGCCAGGTCACGGCCGTAGGTGTCGAAGACGGCTCCCAGGAGGAACGCGGCGATGACCACCCACGCCAACAGGTCCGTCGCCGGCATACCGAACACGGACGGGAGCGTCACGCCCGGGAGGAAGTTCATGTACGGTGGCACGCAGAGAGCGCATAAAATCTTGTTGCCATCACGATTGCCGGTTACCACTGCGTAACTGCCCCTGCACCGTCGAAATCGGCGGTTCGGCGGCTGTCGGTCAGCTCGCCGCGTGCTCTTTGGCTACCGTGTACGCCTCTCGAATCCGCCGGAACGTCGCCTCGTCGCCGCCGTGGTCCGGATGTGCCTCTTTCACCCGGTTCCGGTAGGCAGCCCGGACCTCGTCCGGCGTCGCCGACGGTGCGATTCCGAGCGCCCCGAACGCCTCGCGGACGACGTCGGCTTCGGCCACCTCGTCGTCGACCTCCCACGATATCTCGGGGACCTCGAACGGGAGACGACTTCCCAGGTGATACCCGTGCATCTCGTGCTCGCAGAGGACCGGGTACGTATCCGTCCCCTGGATACGGAAGAAGGCGTGCGCGTCGAAGGTCACTGCGACGTCGCGCTTCGGCAGGTAGAACTCCACGTGATGGCCAGCGACCGGATGCCCCTCCGCGTACTGCTCGCCGATGGCGTCGAGGTACCAGCGTATCTCTTCGCGCCGACGTGCGTCACCCGAGAGACGCGGGTCGAACCCCCGCTCCCTGGCCGTGGGCGTCCGGAAGAAGTACTCTCCGGCGACGAACATGGTCGCCGAGAACACCGTGAAGACGACGCCGAGCGACAGCCCAGCCAGTAGCCAGGCTGGTAGTGCAGTCGCCCACTCGAGACCGAGCTGGAACACCTTCGTTGCCTCGGTCTGAAACTACGGCCGCACGCGTAAAGAGTGCAACGGGGCCCAGGAGAAACGAGGTCACGACGAGCAACGTGACGTCCCGAGGGAACGGACCATCCACCGGGAACGACACCGACTCAACGGTTACTCGGCTCCTTTTCTCGGCCCGGGGCGTATCCGTACCGATGACGCCTTCGTCACTACTCTACATCGCACTCGTCGTCTGCTGGCTCGGGTTCGTCTTCGTGAGTCTACACGCCTACGAACAGGGCCGCTGGCGCTGGCAACAGATCCGTATCGGCCTCGTCGGAGCAGTGCTCTGGACGGCGTTCGCTCTCACGAGACTCGTCGAGGGGACGATGCTGTACGGCATCCTCGTCGCGGCAGGGCTCTCACTCGTGGTGCTGTACGTCCGCGACCGTCGGGAGAGAGAGCCGAAACCGATGCTCGCGTTGCCAGAATGGCGGCCGTGACCGCACCGAGACGTATGCCCGTCGACAGCGACCGTCGTCGACTCAACCGATGTAGCGAAGGTCGTCGTCGCTGGGGACGTTGGCCTGCTGTTGCTGTTCCATCTCCTGTATCTTCCCGATGACCTCCTCCATCTCGTCTGCGCGCTCTTCGAGCGAGGCGTAGTCGAACTCGAGGTCGAACCGCTCTTCGAGTATCTCGAGGACGGCCCGCGCGCTCTTCGGGTCGACGAGGTAGCCGGAAGTCTCGCCCATCAGACAGACAGCGTCGAGGTCGCGTCGTCGGCCGAGACCGAGCAGCAGTCCCGAGACACCGACGATACCGCCAGCGGGCTCGTCCTCGCGGAACTCGACGCCGACGTCTTCCATCGTCTCGACGAGCGCGGGGCTCGTAGCCGCGCCGAGGACGTCGTACTCGTCCATCAGCTCACCGGTCGGGACACCACCGAGTGCGTACGCCTCTTCACAGCCGAACTCCTCGGCGATGTCGAGAACCGCGTCGGCGAGCCGGTAGTGGCCCTCGTTGCTCTGGGCCTGGTGGTCGCCGGTCAATACGAGGAGGTCGCGGCCGTCCGTCTCGACGGCGTGGAACTCCAGGTGGGTCAGTTCGGCGACGCCCTCGTCGTCCACGTCGACTTGCGGCGGCAGGTCGTGGGAGTAGACGCGACGCACAAGCTCGCCGTCGAACTGGTCGAGGATGTGCTCGGCCGCGAGTTTCCCCACGTGGCCGACGCCGGGCAGTCCCTCCACGAACGCCGGGTCCGACAGCTCTACGTCAGCGACGTGCTCGATGTCGAGTGGCTCCATATCCGTCACTCGCGGGCGGCTTGCTTAAGTGCGCGTCGGTACTCCCCGTAGCTATCCGCCGGGTCGAAGGGAGCTGGCGCACTGTTGACGGCGTCTGAACCACAGTCGGGACAGACGTCAGAAAGGGTGTACACCGGGCGGCCGTGGTGGTCGCGCCACGCCGAACACACCCGGATGTCGGATTTCATTCGTCGTCGGAGCGGCGGTCGCGGTGGTACTCGGCAGTACCGCCGAGTTCCTCGATCTGAGCCTTCGCGCGCTCTGCGGCGGCTTCGAGCTCGGACTCGGCCGTCTTGTAGTTCGGGGCCCGGACCTTGATGCGGTACTCGGGGGAGCCCACGTAGGTGACCGAGAGCTCGATCTCCTCGGGGACCTCGCCGTTTCCTTCGGCGGCCTTGAGCGCCTCCTTCACGTCGTCGACGCCGTCCGGGTTCGGACTGCGCAGGTCGACGTAGCCGGTCACGTTGACGTACGGGACGGAGACGTTGTCTCGGGCGGTGTCGACGACCTTCTCGACTTCCTCGTCGGTCAGGTCCATCCCGGACAGGGCTTCCGGCCCGTGGATGGCAGCCTCCTCGAACCCTTCGTAGAGGCTCCCGTACTCGCTGATGAGTTCGTTGGCGACGGTCGCGTACTGTTCGTCGCTGACGTCCTCACCGAAGGCGAGCAGCATCCACTTGTCGGCCTTTTGCTCGTTCTTCCACTCCTGTATCTTGTCCGACCGCTGGTGGTCGTTGACGTCCTTGATGGAGAGGTCTATCTGCTGGGACCCCTCGTCGACGTCGAGCACCTTGGCGACGACGGTCTGACCCTCTCGGACGTGGTCGCGGACGTTCTTGATCCATCCGCTCGCGACCTCGCTGATGTGGACGAGGCCACGCTTGTCCTCGTACTCCTCGAGGTCGACGAACACGCCGAAGTCCTCGATCTCGTCGATCTTGCCGACGACGAGCTCACCGTTCTCGGGCCAGCCGCTGTACTTCATCGTGCTTCTACCGTCTCGACGACGTCGTGCGGGATGTCGGCCTTGCCGCCGGTCGGGGTGGCGAGCGTCGTGCCACAGACCGCACAGTTGACCTCCGTGGAGGCCTTCTCGAACACGACCTGTTCGTTCTCACAATCGGTACACTTGACTTTGATGAAACTACCTGCCATGTGAAATCACTCCTGGAACTCGAGTCGGCCGGTGCGCCATCCCTCGCGGAGGTGCGCCTTGCCGCAGTCGGAACAGCGGTACTTGAGGTCGGTCTTCTTGGTCGGCTTGTCGCCACCGGGGACCTTCGAGAAGCGACCAGCGTTACCGATGACCTTCTTCCCCTCTCGCTGCTTACGCTGGTCCTTCTTCATCCCGGTCGTCCGGCCGGTACGGACCTTCTCCACCTCGTGCTCGTGGTGGGTGTTACAATGCGGGCAGTACGTGTTGAAGCGTCGTGGCATCTGCATAGATATCGGCCTTACGGAGAGTTTGACCACGGTCCTTTAAAACGCATTTGGTTCGGTGCGACCGCCAGACGCCGCCGGCCCGGTGTGCCATCCCGAGGCACGAGGGTACGTCCCAGGGCCGCGCCGTTCGCGGATCGCTCCTTCACGGCTCGCACTGCTCGCCGTTCAGAAAACGAAGATGCTCGCACTGCTCGCATCTTCCACTCGCACCCCGCTCGCATCCCCGCGATTCTCGCTCGCTGACGCTCGCTCCGAATCGCGTCCTTCGACACGCTTAATTGCTCGGTGTGCAAACGCTGGCGCATGAAGCGCCTCATCATCCACGGGGACCCCGGAATCCGCAAGGGCGCCGTCGTCGACTACGACGGTGAGGAGGTCCGGTGTTTCTCCATCAGCCGAAACGGCGAGTGGCACGGACCGGACCGCGTCCAGCTCTGGTGCATCGTCGGCACCGACGACGAGAAGGACGACTTCGACCGGCAGAACTACATCCCGCACCACCTCGAGGTCGACCGCGTGGACGCCGACGCCGTCGAGGTCATCCAGGCGAAGGGCAAGCCGTCCGCCTGAACAACAGACTCGACTCGAACTTCAGTTTCTCTCGGCTCTGTTCCTGTAGGCTCTATTCCTGTAGCTCTATCCCCGTAGCTCGTCCTGGTCGACCTCGTATATCACGACGTCGCCGAAGCGTTTCGCGACCGCGATTCCCGGGTCGGCGGCGAGGTCCTCGATCGCGTAGTGCTGGCGCTCGTGCGGTCCGACGTAGATGTACCGGACGTCGTACTTCGCGAGGACCGCCGCCCGTTCGGCCGTGTTCCCCTGGTAGACCGCCTTGACGTCGGCCATCCGTTCCGCCCAGCCCGCTTCCGTGTGGTAGTTCGAGGCGTGACCCCAGCCGGCGATAGTCGGCAACCCGGTCAGACTTGAGGCGCCGCTGATGAGCCAGGTGTCCGGTCGGTTGCTCGCGTACATGTGCACTGTCGTCGGGGCTTCGACGACGACCGGCCGCCCGTCCTTCGCGTCGAGCCACTCGATAGCGGCGTACTGGTCGGGATACCGGTCCTCCGTCCACTGCTTCCCGTCCAGCGTGTAGTCGCCATCGTGTCTGTCGAAGTGGTTCGTCAACGCTAGCCCGGCGTAGATGCTCGTCGAGGCGATGAGGAACGCGGCGAACAGGACCGCCGCCACCTGCATCAGCCGAGCCGTGTCCCGGTCCCGGCCCGCCGTGATTCGGTCACCGATGCTCCAGCGGGGCCACTGCCGGGCGACCACATCGGTGAGCATGACGCCGACCGCCGTCCCCCAGAGGACCCACACCTGCATGTAGAACTTGAACACCGTGTTGAACCGGCCGCTGCCGGCCCGCTCGGAGACGTAGACGAACTCGACCATCGTGACGAGTCCGATCGCCGCGACGACGAGGACCGTCTCGTAGCCGACCTCCCGGTCGAGCCGGAGCAACAGCCAGCCCACGACGAGTGCCGGAGTGACGACCACGAGGACGGCCGCGTCGAGGAGCCACGCGACGCCCGCGAACGCGACGAAGGTGACGCCCCACAGTCCGACGACGACCGTCTCGTCCTCGAGCGCGGGTTTCGTCACGGAGGGGATGCCCACGGGGAAGCCAAGCGGATTCCGACCCGGTGCGAGTCGCGGGAGGAAGTAGACGAGGGTGACGAGCAAGAACGCACCGTGGACGAGTACGAGCCCTGCGAAGCCGGTCCGCTCGGGGAGGAACGCGAGATGTTGCCCGCTCGTCGCACCCGTGAAGAACGGGAGCGCGACGACGAAGCCGCCGATGCCGACCCCGAGCCCGACCACGCCCGCGGTGAGGACCCGGGTCGCCTCCGCCGCGGCTCGGGAGTCGGTCGCGATGGCGTCCACCCGTGAGCTGATTCTGCCAGGGAAGACGCTCGCCGGATGGGCCGACGCGAATATCGCGGCGAGCGTCGTCACTCCGGCGACCGACGGGTAGCTCCACGTGTTGACGACGGCGAGCCAGCCTGCGAGGACGGGCGCGCACACGAACAGATACGCTCGGCGGCGTGTCACCGCTCCTGCGGGCGTCAGCCAGTACGCGAGTCCGACGGCAGCCGCTAGCACGAGCAGGTGGGTGCTCGTCATGTGGGCGTGGAGGTCGCCGTTCAACCAGGAGAACAGCGGGAACTCGTTGATGGTGTTCGGGATGACTCGCGAGGCCGGCCAGTAGTTGAAGTACTCCGGTCCGCCCGCGAGTGCGTGCCACTCGACGCCGAACGCCTTCACCACCTCTGGTCCCGGATACTGGGGGTTCGAGTCGACGGTCGTCTTCATGCTCGCGGGGAGCAGCCAGACCACGGTCCTTGCCAACGGGGTCAGGTTGCTCGCGATTCCGACGAAGAACACGGAGAGTGCACCAGCCGCGAGCTGTGGAAGGCCGCGTTCCGCGGCGACGTTCCGGGCGACGCCGAAGACGCCTGCCACCAGTGCGCCGTAGAACGTCGCCAGTGCGAGGTTATAGCCGTAGCGGGCCTGCGTCCCGACCAGCCTGGTCAGCTGTGACGCGACCAGATGCCCACCGTAGTAGTACTGCACGCGGTCCCCCGCGTACCAGAAGTCCTCGGGGGGCAGCGCGGGCGCTCGCATGAGGGTCTTCAGGAGTCCGAAGTCGAGGTACTTCTCGCCACCAGTAGAGATGATGCCCGGGTCGGCGGCACGGACGATAGTCACCAAACCGAACCCGACGGTGAAGACCGCGAGCCCGGCCCCGACCGCCTGCCAATCCGTGTCGGTTCCCACGTACCTCGCATACGCCGACCCGCCACCGAGGACGACCAGCGTGGCGACGATACCAGCCCAGCCGAACGCGAGCTGTCCCACCCAGTAGCTCACGACGCCGAGTGTCGCCAGTGCGACCGGGAACGCCAGCGTGCCACCCCGGTCGGAGAGCGGCGAGAACAGGAGCGACGTGAGCGGCGCCGCGACGACAGCGAGGCCGGCCACAGCCACCAGCCAGACGAGGACCAGCCCGTATTCCATAGACGAGAAACGAGGCTTTGGCGGGTAAGGGCTTTTCCCTTCTGTCGCTACGTGGAAGCGAACCCTTTTACTTTCCGCGGCGACCCTTCACGTACTGATGTCACGGTCCGTCGGCGTGGTCGTTCCCGCATACGACCCTACCCTCGACACGCTCGTCACCTACCTGCACGACCTCGAGGACCGACTGGACCCCGAGACCATTCTCGTCGAACTCGACGACCCCGACCCGGAGACGATGGCCGGACTGGAGGATGCACCCGGCCAGCTCCACGCGGTCGACGCCAGACGGGGGAAAGGAGCCGCCATCACATGCGGTTTCGAACATCTCGACACCGACGTTCTCGCCTTCGCGGACGCAGACGGCGCGACTCCCGCACATTCGATCGCGGACGTCGTCGCACCGGTGCGTGACGGCACCGTCTCGCTCTCGGTCGGGTCGCGGCGTCACCCGGACGCAGACGTCCGAACCCACCAGACCGTCGCCCGCCGCTACCTCGGCGACGGCTTCGCGCTCGTCGCACGTACCCTCCTCGGCGTCGACTTCTACGACTTCCAGTGCGGCGCGAAAGCCATCGACCGGGAGGCGTGGACCGCCGTGCGAGACCACCTGTACGAGCCCGGGTTCGCCTGGGACATCGAACTGGTCGCGATGACTTACGCGCTGGGCTTTCCCGCACGAGAGGTTCCCGTCACGTGGGAGGACCAGCCCGACTCGACCGTCTCCCCGGTCGGGACGACCATCGAACTCGGTATCTCGCTCCTTCGCTCTCGCCACCGCGCCAAACAGCTCCGTGGAAGCACGGTCCACTCTCTCATCGGGGACCGACAGGAGGACCGTCCAGCGCTCGTCGACCGCCTCGCAGCAGAGACGACGGTCGACGAATGAGCGGCGACGACGGCCTACGGGAATCGCTCGAACACAGAGCCGAGGCGCTCGTCTCGGGCGTCCGGTTCAGCCAGTTCGCTTCCGTCGGCGTCGTCGGCGCGGTATTCGACGTCACGACCTCGACCGTCCTCCGGGAGCTCGGCGTGTTCCCCGAACTCGCGGTCTTCGTCGGCATCGAGGTCGCCGTCGTCGTCATGTTCCTCCTCAACGACAACTGGACGTTCTCCGGAGAGGGGGACGGTGGGCTGGTGCCGACGCTCCGCCGGCTGCTCCGGTCGAACCTCGTCCGGGCTGGCGGCATCGTCGTTCAGCTCGTCACCTTCCGAGTCTTCTACCGGTACCTGGCGCTCGAGCTGACGCTCTTCGGCATCGACGGCTGGTTCGTCGTCTCGAAGGTCGCCGGCATCGGCATCGGGATGGTCGTGAACTACGTCGCCGAGAGTCTGTTCACCTGGCAGGTCCACGAGCCGTGAGCCGCGATTGTCTCTGCTCGAACAGGTAGAGAAATCACCCGACGCTGCAGTGGGAGAAACACGCATACGGGACCAGTATCATAGGTCTTAAGTAGTCCACCGGGTTACGTGATGATAGCGGGATGGGATAGCCAGGAGATTCCGGCGGGCTCATAACCCGCAGATCGGTAGTTCAAATCTACCTCCCGCTACTTTTCCAGAATTCAACTGACGAGTGCCGAGCGTAGCGAGGCGATAGTCACGAGTTCGGCGAAATAGTGACGAGGAGATTCGAACCAGCGAGCGGAACGAAGTGAAGCGAGTGAGGTTCAAATCTACCTCCCGCTCCCCCATCGAATTCGAATCTGGGCGCCAGTTCCTCACGAAAGTCCATCACAGAGCTAACTCCTAACTCACAACCCTTATCAGTGACACCCCGGTACGTGATGGTAGCGGGATGGGATAGCCAGGAGATTCCGGCGGGCTCATAACCCGCAGATCGGTAGTTCAAATCTACCTCCCGCTACTTTTCCAGAATTCAACTGACGAGTGACGAGCATCGCGAGGAACGAGTCCTGAATTCTGAGAAGGTGAACGGTGGGAGATTCGAACCAGCGAGCGGAACGAAGTGAAGTGAGTGAGGTTCAAATCTACCTCCCGCTACTTTTGCCGAACTCACTCGACGAGCGCCGAGCCACGTCGCCTCAGTCGCCGGCCGGGTGTGGTTCCTCGGCCTCGGTCTCGGCCTCGGGCTCGACGAGGTGACAGGCGGCGACGTGTCTGTCGTCGACGCCTTCCAGGTCGGGCGCCCGTCGTTCGCAGACTGTCCGGAACTCGGCTTCGAGCAGGCTCGTTGCCTGTTCGTCCCTCTCCTCGAGGAGTCGGTCGACCGCCTCGCTGAGCGTCGACTCCGCCTCGTCGCTCGCGAGTTCGTCGGGGAGATCGAACTCGGCACGGAGCGCTCGTCGGAGGTCGGCCCGCGACAGGTCGCTTTCGTCGGCGGCGTCGCCCTGTGCGAGTGCGAGCGCGACCGCACCGTCCCGGTCGACCTCGCCGGCGAGCACCTGATACCGGAAGTCGAGGACGCGCCGCCACTGCTCCTGCGGAAGGTCGGTTCCTTCGGGCTGGATGACCTCCGGACAGCGCGTGTGGAACCGACAGCCGGATGGTGGATTCTCTGGACTGGGAACGTCGCCGGTGAGTTCCACGTCGAGTCCGCGCTGGCGCGGGTCGGGCTTCGGAATCGATGCGAGCAATGCCTGGGTGTAGGGGTGCTGTGGGTTCTCGAACAGCTCCTCGGTCGGTGCCACCTCGACGATCTCGCCGAGGTACATCACGGCCACGCGGTCACAGACCTCCCGGATGACGCCCATGTCGTGGCTGATGAACAGGATGGAGAGACCGAAGCGGTCCTGCAGGTCGCGGATGAGCGAGAGTATCTCCGCCTGGATGGAGACGTCGAGCGCTGAGACGGGCTCGTCGGCGACGACGAACTCGGGGTTGACCACGAGCGCACGCGCGAGTGCGATGCGCTGTTTCTGGCCGCCGGAGAACTCGTGCGGGTAGCGGTCGTAGTCCGACGCGGACAGCCCGACGCGTTCGAGCAGGTCCTCGACGATCCGTTTCCGGCGGGTCGCGTCGTTCATCCCGTGGACGACGAGCGGTTCCTCGACGGACTCGCCGACGGTCATCCGCGGGTCGAACGAGCTCGTCGGGTCCTGGAACACCATCTGTCCGGAGCGACGGAACCGCTTGAGCTGGGCGGACGAGAAGCCGACGACGTCGCGTGGGTCGTGCTCGTCGGCCGCGGCGGAGAGTCGGTTCCGAAGCGGGGAGAGTCGGCTACCGTCGTCGCCGTCCGGGACCGTGCCGTGGTAGAGAATCTCGCCATCCGTCGGCTCCTCGAGCCGGAGCAACGAGGTCGCGGCGGTCGACTTGCCACAGCCTGACTCGCCCACGAGCCCGAGCGTCTCTCCCTCGTGAAGCGTGAAGTCGATGCCGTCGACGGCCTTTACCCGGCCGGTCTCGCAGCGGAGGAATCCGTCGGTGATGGGGTAGTGTTTCGTCAATCCGCGGACCTCGAGGAGCGGGTCGGCTCGTCCGTCGCCGGCGTCGCGGGGCGTGGTATCGGTGGAGTCGCCGCTCATCTGTCGTCACCTCCGTCGGCACGAGTCCCGTCACCAGGTCTGGAGCCGGGGGCGGCTCCGTTGCTCTCCTCGCCGGTCGCGTGCGTCGACTCCTCGCCGGTCTCTGACCGCATCACCGTCTCCGCATCGTATCCAGCGTGGTGGAAGAGACAGGCGGCCGTGTGGTCCTCGCTCCCCTCCGCGACCGGGACGGGTGATGGGTGTTCCCCCTGGTGACAGGTGTCTATGGCGTGTGGACACCGTGGCGCGAACCGACAACCCGCAGGTGGGTCCGTCGCGTCCGGGAGCGTTCCCGGTATCCCGTCCGTACCGTCTCGCCGGCCGGGGAGACAGTCCAGCAGGGCCTGCGTGTACGGGTGCGATGGCTGCTCGAACACCTCGAAGACGTCTCCGGTCTCCATCACCTTCCCCGCGTACATCACGACGACGCGGTCGGCGACCTCGGCGACGACCCCGAGGTCGTGCGTGATGAGCAACAGCGACATCCCGTACTCGTCCTGCAGGTCACGCAGGAGCCCGAGGATCTGCGCCTGGATGGTCACGTCGAGTGCCGTCGTCGGCTCGTCCGCGATGAGCAGGTCCGGGTTCGAGGCGACCGCCATCGCGATGACGATGCGCTGTTTCTGGCCGCCGGAGAACTCGTGCGGATAGTCGTCGAAGCGCTCGCCCGCCTTGGGGATACCGACGCGGTGGAGCAATTCGACCGACCGTTCTCTCGCGTCACGTTTCGAGACGTCCTCGTGTAGGCGAATGGCCTCACGAATCTGCCGGCCGACGGTGTAGACCGGGTTGAGCGACCCCTGTGGGTTCTGGAAGACGTGTGCGATACGGCTCCCCCGAACCTCGCGCAACCGTCTCTTGGAGAACGAGAGGAGATCCTCACCCTCGAAATCGACACGGTCGGCGGAGACGTGCCCCGGTGGCTCTCGAATGAGCCTGGTGACAGACTCGCTCGTGACCGTCTTCCCGGAGCCGGATTCGCCGACGATGCAGACGGTTTCACCACGGCTGACGTCGAAGGAGACGTCGTCGACCGCGTGTACGGTACCGGAGTCGGTGTCGAACGTGACCGACAGGTCGTTGACTTCGAGGAAGGACATCGAGAATCACTAGTCGTTCGAGAACGACGTCCGGCGACCGTGACGGTTCACTCGGTGTATACAGCCAGACTCTACAACGAATGACATTCTCTGGTAACACATCAGGACCCAGTCATAAATAGCTATCACTGAGTCAAAGCAGTATTTGACATTCTCTCAGGGAAGGGATTCGGCACACTAACCGGTCGTGAGAGAACGAACGAGTGAAACCGGGCGACAGGAGATCTACATCAGTCGTCGCCGCGCTCGTCGACGATGACGACCTCGCCGTCGACGACGTCGACGTTGATGAGCGTCTTCACGTGGTACGGGGAGTCCTCGATCTTGTTCTCGCCGCCGACCTTCTTGATGACCGCGACGCAGTCGACGACGTCCGCGCCGATGTCGTCGAGCGCGCCGAGCACGGCGGCCAGGGTGCCGCCGGTCGAGAGCACGTCGTCGAGGACGAGGACGCGGTCGCCCTCGTGGACGTCGTTGATGAACATCTCGTTCTCGGAGTAACCGGTCTGCTGGGCGAGCGATACCTCGCCGTCGAGGCCGTACTCTCGCTTGCGGATGACCGTCAGCGGGATGTCCGTCATGAGCGAGACGGCCGTCGAGATGTGGATACCCATCGCGGCCGGTGTCACGATCTTGTCGACGTCCTCCAGGTCCGCCTTCCGGATGATGCGGATGACGATCTCGCGGAGGAGGCCGGGGTCGAGTTGCGGGACGCCGTCGCTGATGGGATGGACGAAGTAGTGGTAGCCGTTCTTCTCGATGATGGGCGCGTCGAGGAGGGACTCCTTCAGTTGGTCCATGTCGTAGGTGGTACGAACCAGCAAAAGAAGGTGACGATTGCGACCACCGGTGCGACACCCTCTCTTACGTGGTGGTGGGTGGACAGGAGTGGCGGGCGGCCGCGGTCAGTCAAGCGTCCGCTGACTCAGGACGAACGACTTGCTCCCTTTGTTCCAGACGACGAGGACGCGCTTCCCGGGCGTAATCGGATTGCCGCCCGTCTCCTCGATGACGAGAGTCTTTCCACTCGTCACGTCGCCGGTCCATTCGTTGGTCGTCAGGGCCATGTTGGTACCCCCAGTCTCGTCACTTCCACTGTCGTAGACCGTGGTCCCACCGACAGTCACGAGGAGCCGCTCAGCATCGACTGTGTCACCACCAGCATGCGCCAGTTCGACCGAGTCCGTCCCGGCACCATCCACCGACATGTTGTACTCCACGACCATCGACGGCGACTTCTGCGTGACCTCCGTGCCGATGTCGAGGACGAAGGCGCCGACCGCGGCGGAGAGTACGATGGTTACGGCGACCATCAGCACCACGCCGATGACCGGAGAAAGCGCGTCGTCGTCCGTCAGGAGAGCCCGGAGTCTCATCTTGTCCTGATTACTCGTCGGACCTGATAAACGAACCGGCCACCGATACTGTCTCTATAGTCGACAGCTCTCACTCGATGTCGAGCTCCGGCGGTATCTCCAGCTCGCCGAGTCGCATGTTCTGTTCGTAGTAGTTGTGGACCGCTGCGGAGACGGTGAACGTGAGCGAGATGAGCATGCCCCACGCGATGTCGGGTATGACGGTGAAGGGATAGACACCGAACCAGACCGCGACACAGAGAGCCGTGCTGACCGCGCCCAGTGAGAGGTAGTACTCCCGCCACGGGAGTTCGCTCCCGGGGACGATCTCGAGGTAGATTGAGAGGTCGCGCGAGCGTGGTGTAGGTTCGATGAGTCCCTCGTCCGAATCGTACTGGATGATGTTCGCCTCCGACATCCGCGGGAGGTGTGTCTGCTGGAGCGTCGTGTAGACCCGCTTGCGCTGCTCGGAGGTCACGTCTTCACAGGGGGTGTGGTACTCCCACGCGGCGACCTGCGTCGCGAGGTCTCCGAGTTCGACGGGCCCGTCCCGGCGCTTGAGATACTGGAGGACGAAGCGGCGTCGCTGGTTGCGGAGGACATCGAATATCTCCCCTTTCGAGAGCTCTCCGTCGGAAGAGACCGTCGCAGTACTCACGGATGCTCACCACGTGGAACCGATTGTCCGTCTGCCCATCGGTCGTCGCAGCCGCGATGCATTCACCCTACCTGCATCGGCGGCCCACATAACGTTTCGTACTGATGATGCCCGGCCGTCGGTTTGAGAAGAACTAAGTCTGCCCTGTCCTCGTCTTCAGATAGCTATGACACCGGACCTTACGGTCCTTCTCGCCCTCGTGGGACTCCCGTTCCTCGGTGCGGCTGCCGTTCCCCTCGTCTACCGGATACTCGGGGAACGCACGGCGTACTTCGCTGCGTCGGTCGCACTGGCCTGTCTGGGGCTCGTCTCCCAGCTGTACGGAACCCACGGGACGGCCGGGATCGACTGGATACCGACACTTGGCGTCACCCTCGAGTTCTACGTCGACGGCCTCTCGCTGCTCATCGCGACGCTGGCGAGCGGCGTCGGCGTCGCCATCCTCACGTACTCGGGTGGCTACATGCACGGCGAACCCGGACAGCCGAAGTACTACGCGACGCTGCTCGCGTTCATGGGGTCGATGCTCGGCGTGGCACTCGCCGCAGACCTCGTCTCGCTGTTCCTGTTCTGGGAGCTGACGAGCCTGACCTCGTACTTGCTCATCGGGCACTACACGCGCGAAGACTCCTCGCAGTACGCCGCCCGTAAATCGATGCTCATCACGGTCGCCGGCGGCCTGTTCATGCTCATCGGTTTCGTCGTGCTCCACACCGTCAGCGCAGACGCGCTGGGCGGTGCGACGTGGGCACTCTACGGCGGTGAGAACGCGATCCTCGGGAGCGCAGAGAACGCGGAGTTGATGCGGACGACGATGGAAGAGAAGGGCGTCTTCGTCCTCGTCCTCGCACTGCTCGGTATCGGTGCGGCCGCGAAGTCCGCACAGGTCCCGCTGCACGTCTGGCTGCCGAACGCGATGGAGGCACCGACCCCGGTTTCGGCGTTCCTCCACTCCGCGACGATGGTCAAGGCGGGCGTCTACCTCGTCGGCCGGTTCCGGCCGCTGTTCCTCCCCGAGGGTGCACACCCCGGCAGTCTGGAGGCGTGGACGCTCGCGTTCGCGGTGCTGGGGCTGCTGACGATGACCGTCACGGCCATCCTCGCCGTCGCCGCGACCGACATCAAGGAACTGCTCGCGTACTCGACCGCGTCCCACCTCGGACTCATCATCGCCGGCTTCGGTTTCGCCGGCCACCTGGGTGCCGAAACCGGCGCCTTCCACATTCTGAACCACGCGCTGTTCAAGGCGACCCTGTTCCTCGTCGCCGGCATCATCGCGCACGAGGCGGGCACGCGGAAGATAGCCGAACTCGGTGGACTGCGGGAGGACCTGCCGGTCACGGCCGTAATCGCGGCCGTCGCTGGACTCGGAATGGCAGGCATCCCGCCGTTCAACGGCTTCTACTCCAAGGAGTTCCTGTTCCACGGCGCGTGGGAGACCGGGGCGGCGTCGGGCGGGCTATTCTGGCTGATACCCGTCGTCGCCGTCTTCGGGAGCGTGTTCACGTTCCTCTACTCCATCCGGTTCGTGATGCTGTTCTTCGGTGAGAAACCGGACGAGCTGGGCCACGTCCACTCACCGCCCGTCTCGATGCTCGCGCCACCCGCCGTGCTGGCGACGCTGGCCGGCATCGTCGGGCTCGCGGGCATCACCTCGACGTTCCACGTCTACCTCGGCCCGCTCGACCACTTCGTCGCCGAGGTCATCCACTCGGTCGAACCGCTCGGCACCGAGTCCGCGGACTTCCACTATCACCTCCCGACGAAGGCGACCCCGTGGGCCGCGATGAGCGCCATCACCATCGCGCTGGGCGTCGTCGCCTACCCGAAGTACGAGCGCCTGCACGACGGTATCCGGTCGCTCCTGCGCGGGCCCGTCCGCGCGAACTGGTGGTACGACAACGCCACGGAAGGACTCAACCCAACCAGTGACGGGTTCCGCGAGACGGTCCAGCCTGGCTACCTCCGGACCTACGCGACGTGGACCATCGCTGGCTTCGCGGCACTCGCCGCGCTCGGGTACGTGGCCGCCGGCGCGGTACCACCGCTTCCGGCCAGTCTCGGGACCGTCCTCCCGCTCGTGCTCGTCGTGAGCGTCCTCGTCGTCGCGGCGGTCGTATTCAGCAACGCCTCGCTCGAGGTCGCCACGGTCGCGGGCGCGCTGGTCGTGTTCGCACTCGGCGGCCTGTTCCTCTGGGCGGTCGTCCTGAAGGAGGTCAGCCTGGCAACGTCCGTCCCGGTCGTGCTCGTGCTCTCGCTCGCCGTCGTGGCCGCACTTGCGGTGAGCCGAGCGCCCTCGCACATCGCGGGCGTGCTCACCCTCTCGATTCTGGGCTTCATGGTGGCGATATTCTTCATCCTCGCCGACGCGCCCGACCTCGCACTGACCCAGCTCGTCGTCGAGACGCTCGTGCTCGTCATCTTCCTGCTCGTGCTGGACAAGCTCCCGGCCTTCTACGGGAAGTGGCACCGCGGGCGCATCTTGCGCGACGGCGCACTCTCGCTGGTCGTCGGTTCTGTCGTCTTCGTGACGGTCCTGGTGACGACCGCGAGTCAGCCGGACACTATCGCTCGGGCGCTCGCCGAGGCGTCGTATCCCGCCGCCGGTGGGACGAACATCGTCAACGTCATCCTCGTCGACTTCCGTGCCTTCGATACGATGGGAGAGATTTCGGTCGTCGCGATGGCGGCACTGTCGGTCGTGACACTCGTCGCGATGCGCGAACGAGGTGAGATGCAATGACGTACTCAGACGATACGACGGTCATCGCACGAACCGTCGCGCGAATCGTCGTGCCCATCATCCTCGTCGTCGCGATCGCCCTGCTGTTACAGGGACACAACCTCCCGGGCGGCGGCTTCATCGCGGGGGTGTTGACTGCGGCCGCTTTCGCCCTCGTCTACGTCATCTTCGGGCTCGACTACCTGCAAGACACGCTGTTCGACCGTGACGTCGACGGGACGCCGGGCATCGACCGTCCGGCCATCGTGACGGACTTCCGGACGCTGTTCGCGCTCGGTCTGCTCGTCGCGGCCCTCGGTGGCGTCGGTGCGATGGCGTTCGGTGACGCCTTCCTGAACCAGACGGACGCGACGCTCGAACCCGAATCGGTCGGGCTCGGCGCGCTCGGCGAGCTCCTGTTCGGGAAGCTGTTCGCCATCCACTGGGCGACCGCGTTCGTCTTCGACATCGGGGTCTACTTCGTGGTCGTCGGTGGGCTCCTCACGATCCTCTCGGTGGTGGGTGGCGAATGACGGAGTTCGTCCTCGCCACGGTGCTCGGCCTGCTGTTCGCGCTCGGGACGTTCCTCGTCCTCCGGCGCGACGTGGTTCGAGTGGTCTGGGGCGTGAGCATCATCTCGCAAGCGGCGAACGTCTACCTCGTGACGATGGGGGTCATGGACGGGGGCGTTCCCGTCCTCGGTCACCACGGCGAAGGGGCGGGAGCCGTCACGGACCCCCTGGTCCAGGCGCTCGTCCTCACCGCCATCGTCATCGGCTTCGGGACGACCGCGTTCGCGCTGGTGTTGACCTACCGGGTCTACGAGGAACACGGGACCATCGACCTGCTGCAGCTGGGTCGCGGAGGTGACGCTGACGATGTCTGAATACCCCGTGGCGGTCATCGCGCCGCTGCTCGTGCCGTTGCTGACGGCCATCGTCGCACTCGTCGCACACCGGACCAGCCGGTTCCAGCAGGCGATCAGCCTGCTGGGCGGCGTCGGCTACCTCGGTGCGGTCGCCTATCTGTACCAGCAGGTGCAGGCCGCGCCCGGGAACATCCTGACGTACCAGCTGTCGAACTGGAGCGCCCCGTTCGGCATCTCGCTCATCGCGGACGACCTCTCGGTCTTCATGCTCGCGCTTTCGGCCGTCGTCTCGCTGGCGGCGGTCGTCTTCTCGGTGCTGTACGTCGACGAGACCGGCCAGCGGCTGGCCTACCACCCGCTGTTCCACTTCATGCTCGTCGGCGTGACCGGCTCGTTCCTCACCGGCGACATCTTCAACCTGTTCGTCTGGTTCGAGGTGATGCTCATGTCGAGCTACGTACTCGTCGTGTTCTACTCCGGACCGGAGCAGACCCGCGCGGCGCTCCTGTACGTCACGCTGAACCTCGTCGGGAGCGCACTGATGCTGCTCGCTATCGGCGGTCTGTACGCGACGGCGGGGACGCTCAACATGGCGGACCTCGCCCGGCGGCTCGCCGACCCGGCCGCGTTCGGTATCGAGAGCATCGCGCCGGTGCTCGGCCTCTCGGCCATCCTGTTCGTCGTGTTCGCGCTGAAGGCGGGCATCGTCCCGTTCCAGTGGTGGGTACCCGCGGCCTACCGCGCGGCACCTGCGCCCGTCGCCGCCGTGCTCGCGGGCGTGGTCAAGAAGGTCGGTGTCTACGCCATCGTCAGGCTGTACTTCACCGTGTTCGCGAACGCGAGCACCGCCGACCTCTCGCTGTCGTTCCCCGGCATGGCCGGTGACTCGATGCTCGCGTTCTTCGGCCCCGTCCTGTTCGTCATGGGCGGTGCGAGCATCCTCGTCGGTGGTCTCGCCGCGGTCAACCGCGACACCATCGACGACCTGCTGGCGTACTCCAGCATCGGGCAGGTCGGGTTCATCGTCCTCCCGCTCGCGTTTGCCTGTCTGGGGGTCGTAGGCGGCTACGGCGCACCGGAACCGTTCGGCTCGCTCGCCGTCCTCGGCATCACCGCCGCGCTCGTCTATTCGCTGAACCACGCGCTCGCGAAGGGTGCGCTGTTCCTCGTGGTCGGCGCGGTCGACGACGCCGTCGGCACGACCGAGTTCGACCGCCTCGGCGGGCTGGTCGAGCGGCTCCCGTTCCTCTCGGCGGCGTTCTTCCTCGCCGGGCTCGGCCTCGTGGGTATCCCGCCGCTGCTGGGCTTCTTCGGGAAGTTCCTCGTCTTCGACGCCGCGGTCAATGCCGGCTCCGCTGCCGGTGTGGGCCTGGCACTGGTCGGGGCGATACTCACCATCGCGTACTTCACGCGAGCCTGGAACCGCGGCTTCTGGGGGACCCCCACGGAGGCCGTCGACGTGGCGAGCCGGCCGACCGGGCTGGTAGCTATCGTGCTCGTCCTCGCGGTCTCCGTGGTCGTGGTCGGCGTCGCCTTCGACCCGGTCGTGAGCGCGGCGATAGACGCGGCACAGGCGGCGACGAACACCGACGCCTACATCGAGGCGGTCGACCTGCACGAGACCATCGTGGACGGATCCGGAGGTGGACACTGATGAGTGACATGGAGACGGTCGAGTCGAACGGTGCGACGGATGAATCGGCGTTCGAAGACGTTTCACGGGGCGAAGCCAGCGAGGGCGTCCGAAAGTGGCCGACCATCGGCCTCGGCCTCGCGGTGCTCTGGATCCTCGTCCGCGGTATACACGTCGTCGACGAACCGTTCCTCGCGCTCGGCGAGTTCATCCTCGGGCTCGTCGTCGGGATGCCGACGGCGTACGCGTTCCGACGCTTCTACCGGCCGACCTACGGCATCCGCCGGACCATCCACGTCGTTCCAGCCCTGCTCGCCTACGTCGGCGTCTTCCTCTGGGAGCTGCTGACGGCGAACGTCGACGTAGCCAAGCGGGTGCTCGCACCGAGTATGCCCATCGACCCGGTCGTGGTCGAGGTGCCTCTGCGCGTGCAGTCCGACATAGCCATCACGACCATCGCGAACTCCATCACCCTCACTCCGGGGACGCTCACCATGGACTACGACGAAGACCGGAACGCACTGTACGTTCACGCCATCGCGGCGGACGGCTACGAATCGCTCGTCGAACCTATCCGCCGCTGGGAGGACTACGCCCTCGTCATCTTCGACGAGCAGCTCGACCCCGCGGCTGACGTGCCCGAGTTGGACGACAGGGTGCCCGGCGACATCGAGGAGGTCGCAGAGGACGAGGGAGGTGAGACCGATGAGTAGTGCAGCTGCACAGCCCGAGTGGTTCACCCTCGTGCTCGATTTCGGTCTCGTCCTCGCCAGCCTCGTCACGCTGGTCTGTGCCTACCGGGTCATTCGCGGGCCGACGACGCCCGACAGGGTCGTCGCACTCGACACCATCGGGACGAACGTCGTCGCCATCGCGGTGCTCTGGGCCATCATCCAGCAGCGCGGGCTGTTCGTCGACGTGAGCCTCGTGCTCGCCATCATCGGCTTCATCAGCACAATCGCGGTCGCACGGTACGTCACCGAAGGAGACATCATCGAATAACCATGGCACTCGCATCCACCATCCAGTACGCGGTCGTCGCGGCGCTCGTCCTCGTGGGCAGTTTCTTCCTGCTCGTCGGGACCATCGGTCTCATCCGGCTCCCCAACGTCTACAACCGGATGCACGCCACCAGTAAGGCGACTACCCTCGGCGCGGCATCGATGTTCCTCGCCGGCTTCGTCTACTTCGACTTCCAGGGCGTCGGCCTCGAGTCGCTGGTCGGCATCCTCTTCCTGTTCCTGACCGCGCCGACCGGCGCGCACATGATCTCCCGGTCGGCCCGGAAGATGGGCGTCGACTTCCTCGAAGAGGTCGAGTGGCCGGTGTCCGGCGCGGGCATCGACGCCGGCCGCCGACGGGGCGACGCGGCGGAGTCTGCGGAACCGGCCGACGACTGAACCGCTTTTTCTCTCAGTTCACGACCACCTGGTCGTCGACGACGAACGTGACGAGCCGGTAGTGGCGGGAATCGACACGGATGACGATGCTGTCCGGGGACTCGTGATGCTCCTCTCGGTACGGGCCAGTCGCGAGGTCTCCCACCTCGTCGAGTAACTGCGAGAATCCTCGAACGTCGGAACAGGTCGCCGCTGTGCCGTGCTGGACGGCGAACCGAGCCACGAGCGCGGCCGGGTCGGACAGGTCGCCGTAGTCGAGCACGGCCGTGGTCTCGGTCGCGAAGTCGGCGGGTTCGGCGAGGACGAGCGTCGCGACACGGTCGGCTTCTGGACAGCCGTTCACCGTCACGAGCCACGCCGGTGGGTCGGAGACGGTCAGCTCGCGGTCGTCGGCCCCGTCGAGCGAGGTACAGCCTGCACTGACCGGGAGAACTGCGATTAACCCAGCGACGACCTGCCTCCGGTACATGCTCCCACGTAGATAGGTAGAGGACAAAAGTGTCGCCCAGGGTGAAATCACCGTTTCAGGAACGGAGCGACGCGCCGTCCGACCGGGGGACAGAAACCCTATCTCAATTCTACAACCAGTTATCCGGAATGCTACCGCAATGGCTCGTGTTGGCCGGAATCGCAGTCGGGATGGCCATCGCCCTCACTGTGCAGAAGACGTCGGATCCCAGCTGGCGCGTGATGGACGAGTCGGTTGGGAAGGTCGTCGTGGTTTCGCTGCTCGGCGGTACAGGAGTCACACTCCTCTCCGCGGGTGCCGTCGTGTTCGGTGAAGCTATCGCCGGTGGGAAGACCCTCTTCGGCCGGACGGTCACGCCGCTCGCGGACGACACCATCGCCGCGGTGGTCGTCCTCACGGGAGTGTACATGTCACGTAGAGAGCCGGTGAACGCGGACGACGCACCGCTGTCGCGGGGGACGATGCAATCGATATATGCCGTGTTCGGCATCGGCGTGGCTGTCGCCGCTCTGGTGACGCTGCTTCTCTGAACTGGTGACGCTGCTTCTCCGAACCGGCGACCGACCGTCAGGCGGCGGAAATGACGGTCCTCTTAGAATCTACTGCAACGTCGCCGCCAGCGCCCCCGCGACCTCCATCCCCAGCGCCTCCTTCGTCCCGCGGTACTCCGTGAACGCCTGCTGGTGGACGAGCAGCGCCCTCGTCTCGTCCGATCCCATGACGCTCGCGTCGTTCGCGACGACGAAGGCGAGGCCGGCCCGGTCGAGCGTCTTCCTCGCGGCCTCGACCATCTTCTCGTCCTCGCCGCTCGTCTCGGTCTTGAAGCCGACGATGCGGAGGTCCGGCTGAGCCTCGCGGACCCGGTCGATGAGCTTCGGCGTCGGGGAGAGGGAGAGCGTCAGTTCCTCCTGCCCGGAGCGGATCTTCTCGTCGCTCTGCTCGACCGTGTAGTCCGAGATCGCCGCGACCGAGACCAGGGCGTCGGCATCGTCACAGGCAGCCATCGTCGCATCCAGCATCTCGCCTGCGGACTCGACCTCGACGAGGTCGGCGTAGGTCACGTCGGGTATCTCGGCGTCCCGGGAGACCGGTCTGGGTCCGACGTTGGCGTGGACCAGCGTCACGTCCGCTCCGAGCACGTATGCGGCCCTGGCGACGGCGCGGCCCATCTTGCCAGAGGAGCGGTTCGTCAGCACGCGCACGGGGTCGACCGATTCCGAGGTCGCACCGCTGGTGACGACGACCGACTTCCCGGCGAGGGGCTGTTCGCTCGTGGCCCGGGTGACCGCGAGGCAGATGGCGTCTTCGCCGGCTATCTTCGCCTTCTCCTCCTCGATGCGCGGTTCGACGAAGTCGACGTCCCACGACTCGAGCTTCTCGATGGACTCGAGCACGCCTGGATGGTCGTACATCGGTTCGTGCATCGCGGGCGCGACGACGACCGGGACGCCGGCCCCGATGGCCGTCGTCGCGCAGGTCGTGACCGGGGTGTCGTCGACCGCGTTGGCTATCTTCCCCACGGTGTTCGCCGTCGCCGGAGCGACGAGGAGGACGTCCGCCCACTCGTCACGGCCGCACAATGCGACGTGCTCGACCTTCCCGGTTATCTCCGTGACGACGTCGTTCTCGGTGGCGAACTCGACCGCCCACGGGTGGACGATTCCCTGCGCACTGCCCGTCATCACCGCCCGCACGGTCGCCCCGCGGCGGCGCAACTCGTGGGCCAGCTCGACCGTCTTCACGGCCGCGATGGAGCCCGTCACGCCGAGGGCGACGTTCACGCCTTCGAGCATCATGGCCGGGGGTTCGTGGGCCCGGGTTACGGGTGTATCGGTCGTGTCGCGGGAGAAGCAGTCTTCGAGAACACCGACGCCGTCTCCGATGACGGCTGCCCGGTCCCCGAGGCGCGGTTCAGTCCTCGCCGTCGTCGAGATCGACGCTCGGATGCATCCGCGGTTCGTCGTCCAGCGGGACGGTGTAGGCCGCGTTCGCGTCCCTCGCTGCCCGGTCCCGTGCGCGCCGTTCGTCGTCGTCTATCTCTTCACAGCCCGGCGGAACGTCCCGGCCGCGGCCGGTGAAGTAGCCCTCCGGCGTGACCCAGTCGTGGTAGAAGTTCACGTTGGACTCGTGGACGATGGTCAGCCCGACCGTCGCGCCGTGACCCGCACAGACGATGGCCTGGTGGTACTGGTCGGCGAGCCGACCCGCTGCGTAGATGCCCTCGACGTCGGTTCGGCCGGCGTGGTCGACCGGGACGTAGGTCTTCGAGCCCCGCGTGTCCAGTTCGACGCCGGTCTCGTCGAGGTAGGACGAGTCGGACCACGAGGCGGCGACGACTCTCCGTACGTCGAGCTCGCCCGGCTCTGCCCCGAGGCTGGCGACGACGCGGAACCCGTCTCCAGATTCGCGCTGGCGAACGTTCGTGACCCGGGCGTCTCTGAACTCACAGCCCGCGTTCTCGGCCTGGGCGAGCATCTGCCGGTGGAGCCGCCGGGCATCGACGCCGGCCGGGAATCCGGGGAAGTTCTCCAGGTGGGCGTTGCGGTAGAGGATGGGTTCGCCGTCGTTGACGACGAGCGTCTCGAGGCCGGCCCGGGCGGTGAAGATGGCCGCAGAGAGGCCGGACACGCCACCGCCGACGATGCAGACGTCGTACTGTGTATCCATTGCAGGTGTGTCGGATTGGAGAGTGGAAAAATCGTACGTTATCGACTTTCTGAACGAGTTCCTCCGTTCGGATCTCGTGACGCGTCCACCGAGCAGTCCACGAGTCGCGACGAAACCGAGAAACGGAACAGCACCACACCCCCCAGCCGTATTCTGTTCCACTCGTGAGCGCGCACCAGGGCGGACATTCGCGGAATCGCCGCCCTCGAGGTTCCTGACACCTGCCGTGGAAAGGCTTACCTTCGGCGTGGCTGAACTGCTCCTGTGGAACGAGTCGAGGTCACGACCGTCGTCTATCTGTCGCCAGAGGAGGTCTACGAGTTCCTCGTGGACTTCCCGCGCTACGCTCGCTACTCGAAGTACCTGAATAGCGTCGACCAGTTCGGCGACGGCGAGCCGGGAACCCGGTACGACCTCCACTTCGAGTGGTGGAAGCTCCACTACACCGCTCACTCTGAGGTGACGGGAGTCGACCCGCCCAACGTCATCGACTGGAAGATATTGAAGGACATCGACGCGGTCGGAAAGTGGCTCGTCGAGGAGGTACCGGAGGAAGCACCAGACGACGAGAAGCCCGCCTCTCGGGTCCGCTTCATCGTCGAGTACGACAGCGACTCGGTGAAGGCGGGCAACATCGACCTCCCGATGTTCGTCTCACTCTCGTGGGTCATCGACAAGGTCAAGCCGAAGATACAGAAGGAGGCGACCCGCATCGTCGAGCGCATCGTCGCTGACCTCGAAGGAGAGCGACGGGCGGTCGACCTGCAGATATCGACGACGGCCGGGTGACGCCGCTCGCAGAATAACAACCCTCTTACCCTCCCCCTGTCAACGGATTCGTCAGACACGGGTCCATCTCGTATGCGCGTAATCGTCATCGGAGCTGGTGAAGTCGGCTCGAATATCGCCGCCAGTCTCTCTGAGTCTCACGAGGTCGTGGTCGTCGACATGGATGGCGACCGCGTCGAGAAACTCACGTACGAACTCGACGTCCTGCCCATCGAGGGCGACGGGACGTCGCTCTCGACGCTCAGGGACGCTGGAATCGAAGAGGCAGATATGCTCATCGCGAGTACCGACCGCGACGAGGCGAACATCGTCGCGTGTTCGACTGCCAAGACCTGCGGTGACCCGTTCACCATCGCCCGGGTCAAGAAACCGGATTTCCTGCACACCTGGCAGGGTTCGGAAGGCGCCTTCGGCGTCGACTTCATGGTCTGTACCGACCTGCTCGCCGCCCAGTCCGTCGTCAGAATCGCCGGGCTGCCCGGCGCACAGGACGTCGACTCCTTCGCCGGCGGTCGGGTCCGGATGGCCCAGTTCGAGATACACGAGGGGTCGACGGTCGCCAACCAGACCGTCCAGAACGCCGACCGGTTCGAGTCGCTCACCTTCGCCGCCATCATCCGAAACGGCGACGTGACCATCCCCCGCGGAGAGACGGTCATCGAACCCGGCGACCAGGTGGTCGTCATCGGCAGTCCCGAGAGCGTCCGCAAGTTCGCGACCTCGCTCACGGAATCGCAGTCGCTCGACACCGCCGACGAGGTGTTCATCATCGGCGGAAGTGAGATCGGCTACCAGGTCGCTCGGCTGTTCGAGGCGCGCGGGGCGACGCCGCGAGTCATCGAGCGCGACCCGGAACGCGCCAGGGAACTCGCAGAGGAGCTGCCCGGGAGCATCGTCCTCGAGAACGACGCGACGAACATGGACTTCCTCGTCGACGAACACATCGCCGACGCCGACCTCGTCGTCGCTGCACTCGAATCCGACGAGAAGAACCTGCTCGTCTCGCTGCTCGCGAAACGCCTCGGTGCGCGGCGAACCGTCGCCATCGTCGAGAACGGAAGCTACGTCGACGTGTTCGAGGCCGTCGGCGTCGACGTCGCGGTCAACCCGCGCGAGGTGACCGCCGAGGAGATAACCCGGTTCACCCGGGCCGAGCACACCGAGAACGTCGCCATCATCGAGTCCGACCGCGCGGAGGTTCTCGAGATAGAGATAGACGACCGGAGCATGCTCGCGAACCGGTCGATCCGCGACGTGGTCGGTGAACTCCCGCGCGGCGTCGTCATCGGGGCGATCACCCGGGGCGACGAACTCATCACCCCACGTGGGAACACGGTGGTCGAACCGGGTGACCACATCGTCGTCTTCCTCGATGCGACCGTCCTCGACGAGGTCGCACCCCAACTATGAAACTGAAGGTCGACTGGCGGGCGAGTCTGAGCCTCGTCGGGACCGTCGTCAAGTATCTCACCGTCGCGCTCGTCGTCCCCATCCTCACCGGCTTCATCTACGGCGACGAGTTCGTGCCCTACATCCTACCGTTCTTCGTCACCGCCACGGTCGCGGTGGCGCTCGGAACGGCGATGGAGCGACTCGACCCAGACCCCGACCTCCGCGCCCGCGAGGGCTTCCTGATGGTCGCCCTCACGTGGTTCGTCGTCTCGCTCGTCGGTGCCCTTCCGTACGTGTTAGAGGGGCTGACGTGGCAAGACGGGCAGTTCGTCTACCTCACGACGTCGACCCTGCACAACCCGTCGAACGCCCTGTTCGAGACCATGAGCGGGTTCACCACCACGGGGGCGACGGTGATGGGCGATATCTCCTTCGAGAGCCACTCGCGCGCCCTGATGATGTGGCGCCAGCAGACACAGTGGCTCGGCGGTATGGGTATCGTCGTTCTCGCCGTTGCGATTCTCCCGGAACTCTCGGTCGGTGGGGCACAGCTGATGGACGCGGAGGCACCCGGTCCGGGCATCGAGAAGCTCACGCCCCGGATCGCCGAGACGGCGCGCGCGCTCTGGGTCATCTACGCGGGTATCACTCTGCTGGAGATGGCGCTACTGTACGTGCTCCACCTCGCCGGGATGGCTCCGAACATGACCGTCTACAACGCCATCGCCCACGGGTTCACGACGATGGCGACGGGTGGCTTCTCACCCGAGGCCCGCTCCATCGAGGCGTTCACCGCGGCCGTGCAGTGGCTCATCATCCCGTTCATGGCCGCCGCGGGGACGAACTTCGCGCTGTTCTGGCACGTCACGGCCGGCGACTACCGGACCGTGCTCGAGGACGCCGAGTTCCGGTTCTACCTCGCGATAATGGGCGCACTCTCGGTCGTCGGCGCGCTGTTCCTCTTCGTCGACCCGGGCCTCAGGAACGTCGCCGAGATAGCCCTCTACGACGGCGTGAATCCGGCGTTCGTCGACTACACCTTCCCCATCGCCGGCGACGTCGAAGCGGCACTCCGCCACTCGACCTTCCAGGTCGTCTCCATCGTCACGACGACCGGCTACGCCAGCATGGACTTCAACGCCTGGAGCGGTCCTGCGCAGTACGTCCTCGTCATCGCGATGTTCGTCGGCGGCTCCGCCGGGTCGACCGGGGGTGCCATCAAGATAATCAGGTGGCTGGTCATCCTCAAGTCGGTCAAGCGTGAACTGTTCTCGACCGTCCACCCCAACGCGGTCCGACCGGTTCGTCTGGCCGGCCGCCCGCTCGACGAACGGGCGCTTCGGGGTATCTACACCTTCACGCTCCTCTACCTCGCGCTCTTCTTCCTGTCGACGCTGGTGCTGATGCTCGACGCCTCGCTGTTCGGCCCGACGGCCCTCACCCCCATCGAGGCGATGACGGCGGTCGCCGCGACGCTCGGGAACATCGGCCCGGGGCTCGACCTCGTCGGGCCGATGAACAACTACCTCGCCTTCACGCCGCAGTCGAAGCTGTTCATGGTCGCCCTGATGTGGATCGGCAGGCTCGAGATATTCCCGGTGCTGGTGCTGCTGACGAAGGCGTACTGGCGGTCGTAGGCTGGTCGTCCGCATTTTCGAGAGCGACGAACTACCGCTCTCGGTCACCGGTAGACGAACTCGTGAGAAGGTGCGACGGCGAACGGGCCGCTATCCGAGCACCACGAACAACGCGTACGGGACCGCGAACAGTAGAATCGTCATCACGACGAGGATGGCGGTGTAGCCGCCGAACACGCCGGCCGCCGAGAGCCACGACGGATGGTCGGTGTCGATGGGGAGTTCCATGTGCTGGTGAACTTTCGCGGGATGCTTAGTTTCACCGGTCGTTCTCGGTCTCCGCCGCGTCGATTCGTCCCGACTACTGGTACTCGTCGGTTACATCTTCCAGCTCGACTCTCCCTTCTGGACAGCGAAGCGCGACGACGACCTCGCGGTCGGCGTCCGCCGAGTCGACCGACTTGTCGACGCTGTAGCCGACGTAGGTGCAGTCGTCCTCGGTGAACGTGACGACCGAGTAGCCCCAGTGGTGGCTGTCGAAGAACTCGATGTGCGGGTTCATCGCGGTCACCGCCGTCCGGAGGAGCTTCTCCGTCGGCTTCGCCCACCGACCCCGGGTCGCGCCGACTGCCTCTGCGACGTTCAGGCTCGTGAGCGCGGGCGTCATGAACTCGACCCCGATTCGTTTCTCGGCCGGGACGGGACCCACGAGTCTCGTGTCGAGCGGTCCCCGGTACTCCGTCTGCTGGTAACCCGCGATGTAGCAGTGCATGTCGCCGGTGATCGTGACGAAGTTCTCGACGTCCTTCGCCGCCAGCGCGTTCACGAGGTACTGCCGCTCGCGGCGATAGCCGTCCCAGCCGCCCTGTACGGGGTAGAGCGTCCCGACGCCGGAGCCGACCTTGAACGGGATGGTGAGCACCTCGTCGGACCAGACGGTCCAGGTTGTGGCCTCGTCGGCTTCCCCCACGGTCTCGATGAACCACGACAGCTGGTCCGGGCCGAGCATCGTCCGGCCGGCCGGTTCGCGCTCCGGCGCAGTGGCGCGCTCGGTGGGGAGCAGGAGGTCCCGCCCGCGCGTGCGGAACAGCCGCTCGTCGGTCATGACGAGCGTGACGAGGTCGCCGAACTGCGTCGTCCGCCAGAGCCGGAAGCGGTCCTGGAGGCGCTCTGCCTCGTGGTCGTACCCGATCCTCGCGGGCATGTACTCCCACCAGGCGTGCATCGCGTCGGCCGCCAGTCGGGTCATGAACTCGGGGTCGTCGCCCTTCGGGTGGTCGGCCGTCGGCGCGTCGGCCTCGTAGTCCCAGCAGACGTCGTTCGCTATCTCGTGGTCGTCCCACGCGGGGATGAGAGTATGGCGCTCGAGTGCCCGCTGGAGGAACCGGTCGCGCTTGTAGAGTCGGTAGAGGTAGCGGTAGTCCGCCAGCGTGTGGACGCGGCTGTGGCCGCTCGGGAGCTCCTTCTCCCGTCCGGGATACTCGGGCGCGAACCGGCTCTTGAAGTGGTCGTCGTCGGACTCGTAGATGAAGTCGCCGACGTGGACGACGAAGTCGACGTCCTCCTCGGCGACGTAGTGGTACGCCGGATAGTAGCCGTTCGAGTAGTTCTGGCAGGTGAGGACGGCGAGCGACAGTTCGTCGAGGGAGTCACCGGGAGCCGGTACCGTCCGACAGCGTCCGACTCGACTCGCGGTCTCGCCGTAGACGAACCGGTAGAAGTAGCGGGTGCCCGAATCGAGCACCCCGTCGAGGTCGACCTTCACGGTGTAGTCGTGCGCCTCGATGGCCTCCCCGTCGTCGACGATTCCTCGGTGTACCACCTCCTCGAACGACTCGTCTTCGGCGACCTCGACCGCGAGCGGAAGGTCGGGCTCGAACGCGTCCGGCGCGATGCGCGTCCAGAGGATGACGCCGCTCGTCGTCGGTCCGCCGCTGGCCACCGACTGCGGGAACGTCTCCGCCGGGTCCGCATCGGGGTCGAACTCGAATACCGTCGGGTCGTCCGGTTCCCGAGGATCCTTCGCGAACGCGAGGTCGTGCCGGGACAGCAGCGACGCGAGCCCCTGGTGGTCGGTCGCCGCCGGTGCGACACGCGACTGCTGTTCGTCCCGCTCCTCGTCGTTCGACACCTCGTCACTCATCTGTGGCTCCGTTGTGGGCGGGGGGAATTGAGTCTGTCGCGCCGGCAGGTAGACAGCATTCGCCCCAGTGAGCCGTGATGTGGCATGCAGCGGCCTGGGAAGGAGGAGTGGTTCGAAGCGAACTGCGAACGAGGGTGAGACGCAGCGGCCGCCGAGTGGGTGGAGGGGGCGCGAAGAAGTCAGCCCGTGCGGTGAGGACGTCGCCGCACCCGCTCGAACGTGCACATCCCGAGCCGGATTCGGACCGTTTTTGAGCACGGGCACGTAACCCGACTCCATGACACGAATCGTCGTCGTGGACAACCACGGTCAGTTCACACACCTCGAACACCGCGCCCTGCGCGACATGGGCGTCGAGAGCGAGGTCGTCGACAACGATACGCCCGCGAGCGAGGTCGAAGCCGACGGTATCGTCCTCTCGGGCGGCCCGGACATGGACCGACGCGGTCGCTCCGCGGAGTACCTCGACCTCGACGTGCCCGTCCTCGGTATCTGCCTGGGCATGCAGATAATCGCCAAGGAGCTCGGTGGCACGGTCGGGTCCGGCGAGTACGGCGGCTACGCGGACGTGACCGTCGACGTCCTCGACGAGGACGACCCGCTGCTCGGCTCGCTCTACCCGGAGACGCGGGTCTGGGCGAGTCACGCAGACGAGGTCAAGGAGGTCCCTGAAGGCTTCTCCGTGACCGCCTCCAGCGACGTCTGCGGCGTCGAAGCGATGTCGAACACCGACCGCGACCTCTACGGCGTCCAGTGGCACCCCGAGGTCAGCCACACCGAAGAGGGCGAGGAAGTGTTCGAGAACTTCGTCGCGCTCTGTGAGTGAGCCTTCGCTGATTCGGCGGGAAGACCAGCAGGAACAATCAAGGCACCTTTATCCGGTCTCACGCGAGGATAGGACACAATGACGGCGACCCAGGGGGACCTGGCCAGCATGTCCCGGTACATCTTCCGGGCACCGCGGTGGGAGAAGAGTCTGGCCTTCGCGATGGTCGTTGCTGCCGTGACGGGCATCGGTGTGTTCGAGAACAGCTTCTGGCTGGAGGACATCTGGCAGGGTATCTTCTTCATCGGCATCCCGACGTTCGCCGCCTCGGTCCTGACGAGCGTGGTGGACCGACGCCTCGGCGGCCAGCTCACCGCGAATCGGGCATCGCTGCTGGCGCTGCTGTGTGAGATACTCGTCGTCGTCCTACTGGCGGTCGGCGGTGCCGCCGCGCTGGTCTTCGACCTCGGTCAGAACTTCGTCTTCGACGTCCTGTACGTCGGACTGGCGTCCGCGTTCGCGTTCCGGCTGCTGGTCGTCGCCGCCGTCTCACAGCACTCCATCCCCCGTGCTGCGATTCCAGCGAGCATCCAGACCGTCGCCGCGGCGGTGCTCCTGTTCGTCTACAGCGGAACGCTCCGGTTCATCGACGCCGGGGGGCCCATCCTCGACGCCTACCTCTCGCGTCCCCAGCAAGGGCCCGCCTCGCTCTCGGCCGTCGCACCGACCGACTTCGTCATCCTCGCCCTGGTGTGTCTCCTCTACGGGACCGCGGTCTGGCTCTTCCTCGTCATCATCGACAGACCGTGGAAACGCAGTCTCGGGGTCTCGGTCCTCGACTTCCTCGGTGGGTTCATCGGCCACATCGCGGATGGCACCCGTGAACTCGAGACCTTCTTCGAAGAGCTGGGCGAGGAGGCGGTCGTCCCCGTCACCGTCCTCTCGTTCGAACGCGACGACGGCACCGAGAAGGCGCGGTTCGTCCTGCCGATGATACACCCCGGGCCGATGGGCGAGATCGGCGGCGGGAACCTTCCGAAGCGGGTCGCGGACGCCGCCGACGGCCTGGCGTTCCCGCCACACGCGACCGCGGGTCACGACTTCAACCTCGTCACCGAACGCGAGGTCGACACCATCATCGAGCGGGCGAAAGAGGCGTACGACGGCATCGAGTTCGGCGACACGGCGACGAAGAGCATCCGGACACAGGTCGGCGACGCGAAGATTCTGGCCCAGGCGTTCGGCGATGACCTCCTGCTCGTGAGCACGCACGCCCCCGAGTTCGCCGACGACGTCGACTACGCCGTCGGCCTCTCCGCCGCTGCCGAGGCGCGCTCCGGTGGCTTCGACGACGTCCTTCTCGTGGACGCGCACAACTGCAACAACGGTCTCGCTGGCGAGGACCTCGGACACATCACGCCGGGGAGCGAGCGCTCGTTCGACATGATGCGCGCCGCCGCGGCGGCCGCCGAGAGCCTCCACGACGCGCCCCAGGCCCCGGTCGTGGTCGGGACCGCCTGGGACGAGACCCACTGGGAGCCCGAAGACGGCATCGGCCCGCTCGGGGTTCGCGTCGCCTGCGTCACGACCGACGGCCAGACGACGGCCTACATCCTGATCGACGGGAACAACATGGAACCCGGGCTCAGGGAAGCTATCGTCGACGCCCTGCCCGGTGAGGTCGACCTCGCCGAGGTCATGACGACCGACACCCACATCGTCAACCGGGTCGAGTCCTCGAACCAGGTCGGCGAGGCGCTCGACCAAACGGAGCTCCTTCGAGTCATCGCCGACCTCACGGAGGCAGCCCTCGCCGACCGCGAACCGGTCGCCGTCGGGATGAACTCGGCTCACGCGCGGGTAACGGTGTTCGGCAACGATAGAACGGAGACGCTCGCCAGTCACGCCAACGCGATGGTCTCGATGGGAGGCGCACTGGCCGTCCTGCTCGCGATGGCAGCGATGGGACTGAGTCTCCTCGTCTTCTTGCTCTCGTAGAAAGAACGTCGGAAGTCGCGCCGTCCTACGTTTCCTGCTCGAACAGCTCGTCGACAGCCTGCCGAGCGGCCTGCACGGCCTCTTCGGCGACCTCCTCGGCGTCGGCGTCACCCTGTGGCGCGTTGATGTACACGTCCACGTCGAGGACGCCGTCCTCGAACGTGACGGTCACGTCGAGGTCCTTGACGTTCGACTGCTTGAAGCGGGACAGGACGAGTCCCTCGGCCGCTTCTGCGGCCGCCTGCACGACCTCTTCGTCGGTGGGCATCGGCTTATGCGCCGCCGGCGCCGCCCATGCCGCCGCCCATACCGCCGAGCATCTCCTGCAGCTCCTGCTGGAGCGACTCGAACTGCTGCTGGACGCGCTCTTCCTGCTTCTCGAGCGTCTCGACGCGGATGCCGAGGCTGGAGACCTTGTCGTCGAGGGAGTCCTGCGCCTCCTCGTAGTCGGTCTGGACGAGCAGCTCGCCGACCTCGCGGTACATCGTCGTGTCCTCGTCGATGTCCTCGAGCTCTTCGAGGGCCGTCTCGGCCTCTGTGAGCTGGGACTGTGCCTCCTGCTTCTGCATGGCGACCTGCTGTGCGGTCTCCTGCAGGTCCTGCAGCTCCTCTATCTTCTCCTGTGCTTCCGGGGGAAGGTTTCCTTGCATACCCAGACCGTGGGTTTCTGGCTTGAAAAACCCCCGCTTTCGAGGACGAGAGACCCAATCGCCCTACGCCGTGGAGCCGCCGTCGTCGTGCACCTCGCTACCGAGTGCGGAGACTCGCTCGGCGACCTCGACGAGACGAATCCACGTGTTCATTCCGGCCCGCAGGGCGGTCAGGTCGGCCGCTTCGACTGTGACGGTCACGACCTGACCATCACGGTCCACTGCGGCTGTCGACCGGTCGCCGTCTATCTCGCCGACCTCCTGGGCGACGCTACTGGCGACGATCTCGGCGGACGCGTCGCTCTCGTAGGTGAACTCGATGACGGTCTCGTGTGAGAACGAGGACATCGCGCCGTCAGTTGACGGCGACTTCCTTGATGTCGGTGCTGCGCTCCTTGAGGAGCACGCGGTGGCCGCAGTAGGGGCAGCGAACGCCGCCGTAGGAGTCGAGCGTTACGTCACGCTTGCACCGCGAGCACTTGTAGCTCATTCGTCGTCTTCAGAGAGCGCTGCGCGAATCGATCGGCGGACGGTGCGGCCTGCGGGCGTCTCGGGACGGAACGTGCCACCGGTGAACTTCTCGCCGGTCTCCTCGTTGACCCAGATGCCCGTTCCGAGGCGCTTGACGTTGTCGCCGTCGACCTTGGAGTTCCGCATCTCGTCTTCGATCTCCGCAACGCGTCGTCGGGAGACGCGACCGTAGCGAGCGCCGAAACGGCCAGCGCTGCCCGTCTTTCCTTTCTTCTTGGCCATGATACCCGTTGGTACCGCCAGCGGGCAAATAAACCTGTTGAGTTGGGGCGCCGCCTACTCGACCTGCGGCCTGTAGAGGGCTTCGTGCAAGATGAGGACGAACGCCAGCGCGAACCCCAGTACCGTGAACTGCACCCACTCGAGTGTGGGGGCGCTGTTCAACGAGAGGGCCCGGATTGCGCGCTCGAGGGTAGCTCCCCCGAGGACGATTCCGGGGATGGCCACGAGGACCGCATCGGGTCGGCGCATCACTATCTGAAAGAAAGGTTATTCGACAGAAGTCGCTTCGGGTACGATAATTTGGCCCGGTCCAGCGCTATTCCCATCCATCGTCTGACAAAACCTCGTTCAGGTCCGCTCGGACCCGCTCGCCCATCTCTCGGTCACCTGCTGTCGTCACGACGCGGTTCTCCTGAACGCTCGAGCCGTCCCGCAGGAGCATCCGGACGTTTCCGTGTTCGTCTGCCCGCGTCACCTTCGCCCTGACGCTCCCTCGCGAACTCGACCCACCGGCCTCGATGGGTCCCGGTATCACCTTCTTCACGTGCGGATGCTCGGCGACCGTCTGGATAGCCTTCATCCCCGCCCGTCCCCCGATGAGGGTCGAGTGCGACCCGCCTATCTTGTCCCGCGGTGCGGTCTCGACGACCTCGAGCGCTGGTTCTCCGAGTCGCTCCAGAACCGACGAGACCGGGTCGTCGTCTCGTACCCGATAGAACTCGTGATGGAGCTGCGCCCGCGTCTCGTTGATGACGGCACGCGGGCCGGCGGCGTAGACAGTCTCAGGCCGTTTCCGCCGGACCTCGTCGGCGATTCGGCCCGCGTAGTTCCGCAGTTCGACGACGCCCGACTCCTCGCCCGTCTCGGGACTCGTCGTTATCGAGGTCTCGCCGACGATTTCCTCGTCGTCGAGGAACGTCAGCGTCGCCCGGTCGCGGTCGCAGTCGAGGACGACCGCGTCGCAGTTCGTCGTGCGGCAGGTGAGACAGTAGTCTCCGGGCTTCTCGAGCTCGGTCGCACACTGCCGGCACTGCATAGCGAGACCTATCCGATTGTCGGGCAAAAGCCGTGCGGTTCGGACAGTACGCGGATTCAAGTACGAGACCGAAGCCAGGGTCGGCATGACCTGACGAGTCACCGCCGGTCGTACAGCGGGCGTGCGACACAGCGTCCGGCGGAACGGTGCCTGAACCACCACTTCGGGTGTCGCCTGTCAGCCAAACAGAGCACCAGCGTTAGCTCAGCTCAGGTCCATCGGGTCCGCCTTCAGGTACTCGCGCAGGACCACTGTCGCGTACGAGCCCTTCGGGAGCGTGAACGAGAACGTGAGCGGGTCTCGTTCGACGTCGAGGTCCGTCGAGACGAGTACCGCCCGTCGCGTCCCTTCGCTGTAGAACTCACCGGGCAAGTCGAAGTCGCCCGGGGAGAGTCCGAGTTCGTCGAGCACCTCTCGCTCAATCTCGCCCGGTTCACCGTCGCCGAGCTCCGTCTCCAGCCCGACGAGCGGTGCCGTCACGAAGGCTCGGCCGCGCTCGCAGTGGCGTGCAATGGTGTCGACGCGCTTCTCCGTCACGCGCTGGAGCCGGTCCGTGTCGGGGAGCGGGAACTCGCCGGTGGCGTCACCGTCCGCGAAGCAGACAACGTCGCCAGCCACCGGCTTCGTGAACGGGAGTCCGCGAGCGAGCCGCTCGCTCAGCATCAGGTTGTACGCGTAGGACTGTGCCGCGTGGACGAACAGCGCCTGCAGGTTGTCGGGCAGTACCTCCAGCGCCGCCCGGAAGTCCGCCGGTGAGTCGCCGCCGTTCTCCGCCAGCACGTGGAGCATGGATCGCTCGTAGCGGAGCCGATGGGGGAACTCGTCCAGCGCTGCCTGCCAGTCGTGCGTCTCGTCGACGAACTCCCGCGCTTCACGTGTGCCCGGCGGCTCGTCCTCGTGCGGGTTGCCGAGGTACGCCATCACGGCGCCCTCCCAGTCCTCGCGGACGATCCGGAGCCCCACTTCGTGCGTGATGGGTCGCATGCTGCCGAAGCGCTGCTGGCCGAAGAAGTTCGGGACCGCCACGTCGCCGTCGCCGAACTCGCGGAGTTCCGCGGTTATCTCGTCGGCGTTCTCCGGGTCGGTCGCGTCGCGGACCACTATCTCGAACTCGTTTCCGAGCAGGTCACCGAACTGGAGCGCGCGCCCGGCACGACCGACGACCTCCAGGTCCACACCACCGAGGTCCGGCAGGTCCGCTGGCTCGACGCCCTGCACGGTGAACAGCTGCGTCGTCACCGCGTGCTTGTCCTTCGTTCCGGCCCAGGAGACCCGGCCGCGGCTGATACCGAGGCCGTTCGACAGCTGTCGCGCGAAGTCGTTCGTGTCCCAGCCCGAGAGCGTCGCCCGGAGGACGAGGTACGGATAGTCGCCCGTCGCCGAGTCGACCGGTTCGGCCTCGAACGCCTCACGCTCTCTGACCCGGAAGTCGCCGGCCTCGTCGCGGAGGTGACCGCCGACGCCGTCTGCGTCGCTCACGTAGTACTCCATCCCGACGGCTCGCTCGCGTGGATGTGCCTCTCGCATCTAGGCGTCACCCGCCATGAGTCGCGTCACGGCGGAGAATCGGACCGGCCCGGCAAAATGGATTCCGTTCGCGTTCAGAGCAGCGAGAGGTCGCCGGTCACCCGGTCGACCAGCTCCTCGTCGCCTGGCCCGACTGCCAACGCCGTGACCGTCCCGGGCTCGAGCTGGGTGTGGCCAGCGTCGCGGATGATGGCGTTCGGGAGCCCCTCGCGCTCGGCCTTGTCCGCGAGCTCGAACAGCTCACGTTCGCTGTTCGCCTTGAGGACCACCTTCTTCTGGCCCGAACCCTTCCACTCGTTCCGTGTCTTCCGGTCTGCGTCCTCGTACGCGGAGAGCGACGCATGGGCGACCTGCGCCGCGAGCTTGCCCTTCCCCATGCCGATGTCCATCCGCGCGACGATGGCCTGCTTCATGCTTGGAGCGATGGCATGTTTGGGTAAAACGGTGGCTATCTGGCCGAGAACAGGTCGTGCTCGGCGAGGAAGGCTCGCGAGAGCGCGTCGGACCGAACGAGTAAGGCGACGAGTCGGCTTCGGGAACCGTCCTCGGTCCCGCCACCGATGAGGTAGACGCCGTGCCGGACGAGGATGTCGAACCCGTAGAACCGACCCTGGTCGGCTATCCTGGCCGCGAGCCGCTGTGCGGCCTCGAGTGTCTCCATCCGGAGCGCGCCGAGTTCGTACTGCGTTCCATCGCCCGCCTCGTACGTCGCCAGCTGGCCAGCGTTCGCACCGACCGTCTGGCCCGCCCGCCTGAATCCGGTGATATCGAGGTGCGGTGGTGGCGAGGGGAGGACGCTGCGAGGGGGCTCGTCGTCCGCAGGTTCGCGAGCGACGCCGCCGGTGCTCGTCGCAGTCGTGCCGTCGAACCTCGTCTGGAGGTCCGACCGGACCCGGGCGCATCCGGTGAGCGCGACGCTCATTCCGGCGAGTGCAACCAACACGAACTGGCGACGACGCATTCGAGACTGAGTCCGGTCCACAGGTGCTTCAACGCTCGCCGGATATCGAGAACTGAGTCACGCTCGAGCAGACCATGATGCCGAGTCTGGTCGGCCGTCCGATGGCTACCGGGAGGTTTTACCACCAGGGGGCGAATCTCCCTCCCATGATACTGTCGGACGTGGACATCCTGCGTCGGCTGGAGGCTGGCGACCTCGCCATCGACCCACTCGACGATCCCGAGCTACAGGTCCAGCCCGCGAGCGTGGACGTTCGCCTCGGCCGCGAGTTCCTGGAGTTCCAGCGGACGAACATTCCCTGCATCCACCCGAATCGAGAGACGGAGGTCGACGAGTACGTCTCCGAGACGGTCGTCGAGGAGGATGAAGAGTTCATCCTCCACCCCGGTGATTTCGTCCTCGGGACGACGAAAGAGCGCGTCGAGGTACCACCGGACCTCGTCGCACAGGTCGAGGGCCGGTCGTCGCTGGGCCGACTCGCAGTCGTCGTCCACGCCACGGCGGGCTTCATCGACCCCGGCTTCAAGGGGAAGGTCACGCTGGAACTGTCCAATCTCGGCTCCGCACCGGTCGCACTCACGCCCGATATGCGCATCTCCCAGCTCGTCTTCACGGAGCTGAAGACCGAGGCGGAACGGCCGTACGGCGCGGGACGCGGCTCGAAGTACCAGGACCAGACCGGCCCGCAAGCGTCGAAGATACAGGGCGACCACGAGTTCGGTGGTGACCAGCGGTGAGGTTCATCGAGGAGATCGTCGTCGAGGAGTTCCTCCCGACGTTCCGCTCGATGCTCGCCGAGGACCTGCGCGGCCGCGGGTTCACCCAGAGCGAGGTCGCCGACGCTCTCGGCATCAGCCAGTCCGCGGTCTCGAAGTACGCCCACGGTGACGTCGGGCGACGCCAGGAGTTCCTCGACGACGAGCGAGTGCAAGAGCTCGTGACCCGAATCGGCGAGGGGCTCGCCGACGGAACGATGAAGCCGGTGCAGGCGCTCGTCGAGACGGAGGTGCTGGTCCGCAAGCTCGAGCGTGGCGACCTGCTCGCCGCCATCCACCGTTCGGAGATGCCCGAACTCGCGGACTACGGTAACGACTTCTCCATCCACGACCCCGACAGCGAGCTCCGGACCGCAGAACGCGTGCTCTCTTCGCTTCGGCGTGGCCTCCGAGTTCTCGAGAACGCCAGCGGCTTCGCGAGTCTCATTCCGAACGTCGGCTCCAACCTCGTCGCCTGCACGCCGGAGGCGGCCAGTATCGACGACGTGGCAGGCGTGCCGGGTCGCATCGTCGACGTGAAGGGTCGTGCGACGGTCCCGAGCGAGCCCGAGTTCGGCGTCAGCGAGTACGTCGCGTCGGTGTTGCTCGCCGCTCGCAACGGGGGCGCGCCGGTCCACGCCGCGCTCAACATCCGATACGACCCGGAACTCGTGACCCAGCTCGAGGAGATGGGCAGGACCGTAGTCGAGTTCGAGAGCGAAGAGGACGTCGAGGCGTCCGTCGCGGCCGCACTCGCCGACGAACCGGAGGCGACCGTGCTCTACCAGACCGGGAGCTACGGCATCGAACCCATCATCTACGTCCTCGGAGACGACCCGGTCTCGGTCGCCGAGACGGTCCGAGAGGTCACATGAGCGACGGAACGACCGCGGCACAGCAGTTCTACGGCCAGTGGGCCGGGCTGTACGACTGGCTGGCGCAGTACACGCCGGGAATCGGCGGTCTCCGGAGCCGTGCTGTGGCTGCACTCGACCTGGAGCGCGGGGATACCGTCGTCGAGATGGGGTGTGGCACCGGCGCGAACCTACCGTACCTCAGAGAGCGCGTCGGCCCCGAGGGGACCGTCGTCGGCATCGACTACACGCGGGGGATGCTCGACCGCGCCCAGCGGCTCGTCGACCGGAACGGCTGGGACAACGTCCACCTCGTCCACGGCGATGCGACGAACGTCCCGGTCGAGGGGTCGGTCGACGGCGTCCTCGCATCGTTCGTCGTCGGGATGCTATCGGACCCGGAGCGAGAGGTGGAGTCGTGGTTCGACCTCGTCGAGCCCGACGGGACGGTCGTCCTCGTCGACGCCGCCCTCTCCGAACGCCCGGCCGCGAAACCGCTGAACGTGCTGTTCCGGCTTCTGACGGTCCTGTCGACGCCGCCGACGTTCAAGTTCCGGTACGAACCGTCGCCGCACGAGACGTTGCTGTCGCGAGTGCGTGCGGCGCGAACGGTCCTCTACACCCGGGCGCGGCTAACCCATCACGAGTCGCATCTTCTGGGAATCGTCCGGGTGACGGGCGGGAAACTGTAGGCGAGCGTCGGCTGCTGTCTTCCGAAACGATTACAGGTTCCTCTCCGTAGCCGCTGGCATGGTCGACGCACGCGACTATCACGAGCGGTCCAAGCACTCTCCGAAGAGCGTCCGTGAGACCGACTGGAGCCTCGACCTCGACAATCGGCCGAGACCGTCGAAGGTGTACGTCGACCTACCGCGCGTGTCGCTGGGATCGTCCCTCCGGCCGCCGGACGAATCTGCACTCTCCGTCCTCGCGACGGGAACTGCCGAGCCCACCGACGGCGATGGGGGGAAAGGCGACGATATGGAACTGACCACCCTCTGTCACTACGCCGCCGGCGTCACCAAGACGCTGGAGATTCGTGGCGAGTCGGCCCAGTTCCGTGCAGCGTCCTGCACGGGAAAGCTCTACCACGTCGATCTCTACGCCGTGACGGGGGAGCTGGACGACGCGCCGGCTGGCGTCTACCACTACGACCCAGAATCCGACGAGTTCGACGTGCTCCGGAAGGGCGACTTCCGGGGCGTCCTCGCGGGGGCCGGCGGCTACCCGGCGGTCGAAGCTGCTCCGGTGACGATAGTCGCCACGTCGACCTGGTGGCGAAACGCCTGGAAGTACCGAGAGCGAACCTACCGACACGCCTTCTGGGACTCGGGGACGGTGCTCGCGAATCTGCTCGCGGTCGCCCACGGACTGGGCCACCGAGCGGAGGTCGTGACCGGCTTCGGGGACGGCCCGGTCGTCGACCTGCTTGGACTCGACCCGACGGCTGAAGCGCCGCTCGAACTGGTGGCCATCGGGAGCGGGGACTCGAGTCCAGACCCACCGGCTGTCGAACCCATCTCACCCGACGTCGACCTCGGTTCGGACCCCGTCGACTACCCACTCATCCACGACGCCTGGAAGCAGAGCACCCTCCCGGACGGTGACGCCGCGACCGACTGGCGCGAGCGGTTCGCCGGGGTCGCGACGGGGGCAGTCGGACGGCACGGCCCGGGCGACGGCGACCGAATCGCGCTCGACCCGGTCGACGCGGAGACGGCATCCGCCCGGCCCGTCGGCAACACCATCGAGCGCCGCGGTTCGCTCCGCGAGTACAGCCACGAGGCGATGAGTCGTCGGAAGGTGGGCACGATACTCGACAGAGCGCTCGGGCCGGTCCCCGTCGACTGCCTCGGCGGCGACGGACCGGACTCCCTGCTCGACTACTACGTGTTCGCCCACGCCGTCGAGGACGTTCCGGCGGGCGCGTACCAGTTCCATCCCGGGGACGCGACGCTCGAAGCCATCGGCGACGTCGACCGCCGGACCGCGGCCCACCTCGCCCTGGGACAGGAGGTGGTCGGCGACGCGGCCGTGAACGTCTACGCGATGGCCGACGTGGACGCCATCGTCGAGCGATTCGGAAACCGCGGCTATCGCGTCGCACAGCTGGAGGGCGGCATCGCTCTCGGTCGGCTCTACCTCGCGACCTACGCCCACCGCGGCATCGGCGGCCGCGGCTTCACGTTCTACGACGACCTCGTGACCGAGCAGCTGTCGCCCCGGGCGGCGAACCAGACGCCGATGACGCTGTTCGCGTTCGGGAAGCCGGACAAGTGAAGCCGAGTGTGGTGTTCGGCGTGCTCAATCGTCAGCGGGCGGTGCGACCTTCGACGAAAGCGTGACCGGCTCGGCGTCGACGCCGAGTTCGTCGAGCGCGACCTGTGCCGCCTTCTTGCCGGAGACGAGCATCGCGCCGAAGGTCGGCCCCATTCGCGGCAGGCCGTACGCCGTCGCGACCGCCATCCCGGAGGCGACGAGGCCGTCGTGGACGAGGCCGGTGTGTTCGACGACCTCGTCCTCGCTGCGGCCGACCCACATCGAGTCGTGGCCAGGAGAGTCGTGGCCGGGTGCGCCGTAACTCGACGAGTCGGTCTGGTCCATGACCTGGCCGCGCTCGCGGGCGGCTTCGATACCGGGTGCTTCTAGCACACCGGAAGATTCGTCTTCCGAGCTGTCACTCGCTGCGCTCGCGGCAACCCCTCGCTCGTCGAGCTTGTTGATCGCCATCGCGTCGTGGCCGGTCGAGTCGATGACGAGGTCCGCCTCGACGGCGACCGGGTCGACGCAGGTTATCTCCCGGGGGAGGGCGTGGACTGGTGTGTAGTTCATCACGATGCCAGCGACGCGGTGGCCGTCTCGGACGACGATGTCGGTGAACTCGGTCATGTTCTGCATCTTGGCACCGGCGTCACAGGCCGCCTCTATGAGGGAGGAACAGGCGTGAGGGCCGTTCGCGACGTACAGTCCCTCCGCGTCGCGAGCCTCCTCGAACGGGACGTCGAGGTCCGCGAGGATTCCTTGCGCCGGGTCGCGAACCGTCACCTTGTTCATCAGGAACCCCCCGAGCCAGAAGCCGCCACCGAGGTAGTTGTTCTTCTCGACGACCATCGTCTTCACGCCGCGCTCAGCGAGTTCCTTCGCGGCCATCAGTCCCGATGGACCGCCTCCCACGATGATGACCTCGTTGTCCGTGAACTCGAGGAACTCCTCGCTCCACTCTTGACCGATGGCGCGGGTGACTGCCGCCTCGTCGACGTCGCTGAACGAATCGAATCCGTGCATACCACCTAGTGATACCACCAAGTTATTAATAACCGTTCCGATGGTACTTGGTGACCCTTCGTCGACGGAAATTCGAGAGAAGTAACCGGGCTAGAGGCTCGTCTGGCCGTCTACCGTGTGAACAGTGAACGAGTCCTCCGCGACGACGGCCCAACTCCCCGCGAGGGAGCCCGAGCGGAAGACCTGTTCGGGGACGAGCGGCATCGGGATCGGGGTGAACCCGTTCTCGCGCATCGCACGGACCCCCGAGAACCGGCCCACTTCGGTTCCGTCGCGTCGTCGGACGTGGAACTGCTTGTCCGCGTCGCGGCCGTAGCTGTACGGGAAGGCGGAAGCTGACGGGCACGACAGTGCATCGACGTCGGCGAACAGCGCCAGTGCCTCGCCGTCACCGACCAGCTCTACTTCCTTCCTGTCCGACCCCGTGCGTCCCTCCAGCTCGGCCTCCCCTGGCTGGACCTCTCGCCAGACGTACTCGGACGCCCGGCCGAGGGCGTACCGACCGTCGTCGAGCTGAACGCGGTCGGGACCGTTGAAGAACGTCCGGCAGCGGTCGCCGTCCTCACGGGCGACGCAGTACGGTCTGTCGAGGACGTGCAGTGCGCTCCCGACGTCGGTCTCGGTTGGGACGACGAAGAGCGTGGCGCGCCCGTCTTCGACTCCGTTCGCCAGCAGTGGGACGATGGTCTCTGCGGTCACCATCCCGGGTGCGAGCGCCTGCGCCACGACCGGCCCGTCCATCCGGCAAAGACCGGTCGTCTCTCCCGACGCCGAGCCCACTGGTGGGCCGTCGTCGGCACGCACCTCGTAGCCGGCACGTCGCAACACCGCCGCACCGTGTTCTCTGCCACTGGCGTATCTGACCATGGTACAGATTAGCACCCCGAAGACAAGAACGTTCGCTGTCCCGGGAACGTTCGGACTCGCGCCGACTTCAGTCGAAGCTGCCGTTCCGGATGGCCCGTTCGGCCTCGTCGAGGGCGGTCTCGCGGTCGAACGATTCCACGATGTCGCGAAGCTCGGCATCGGTCGCGCCCCGCAGGGCGCGGGCGTGAGCGGTGATGTTCGGAATCGCCCGCATCACGTTGTCGATGATGGGGACCGTGGCCGTCCGGGCCGACCGGGACCCGGGATTGAGGTCGATGACGAGCTCCGTCTTGCCCATCTCCGCGAGCGCCTCTGCACGGTCGCCATCCTCCAGCGGGACGAGCACGACGTCCGCGTCGTAGATGCCATCCGCGTCCACCTTCGCCCGCTCGTGGTCGATTCCGGGGATGCGGGCGTCGGCCGTGAGCCCTTTGACGTCCTCCGCCCCGTGTTCGCGGAGGTGTTCCGCGATGGCCTGGATTCGCGCGTCGGTCCGATTGAACAGGTTGACCTCCAGGTCGGCGCCGACGGCCTCGGCGAGTTCGACGGCCTCACCGGGGCAGAGCGCCGCGACGTTCCCGTTGACGGAGATGACGGGGTGGTTCGCGAGCAGGAAGTGTGCGGCTGCGGCCCGTTCCGCTGCATCTGCACTCTCGATGGTCCGCTCTCCGAGCAGGTAGTCGAACGCCTCGCCGCGGCCCTGTGCGATGAGGCCCTGCATGCTCGTGATTCCCTTCTCGACGCCGTCTTCGATGCGGTGTCGGGTCAGCAGGGAGAGGTAGCGGGGGTGACTCTCCGGGACCTCGACGTGCTCGCTCATGGACCGTCGTACGATACCCTCGGAAAAAATACGTCCGTTTTCGTGTTGCAACTGTTCCGCCCGTGCCGGGAGCCGACTACTCCGTGAACGACACCCAGCCCTCCGGCGCGTGTTCCTTCACGAGGTTCATCTGAGTGCGAGCCTCGGGTCGGGTCTCGTGGGGCTCGATACTCTCGGCGAGCGTCTCGCCACCTTCGTCGACCAGCCGCCAGACCCAGCCGCCGTCGTTCATGTGCAACTCGAAGGCGGCGTCGTCGATCTCGAGGACGCTCGCCGCGCCGACGAGATCCCGGGCGTCACGCACCGAGTCACGGGCGGCTTCACGGGAGGCGAACAGCTCTGCACTGTCGGCGACCGTCTGCTGGCTCGAGTCGAGCAGCCGCCAGCGCCAGTCGTCGCCGTCGCGGAACAGCTCGAACGAGGCGTCGCCGAAGTCGACGCGGCCGGCCTGCGGTGCGAGCCGCCGCAGTCGTTCGACCTCGTCCTCCAGCGATTCCTTGCTCCGGTGATGGGTGGTCCCCTGCGCGAGGACGTCGCGGTCCTCGTCGGTGAGCGTCCACCGCCACCCGTCCCGTTCACGGGTGAGCCACAGCGCCGAGGACTCGATGGAGAAGACCGGCGCCGTCGCGGCGTTCGCCGTCACGGCGGCGACCACGTCCTCGACCTGCTGTCTGGTCTCGTACGGGCTCGCGCTCTCGGCGACGACCTCGCGCTCGCGGTCGAGCAGTCGCCAGCGCCAGTCGTCGTCCTCGCCGACGAGCTGGATGGCGAATTTCCCGATGGCGTACGTGTCCGCTTCGGCGGCGACCTCGCGAAGTCGCTCGACCGTCTGCTTCAGATCGTCGCGGGTCGCGTGTGCACCCTCGCCGTCCGCCACCGCGGTCCCGTCGACCGTGACGAACCGCCAGTGCCAGTCGCTCGACTCGGTGTACGCCTGGAAGACGGCGTCGGCCATCGTCCGGACATCGGCGTCGAGGTGGTCCTTCAGCTTCGTGAGGGCGGTCCGGGCGGCGCCGCGCGAGGCGTGCAGGCTCGGTCCCTCGGCGACCATGTGCCCCGCCTCGTCGATGAGTCGCCAGCCCCACTCGCCGTCCTCGTTCCGGAACAGCTCGAAGGCGGCGGTGTCGATCTCGAGCATCTCCGCTTCGGGCGCTTTCTGCTTCAGCGTCATCATCGCCTGCGTGGCGTCGGACCGGGACTCGTGTTCGGCACCGGAGTCGGCCATGACGCCGCCGTCTTCGTCGATGAGCCGCCAGCGCCACTCGCCGTCGTCGGCCTCGTAGACCTGGAACGCTGCGGTCTCGAACTCGATGAGATCGGCTTCGGCGGCCTGTTCGCGGACCCGTTCGATTGCCTCACCCGCGGCCTCGTCGGAGTGGTGGTCGAACGTCGAGTCTGCGAGCACCTCTCTGTCCTCGGTGACGAGCCGCCAGTGCCAGGCGTCGCCGGCCGGTCCGTCCGGGTAGACCTCGTACGCCGCCCCGTCTATCTCGACGAGGTCGGCCCCGCGCACGTCGTTCGCGATGGCGCGGGTCGAGCGTTCACCCGCGGTCCGGTCGTCGTAGCTGGCCGCGCTCCGGGCGACGACGCTCTCGGTCGCGTCGACCAGCCGCCAGCGCCAGCCCGCGGGCGTCTCGTGCAGCTCGTAGGTCGGCGTTCCGGCCACCGTGACCGAGGCGTCGCCGACCGCGGGGAGCACGTCCTCGACCGCCGATTCTGCGGAGCGGCGGCTGTCGTACCGGGCCCTGCTGGTCGCCAGGAGTTCGTCGTCGCCGTCGACGAACCGCCAGTCCCACGCGTCCCCGACGTCCTTGAGCTCGACACCCACGGACTCGACCGCTAGGGCGCGCGCTTCACCGAACTCGGCTGCCATCGACAGCGCTGCGGCTTCGGCGTCGTCGTGGCTCGGGAACTCGTCGACGCCGGTCGCGAGCGGGTCGCGGTCGGAGTCGAGCAGCCGCCACGTCCACCGGTTGTCGCGCTCCTGGTAGCTGAACGCCGCGCCGTCGATGTCGAGCACCTCGGCACCCGGCCCGGACTCTTTGACGAAGCTGACGGACTCCTCGATGGTATCGCGGTCTTCGAACAGGTCGGTCCCTTCGGCGACGACCGACCCGTCGTCTCGCATCAGGACCCAGCGCCAGTCGCCCGCTTCGTTCTCGTACAGCCGGAAGGCGGCGGTCGTTATCTCCAGCAACCCCGCCTCGTCTATCTGTGTCTTCACCTCGTCGATGGCGGCCTCCGCGTCGGGTCGGGTCGCTGCGGCCGCGTCGCTCGTCGCCAGCGCGTCCTGCTGGACGATGCGGTAGGTCCAGTCGTCGGCCGCGTTCCGGAAGACCGCGAACAGCGCACCCCGCATCGCCTCGCCGACCATCACGGGTGGTTGTTCGCCGTACCCCTCCTCCGGGACGAACATCCCCTTCCGGCCGGTGAGAACCGGGACCAGCGCGGTCACACCCGCCAGTATCGCGTTGCCCGTGACGTACGTCGCGATGACCATCGGACTCTGGTCGGTGACCCCGTCGGGCCCCCAGTTCTGCGGGTAGATGGTCGTGAACAGTACGACGCCGACGAGCGCGACACACAGCCCCACCACGGATGCCTGTATCGCTCGCCTCCGGACCGGCAACAGCAACACGATGCCGAAGAGCCCGAGCGAGAGGCCGACCGCGGCGACCGACCAGGCCACCTCCTGGAGGCCGAACTGCTCGCCAGGCATCATCGCCGGGCCGAGCAAGTAGAACAGGATTCCACCGATTCCCACCAGATAGCCGGCGATGAAGATCCAGTAGCCGTAGACCTCGCGCGTCGATTCCGGCTCACCCACGTAGCGTTCGTATAACCCAAACAGCTTGTTCTGCACCTCGGTATGCGTCATCATGCCCACAGGCGATTCTATCTGGCACCTACCATAAATCCTTCAGCGAGGATGGCCACAAATTTTATGAAATAAAAAGCTGAAGTCCGGTCGAAAGTATAGCTGTTGCGGCCGTTTCCGCTGCCGATTCCCGTACCTCAGGAAAGTAATGAAATCGAGAATGAACTTTCCGGGCCCGGCCGGAGTCGGTCGTTTACGGCCGTCTCCAGCCCCCTACTTCAACATCGCGCCGGCTGGATGCGTACCACAGACTGAAGCGTCGTAACCGGCGTCGCTCAACCCGGTACCGAGGGCGAACACGGTCTCCCCGAGCATCGCCATCGAGGCCTGGCCGCCGACGTCGAGGACGTCCTCGATGACCCGCCGCACCTCCGGCGTCAGCAGTTCCGCCTCGCGGGCGAACCGACGCGAGGCGAAGATGAAACTGGGGAGCGTCGGTTCCTTGACGACGCGCGAGAGCGCCTGTTTCCCGGCCGCAGAGAGCTGGTCCGTGTCGCTGGAGAGCACCTCCGCGGTCGAGAGCTGACCGAGGTTGAGGTACTCGACCCGTGCCCGTGCCGGGATGGCGTCGAGGAGGTTGTGCTGCGGGCCGCCCGGCTCCAGCCGGATGGGGATACCTCCCCGCGCCTGTGCGACCACGTCGCCGAGGCCCGTCCCCGCCTGTACCTCCGCACCGTGTGCGATGGTCACCAGTTCGTTCTCGGAGAGCTTCCGGTCGAGCACGCGGTTCGTGGCCAGCGCCGCACCGAGAGCCATCGCGCCCGAGACACCGAAGCCCGCACCGAGGGGGAGCACCGTCTCGGCCTCGACGGCGACCTGGGCGTCGAGCGTCCGGAGTACCGTCTCGACGGACTCGACGCTGACGTACTCGTCGTTGAGCGTGACGCGTGGCTCGTCGCTCGGCCTGACGGTCACGTCCACGCCGTCGGTGAGCGTGAGCCCCGCCCCGCGCGACCCGGCCTTCGTGGGGTCGTCCTCGTTCGGGTGCGCGCTGAAGAAGCCCGTGATGTGGCCCGGGACGAACGCACGCGCTTCGTCGGTCATATCCACGTTTCGGCGACGACGGCGTTAAATCGTTATCATCTGGACCGCGGGAGGCCGGCGCCGTGGCTTCACTCGTCGACCAGCCGCACGTGCGGATTGTGGTGCTGGTCGGCGTGCTCGGCGAGCACTCCCTCCTCGCGCAGCTCCTCGATGCGGTCTGTGGTCGCGCTGGGCTCGACGCCCCCCAGGACGCTCATCGCGTCGACGAGCAGGTTTCGCGGGACCCCCTCGCCAGTCCCACCCATCGAGGGGCGCGTCGCGTCCGAACCGCCCGCCGATGTGAGTACCTCGACGTAGGTCCGGACGTCGCGCTCGCCGGCGAGCCGGTCGTGCCAGCTGGCCGGGAAGACGCTGACCCTGCCGTCGCCCACGCGGTAGAAGTCGTCGCCGGTCCAGTCGTCGTCGGTGGTCAGTCGCTCCTCGATCAGTTCCATGAACTCGTCCGGCGCGAACGGGACGTCGTCGCCGCCGGCCATCTCGTCGCGCACGGCCGCCGCGTACGCGCGAAGCGTCTCGCGGGTGACGCCCGGCCCGTCCGCGTGATGGTGTCGTTCGACGAGCAGCAGTAGTTCCCGAGCGAGCAGACTTCGGCCCCGGTGTGCCGCTTTCCGGACGGCGACAGCCTGTACCTGAGACATGGTCGACACTCGGAGTCGCAGCGGGGTGAGTAACGGGCCAAACTGGTTCGACTGCTGGTGCTCGGTGAGGGAAGTGCAAGAAGATGGTCGTCTCGCTAGCTCCCACGCGACCGCGTTGCGACTCAGCCTACGGGCTGAGTCGCTGGCGGTCTCGCGGGAACAGAACAGCCTCTCGGATGTTCTCGAGTCCGAGCATCGTCATGATGAGACGCTCGGCACCGAGGCCCCAGCCGGCGTGCGGCGGCATGCCGTACTTGAACATCTTCGTGTAGTACTCGAACTCGTCGGGGTTGAGACCCTGCTGCTCGAAGCCTTCGACGAGCTGCTCGTAGCGGTGTTCGCGCTGGCCGCCGGAGACGAGCTCCATGCGCGGGTGCATCAGGTCGAAGCCGGTCGAGGTCTCGGGGTCGTCGTCCTCGTCCTTGATGTAGAACGGCTTGACCTCGCTGGGCCAACCGGTGATGAAGTAGTGCTGCCCGACGTCCTCGCCGAGTGCACGCTCTGCTTCGGTCGAGAGGTCGTCGCCGTAGACGAGCATCTCGTCGAGTTCGCCCGTCGCGTTGACGCGGTCGAGGGCGTCCTCGTAGGTGATGCGCGGGAAGTCGCCCTCGGGCAGCTCGAACTCGTCCTCCAGACCGAGCAGTTCGAGCTGCTCCTGGCAGTTCTCGGAGACCGCGGTGTAGGCCGCCTTGACGAGCCCTTCGACGACGTCCATCGCGTCGTGGTGGTCGTGGAAGGCACCCTCGAAGTCGATGGAGGTCGCCTCGTTCAGGTGCCGGGGCGTGTTGTGTTCCTCGGCGCGGAAGATGGGACCGATCTCGAAGACCTTCTCCAGGCCGGAGCCGGCCATCAGCTGCTTGAACAGCTGCGGCGACTGGTTCATGAACGCCTCCTCGCCGAAGTACGAGATGGGGAACAGCTCGGTGCCGCCCTCGGTTCCCGTGGCGACGATCTTCGGCGTGTTGATCTCGGTGCAGCCGACCGAGCGGAAGTGCTCTCGCACCGCGCGCAGGACCTCCGAGCGAATCTCGAAGATGGCCTTGACCTCGGGCTTGCGGAGGTCGAGCGTGCGGTTGTTCAGGCGGGTCGGCAGCTCCGCGTCGACCTTCCCGGACGGGTCGAGGGGAAGCTGCGGGTCGGCAGGTGCGACGACCTCGAACTCCGAGGGGACGATCTCGAAGCCGGTCGGTGCGCGGGGCTCCTCCTTGACGTCGCCCGTGACCTGCACGACCGACTCGCGCTGCGTGTCGAGGCCTGCCTCGACCAGTTCGTCGTCCATCTCGTCCTTCTCGAACTTGACCTGCAGCTTGCCGGTCTTGTCTCGGACGATCAGGAACGCGATACCACCGAGGTCGCGGATCTCGTGGACCCAGCCAGCGACGGTCGCCGTCGTGCCCGGTTCCACATCCGCGGTGTACGTTCTGTTCTCCATGCTGCGTGATTCCCGAGGCTCGGTCTTAAATGACTTCGTTTCGGGCGGACCAGATACGGCGTCAGTTACCGACGGTGAGGTGCGTTTCGAGGAGCCGGCCGATGCCGCGGCGGAGGCGTTCTGAGACCGCCTGCCCGCTGATACCGAGCTCGGCACCGACGTCCTGCAGGCTGGCTCGGCGGGGAATGTCGAAGTAGCCCGATTCGAGAGCCACCTCGAGCGCCTCACGCTGACTCTCGGTGAGCTGAACTCGCGCGTCCAAGGAGTCGTCCGTGCCCTCACGGATCCAGTCGACGCGGAAGCGCGTGTCCGTGTTCCGCAGGCAGTTCCGTATCTTGACCAGCCCGTCACGGGACGGGAACCGCATCTTCACCGTCCACCAGCCGTCCTCGTACGTCGCCTCGAGCAACTGCGCACCGATGCTCACCCAGACGGGGTACAGGAGCACGTCGGACTCGTCCGTCGTCACGACGTTGAACAGGTGTGCCCCGCCTTTCTCTTCCAGGTGAGAGAACTCGGCTATCGACGGGTCGGCGTCGAACGCCCGGGTGAGCGCCTTCGCGTCGGCGCCGGACGCCCAGAGCGTCATGAGGCGTCCCTCACCACGTCGTCCGGATACCTGTTCGAGTGACACGTTCACTGCGGAAAGCGAATCGAGTGCATCACCGAGCACTAGCTGCGAGGACGTGAGCGAGAACCCGGCGACGATTGTCATGCATATAGATTACAGGCCAGCTACATAGTACCGACCATCGAGAGTAACATGACTTATAAGTAATCTCGGATTCGAAGGTCGGGTCAGTTCGCGTCGTTCGCTGCTTCGACCGTCTCCGCGACGGCCTCGACGCCCTCGTCGTGGACGAGGTCGCCGACCACGATGACATCTGACAGTTCCGCCATCTCGTAGGCAGAATCGTAGTCGTGGATGCCACCACCGTAGAACATCGTCGCCTCGTCGAGCGCGTCGTGTGCGGCGGAGACGATCTCGGGGTCGCCCAGGGTCCCGGAGTACTCGAGGTAGACTATCTCCTGGCCGAACATCTGCTCTGCGACCTCCGCATACGCGGCGACGTCGTCTGCTCGCAGGTCGCAGTCGGCCTCGGTGTACTCGGCGACGCTGGCGTCGTCGTTGAGGACGATGTACGCCTCGGTCGTCGTGCGCGACCAGTCGAGCTCGGAGAGTCGAAGCCACTCCTTGTGGGCTCCCGTCACCCAGAAGACGTCACCTGCGTTGAAGACGGTCGGGACGAGGTAGCCGTCGAGGTCGTCGGAGTCGACGACGACGTTCGGCATGCTCGGCTCCTGGTAGAGCGGAACGCCGTGTCCAGCGCACTTCTCGACGAACGACGCGACCTTCTCCTCGGTCATCCCGAGGGTACCACCGATCTCGATCGCGTCGGTGCCGGTCGCACAGACGTCCTCGAACGTGACCCCGTCGGGCAGCTCCTTGTCGGGGTCGAGTTTGAGGATGTGATTCCAGTCCTCCCACGGTCGGCTCATACGCAGTCGAACCCCGTGGCCGGCTAAAATCCCTTCGAAAGTTCTGACACAGATGACAGCACCGACCGAGGACGCCGGTCCGACCCGGAGCTTCTTGAGTCCCGCCGCCGAGGGTGCACTCGACACGATGCGAGGCCCGGACCGACCGGCCGGATGGCTCGTGGAGGACGCACTCGCCGCGAGCGATGCCCTTCCTCGGGAGGAGAACGAGATAGTCATCTCGCGCGTGCTGGTCTGTCGATTGGCCGCGGCCCGTGGCCTCGTCCGCGGAACGGACTGGACGACGGAGAACGACCTCCCGGAACGTCTCGACGCGGTGTGGGAAGCCGTGGCCGAGCGCGTTCCGACCGACCCGCTCCCGCTCGATTCGTGGCCCGCCGAGGCCGCGCTCGCCGAGGCGTCGGCCCAGCTCGATACCGTCGGTGACACCGGCCGACGCAGGGACTTCGCCGGACTCGACGCCCACCTCGTCGGAACCGTCCACGAGGCCCACCTTCGTGACGAACGGAAAGCCACCGGCGCGTACTACACACCGGGAGCGGTCGTCGACTACGTCGTCGAGTCGACCGTCGCACCACTCGCCGACTCCGTCCTCGCTGGAGACCGGCCTCTCGACGACATCGCAGTGGTGGACCCCGCGATGGGTTGTGGGCGCTTTCTCGTGGCCGCGGTCGAGGCGCTCCGTGACCGGCTCGCGACCGACACGTCGGCATCCAGGTCCCTCGACGAGTCGGCAACCAGACCCGCCAGCGAGTCGGCATCTGCACACCCCGTCCTGACCGACGAACTCGTCGCGAACGTCGTCTACGGCGTCGACCTCGACGCTGCGGCCGTCGATCTGGCCACGCTCGTCTGCTGGCTCGAAACCGGTGCTGGTTCCGACGCGCTCGCCGGCTTCCACCGGCATCTCGCCGTCGGCGACGCGCTGGTCGGCCGCGGCGGAGAAGGCGACGCGAGACGTACCGACGAGGAACCCCCGCCACCCACGGACCATCCCGTGCTCGACTGGTCCGACGCGTTCCCCGACGTGGTCCGCGCCGGTCGTCGCTTCGACGCCGCCATCGGCAACCCGCCGTACGTCCGGAGCCGTCACATCTCGGACCCGGTGAAAGCGTACTACCGGGAGGCGTACTCGACCGTGACCGGCGCGTTCGACCTCTACGTCGCGTTCGTCGAGCGCGCCGCGACGCTCGCCGGGAGCGTCGCGTTCGTCGTCCCGAACAAGTGGACGACGACACGGTACGGCCGGCCCCTCCGCGACCAGTTGCTCGACCGCCACCGGGTCGTCGAGCTGGTCGACCTCTCGTCGCTCGGGGTGTTCCACGACGCCGGCGTCTACCCGGTCGTCCTCCGGTTCGAAGCCGGTGCCGGCCCCACGGACGCCATCCCGGTCCGTCGACCAGCTGACGCGACCAGCATCGGCACCGGCTCGACGGTCGCCATCCCCCGGCAGCTCGTCGACCGCCTCGGCGACAGAGTCGTTCCGACCGACCTCTCGGCCGACGCGGTCGACCTCGTCACGAGGCTGGCCGCGGCCGGGTCGCGCCTCGGCGACCACGCGACCGCTTCGGAGGGGGTCCACACCGGGAACGTCCGCGAGAAGCTCCTGTCGGCCGACCCCCAGACGGACGGGTCGCCGACTGCCCCCGTGGTCGGCGGCGACGATGTCTCGCCCTATCTCGTGGCCCCGCCCCGTCGTCACGTGCGCACCGACACCTCCCTCGTGGACCGGGAGGCGGGCGAGTACGCGGACCTCCGCGACCCCGACCTGTTCGCGGGACCGAAACTGCTCGTCCCCGACGTCGCAAACCGCCCCTTCGCCGCCTACGACCCGGGGGACACCTACGCTCTCAACTCGCTCTACGTGGTCAGACCACGGCCGGCGTCGGACTGGTCGACCTGGGCCCTCTGCGGCCTCCTCAACGCCCGACTCGTCGGCTGGTTCTTCGGGCAGGTGTACGGCGGGTCCCACGTCAACGGGGGGTACCTCCGGTGCAAACCCATGTTCCTCGCCGAGATTCCCGTCCCAGACACGCCGAGCGATTCGGCCCGCCGAGCCCTCGCGTCCGCGGCACGGGACGCGTCACGGGCCCGCGAGGCCCGCCGCGCCATCGCCCCCCAACTCGAGCCCGACTTCGAGAACATTCCCGGACGGACCCTTCGCGAACACGGCGCGGTTCGGCTGGCCGAGGGTCCACTCGCGGCGACGGGTGACGAATTCGACGGCCTGCGCGTCGGCCGCGTCTCGGTCGAGCGGACCGACGACGGTGTGACCATCCACGCGACTGCCCGGTACAAACCGACGGAAGACGGAACGCGGGTCGAAGACGAGACGACGCCCGCCACGGACAGCTGGGGGTTCGTCGAGACGGAATCGGTGGCGGCCGTCGAGCTCCAGTGCCCGCCCGAAACCGCGGAACAGGTCGTCGCCCTCGTCCCGCTCGTAACGGCACGTGGGGACGGGTTCGGCGGCTTCCGGCGGTCGGCCACGGCGACCATCTCCCCGCTCGACCGGTTACTCGGTATCCGGATTCCGGACGGGAGCGAGTCGGATGAACTCGAGGCGTTCGTGGCCGCGAGTCGACGGGCGAGGGAACTGGACCAGTCGGTCCTCGACGCGGACCGGCGGGTGGACGACATCGTCTACGAACTGTACGGTCTCACAGAGGAGGAGATAGAGGTCGTCGAATCGGCGGTCGGCGACGACTAGGCCTTCGCCTGCCAGCCGCGGACCCGGTCCGCGCTGATACCGTCGACCTTGCCGGCGACGTCGTCGGCGTCGGCGTTCTTCAGGTCGTCGACGCTCTCGATACCGGCTTCTTTGAGCTTCTCGGCGGTCTTCGTTCCGATACCCTCCAGCGCCTCGAGGTCGGTCCCCGAGTCGCTCTCTCTGGCCTGGTACTCGCGGTAGTTGCAGATGGGACAGCCAAGTTCCCACGGGTCGCGGTCGGAGTCCTCGTACTCGACGTGGACGTGGAAGGCGCCGTGCTCCTCGCAGACCTCGTCCTCGATGACGACGACGTTTCCGCGCCGCGGCAGCGGGACCGAGTAGTCGCAGTCGGGGTAGCGCGAGCAGCCGACGAGTCGCGAGCCGTTCCGGAGCGTCTTGACCTTCAACTCGCCGTCGTGGTCCTCGTGACAGTCCGGACACGGACCCACGGTCGGCCCCTCGCCCGCCGCGTCGGCCTTGCACATCGGACAGCCGTGGACGAACGTCTGCCGCCCCGCGAGCATCTTCACCTCGTGCATCCCGTGCTCCTCGCACTCGCCGTCCATGATGAGCGGCTTGCCGGTGTTCGGGAGCGGGAGGGTGAACTCGCAGTTCGGGTAGCCGTCGCAGCCGATGAAGTACGAACCGCGCCGGGAGCGCCGGACGAGCAGGTCGTCGCCGGACTCGGGACAGGTGCCGACCGTCTTGTCCGCCTTGAGGCTCTTCTGCAGGTGGTCGCCGATCTCCTCGCGCGAGTCGCGCAGGTCGGCGAACACCTGTTCGAGCATCTCGCGAGATTCGTCGGTGACATCTTCCAGTGTGGCCTCGCCCGCCGCGATGCGGTCCATGTCGCGCTCCAGCTGGGCCGTCATCTGCTCGGAGACGATGCGGTCCGCGTAGTTCTCGGCGGCCTCGACCACCGCCGCCGCGAGGCGCGTCGGCTGCGGCGGGTCGGACTCGACGTAGCCACGGTCGTACAGCTTCTCCAGCGTCTCGTGCCGGGTCGCCTTCGTCCCGATGCCCATCTTCTCCATCGTCTCGATGAGCCGCGACTGGCCGTACCGGCGTGGCGGCTGGGTCTGCTTGGCGTCGAGTCTGACGTCCGTGATGGCGAGGTCCTCGCCCTGAGTCACGTCGGGGACGTGGTTCTCCGAGGTGTTGTAATACGGGTAGACGGCGTGGTAGCCCGGGTCGACGAGGCGCTTGCCGTTCGCCTTCAGTCTGTGCTCGCCGACGTCGGCGACGACCTTGAGGTGCTCCCACTCTGCGGGTTCGGCGACGGTCGCGTAGAACCGCCGGACGACGAGTTCGTAGACCTCCCACTCATCCTCGTTGACGTCGCTCCCTCGGACCGGAATCTCTCCTGTCGGGTGGATGGGCGGGTGGTCGGTCGTCTCCTTGTCGCCGCGGGTTGGCTCTATCTCCTCGAGGTCGAGCAGGTCCTCGGCAGACTCGCCGAGCTCGGAGTGGCCGACGAACTCGTCGAGCAGCTCCTCGGGGTCGAGGTCGTCCGGGTAGACCGTGTTGTCGGTACGCGGGTAGGTGATGAACCCGGCCGTGTACAGGTCCTCGGCGATGCTCATCGCGCGCTTTGCGGAGTAGCCCAGCGAGCCGGCCGCGCGGATGAACTGCGTGGTGTTGAACGGAGCCGGCGGCGTGTCCGTCCGGGTGCGTCGGTCCACGTCGGAGACGGTCGCGGCCGAGGCCTCCTGTAGTGCCTCGAACACCTGCTCTGCGACCTCCTCGTCCCACACGCGCTCTGCCTCGTTGTCGTCCTCGTCGAGGTAGTAGTACTGCGCCTCGAACGTCTCTGCCTCGTCACCGTCGTCCTTCTGGAGGTCGGCGAACAGCTCCCAGTAGTCCTCGGGGTCGAACGCCTCTATCTCGCGCTCGCGGTCGACGATGAGCTTCAGCGTCGGCGACTGGACCCGGCCGACGGAGATGAAGTCCTCGCCGAGCTGACGGGCGGCCAGCGAGAGATAGCGAGTGAGAGCCGCGCCCCAGACGAGGTCGATTATCTGCCGGGCCTCGCCCGCCGCAGCGAGGTCGAAGTCGAGCTCGTCCGGGTTGTCGAACGCCTCGGTCACCTCGCGCTGGGTGATGGAGGAGAAGCGAACCCGGTCGATGGGGACATCGTCGTTGACCTCGCGGACGATCTCGTACGCCTCCTTGCCGATGAGCTCACCCTCGCGGTCGTAGTCTGTCGCGATGGTGACGCGGTCGGCCTTCCGAGACAGGAGCCGGAGCGTCGCGACGATGTTCTCCTTCGTCGCCGTCTTCTCGATGCTCGCGTCGATGAGTTCGTGTGGCTCGACGTCCCGCCAGTCGTTGTACTCCGGAGGGAAGTCGACGCCGACGACGTGCCCCGACAGCCCGACGCATCGCTTGCCGCCCCACTTGTAGACGTTGACGCCGTTCTGGCGCTCCGCGTCCATCGACCCGCCTGAGAGGATATCGGCGATGCGTCTGGCCGCGTTATCCTTCTCTGTGATTATCAGCTCCATGGCCCACCTCCGGCTACGGGGATGCTCATTGGATTCGGGTACGTCGGAGCCGGTTCTAAAGGTTTCGGGCCCGAAAAATGGGGGACGGCGCGGGGTCAAGGCGCGGGGGCGTGTGCGTCGCGCGAGCGAGGTTTGGCCGACGCCGGTTCCCCCGCAGATGCGCCAGTTCTCCTGCCCACCCGGCCACGCCAGCCCTCCTTCTCACCGTTACGCCCGTCAGTTCTTCCGGACGACCGTTACGCCCGTCAGTTCGAACCGGGCCCCACCGGTGCCGGAATCGACCACGTCGACGGCCCAGTCGTGGGCGTCCGCGATGGACGCGACGATCGCCAGTCCGAACCCGGAGCCGTCGGACTGAACCGAGATGCCATGTTCGAACACCCGATCTCGAACCGAGTCGTGAATGCCAGAGCCGTCGTCCTCGACGAAGACACAGTCGTCTCCGCAGAAGCCCACCGTCACGCGTCTCGCCTCGCCGTGTTCGATGGCGTTGCGGAACAGGTTCTCGAACAGTTGCTGCGCCCGGCTCTCGTCGACGCGTATCGAGCCAGCCGCGACCACGTCCAGTTCCGCGCCCGTGGTCTCCACGGCGTTCCAGGCCCGTACCGCGAGAGAATTCACGTCGCATAGGTCTAACGACTGTACCGCCGTGCCGTGTTGAGCGAGGGCGAGCAGGTCCTGTACGAGTTCGTCCATCCGACCTAGTGCGTCTATCACCTTCTCGACCCGGGTCAGCTCACCCATGTCCAGCGCGAGCTCCGCGTTCGTCAACGCGACCGCGAGTGGGTTCCGCAGGTCGTGGCTCACCACGCCCGCGAACGCCTCGAGTCGTTCGTTCTGTCGTTCCAGCTTCGCCCGACTCTCTCGGAGCTGCCGTTCGCGAGTCCGCTGCTCGGTGATGTCGGTGTAGATGGCGTAGCCGACGTGGTTCCCGTTCTCCCGTTCGACCGGGACGTCGCGTAACAGGAACTGTCGGGTCCCGTCGACGGCCAGCCGGGTCACCTCCGCGTCGAGCGCGCCTCCATCTGCGACCCGCTGATTCAGCGCACTCGCCTCCGCCTCGCGGTCCTCGGGGACGATGAGCTCGTCGAGCGGTTCGTCGAGGACGCCCGGGGCCGCGTAGCCGAATATATCCTCGAACGCCGGGTTGACGTCGGTGATGTAGGGTTCCATTCCGTCGCGCAGCTCGTACGCGACGGTCGGCTCCGGGATGTTCTCGAACAGTGCTACGAATCGGTCGCGTTCGTCGACGAGAGTCCTCCCGCGCCGTGCCGCATCGACCACCTGCCGGACTCGGTTGACGAGCAGGTGGAACTGGTCGAGGTCGGGACGCTTCGGCAGGTAGTCCGTGACCCCCGCGGAGAGCGCGTCGACAGCGACCGACTCAGAGCCCTTCCCGGTGAACAGCACGAGCGGGAGCGTGGCGTCGAGCGCTCGAACCGCCTCGACCAGTTCGAGGCCGTTCATGTCCGGCATCCCGTAATCTGCGACGACGCAGTCGACGTCCTCGAGCCGGCGGAGTGCGGCCTCACCGCTCTCGACGGAGACGATCTCGACGTCGTCGTACTCCCGGTGAATCGCCTTCCGGGTCAACGAAAGAAATCCCGGGTCGTCGTCGACGTGGAGGACCCGAATCGGGTCGCTGGTACCGGCCGACATGGACCCAGAGACGGGAAGTGTGGTAAATAGCCTGTTGGCCGGATTACATGCGAGTGTCTGGTCACGAGACTCGCGCTCGGCGAAGAGGTGGGAGGAAAGACGCCTACTCGTCCAGCTCGTCGCGGAGCAGCTGGTTCACCGTCCCGGGGTCTGCACTGCCCTGCGTCTTCTGCATGACCTGTCCGACGAGGAAGTTGAGTGCGCCGCCCTCGCCCGCGTAGTAGTCCTCGACGGCGTCGGGGTTCTCGTCGATGGCCTCCTCGACTGCCTGCTGGACCTCGTCCTCGCCGGTCTTGCCCAGGCCCTCGTCCTCGACGACGTCGTCGGGAGCCTTGCCCTCGTCGAGCATCTGCCGGAGGACGATCTCCTCGGCGTTCTTCGTCGTTATCTCGTCCGTGGCGACGAGTTCGACGAGTCGCGTGAACTCGTCGAGGCGGTCGGCGACGTCCGTGATGGCCATGTCGCGGTAGTTCAGCTCGCCGAGCAGGTTGTCGGCGACCCAGGTCGCGGCGAGGTCCGGGTCGAACTCCTCGGCGACGTCCTCGAAGAAGTCGGCGACCTGCTTCGTGCTGGTCAGCTTCGAGGCGGACTCGCGGTCGAGGCCGTACTCCTCCTGGAACCGCTCGCGGCGGGCGTCGGGCAGCTCCGGAATCGGGATGCGCTCCTTCCAGTCGGAGACCTGCAGCGGCGGCAGGTCCGGCTCCTCGAAGTAGCGGTAATCCTTCTCCTCCTCCTTCGAGCGCATCGAGACCGTCGAACCGTGGGTCTCGTTGAAGTGACGCGTCTCCTGTGCGACGGCCTTCCCGCGCTTGACGAGGTTCTTCTGGCGGTTGCGCTCGTAGGAGAGCGCCTTCTCCGCGCCCTTGTGGCTGGAGATGTTCTTGACCTCGGTGCGGTTCGCGTTCTCGAGCGTCTCCTCGGAGATGCTGCCGTCGTCGGCGACCTCGTCGGCGGGGACGATGGAGAGGTTCGCGTCGACGCGAAGGCTCCCGTCGCGCTGGCTGTCGAAGACACCCAGGTACTCGAGGACCTCCTCGAGCTTCGCGAGGAAGGCCCGCGCCTCCGCGGGTGCGCGGAAGTCCGGTTCCGTGACGATCTCCATCAGCGGCGTGCCGGCGCGGTTGTAGTTCACCAGCGTGTAGTCCGCGGAGTCGATGTCGCCGCCGACGTGCTGGAGGCTCCCCGGGTCCTCCTCGAGGTGGGCGCGCCGGATGCGGATGTCCTTGCGCTCGCCCTCGACCGATATCTCCAGCGTGCCGTCCTTGCAGATGGGCTCGTCGTACTGGGTGATCTGGAAGTTCTTCGGCAGGTCGGGGTAGTAGTAGTTCTTCCGGTGGAAGCGCGTCTCCTCGGGGATGTCGGCGTCGATGGCCTTGCCGATCTTGACGGCGGCCTCGACGGCACCCTCGTTCAGCACGGGCAGTGCGCCCGGGAGACCGAGACAGACGGGACAGACGTTCGTGTTCGGTTCCTCCGTCGGTTCGGTCGGACACCCACAGAAGATCTTCGTGTCCGTCTCCAGCTGGACGTGGACCTCCAGACCGATGACGGCCGCGAGTTCGCCCCGTTCGGCAGCCTGCGCAGTCATTGGACGCTGATTCGGCGTGTGGTGGTTAAAGCGTGACGGGTTCCGTTTTCGCGAGTGGTCTGGAGTCGTGTATTCGTCTCGAACGATACTGCTGATTCTGGTGGAGGTGAGCATTCGGCGAATCACGACGGAACCGAGAGACAGACCCGTACCGCCCCGTACCGTACCGCCCCGTCCCTCGTCCTCCCCAGCCAACTCACTCGACTCGATTCCGCTCCGCTCCATCTCGTCTCGTTCGCCCCTCGCGCGGCTTCTAACTCGCCGTCTCAGGGTCTTCGACGGCGGGTTCAGCGCGCGCCAGAGTGGATGCAAGGGTCCGGCGGACCGAATGGGGATTCACCGGTCCGGAATACCTCCGTACAGGATGCCGATGCAGCCGAGGACGAAGCCGACGAGCATCGTCACGAACCCGATATTACCGAACGAGCCCGTCGCCGTGAGCGACACGAAACCACCGAACACGACCGTGAGCAGACCGAGCTGATAGAGCTGGGAGACCATAGCCATCGACTCACCCCTCGAAACCGTGCGCGACTTTTTATCAGAAACCGCCGAACTCTCGTGCAGATGAAGCGCCGCCGATTCCTCCGCAGCGCGTCCGGGCTCGGGAGCTGCGTCGCCCTGGCGGGCTGTCTGGAGTTCGGTGAAGAGCCACCCGACACCTCGGGACCCGCAGACCTGCTGGTGACGAGCATCGTCGCACGGCCATCGGAGAACGACGTGACCCTCTCCGTCGGCATCTACCTCGACCGGACGGAACCGGTGGCACTGGAGGTCGAGGGCGAGGTGGTCGTCGACGAGTCGACGGTCAGGGAGCGACGGACGGTGCAGCTCTCGGGGGAGCGAAGCCGGCTGACGCTCCAGCTGCTGTTCCCGGACGTGGTCGAGTATCCGAGCGTCCCCGAACAGGTCGACGCGCGAGCACGAGTGGGGTACGACGGGGAGCTGTCGGCGTGGTACGAGACGGGCGTCTGACCGGGGTTCACGACCAATCGTGTCAGAGTAAAAATATTAGTCTGACACAGGTTTATGGTGGCTGACGCACGCGATGTAGGTATGCCGAAGAACAGGGTGGAATCTCTCGAGGCCACCGTCAACGAACTCGAATCCACGGTTCGCGGACTCACCGAAGAACTGGTCGAGACCAAAGAGCGCGTCCGAATCCTCGAAGCGGAGCTCGAGGCGGACCCCCGGAGCGTCGCCCCGGACACGTCCAGCGACGAGCCGGAGATGCTGACGCCGGAACCGGGCAGCGCCGAGGCGGCCCAGTCCGACGTCGAAGCTGCGGCGGCCGACGCGTCGTCCGAAGACGCTAAGAACGCCGACGCAGAAAGCGAGGAAGAGAGCGAGGAGTCCGGGCTCGGCGACGACATCATCGTCGCGTAAGTCGCCGCTTCCGGCCTGCCCGGGCGACACCCCCCAACCATGCACATAAAAGAGCTCGTTCTGGACAACTTCAAGAGCTTCGGCCGGAAGACGCGGATACCCTTCTACGAGGACTTCACCGTCGTCACCGGTCCGAACGGCTCCGGCAAGTCGAACATCATCGACGCCGTCCTCTTCGCACTCGGTCTGGCCCGCACACGCGGTATCCGGGCCGAGAAGCTGACCGACCTCATCTACCACCCCGGTCACGAGGACGACGAGTACTCCGGTGGCCAGCGGGAGGCCATCGTCGAGGTCATCCTCGACAACTCGGACGGAACGCTGGAGCGCGCACAGGTCGTCAACGCCGCCGGCACCGAAGACGTCGGCGACGTCGACGAGATACGTATCAAACGACGCGTCAAGCAGACCGAGGACAACTACTACTCCTACTACTACCTCAACGGTCGCTCGGTCAACCTCTCCGACATCCAGGACCTGCTCGCGCAGGCCGGTGTTACCCCGGAGGGCTACAACGTCGTCATGCAGGGCGACGTCACCGAGATAATCAACATGACGCCGTTCTCGCGGCGTGAGATAATCGACGAGATCGCCGGCGTCGCCGAGTTCGACGCGAAGAAAGAAGACGCACTGGAGGAACTCGAGACGGTCCAGGAGCGTATCCACGAGGCGGAACTGCGCATCGGCGAGAAGCGCGACCGACTCGGCCAGCTCGAGGACGAACGACAGCAGGCCCTCCGCTACCGACGCCTTCGACGCGAGAAGGAGCGTTACGAGGGGTACCTGAAGGCGGCCGAACTCGAGGAGAAGCGCGCCGACCGGACGCAGACCGAAGAGAAGCGCGAGAAGAAGCAGGCCGAACTCGACGACCTGCACCGCGACCTCGACGAGAAGCAGGGGACCGTCGTCCGCCTGCAGGAGGACCTCGAGGACCTCAACGCCGAGATAGAGCGCAAGGGCGAGGACGAACAGCTCGCAATCAAGCGCGACATCGAGAGCCTCAAAGGGGACGTCTCCCGGCTGGAGGACAAGATAGCCGCGAGCGAGGAGGCCATCGAGGAGGCCGAGACGAAACGACGGAACGCCTTCGTCCAGATAGACCGCAAGCAGGAGGAGGTCGACGACCTCGCGACCGAGATCCGCGAGACGAAGGTCCAGAAGTCGTCGCTGAAGGCCGACGTCGCGACGAAACAGTCCGAACTCGCGAGCATCCAGGCCGAGATAGACGAGATAGACACGGAGTACGACGAGCTCAAGGCCGACCTGCAGGCGAAGAAGGCCGAACTCGAAGGGGCACGCGACGAGAAGAACGAACTCCAGCGCGAGAAGGACCGTCTGCTGGACGAGGCACGTCGTCGCTCGAACGAAGAGAGTGAGATAGCCTCCGACATCGAGGAGGCGGAGTCGCGGCTCCCCGAGATAGACGCCGAGATAGCAGACCTCGAGGACGAACTCGAGAAGGCGCGGCGGAACGTCCTCAACATCGAGGGCGTCGTCGACGACCTAAAAGCGGAGAAACAGGAGTTACAGGGCGACCTCGAACGGGTCGAGGACCAGCTCCGCCAGAAGCAGTCCGAGTACGCAGAACTCGAGGCACAGGCCGGCCAGTCCGGCGACAGCTCGTTCGGCCGAGCCGTCACGACGACGCTCAACTCGGGCATCGACGGGGTTCACGGCGCCGTCGCCCAGCTGGGAAGCGTCGACCCGAAGTACGCGACCGCCTGTGAGACCGCGGCTGGCGGGCGGATGGCCAACGTCGTCGTCAGCGACGACGTCATCGGCCAGCGCTGCATCGAGCACCTCAAGTCCCGGAACGCGGGCCGGGCGACGTTCCTGCCGATGAACAAGATGCGGAACCGATCGCTCCCGAGCGCACCGAGCGTCCCGGGCGTGGTCGACTTCGCGTACAACCTCATCGACTTCGACTCGCAGTACGCGGGCATCTTCAGCCACGTCGTCGGCGACACGCTCGTCGTCGAGGACCTCGACACCGCCCGCGACATGCAGGGGGACTTCCGCCTCGTCACGCTCGATGGCGACCTCGTCGAGAAGTCCGGGGCGATGACCGGTGGTTCCTCGAAGGGCTCGCGGTACTCCTTCGACGCCTCCGGCGAGGGGCAGCTCAAGCGCGTCGCCGAGGCCATCTCGGACCTCGAGGACGAGCGGCAGTCCCTGCAGGACGACCTCCGCGGCGTCGACTCGCGGCTAGACGACGCCCGGGACCGGAAGACCGACGCGACCGACGCGGTCCGCTCAATCGAGAGCGACATCTCCCAGAAGGAGACCGAGCGCGAATCCATCGAGGAACGCATCGCGGACCTCGAAGCCCGTCGCGACGAGCTCGCCGACGAGCGCGAGTCCGTCGACGAGGAGATGCAGGAGATAGAGGCCGAGCTCGGCGAGTACAAGGCCGAGATAGCCGACCTCGAAGCGGAGGTCGAGGACATCGAGTCCGACCTCGCGGACTCCCGCATTCCCGAACTGAGCGCGCAGATGGAGGAGAAGGAAGAAGAGATCGACCGCATCGAGGACCAGATGGACGACCTCGACGGCGACCTCAACGAACTCCAGCTCCAGAAGCAGTACGCCGAGGACGCCATCGAGGACCTCCACGACGACATCGAGGCGGCCCAGAACAAGAAGGCGGAACACCAAGAACGCATCGCCGGCTTCGAAGAATCCATCGAGGAGACCGAAGAGGAACTCGAGGCCAAGCGCCGGAAGGTGCTCGAACTCGAGGACGAGCTCGCGGACCTCAAGGGCGAACGCGACGACCTGCGCGACGACCTGAAAGAAGCCGAGCGCGAGCGCGATTCGGTGAAGAAGCAGGTCGATGCGGTCGAGAGCAAAATCGAATCGTTCGAGGAGACCATCGAACAGCTCGACTGGGAGATAGAGAGCCTCGAGGCCGAGGTCGGCGACTACGACCCCGACGAGATTCCGGACCACGACGAGGTCATCCGGATGACCGCCGCGTTCCAGGAGGACATGGACACGATGGAGCCGGTGAACATGAAGGCCATCGAGGACTACGACGCGGTCAGCGCCGAACTCGACGAACTGGTCGAGGGGCGGGACACGCTCGCCGAGGAGGGCGAGGGTATCCGCGAGCGCATCGAGTCCTACGAGGCACAGAAGAAGGAGACCTTCATGGAGTCGTTCGAGGCTATCGACTCGAACTTCCGCGAGATATTCTCTCGCCTGTCGGCCGGCTCGGGCCACCTCCACCTCGAGGACGAGGAGGACCCGTTCGACGGCGGCCTGACGATGAAGGCGCAGCCCGGCGACAAGCCCATCCAGCGACTCGACGCGATGTCAGGCGGCGAGAAGTCGCTCACCGCCCTCGCGTTCGTCTTCGCCATCCAGCGGCACAATCCGGCGCCGTTCTACGCGCTGGACGAGGTCGACGCGTTCCTCGACGCGGTCAACGCCGAGCGCGTCGGCGAGATGGTCGACGAGCTCGCTGGCCGCGCCCAGTTCGTCGTCGTCTCGCACCGGACCGCGATGCTGGACCGGTCCGAGCGTGCAATCGGGGTGACGATGCAGCAGAACAACGTCTCGGCGGTGACGGGTATCGACCTGTCCGACGGCGGCGACGAGCCGAAGGAGGAGGTGCCGGCTGATGACTAGCGGGGGTTCGGAACGAAGCGACGAAGCCCCGGAAACCCGAAAGGGGAGTGGAACGACCCGTGAGGGAAGCGAGGAACCGGAGCGAAGCGGAGGCTCCTCGAACGACTCGAGCGGGGAGCGAAGCGACCCGCGGGAGAAGGGGAGTTCAGAACGGAGTGACTCGCGAAAAACGGGAGAAGATGCCCCCGAGAGCCTCCTGAACATCGCGGGTCACGAAGACCGGACACCGCCGGGTGAGGAAGACGACCCGTTCGGTCTCACGGACGGAGACGAAGACGGTCCGGGAGACGAAGCGTCGTCTGACCCCGACGACTTCTACTCCGGGAACAGCGACGACCTGAACGACGTACTCGAGGAAGAGGCGGACGGAGACGACGGAAAAGACTCGGCCGCCGACTCCCACATCGAGGCCGTCCTCCCCGACGAGGACGTGGTCGAGGACACCGACGACGACGAGGTCGAACCGGTCGAACTGCTGGTCCAGCTCGCAAAGCGGGGGGACATCGACCCGTGGGACATCGACATCGTCCGGGTCACGGACGAGTTCCTCGAGGCGCTGGAGGACGTCGATCTGCGGACCTCGGGACGGGCGCTGTTCTACGCGAGCGTCCTGCTGCGGATGAAGGGCGACGAACTCATCTACGGGAGCGACGACGACGATGACGAGGACGTCCTCGAACCCTGGGAACAGCCGTTCGACGACGAACCGCCCGAAGAGCATCCCCCGGGCTTCGACCCCGTCGAGGGACTGGAAGCGGAGATGGAGCGCCGACTCGACCGCAAGCAAGCCCGCGGGACGCCCGAGACGCTGGACGAACTCGTCCGCGACCTGCGCGAGGCCGAACGCGGCTCCTGGTGGAAGCGCCGTCGCGAGTACGACACCAGTACCTCACCCTCCGGGTTCCAGCGTGGAACTCAGACGCTCGACTACCACTCCGGTGACGACTTCCGCGTCGACGACGAGCCGACCGAGGACGAGGTAACGGGGACGACCCACAACGAAGACATCGAGGAGATAATCGACGACGTTCGGAGCGAACTCCACGAACACTACGACGCGGGTCGCGACGAGGTACTGTACGCGGAGATCGACCGAGTCGGTGGAACGCGAGTCCAGACGTTCCTCGCGCTTCTCTTCCTGGCGCACCGTGGACAGGTCAGACTCCAACAAGACGAACTGTTCGGAGACCTCTGGATCCAGGACCCGACCACCACGCGTGCACCGGAAGAAGCGGTTGCGGACTGACGACCGTTCTGTATCTCGTTTTCCCCGCTACTCGAACTCCGCGGAAACGCACATATTGACGGCCGAATATCGCCGTGAGATTTAGCAAGGCCACATTCGTTCTCGGATTCGAATACATCAATTTTCTGCACGGAAGCGTGATATCCTTGACTGCCCTACGCAGAGGCAATGGGGGTTATCGCAGATTTCACGGTGGCTGCCGACGACTTCGTCCTCGCACCGGGGGGTGGAGAGAATGATGTGTACGAGGTCGAGGTCGAACCGGTCGTCCCGGTCTCGGGGTCGGTACTACCGTATCTCTGGGTTCGAGGGGACTGTACGCAGTTCGAACTCGAGCTCGAGAACTGTCAGTTCGTATCGGACCACACCGTCCTCGAGAACGCCGGGGACAGACAGCTCTACCGGGTCGACTGGGTCGACGAGTTCCACGAGTTCCTCGACTGCTTCGTGGAGTCGAACGGGACGGTTCTGCGGATGCACGGTGGGGGCGTCGGCTGGCGGTTCACGGTCAGATTTCCCGACGACACGAGTGTGAGCCGATTCCACACAAGCTGTCTCGAGAACGGCGTCCACATCGAACTGCACCGCCTGACGCACTCGCCCGAAACCGGCGAACAACACCAGAACGAGTTCGGCCTGACCCCCGAGCAGCACGAAGCGTTGACCCACGCGGTAAAGACCGGTTACTTCTCCATTCCGCGTCGGTCGACGTTAGACGACATCGCCGCCAAGTTCGACATCTCGAACCAGGCGGCGTCCGAACGTATCAGACGTGCGACTGAAAAGGTGCTTCGGCAGGCACTCGGCGACGAGCTGGACGTGCTCGTCGAACACCCGTAAGCCCGCGGCAGTACCTGTAACCAGACTATAAGGAATTCTACACGACTAATATACTGGTTTAGATAACAAGCGCTTCGGCCAAGTAGACATAACCAGTATCTACGGTTGACCGACGTCCCGGATACCGGAGGGGGAAGGGGGCGCCGGTCTGGGGGTGCGACCCCGTCACGACGCCCACCACGTCGGACGCGGTCGCGCCACTCGAACGTCCCGGCTCGCCGACAGGCCCACAACGCATCCACCGTCAGTCGAAGCCCATCATCAATCGTCAGGCGCCACCGCAATCGCTTGCACCGTCGGCGCGCCTGGGCGTTCTCGATTTTATCGACGTTCAGTCCGAAGCGGACGCTACCCCACGCTCGAATCGAGAGAAGGAGACCGCAGAGTCAGTCGAGGTACTGTCCCGCGAGCAGGTCGACGCGGTCTCGGGTCTCGTCGGGTATCGCCTCGCTGGGCGTGTTGATGGTTCCCTCGAGCGCAGACCAGGCGTCGCTCTCGAAGTCGTCGGGCATCGTCCGGATCGCTTCCTCGACGACCGCGTTGATCGACTCCTGGTTCGCCGCTGCGTTCTCGAGCACCTCGTCCAGGGTGACCTCGTTGTCCTCCTTCCAGACGTCGTAGTCTGTGATTCCCGTGACCGTCGCGTAGCTCAGCTCTGCCTCGCGAGCGAGTTTCGCCTCGGGGATGGCCGTCATGCCGACGACGTCCCAGCCCTGCTCGCGGTAGAACTCCGATTCCGAGCGGGTGGAGTACTGCGGGCCCTCGATACAGACGTAGGTGCCGCCCTCCTCGACGTCGGCGTCGGTGTCGGCGTTCTCGGCGGCCTCGGCGAGGTGGTCGACCATCGCGGGGTCGTACGGGTCGGCGAAGCCCATGTGGACGACCATCCCGTCACCGAAGAAGGTGTGCTCGCGGTGGCTGGTCCGGTCGAATATCTGGCGCGGGATGACGAGGGTCTGTGGCGGGAGGTCCTCGCGGAGGCTCCCGACCGCGTTCGTCGCGATGACGCGGTCGACGCCGACGGACTTCAGCGCGTAGATGTTCGCCTTGTACGGCGCGTTCGTCGGGGTGTGCTGGTGGTCCGGGCCGTGTCGCGGGAGGAACGCGACTTCCGTGCCGGCGAGCTCGCCGAACGTGATGTCGTCGGAGGGTTCGCCGAAGGGGGTGTCGACACTTCGCTTCTCTACGTTCTCGAGGGGCAGCGCCTCGTAGATGCCGCTGCCGCCGATGACGCCGATGGTCATACTGCCACGGTCACGGGGCGAACCTAAAACGGCTACGAGTCGTCCGCGCGCCGTCGTCGATTGGCCCACCGATGTCCAGCGGCGAGCGGTTCAGAGCTCGACCACGAGCCCATCGCCGTCCCGTTCGTACGTGGTCTCGAACGCGGCTGAGCGTGCACGGATAGTCGTACGGAGCCAGGCCGCCTGCTCATCGCTGGCGAGAGAGACCCCGTCGTCGATGTGGATCGGGACCAGTCGAACCTGGTCGAACTCGCCGTCGGTGAGCGTGACCTCGAACAGGAAGCTCCGGTCGTTCCGAACGCGCTCGACGACGCCGAAGTCGTCGACGAGGTCGCCGGTGTCGTGCAGGATGAGGCCGTCTCCGTACCGCTCGACGGCCTGGGGGACGTGGGCGCTGTGACCGTGGACGAGGTCGACGCCGTGGTCGACGAGCCAGTGCCCGAACTCGACGAGTCGGTCGCCAGGTCGCTCGACCCAGTTCTTCCCCCAGTGGACCGACGCGACGAGCAAGTCGGGGTCGGTCGCCGCTGCCCGGTCGATGGCGTCTCCGACGACCCGTCGCGTCCGCGCAATCTCCGAATCGAACGTGATGAACGCGATCCCGGGGGCGTGCTCCGTCGACCGGTACGCGTAGCCCCGCTCCGAGAACGAGATGACTGCCACGTCGAGTTCGCGGACGGAGACGGTGGCGGGGGCTCGTGCCGCATCGGCGTTTTCACCGGCACCTGCGACTTCGATACCGGCGTCTTCGAGGTGAGTGCGTGTATCTCTCATCGCGACCTCGCCGAAGTCCATCGCGTGGTTGTTCGCCAGTGAGGCGAACTGAACGTTTCCCGCACTGAGCGCAGGGACCGCCCAGTCGGGGTCGCCCCGGAAGTAGTACGAGCGGTCGGGTGACCGTTCACCACGGTCGGAGATGCAGCACTCGAGGTTACAGAACACGGCGTCGAGGTCGGTGAGTCGGGGCTGGAGGTCGCCCCAGACGGACGCCGGGTCCACGCCGTCCCGCCCGTAGATGTCGTTGAGGTTCCGGCCGACCATCGTGTCACCGCCGAATCCGATGGTCGTCAGCGACGGCTCGGGTTCGTCCGTCGTCTCGGCGGTCGTCGGCTGGCCGGTCGCCTCGGTGGGTGTCTTGTCTACGTTCGTGGTGGAGGAACGGGATTGCCGGGTGGCGGGTGAGCGTGAGGGGAATCCAAGACAGCCTCCCCCCGCGACGGCCCCGACGGCCGTCAGGAAGGCTCGGCGACTGTCGTTCATGGAACTGGTACTATCGGTTTATCTCTCGAATACTTGAATGTATGTTCTCGCCATTTCAGACCAATATATTCCCACGAAGCATACATTCCAATCAGAATACTAACCTTCGTGTAAAGTTCTACTCCCTGATTAGCATGCCTGTGTCAGATGCTATCCTCCCCTAGTAGCCTTGATACGTCTGGGGAGCATTTCGATTCGTAATGGTAGAACCCTCCGTCGAGAACGAACTCACCGAGGGTGAGCTCCTCGGGCCGATGCTCCGGCTCGCGTGGCCGATGGTCGCCATCCAGCTCCTGCAGGTCGCCTACAACCTCGCAGACACGGCGTGGCTGGGTGCCTACTCGTCGAGCGCGGTCGGTGCGCTGAGCCTCGCGTTCCCGCTCATCTTCTTCCTCATCTCGGTCGGCGGCGGTTTCACCGCTGCCGGCGCCATCCTCGTCGCGCAGTACACGGGCGCGAAGAGCGACGGGTCGGCGGGCCTCGTGGCCGGACAGACGGTCGTCTTCGTCGGGGCGTTGTCGATATTGCTCGGCGTGCTCGGGTTCTTCGTGACGGACGCGATGCTCGGTCTCATCCCCGCGGACCCGGAGACGAAGGCCGTCATCGTCCCAATGGCAGCCGACTACATGCGTATCTTCTTCCTGGGGATGCCGTTCCTGTTCGGCTTCTTCGTCTTCGTCTCCCTGCTCAGGGGCCACGGGAACACCCGGACACCGATGCGCATCATGTTCGTCTCGGTCGTCGTCAACGTCGTCCTCGACCCGCTGCTCATCTTCGGGGTCCCCGGCGTCGTCGGTGAACTGGGCATCGAGGGAGCGGCCATCGCGACTGTGTTCTCGAGAGGCGTCGCGACCGTCCTCGGCTTCTACGTCCTGTTCGCGACCGACGTCGGCCCCACGATTCGGCGCGAACACCTCCTGCCCGACCTCGGGACGATCCGCGACATCGTCCGGGTCGGCGTGCCGAGTGCTGCCGAGCAGTCGATGGCCTCGCTGGCGTTCATCTCTCTGACGGCGATGGTCGCGACGTTTCCTCCGGCGGTCGTCGCGGCCTACGGGCTCGGCAACCGCGTCATCTCGCTGGTCTTCCTTCCGGCGATGGGGCTCGGACAGGCGACCAACACCATCGTCGGACAGAACCTCGGTGCAGGTCACTCGGACCGGGCGGAAGAGGCCGTGTGGATCGCCGCGAAGCTCGCCGCCGGTGTGCTCGCCGTGGTCGCACTCGTCATCTTCGCGTTCCCGACGGTCATCCTGCGTCCGCTGATGAGCGCCGACACGGCGCAGGCGGCCCAGACGCTGGTGTACGGGAGCGAGTACCTCCGCGTGGTCGCGCTCGCGTTCGTCTTCATGGGGCTGTTCCCCGTGTTCCTCGGGGCGTTCCGCGGTGCCGGCGACACGACGACGGCACTGGTGTTCTCCATCGTCGCGCTCTGGCTCGCCCGCGTGCCGACTACCTACTACCTGGTCTTCGTGAAGGACTGGGGAACGACCGGTATCTGGACCGCCGTCGCCGTGGGCGACGTGCTCGGGGCCGTCGTCGCCATCGCGTGGTTCACCAGGGGGACGTGGAAGCAGTCGCTGGTCGACGACGGCTCGTCCGGCGAGTATCCGACCGGCGACGAGGTCGCTCAGGACGACTGAGTCCGTACATCCTCGTAGGCCGCTTTCGCGGCGTCGAACAGCTCACGGCCGAGGTCGGTCCGCAACCGGGGTTCGGCCGTCGCGAAGAACTCGTCCAGGTGGTCGTACTCTTCGAAGGCGTCCGACGCACCGGGTTGGTACCGCTTCTCTCGCTCGTAGACGACCGCCTGCAGGCACATGTCGACGAGGTCCATGTCCTTGACGAAGCGTGCTTCCGGCGAGTTCCTGGACTCGTACTCGTGCCACAGCTCGCGGGCATGCGCGAAGTCGGTCAGAAGGTCGTCTACCACGGCGAGTTCGGCGGCCGCTTTCTCCTCGGCGTCGTACGTTTCCGCGGTATCGTCCGCCCGGGTCGCCCAGTCGCCCGTTTCGGCCTCCGCGACGTCGTGGACGACGGCCATCGATACCGCCCGGTCGCGGTCGACGCCCGCCTCGTCGGCGAACAGGACCGTCAGATAGGCGACGCCCCAGGAGTGGGCGGCGACGCTCTCAGGGTCGGCGATGCCGCGGAGCTGCCAGCCGGTCCGCGTTTCGTCCTTCAGGGCGAGGGCGCGGACGAGGGCGGACAGGCGGCTGGGCGGGCCGTCCAGTCGGCTGGGAGAATCGTCGGAATCGGTCATCTGGGAAGAGACGGTCGTCGTTCCGGTCTCAGGCCAGCTTCCAGCCGTCGTCGGTCGCCACCGCGTCACCGCGACGGACCATCTCGCTCAGGACCTCGTCCATCCGGTTGGGCTGGGCGATCTCCATCTCGATTCGCTGGAGGTCGTGCTGTTCGGCGAGGTAGTGGCGGAGTCGCTCCTTCGTGAAGGTCCCGTCGTCGTTGCGCTCCATGACGCCACCGAGGATGTCGATCATGTCCTCGATGAAGTTCCACGGGTAGACCATCCACGCCCACTCCTCGAGCCGTTCGCCGATGTAGTCCGGCTCGAACTCGCTCGTCTGGAGCAGCTGGAGCGTCGCGGTCCGGACCTCGCCAGCGTTGCGCTCGTTGACGTACTCCTCGGCGCGCTTGATGGAGCCGCCGGTGTCGGCGATGTCGTCGATGATGAGGACGTCCTTGCCCTCGACGCTGCCCTCGGGCATCGGGTAGCGGACCTGGGGTTCGTCGGCCTTCTGTGCGGTTCCGACGTAGTGTTCCATCTTCAGGCTCGTAAGGTCGTTCAGCCCGAGGAAGTCACAGATGCATCGGCCGGCGAACCAACCACCGCGGGCCAGCGCGACGATGACGTCGGGCTCGAACTCGTCTGCCTTCACGTCGTTGCTGACGTCCCGGCAGAGCCCGTAGATGTACTCCCAGTTGGTGATGGTACAGTTGAAATCGTCCGGGAGGTCGCTCATACTCCCGACTCCCGTGCCTCGCACCTTAAGGGTTTACAGGTCGATTGCGGATGGTCTCACCCCACACTCGACTGTCGTCACCAGGGCACGAGATATCGCACCATGTCGTCGTGCTCCGGCGGGTTCCCGGGGACGTCTCACCCGGTATCGGGGGAGAGAGCTCACACCACCGGGATTTATTACTCAATGGTACCACTTGGTGGTCGATGACACAACTCCGAGACGCTCGCGATGGCATCGTCACCGAGGAGATGACACGTGTGGCCGAGCGAGAACGGGTCAGCCCAGAGTTCGTCCGGCAGCAGGTCGCCGACGGACAGGTCGTGATTCCGGCGAACCTCCACCACGAGTCACTCGACCCGATGGGTATCGGGCGGGAACTCGCGACGAAGGTGAACGCGAACATCGGGAACAGCGACGACTCGAGTGACGCCGACGAGGAGCGGCGTAAACTCCACACCGCCGTCCACCACGGTGCCGACACGGTGATGGACCTGTCGACAGGGGACCAGCTCGACTCGATTCGGGAGGCGAACGTCCGGCACTCGCCGGTTCCCGTCGGGACGGTCCCGCTGTACGAGGCGCTCAAGCGGGCCGGTGGTCAGCCGGAGGACCTGACGGCGGACCTGCTCCTCTCCGTCATCGAGAAGCAGGCGAAACAGGGCGTCGACTACATGACTATCCACGCCGGCATCCTCGCCGAGCATCTGGCGCTCACGGACGGGCGGATAACGGGTATCGTCTCACGCGGTGGGTCGATACTGGCGTCGTGGATGGAGTCTCACGGCCGACAGAACCCGCTGTTCACCCACTTCGAGGAGATCTGTGAGATATTCGTCGAACACGACGTTACGTTCAGTCTGGGCGATAGCCTCCGTCCGGGGTGTCTCGCCGACGCGTGTGACGAGGCCCAGTACGCAGAACTCGACACGCTCGGAGAGCTCACGCGGGTCGCGTGGAACCACGATGTCCAGGTGATGGTCGAGGGGCCGGGCCACGTCCCGATGGACCGCGTCCGTGAGAACGTCGAACGGCAACAGCGAGTCTGCGACGGCGCTCCCTTCTACGTCCTCGGTCCGCTCGTCACCGACGTCGCACCCGGATACGACCACATCACGAGCGCTATCGGTGCCGCCATCGCGGCGGAGGCTGGCGCGGCGATGCTCTGCTACGTCACACCGAAGGAGCACCTCGGGCTCCCCGACGAGCAGGACGTCCGCGACGGACTCGCAGCGTACCGAATCGCCGCCCACGCCGCCGACGTGGGTAACGGTCGTCCAGGGGCCCGGGACTGGGACGACGCGCTCTCGGCGGCACGGTACGAGTTCGACTGGCGCGAGCAGTTCCGGCTCGCGCTCGACCCGGAGCGCGCTCGCGAGTTCCACGATCAGACACTGCCCGGGGACAACTACAAGGATGCGCGCTTCTGCTCGATGTGCGGCGTCGAGTTCTGTTCGATGCGCATCGACCAGGACGCGCGGGACGCGAGTGACCGCGAACGTCGGGTCGCTGTACCCGACCTCGAGGGCTCGGCCGCGGCGGAGGTCAACCTGCCGCCGGTCGGAACCCACGAGGAGAGCGAGCGGCCCGCACGCGAGGAGGATGCAGAAACGGTGCGCGCCACCCGCAACTGACTCACCCGAACTCGCTCCGCAGACTGCCGCGGTCTATCTTCCCGGTCGACGTGCGCGGGAACTCGTCGACGAATATCACTCGTTCGGGAACCTCGTGACTCTCGAGGTTCCGTCGACAGACGCGTTTGACGTCCTCGGCGGTCACGGCCTCCTCGCTCCGACGCTTGACGATGGTCGTCACCGTGGTCCCGCGAACGTCGTCAGTCGTGTCGATGATGGCGACCTTCTGGACCGGCTCTATCTCGTAGATGACCTCCTCGATCTCGTGGGGGTAAACGTCGCCACAGCCGGTCGTGAACATGTCTTCGATACGGTCGACGACGAACAGGAAGCCGTCCTCGTCGAGCCAGCCGACGTCTCCCGATTTGAGCCAGCGTTTCCCGTCGCGCTCGACGAAGACGTTCTTCGTGAGCTGACTCCGATTGTACCGGGGGGTGACCGTATCCCCGCGCCACAGCAGTTCTCCTCGTTCGCCGGTCTCGACGGTTTCGCGTGTCCGGAGGTCTTCGATACGGACCTCGACCGAATCTGCGGCCACCTGGCCGACGCTCCCCGCCTTCCGACCCTCCGGGTGCGGTCGGTTGAGCGTCGCGAGCGGCGTCGTCTCGGTCATGCCGTAGCCTTCGATGAGCGTACAGTCGAGCAGCTGTTCCACCGCCTCGATGCGCCGCTTGGGCATCGGCGACCCCCCGACCCCGACGATGCGGAGACTGGAGAGGTCGTACTCCTCGACACCGTCGTGGTCGAGCAGTTCGACGACCATCGTCGGTATCAAAAACGTGTAGGTGACGCCGTACCGTTCGATGGCCCCGAGGACGGCTTCGATGTCCCACGAACCGAGCAGATGGTTCTCGGCCTCCAGCGCGAGGAACGGGGTCGTCGTGATGTTGAGCCCCGTGACGTGGAAGCACTGGCAGACGGTCAGTGCCACGTCCGACCGACTCCACTCGTTACACTCTATGTACCCGCGGGCGTTCGCCTGGAGGTTCCCGTGAGTGTGGTAGACGCCTTTGGGTGCCCCGGTCGTCCCGCTCGTGTAGAGCAGTTCGGCTACCTGTTCGGCGCGGCGCGGTCTCGTCCTGAACCCCGCCTTCCCGTCGTCGAGCAGGTCCGTATACCGGACGGCCGCTCCGTCGACGGCCGCGAGCTCGCCTCCGACGTCGTCGTGTTCGACGACGCAGACGACGTCGCTATCGCTGAGGACGTACTCCAACTGCGATTCCGAGAAACGGGTGTTGAGCGGGACGGCGACCGCTCCGCACTTCAGTATGCCGAGGTACGTGCAGACGAGCGCCACGCTGTTCGGTGCGTGTATCGCGACGTGGTCGTCCGGTTCGACGCCCCTCGCCGAAAGTGCGCTGGCAAGGCGGTTCGACCGGGTCGCGAGTTCGGAGAACGTCAACGACTCCTCCCGGTCACCGACCGCCCTGGCGGATGGCGCGTTCCGCGAGGCGGTGTCGACGTGGCTGGCGAAGTTCACGGGTCACGGTATGGACCGTGCTATCAAGTCGTTTTTGAACATCGCTGATATATGTTTTCCCAGACACTTTTTCGCCAGCCTCCGTTCGTCAGCAGGACGGTGAGGCGGCCCGGATATCGTCCGGTGATGTCGGACGAAGCTCTTGACGGGGCACCCACGCTGTCAGTCCTGTGCGAAGATGAGGTTCGCCTCTATCTCGTCCGCCGACTCACGAACGAGTTCGACGAACGCCGACTCGGCCGGGTCGGTGGGGAATCTCCCGCTGGCACTGTAGACCGCGATCGCCCCGTGAACGGTCTCGTCGGTGACGATGGGCGCTGCGACCCCGGTCATTCCCGGCAGAAGTTCGCTGTCGTCGACCGCGAATCCGACTTCGCGGATGTGCTCCAGTTCCTCGAAGAGGACCTCCCTGTCGGTTATCGTATCGTCGGTCCAGCGAGGTAGCCCGTGGTTCGCCAGGATACGTTCGACCGACTCGGCATCGACGGTGGCCAGTATGGCCTTCCCCGGAGCGTTACTGTGGAGGTGGGGCCGCCTCGGATACGTCGTCGATTGCTGTTCGAGACTCTCGCGTTGCAACCGTGGTGCAAGCAGAACGGCGCACCGGCCGTGTTCCTCGGTGGCGAGCTGGACGTATCCCGTCTCGTCGACGCGGCGAGAGAGTCGGAACGCTTCCTCTCGCCCCTGTGCGAACAGCTCGTCGTTGTTGCGTGCGATCTCGCCCAGGTCCAGGAACCTCGTGCTCAACCGGTACGTCCCTCCTTCGTTGAGCACGTACCCGATTCGTTCGAGGGTCCGGAGGTGGTCGTGCGCGGTACTCTTCGGGATGTCGAGGGCGGCCGCGACCGACGTCGCACCGGCAGTTCCTTCCTCGACGAGGACCTGGAGCACGTCGTGGGCGCGCTTGACCGCCGAGACCGGATAGGAAGCCATACCGATTCCGTGTGTCGCTGACCACTTAGAGCGTCCGGTGATGTCGGACGGAAATCAGCAGATAAAAATTTCAGAATCATAGTAAATTAGAATATTTGATATGATGTAATAATTATGATTTTGTAAAAATTGGCGTTTTGTGGAATGAAGTTTAGGACATAATTTTCAATTATTAGAATATGGAAATAGCAAGACAGCCTTGCTTCATACCAAACCTCATGACCACATACGATGGTGAACAGCAATCGTATTAGATTAACCTACAAAAATATTATATATGGCGCGTCCATCGGTCGGGACACAAGGTGTCATAGTCTATCATGGAAGAACCCACCGACGCGTCGGCAACCCGACGTGGCGTCATGAAGGGCATCGGCGGACTCGCCGCGCTGTCCATGTCGAACGCGACGTTCGCAGAGGCGGAGGCCGCGATAGCGGACTCGCTCTCGAGTGACCCGCACACGGCCGACACGTACCGCTCCATCGTCGACGCCATCCTCCCACGGACACCGCAGCTCGAAGCCGAGCTCGGCCCCGAGCACGTGCCCGGCGGGCTCGACGTCGAGCTCGAGAAGTTCCTCATCTGGGACTTCAACCACTTCCAGGAGATCCGTGCCGAGATGGTGACCGACCCCGGACTGCTCGGTAGCGTCCCCGACGACCAGATGCCCGCCGACATGTTCGAGACGAGCCTCGATACGACCGGCTCCGGCTCCGACCTCGACGCGCTGCTGGACCTCGCCGACCTCACGGTCCTCGAGCTGAACGAGCTCCTGAGCGGGCTCGGTATCGACGCCGACGACCTCGAGGCGGAGCTGACCTTCGGCCCCGTCGACCAGTTCGAGGTCTCGTTCGCCGTCGCCGTCGACACGGCGTCCGGGCCCGCCGACTTCGACCTCGTCGTCGAAACGGCGAACGAATCGACCCACCGGGTGCTCCAGAACTACCCGTACGCGCCCTCGTTCACCTTCATCTTCGACGTCATCGCCGCCGAGTTCATCGCCCTCGGGAAGAACGAGGACGCCATCGAACGTGACCGGACCGAGTTCCCCGCCGGCGGGACCTTCGTCCAGCTCTCGCGCGAGGACCGCCTGCGCTGCCTCTGGACCATCGTCGACGGCAGCGTCGTGGACGACCTCGACGAGCTGCTCTCCCCGCTGATCCCCGACGTCGGCATCCTGAAGTACGTCGTCATGGCCGTCAACGGCCTGCACGGCTTCGGCTACTACACCGAGTGGTCCGGCCTCGGCGACACGAAGACGAACACGCCGAACGAGCGGACGATGGCCACGCCACCGGACGAGGTACAGAGCCGCGACCAGACGAAGTATCCCGGCCCCCAGCCCGGCTATGCCGCGAACTGGCGACACGCCGTGAAGGGTGGGTTCGACGACCCGGACGCGGACAAACTGGACCTGCCGCGTGACCTGGAGGGCGACGACGTACTCGAGGGCATCGGAGGTGGGACGCAATGAACGACCCCGACGTCGTCATCGTCGGCGCTGGCGCAGACGGTCCCGCAGCAGCCTGGAAGCTCGCGCACGACCACGGCCTCGACGTGCTCATGCTTGAAGGCGGCGCGTGGCACGGCAACAAGCAGTGGCCCAAGCCCCACGCTGACTCGGGCGGCACCGTCAGTACGGACCCCGACGACCTCGACGGGAAGCTGCTCGACGAGCAGTTCACCCACCGCGAGGCGGACGCGAACGACCCGACCTACGGCTACCTTCGGGTCGGCCCGGCAGACCACTCGCGGGCGCCCTGGTTCCGCAACCTGCACCAGAACGCCTTCATCTGGCAGATCTCGGCCGTCGGCGGGACCTCGCTGCACTACTTCGCGAACCACCCGCGGGCGTACCCGACCGCAATCAACGACCAGCCGCACTGGCCCATCGACTACGAGGAGCTTGTCCCCTACTACCAGCTCAACGAGGAGAACACGAGCACCCAGCAGGCGCCGATGACCGCCAAGGAGGAGGTGTTCATCGAGGGGGCGAAGAACGCCGGCTACGACCTCATCGAGACGAAGAACGTCACCGAGACCGGCTGGCGGCCGCAGGCCAACGCGGTCGAGGTACCGGGCCGAGAGACCTCGACCGGGAAGAAGCTCGACGCCGACTACGAGGGCTCGTTCAGCTACGACGACGGGTTCCGCGGCGACACCCTCGTCGGCGACCACTTCCAGGGTTCGTCGACGCCAGTCGACGCCCCGGTCCGCGACAAGGCCCGCAAGTCCAGCAACGTGGGTTACGTCCCACGCGCCCTCGACACGAACGAGAACGACTCGATGGGGAACGTCGCGCTCAGACCGAACGCGTACGTTACGAACATCGAGACGGACGACAGCCTCGGGTCGAGCGAGGCGACCGGCGTCACCTTCCGTGACTCCTGGTCCGGACAGACCCAGACGGTCAACGCCGACGTGACCGTCCTCGCAGGTGGCTGCATCGAGACGCCGCGCCTCTGGCTCAATTCCGGGCTGCCGAACGACGGCTGGGTCGGCAAGGGACTCACCACGCACTGGTTCGACTGGGTCGTCGGCGTCTACGACGACGAGACCATCGCGAACATCAACCCCGAGGAGGAGCACATGGACCCGTACATCGGGCAGAACTCCGCGGTCCGCTTCGACAAGCCCGGGATCGGCGGGATGGAGGACATCGGGATGTCGCCCGGCCTCGTCTCCTACGCCGACTACCTGTTCAGCCAGGCGGGCTACAGCTTCGACACGCCGACCGACCCCGACGAGCCGTGGGACACTCGCGGCTACGTCGTCGGCGAGGAACTGAAGCGCCGGATGTCGAACTACAAGCAGTCGAAGGCGCTGCTCATCCTCACGGACGACCTGCCGCGCCAGGAGAACGGCGTCTCCCTCGACAACACCTTCAGCGACGAACACGGCCCCGTCCCGAAGGTCAAGTGGGAGCCCCACCCGGACGACGACGCGAAGCGCGACGAGCTCTGTCGCATCGCCGCTCGCATCCACAGGGAGGCGGGTGCCGAGCACGTCCACCGGTGTGACTGGCCGCCGCTCCTGCTCCACATGCAGTCGTCGATGCGGATGGGCCAGGTGCTCGACGAGAACGCCGAGGCGTACAACGTCGACCGGCTGTTCGTCGCCGACCACTCCGCGCTCGCCAACGGCCTCGGCGGCCCGAACCCGACGAACACCGGGCAGGCGCTCGCGCTCCGCACCGCGGACAAGATCGCACAGCTCTACTTCTAACCCGCACAGCTCTACTTCTAACTCACCACGCTCTACTTCCGACCGCACCTCCTCGGTTCGGTTCTTCCCCGTCGAGGCGTCGACATCGGCGCTCGTCGCGTGACTTTGAAGGAGCTCTGGTCGGTATGGTTCCCCCATGTCCCAGCCGACCGAGTTCCCGAGTTCGCCACGCGACCCGCGTTTCGTCGCCGCAGTCGCGACCGTTCTCGCCGCCGGTGCTGGCGGCGTCTTCTTCGGTGCGGCGGACGGCATCCGGACCGGCGCGAGCCTCGCGTTCCTCGTCGGAACAGTGTTGTTCGCACTGGCCAGCGCACCGGTCGTGGCGCGACGGTTCCTCTGAGTTCGTGCTCGCGCGCTGGACCGTACGGTCGACGCCGACCGACGCGCCACTTTCTTGGGGTGACCGTTCCTCGGGTCGGCTATGAACACCTACCGGGTGGTACAGGTGGACGCGTTCACGGACCAGCCGTTGGCCGGAAATCCGGCGGGCGTCGTCCCGGACGCGGACGACCTGACCGATGACCAGATGCAGGCGATCGCGAACGAGTTCGCCGTCTCCGAGACGGCGTTCGTCCTGACCAGCGACGAGGCCGACCACCGCCTCCGGTACTTCACGCCGACGACCGAGGTCGACCTCTGTGGCCACGCGACGGTCGCGGCGTTCGGCCACCTGTACGAGGAGGACGTGGTCGAAGCGGGCACGCACGCGGTCGAGACGAATGTGGGCGTCCTCGACGTGACGGTCGAGTCCGACGGCTCCGTCTGGCTCGAAGGGAGCGAGCCAGACGTTCAGGAGGTCGAGGTCTCGTACGACCGGCTCGGCGAGATACTCGGCATCGACCCCGAGACGATGAAGGACGTCGGCGCAGACCTTCCCGTCGCACTCGCCTCCGCCGGGGCGAGCTACCTCGTCGTCCCCATCAACTTCCTCCAGCATCTCGGGGACGTCGACCCCGACCTCGCGGCGGTCGAGTCGCTGACGGATGAGCTCGAAACGACCGGACTGTACGCCTTCACGCTCGACGCCGTGGGGCCGGAATCGACGCTCCACGCCCGGATGTTCGCCCCGGGTGCCGGTATCCCCGAGGACCCGGTCTGTGGCACGGGCGCGGGGTCTGTGACTGCCTACCTCGACCACTTCGGCGCGTTCGCCGACGAGTTCCCGGAGGAGGTCGTCGTCGAACAGGGACACTACGTCGACCGGCCGGGGGAGATTCGCGTCCGGACCGAGCCCATCCGCGTCGGTGGCAGGAGCGTGACGGTGCTGGACGGCTCGCTGGTCGTTCCGGAACCGGAAGAAGACGAGATACTCGAGGTCTGAACGCGGTTCGACCGACCGCGGGTCAGCGGAGCGGGTCGTCCGACCCGTCGTCTGACGACTCGGTCTCCCTCGACCGTCGGCGGGACCGGTCAGGGGTGTCCGTCTCGGAGCTGGACTTTCCGGACGTCGCCTCGCGCGTACTGGTCTGTCCGGAGGCAGCTGCGTCGGTTCTGGACGCCCCGCTGCTACCCGAGTCTCGGCCGTCGGTGGCGCTCCTGCTTGAACCGGCGTTGCGCTCCGAAGAGCCGGCGTTGCGCTCCGAAGAGCCGGCGTTCTTCGGCCGAGATTCACGGAACGACGAGGAACCGCCCGAGCCGCCCGTCGAACCGCTCGAACGACCTGCAGAGCCTGCAGCACTCCCCGACGAGCTGTCGGTCCCGGTGGACCGCTTCGACGCGGCCGACGAACTCGCAGTCGAACCGGACGACCCCGAACGACCGGGAGTGGACGACCCGGTTCCGCGGGACGAGCGGCCCTTGGCCTTGCTCGTAGAACCCGGGTTCGAGCCACCGGTCGTCGCCGGTCCCGACGTCGTCGCCGCGACGGCGGTTCGACCCGAGCCACTGTCGTTCGAAGCAGTCCGAATCTCGGAGCGGAGATCGGCTTCGAGGCTACTCATCTGGTCGTTGACCACGTCGAGCACCTCGCTCTTGAGCTGCTGGTCCGATTCATCGTTCTCCGCCGCCGCGACGGCTCGGCCGATGGTCTTCACCATCGCGACCGACTTGCCCAGTTGCCACACCGCCAGCCCGAGTACGGTCAGCACGCCGAACGTGACGAGGTCGAGCGCTGCGATCGCCCCGAGAGGGTCCTGCAGCACGAGCTCCGACGCCGCCCGCACGTTGCTCAGGTAGACCCCGGCCGCGACGAGTCCCCACCCTATCACGAAGAAAGCGAACGCGAGTGCCCGGTAGTACGACACGAGCTTCACCGTCTGTTTTGCGTTCATAGCCGTGTGTCACCGTCGTATCCTATAGTCTCTCTGGCCTTTCTTCGACATGGTGGCCGGGTGTGGCGGTATTCCCACGAAAGTCAACATCTGTTCGATTCGAAACTCGAATACGAGTTCTGTTTTCGATGTTCGTTCACTAACCCCCGGATGCGGCTGAACATTAACTCAGATTCGAGTGTTCCCTATCATGGTTTGTCGGAATCTTCTTGTGTCGTCACGGAATCTCCACGCATAGGAATGGCAGTACTTTGGCTGGACGAAATCCGCGCCGACGATATCGAGTCTGTTGGCGGCAAAGGGGCCTCTCTCGGCGAGTTGACATCTGCCGGGCTTCCGGTCCCCCCGGGCTTCGTCGTCACGGCGAACACGTACCGCGAATTCATCGAAGAAGCGGGCATCGACGAGGAGCTGTTCGAGGCCGTGGACGTCGACGTCGACGACTCGGCAGCCCTCGCCGAAGCCGAGTCCCGCGCGAGCGAACTCATCCTCGGCGCACCGTTCCCGGACGAGCTCCGCGAGGAGATTCTGGGAGCCTACGCCGACGTCGGTGACGGCGAAGCGTTCGTGGCCGTTCGTTCCTCCGCGACGGCCGAGGACCTGCCGGACGCGTCGTTCGCGGGCCAGCAGGAGACGTTCCTCAACATCACCGAGGAGGAGCTCCTGGAGAAGGTGCGCGAGTGCTGGGCCTCCCTGTTCACCCAGCGTGCTATCTACTACCGCAAACAGCAGGGCTTCAGCCACGACGACGTCAACATCGCCGTCGTCGTCCAGCTGATGGTCGACGCCGAGAAGTCTGGCGTGATGTTCACCAGCCATCCCTCCACCGGCGAGCCGAAGATGATCATCGAGTCCGCGTGGGGGCTCGGCGAGGCCGTCGTCTCCGGTTCCGTCTCGCCCGACAACTACGTGCTGGACCGCGAGAGCGGCGAGGTCGTCGAGGTGACCGTCGCCGACAAGAAGACCCAGATGGTCAAGGACCCGGACACGGGCAAGACCGTCGAGGTCGACGTCTCCGAGGAGATGCGCAACGAGCGCGTCCTCTCGGACGAGGAGCTCTCGAAGCTCCGCGAACTCGGCGAGACTGTCGAGACGCACTACGATACCCCGCAGGACGTCGAGTGGGCCATCGTCGACGGCGAGGTCTTCATGCTCCAGTCCCGCCCTATCACGACGATCTCCGAGGGCGACATCGGCGATGCAGGCGAGACGCGCGTCGACGAGGCCGTCGGCAGCGAGGCCGCGAACGCGAGTACCGACGGCAGCGGTGCGACACAGGCCGCGTCCGGCTCGAACGTCCTCGTACAGGGTCTCGGCTCGAGCCCGGGCATCGCCTCGGGCAAGGCCCAGATCGTCCGCAAGCTCGACGAACTCGACAAGGTCGGCGAGGGCGACATCATCGTCACCGAGATGACGACCCCGGACATGGTACCCGCGATGAAGCGTGCGGCGGGCATCATCACGGACGAGGGTGGCATGACCAGCCACGCCGCTATCGTCTCCCGCGAACTCGGCGTCCCGGCCGTCGTCGGTACGGGCAACGCCACCTCGATGCTCTCGGACGGCCAGCTCATCACGCTCGACGGCGACAAGGGAACCATCCGCGAGGGTCGCACCGAGACGAGCGAGCCCGAGCGCGAACCCGTCGAAGAGGTCCGTCCGCAGTCGCCGGTCAAGCCGATGACCGCGACCGAGGTCAAGGTCAACGTCTCCATCCCGGAGGCGGCAGAGCGCGCCGCCGCGACCGGTGCTGACGGCGTCGGCCTGCTCCGCATGGAGCACATGATCCTCTCGACGAACAAGACGCCCGCCAAGTACATCGAGGACCACGGCGAGAAGGCGTACGTCGAGGAGATCATCGACGGCGTTCAGGCCGTCGCCGAGGAGTTCTACCCGCGTCCGGTCCGCGTCCGCACCCTGGACGCCCCGACCGACGAGTTCCGCCAGCTCGAAGGCGGCGAGGACGAACCCAAAGAGCACAATCCGATGCTGGGCTACCGCGGCATCCGCCGCAGCCTCGACAAGCCCGAACTGTTCAAACACGAGCTCGAGGCGTTCCGCCGCCTGTTCTCGATGGGCTACGACAACGTCGAGATAATGTTCCCGCTGGTCAACGACGCCGAGGACGTCATCCGCGCCCGGAACCTCCTCGAAGAGACCGGTATCGACCCCGACAAGCGCCGCTGGGGCGTCATGATAGAGACGCCCGCCTCGGCCCTGTGCGTCGAGGAGATGGCCGATTGCGGCATCGACTTCGCCTCGTTCGGGACGAACGACCTGACCCAGTACACGCTGGCGGTCGACCGGAACAACGGTAACGTCGCGGACCGCTTCGACGAGCTCCACCCGGCCGTGCTCGAACTCATCGGCCAGACCATCCGCAAGTGCCGCGAGAACGACGTCGCCACCTCCATCTGTGGACAGGCCGGTTCGAAGCCGGAGATGGTCCAGTTCCTCGTCAACGAGGGAGTCTCCTCCATCTCCGCGAACATCGACGCCGTGCGCGACGTCCAGCACGAGGTCAAGCGCGTCGAACAGAAGCTGCTGCTCGACTCGGTCCGCTGAGCCAGACCCGGACAACCCACTCCCGAGGGACCGGGGAGGTAATCACGTCACCTCAGCGTATCGGTAATCCGCCTTTTCAGTGAAGCCGGCAGTTCTCTGTACGTGAAAGCTATCGCCAGCGTTGCCGTCGTCGCCCTCGTCGTCCTCGGGGGCTGCGTCGGGAGCATCGGGACGATCGACTCTGCGAACGCCGAGACGACCGCCTACCCGCCGGGCGTGAGCGCCTCGGGTATCGACGACCTCGACGCCCTGCTCGCGGCCCACGAGGAGGTCCTCTACTCGAACGGCTACGAACTGACCATCGGCGTCGAGACGACCACGAAGGACGAAACGACCACGGCCGGGACGACCGTCCTGTCGACGGCAGACGGCGCGTTCCTCCTGACGGGAACCGAATCGGGCGGGGAGAACTCGTTCGAGCGCGTGGTCTACAGCGCTGACGAGACCGCGTACGAGCGCCTGACCACCGACGGTGAGACCGTCTACAGTGGGTACAACGTCGAAGCCGTCTACGACGAGCTGTCCGGCTACGACCTGCTCACAGGGGTCCTCGGCGCCGTCCCGTACGAGGTCGAGTCGTCGAACGGCGGGACGACCGTCCTCACCGCCTCCGACGTCAACATCGGCACCGACCAGAACGTCGTCACCGCGAGCTCGACCGTGACCGTCCGAGACGACGGACTCGTCGAGTCGCTGAAGACGACCATCGAGTCCGACTCGGGCGACGACGCGACGAAGACGACGATCACGCTGTCGGTGAAGACCGGCGACGTCGCCGTCTCCGAACCCGCGTGGGTCTCTTCGAAGCGGAGCGAGATGACCATCGCCCAGCTCTCGTTCGAGGTGCGCGAGAACGCTATCGTGGTGACCCACCAGGGTGGTGACGCCATCCCGGCCGGGACGCAGTTCGTCGCCGAGTTCGTGACCGCCGAGGGTGAGACCGACGCTATCGTCGGCGTCTTCGACGGCGAGTTCACGTCCGGACAGACCGCGACGGTCTACAACGAAGAGGACGTGTTCACCACCATCCACCTCGGCTCGCACGAGAAGCCGACGGGAGCGGCCGCCATCGACGGTGACGTCCGCGTGGCGCTGTACAACGGCGCACAGACCGTCGAGACGGCCTACGTCTCGAACGAGAAGTAGCGGCGCGGGAAGCCCCGGAGGCTCCCCAGAACGCAATCCCTAAATTCCGCTGGCGGCACCGTTAGGATATGCGCGGCCAGCCACAGGACTTCGACCGGGTTCTCTCCTCGATGTGTACACCACCCCACCCGGTCGCCCGCGACGCCGCCGAGCGATTTCTCGCGACCAATCCAGGTGACCCGGGGACGTATCCGGCGGTCGCCGAGCTCGAAGACAGGGCCGTCGAACTGCTCGGCGACGTCGTCGGACTGTCCGACCCCGCCGGCTACATCGCGAGCGGCGGAACGGAGGCGAACATCCAGGCCGTCCGCATCGCGCGGAACCACTCGGTGTCGAGCGACCCGAACGTCGTCGTCCCCGAGAGCGCCCACTTCTCGTTCCAGAAGGCCGCCGACGTGCTGGCCGTCGAACTCCGCATCGCGCCACTGGAAGACGACTACACCGTCGACCTCGGCGCAGTACGACGGTTCTGTGACGAGGACACTGCCTGTATCGTCGGCGTCGCCGGCTCGACGGAGTACGGCCGCGTCGACCCGATCCCCGAACTGGGCCGCATCGCCAACGAGCACGACGCCCTGCTCCACGTCGACGCGGCCTGGGGCGGGTTCGTCCTGCCGTTCACCGACCACGAGTGGCACTTCGGCCACGCCGCCGTCGACACGATGACCATCGACCCGCACAAGATGGGACAGGCGGCGATTCCGGCCGGTGGCCTGCTGGCTCGCGACGGCTCGTTGTTCGACGCACTCGCCGTCGATACGCCCTACCTCGAATCCGCGAAGCAGGCGACGCTGACCGGGACCCGCTCGGGTGCGGGTGTGGCGAGTGCCGCCGCCGTCATCGAGGAGCTCTGGCCCGACGGTTACCGCGAGAACTACGAGCTCGCACAGGCCAACGCCGACTGGTTCGCCGCGGAGCTTCGGGACCGTGGCTTCGACGTGGTCGAGCCAGACCTCCCGCTCGTCTCGGCCTCGGTCCCGCTGGACCTGTTCGAGTCGCTGCGCGAGGTGGGCTGGCGCGTCTCTCGGACGGGCGCCGACGAGATGCGCGTCGTCATGATGCCCCACGTTACCCGCGAGATGCTCGAGTCATTCCTGTCGGACGTCGACCGTCTCGTCCCGACGGCGAACATCAACACTTAGGGTCGACGGCTTCTCAGACCGAACCAGTGGTACCCGAACTCGTCTCGGTGCTGACAACCGCTCAGGACTCACTGCTACTGGATACCGCACTCGGTGCCGTCGCCGACCTGTTCGCCCTCGGTCTCATCCCCGACTATCACACGCTCGAAGAGCTCGTCAAGGAGGCCAGCGGTTGGGTCGGTCTCGTCATCATCTGGATCTACTCGTTCCTCATCGCGTTCGTTCTCCCGCTCCCGAGCGAGGTCGTCCTCGTTCCGGACCTCCACCTCGGGCTCCCCCGCGCGGTCGAGATCGGGCTCATCATGGTGGCGAGCGGCTTCGGCAAGGCGTGCGGGAGTGTCTTCGCGTTCCACATCGGGCAGGAGGCGAAGGAAGCGGGCCCGGTCGTCCGGTTCCTGAAGAACTCGCGGTTCAACATCGTCGAGTGGTCCGAGAAGAAGACGGTCTCGCTCGCCCAGGATTACGGCTACCTCGGGCTGGCGATGGCGCTGTCGGTACCGTTCTTCCCCGACACCCTCTCCATCTACGCGTTCTCGGTGCTGGAGGAGGACTACCTCAAGTTCGCCCTCGCGACGTTCGCCGGGAGCGTGGGCCGGCTGCTCGTCACCGTGCTGTTCTTCAGCGGCGCGTTCGCGCTGCTGTAGCGGCTCTGTTCCGTTATACACCGACTCTCTCCCGCATCGATACCGGCCGTCTTCCCCTGTCGGTCGCCCACGTCACTCCTCAGAACCTCTCAGCGAGTAGCCTTCACGACTTATCCTCGTGACTCTCGTACACACTACGCATGGTCACCATCGACGAGCAGACGCTGGAGTCCCTGTTCAAGCTGGGACGGTGGCTGACGTTCCACGACTTCGTCAGGATAATCGAGGAGAAGCATCCACGCGAGGGGCCGGGCGTTCCACGCGAGGTGCTCGACGCCTACGCGGCGGCGATAGTCGACGACCTCGGCGGCTTCGCCCCGTTCACCGTCGAACAGATGGAGTGGAAGCTCGAGGCCCACGTCGCAGCCGATGGCGTCTGGGAGAAGTCGTCGCTCTTCGAGGTCGGCCCGGGCCGGATCAGCGTCTTCCCCGTCCACTGGCACGCCCGACTCCACGACGAGACCGACCCCCGGGAGTACGTCGCCGTGATGCGTGACGACCTCGTGTCGTCGCCGGATAGCCCGGCGTCCCGACAACGGCTTCCACGGGTCCCGAAACAGTACCTGTTGGACGCAATGGTGATACTTGGCGGACTGGACCGTCGCGAAGCGACCGGCATCGTGAACGACGCGAGAAAGCGCGGCGAGGTGGTCCTCTACCCCTTCCAGAATCCAGACGCGGAGGTCCTGCTCCGCTGAGCCGGGGGTGCACCCTTCCCGCGAAGCCTTTTTACCCGAGACCGTCCCACTGTCACCCGTGACACGACCGACCCGTCACGTCCCCGAGAACCGCCGTATGCGCATGGCGTGAGCCGTGCGTCTGGACGGCTGGCTCGCGACGTGGGTCGGTCATACGACTTCTCCGCGCGGTCTGAAATCCGGACGGCTGCCCGTACAGTCGACAGAACGAACCGGAACCAGCGGGTTTTAGGCCCGCACGATAGCAGACACACCCATGAGCAACGACGACTTTCCGACGGACGAACCCGCGGTGGTGACCTGCGGGTTGCCGTACGCGAACGGCGACCTCCACGTCGGCCACCTGCGGGGCTACACCAGTGCAGACGTCTTCAACCGCGCCCTCCGCAAACTCGGCCAGCAGACGGCATACGTCTGTGGCTCCGACATGCACGGCACACCCATCGCCGTCAACGCCGAGAAGGCGGGCGTCTCGCCCGAGGAGTTCGCCCTGGACTACCACGAACAGTACGAGGAGATGTTCCCGCGGTTCAACATCGACTTCGACAACTACGGCCACACCCACGACGAGACGAACACCGAGCTCACCCAGTCCATCGTCCGGAAACTGGAGGAGGAGGGGTACGTCTACGAGAAGGAGATAAAGGTCGCCTGGGACCCGAAAGAGGACCAGCCCCTCCCCGACCGCTACGTCGAGGGAACCTGCCCGTACTGTGGCGAGCACGCCCGCGGCGACGAGTGCGACGAGGGCTGTGGCCGCCACCTCGAACCCGGCGAGATAGAGGACCCCGTCTCCTCCGTGACCGGGAACCCCGCCGAGTACCGCGAGCGCCCGCACCGCTTCTTCGAGGTCTCCGAACTGTCTGACTACCTGACCGAGTTCCTCGACGGCCTCGAGGGAACGAGCAACGCGAAGAACCAGCCCCGCGAGTGGATCGAGTCCGGCCTGCAGGACTGGTGTATCACCCGTGACCTCGACTGGGGCATCGACTACCCCGGCGAGAACGAGGCCGACCTCGTGCTGTACGTCTGGGTCGACGCGCCAATCGAGTACATCTCGAGCACGAAGCAGTACTCGGAGCGCGTCGGAACGGACGAGTACGACTGGGAGCAGGTCTGGAAAGGAGACGGGGAGATTCTGCACGTCATCGGCCGCGACATCATCCAGCACCACACCATCTTCTGGCCGGCGATGCTGCACGTCGCAGAGTACAACGCCCCGCGCGCCATCTGCGCGACCGGCTTCGTCACCATCAACGGGAAGGGCCTCTCGACCTCCCGGAACCGCGCAATCTGGGCGCAGGAGTACCTCGACGAGGGCTTCCACCCCGACCTGCTCCGCTACTACCTGACCACGATGGGCGGCTTCCAGCAGGACCTCGACTTCAGCTGGGACCGCTTCCAGGAGCGCGTCAACGGCGAACTCGTCGGTACCGTCGGCAACTTCCTCTACCGGAGCCTGCTATTCGCGCACCGGAACTACGGCGGGACGCCGGACGTGGACGTCTCCGAGGAGGTCGCAGACCGCATCGAACAGGCCGTCGACGACTTCCAGGACGCCGTCAACGAGTACGAGATCCGCCGCGCTGGCGACGCCGCGGTCAAGCTGGCCCAGTTCGGCAACGAGTACATCCAGGGACACGAGCCGTGGAAGCTCGACGACGACGAGGCCGCGCCGGTCATCCGCGACTGCGTCCAGATCGCGAAGGCCGTCACGCTCCTGCTCGAGCCCATCGCACCCGGCAAGGCCGAGGAGGCGTGGAGCCAGTTCGCCGGCGAGGGCGACGTCCACGCGGTCACGACCGACGCCGCGCTCGAACCCCCGGCAGCCGAGTTCGACGAGCCCTCGGAGCTGTTCGAGAAGGTCGAGGACGAACGCGTCGAGGAGCTGAACGAGAAGCTCGAGGCGCGCATCTCCGAGGCCGCCAGCGACGAGGACGACGAAAGCGAAAGTGACGATACCGACGAGGCAGGAGAGGCCACCATGAGCGACGAACTCGAACCCCTGCTCGACTCGCGCATCGGTTTCGACGACTTCCAGGACCTCGACATCCGCGTCGGCCGCATCGAGACGGCCGAGCCCATCGAGGACTCCGACAAACTGGCGAAGCTCGAGGTCGACATCGGCTTCGAGACGCGCCAGATCGTCGCCGGCATCAAACAGCTCCACGACCTCGACGAACTGCCCGGCACGAAGGTCGTCCTGCTTGCGAACATGGAGAAGGCGGAACTGTTCGGCGTCGAGTCGAACGGGATGATACTGGCCGCCGGCGACCAGGCCGACCTGCTGACGACGCACGGCGACGCCGTCCCAGGTACGAAGGTGCAGTAAGGCGACTCGAAACGGTCGCCCTCTCTCGACACGGGACGCTCATCGCGGAACGGGTCGGCGTATCACGACGGGACGACCCGGGAGAAGGCGACCCATCAACCTCTGTCGGTCGACGCGCACACACCACGTGAGAAGTAAATCGGGACGCTCACCGCAGCTCGACGTCCCCGAACACGAACCGCGCTCCTCCCTCTTCGCTCGCTTCGACATCGACCGACCAGCCGTGCGCTTCGGCGATCTGCTCGACGATGTAGAGGCCGAATCCCGTCCCGTGCTCGTTCGTCGTGAACGACGGCTGCATGACCGACTCGCGGTCTACCGATGGAATTCCGATGCCGTCGTCTTCGACGAAGAACCCGTCCGACGTCGTGCCGACACGGATGGTCAGTTCGGTTCCCGGATCACCGGCCGCGGCGGAGTCTGTTTCTTCCGGGCCTCCACGTTCGGACTCCGGGAGATCGTGTTCGACGGCGTCCTCAGCTTGCTGGGGGCTCGTCGAACCATATTCGACGGCGTCCTCAGCTTGCTGGGGGCTCGTCGAGCTATGCTCGACGGTGTCACCGGACCGGGTCCCGTAGTCTGTCGAACCGTGTTCGACGGCGTTCCGGAACAGGTTCTCGAGCAGTTCCCGACAACGATTTTCGTCCATCGCGACGGTCGCGTCGACCTCGTTCAACAGCCGTGCACCCCCGGTGTCGACCAGCGCCCAGGCGAGGTCGACCACAGACGAAAGCGGCGTCGGTGTGGGGTCGTCGACGGTCTCGCCCTGGCGAGCGAGCGTCAACACGCCGTCGATGATGTCTGCCATCCGTTCGTTCGCGTCCTCGATGTCGTCGAGCAGGTCCTCCCTGTCGGTCGCGCGATAGAGGTCGAGACTCGCGCTCGCGACGTTGAGGGGATTCCGAAGGTCGTGACTCACGACGCTCGCGAACTCGTCGAGGCGTTCGTTCTGCTCCCGCAGACGCTTCTGCTGGGCCTTCTGTTCGGTGATGTCTCGCATCACGCCGGCCGTGCCCCGGAACTCGTCCGCGAACGGCAGGAGCCCGAAGTGTATCTCTGCGGGGAAGGTCTCTCCATCGGCCCGCAGGATGTCCCGTTCGACCGTCATCACGTTCTCCGGCGACTCGAGGAGCGCCTGGCGTGCGCGTTTGGCACGCTGGAGGTCGGTCTCGTCGAAGATATCGGAAGCGTGTAACCCGATCAGCTCGTCCCGGTCGTAGCCCGTCAGCGTGGTCATCGCGTCGTTGACTGCCGTGAAGTAGTAGTCCGCATCGAACGTGTAGACGCCGTTCCCGACCGTCTCGACCATCGTCTCGTACCGTTCGAGTTCGAGCTCACGCTCCTTCCGGCCGGAGATGTTGCGCGAGTAGATGGAGAGGCCGTTCTCCGACGGGTAGCCGCGGACCTCGAGCCAGTATCCCCCCGGTTCGTAGAAGGTCTCGACCGAGAAGGCCTCCTGTGACTCCATCGCCTGCCGGTACTGCTCGAACAGCTCGGTGTCGGTACCGGCCGGAAACGCCTCGTCAAGTCGTTCGCCGAGGACCGTCTCGGCCGGCCGGCCGGTCCGCTCCTCCATCTGCCGGTTCCAGTACGTCACCTTCCACGAATCGTCGATGGCGAAGAAGGCGTCGGTGACTCGCTGCAGGACGTCGTTGAACCCCTCCATCGCCGGCTGGTCGGTCCGTGCCGCGTGCCGTTCGACTGCGGTTCGAATCCGGTCGACGAAGGCCTCGCGGTCGGCGACAGCGACGTCCGCCGGGACGTAATCGTCGACTCCTCCGGCGATTGCGTCACTCGCCAACTGCTCCGAACCAGCCGCCGGGCAGAGGACGATGGGCAGCTCGGGTATCTCGTCTCGGACTCGCTCCACCACGTCGAGCGCATCGACGCCGTCGGTCTGCTCCGTGAGAACCAGACAGTCGGTTGTCGAACCCCCCTGGCAGACGTGGTCGGCCGACAAATCCCTGGCCGTGATCGCCAACGCGTCGACCGCTGGTCGCGTGCGAGCAGCCTCCCTGACGCACGCGGCGACCGCCGAGTCGTCGACGTCGTACAGGAGCCGAAGTTCGGTCTGCATTGGGCCGTCTCTCACAGGTATTCACTCGAATATTGATAACCGTACTGGCCTCCTGTGGCCAGAATCACACGAGGCGATATCACGGCACCGCCCGCAGAACAGCAGTCGAACTATAAAAGCACCATCGGAGATTGTCTCTAATGATTGTCAATGGAATATCTTTTTCTACCCTCGGTCAGTCATCCCGTCCATGACGACCTCCGGCCACGGACTCGACAGGCGAACCGTGCTGAAACGACTGGCCACCGGTGGTGCTGCCATCGGTGGTCTCTCTGGCGTCGCCGCTGCAGGTGGCGACAACGGCGATTACTCGGCACCCGCCGACTACCCACTCGTCTCGACGCGTGGGCACTTCGACGAGGACGGGAACCTCACGGCGAGCGGAACGACCTACAACTACTACGGCGAGGGTGACTGGGCCAGGTACACCGAGTCGTGGCACGACGAGATCGTCGTGTTCGTCCACGGCTGGAGTCAGGACGACGAGAACGACGACGACATCGACGGCGCGTACACCTGCGAGCTCGCACTCGAAGAGAACGGCGTCTACCAGACGAACGTCGGCTACTCGTGGGACTCGGACCGCGGCTGGTGGACGGCCGTCGACATCGCGAAACGGAACGGGCCGAAGCTCGCCAACTGGATAGCGAACTGGGTGAACGACGGCGGTGACCCCATCCGTCTCGTGGGGCACTCACTCGGCGCACAGGTGGTCGTGAGTGCGCTGAACAACCTCCACGCCTGGGGCTACTACAACGCCGTCGAGACGGTCTCGCTGGTCGGGGCCGCGATTCCCGACCAGTCCGTCTCGACCGAGGACGACTACGGCGACGACATCGAGTACGCCACGGGCAGCTTCGGGAACTTCTACAAGACGGACGACGCGGTCCTCGACTGGGCCTACTCGTCGGCCGAGTGGGACACGGCACTCGGTGAAGAAGGCATCCAGGACGGGCTCGCTGCGCCATACAACTACCAGGAGCGGGACGTCACGGCACAGGTCCCCGACCACAACTCGTACTACGAACCGGGCGACGGCTGTATGCCGGCTGTCGTCGACTCCTGGTGAGTGGACCACGAGAGCAGAATGAGACAGGGTGCCGGCGCCGTCAGATATCGGTGACGAGCTCGGCGAACTCGTCGGTGGGGATGACCTCCATCGTCTGCATGTCGAGACCGTGTCGTTCCATCGCGAGCGCGACCTTGAACGCCTCGTCGCGGCCCGCCGCCTCGAAGATGACGATGAAGTCGTAGTCGCCGAGGACCGCGTAGGTATCCTCGAGGGTCGCATCGAAGTCCTCGATCTCCGACCGTATCTCGCCCCAGATGGTCGCGAGCTCCTGGACGTTGTTCACGTCTCGTTCCCGCACACGCACGAGTGAGGTGTACAGACCCATGGGGCGGCGTACGCACGTACCGATGGTAATGATGGCGCCTAATTTGCTCTAAAATCACTCTACCGCACCGGGTCGTTCTCGCAATCCGGACCCTCGCCGCCTTGCAGTACTCAGAACCGAGTAAATCACCGGGGTTTTTGCCGAGGTGGGTCCTACCTCGGGCCATGAGAAACGCGAAGATCGTCTGCACGCTCGGCCCGGCGACCGAGTCGGTGGGCCGCATCCGGGCGCTGGCTGACGCCGGGATGTCGGTCGCGCGCATCAACTCCAGCCACGGTACCGACGAGTCCAGGGCGGCGCTCGTCGACCGGGTCCGGCAGGTCGACAAGGAGACGGAGAACCCGGTCGCGACGATGGTTGACCTGCAGGGTCCCGAGGTCCGGACCGCACCCCTCGACGAGCCGATACACCTCGAGACCGGCTCGACGGTCCGGTTCGCGAAAGGTGACGAGGCGACGCCCGAGGAGGTCGGTCTCTCCTACGCCCTCACCGCCGTCGAACCCGGCGACACCATCCTGCTCGACGACGGTCGCATCGAGACGACGGTCGAACGCGTCGAGGGCGGGACGGTCGTCGCCTCCGTCGACATGGGTGGCGAACTGGGCGGTCGAAAGGGCGTCAACGTCCCGGGTGTCGACCTCGACGTCGACGTCGTCACGGAGAAGGACCGCCGCGACCTGGAACTCGCCGCGGAGAAGTCCGCGGACTTCGTGGCCGCGAGTTTCGTCCGCGACGCCGCCGACGTGTTCGAGGTGAACCAGGTACTGGAGGAGCTGGGCGCCGACATCCCCATCATCGCCAAGATAGAGCGGAAGGGTGCGGTCGACAACCTGGACGAGATAATCGACGCCAGCTACGGCGTGATGGTCGCTCGTGGCGACCTGGGCGTCGAGTGTCCCATGGAGGACGTCCCGATGATACAGAAGCGCATCATCCGTCGCTGTCGCGAGAACGGGACGCCCGTCATCACCGCGACCGAGATGCTGGACTCGATGATCCACGCACGGCGGCCGACCCGGGCCGAGGCGTCGGACGTCGCGAACGCCGTCCTCGACGGGACGGACGCCGTCATGCTCTCCGGTGAGACCGCCATCGGCGACCATCCCGTCAGGGTCGTCGAGGCGATGGACCGCATCGTCCGGCAGGTCGAACGAAGCGAGGAGTACGCGGAGACCCGCGAACAACGGGTTCCGGCCGCGAGCGACTCCCGCACCGACGCGCTCGCCCGGTCCGCCCGGTATCTGGCCCGCGACATCGGTGCGAGCGCCGTCGTGGCCGCGTCCGAGTCCGGATACACCGCCCTGAAGACCGCGAAATACCGTCCCGGCGTCCCGGTGGTCGCGACGACCCCGACCGACCGCGTTCGCCGCCAGCTCGCCCTCTCGTGGGGCGTCAACGCCCAGTACGCGCCCGTCGCCGACGACGGGGTCGACGCCGTCATCGAGAACGCCGTGCAGGCCGCGCTCGACTCCGGCGTCGCAGAGAGCGGCGACACGGTCGTCGTGCTCTCCGGGATGATGAGCGACCTCGACAACGCCCAGACCACGAATATGCTCAAGGTCCACGTCGCGGCCGAGACGCTGACGACTGGGCGGGGCGTCGTCTCCGGCTACGTATCTGGACCGGTGACCACGGTCACCGACGGCGACCTCACCGCCGTCGAAGACGGCGCCATCATCACCATCGGACCGGACTTCGAGGACGAGTTCACCGGCGACGTCGAGAAACTGGCCGGAATCGTCGACGCACGGCCCGGGATGACGGGCTATCCGGCGATGGTCGCCCGGGAGGTCGGCATCCCGATGATCTCGGGTGCAGACCTGACCGACCTCGAAGACGGGACGACCGTGACCCTCGACGCCGAGCGCGGCGTCGTCTACGGCGGCGAGATACGGCAACGGCACGTCGGCGACCGCTGACGCTCCTGTCGAGGGTCACCCGCTTCGGCCGACCCCGGCGTTCTTGTAGCCGGAGCGCGTACGATAGGGTGTGACCGACGAACCCTCCTCGTTCGACGACCGGTCGGGCGACCGCCGTGAGGACGCCGCTCGCGAGGAAGACCGCCGACCCCGCGACCACGGTACACGCGACGGCAGTGCCGAGCCGGAATCGCTGTTCGACGACGAGTACGACACCATCGACGAGAGTGCCTTCGAGCCCGACGACCCCTACGACCCCGACCAGGTCATCGAGCCGGGGAGCATCGACGGAGAGAACGCTCTGTTCGTCGTCGTCGGTGTCGTTGCGATGCTCGCGCTGTTCGTCCACGTCGCGACGCTCCTCTGAGCGTCACTGCTCGTCGAGCTACGTGTCACTGGTCGACGACATATTAATCACGCACCAGCCCAACGCACGCACATGGCCCCACTACTCGACGTCGAACTGCTTCCACTCGTGCTGTTCCTTCTCGGCACGGGGCTGATGATAGCCGAGGCGATGGCTCCCGGTGCCCACTTCATCGTCATCGGCATCGCGCTGTTCGTCGCGGGCCTCGTCGGGATGCTGTTCACGCCGCTGGGAACGCCCCTGGCCATGGCAGCGATGGTCCTTGCAGTCGGCCTGTTGACCTTCTGGGTCTACCGCGAGTTCGACTTCTACCAGGGGACCGACCGCGGCCAGACGAGCGGTTCGAGCGACCTGCGGGGAGCACGCGGCCGGGTCACGAAGACCGTGACGGCGACGAGAGGCACCGTCCGCCTGTTCGACGTCGGCGGCTTCGACCCCAACTACAGCGCTCGAAGCGAGACCGGTGAGCGGATACCCGAGGGGACCGAGGTGTTCGTATCGGACCCGGGCGGGGGCAACGTTCTGACCGTCCTCCCGGTCGACGACGAGGACCCAATCGACCGCGAGCTGCGCCTGGAACGCGAGCGAGCGGCGCGGGCAGACGAGACCGAACGGGAGCCCGAAGACCCCGAGACGGAGTCGGCCTGAACTAGTCGACACGCTAACAGGAACACTTTTGGCGTCAGCTTCGTGAGGTGAAATCATGGAACTGCTACCCCTGCAAGTAGGTGCGACGCTCGCGTTCATCGGCGCGATAGTCGGGATACTGATAATCGTCGCGCTGGCGTCGGCGGTGAAGATCGTCCAGCCGACGGAGAAGCGGACGCTGACGGTTCTCGGACAGTACCGTGGGCTGCTCGAGCCGGGCTTCCACCTGGTGCCACCGTTCGTCTCCAGTACGCAGAGCTTCGATATGCGCACACAGACCCTCGACGTACCGCCGCAAGAGGCCATCACCCGGGACAACTCTCCGGTGGTCGCCGACGCCATCGTCTACATCCGCGTGATGGACGCGAAGAAGGCGTTCCTCGAGGTCGACGACTACGAGAACGCCGTCCGGAACCTCTCGCAAACGACGCTCCGTGCCGTCATCGGCGACATGGAGCTCGACGACACGCTGAACAAGCGACAGGAGATAAACGCGCGGATCCGCGAGGAGCTCGACGAGCCCACGGACGAGTGGGGCGTCCGCGTCGAGAGCGTCGAGGTCCGCGAGGTCAACCCCTCGAAGGACGTCCAGCAGGCGATGGAGCAACAGACCTCCGCCGAGCGCCGTCGCCGTGCCATGATCCTCGAGGCCCAGGGTGAACGCCGCAGCGCCGTCGAGAAGGCGCAGGGTGAGAAGCAGTCGAACATCATCCGCGCTCAGGGTGAGAAGCAGAGCCAGATCCTCGAAGCGCAGGGTGACGCAATCTCGACCGTCCTCCGGGCCAAGTCTGCCGAATCGATGGGCGAGCGCGCCGTCATCGACAAGGGGATGGAGACGCTCGCCGAGATCGGGACCAGCGACTCGACGACGTTCGTGCTCCCGCAGGAGCTCTCGTCGATGGTGGGCCGCTACGGCAAGCACCTGACCGGCAGCGACGTCAGGCAGTCCGAGACGGCGCTCGACAGCCAGGACTTCGACGCCGAGACCCGCGAGATGCTCGGCCTCGACGACATAGAGGACATCATCGGTGCAATCGACCAGGAGGCCGAACTCGACACGGAGAAGATGGAGAAGCAGGCAGAAGCCGTCAAGATGGGCGACGACCCGACGACCATCAAGGACCCCGACGAGGTCATCGAGGAGGCCGACCAGGGGATGAGCGGCGGCGACTACGACGTCAGCGACGAGATGTCGGACGAGTTCACCAACGCGAAGGCCGACATGGCAGACCCGGAGAAAGAGACGGAGACAGAGAAGTAGGGAATCCTTTTATCCCTCCATCGTTCTAGAGAACACTAACCAATGGGCGAACGCGGCGACGTCGACGAGCAGAAGCGCGCCACCCTCCGGCGGTTCGCTGCCATCGGTGCCGCGAGTCCCTTCGCTCGGCTCTCGGACGACGAAGAGAGCGGCGAGAGCGACGTCCGAGACGCCATCTCTGGCTACCTGGGTGCGACGCCCGGTGCTCACTTCTCGAAGCTCCGCGACGACCTAAAGCTCGGGACAGGAGAGACCCAGCACCATCTCCGCCGGCTGGCCGACGTGGGTGCGGTAGACGTCTACCGCGACGGCGACTACAAACGGCTCTATCCCGCCGAACAGTTCACCGACTTCGAGAAGCGGGCCCTCGGTTATCTCCGGCGAGATACGCCACGCGGGATGCTTATCGAGCTGCTCCGCAATCCGGACGCGACGGGTTCCGACCTCGCGGACTCGCTCGGCGTGTCTCGCCCGACCGTCAGCAAGTACGCAACCGAACTGGACAGTGCAGGCCTGCTCTCTCGAGAGGACGGCTATACGGTCGAACGACCAGAGACGGTGCTACTGCTGATCGTTCGATACGCCGATTCCTTCGACGAGAACGCGGCTCGCCTCGCGAGAGAGGCGGATTCGCTCGTTCGCTTCGACCGGTAGTGAGTCGTCCCGAGAGACGACTCCTCACGCGGTCAGTACCGGGATTTCCTCGTCGCCGTTCTCGGACGACTCGCCGTCCTCGTCCCCGTCTTGCCACGAGAGCGTGCCGAGGAGGTCCATTCCCTGGCGAAGCCCGCGTAGATAGTCAGTCGCCGTGATGTGTTCGTCGTCTTCGGTCGAGCAGGGAAGGACTGCGGAGAGGACGTCGTCCTCGTACACCGCGAGACAGACGATGGGCGTGTGGATCTTCTCGGTGGTCTCCCCGGTGAACTGGTTGTGTTCCGTACGCCGCGTGAACGCCTGGTCGATGTCGACGCCCTCGCCGGCCGCCCAGTCGCGGAACTCTTCGTACCGACGTGACACCCGCGTCGACCGGTCTGCACGGACGGTTCCGGGCCAGTCGTGGACGTCCAGTCCGTCCACGAGACCTGCGTTGTTCAGCTCGCGAGCGGTCGAGAGGACCGTCTCCTGCGGTCTGGAAACTGGCGCGTACGCCCGCAGATGGACGTCGAGTTCGATGGATGATTGCGTGCTCATTCCCCCACCAATCCTTAACCATTGTTCATTATTAATCTTCGGTTGCACCGGCAAATGCTGCCGGGCAGCGTGGCGGCGACGAAGAAACGGGTGGGAGACAGCCAGCAGGAAACCGTTGTGGAACGTTCAGACCGACACTTTCCAGGTCGTCGAGGAGGAGTAGCCCCACTTCTCGACGGTCACGTCGAAGTCCCCGTTCTGTATCGCCGTCATGTTCGTGCCGACCTCCTTCGCGGTCATCCCGAGCTCCTCTCCGATGAGTCTGGACTTGAAGTACGTCTTCATCTGGCCCTTCTCGCGGAGGTAGTTGAGGATGCGTCGCTGTTTGTCGGACAGGTCGAGGGTGGCGGCCGAACTGGTACTCATACACCTCCCTTTGTGAGCCGTTCACTTAGGGAGATTGGTACAGGGAGTTAATCCGCCGCCGTCTTGCGATTGTATGAGGACTAAATCCCCGATTCGACCGTCCCGATTCGCCCGTTGGTACGGGTGGTTAACGGGACCGTCGCAACAGAGCTGAACCTTCAGAAGGTACTTACGACCAGCTATCCCACCTCGACACAATGAGTACGGAGTCGGTCGAGGTCAGTGTCGTCCTCCCCGCCTACAACGAGGAGAAGACGATACGACACACCGTCGAAACGACACTATCGACGCTCGAAACGTTCCTCCCCGCCACTGCGTTCGAGGTCATCGTCGCCGAGGACGGCTGCGACGACCGAACCCCCGACATCGCCGACGAGATGGCCGCTGCCGACGCGCGCGTCCGACACTTCCACTCGGACGAACGGCTCGGCCGCGGCGGAGCCCTCGAACACGCCTTCCGCGCGAGCAACGGAGACACACTGGTCTACTTCGACACGGACCTGGCGACGGACATGCGTCACCTGGAAGAGCTCGTCGAGAGCATCCGGACCGAAGGCTACCACGTCGCCACCGGGTCACGCTGGATGGCCGGCCGCGAGGCAGACCGCCCCGCGAAACGCGGTATCCCGAGCCAGGGCTTCAACTTCCTCACTCGCCTGTTCCTCCGGTCGAACCTCCGCGACCACCAGTGCGGGTTCAAAGCGTTCGAGCGGGACGCCCTGCTGGACCTCCTGCCCGAGGTGCAGGACGACCACTGGTTCTGGGACACCGAACTCCTCGTGAAGGCCCAGCGGAAGGGCTACCGCGTCAAGGAGTTCGCCGTCGACTGGGAGCCGAAGGGCGACACGAAGGTCGACCTCGTCCGCGACATCTTCGGGATGGGCAGCCAGATCTTCCGCACCTGGTGGGAGCTGTCGATTCAGCCCCGGACGTCCCGCCGGGCGGGCATCGCGGCCGGGACCCTCCTCACGTTCGCCGCCGTCTTCCTGATGGCGTTCGTCTATCTCGACCCACGGACCGTTCTCGGACACATGGCCGGCGCGGACATGGGGCTCGTCGCGGCCTCAGCCGCCGTCTACCTCGTCTCGTGGCCGCTTCGCGGTCTCCGCTACCGTGACATCCTCGCCGAGATCGGCTACGACGGCGATGTCGGCTTCCTGACCGGGGCGATATTCATCAGCCAGACTGGCAACCTCGTCGTTCCGGCTCGACTCGGTGACGGCGTCCGCGCGTACGTGATGAAGGCCCGCCGGAACGTCCCATACTCCTCCGGCGTCGCCTCGCTCGCCGTCGAGCGCGTCTTCGACCTGCTGACCATCACCGCCCTCGCCGGCAGCGTCCTGCTCGGCCTCGTCGCCACGGGCAACGCGAACGACATCGCGGCGGCCATCGCCGGCGACGCCGTCCCGGCGCAGTACCAGTCGGCCGCCCGGTACGCCTCGACGGTCGCTGTCGGCGTCGGTGGTGCGGCCATCCTGTCGGTGCTCGCTATCGTCGTCTCGGCCCGGTCGGACGCGAACCGGATCCGTCCGTTCGTCGAACGACTGAGCGACGACTCCTACGCGGGTATGGTCGCCGACGTGCTCGAGCGATTCGTCGGTGACGTCCAGACCGTCGCCGGGAACATGCGTTCGTTCGTCTCCGTGGGCGGCAGTAGCCTGCTCATCTGGACGTTCGACGTGCTGACCGCGCTCGTCGTCATGTTCGCGCTCGGCATCGGAACGAGCATGTCCGCCGTGACGCTGGTCGCCATCGCCTTCTTCGCCGTCAGCGTCGGGAACCTCGCGAAGGTCCTGCCGCTCTCGCCGGGCGGAATCGGCCTGTACGAGGGCGCGTTCACCGCGCTCGTCGTCGGGCTCGCTCCCACCGTCGGGGTCGAACTGGCAGTCGCGGCCGCGGTCGTCGACCACGCCGTCAAGAACGTGGTGACGGTCCTGGGCGGCCTCGCCTCGATGCTGCTGCTCAACGTCTCGCTGACAGAGGCGGTCGAGGAGAGTGCGGAGGCCCGGGAAGCGGGCGATGCGATAGCCCAGGAGTAAGCGGTCTCTACCTCACTTCCTGTAGTGCGGCGTGACGAACGGTCCCAGGGCGCCAGCGACGGCGCTCTCGAGTGCGACCTGTCTGTCGACGCTGCCACCGGTGAAGATGCCGATGGCACCCTCGCTCCGTGCGACGTCATCCCGGTCGAACTCGTCGTTCATCACCGGTCCCAGCTCCTCGCCGTCGCGAATGCGGGCGGCGACGTGGTCGGGTAACCGGATGCTTGGTCCTGCCGCACGCTCCTCGCGGGAGCCGCCGTAGACCACGGCCCACATGACGAGGTAGAGGTCGGCCGGACCACGGCCGGAGGCCGGCTGGACCAGTTCGGCGACGCCACCTTCGATGCCGATACCGAGGTCGAAGGTACCTGCCTCGTAGGCACGTCTCGCGCGGTTCGTCGCTCCCTGAACCGTCTCTTCGGTACCTCGGGGCTGTTCGGGGACACCCGATTCGACGGCCACCGCCTCGATGGTCGCGCCGGGAAGTGATTCGAGTGCCTGCTCGGCGGCCGCTAGCTTCACGGGGTTCTGACTGCCGACGCCGACTCGCATAGCTGGTGGTCTGTTCCCGGGGATGATGTGCTTTTGCCTGTCGAGGCGCGATGTGCCGTGCCAGCGGGGCGCAGACGAGAATATATTAATATTTCGAATCTATATCGAAAATCGAGGTATTACCCTACAATCCGCGGCATGTCCAGATAAATTCCAAAACTCTTAATTAGTACTGCTCCATCTCCTGTCTACAGCACCAGCGCTTCCGGGTTCTTCCAGGAAGTACCTCCCGGTAGCCCCCGCCTTCGCACCCATGCCGAACGCACGAACCAGAACACGAGTCAGCAGTACCGAAGACGAGAAAGAAGAGAGCAGCCTCGAGTGTCCCGAATGCAGCGGGAAGGTCGTCAGTGAGGGCAACGAGACCGTCTGCGTCGACTGTGGTCTCGTCGTCGACACGGACAACGTGGACCGCGGCCCCGAGTGGCGCGCCTTCGACGCGCAGGAGAAGAACGAGAAGTCCCGCGTCGGTGCGCCGACGACGAACACGATGCACGACAAGGGTCTCTCGACCAACATCGACTGGCGGAACAAAGACGCCTACGGCAACTCCCTGGGCTCCCGCCAGCGCGAGAAGATGCAGCGCCTTCGCAAGTGGAACGAGCGCTTCCGCACCCGCGACTCCAAGGAGCGCAACCTGAAGCAGGCACTCGGCGAGATCGACCGCATGGCCAGCGGTCTCGGCCTCCCGAAGAACGTCCGCGAGACGGCCTCCGTCATCTACCGCCGCGCTCTGAACGAGGACCTCCTCCCCGGCCGCTCCATCGAGGGCGTCGCGACCTCCGCCGTCTACGCCGCCGCCCGCCAGGCTGGCGTCCCGCGCAGTCTCGACGAGATCGCCGACGTCTCCCGCGTCGAGAAGAACGAGATCGCTCGCACGTACCGCTACGTCGTTCGCGAACTCGGCCTCGAGGTACGCCCGGCGGACCCCGAGAGCTACGTGCCGCGCTTCGCGAGCGGCCTCGACCTCTCCGATGAAGCCGAGCACCGCGCCCGTGCCCTGCTCCAGAACGCGAAGGAGAAGGGCGTTCACTCCGGCAAGTCGCCGGTCGGTCTCGCCGCCGCCGCCGTCTACGCCGCCTCGCTCCTCACGAACGAGAAGACCACGCAGGCCGCCGTCAGCGACGTCGCCGACATCTCCGAGGTCACCATCCGCAACCGGTACCACGAGCTGCTGGAGGCCGAGGACAACCTCGGACTCGTCTGAGCCGAACACAGCCCGGCTGCACCGGTCACAGTTGCACCGTCGCGTACGTTTTTGATAGATCACCCAGTAGAGCAGGTATGCACTTCGACTCCTTCGTGCTGTGTGCAAGCACTGCGGACCTGCGCGAGGAGCCAGCGGCTCGCGAGCACGCCGACGCCATCGAGTTCCGTATGGACCTCGCGGACGACCCGCTCGCGGCACTCGACGAGTACGACGGCGAGTTGCCCATCCTCGCGACGAACCGCGCCGTCTGGGAGGGCGGGGACGCCAACGACGACGGCCGCCTCGACGCGCTCGCCGCCGCGGCCGAATACGACGCGGTCGCGGCGGTCGACGTAGAGCTCGACGCACTCGACCAGGGCGGTGCAGCGGTCGTCGAGCACGCCCGCGAGAACGGCGCGACTGTGGTCGTCTCAGCGCACGATTTCGACGGTACACCGGACACCGAGGCCATCGTCGAGACGCTCGATGCCGCCAGCGACGCCGGTGACGTCGCGAAACTGGCCGTGACGGCGACCGACCCCGCCGACGTGCTCTCGCTGCTCGCCGTCACCCACGAGTTCACCGAAGCAGGTGAGCGGGTCGCGACGATGGCGATGGGCGAGGTCGGCACCTTCTCCCGCGTCGTTGCCCCACTGTACGGCTCGCGGCTCGGCTACGCACCGGTCGACCCTGAGGCCGCGACCGCACCGGGACAGCTCGACCTGGCAACGATGGCGGAGACGATGGCGACGCTCTCGACGCGGTAGTCGGTCTCGGCGCAGTAGCTGGTCTCGACCCGATAGCCGGTCTCGGCCACGTACCGGAAACCCGAACGCTATTGAACCAGGGTCGACAAGCCCGGACATGGTTCGAGTGCGCGTGGTCGTGGCCGTCGTCCTCTCGTTCATCTTCCCCGGCCTCGGCCACGTCTACCTGCGGCGCTGGGTCCGCTCGCTGCTGTTCATCGGATTCACCGTCACGCTCGCCGCCTTCGCACTCCCGCAAGAGACCGTCGCCACCATCGATTCCGTCGGTCAGGTCGTCGCGATGGCGTCCAACCAGGTCTCGATGGGCGAGAGTTTCGCGATGACGTTGATGCAGGTCTCCGCGATGACCGACGCCTACCTCCTCGCGACGTCGGCCGCCCGGACCGAAGACGGCGGCCCGCGCTGTCCGAACTGTGGGAAGGAGCTCGACGGGGACATCGGCTTCTGCCCGTGGTGCGCCCACGAGCTGAACGAACTGCGGCGGTGAAACGCGCGGAAGAAGGGGGCGACGACGGTCGACGGCGACTTACTTCTCGATTATCGACTCTTCGATGGCCTCGCCGAAGTGGCGGGCCGTGTCCTCGTAGTAGAGCAGGAGCTCGTCTCCCGGTTCGAGCTCGGTGACTGCCTTACGGCCTTCGCTGGTGTGGACCTTGATGGTCTCCGCGTTCTGGAGCAGCGTCTCCACGCGGTCCTCGCCCGACTCCGTCTCGACGGCGAGTTCGATGCGGAACATCGGGCGGGTCTCTATCTTCGCCCGACCGACGATGACCTCGCGGGTGTTCCCCTGCGTGTCGACGACCTGCACCTCGTCGCCCGACTTCAGCTCCGAGAGGTACTTCGTTCCGCCGTCGGGGGTCCTGACGTAGGCGTGGACCGCCCCCGCGTTCACCCGGAACGGGCGGGACGCGACGTAGGGAGATTCAGCCGTCTCCGCGTGAACGAAGACGAGCCCGCGGCCCATCGACCCGACGAGCATCCCCTCGTCGTGGTCGAGCAGCGAGCCCGTGTCGATGCAGACGCGGTCGGCGCTGCCGGTCTGTTCGATGCCGGTGACCTCGCCCCAGACGAGGTCGAGTTTCTCGCGGTCGGCCGCGTCGCGGGCCGCCACGGTGTCGCGAATCTCGCCGGGGTCGTCGCTGTCGAGGAGGACGGCGTCGGCGCCCATCTCCAGCGTCTCGAAGGCGGTCCGGGCGTCCGCTGCCGTCTCCACGCCCGCGACGAGCGAGGTCTCATCGCCGATGCGGGCGATGAGGTTCTCGAGCGGGATGATCTTCCAGTCCTCGCCGACGACGATGGTGTAGTCAGCTTCCTGGGCGACGGCCTCCGCGAATCCCTCGTACTGCTTGCCGGCGATGCGGACGTAGCCCGCCTGGGCGTTGCCGCGGCGGATGGTCGTCAGGTCGGCGGAGCCCGAGAGGTCCGTCGGGAAGTCGATGCTCCCGTCGCCCTCGCCGCCCTTGCCGACGACGTAGGCGTCGGGCTCGGCGCCGCTCCCGTCGCTCTCGAGTTCGTCTGCCTCTTCGTCGTCGCTCTCGGCGTCCGAGATGATGTCGACGTCGCCCCGGGACCGGAACGCAGCGACGTTGACCGCGCCGAGTTCGCGTACCTTCGAGACGTCCGCTTCGTCGACCAGTACCCAGTCGACACCCGCTTCGAGTCCCGCCGTGATTCGGCGTTTCCGTGCCTCCCAGTCGCCGACCGCGTCGTCGGCTTTCAGCCAGACTTCGCGTTCTGTGTTCATACGACACGATGCGCGTGGGCGTGGCTTGAACGTGGCGGAAGTGGCGGATATGCGAACGACGGGGGGAGGTAGATTCAGTCGAGGAGCGTGCCGGCGAGGCTGGCGACGGTCGCGCCGACGGCGCCGGTGAGGCCGAGGAAGAAGCCGGTCGAGAGGACCTCCACCGTATCGAGAGCCGGAATTCCGGTCTCGAGATCGCGTACTTCGAGAGCTGTGGGAATCTGGCTGTGTGCCACGGAACTCGCGAGTACGACGAAGCCGATACAGCCGAGGAGGGCGCCGACGGCGATGGCGGGAATCCCCTTCCGTCGAGTGTCGTCGAGGGCGACCCCGGCGACGAACGAGACCGCGGCCGTCGCGGCGAGTGCGACGTACGGCATGAACACGAAGACGAGATTCAGAAGGTACTCGTGAGTCATCGGGGAGCCGAAGGCGGTTCGGTCGTTACCCTGGAACATCGTCGTGGGTCCGTGCTGGCCGAGTAGCGTTGGCAGTACGCCGAGTGCGAGTCCCGTCGCTGCGATGGCGATAGCGACCGCAGAGACGTTCCGGACCAGCGTCTGGTCCGTCACCACGTCACCGATGTCGTCGAGGGTGATGACGTCGTCGTTCGACCGATTCGACGGTCCGGGGCGCGTCATGAGCAGGTGAACAGAGACAGATAATAAATAAATTTCGACACATTTGAGCCACGACACGCATTTGTCTCACCCCCGACTACCCACGTCCGATGGCTTCCCCCGCGACCGTCCTCTTCGACCTCGACCTGACGCTCTGCGTCTCCGAGCAGGACCGCGACGCCCTTCTCTCACAGACCTTCGACGAGGTCGGCATCGAGCAGTTCTGCGACCCGGCCGACCTCGGCGCCGTCGTCCCGACGCTCCCCACCGCCCAGACCGAACTGGAGTTCTACGAGAACGTCTTCACCGCCGCCGCACAGCAGCTGGACGCCGGCGAGGTCCCTGCGCGGGCGCTCGCACACGCCCACGCCGACCTCGTCGACCACTCCGCGGTCAGGTTCCGCGAGGGTGCAGAGGAGGCGCTCGCGGCGGCACGCGAACACGCCGACAGGGTCGGCCTCGTCACCAACGGCGGGAAGGAGAGCCAGACCACGAAGATGGAGTCGCTCGGCATTGCCGACGCCTTCGACGCCGCGGTCTTCGTCGACCCGCGGAACGGCATCGACCCGAAGCCCGCCGCCGCGCCGTTCGAGCGGGCACTCGACGCGCTCGACGCCGACCCGTCGGAGACGGTCCACGTCGGCGATTCGCTCCACTCAGACGTGGCCGGCGCGAACGCGATGGGCATCGACTCGGTCTGGGTCCCCTACGACGAGGCGAGCGAACTGGGCGACCACGAGCCGACCTACCGGCTGGACTCGGTCGGGGAGCTGGCGACGGTGCTCTAGCTCTCGGTCTGTCCGGTCGTCGTCTCCGTCGCGGGCGGGTCGACGAACCCGTCCATCCTCTCCCACTCCGTTCCGTTAACGACGTAGGTCGCCCGTGAGAAGCCGTCGCCGACGCTGAATGGCTCGCCGTCGCGGTACTCGTAGGTCGAGACGCCACAGAAGACACCGACTCGGTAGCGGTCGTCCGTCTCCTCGGCCCACCGGACGCGACAGCTGACCTCGACCCGGTCTGCGTCGAGGTTCTCGTTGTTGACGAATGCCTCCTCGTGGGCAACGACGAACTGGCGAACACTTGCGTTCGAGAGGTCGGTCGGTGCTTCCGGAATCGGCCGACTCGTCGGGTCCGGCTGTGTGGCTGTCGGTTCACCGGGACTCGGCGTCTCCGTGCCGACGCCGACGGACCCAGCACAGCCGGCGAGCACGAGCGTGCACGCGAGGACGAGTGAGAGGAGGGACTTGCTTGCCATACAGCGATTCGGTTCCGAACGCTCTTGAAACCGACAGAAAGATGAAACGGCTCTTGTAGTCGTCCCCGGCGACGTGCCGCTTCACCACTCGTCGCCGAGCCGCCGCTTTGCCGCATCGAAGCCCTGCTCGGTACGCCACGTCTCCCCGGAGGCGACGTGCTCGACCTCGTAGGGCTGGCTGCAGACGCCACAGCGGTAGCCCGAACTCGGCTGTTTCACCGGCTTCGACGCCCGGTGTCGGGTCGCCCGCCAGTCGCACTCGTCGTTCTCGCAGACGAGGACGTACCGCGGTTCGGAGAACGGTTCGCAGTGTCTGGGCGCGTCGAGTTCCGCCGCCTTCTCGCGGAACCGGGGCCCGTGTCCCGACTCGCCGTACTGCTGGAACTCCCAGACGTGGACGAGTTCGTGGCGGATGGTGTCGGTGAACTCGCGCCAGCCGTAGGCGCGGTATGCCTGCCAGGTGAGGACGACAGTGCAGGTCTCGTCGCCGGGGTGGTACCGGCAGGCCCCGGCCCGCCGCCGGGCACGTTTCGAGACGGCCCACGAGACGGCGTCGAGGTCGACGTCGATGTCGACCGTGCTCGCGTAGCTCCGCGCCCACGAGCAGAGGTCGTCCGGTGTCTGTGGGTCGGGCGTCCCGGTCGTCACGGTTCGATGGGTGCAGGGCCGGTGGGTAAAGCTTGCGGCGCGTTCCGAGGCTGCAGCGAAGTTGTCGGCTCCGGCACAAAACTCATACCGCCGTCGGTGGTCTCTCTGATATGCCCTCCCTTACCGACAGGTTCTCGACCGTGCCGCTGCCGACGTTCGCGCAGGTCGAGACCGCACTCGCACTGCTGTTCGTGGTCGTGTTCGTCGGCATCCTCGCTACGAGCGGGAGCATCGTCGGGGCGAGCTTCGAGGGGAATCAGCTCCTGTTCTGGCTGTTCCTCCCCGTCTTCGCACTTCCAGTGGTGGTGGTCGTCCACGCCGCCGTGGACGTGGTCCGGGCTATCGGTGGCGACGAGACCCCCGCGAGAACGGTCCTCGGACACCTCGCGCGCGTCGTACCCGCCGGCGTCTTCTTTCTCGGTATCTGGCTCGTGACGCAGGTCGACGGCGACGCCGAGTTCGACCCGCTGGCACTCCTCGCCCTGCTCACCGTGTTCGTCGGGACCGTCTCGCTGGTCGGGATGGTTCTCGTGCAGGCAGGCCTGCGGCTGGTCGGCTCGGGGCAGGCGAGAACCGAACAGCAGTAACAGAACCGGATTCAGGCTTCCATCACGAACCCACCAGCCTCGAGTGCCGCGTCCACGCTCGCGTCGTCGTGGACGATAGCGGCGACGGCGCGGGCGATCGACTCGGGCTCTTCGTGCTGGAAGATGGACCGACCCATCGAGACGCCGGCGGCACCGCCGTCCATCGCGCCGCGGACCATCTCCAGCGTCTGGCGGTCGGTCCCACGAGAGCCACCGGCGATGACGACCGGGAGCCGGGTCGACTCGGTGACGTGGCGGAACGAACGGCCGTCACCGGAGTAGCCGGTCTTGACGATGTCTGCACCGACCTCCTCGGCCAGCCGGACCGCGTGGCCCAGGGCTTCGGGGTCCTCGCTGTCGACGTCTGGCCCGCGGGCGTAGGCCATCGCGAGCACGGGCAGGCCGTAATCCGCAGCCTCGCTCGTGAGTTCGGCGAGCTCCACCATCTGGTCGGGTTCGTGATTCGAGCCGACGTTGATGTGGAACGAGACGGCGTCGGCGCCGACGCGGAGTGCGTCCTTGACCGTTCCGGTGAGCCGTTTGTCGTTCGTGTCGGGGCCGATGGTCGTCGAGGCGTTCAGGTGGACGATGTAGCCTTTCCCGTTCTTGTGCTCGTGGACGCGTGGAGCGATTCCCTTCTGTGTGAGCACCGCATCGGCGCCGCCGCGTGTCACCGCGTCGATGGTCGATTCGATGTCCTTCAGTCCCTGTACTGCGCCGAGTGTGATACCGTGGTCCATCGGCACGATGACGTACTTGCCGTCACGGCCGATGCGGTCGAGTCGAGCCTGGATTCCTGTGTCTGTGTTCATGTATGTGAATGATTAGCAAACAATGGTTTATCTCCCTTCTGGTTCGGGTACACGTTGCGAGATGCCGTCGAGTGCGCCTCGTTTGAGTTCGCGTGCCTTCGCTTCGAGGCGTTCGGGCACGTCGTCGCCGGCAGCGTCGCCGAATTCGGCGACGATGTCGACGAGCGCGCTGCCGACGATGATGCCGTCTGCGCCGCCCGCGACGATCTCACGTGCATGGTCTCCGGACGAGATTCCGAACCCCACCGCTTTGGGGATTTCGTACTGACTGATGCGACTGAGTGATTCGGACGTTTCGTAGCTCACGTCGTCTCTCGCACCCGTCGTGCCGAGTCTGGCCTGCACGTAGACGTAACCCGAGGTCTGTTCCATCATGCGTTCGAGTCGCTCGCCCTTCGTGGTCGGGGCGACGATGAAGACGAGGTCGAGCCCGAACTCGTCGCAGGCTTCGCGGAGCGGACCGGACTCCTCGGCTGGTAGGTCCGGCACGACGAAGCCGGAGATTCCGACCTCGGCGGCGCGCTCGACGAAGGGACGGGGGCCCTCTGCCTGTCCGTACTGGTAGATGAGGTTGTAGTACGTCATGCAGACGAGCGGGACGTCCACGTCGAGCGAGTCGACGAAGTTGAAGTAGACGTCCGGCGTGACGCCTGCTTCGAGCGCCCGGACGACCGACGCCTGGATGGTCGGACCCTCCGCGATGGGTTCGGAGAACGGCAGCCCGAGTTCGACCACGTCGGCACCGCCGCGGACGAGGGCTTCGACGTACTCCTTGGTCCGTTCGACGCTCGGGTCACCCACGCAGAGGTAGGGGACGAACGCCGGTTCCGAGAAGGCGTCGGCGAGGTCGCTCATCGGTTCACCTCCTCGTCTCGCGGGGCCTGCCCGCTCGACTTCTCCGTGGGCCCCTGGCCCACGCGACGAAAGACGTCCATATCCGGTGCATCCGGCAGGTTCCGCTTCTCCGTCTCTTCGATGACCGACTCGAGGTCCTTGTCGCCGCGGCCGGAGACGTTTATGATGGTCACGTCGCCCAGCTGGTCGTGGTTCTCGCGGGCGAAGGCGACCGCGTGAGCCGACTCGAGCGCGGGGATGATGCCCTCGTGCTGGCTGAGGTAGTGGAACGCAGAGAGGGCCGCGTCGTCGTCGACCGTGACCGGCGTGACGCGCCCGATATCGACCAGGTGTGCCAGCTCCGGTCCGACGCCGGCGTAGTCGAGGCCGGAGGAGATGCTGTGGCTTTCGACGACGTTCCCGTTCCGGTCCTGGAGCAGGCGCGTGCGGGCGCCGTGAAGGACGCCTTCGGTCCCGGTCGACAGCGACGCGGAATTCGGGGCGACACCGGTCTCCTCGTCGACTTCGAGCGAGGAGCCACCCGCCTCGACGGCGAACAGGTCGACCTCCCCGTCGTCGACGAAGCCGGCGAACGCGCCCATCGTGTTCGACCCGCCGCCCGCGCAGGCGACGACCGAATCCGGAAGCGAACCGATCTGCGACTGGGCCTGTTCGCGTGCCTCGGCGCTGATGACCGACTGGAAGTCACGGACCATCGACGGGAACGGATGCGGCCCGACGACGCTCCCGATGACGTAGTGGGTGTCCTCGACGTTGGTCGCCCAGTCGCGCATCGTCTCGTTGATGGCCTCCTTGAGCGTCCCGCGGCCGGCAGAGACGGGATTCACCTCGGCGCCGTTGAGTCGCATCCGGAAGACGTTGGGGCGCTGTCGGGTGATGTCGCGCGTACCCATGTAGACTTCACATGGCATGTCGAGGTGGGCCGCAGCCATCGCCGTCGCGGTGCCGTGCTGGCCCGCACCGGTCTCGGCGACGATTCGCTCTTTCCCCATGTACTTCGCGAGCAGTACCTGACCGAGCGCGTTGTTGAGCTTGTGTGCGCCGCCGTGGAGCAGGTCCTCGCGCTTGAGGTAGACCTCCGTATCCCACTCCTCGCTCAGTCGGTCGGCTCGCTGGAGCGGCGTCGGCCGGCCGCCGAAGTCGCGGAGTCGGCGGTGGAACTCGTCCATGAACCCGTCCTCGTTGTTCAGGACGTACCGCTCGTAGGCGTCCTGTAGCTCCAGTACGGCGGGCATCAGCGCCTCGGGGACGTACTGGCCACCGTAGCGCCCGAAGGTGCCCGGTCTATCCGTCGACTCGTCGGTCGTACCGCGTCGGTCGTCCGTGCTCATGCGTTGACCAGCCTCTCTGTGTTCTCTCGAACCGCCCCGTCCATAATCGCACTGCCGACGAGCAGTCCATCCGCCCCGGCGTCACGCATCCGACGGGCGTCGGCCGGCGTCGAGATGCCCGACTCGGCGACGAGCGTCACGTCGTCGGGGGCGTGCGGCGCGACCGCTTCGAACGTTCCCAGGTCGACCGTGAGCGAGGTGAGGTCGCGGTTGTTGACGCCGATGAGCGTCGCGCCCGCCTCGACCGCCCGTTCCAGTTCGTCGACGGTGTGCACCTCGACGAGCGGTTCGAACCCGCGTTCGCGGGCCGCCGCGACCATCCCCTCGAGGTCGTCGAGGAACCGAACGATGAGCAAGACGGCGTCGGCTTCGACGGCGTCCAGATGCGCCTCTTCGAGCAGGAAATCCTTGCGCAGAACCGGGACGTCGACCGCCTCCCTGACCCGTTCGAGTGTCTCCACGGACCCGCCGAAGTGCTCCGGCTCGGTCAGGACGGAGATCGCCGCCGCCCCGCCCGCGACCATCTCGCGGGCGAGGTCGACGGGGTCGTCCTCTCTCATCCCATCCGTGGTCGGGCTCGTCGGCTTCACCTCGGCGATGACGGGTGTGCGTCCGTCCGCATCGGCCGCCGCGAGCCCGTCGACGAGCGAGCGCGGCTCGACCGAGATGCGCCCGGTCGGTGTCCCTCGTCGCTTCGCAGCGTCGAGGATGGACCGAACCGCAGGCGCGATATCGTCAGTAGCGTTCATCAATGTACATTGATGTGCTAAAGTGTTCATAAGCCTTGCGCACCCGGACGTCTCCGCCCCCAGCATCAGCGAGGAACCTTCAAGTCGGTCCTGCGTGACCCACACGTATGGAAGACGCGGGAATCTACGCGAGGCACTATCCCTTCCTCGAGCGGTACGTCCAGCTCGGCATCGCCAGCGGCCGGGTCATCTCGGTCTCGTTTCCCCAGCACCCGGACGACGACGCGAGCGAGGACCACGAGCTCCTCGACCGGATCCAGACGTACCTCGACGGCGTCCAGGAGGTCGACTTCTCCGACGTCCAGGTCGGACTCACCGTCCCGACGGACCAACGAGCGGTCCTCGAGACGCTCCGTGAGCGGGTCCCCTACGGGGAGCAGGTCGACGTCAAACAGCTCGCCCGGATGACTCCCGGACTCGACCCCCAGGACGAAGACGACCTTATCCTCGTTCGAACCGCCCTCGACGCGAATCCGACGCCCCTGTTCATCCCGGACCACCGGGTCCGCGACGGGCCGAGTGCGGCACCGCCGGAGGTCGAACAGCGCCTCCGCTCCGTCGAAGAGCTCTGAAACGGGCAGTTCTCACGCGAGCCACTCGACGCCGAGCCCCTCGTGGATGACGAACTCCAGCGCGTTGACGAGGTAGTGTGCGACGACGACGGCGAGCAGGCTCCCGGTGTGGATGAACACCGCTGCGAGGACGAACCCGACGGCTCCGGTGACCACGATACCCGCCGGCCCCTGCATCCCGTGGCCGACAGCGAACGCGAGCGACGACGCGACCGCGAGGAGCCACGGAGAGATACCGTAGCCGGCGGAGAGCGCCCCGACCAGCGCCGCCCTGAACAGGAACTCCTCGAAGACGGCGACGGTCGGTAACACGCCGAGCATCAGCACGGCCCACCCGCGCGCCGAACTCGGCGCGAGCTGTGACCGGAGGTCGTCGTCGTCCCCGGAGAGACCCAGCCGCTCCGACAGCGACGACCCGAGCCGGTTCGCGACGTAGAGCACGACACCGAGGACGCCACCGACTGCCAGCGGAATCGTTCCGAGACCGGCCGGACCGACCCCGAGCGCAGCCCGCGGAACGCCGCTGAGAACGGCGGCACCGACGAGTATCCCCAGGAACAGTCCCTGTGTCAGTGCGACGTTGACGAGCAGCATCGCGGGCGAGTAGCCCTGTGGCTCGGCTCGTCGATGGCTGTCGGGCGCGAACACGCGCTCTCCGGGGAGCGGGGGTTCGACGCGCGACGCTACCGTCGTCTGGTACGCGAGAAACAGAAGAAGCCCACAGACTATGACCGTCACGGACGCGAACGCGTCCCAGTTGGCCATCTACTGCGGACTCGGCGAGCCGCTACCGCGGCCGACGTTGTGTTCGAGGGCCGAGCCCGTGATGGACTTCAGCCGGTCGACGAGCGAGTCCTTCTCCGGTTCGCCGGCGAGGGCGACCTCGAGGACCTCGCTGATGTGGCTGACCGGGATGATCTCTATCTGGTCTTTGTACTCGTCTTCGATCATGACGTCCTGCTCGTTCGCCTTCGGGATGATGACCTTGTCGAGGCCAGCCTTCGCGGCCGCCTCTATCTTGTGGGTCACACCACCGACGGGGAGCACGTCACCGCGGACCGAGAGCGAGCCGGTCATGGCGAGACGCTGCTCGACCGGGACGTTCTCCAGGGCGGAGATGACGGCCGTCGCGACCGTGATGGACGCGGAGTCGCCGTCGACGCCCTGCTGACCCGCCTGGACGAACTGGATGTGGATGTCCTTCTTCGAGATGTCCTCGTCGGAGAACTTCTTGATGATGGCGGAGACGTTCTGGACCGCTTCCTGGGCGATGTCCTGCAGCTTACCCGTGGCGATGACCTCGCCCGGGCCCTGTGCGGGTACGACCTCGGCCATGACGGGGAGAACGATACCGGAGTCCTCGCCCATGACGGCGAGCCCGTTGACGCGACCGACCACGTCGCCGGACGAGACGGTCAGCTCGTAGTCCTTGCGGCGTTCGATGTAGTCGTCGGCAAGCTGCTGTTCGATGGAGCGCGAGCGGCGCTTGGCGCGTAGCACGTCCTCGCGCGTGGTGAACTCCTTGTCCTCGGCCCGGGCGATGTCGCCCGAGACGCGGACGAGGCCACCGAGGTTACGCAGTTCGAGCGTCAGGTGGCCCTTCCGGCCGGCACGGCGACGGGCCTCGAGGATGATCTCCTCGATGGCGTCTCGCGTGAACTGCGGAAGACGGCCGTCCTTCTCGACCTCCTGTGCGACGAAGCGTGCGTACTTCCGACGCATCTCGGGAGTGTCCTCGATGGTGTCGTCCATGTACACCTCGTACCCGTAGCCCTTGATACGCGAGCGGAGCGCGGGGTGCATGTTCTCCATCGCGTCGAGGTTCCCTGCGGCGACCATGATGAAGTCACACGGGACGGGCTCGGTCTGGACCATCGCACCCGAGGAGCGCTCGGACTGGCCCGTGATGGAGAACGCGCCCTCCTGAATCGCGGTCATCAGCTTCTGCTGGGACCGGATGTCGAGGGTGTTGATCTCGTCGATGAACAGCACGCCCTTGTTCGCCTTGTGGATGGCGCCGGGCTCGACGCGGTCGTGGCTCGGCGTCTCCATGCCACCGGACTGGAACGGGTCGTGGCGGACGTCGCCCAGCAGTGCACCGGCGTGGGCGCCCGTTGCGTCCTCGAACGGCGCCGTCTGCTGGTCGGAGTTGTTCACCACGAGGTTCGGAATCATCGCGTCGGTGGAGCGTCCCGAGTAGCGGAACGCGAGGTAGACGACACCGGCCGCGAGGATTCCCAGCAGGAGGGCCTGCGTGACGACGGCGTAGACGAGGACGACCGCCATGATGATGAGCATCAGGAACGAGCGCATCTGGTTGCGCTTCCGTGCTTCGTCCTTGTACGCCTCGATGATCTGGTCGCCCTTCCCGGCGGGGACCGTGCGGACCTTCGGCTCGTTCCCGTCGTCGGGGTTGTGGTAGACGAGGATGTCCTGCAGGTCCTCCTTCGGGAGGAGCTGGCTCATCGCCTTCGCGAGCATCGACTTCCCGGTACCCGGGGAGCCGATCATCATCACGTGACGGCGCTGCTTGGCCGCCTTCTTGACGATGTCACGCGCCTCGTCCTGGCCGATGACCTGGTCGACGAGCCGTTCGGGGACTTCGATCTCGTCGCTGGATTCGATCATCAGACCGCCGAGGAGGTCGTCTTTTTCGGCGTCTTCGTCGATCTCTGCGCCGATGTCTACTTCGACGTCACTCCCGAGCCTGTCGAGGCCGCCGTCGTCAGCGGGGGAGTCGTCGGGCGGTGTCGGGATGACGTCGTCCTCTCGGGGGACGTTCGTCGCTCCCGAGTCGCCGGACCCAGAATCCTCGTCGGGGACGGTCCCGTCGGCCTCCTCCGGGATCCCGTCGTTGGTATCACTGTCGTTGCTCATAGAATCGGGTTGCTACCTGAATCCAAGGCTTTGCGATTAATATACTTTCTCCCCTCTCGGTTCGGGAGTGCACTACCGTATTCGAACGATAGAAGCTCCCTATCCCGGATATAACTCTGCAAGTCATCTCGCCACCCTTATAAATGACACCGACGCAATTGCACGCATGACCCGCGGATTCTACATCGGCCGGTTCCAGCCGTACCACAACGGCCACCACAACATGGTGAAGACCATCGCGGATGAAGTGGACGAACTCGTCCTCGGCATCGGGAGCGCGGGCGACTCGCACACGACCCACGACCCGTTCACCGCCGGCGAGCGCATCATGATGCTCACCAAGTCGCTTCAGGAGTTCGACCTGACGACCTACTCGGTTCCCATCGAGGACCTCGACCGGAACTCGGTCTGGGTGAGCCACGTCCAGTCGATGTCGCCGTCGTTCGACGTCGCCTACTCGAACAACCCGCTGGTCATCCGCCTGTTCAACGAGGCCGGCATCGAGGTCCGTCAGTCGCCGATGTTCAACCGCGACGTGCTAGAGGGAAGCGAGGTCCGCGAGCGGATGATCTCCGACGGGGACTGGCAGTCGCTCGTACCGGACGCCTGCGTCGACGTGATCCACGAGATCGGTGGCATCGAGCGCATCCAGCAGGTCGCCGAGAGCGACAGCAACGGGGACTAGAAAGCGGGGATGATCACCCTCTCATCCGACTTCGGGTCGTACTACCCGGCCGCGATGACCGGCGTCCTCTGTGCTCGGACCGACGCCCGCATCGAGGACGTGGCTCACGACCTCCCCCGCCACGACGTGCGCGCCGCCGCCTTCTGGCTGCGCGAGATTCTCCCCTACTTTCCGCCGGCCGTCCACTGCGTCGTCGTCGACCCCGGCGTCGGCACGGAGCGCTCCGCGATAGTGGTTCGCGCGGGCGAGCACGCCCTGGTCGCGCCCGACAACGGCGTCGTGCTTCCGGTCGCTCGCAGCCTGCTCGAGCTCGCTCCCGGAGAATCGCTTTCGGTCGCTGACGAACCGGTCGAGGCGTACCTCATCGACGACTCCGACGCGGACAGCACCACGTTCCACGGCCGAGACGTGTTCGCCCCGGCAGCCGCGGCGGTCCACGACGCCGGCGTCGACCGGGCCGGCGAACTCGACCGGCTCACCCCCGCGGACCCCGACTCGCTCGTCGACCAGACGCTCCCGCGGGCCACCGTCCGCGAGGGAACCGCCACCGGCGAGGTCCTCGTCGTCGACAGCTTCGGGAACGTGATAACGAACGTCCTCGGCGACTTCCTCGCGGGCGCGGAGACGGTGACGGTGAACGGCGAAGAGACACCCGTTGGAGACACGTTCGCTGCCGTTCCCGAGGGCGTACGCCTCGCCACCGTCGGGAGTCACGGCTTCGTCGAGTGCGACGTGAACCGCGGGCGCGGCGACGAGGCGTTCGGCCTGGAACCGGGCGACGCCGTCGAGATACGCCAATGCTGACGCTCCTCCTGCAGTCCGCGCCCGCTACGGCGCTGAGTCCGTTCACGCTGATGAACGCTGTCGGAACAGTCGCGTTCGCCGTCGCAGGCGCCTCGAAGGGCATCGAGAAGGACCTCGACTACCTCGGCGTCGCGGTCCTGGGAGTCGTCACGGCTCTCGGCGGCGGTATCACGCGCGACCTCCTCGTCGGCAGGGTCCCGGGGGCACTGCTCGCGGAATCGGACATGACGCTTGCGCTGGCCGGCGTCGTCCTCACCCTCGCCATGACCCGCGCCGACGCCGGCGACATCGCCGACTCACCCATGCTGACGCTTCCCGACGCCGTCGGGCTCGCCGCGTTCGCCGCGACCGGCGCCATCGTCGGCCACGAGGTCGGCCTCTCGCCGTTCGGGGTCGTCATCACGGCGACCCTGACGGGGACGGGCGGCGGGGCCATCCGCGACCTGCTCGCCCAGGAGGTGCCGTCGATACTGCACGAGGACTTCTACGCGACCTGTGCGCTGGCGGGGGGAGCGGCGTTCTGGGCGGTTCGCGAGGCAGGATTCGCCCAGCTCTGGGCGACCGGCGTCTGCGTGGGACTGGCGCTCGGGTTGCGACTCGCGGCGATTCGATACGACTGGGCGTTGCCGACGCCGTGAATCGACCGTCGGCCTCTCATTCTTGGCCGACCCCCTACCTGTCTCGCGACCGAACGTTCTCGTGAATGTCCGACGAAAGCCTGGGCTTCACCGGAGCCGCAGCTATCGGTCTCGGCGGGATGATCGGCGGCGGCGTCTTCGCGGTGCTGGGCGTCGTCGCGAGCATCGCGGGGGCGGCCGCCTGGCTCGCGTTCCTCGTCGCGAGCCTGGTGTCGATGTGTGCCGCCTACTCGTACCTCAAGGTGAACAGCATCAACGATCGGAAGGGTGGGTCCGTCACCCATCTCGAGAGCTACCTCGACGATGCCGAGTACGCCGGGATGGTCGGCTGGACCCTCCTGCTTGGCTACATCGGGTCCATCGCCATGTACGCCTACGCGTTCGGCGGGTTCGGCGTGAAACTCCTGCCGCAGCTCGGCCTGTCCGAGGGCGTCGTCCATCCGCTCCTGTCCGTCCTCGCCGTCGCGTTCTTCGTCGGCCTCAACGTCCTCGGCGCACGCGCGACGGGGAGCTCCGAGAAGCTGCTCGTCACGCTCAAGGTCGTCATCCTGCTCGGTATCAGCATCTGGGGGCTGTACTACGGCGCCGGCAAGAATGCACTCCAGTTCGGCTTCTCGCAGGTCGCGACGACCGGCTTCGTCACGGCGGTGGCCGTCTCGTTCGTCTCCTTCCAGGGCTGGCAGCTCCTGATGTACGACCAGGAGAGCATCGAGAACGTCGAGACGAACCTCCCGCGGGCCGTGTACGTCTCCATCGTCGGCGCCATCGTCGTCGACTGTCTCGTGGCCATCCTCGTCACGAGCCTCGTGAAGACGGACGTCATCAAAGCCCACCCCGAGATAGCGGTCGCACGCGCGGTCGAGCCGTTCCTCGGCCAGCTCGGCTTCACCTTCGTCGCCGTCGCGGCGCTGTTCTCGACAGGCAGCGCCATCAACGGGACGCTGTTCTCCGCGGCGCACTTCGCGAAGGGAATGCTCGACGACGGGCTCGCCCCCGACAGCCTCGGCGACTCCGACGCAGAGGGCGCACCGTCCCGGACGGTCCTCGTTCTGGGAGCTATCGCCGCTGCCTTCGCCGCGTACGGCAGCCTGAACGCCATCACCTCGTTCGGGTCGCTGGCGTTCGTCGTCGTCTTCGGGACGATGTGCGCGCTGGCGCTGAAAGAACGCGACCACGACGAGATCAATCCGCTCCCCCCTGCCACCGGCCTGCTGGGCTGTGTCGCCGCGTTCCCGCTCATCCTCTACCACCTCTGGTCCGCACAGCGCGGGACCTTCTACACCGTGGTCGCACTCGCGGTCGCGGTTGTCGCCGTCGAGGTACTCTACTTCAAGCGGGAGGCACTGGCCGAGGAGGTCGAAGAGGTCGAGGAGTCGGTCGAGTCGGCCATCGACGGCTGAGCTTGGACCTTCCGGTAGGTCCATCCATTCGGGCTGGCTGTCGCTCGCGGCGAGGGGAACAGAGACGGAAGAACGGAACCGAACACAGAAAAACGGGACAGGGCCAGGTAGCGTACAGTCTCTCGCTTACTTCGCCGCGATGATGTCGTCGATGCGGACGATCATGGTCGCGGCCTCGGTCGCGGACTCGACTGCCTCGCGCTTGACGTCGGCGGGGTCGAGGATACCGTACTTCGACGGGTCGGTGATGGTCCCGGTCTCACCCTCGCTGATGATGCCCATCACGTCACCGCTCTCGTGGGCGGCGCGCAGGGCGACGAGTGCGTCGATGGGGTCCATGCCGGTGTTCTCGGCGAGCGTGCGCGGGATGACGTCGACCGCGTCGGCGAACGCCTCGACCGCCAGCTGCTTGCGGCCTTCGATACCGGCTGCGGCGCGACGAACGGCGTCCGCGATACCGATCTCTGCGGCACCTGCGCCGTAGACGAGTTCCTCGGATTCGATGGCGACCGACACCACGTCGAGGGCGTCGTTCAGGGCGCGCTCGAGTTCGTCGACGACGTGTTCGGTCCCGCCGCGGACGAAGATGGTGACCGCCTTCGCGGCTGCACCGCCCTCGATGAACGTCAGCTCCTCGTCACCGAACCGGTCGACGCGGATGCTGTCGGCGTGGCCGAAGTCCGCCGAGTCGAGGTCCTCGAGCGAGCCGAGACGCTTCGCGCCGACGGCCCGGGCGATGGAGCGGGCGTCCTTGTTCGAGAGCTTCTCGACGGCGAGGACACCCTCGTCCGCGAGGAAGGATGCGACGCGCTTGTCGATCTTGTCCGTCGAGAAGACGACGTCGACCTTCGAGTCGGCGATGGTCTTCGCGTAGCCCCGGAGTTCGGACTCCTCGGCTTCCATCGCGGCGTTCAGCTGTTCGATGGTGTCGATGCGGTACTGGGTGTCGACGTCCGTCTTGCGGACCTCGAGGTCCATGTCGATGCAGAGGATGGTCGCGTCCTCGACGTGGCGGGGCATCGAATCGTGGACGGGCTCCTCGTCGATGATGATGCCCTCGACCAGCTCGGTCGCGTTCGAGGAGGCACCGACCTTCGTGTGGATGCGGACGTCGTCACGCTCGACCTCGCCGTCGTCCTCGACGTGGCGGATCGCCTCGACGACCGTCTTCGCGAGCTGGTCGGCGGTCAGGCCGCCGGTTCCCTTGCCGGTCATGCTCGACTCGGCGACGTTGTGGAGCGTCTCGTCGTTCATTTCGAGGTCGAGGACCATCTCGTCGATGGCGGCGAGTGCGATCTGTGCGGCCTCGTGGTAGCCCTCGACGATGGTCGTGGGGTGGACGTCGCTCTCGAGGAGGTCCTCGGCCTGTGCGAGGAGGTGCCCCGCGAGGACGGCTGCGGTCGTCGTTCCGTCGCCGACCTCGTCCTCCTGGGTCTGGGCGACCTCGACGATCATCTGGGCCGCCGGGTGTTCGATGTCCATCTCCTGGAGGATGGTCGCGCCGTCGTTCGTGATGACGACCGTCCCGGACGAGTCGACGAGCATCTTGTCCATGCCTCGCGGGCCGAGGGTGGTTCGTACGGCCTCGGCGACCGCCTTGCCGGCCATGATGTTCGACGACTGTGCGTCACGGCCGTGTGTTCGCCGGGAGCTCTCGGCGAGGATGTACAACGGCTGACCACCCATGCTGCGCTGTGCGAAAGTTTGAGACATACTGGGGAAACCTCACCCACCAATTGTTTGTCTGAGTATATATAGATTTCTCAGTTCAAACGGCCTCTGTCTGCCTTTATCACGCTATTAGATATCGAATAGACAACTTACGTATGTTAATCTGGTGGCTGAAAGAGGAGGCCGGTACCGGGAAATAGCAGTACGTAGAACAGTGGCCCGATGCTGGAGCTGGAACACCGATTCCGCGTCGTCGACGTCCACGCCCGACTCGGAACGGACGAGCAAGCGACGACACGTGGGCGAGCGATCTCACCGGAGAAACTCGAACGCGAGATGCAACAGGCGGGCGTCGTCCGTGCCGTCGTGTTCCCCGACCCCCAGCCCGACGACACGGATTACCTGAGCTCGAACAACGAAGTAGCACGGCTGAGCGTCGAACGTCCCTTCGTCGCCTTCGCGCGGATCAACGGGCCACGGGACCCCGGCGCGGGCACGACGTCACGGCTACGGAACCGCCTCATCTCACGCGACGACCACCACACGACCCCTGAAGACGTCGAACAGTACGCCTACGACGACCGCTTCCACGGGTTCGTCCTCGACCCGCCGCTCGACGGGCTGCCGGACGAGCAGGTCGTCGACGAACTCGCAGCGGTCGGCCTCCCGGTCCTGGTCCGCGCGGGCGACGGTTTCCCTCCCGAGTCGGTCGCGGAGACCCTCCTCGACCGTGACTTCCCGGTCATCCTCGCACACTTCGGGGGCTATCCCCTCGACCGGGACCTGATGGACCGGGCCATCGACCTGCTGGAGGACCACGACGAGACGTACCTGGATACCTCGTTCGTCCGCTTCCGTGAACCGCTGGAGCGGGCACTCCTCGAACACCCTGACCGTGTCCTGTTCGGGTCGGGAGCTCCCTCGGCGCACCCGAACGTCGGCGTCATGGAGATACTCACGCTCGACGTCTCGGAGGACAAACTGTGGAAGGCCTTCTCGAAGAACGCCTGCCGCGTCATCGACGACCTCGCTCCCGAGGCCTGACCGGAGAGTTCAGAGTTCGTAGCGGCAGACGGCGCGGTCCTGCCGCGTCGAGACGCCGTTCGGATTCCGCCGATTCGACTTGTCTCGCTTGCGGGCGGCCAGTCCGTCTTTCGCGCCGACGGCGACGCCCGCGACGACCGACCGTCCGCTCCCCAGCCAGGAGGTCGGCGTTCGCGTGCCAGTCGCCACGTCCTTCATCGCCGCGACCGAGTCCTGGAGCGCGTGTCGGGCGGTTCGCCGGAGAACCGTCGGGCGGGCACCGTAGTTCTTCGCCAGCCGGTAGGCGAGCGACCGGTACTTCCACTGCCAGTCCTCGAGGGTGCGCCCGCCGTCGGTCTCGTACTCGCCACAGACGCTCATCTCCGTTCGCCAGTCGACGCCGTACCCCATCGTCGCGAGGCGATGGGCCGCGTCACGGGCGCCACCGGTCTGCAGGTACTCGTCGAACCCATCGAGGTCCTCCAGAACCGCGCGGCGGAACGCCACGTTGTGGCCGCTGAAGTAGGTCACCTCGTTGCCGGCGATGGTGGTCGTCTCCATCACCTCCGTCGTCATGCCCGCCTTGACCGTCCGGTGAGTCGGCCCCGTGACGACGTCGGCACCGTCTTCGATTCCCGCCTCGACGCCGTCCAGCCACGACTCCTCGACGGCGAGGTCGTAACTGACGAACGAGACGACGTCTCCCGACGCCACCTCGAACCCGGCGTTCCGTGCGACGTTGACGTTCCGCTCGCTGATCTCGACGAGAACGTCGACATCGGTGCGCTCGCGCACCATCCCGGTCGTCCCGTCTGCGGAGGGGCCGTTGACCACCACCACCTCGGCCGACGGCACCAGTTCGGCCAGTGCGTCCAGCGAGGCGTGGAGCTGCTCCCGGCCGTTGAGCGTCGGGACGACTACCGAGAGGTCCATAGAGGTTTCTTGCAGTTACGATACTTAAAAGCCAGTGTAACAGAATCCCGACTGGTATTCGGTCAGACGCGAACGTCCCAGTAGGAGACCGATGCGAGACGTTCCAGCCCGGGCGCGTCGATGACCTCCTTGTCGATGCCGCGCAGGGTCGCCGCGAGCTTGTCGGGGATCTGCCGGTAGAATCCGTACGGGAGCACGAAGTCGTGCGACTCGTTCACGAGGTGGAGTCCCGCCTTCTCCACCAGCGAATCGACCTCGTACCGGGAGTAGAGCCGGGAACCCATCGGGAGCGCCCAGTTGTAGATCGAGCGCGTCGAGAACCGGTTGAACGTGTCGAAGAACACCTGGTCCTTCGAGACGCGCGCCATCTCGGAGAGGAACGACGCGGGCGTGTCCGCGAGATGGAAGAACCGCATCGCGACGACCGCGTCGAAGTGGTCGTCCGGGAACGGCAGTCGAGCTGCGTCGCCCCGGATGAACTCCAGGTGGTCGTCGACGCCGGCCGCGCGCGCCTTCTTCCGACCCTGCTGGAGCATCGCCGCGGAGATGTCGAGACCGACGATATCGGCCCCGCGCTCGGCGAGCATCACCGTGAACCGGCCGGTTCCGCAGGCGATCTCGAGGACGTTCTTCCCCTCGATCGGCCCGAGAGCGTTGAGCACCGCCTGCTTCTCACGACGGTCGATCAGCCGTCCGCCACGAGAGAACCGCTTCTCTTCGTACGACTCGGCCACCTCGTCCGTCTGGTACCATTCCTGGCCCTTCACACTGGTCGTTTGTACTCCCTCGGTGGGTTAAAACAATATTGGAGTCGTCCCGGTGTGGGAAGCCCCTTGTAGGATGGTAACATAGTACATTGCATGCCGACCTGTCCGCACTGCAAGGCGACGCTCTCGGCGGACGAACTCGACCGTCACGAGCACGAGGACCTGCTGTTCGTCTACTGCCCCCACTGCCACTGCGTGATGGGACAGTACCGCGACCCTTGTCTGAGCTGAGGGAGCTGCTCCCGCTCAGTTCCCCGTGACGTGGCGTGGCTCGATGCGGACGACGACGCGCGGCCCCGACTCCTCGCCGTGGTTCGGATACGTATCCTTGCCCATGTACCGTTTAGTCAGCTCGTCTATGTGTTCGACGGCGCCGTCCTCGGTCACCTCGACGACCTCGCCGCGAATCGAGAGGAACCGGTACGGGTCGTCCGGATCCGTCATCTCGATGCCGACCTTCGGGTTCTCCCTGACGTTCTTCTCCTTCCGACGACCACGCGCGGTGTTCACCAGCACGTGGCCGCTATCCTCGTCGTAGTCGACCCAGACGGGGGTCACCTGCGGCGTGCCATCCGGCATCACCGTCGCGAAGTGTGCGAACGTCTGCTTCTCGAACAGGTCGTGATACGTCTCCGGGATGGCTTCCATGCCGGTGTATTCGTCGGCTCGACGGAAAAACCGCGCCCCGAATGTCGAGGAAAGACCATGTGATATTAACACCTAATATTATCTGAACCATACCAACCACCATATAGCCAACCCTTAACAGGAGGCTCGTTCCAGCAACGGGTATGAGCATGAGTACCGCAGACGACCGTGCGAAGAATTCCGACGACGTCCTCTCAGAGGCCGAGTACCGCGAGCGCCTCCGCGAGCTCCCGCCGAGCGCGAAGCTCGTCTCGAAGGTACTGGAGACCGAATCGCCGATGTCCCAGGGACAGCTCGCCGAGGAGTCCCTGCTCCCCGACCGGACGGTTCGCTACGCTCTCAACCGCCTCGACGACGAGGGCCTCGTCAACTCTCGCTACAGCTTCCAGGACGCACGGAAACAGGTCTACTTCCTGAACGTCTGAGAACGTCACTCTCCTGTCCGTTCGAGCCAACCTGCGGCAGCGGTGGATCGCTGTCCCCTCACGTTATGTGACGGTGGGGCGACAGTGCAGCCATGTCCACCGTCACCCGCATCGGCGTCTCCACGCACACCCGCGCGCCGACCGGCCGGACCAACGCGTACGTCGTCGGCGACGACACTGCACTTCTCGTCGACCCGGCGGACGACAACGAGCGACTGGACGAAGTGTGCTCGACGCACGACGTCCGCCACGTCGCCGTGACCCACACGCATTCGGACCACATCGGCGCAGTCGCCGACTACGCCGACCACACCGGTGCGACCGTCTGGGCGCACCACGGACACGTCGACCGCTTCGTGGCCGCGACGGGTATCGAGCCCGACAGGACGTTCCGCGAGGGGACCCGATTCCCGGACGTCGACGTGTCGGTACTGGAGACCCCCGGCCACGCCCGCGACCACGTCTCGTTCGTCACGGGCGATTCGGTTCTCTGTGGTGACCTCGCCGTCTCCGAGGGGAGCGTCGTCGTCGGTGAGCCCGACGGCGACATGCGGGCGTATCTCACCAGCCTCCGACGTCTCTGGGTGCGAAACCCCACCGAGCTGTTCCCCGGTCACGGCCCGGTGATCGACGACCCACGTGCGACCATCGAACGGCTCATCGAGCACCGTCGACAGCGCGAGCGGCGTGTCCTCGACGCCGTCGAGGCCGGCGCGGCGACCCTCGACGAGGTCCTCGACGCTGCCTACGAGAAGGACCTTACCGGCGTCCGCGACCTCGCCGGCGCGACCGTCGCCTGTCACCTGGAGAAGCTCCGTGCCGAAGGGCGGGTGACGTGGGACGGCGAGCGAGCCGGTCGGCCGACGTAGCCCGAACCGAGACGGTTGGCTATCGTAGCACCACGACCGAGACCTTCCCACAACGCACCGACCGAGAGCGTTTTCAGCACCGACGCCGCACGACCAGACGACGATGGAGTCACTCGAATCCGAACTCGAGAAGGCGAAAGCTCTCGACGCGTCCGACCTGGCCGATGCCATCGAGACCATCGGTTTCGAGTGTACTCGCTGCGGCGCCTGCTGCACCGCCGAGGCCGACGACCCGCACACGGCGACCGTCTTTCCCGACGAGGTTTCGACCCTGCAGGAGGCTGGCGAGCAGGAGTACGACTTCCGCGACGTCGCCAGACCGATGCCGTACGGCCTCTCGGAGGACGAGGACGGCGAGCTCACCGGCGAGACGTTCGAGTGGGCGCTCCAGACGAACTCCTGTGGTGACTGCCGGTTCTACGCCGAGGACGACGAGGGCATGGGTTCCTGCACCGTCCACGACTCGCGCCCGCTCGTCTGCCAAACGTATCCCTTCAGCGTCGCGCTCGGCGGCACCAGCCAGCCGATGGGCGAGGCGGTAGACGAGTCCGGGATGGTCCGCGCCCACGAGTGCGAGGGCCTCGGCCGAGACATCTCGCGCGAGGACGCCGAGGAGTTGGCGGCTGCGCTCAAGGAACGGGCGGTCCGCGAACTCGAGGAAGCGATCGGCGTCAGGGACAACTACCGGCGCGTCGAATCCGAAGAGAAGGTGGTCGTGTACGATTCGGACGGGCCGAAGCGCGTCGACGGCAGCGAGATCGAGTGAGAGAGCCGTTCAGAACGTGTCTTCGATTATCTCGCCGACGGCGAAGTTGGACTTCACCTCGGTCACCTCGACCTTCACCCGCTCGCCGACGTCGGCACCGGGGACGATGATGACGTAGCCGCGCTCGACGCGGGCGATGCCGTCGCCCTGTTTGCCGATGTCCTCGATCTCGACGTAGCGAGTCTCGCCGATCTCGACCGGCGGTTGCGGTTCCGACGGCGAGGTGCTGGTCTCCTCGGTCTCGGTCGTCGTCTCGCTCTCCTCTTCGCGGCTGATGAGCGCGACGCGGTAGGTCTCGCCCGAGTCGACCGAGCCCGTCTCGATCTCCTGACGCGGCACTTCGATGGTGTAGGAATCGCCGTCCGAATCGACCTTCGCGCTGAACAGACACAGTAGTTTATCAGAGATTTCCACAGTGAGCCTCCAGTCGATGTAACAGAGGGTGTCAACTTCAAATTTCCGCTGTTGGAGGCTATGAAACCGAAGGAACCGTCAATCCGCGTCGGTGCGTCTCCCGCCGGCGACGAACGGCCCGAGGTCGACGTCCGCCGGAACCGAGTCGAGCGAGTCGTACGGCCGATTCACGACGATATCGCCCGCGGTCGACTTGCCGACGCCGGGGATGGCCGTCAGCTCGTTCATCGACGCGGCGTTCAGGTCGAGGGGATACGGCACGCCGGTCACGGAGCGGTAGCCGTGGTCGACGACGGCCACGTCGAGCACCTGGCCGAGTTCGCGTTCGCCCGGGATGCCGACGAGTAGCGGATAGGTCCCGAGCTGCCGGCCGAAGGTCGTACCATCCTCGTGGTACTCGAGGTGGACGTTCGGGAGGACCGTCCCCGGCGGGGCGAGGCGCTGGAGCATCGGGTTGTCTATCTCCTCTCTGACCTGCGACTTGTACCGCTTGAACAGCCGCTTGTGGTCGTGGGCGATGTGTGCGCCCTCGCTGTTCATCTCGGTCCCGGCGAACGTCATCACCTGCCGGATGTTGACCCGGCGGAGCATCAGCCCGGCATCGTAGACCCGCTCGAGGAAATCGAGGTTGTGCTGGAACGTCTCCTCGCGCTCGGCCTTCAGTCCGTGGAGCAGGTTGATTCCCGGCAGGAGTTTCGGGAGCCGTCGCGGGGCGTCCGGCCCGGTCGAGGGACCCGTTCCGGGCTCGTCGCCGGGGCGCCAGCCGCCCTCCTCGTTCACCATCTTCACGGCCCGGAACGCCTCTTCAGCGGTGACGTTGAGGTTGTTCGCCTCCTGCACCTTCGGGTCGGCGGATTCGAGCCCGAAGGCGGCCGTGTCGCCCGGCGTGTTGTGCTTCGCGATGACGCGGATGCCCTCCCTGGACAGTTCGGGCCACTCGACGACCGTGATGGGGTTCATGTTGTCGAGGTGGAGCGTCCCGAGGTCGGGCGCTACCTCGCGGATGCCACCGTACAGCTCGCGCAGGGCGTCCGGGTTCGGCTTCTCGCCGTCGCCACCGTAGGCGAGGATGTCGGCCTGCCGGCCGAGTCGGAAGTGCCGCGCGCCCCGCTCGTAGAGCCGTTCGACCTCGCCGACGACGGACTCGGGCGACCGGAACGAGGGGTTCCCGTACAGCGGTTCCGTGCAGAACGAGCAGCGGTACGGACAGCCGCGACTGGTCTCCATCTCGCAGATGAGGTACTCCGGGTGGTTCGGGTGCTGCTCGATGACGAAGGCGCCCTTCGCTGCCCAGCGGTCTATCTCCCGGTTGTCGCGCATCCGGTTGTTGAAGCCTTCCAGCCCCGAGTCGACCAGGTCGAACGCGGCCGCCTCCACGTCGCCCTTCGCGACGAAGTCGTAGTCGAGGTCGTCCCGGACCGTCTCGGTCGCGCCGGCGTTCTCGTCGCCGACGCCGAACTTGACGGGGCCGCCCATCAGCGTCGTTCCGTTCGCGGTCCAGGCGAGCTTTCGGACCTCGTCGGGTTCGGCGGGCGTCCCACCGACGTACTTGCCGGGGACGGTCATGCCGCCGAGGTAGCACATGAGGTCGGCCTGCTCCACGTCGAGCCAGCGGGACTGCTCCTCGCGCAGCTCGTCGATGGTGTGGTAGGTGATGTTCTCCGGCGGCACCCCCGCGTCGACCAGCGCCCCGGCGGTGTACCGGGGATACGTCGAGATGTAGGGAGGCACCCCGAAGTGCGCCGGCTCGTCGACGTAGCCGTCGACGATGGTCACGTCGAGATTCGCGGGGTCTGTCATTGGACGAAGTTCACGCTCGACGGGTAAAACGGGTGCGAAAGCGTGCGCCAGCTGGGGACGTGAGGCGGCGCAGAGAAAAGCCGTACCGGGACGGATGGCCCGTCAGGCCATCTTCGCCATCGGGGCGTGGTCCAGCGTGACGACCGCGTCGAGCGAATCGTCCGCGAGTTTCCCGATGGCGAAGGCGGTGTAGGTCCGCCCGTTCTCGATGCTCACGCCCGGGATGGTGAGGACGGGCTCCGTCTGCCCGGCGGGCATCACCTGTACCTCGTAGCTCCCGGCGTCGATGCTGGCGTAGGCGCTCGACTTTCCGAACGGCTGGTTGGCGAACAGTCGCGCGCCGTCGAAGGCGACGTCGACCGCCGGCGCGTCCGGACACGCGTGGACGAACCGGAGCCGGCCGGCGTTCGACTTCTCCGTGTTGTCGTCGTTGAGGACCAGCGTCGAGAGGTCCGCAAGCTCGCCGATGGCGAGGACAGAGTACTCGTGGTCCGGTTCGAGGGCGAGCGACTTCTCGAGGACCGGCTGGTCGTGTTTCCCGCTCGGACAGATGGCGATCTCGTGGCTCCCGGCGGCCAGTTCGAGGTAGTCACCGACGTCACCGAACTTCACGTCCTGGACGACGGCTGCACCGTCGACGAGGACGTCGACCGCCGGTGCGTCTGGCGAGCAGTGGCCGATTCGTACGTTCGTTGTTGCTGGCATGTTACTCCCTCCGTCTGCACGAGACAGTTGGCTCCCCGCGATATTCAGGCCATCGTCGGTTTTTAGAACAGGTCGGAAAACGATTATATCCGCCCGGGACCGCCGGTTCGACCGGCCGGGAGTGGTGTCCCCTCAGCGCCACAGCCGTGCGACCACCACGAGGGAGGCGACTGCGACCCCCCAGGCGACCGTACCGAATCCCGGGGTGCCCGACATCGCGTCTCCCCCGGAGGCGGGAGACGACCCCGGATTCGACGCGGAGGGTCCCGTCTCACCGTCCGATTCTGACTGGTCTGATTCTGCCGTATCGTCGGTATCGGTCCCTGCAGGCGTGTCGTCTTCCCCGTCGGGAACGCCGTCGCCGTCGGTATCCGTCTCGTCCGGTGCCGTCCCGAGTTCGACCTCCTCGCCGTCGGAGAGGCCGTCACCGTCCGTGTCTTCGACCGTCGGGTCGGAGTTCGTCTCGTACCGTTCGGTCCGGTCCGAGAGGCCGTCGCCGTCGGTGTCCCCGTCGGTCGGGTCAGTCCCCGCCTTCTCACGCTCGGTTCCGTCGTCGAGCCCGTCACCGTCCGTGTCGCTCCTGCTGGGGTCCGTCCCTATCTCCAATTCGGTGGCGTCGTCGATGCCGTCGCCGTCGGTATCGGGGTTCAGCCGGTTCAGGGCGAGCCGGTTCTCCTTCGCGTCGGTCAACCCGTCGCCGTCGGCGTCGAGTGGGCCGGTCGGCTGGGCGAAGCGTGAGCGGTCACGAGGCACGTCTGGGACCGCCCGGGTATCGACGTATCGTTCGACCCAGCCCTCGAGCTCTTCGTCGCCGCTGACCTCGACGACAGCGGCCCGGAACTTCGGCAGCGTGACGCGCTCGTTCCTGACGTTCATCAGGAAGAACACGTCGGCGAGGGTCCGGTTCCCGCCGGTCGAATCGCGAATCTTCGCGTCCAGGGCGGCCAGCACGCGACGGCCCTTGGTGTACTCGGCGTACTGTGAGGTCCACCGGTCCTGGGAGCTGAGCTGGGAGTCGGCGTCCCGGCCCGTCGAGACGAGGTCGTAGAACTCGTCGAAGCTCACCCGCCCCTCCTGATAGGTGAGCAGGGCTGCGAAGTACTCGGCGCTCGCCTCGTCGAACCACAGCATCTTGTGGTTCCGACTGTAGCGCTGTCGGGTGTGGACGTACTCGTGGAGCCACGGGTTCCGCACGTCGTCGACCGGCTCCTCGTGGTGGACCCACATGTCCTGAGTCCCCCACTGGAGGCCGCCCCGGCGGATGGGGTCGGGCGCGACGAACACCCGTATGTCGTCCGTCGCGGCCGTCACGTGGAGCTCCTCCATCCCGAACGTCAGCGATTCGTAGACGGCATCGTCGTCCACTGAGACTCCCTCCGGGACGACGAGCGTCAGGGTCCGGCCGTGGGTCTGGTACTCCCGGACCTCGTGTTCGCCGAGGAAGGCGATGCGGTCGCCGACGACTCCCTCATCCGCGGCGCGGTAGGTCGTCGGCAGTTCACCGGGAGTCCACGAGTCGAACGACTTCGCCCCGTCGGTGAAGTATCGGGCGGGGAACCGCGTCGGGACGAGCGCCCACTCGCCCGCGTCGTAGAAGTCGTTCCCCCCGAATCGCTCGTTCTGGCCGTTCACGTCGACGGAGATGGTGACCGACGGGTTCGTCGTCTCGCCGTCCCAGCCGTGGGACCACTGCGACCCCGACCGGTAGTCGAAGCCGTCGGTCTCGACGACCCGGGCACCCTCGGGTACCTGCACGTCGAGGCTAGTGACCGAGTCGTCGAGTTCGAAGCTGGCTGTTAGCCGGACGGTTCCACGGTCGGCTGGCGTCAAGGCGACCGTGACCGTCCGGTGGACCGCGGCGTCACCCGGCTGGACTGCGGCGTCACCCGGCTGGACCGCGGTGCCACCCGGCTGGGCCGTCGTTCCCCCCGCGACCGACGGCGGGAGTGTAGCCGAACAGAGGAGGCAAGCGAGGGTGACGAGCAGGGCGACGCGGATCCGTCCCATGCCTCACGGAGAGTAGCAAGGTGAAGGTAAACGTTCCGGCCTCCGAAAACCCCTTCCCCCTCACGGCCGAAGGTTCTGCTATGCCAGCCACGATGGAGGTCCGGTGCACCAGCGGCGACTGCGAACTGGACATGTTCGAGCTCCACTACACCTACGACATGCCCGACGACGTGACCGTCGAGGATTTCGCGTGTCCGTACTGTCGCGGTGTGGACTGTCTCGAAGAGATCGAACTATGAACGTCCGAGAGTTCGGCAAGTCGGTGAGCAACACCGTCTTGCGCCAGATAGGCCGTGCGTCGAGCCAGATGCAGGAGAACCGGCCGATTCCGGTCGACGTACTCGAGTCCGACGACGCCTACCTCGTCGTCTTCGACGCGCCGGGAGCGACCCAGTCTGACGTCCAGGTCCGCTACCTCGACGGGACGGTGATGGTCCGCATCGACCGGTTCCGCGAGTTCTACGAGGAGTTCGAGATGCGCGTCCCGGGCCGCGGGATGTCCCTCGACGGGAAGGCGAAACTGCCTGACGACGCCCTCGTCAACGCCGCGGATGCGACCGCGACGCTCCGGAAGAACGGGACGCTGGAGATACGCATCCCGAAGGACGAGTCGGCCGCGGGCGAAGAGTCGGACGAGGAGTCGGAAGCCGTCGACGTCGACGGACCCTCTGACGCCGAAGCGGTCGCTGTCGGCGCCGACGACGAGGACGACGACGGTATCGAGTAAGCAGTCCACCGCGAACGGTCGCCAGTTGCCCGACTGGCGCCTCTCCAGCCCTCACTCGACCGCCATACCCTCTATTATCTCGAACTCTTCGTCTCCGTCGAACCGCGTCGGGTCGAACTGTTCGATTCCCTCCCCACCGAGTATCTCGTCGACGACGGCCTCCGCGAGCCCCGGCGAGCGCATGAAACCGTGGCCCTGCCAGCCTGTCGCGACGTACAGTCCGTCGCGCACTTCGCCCAGTAGCGGGTCGTAATCCGGCGTCGCCGTGCACAGACCGGCCCACGACCGGGTCACGTCCGGCTCGCGACCGACCCGCGTCGCGAGCCCTGAGTCGATATCGGCCCGGAACCAGTCGTCCGCGCTCTCGTCCCAGTCGTCCGGGTCTGCTTCCTCCGGGACCGTCCCGTCACCGGCGAGCATGCCGTCGGTATGCGGCCGGCAGTAGAAGCCGCCGGTCGCGTCGTAGACGAGGGGAACGTCGAGGTCGTCGCTCGCGGTCAGGGCCTGCACCCGGTAGGGCTTCATCGCGATGGGGATTCCGACGCCCGCGAACAGCCGTTTCGTGTGTGCGCCGGCGGCGACGAGCACGGCGTCGAAGCGCTCGACGTCGCCGGCCGCTCCGTCTTCGCCCGCGGGAATGACGCCCGTCGGCTCGGTACTCAGACTCACCGGCGTCTCCGTCTCGATGGTCGCTCCCGCCGTCTCGGCCTTCGCCGCGAGCACCGGTGGGTACGTCGGCGGCTCGGTGTAGGCCGCGTCGTGGGCCACCGCGGCGACCCCCACGTCGTCGAGGACGAGGTCGTCGAACGCGGCGTCGAGGTCGTCCAGGTCCGCGAGTTCGACGTTCCGCCCGTTCGCCTGCATCCCGTCGACCTGCTCGCGGATGGCCTCCGCCCGTTTCTCGTCGCCCTCGCGGGCCAGCCAGACGTACGGGCACGGGGTGAACTCGAAGTTGCCCTGTCCGTCGAGTTCGCGGAAGCGGTCGAGCGACCGGTCCGCGATTCTGGCGTCCACGCTTCCGGCGAAGGCGTCGTAGACGAACCCGGAGGCGCGACCGGTGCTCCCCGAGGCGATCTCTCCGGCCTCGAACAGCGTCACGTCGACGCCCTCGCGGGCGAGGTCGTAGGCCGCCGTCGTCCCGATGGCGCCACCGCCGACCACGGCGACGGATTCGGGACGGGACTTGCCTCCGCTCATCGGTGTTCCTCCGGCAGCAGCTCGTCGAACGCCTGCTCGCCCAGCCAGTCGACCAGCGCGTCGAGCTCCTCCGTCGCCCGCTCGAACAGCTGTTCGCCGGCCGCTGCGGACCCCTTCGTCGGCTTCCCGACCGCCCCCGACTCGGAGAAGTCGACGGTGTCGAAGCCGACTTCCGCCCCGTGGACCGACTTGCCCCACGCGGGAGCCGCACCCGATTCGGCCTCGTCGAGTCGGTCCTCGCGGACGTGCTCGCCCCGGAGGTGTTGCATCATGCTCGTCTCCAGTTCGTCGGCGTGACCGATGCCGCTCGTCCCGAACAGCGCCTCCTCCAGCCCGCCGAGGTTCGACCACCAGGACCACGGCGCGGCGAAGGCGATCTCGGCCCGGCGGAGGCGACGCGCCGCTCGCTGGAGCGCCTCGGTGTTCCCGCCGTGACCGTTGACGACGACCGCCTTCCGGACGCCGTGGCTCGCGACGCTCTGGACGACGTCGAACACGTAGTCTTCGAAGGTCTCCGGCTCCGTCCAGAGCGTCCCGTGGAACTGCCGGTGGTGCTCGCTCACGCCGACCGGCAGCGTCGGCAGGAGGACCGTATCGTCTCGCTCACCGACCGCCTCGGCGACGCCCTCGGCGGCGAAGAAGTCGGTTCCGAGGGGCAGCGCCGGCCCGTGCTGTTCGACGCTCCCGACCGGGAGGAGTGCGACCTCGGCCTCGTCGAGTCGGTCTGCGAACGTACTCGTCGTGTGCGCCGCGAGTTGCATACCGGGGGTGCTCGCCGTCGTCGATTAAATGTTGGCACCGGGAGCTGGTGACGGGTCCGGCCGGCCGCACAACGACAGACACTCACACACCACCGGCAGCTTATACCTCTGCGGCGACCGTCCACAGGAGTATGTCCGACCACACATCTTCCGCCGACGACACCCACACCTCTACCTCCGACAACGACACCTCTACCTCCGACAACGACACCTCTACCTCCGACGACGGCGCCGACGCCTCTGTCGACACCACCAGTCTCGAGTCCGCCCTCACCGACGCGCTCGGCGTCGCCGTCACCGGGACCGCGGTCCTCGCCGACGGTCTCAACCTCGTCGTCACCGTGGCGACTCCCGACGACGAACGGGCGTTCGTCCTGCGCAAGCCACAGAAGCTACGCGATACCTGTCTGTTCAACCCGGTTCGGACGGAGTTCGACATACTCCAGCGCCTGCAGGAAACCCCGGTTCCGACGCAGGAACCGGTCCTTTTCTGCGACGACGACTTCCTCCTCGGCGACTCGTTCTTCGTCACCCGGTTCGTCGACGGCGAGACGGTCCCGCTGGGCTCGGATCTGCCAGAGCGGTTTCGAAACGCGACCTCTCGCGCCGCGGTCGCCGACCAGCTCCTCCAGACCCTTTCCGAAATTCACACGCTAGACGTCTCCCGGTTCGAGGACGTCTGCATCCGGCAGCCCCCGCTGGCACAGGTCGAGTGCGGAGTCGAGCGGCTCGACGAGTGCGAGCGCGTGACCGGCCGCGAGCTCCCGCGGCTCCGGGCCGTGGGGGAGTGGCTGCGAGAGAACGCACCCGACGACTCCCGGACGACCCTCGTCCACGGCGACTTCCGGCCGGGCAACGTGCTGTTCGGGAGTGCCGTCGAACCGGAGATAACCGCCGTCCTGGACTGGGAGACCGCCATGCTCGGCGACCCGTTGACCGAGGTCGGCTACCTGCTGCTCCGCTGGCGGGACCCGGACGACCCGACGCCGTCGCTGGCCGACCTCGAGAGTGAGTACGCAGAGGACGAACTCGACTACCTGCGGGAGCTGAACGAGCACGGCCTCTGTCCGTTCTCTGCCGACCCGGGCAGTCCGACCCGGCGTGAGCTGGTCGCCCGGTACGAGGAGCTGACCGGCTTCGCGTACGAGCACGACCGGTTCTACCGGGCGCACGCCGCCTTCATGCTCGCGACGGTCTGGGAGGACCTGCACCGCTGCCGGGTCGCGGCGGGCGAGGAGTCGGGGTTCCCGCCGCTCGTCGACTACATGACGCTGGTCGCCGAGGACATCGTCGACGGTGCGCTCTCTCTAAGAAACCGCTGAAAACGAGGGAGCCGGTGGACGACCCGCTTCAGGCCAGGAACTCGCCCAGCCCGCGGGCGGGGTACGAGACGACGTAGTCGGCGCCGAGCTCCTTCAGCTCCGCGACCCGCTCGCGGACGGTCTCAACGTCGCCGACCAGCGCGAAGTCCGAGCTCGCCTTGAGCAGGACTTCGCGGGCGCGGCCCGTGGCGCTCGAGTCGGTGGCACAGTCGTCGGGCAGCGCCCGGGCGACCGCCCCGCGGCGGGAGACGTAGCCCCCGACCGCGTCGAGCACCTCGTCCTCGTCGTCCGTGAGGACGGTGGGCGCGTAGATGGCTATCCCGCCGTCGAAGCCGGCAGCGCGGAGGGCACGGATGTCCCGTGCCGTCGAGCGCGAGAGCAGTTCGAACTGCGTCCCGCCGGCGGCCATCGCGATGCGTTCGACGCCTTCGGTACCGACCCAGGCGTCGGCGTCGGCCTTGCGGGCCTCGCCCAGTCGGGGCGCAATCGCCCGCCCGCGTTCCTCCTCGGAGAGGTACGCACCGTGGCCTGCCACGAGGATTCGGCCGACCTCCTCGGGGAGCGTCGCGGCGAGCGAGCAGTCCCCGAGCGGGTCGAACCCGTCCGCGCGGACGGGCGTCGTGACCATGACGGCGGCCCCGCGCGAGAGTTCGCGCAGGGTCGTCGCGTCGGGCAGGTGTTCGCGCCCTTCGTAGTCGATCACCAGCAGGTCGGCGTTCAGCCGTGCCGCCTGCGAGAGGTCGACCTCCTTGGGCTTCAGTGCGATACCGTCGATTCCTGTTCGAGCGAGAGAGACGTCGCTGCGTAGCATCAGCGAGCACCTCCAGCTAGACGAGAACAGAGAAGTCGATTATCGTGCGAGTGGAACTCGATCCATCGTCTGCGCGACCATGTACTGCAAGGAAAGCCAGCATTCGTCATAAGGGTGTCGGACGAGACGAAGTATCGCCGGGGAACTCGCTTTCGCTGCGGTTACGGTACGGTGTCAGAGCTCTGGTGACCACGCACAGGACGTCCCGTACGTCAGTTCTTCTTCATCGACCCACGCCGCCAGACAGGCGTAGTTGCAGAACGGCTGTTCCTCGCTCTCGTCGCCTTCCCGGACGTAGACCGGGTCGTGTCGTTCGACCTCGCTTTCGCAGTAGACGCAGTCGGTCATGTGCGGTGGTAGGACTGCCAGTCAGAAAGCAGGTTCGCCGGTCGGTCGTCGTCGCCGCACGACCGTTTGGGCTGCGCCGCACGACCCTCCCGGCCGTCGTCGAACGACCGTTTCAGATTCGCCGGTCGATTCGCTCCGGCGCGCGCCAGTCCGTTGTCAGTTCGAGGAACTGGACGAGGATGCGGCCCGTCGCGCCCCAGACGGTGTAGCCGTCGACGTGGAAGTAGTGGATGACCACGTCGCCGTAGTGGGGGTGGTCCCGCCGGTCGTACTCGTAGTTGAGCGGGTCGACCAGCGCGTCGACCGGGAGGATGGCGACCTCAGCCACCTCGCGCTCGTTCGGCTCGTACTCGCGGTCGGGGACGATGCCGACGAACGGCGTTACGGCGTACTCCGTAATCGTGCGGATGTCGTCCAGCCGGCCGACCAGGTCGACCTCGTCGGGGTGCATCCCGATCTCCTCGTAGGCCTCGCGGAGCGCCGTCTCGCGGATGTCCTGGTCGACGGGCTCGTTGCCGCCGCCGGGGAAGCTCATCTGCCCGGGATGCTTGCCGAGGTGGTCCGCGCGCTTGGTGAACAGCAGGTAGTAGCCGTCGTCGCGCTCGATGACGGGGATGAGCACGCCGGCGTCGTGCTGCTCGTCGTCTATCGGGCGCGGGGTGAACTCGGCGACGCGGCGCAGGTCCATCGGTCGTGTGTAGGGTGTGGGGTGGTAAATCGTTCCGCATTGGCGCGATGTGTGCAGAGAGAGGTCGTTGTAGTTGGACGTCCGGCTGTTGGTGCCGACGCGCAGTACACGAATCACGGCGGAAATGAAAACCGCACCACTCTCTCCCCAACCGACTGCGACGCTCGTTCCGCTTCGCTCCACTGCGCTTCTCATCCCTCGCGCGTCTCCGACTCGCGGTCAGGCTCCCGCCTGACACGCTCGCAGCGCGCGCCAGAGTGGTCGTCCCGATTCAGGCGCTCGCGTCGAGCTTCGCGTCCAGTCGCGCCCGCACGCCGCGACACTCGACGGGTGCCCAGGCTTCGACGTCGTAGCTCACGTCGAGCAGGTCGCGCATCCGGTCGTGGTCGCCGCCGGCGAGCGCCAGCGTGGTCTCGGTCTCGATACGGTCCCTGACGGCGTTCCCGAGCTGGTCGCGGTCCACGTGGCGCGGCTCGACGTCCATGATGTGCGGGAGGTCCTCGCCGTGGGGCGGTTGCTCTGGGAAGGCGCGCGGCCCGTCCACCAGGAGGGTCCGGTCGCCGTCGTCGTACTCGACGAGGTGATAGCTCCGGAGGGCGTCGGCGACGGCCTCTTCGACGGTCTCGACGTCGAGGTCTTCCTCCGCGCGGTAGGCGACCTCCGAGAGCGCCGTCTCGAGTTCGTCCCGGGTCAGCCCGCCGAACAGCTCCACCACACCCGCGAGCTCGTCTGCGGTGACTCGCATGGTGGGGCCCACGCCGTCGCCCCTAAAGACTCATTCGACCGAGGGAACGCTCGACCGTCACCGAAGGTGCGAGAGGAGGAGTCAGTCGGCCGACCGGGGGTCTGCGTCGAGGCCGGCCATCGCGTCCGCTGCGGCCGCAGCGACCGCGTCGGGAGATAGCGGTGCATCTTCCCAGGCGGGTAATCGGGTGTCGGTCTCGGGAGGGCGGACCGAGTCGGCGTAGGCGGCGACCTGCTCGCGTTCGGCGACCGCATCGAACTCGAGTCCGTTGAACCGTGCGTCGGCGGCGTACTGGCGGACGAGCGTGTTCGCGGCCTCGCGGTAGCGTTCCGGGAGCGTCTCGAAGTCGGGCCGGACGCCGTGGTCGTCGAGCGCGTTGAACAGCGCGCGGCCGACCTGTCCGGCCATGTCGGAGAGGCCGGTGGGACCCGAGACTGAGCGGTGGTCGTGCTCGTGGCGGCCGAGGTCGACCTGCGCGGTACCGTCGAAGCCGGCCTGGGCGAAGGTGTCCGCGAGCAGACCGACTTCGAGGCCGAAAGCGCGCTGGGCGCGGACCTGCCGAGCGAGGTCGGCCGTCATGGCGAACTCGCCCGAGAGCGCGTACCGGAACGCGTCGAGGTAGTCGAGGAACGGCGCGTCGTGGGCGTCGTCGAGCGCCCGGACCACCGGTGCGTAGAACAGTCTGAACAGTCGCCCGTATAGCCGGTCGTTCTCGACGCGGGCGTAGTAGCCCTTCGTGAACTCGAACCCGTCCGTGAGCGGCGACAGGAGGCGGGGGACGTGCGCCTCGGAGTAGGTCTTCGCGTCGGCGTCGTGGACGACGACGTAGTCACCCCGCTCGGCGGCGAGCCCCAGCGCCAGCCAGACGTCGCGCCCCTTGCCGAAGCCGTTCTCCAGCCCGTGTTCGTGGAGCAACTCGGAGACCGGGTCGGCCGAACACCAGAGCAGTTCGACGTCGAGGTCGAACGAGTCGAGCCACGTCCGGAAGTCGGGCACGCACTCGGCGGGCGCCCGAAGCGGGACGATGACAGCGGCAGGGTCGACCGTCGCGAGCGTCGACAGCACCTGCTCGGCGGCAAGTCCCGCGTACTCCCGCTCCGTCATCGGAACCACGACCGCGGCCCGGTCCGTGGGCGCGGCGGGTGTGGGGTTCGTCAGGTCGTGGAGCGTCGCGATTCGCTCCTGTACGTACTCCATCTATCCCGTGCTGTGGACTGGAGTGAGAAAACGGCCCCGACTCGGGCGCGCCTTGCCGGGGGACCGAGACTCGGGAACCCGCAGTCAGCTCACGCCGTCGTCGCGCCGGTCGGCAACCGGTCGAGCCGGTAGAGGACGGTGAGCGCGAGCAAGATGCCCACGAGCACGAGCGCCATCCCGCGGTAGACCCCGTCGTAGCCGAACCCGGCGTCGACGAACGCCCCGACCGTGACGCTCCCTGCCGCCTGGAACAGCATCATCGAGCCCGAGTAGAGCGCGTACGCCGACGACCTGTTCTCGTCCGGCAGCGAGTCCAGCAGGAACGTGTCCATCGTCGGGAAGGTGCTGTGGATGATGTAGCCGAGCGCCAGCGTCACGACGAGTATCGGGACGAACCCCGAGACGAACGTGAGCGCGACGAGCGCGGCCGCGAATCCGCCGAGCAGCGTCAGCAGGAGCGGGAGGCGGGGGAGTCTGTCGGCGAGGTCACCCGCGAAGAAGAACGCCGGGACACCCGCGAGGAACACCAGCGTCAGGAGCGTCCGACCCTGGCTCGGCGGGAGTCCCTTCGCCGCCGAGAGGTAGCGAACGTAGAGGTTGAACAGACCGTTCCAGACGAAGCCCGTCCCGCCGAGCAGGACGAATCCGGTCAGGACGATGGGCCACTGGCGGCGGAGAGCGGCGAGCAGGTCGCGGTCGTTCGCGCCCGCCGTCGGCATCTCGGTTCGGCGGGCGACGTAGTAGAAGACGACCGTCGTCGCGGCTGCCACGGCCGTGAGTGCGAGCATGACGGTGCGCCAGGAGGCCACCGTCCCGAGCCCGGGCACGGCCCACGTCTCGCGGGTCAGGACCGCGCCGACGAACAGCGGCGCGCTCACGGCCGCGAGTTGGCTCGACATCCCGTGGACTCCGATCGCGCGGCCGACGCGTTCGGGGAACAGCTCGCTCACGAGCGGGTTGGCGGCGATGAAGTACGCCCCGCTCGCGAGCCCCATGCAGAACGAGCCGACGTAGACCTGCTGGAGCGAGTTCGCGGAGGCGGTGAACGCCGCCGAGAGCGTCAGGACGACGCCCGTGCCGAGCACGACGCGGTGCCGGGAGAACCGCGTCAGCAGGTAGCCCGTCGGAATCCGTGGGAGGGCACTCCCGACCCAGGCGAGCGTCGCGATGAGCCCGACCGCTCCCTCGGAGGAGATGCCGAACGTCACCGCGAACAGGTCGAGCAGCGGGGCGAAGACGACCCGCGCGAAGTTGACGAGGAAGACCATGGCACAGAGCGACCCGAACACGCGCAGCCTGCGGTCGGGTCCGTCGCTCGTATTCTGTGCCGTCACGAGCGACACTACTCAGGGCGCGCGTTCAAAGCTTTCGAACCGAAACTCATTCGAGAGCGCCTCGCACGCGACAGACGGTGACGTTCGCCGTTCCGACGACCGTCGTCGACGGACCCGGAACGCCAGAACGCATATGAAGGGTCGATATGTGGGACCCCGATACTTTTCTCGGATGCCCTCGTAGGCCCGTCAATGAAATCGGTCAGAAAGGCACTCCGTGACAAGTCACTCGTGAAAGACACCTACGAGCGACTCAACTGTGCCGAATGCGAACAGACGCTCAACACCAAGAACGACCCGGACGAGATCGGCACGGTCCGGGCCTGTCCCGACTGCGGCGGCGAGTGGAAGGAGATCCGCTAGCGGGCGCGGTCACTCGAACGTCGCGTCGAACGCGTCCGCACCCATCGGGTCGAACGTTCCGGCGGCGACGTTCTCGTCGACGTGTTCGACGCGGCTCATGCCGACGAGCGACGACGTCACACCGGGTGCCGACCGCGCGAAGTTGATGGCTTTCTGGACGGCCGTCTCGCCCGCGAGCCGTGCCGCTATCGCCTCGGGCACCCCGGTGGTGAGGTCACCCTGCAGGATGGAGGCGCTCGTGAACACGTTCAGGCCGGCGTTGTGTGCGAGTTCGAGCGTGCTGACCGTCCCGTCGGCGGACTGCTGCGCCTTCACGGTGAAGGCGTCGGCCATGTGGACGTTGAACGGGAGCTGGACGGCACCGAAGTGCGTGGCCGTGTTTCCGACGGTCTTCGCCGCCGAGCGCGCTCGCCCGACCACCTCCGCCAGCGAGAGGTACGAGTCGTGGTCCGCCGGCACGCGGAAGCACTCCCACGTCGCCAGCCCGTACATCCCGAGGTCGCCGTCCGCGGCACGTCGCTCGAGCACCTCGAAGGCGGCCTCGAGCCGGTCGTAGACCTCTTCACGGGAGAACTCCGCCAACTGTGTCTCCGGGTTGTGCAGGTAGTACAGGTCGACCGAGTCCAGCCCGAGATTGTCGAGCGACCGGTCGAGCTGGTCGTCGACGAATCCCGGCGCGAGGCAGTGGCTCCCCCGGACGAGGTCGTCGGGGTCGACGATGCCCGACTCGACGTACTCCGACCGGACGAACGAGCCGGGGTCTTCGGGGCGCGAGCCGTCGAACGGGACGAAGCCGCCCTTCGTCGCGACCAGTACCGCGTCCCGGTCGACGTCCGCCTCGCGGAGTGCGTCTCCGACTACACGCTCGGAGCGCTGGCAGCGGTAGTTGATGGCCGTGTCGAGGACGTTGACGCCGGATTCCAGCGCCCGGACGATAGCGTCGTGGTAGCGCTGGTCGACCGCGTCGGTCGGGTCGCCGAGGTAGGTCCCCAGCCCGATGCTCGATACCAGCCCGTCGCCGAACCGTCGGAAGTAGGTCCGACCGAACGACTCGTGGAACTCGTCGCGATACGCCCACGTCGCGGTACTCGTCACCATGTACGCGCGTTGGATCAGCGTGGCAAAAAGGGGCCCGTTACGGCCACGAGCGTGCTCGGCGGTGACCTCTGTCTCGACTCACTTCCGCCCGCTCGCCAGGGCGTCGAACAGCGCCTGCTTGAACTGCTCTCGCGAGACCCCGTTCGAGGGGCCGATTCCCTCCATGTGGTCCTTCGAGAGCTGACCGCCACCCATCCGGGCGTGGCCGCCGGCCTCCGCCATCGGGATGTCGGCGACGACGGACTGGAGCGCCTCTCCCATGTGGATGCGGTCGTCGCGCGACCGGCCGGAGAGGTGTATCGTGCCCTCGTCCTCGCCGAAGACGACCACGGCCGAGACCCCCTCGAGGTGGAGCAGCTCGTCCGCGGCCTGCGGGATGGCGTCGACGTTCGGAACGACGCCCAGGTCGCAGACGGCGAACGGGCTGTCGACGTCGCACTCGTAGATGGCCTTCGCCTTCGTCTCGAGAATCTCTGCCGGCACCTCCGGGTTGGCGATACGGTCCAGCAGGTCGTCGTTGATGCCCGCGTAGAGGAAGTGGCTCGCGTCGAACTCCGCCGCAGAACAGCCCTTCGTCAGATGGTTCGTGTCGGACTGGATGCCGTACACCAGCCCCGTCGCCGTCGCCGACGGAAGTGTGAGTTCGTCGGAATCGCCGGTCCCGTTGCCCACGGTCGCACCGAGGTCAATGAAGTACTCCGCGAAGACGGTCGAGCAGGCGCCGTAGTCCGTCCGTACGTCGGTGAACGCGATGCCCGTTCCGTTCCCGGGATGGTGGTCGACGATGGCGTACGGTTCGACCGCACGCGCACCCTGGAAGCCACGCGGCGTGTTGTGGTCGACGAGGATGATGTCGTCGCTCGCGAGGTCGGCTGCCGTCTCGATACGCTCGGCGTCGAGTTCGAGGACGGTTCTGAACGCCCGGTTCTCCTGGTGACGAATCTCGCCGGGGTACTGCAGATGGACGTCGACGCCGGCGTGTTCACAGAGCCGGGCGGCGGCCATGCCACAGGCCATCGCGTCCGGGTCCGGGTTCGGGTGCAACAGTACGGTAACCTCGTCGGTCTTTCGCAACGCGCGGAGGAACCGCTCACCGGGGGAGCGGCGGAAGTGTCGCACGCCCAGCCGGACGCCTGTCCCAACCGCGAGTGCACCGACCACCAGTGCCACGAGTGTCAGTGGGTCGCTCGTGGCCGTCTCCACCACACCGTCCGCGGTGAAAGCGGCGGTGAGGGGGGTGCCAGCCAGCCACATAACACCCTCGTCACGGTGGACCGCTAAGAATGTTCCCCAAGATGGTCACGCGTGTCTCTGGCGGTACATGTCCACCGCATCCCGGTAGCCTTCGCGGTAGGTCGGGTAGGCGAACTCGTAGTCGAGCCCGCGGAGTTTCTCGTTCGAACACCGTTTCGACGTGCGCAGCCGGCGCTCTGCCGGTTCCGAGAGCTCCCCGTCCGCGAGCCGTTCTTCCACCGTCTGCTTCGCAGGTCGCTCGACCCCACACTCGTCCGCGAGCCAGTCCGCGAACGTCCACTTCGAGACGGGCTCGTCGTCGACCACCTGGACCACCTCCCCGCGAGCCAGGTCCGATTCGAGGAGGAACCGAACGGCGCCGGCCGCGTCGTCCCGGTGGACCATGTTCAGGTAGCCCTCCGTGACGGGGCCGGAGAGGTATCGCTCCAGTCGGTAACGGTCGGGGCCGTAGAGGCCGGCGTACCGGGCGACCGTGCCGTCGATACCGAACTCCTCCCCCGCCGACAGCGCCAGCTCCTCCGCAGCCGCGAGTACCCGCGTCTTCTCGGTCGTCGGCGACACGGGCGTGTCCTCGTCGACCCAGTCGCCACCGTGGTCGCCGTGGACGCCGGTGCTCGAGGTGTAGACGAGTCGCTCCGGCGGCTCCTCGCGGTCTGCGAACTGCGAGAGGGCGGTCTCCAGCCCGTCGACGTAGACGCGTCTGGCAGCGTCGGCCCCTCGGCCGCCGGTACTTGCCGCGAAGACGAGGGCGTCCGCGTCCGGAACCGATTCGAGGTCGTCGGCGTCCAGCAGGTCGGCGCGGACTGCCTCGAACCCGGCGGCCTCGATAGCCGCGAGTCCGTTCTCCGAGCGCCTGACACCGACCACGTCGTGGCCAGCGCTGGTCAACTGGCGACCGAGTTCGATGCCGACGTAGCCACAGCCGAGGATCGCGACGCGCATGGTCCCCGCTTGGGGAGTCGCGTAGAAATCGGTACCGCTGTGGAGTGGCCGGGGCGCGGTTCCCACCGTTGTCGAACGGACTCGACCGAGACGGCGGTTCCTACCGCTGTCGAGTAAGGTCGGCTGGGCCTCGATACCTACCGCTGGCGGCTGGCGATGACGTGCTGGACGTGGACGAATTCGTGGAACGTCATCGGGGCACGCCGCTCTATCTTCTGTTGTATCTCAGTCGGCCCGAGGTCGAACTCGTCGTCTAGGTCCATCGCGACCGCTTCGATGTCCATCACGCCCGTCGTCATGCCGAGCAAGAGGTGCTCGCACGCCATCTCGAACACGGTATCGGCGTCGGCGACGCCGTCTGCCAGCGACTGCACCGCGGCGGCTTCCTGCAGTGTGAGGTCGCCGGGAACCTCGCCGTCCGCGAGGGTCTCGACCGTCGTCCGGTCGAGTCCCGTGGCGCCGACGACCGCGTCCACTCCCTGTGAGTCGACGACCGACGCGAGGTCGGCGGCGTACTCGTCTTCGAGGTCGTCCGGCGACAGTCCGTCGACGTCCATCCGCTGCTCGTAGAACATACCGGGGTTTTCGACAGGGCGATACAAGGGCGCTCCGCATCGGGACGCCTCCTCGTCGCCGTCACCGCTCGGCGGTTCCCGCGGCGGCCACACGCGCGGACCCGGACAGGGCCAGCCGGCCGACCGCTCGTCCCAGTTCCCGTCGAGGTCACCGACGCCGGTCTTGCCGGGCGGGACCGCGACGAGGACGCCGACGCGACTCTCGAAGGCCACCCGGTCGGCGTAGCCGAGGCGTTCTCTGACCCCGTCACCGTCGACGTCGACCGCGACCGCAGCGCCGTCCCGGGAGTAGACGAACGACCCGCCGGGCGTCGCGGGCGACCCGTAGTCGGTCCGGACCGTGAATCGGGCGTAGCTGCCACGCGCCTCTACGTCCCAGACGTTGACCGTCGCGACCCAGGAGTAGAACGGGAGCAGGGGCAGGCCGGCGAACGTCGCGTACACCGACTCGTTGCCGAAGCGTGTCTGTCGGGCCGCCCGGTCCGTCTCCGAGAGCATCGCGGTTCCCGCCGCCGAGACGAGGCCGTCGTGCTGCGACCGGAGGAAATCCGTCGCGTCAGAGAGCACTTCGGCGTCGAGCCGCCCGGTCTCTGCGTCGACCGCGGCCTGCAGTGAGGCACGGATTCGCACGCGTAGCTCGGCCCGGTCGCGTCCGCCATCGAACCGCTCCGAGCGCGCGACGACCTCGGTGGCCATTCTGCCGGCAGCGGAGCCGTTGACGGTGGCAGCAGCCCGGTGTGCCGTCGTGGGATAGGTCGACAGCCCGGCGGCGACCGCCGCGTCGGCCTGGCTTCGCCGGAGATCGGTGGTCGCGGCGACGTCTGCGGCCACGCGGGATTCGACCGCGTCGAGCGTCCCCTCCACCGCGTCCCTGAGTTCGTCCCGGTGTCGCCGTGCGGCTCGGTCGTCCATCTCGCGGACGGCGGCATCCATCGCGAACAGCCCCGGCGTCGCCGCCGAGAGCCCCACGCGACCGGCTTCGGCGTCAGCTTTCGCGGCGGACGTGACGGCGTCGACCGCCTCCCCGTACGGCACCGTGAAGAGGTTCCGGTTCCGGGTGACGAGCGGGTGGTAGCCGCTCGTGCGGATGGACGCCGCTCGCTCGGACGCGACCTCGTTCAGGACCAGGTACGACGGGACGGCGTCGACGCGGAGCCGGAGCGGGCCGGCCGGGCCACCGCCGAGGGTCGGCGGCTCGGGACTGGCCGCCCGCCGCTGGGCGGCCATCGTGTCCGCGAGTCCCGCGAGCGAGAGGTCGACCGCCTCCAGTGCGTCGTCGAGTCCACCCCTGCCGCGCTCGGTCGCCCGGGCGCGGTCCGAGAGCTCCCTATCGAGCTGGTCGAGGTACGCCGACCTGACGGCCGTCCGGGCCCGGCTCGCGACGCTCCCGTACGTGGTCGGTGCCGCGACGAGGCTCGCCCGGCGGGTTCGAAGCTTCGCCGCCAGTTCCCTCGCGGGGGTCTCGGTCGTCGCGAGGCTCCCGCGAGTCGCCTCGACGGTGACGGTCCGAGCAGACTCTCGGAGCGCCGGAAGTCCGTCGAAGACGAACTCCTCGATGCCGTCCGGCGGCGCGACGTGGACCCTCGTCTCGCTCTCGTCGAGCGTCCCGGCGACGGCCCGCCTCGCCAGCGCGTCCGCTCCGCCCCGCTCGGCGACGAGCGCCGAAACTCGGGGACGGATTTCGTAGAGGTTCCCGCCGCCGAGTGGACCGTCGGTCGAGAAGACACCGGCTATCGAGTTGTCTGGTCCGGGGACGTCCGGCGACGGTTCCGCGAGCGCAGCGATACCGACGCGGTAGCGGCTCTCTCGTCGGTCCGTCGTCTGTCGAATCTCCGGAACCCCGACCGTCCTGTTCGTCCAGTTCCAGCGGTGCCACGTCGTTCGCGTCGTCCGAAGGACTCGTACCTCGCGTTCGTACCAGCCGAGCCGGTGCCAGCCGGCGCTCGCCGCGGGGACCGGCGCGGATTTGGACGAGACGGTGACGGTACGGTCGGTCCTCGAGTCGACCTCGCGCCAGCCCTCACCAGCCGGTGGCGTCGGCGGTCTCGCAGGGTCGTGTGAGACACGACGGACGGCCGCCTCGAACCTGACGTCCGCGCCGTAGGCCCGTCGGACTACCTCCGCGAGCGACCGCCCGTCTTCCCCGTCGCCGTCGTCGGTTCCGAGCAATACCCGGAACGCCTCGTCGGCGGACTCGTTCACGCCGACAGTGACCTGAGACGACGGCCCGTACCCGGTGTTCACCGGTTCCGGAACCGACGGCGTGGCGTACGCCATCGTCCCCGACGGGTCGCCCAGGACGAGGTCGACCCACTTTCCCGGCGGGACACCCGTCTCGGGAAGTGGCATGAGACCGAGCCCCTCGGTCGCGAGCAGGTCGAGGCGGGCCAGTCCGAGTGCGCGAGTTCCAGCGGCGTCGGCCCGGCCGAAGGTCGCCTGCTGGGTCGCGAGCGCGGCCTCGTTTGCCGAGAGCGAAACGTACGCCGGGGAGACGACGTTCGAGACCGTCGTGTCGCCGCGAGGCTGGGCGTACTGAACGTAGCCCCGGGCCCACGCCCAGGCGTAGAGCCGGGCGGCGAACTGACGGCCGAAGCCAGGACCCTCGGTCGGGCCGCGGTTCAGCCGCTCCTCGAAGACCGTGACCTTGTCGTGGACGAGGAGGACGGGTGTGGCGGCCGTGAACGAGATGGTCCGTTCCTCCCTCTCGACGACCCGTCCCCGGTAGCGGAGCGCGAACGAGACGTCCTCGACACGGACCGCCATAGTCCCGTTTCCGGTTCGGGCGACGTGAACGCGGGCCAGCGCCGCACGCAACGAATCCGATTCAGAGACCGGCGGAAGGCTCGCCGTGACGCGGGCGTCGCCGACGGAAACGTCGACGCCGGTGAGAGCGTCGCTCGCCTGCCGGTAGATTCGGAGCCGGAGCGAATCGCGGAACGGGCTCGACTCGTTCAGCACCTGTCCGGAACCAGTCGACGCAGGGGTCACGACCGGGTTCGACCCGGCGTTTCGCGCGGCACGGTCGACAGCGCCCCGAAGTGTGGTGAGGACGGTTCCCTCGGCTCGCTCGACCGCCACGTCGGAATCGGGAATCGCCCCACCCGGATGCCGCGTCGACAGCGTCCCGACCAGGGTCGCGCTACTGACCAGTAGCAGGACACCCACGAGCGCGAACGGAACCCGCGCCCGTTCGTCGTCCGCCAGTCTCACGCGGACCACGTCCTGACGGTGACGACGACGGTCGTGAGGCTGCTCGAGAGCGCGAGGGCCGCGGCCGCCGGTGTCTCGTACGTTTGCCGGAGCGACCGCTCGAGTCGTGGGGCGAGGGCCGCCGCGAGACGCTGGTTCGCACGATGGGTGGCGGCCTCGGCTACGGTCCCGTCGAGGTCCGCGCCCAGCGCAGCAGCCGACCGATGGTACCGGAGCGCCGTCACCCGGTCGGTCGGCGGGTCGGCGAGCAGTGCGAGGTGGGACTCGTCCGGGGGGAACAGCGTCCGGACCGTCGCGGCAGCCGCATCGGCCGAGACGGTCCGCCACGACCCGGAGACGAGCCGTGGGTGCGGGGCGACGGGGACACGAAGCGTCGCGGCGTGCACGTCGACCCCGGGCGGCGGGGGTGCGCCGACGGTGGCCCGCCCCTCGACGGGTCCGCCGGGTGTCGGTCGCCAGGTTGCAGCTACCTGCCACTCGCCCTCGACGACACGCAACCGGGCTCGCGAGGCGTTCCCGACCGCGGTTGCGAACTCGCCGCCAGAAGCCGAGAGTCGCCTCCCATCGACCGTCGCGTTCGCCAGCGCAGCCCTCGCGAGCAGCGACGCGACGGACCCGTGGGCGGTTCTACGGGTGGCGGTCCCGGCCGTGGATGATGATCTGCCGAGCAATGGCTCCGCGTCGCCGACATCGGGAGAGAGCGAGTAGTTCACCGTCGCGGTCGTCCCGGCGAGGAGGGTCGCCGCATCCGCGGCGCTCGACCGTTCGATGGGTTCCGGTGGCGAGACGGCGACGAACGTGAGCACGCTCGCGGAGACGAGCAACAGACAGACCGTGACGTCGAGCACGGTGCTGACGGCGCGAGCGTCCGGCGGTGGAGTCGGGCAGGCGTTCTCGCAGGTAGAACGGCGGCTCACGACCACACCTCCACGCGAAGCGTCCCGCTCACGACGACGCCCGGTTCGAGCCGGACGCTGACCGGTCGAACCGCGGTGCTGGCTGTCCCGGGCGACGCCGGCCCGACCCGCCATCGCTCGTCTCCCGCCGAGAGAGTCACCGCGACGCTGTAGCCTGCGGGACCAGCACCGTCCGTCTCCGACAGTCGAGTCGGCGAGGCGATACCTCCCTCATCGGTGAGGGACTCGTAGACTCGGCCGAGCGTGGGTTCTGCCATCCTGGTCTCGTCGTCGCCACGTCCGACGTCCCGAAGCGTGGTGTCGAGCGTGCCGGCGTAGAGGGCGAGTCCGACACAGACGGCGAAGACGGCGACGAGGGCGGCCGTCGGCTCGGTCTGGGCGCGCCAGGTGGGTTGTGCGCCGACCCTGGCCGGTTCACGCATCTCGGCCACCCGTTCCGCTATCCTGCCAATCCGTTCCACCGACGGCGACCAGCGTGACGGCCACGTCGCCCCAGTGGACGCGGCGGACGACGAGCCGGTCTTCGACCGGTCGCCAGCCCGTCGTTCTGGAGCGCGTCTCTGCACGGGCGACGGCTTCCTCGAAGTCGGCCGGGTCGCCGAACTCGGTGTCCGGTGCGGCCCCCGCCGCGACTCGTTCGAGCCGGCTCCCTGCAGGTGCGAACACGACCGGCCCGAAGGCGACGGTCGCGTGGCTCTTCCCGCCCGGATTACGGAGCGAGAGCCGGTCCGAGTCGAGTCGGATGGCGGTCGCGTCGAGCGGGTGGACGGCCGTGGTCGGATAGGTCGCGCCGGCGACGGCGTCGATGGTCGCCACGGCAGCAGCCGCGTCGGGCGGGGCCGTCGACGGGAGTTCGACCGCGACGCCGGCGACGGCGACGCTGACGACCGCGACGCCGAACCAGCAGTACCACGCGTCGATTGTGAGGTCGAGCATGCCGGCTGTGGCCGCTCGCTCGTATGTAAACCCTCAGTCGTGTCTCGCGGTCGTCTCGCGCCGGTCAGACGACGCCACCCGCGAGAACGACGGCGGCGACGAAGACGACCGCCGCGGTGGGGAGTGCCCGTCCGACGCGGACGCCGAGGAGCGCCCGGTCGAACCCGTGCTCGAGGCCCGTTGCGAGGACGGTCAACAGGACGGAGAGGATGAGTACGTAGCCACCGACCGCGAGCCCGAGTGAGCCGGTCGCCAGCGCGAGTTCGGCACCACCGGGGGCTCCCGGACCAGCGATTGCCGTTCCCGTCCCACCCGTCGAACCGCCACCTCCCAGTGCGGCCGCGCCCGTTCCGGATGCCCGCATGCCATCCGCGAGGGCGACGGTCGCCCCGCCGACGAGTGGCGCGAACGTGGTCGCGGTCGACCGGAGCGAGCCCGTCACGCGAGCGAGGTCGTGGCGACACTCCCGTTCGAGCGCCTGCAGGTCCTCGAGGTGGTCCGCCATCGAGACGATGGCCCTGCCGGCGGGTGCTCCCTCGCTGGCGGCCAGCGCGAGCAACGCCGCGGTGCTCCGGGTGCGCGGACTCGGGACGGTGGCGAGGGCGCCGTGTTCACCGAGGAAGGCTTCGTGGACGCCGACGCGGAGCTGTCGCTGACGGTGCGCGGCCCGGGCGAACGTCTCGGCGGTCGCGCCGGCCACCTCACCCGCGGCGTGGTCGATGGCGCTCTCGACGGCCTCGCCCTCCGCGACCCGGCGTCCGGTCAGGTACAGCGCGTCGACGAGGTTCGCCTCGACCGCCCGCGCGTGGTCTCGAACCGCCGCGACGGGGCGGGAGTGGACGAAGAGCGCGAGGCCGACCCCGACCGCCGGCGTCAGGACCAGCACCGTCCAGTCCGGAGCGACCGCCACGGCAGTCACCCCCGCGAGCAGTGCGCCGCCGAGGCCAGCGGCCGCTGCTCGTCCCAGCCCGGTCGGAACGTCGGGGTGCGACCGCGGGACGACCGGCGGCGGGAAGGCGACGGGACGGCGGGTGAGCAACCAGAGACTCACGACGAGGAGACCAGCCGGCAGGAGCACGTCGTAGACGAGGACGACGCCGCCCACGGTCACGGGGACGCCGGCGACACGGGCTGCCGGGAGAACGGCGACGAGTGCGAGCGGGAGCAACACGCCGAAGGCGTAGAGACCGGTCACGGGTCCCTGAACCTCGGCGGCGAACGTGGCGAGCCGCTCGCGAGTCCCGTGCAGGACGGCCGTCATCGCCCGGTCGAGCGTCCGGACGCGTTCGGACGGAGGGGCCGCGGCTGCCGCGTCGACGAGGAGCAACGCCCGCCGAAGGGCTGGAAACTCCTCGCCCCACTCCGCGACGAACGACCCGATTCCGGCGTCCGGTCTCCCGGTCGCGCGTCGCACGTGCCGGGCGAGACTCGCCGCGAGGGGGCCGTCGTCTGTAGCCGCGGCGAACGCTACGGCACCCTCGATGGTCGGTTCGACGTGGAGCCGGAGGACGGCCCGGCCGACGAGGTCGGGCGCGTCTCCCAGAGCAGCTGTGCGCCGAATCCGGGTAACGGCCGCTGGAGCGCTGTGGACCAGGTGGGTGGTCCCCAGCCCGGCGGCGAGGCCTGCGAGTGCGACCGGCACCGGCGACGGGGAGAACGCAGCCGGGGCCGAAAGTCCGACGGCGACGGCCACGCTCGCGACCAGGAGCGCCACGAGTCCTCCCGCAGCCCAACCGGCCCGGACGACCATCTCGCCGGAGAGACCCGCCAGATCGGCCCGTTCCAGCGCGTCGTCGAGGTCGTCGCTGACCGAAACCGGCCACGGGTAGCACCGCGCGAGCAGTCGGAGCGCTCGCACCCAGGCGCTCTCAGCACTACGCTTCCGGCCGGTTGAGACGGTTCGGTCCCGGCCGGTGGAGACGCTCCGCCTGGTGGAACCGTTCTCACGGTTCAGCACAGTTCCCTCGACGGGGCGACGGGGTCGAGCCGGCCGTCGGCCACCAGCGATTCGAACCTGCGCGCTCGCGAACCCAGAGCGTCTCGGACGTCCGCATAGGACTCTCCCGGCCGAGCGAGTGCGCCGACGAGCTGGCTCTCGCCGTGGTCGATTCGTCCGGTCGGAACGAGGTCGACGCCGTCCAGTTCGAACAGTGGTGCGAATCCCACGTCGTCGCCGCGAGTGACCACCTCCTCGATGCGGGAGACGCGGCGACACGCTCCCCTCCCGGTCTCGATGGCGCGGCAGGTGACGACGAGGTCCGTCACCCCGAACGACGAGGCGGGGACGCCCAGGTCTGCGACGACTCGCTCTCGCACGTCCTCGCCGCCGTCACCGTGGATGGTTCCGAGTACAGCACTGCCGCTTGCACCGACGCGCATCGCCTCGTAGAGGACGCGGGCCTCCTCGCCACGGACCTCGCCGACGACGAGTGCCCCTTCGCCGAGCCGGAGTGCGGTCCGGAGCGCGTCCGCCGGCGTGACGCTCGGGCCGTCGCCCGCCGACGTCAGCAGCGACTGGACGTCTCTCCCGCCTGACTGGAGCGCCGCGACCGGGAGCTCCGGCGTGTCCTCGATGACGACGGTCCTGGTCTGGTTCGGGAGTTCCCAGAGGAGTGCCCCGAGTGTCGTCGTCTTGCCCGCTCCCCTGGTTCCGGCGACGAGGATGGCCGCAGCTCGCTCGACCGCGAGTGAGAGTAATGCTGCCGCCCGGGGCGTGAGCGTCCCGCAGTCGACGAGCCGGGGGAGTGTCCAGGCGTCGGCACCGTTCCGACGGAAGGCGAAGCCGTATCCGTCGCTGACCGGTTCGGTCACTCCCGCGACGCGAATCCGGTCCCCGGCGACCGTCGCCGTCGCGTCGAGGGTGGGGCTCGCCCGCGAGAACGCCCGCCCGCTCTCGCGACGGAAGCGAGATGCGAGCGCCGCCGCCCCGTCCGCAGTCAGCCTGACGTTGGTCGGCATCGTCTCGCCGTCGGCGGTCGCACGAAGCGGCGTCTCCGAGACGGGCGCGGACGCGAAGACGTCCGAGACAGCCGGGTCGGCGAACAGGTCGGTCAGCACGCCGTAGCCGGTGGTGTGCTTGCGGAGGACAGCCGTGAGCGTCTCCACGGGACTCTCTTCGCCCGCGACCGCCCGGACAGCGCGGCCGGGAGCACGCTGGCCACCGTCGATGCGGCCGGCAGCGAGCCGTGCGTACGCCGCCTCGAGCGTCGACAGCGCATCGTCGTCGAGCCGAGCCTCGACGGGTTCGAGGTGGTACCAGCGCGCCCCGGCCGCATCGGCGTACTCCCGAGCGGTGGCTCCGGTCTCGAGCTCACGCGTGGCGAGCAACGTCGCCCCGTCGGGGAGTCTGACCGCAACACGGGCCCGGGACAAGGTCGGGCCGACGAACGGGCGAAGGCCGTCATCGTACCCGGCCGCCCGCTCGGCGAGCAGTGCGAGACCGGTCTCGGCGACGATATCGCCGACCGGTGGCGCACGCGCCGACGCGTCGGCTGCCGCGCGGAGCGGGTCGGACCGGGCTCTGTCGGCGAGTGACGTGTCGTGCAGGCGTACCGCCTCGGCGAAACGGCCGGCGGCGACGAGCAGTGCCGCGTCGTCGTCTTCGTAGGCGCGTTCGAGCCCGCTGCCGCGGACGACGACACGCTCGACGTCTCGTGCTTCGAGCGCTTCGACGACGGTCGCACGGCAGGCCGGGCGTGTCGAGAGGTCACCGCCGTCGCACCCGGTCGCATCGACGAGCAAGCAGTCGCCCTCGAACGTCGGGACGCACCGGCAGTCCGGTTCCTCGGCCGGGCCGAGTAGTGAGTGGAGCATACCGGCCGTGGCCGCGTGTTCGGATTTAAACTCGGACCCGCCGGGTGCGATTCTCCCGTGACCGGCGGGTCCGAACTTCCGCCGCCCGCTGGACGTGAACCCCGTTCCGTTCGAGTGTCAGGACGAGCCGAACCGGGCCGTCCCCGGCGACGACCAGTGGCTCACCGCCAGGCGTGTCGACGGGCGTCGAGAGCCGGAGATACGCCGTCCGACGACCAGCGAGGCGGTAGGAGACCAGTCCAGGGTCCGTGGACCCAGGAGTTCCGCCGATCACGACCCAGCTCACCTCGGCGGTGGTCCACGACCGGGGAGGCAGCCGAACCGTGGCGATGCGTCTGGCACCCGGCCCCGGCGTCGCCTCCTCGGTGGCGACGAGGTCGGCCGCGGCCCTGTCGAGGGCCACTACTTGCACCTCGACGGCGCGTTCGCTCTGCGTCTCGCGGGCAGTCTCCAGCGCCGGCTGGCTGGCGGCGAGCAGCGCCGCGGCAAGGACGACGGCGAGGAGCACCCGGAGGCTCACAGAACCTCGCGGAGACGGGCGACGAGGCCAGGTCGTTCCCTGTCGTCGTCGGGGGCCGGTGCGCGATGGGGTGGCGGAGACGGCGTGGGCCACTCCAGTTCAGGATTCGAGCGTGTGGGACGTCCGGGGACGCGGTCGGCGACACCGGCACCGGACGTATCGTCGACTCCGATGCCGAGGGAATCGTCGACTCCGACGCCGAGGGAATCGTCGACTCCGACGCCGAGGGAATCGTCGACCTCGGCGGTCTCGCGGACCGTCGATGATAGTGTGTGCACGTCTCGGGCCTCGAGCGAGTCAACCCGGTCGGTTAGCGAGTCGACCGCTGCGAGCGCGGCGTCTGCCCGTCGTTCGACTCGCTCGTTGACGCTCCTGACGGAGCCACCGTAGCCCCGGAGCGCCTGTACGGCCCCCTCCAGCTCGGCCAGCGACGTCTCTACGGTCTCGATTCGGGCGGCGAGTTCGGGACGCCCCGTCGGCTCGGCTCGCTGGACATCGCACCCTGACGGCTGGTCGGCGGCAGCGAACTCGTCGCCGATCGCACGCTCGACCGCACGGAGCCGGTCGTTCAGTTCGTCGGACATGTCGACGGTTGCCGCGTTCCCGTATATAAACTCCGCGTCGCAACGTTTTACCCACCCGTCCGCGGACTCGCAGGTATGAAAGTCGTCCTGATTGGTGTCGGGCAGGCCGGTGGGAAGATAACCCAGCGCCTGGCCGAGTTCGACCACGACATGGGCTTCGACGCGGTACAGGGTGCACTCGCTGTCAACACCGCGAGAGCGGACCTCCAGAACCTGGACATCGACACGCAACTCATCGGACAGGACCGGGTCAAAGGTCACGGCGTCGGCGGTGACAACGAGCTCGGGGCCGAGGTGATGCAGTCCGACTCGACCGAGGTGATGGACAGCCTCGACGGCAAGATTACCGCACGCGCCGAGGCGGTGTTCGTCGTCGCCGGCCTGGGCGGCGGCACTGGGTCGGGCGGCGCACCCGCGCTCGTCCACGAACTCCAGCGGGTCTACGACGTGCCCATCTACGCGCTCGGCGTTCTCCCCGGGCGCGGCGAGGGGACGATGTACCAGGCGAACGCGGGTCGGTCGCTCAAGACCCTCGTGCGGGAAGCCGACTCGACCATCCTCGTCGACAACGACGCCTGGCACGACGCCGGCGAATCGATGGAGGGCGCGTTCGACGCCATCAACCAGAACATCGCCCAGCGGATCGGTCTCCTCTTCGCCTCCGGCGAGTCCGTCGAGGGCGTGGCCGAGAGCGTCGTCGACTCCTCGGAGATAATCAACACGCTCCGCGAGGGCGGCGTCGCCTGCATGGGCTACGCCAGCGCGGTCGCGGGCGAGACCGCCGAGGACAACATCAACGCCGTCACGAGCGTCACCCGCTCGGCACTGTTCACGGGGACGAGCCTCCCCGACGCGGTCACCGCCGACGCGGCACTGCTCGTCGTCGCCGGCCGGCCCGACGCCATCCCGCGGAAGGGCGTCGAACGGGCGCGGCGCTGGGTCGAAGACCAGACCGGCAGCCTTCAGGTCCGCGGCGGCGACTTCCCGCTCCAGTCGGACCGCATCGCAGCGCTGGTCCTCCTGGGGGGTGCGGAGCGGTCGCCCCGCATCGAGGAGTTCATGCAGCGCGCGCGAGAGGCGCAGGAGCAACAGGAGAAGACGCCACAGGACCACGCGGCCAACTTCGCGAACGACGAACTCGACGACCTGTTCTGAGGCGGCGGCGACGAGACGCCGTCCCGTGTCGGGGGATGGGACGTCTTCGGCGCACCGTTCTGGAGCACGACGCCGGTCAGTTCCGTCTCGCCCGCTTCCGTTCTTCCACGAGGACGAACACGAGCGGGACGACGACGACGTACCCGACGACGAGTGCGAGCCACCAGTACTCGATTCCCAACAAGAATGCAGTGAGTCCAGCGGCGAGCACGAGCAGGTGCGCGATGACGTGGGCGGTGTCCGCTCGCTGAAGTCGGCGGTCCATGTAGAACAGAGGTGACGACGGGAAAAACTGGTTCCGGCCGCCGTCAGTGCGGTGGCCGTCTCAGACCAGACTGCCGCCGTCGAACTCGGTGCGCTGGTAGTCGAGTTCGAGCAGGTCGAGGATGGTCGGTGCGATGTCGAACAGGTCGGCGTCGGAGATCTTCGCCTCGGGGTCGTCGATGAACAGCGACGCGTTGTCGAAGCTGTGCATCCCGTTACGCGGTCCCTTGCCGAAGACGTTCTCGTGGCCCTTGAAGCCGGCCTTCAGGTCGAAGCCGTGGTTCGGAATGACGACGAGGTCGGGGGCGATCTCGTCGTGGTCGCCACGGAAGGCCTCCTCCTTCTCGACGACGCGGGCGGCGACCTTCTCGCCGTTCGGCCCTTCCATCGCTTCGAGTTCGGCCTTCAGCTCGTCGCGGACCTCGTCGTAGTCCTCCTGCGGGACGGAACCGCGCGGTTCGCGGCCCTCGAGGTTGAGGTAGACGCGGCCGGGGATGAACGAGTACGCGCGCGTGTCGTCGGAGATGTCGCCGAGCTCCTGCGGGTCGTCGGTGCCGAAGTCGAGCCAGCCCTGCTCACGGAGCCACTGGTTGAGGTGAACCTCGTAGTCGAGAGTGGTGAAGCCGTGGTCGCTGGCGACGACCATCGTCACGTCGTCGGCGAGCGCCTCGCGCAGCTTGCCGAGGTAGTCGTCGACCTTCTTGTAGTACTCGAGGAACTCCTCCTTGTACTCGCCGTCGCGCTCGTAGTCCTCAAACAGGAAGTGATTGATGCGGTCGGTCGTCATGAAGACGCCGAAGAACAGGTCCCAGTCGTCCTCTTCGACGTAGTGTTTGAACGCCTCGAACCGCTTGTCGGTCGTTTCGTGTGCGTTCTCGATGAACGCGGACTTGTCCTCCTCGTGGCCGAGCTTCGCGTTGACGTCGAGCGTGTAGTCGATGGAGGAGAGGTAGTCGGAGAGCTCGGACGGGTAGGCGGCCTTCTGGAGGTCGCTCACGGAGAGGAACCCGGAGACCATGCGCTGTACGTTGCGCTGTGGCGGGAACGTCACCGGGACGTTGAGGACGGTCGCGTCGCGGCCATCCTCCTGGACGCGGTCCCAGATGCGTTTCGCCTGGACGTCGTCGCCCATCGGGACGTAGGCGTCGTACGTGCCGACTTCTCGGTCCTGGAAGCCGTAGACGCCGGTTTCGCCCGGATTTACCCCTGTCGTCAGGGACGGCCAGCAGGCGCTCGATTCCGGCGGGACGATACTGTCGATCGGCCCGGCGCTCCCCTCGGCGGCGAGCTTCGTGAGGTTCGGAAACACCTCCTCGTTGTCGGCGATGAGGCTGTACGGCACACCGTCGATTCCGAAGAACGCGACTCGTGGTGCGTCGTCGCCACGTAGACGGTCGAAGAGACCCATATCGGCCCCTACTGGGGAGGGATACAAGAAGGTTCTTTTCACAGGCACGCCCGCCGCGTGTCACGAGTCCCGGCAACGTTTGGGCAAATTCCGCTAACGCGAGGGCTTTTCAGGGGGAGAACGCCTCGCTCACGCGACGTCTCGAGACCTCACTCGGTCCGGGCGTCCCGCTCGAAGTTGGTCGGGACGACCGTCAGGTGGTGGAGCCCGACGCCGCCGCGCTGGCCGCCGCCGTCGGCCCGCCGTCGAGTCGAGTCGCCTTCGTCGCGGACGTCGACACGGGTCGTGGGGTGAGCGGAGTTGGTAGCCATGGTCGAGTGAACCTAGGGGAGACGGCCCCAAAAGATTACCCATGCTCATAAATTATCGCGGCGGCGGGCGAGCATAACCGGCGCGAATCCACGTACGTTTTGTGACCGGTCGGCAAACGGGGTGACATGGAGCAGAACGTAGACGAGACCGGCCAGTACGTACGGGTCGGACTCGGGTCGGTCCTGCTGTTCGTCGGAGTCGTCCTCGGAGCCGGGTTCCAGAATCTCACGGTCGGGGCTCTGGCAGGACTCGTCGGTGGTGTACTGTTGCTGACGGGCGTCGTCGGCGTCTGCCCAATTCGGGCAGCTCTCGAAAAGTGAAGAGCTCGTGATCGAACTCTCTGAACCGCGTTACTGGAAGTTCTCTTCGTAGAGGTCCATCGCGTGCTCGATGGCGTCCTTGGCCGCCTGCTTGTCCTCCCAGCCCTGCGTCTCGACTTCCTTGTCGGCCTCGAGGTTCTTGTAGGTCTTGAAGAACTCGTCTATCTCGTCGAGGCGCTGCTGCGGGATGTCGTCGAGGTCCTGAATGTGGTCGAAGCGCGGGTCCTCGGTGGGGACGGCGATGACCTTGTCGTCCTGTTCGCCGTCGTCGTCCATCTTCATCAGTGCGACCGGACGGGCCTCGATGACGCAGCCGGGGAACGTCTGGTCTTCGACGAGAACGAGGACGTCGAACGGGTCCTCGTCGTCATAGTAGGACTGCGGGATGAAGCCGTAGTCCGACGGGTAGTGGACGTTGCTGTGAAGGACGCGGTCCAGCACGACGCCGGGGATGTCCTTGTCGTACTCGTACTTGTTGCGCTCGCCTTTGAGACACTCGACGACTGCGTAGATGGTCTCCGGCGGATTCGGACCGGTTTCTAGGTCTTCCCAGAGGTTCGCCATACGTTCTGGGCTCAGCCGTGACGCCGGAAAGTCCTTTCGTATTTACCCTTCCTCGGGAGTTTGTAAGAAGGTTGGTATGTAACTGGCACGATACCACGTGCCAGTAATCGAAAAAAGAGTAGCCCCCGTCGAAAATCGTGACCCCTCAGGGGGTCTAGGAGGTGATGAATCGACCGACTTCCAAGTAAATGCACTAATAGTTGAGAAGTGTTAAATAGGCTGGTGACATTTAGTAAAGTATGTCAGAGGCACAAGCAGTCACAGGCAAAGAGGGCATTGCGCGCGAACTCACCGCGTTCCAGCACAACATCCTCGTCATCCTGGCGAAAGAGCCGATGTATGGGCTCGCTATCAAGCGTGAGCTCGAGGAGTACTACGGCACCGAAGTCAACCACGGACGACTGTACCCGAACCTCGACGAACTCGTCGGACTCGGACTCATCGACAAGAGCGAACTCGACAAGCGGACCAACCAGTACGAACTGACCGACGACGGCTACGACGCCGTCATGGACCAGGTCCAGTGGACGCTCTCGAAGATCGGCACCGACGAGAAGCGCGCGGACGAGGTTCGCGCACTCCTCGAGTAAGCCGGGAACCGGCCGCACAGACTACAAATCGGGCACACGTTTTTCTGCGGTCTCGAACACCAGCCGTAGCGATTCGTCGACGACGGCTTGTTCCTCCTCTGACGGCCACGCGTTACGTGGATAGTACCAGTTCTTGAACTCACGGAGCTCGGCCGCCGTCGCCGTGTCCATCGGCCGAGCGTAGTGGTTCCCCATGAAGTCCGCGAGCTTCTCGGCGTTGCCGGCGTGGACCTCACCGTGTACGTCCCGAATCTGTGCGACGAGGTCGCGGTTGTAGTCGTCGACCTCCTGCCACTCGTCGGGCGCACCCGGCCCGGACAGGGAGATTTCGACCGCCCGGTCGGTGTCCTCGATACGGTCGATCTGTACGGTACCGTCTTCGACCCACTCAGATGGATAGAGGACGAGTGTCTCAGACGTGTCGTCCTCGCGTACCCGGGGAGTGAAGTCGTGTTCCCCGACCAGTGCCTCGCGGCGCTCTCGGTAGGCGGCTGCCTCGGACGGGTCGACCGCCTCCCGTGCCAGCCGTGTGAGCCGCTCGGCTTCCTCGACCACGTCGGCCGGGAGTTCGTACTCGGACTCGCTGTCGTCCGCATCGGTCGTCGTCGATTCGCCGGTCTCCATCTCGCCGGTCTCGGTCACGTCGTCTTCAGCGGGCATCGTCCATCGCCTCGTTCGCAAGCTCGTCGGCGCGCTCGTTTATCTCTCGCGGAACGTGTGTGATCGACCAGTTCGGGAACTGTGAGAGCAGCTCCCGGACGGTGACCCGTTTCTCCTGAAGCGTCGGGTTGTTGGTGTTGTACTCGCCGCGAACCTGCTTGACGATGAGTTCGGAGTCGCCGCGGATCTCCAGTTCGTCGAAGCCGTAGTCGCGCGCGACCTCGAGCACCTTGATGAGCGCGTCGTACTCGGCCTGGTTGTTCGTCGCACGCCCGATGAACTCGCTCCCCTCGGTGACGATGCCGTCGCTCGTGACGATGACCCAGCCGATGCCCGCGGGACCGGGGTTTCCGCGCGCGCCGCCGTCGAAGTACAGGTGCGCGCGGCCGCCGCCGTCGCGGAGGATGGCCTCGATGTCGCTCGGGTTCGAGCCCTGGACGACCACCTTCTCGTCGTAGGCGACCGCGCTCGCGCCGCCGCGCTCCGCGCGCCAGCGCTCGTGGTCAGTGTTCCCGGCGGTCACGGATACCCCGGCTGCTTCCAGTTTCTTCCGGGCCTCCTCGACGTCGCACTCGATGACCGGCATTGACCGAACGTCACCGAACCTGCTGTATAACCGTTCTGATTCGGTCTCAGTGTCAAAATTCCTGAATCGACACTGGCTCTCGATTTCGAGAAAGGGGGGTGAATCCTGACCTCGCGGGACCCGTCAGAGTCATACCGAGGGTTTAAGGCCGTCGAGACTACTACTATAAAAATGCGATGACACGGTCCACCCGCCAGCGGGAGCGAGAACTCGAGACCGAGACCTCGGACGAGCAGGAGGGGGTTCGGGAGTGCCCAGAATGTGAGTCCGATAACCTGGTGAAAAGTTCCGACAGGGGCGAACTCGTCTGTGACGACTGCGGGCTGGTCGTCGAGGAGGAGAAGATCGACCCTGGTCCGGAGTGGCGAGCGTTCAACCACCAGGAACGTCAGGAGAAGTCGCGCGTCGGTGCGCCGACGACGCAGACGATGCACGACAAGGGTCTCACGACCACCATCGACTGGAAGGACAAGGACGCCTACGGGCGTTCTATCTCGTCGAAGAAGCGCAGCCAGATGCACCGGCTGCGCAAGTGGCAAGAACGAATCCGGACGAAGGACGCGGGCGAACGCAACCTGCAGTTCGCCCTCAGCGAGATCGACCGGATGGCGTCCGCGCTCGGTGTCCCACGCTCGGTACGTGAGGTCGCCTCGGTCATCTACCGGCGCGCACTCAAGGAGGACCTCATCCGAGGTCGTTCCATCGAGGGCGTCGCTACAAGCGCGCTGTATGCCGCCTGTCGGAAGGAAGGCATCCCGCGCAGTCTCGAAGAGATCTCGGAGGTATCGCGTGTCGAACGAAAGGAGATCGGTCGGACGTACCGCTACATCTCGCAGGAACTCGGTCTGGAGATGAAGCCGGTCGACCCGAAGAAGTACGTCCCACGTTTCTGCTCGGAACTCGAACTCTCGGAGGAGGTCCAGACGAAGGCCAACGAGATCATCGAGACCACGGCAGAGAAAGGACTGCTCTCGGGCAAGTCGCCGACCGGCTACGCCGCAGCAGCCATCTACGCGGCGTCGCTGCTCTGCAACGAGAAGAAGACCCAGCGCGAGGTCGCAGACGTCGCGCAGGTGACCGAGGTCACCATCCGGAACCGCTACCAGGAACAGATCGAAGCGATGGGCATCCACAGCTAGAGTCGCTTCTTTCCACGTTTTTCACCCGCTGAGCGGCGGCGCTCGCCCGGCGGAATCGTTAACAGACGCCCGCTCTTCTGTCTGCTAGATGGGTCTCTGCATCGGAACCGCCGACGGCATCTACCTCGCACAGGACGGGTTCGACTCGCTCGAACGGACCCTCGACGCGACCGTCCACCGTGTCCGGCGGTTCGACGACACCCTCTTCGCCGCCGCTTCCGAGGGGCTCTACCGCTCGACGAACGGTACCGAATGGACGCGAATCGGCCGGTTCGAGGGCGAGGTTTGCTCCGTCGTCGTCAGTCCGTCGGGGAACGAGTGGTACGTCGGAACTCGGCCTGCGGCCGTCTACGTCTCGACCGACGAGGGCGAGAGCTGGACCGAAATCGAATCGTTCCAGACGGTACCGGACCGGGACCGGTGGCGCGACCGCGCTCCGGGTGACGACGCCGGCGTTCGAACCATGGCAGTCCACCGAGCGGCTCCAGACCGGCTCATCGTCGGCATCGAACCCGGTGGTGTCTGTATCAGCGTCGACGGTGGATCCACGTGGAGCGAACGAAGCGTCGGCCTACACGACGACGTCCACCACCTGCTCACACTGGGACGGGACGAGTACGTCGCTGCGACCGGAAACGGGCTCTACCGCTCGACCGATTCCGGGCGGACCTGGGTGCGACAGGACACGGACTACCGCGACCACTGGTTCACACACTTCCGGGAGTCCGCCGAGCACGGGTCGACCCTCTACACTGCGGCGACGGGACTCGGTCCCGCCGAAGGAAAGGGAGCGCTGCTGGAGTGGGAGGCCGACGCCGCCGTCCCGCACCGACTCCCCTATCCGGGTGAGAACGACTCGTTCGTGGTCTCGTGGGTGGTGGACGAGGGCCGGCTCTTCGCCGGAACGATGCGCGCGACCGGCGAGGTCGAGCGCGACGAGGGTATCGAACCCACCGCGGAGGGACGCGTGCTCCGCCGAACCCAGACGGGCTGGCTCGAGGTCGGTCGTGTCCCCGCCGCGCCCCGGTCGATGGTCGGACTCTGAAACCCGACGGGCGGGCGGCTGTCGCCTGTTCGCCAGATTGATGCCCGCGCCTCCCGTATCCCGCGTGAATGCGGCTCGACGACTACATCGAGAGCCTGGAGCCCGACGAGGACGCACGGCGTCGGCAGCTCGCGAAGGAGAAGTCGTACGCGGTCACGGACTACCTCGAGGACTTCGAGTCCCAGTTCGAGGAGACCGTCCAGGGCGACTCGCTCTTCGGCGCGACCGCACCCTCCATCTTCGTCGGCCGCACGAACTACCCGCGGGTCTCGACCGGCCTGCTATCGCCCGTCGCGGACGGTGACCCGGAGTCGTTCGTCACCGACGGGAACTGGTACCAGCAGGGTCTCGGTGTCGGCGACGTTGTCCAGCGACGCTCGGGGCTGCTCAACTCGACCCGGCGAGCGAACGTCGACGTCCACGACGTCTGGGACGGCTTCGTCGGCGTCCAGCGCGAGGTCGCCATCGCCAGGGACCCGGTCGACCTCGAGATCGGTCTCGACGGGAAGCCGGAACTCGACCTCGACGTGGACGGTGGTGTCGCCACCCCGCGCGGCCCGCGTGCGAAGGCGACCTCGGTCGACCTCACCGAGAACCCGTACGTCCCGAAGCCGGTGAAGAAGACGCTCGAGGACGACGACTGGCAGGCCCAGGGCGCGATGACCTACCTCTACCGGCGTGGACTCGACGTCTACGACGTGAACCGGGTCCTCTCGGCGGGCGCGCTGGGGCAGGGCGAGAACCGCCGGCTCGTCCCGACGCGCTGGTCCATCACGGCGGTCGACGACACCATCGGGCAGTACCTCCGTGGCCAGATCCGCCACGCGCCGAGCATCGACCAGACGGAGGTGTGGGCGAACGAGTTCATGGGCAACCGCTACTGGGTCGTCATGACACCGGGCAACTGGGAGTTCGAGCTCGTCGAGATGAAGGCACCGGGCAGTATCTGGAACCCAGACCAGACCGGCGAGGTATGGATGGGCAGCGCCTCGGAGGGCTACGAGGGACGGTCCGGTTACGTCGACGAGACGGCGGGCGCGTACTACGCGAGCCGACTCGGCGTGCTCGAGCACCTGGCGGACCGCGGGCGACAGGCGAAGTGTCTCGTCCTCCGCGAGGTCAGCGACGACTACTGGGCGCCCGTCGGCGTCTGGCAGGTCAGAGAGAGCGTCCGGAACGCGTTCGACGGTGACCGCGGCACGGCCGAGACGTTCCACGAGGCGGTCCGAACCGTGACCGACCGCCTCCCGGTCTCGCTCGGTCGGCTGCGCCGGAAGTCGACGATGGTGTCGGGTATCCAGGCTTCCCTGACGGACTTCTGAGCGGCCGAGTCACCGTCCGCCGGAGAACCGGACATTGCTGGTTCCGGTAGGGTCTGTATTTATGACCGAACGTCGCCTGATACTATCTGACATGGCTGTGGCTCCGATGGTGCTATGGTTCGGTGGGCAGACGCCCGCAGTTGCAGGATTCGTCGCGCTCGTCGTCGTCTCGTTCGTTCTCGATTACTACTACCGCACGGGTCGAGCCTGAGCGACCGGAAAGACCGGTCGGCCGCCGGCCGCGCCTAGACGTCCCGGACGTTCGCGAACGCCTGCTGCACGAGGTCGCCGGTATCGTCCACGAGTGACGACCACGCGTCGTCGTCGGGTGCCATCCCGAGCAGGCGCGCGATCTTCATGATGGAGACGTGGTAGACCTGCTGTTCGTCCGGTCCCTCCTCCCAGATGACGACGTTACACGGCATCAGGCCGCCTATCTCGGGTGAGATGTCCATGGCGCGGTCGGCCATCTCCGGGTGGCACGCACCGAGGACGTAGTACGGCTGGTGCTCCGAGCCGGTCTTCTCCCGGATGAGTTCCGAGGGTGAGAACTCGACCGGGACGCCGAAGCCAGCGTCGGCGAAGGACTCGCGAACGTGTTCGATGGCCTCCTCGTGGCTCATCTCCAGTGTCGCACGTTCTCGGCCGATGTCCTCGTCGGACAGTTTACTCGGGTCGATAGTGAGGGTCATCACGTAGAGAATTGTGCGCGTCGCACAAAAGTGTGGCCCTGACTGTGGTTCGACACGCACCCTCAGAACAGCGGGACGGGTAGCCAGCGAAGCCAGCGCACGACCGTCTCCGGCGGGATGAGCGGGTCGTGCAGGACGAGCCAGTCCAGCAGGACCAGCCCCGCGCCGTGAGCGACGATAGAGGGAAGCAGAGAATCGCTCTTGTAGTCGACCGCACCGAACAGCACGTCGGTCGGCCCCGAGAGCAGCATCTCCAGCGGGTGTTTCCCGACGTGGTGGAGCGCGTAGACGACCGGACTGATGAACGCAGCCTTCACGCCGAATCGCTCGCCGACGCCGACACAGAGCAGTCCGCGGTAGTACGTCTCCACCGCGACGACGAGCCAGAACTGCTTGAGTGCGTGGACGGCGAACTCGCTCGGGGCGGCGCTCGTCGGCCACATCGGGTAGAAGTTCCGTATTCCCGGGATGGAGGAGCCGACGATGTAGAACGGGAGGACGAATGCTGCGAGGAGGAGGGTGTTCCGGAGCGCCCTCCTGTCCACCCGGAAGCCGATGTTCTTCCCGTGGGTCCACGCGAGCACGACCGGACCGACGAAGAAGATGAGCGTGTCCGTGACGATGCGCTCGTCGAGTGGGTAGGTGGTAAAGCGCATCCAGAGGATGGACAGAATCGCACCGAGCAGGAGCGACTTCTGCGTCCAGCTGAGGTTCGACGGCCGAACGTCGTCGATCGTCGCCTGGGCGAGGCGCTCACGGAGTCGCGAAAGCGAGTCGCCGACGCTGCGGGCGACCGTCGAGAACACGTCGATTACTCGTCAGCGGTCGCGACCGGGCCGCGCCCGATCTCGTCGCGGACGGCCTCTTCGAACTCCTGGCGCGTCGCGAAGTAGGTGATGTCGATGGACTCGAGTATCTCACCGATGGTGGTCGGGCCCTCGGGCGTCCGGATGGTCGACTCGCCTTCGAGAGCGTCGAGCCGGCTCTTCTGGATGGGCCACGTGAGTCGGGAGGTGACTCGTGCGAGCGGCGCACCCTCGACGGATTCGCCCTCGCCGAGTTCCACGGCAGGTGCTTCTTCCGCTTCCTCGTCGTCAGCCATGTCCTCGGGTTGGCAATCCCCCCGATTCAACCTTTCGCTTCGGTTGGCGTTCGAGAATCCCCCTTGGCACACCACTGGTGCTCGCCTTCGGCCACGGCTTCCGAGTCGAACCCGATTGTCTGACGTACTGTTTTGTGTGATGAACGGGAATGAGTTGTCATGACTAGCCTCGCGGACGTGTACGAGGACAACGTGGGGGAGGTCGAGGACCTCCGCCGGTTCTACCTCGGCGTCGGCCTCTTCGTCGCCGGCGCGCTGTTGACGGTGCTCGGTATCCTCGTGGGCGCGACGGAGGTGCTCGGCGCGGTCGGCGTCGGTATCTACGGCTCCCGCGAGATCGCCGGCGTGATGGGAGGACTGGGCATCCCGGCCGTCCTCGTCGGCGTCTTCACGGTCCTGCCGGCGAGCCGACGCATCCGGGCCGCGGCCGCCATCGGCTCGAGCGTCTGCATCCTCGGCGTCGCGCTGTTCAGCCGGGTCTACCCGGGCGAGTGGGTCGGTTCGGCGACCGCGAACGTCGGCCTGACGCTCCTGGTCTCCGGGGTCTACTTCCTCGGGGTGTTCACCGCCATCGGCTGTCTGTTCAGCGCAGTCGTCACGTTCAAGACCCGAAACGACCCCGGCGGCACCATCACCATGCAGGTCACTCGCGAGGGCGAGACCCGGTTCGTGGAAGTGCCAGAGGAGAAGGTGGAAGAGGTCACCAGCGGTGAGGGAAGCGTCGCCGACGCAGCCCGGTACGGTGGCGTCGGGCTGTTCGGCGCCCAGCCGGACGGTAACGTCGAGACCCAGACCAACCGACCCGGCCGGCGGCGCAGCCCCAACCCGACCAGCACGCAGGAGACGAACCGGACACCCACGCACCCTGCCGTGAAGTCCCGCACCGCGAGCGACGGCGGCGCGACGACGAACGACATCCGGTCTCCCCTCGACCAGTTCGACGAGGGCGCGGAGGTCCTCCGGTCGGAACCGGAGCCCGAACCGGAACCGAAGAACCTCGCGGACCGCTACTGCGGCAACTGCGCCCACTTCGACTACGTCCGGACCAACCGCGGGATGCAGCCCTACTGCCGCAAGCACGACGAGACCATGTCGGACATGGAGGCCTGTTCGGCGTGGGAGCCGAACAACTGAGCCGTCTCGGCGTTCACTCGGTCAACGAACGTTCTCGAGCGTCCTCACCATCCGCTCCCAGTGACTACCCTTCCAGAAGTGCTGGCCGCACTCTGTACACACGCTGACCTGTCTCTGGTCGTCCGCGTCGTCAGGGACGTACTCGGGGACCGGCGCGTCCGCGGGAACTGGCTCGAGCCGACCGTTGCACCGACCGCAGAAGACCGGGTCGTCGGTCGGGACGAGCGAGACGCCCGCCGCCGCGAGCTCGCGGAGCTGGGGCTCGGTCCCACGGGTCGTCAGGAGGATCGCACGGTCGGCACGGTTCGTCAGGTGGACGTCACGGCTGACGAGCGTCCGGTCCTCCTCGCGGGCGATGGCGAGCAGCCGGTCGTCGTCCTCGACGTCCCGGTCCAGGGCGTAGACGGTGTCGTGGCCACAGAGCCGCAGGTAGGTGGCGAGACTTCCGAGCATCACGTCGAGGAGGAATCTCGTCACGGTCCGTCTCCGGCTCAGTGACAGAAGTCGCGGACGTCCTCGGCGTCCCACGCGTTGAGCACGTTTTCGGGTTCGGCCCAGCCGCGGCGAGCGGTGTGGACCCCGTACCGGACGTACTCGAACGTCTCCGGGCGGTGCGCGTCCGTGTTGACGACGATGGTCGCCCCGGCGTCGACGGCCGCCTTCACCGGTCCACCGGAGAGGTCCAGCCGGTGCGGGTTACTGTTCACCTCGAGCGCGACGCCGTTGTCGACGGCCGCCTCGGCGAGCCGGTCGACGTTCACCTCGAGGCCCGAGCGCTGGTTGAGCAGCCGGCCGGTCGGATGGCCCAGGATGTCGACCGAGGGATGCTTCATGGCCGCGACGAGTCGGTCGGTGCCGTCTCCGTCGAGAGCCGCGTGCGGCGAGGCCACGACGACGTCGAGTTCGTCGAGCACGTCGTCGCCCACGGAGATACCGCCCTCTGCGTCGATGTTGGCCTCGACGCCGGCGAACACCTCGATGTCGGCGTCGTCGCTCGCCGCGCGGATCTCTTCGAGCTGGTCGAGGAGCTCTTCGTCCGAGAGACCGACACCACCGACCACGCCTGGACCGGTCGCGTGGTCGGCGATGCAGAGGTAGTCGTGGCCGAAGTCTGCCGCGCCCGCGACCATCTCTTCGATGGTGTTCTTCCCGTCCGACCAGTCGGTGTGGGTGTGCAGGTCGCCGCGGATGTCGTCCGCCGTGAGCAATTCGGGCAAGTCGCCGGCGGCGGCCGCCGATATCTCCCCGCGGTCCTCGCGGAGTTCCGGCGGAATCCACGGTAGGTCCAGGGCCTCGTACATCGACTCCTCCGTGTCTCCCCCGATTCTCGTCCCGACGCGCTGGCCGGCGTCGGGGTCGTCGACATCGTCGACCGCGAACGCGCCGTACTCGTTCAGCTTGACGTCGCGGTCGATGGCGTAGTTCCGGAGCCGGACGTTGTGCTCCTTGGAGCCGGTGAAGTACTGGAGCGCCGAACCGAACTCCTCGTCGACGACGACCCGCAGGTCGATACGCATGCCCTCGGCACGGACGGCCGCCTTCTCGGAGCCAGCCTCGATGACGCGGTCGGCCTGGTCCCAGTCGGTGAACGCCTCGACGACCGCCTCACCCGACTCGGTTCCGACGAGGACGTCGACGTCGCCGATGGTCGCCTTCCAGCGTCGCAGTGAACCCGCCACCTCGACCGAGTCCACCGCGTCCACGCCCTCGAGGTAGTCGACGATGGCGTCCGCGACCGGTCTGGCGTCCCCGAGCAGGGTCCGTTCGCCGGCCGACTTCGCGAACTCGATGTTGTCGAGGATGTTCTGTTCGGTCTTCGGGCCGAAGCCCTTCACCTCGCGTATCTGTTCGGCGCGTGCGGCCGACTCGAGGTCCTCCAGCGTCTCGATACCGAGCTCTTCGTAGAGCGTCCCGACCGTCTTCGGGCCGACGCCCTCGACGCGGAGCAGTGCCGTCATGTCCACGGGGAGCTCCGCCCGAAGGTCCTCCAGCTCCTCGATGGAACCGGTCTCTGCGTACTCGACCACCTTCGAGGCGATGGCCTCTCCGACGTGGTTCAGTTCCTCGACCGCGTCCTGTCCCTCGGCAACGAGGTCGTCGAACGAACCCTGGTACTCGCGGATGCTCTCGGCAGCCCGGCGGTACGCGTTCGGCTTGTACTCGACCCCCTGCGCGTCGAGCAGGTTCGCGAACTCCTCCAGTCGTGTCGCAACGTCGTCTTTGAGCGTCATCGTATCGAACTCACTGCCGCGGGCCGCTATCTCGGCCCAGTGCCTTCTTCAGGAAACTCATCCACCGCTTCTGGTCGGCCGCCTCCTGCGCCTTCGCCTCGCGCTCGAGGCTCGTTGGCCCGAGACTCTCCAGCGCGTTGAGGGCCCGGTCGATACCGACGACCGCGAGGACGAGCTCCTCGCCCTCCTCCCGTGTCATCTCCTCCCACTCGTCCTCGAGTCGCTGTTTGCGCTGGAGGCGCTCGCGCCGGAGGTTCCGCTTGGCCTGGTCGACGCGATCGCGTTCGCCCGCCGGAATCGTGTCCCGGCGCTTTATCTCGAAGACGAACTCCCGGAGGTCTATCTCCTCGCCCTGCACCTCGATGCGGTCCGGGATGTCCGCGCCGACGGTCGCCCCCTCGCGGTCGAGGCGCGCGAGGAGCTGTTTCTGCTCGTACGCTTTCACACCCGGTGCTCCGGGCCGCCGGAGCAAAAATCCTCGCCGTCTGTCAGGGCCGCCCCTCGACCCCGTTCGAGTCGTCGACGGCCAGCACGTCGTACCCGCACGGCTCAGCTCGCGAGTCGAGCGCCGATACGACGTTCGTGCTCGTTGATACCTTTACCGTCGTACCGCCCATCGCACCTGGTAGGGAACACACGTTCCCAGGCAGCCATGTCGACCACACGACCCTGCGTCCGACGACGGACCACGTCCATCCCCGGACAGCGGTCTGGCCGTCCGATGCGTTCGTTCATAGCCGGCATGGCGGTCGGTCAGTACCTTCGACCGACGACAATCTGATCTCAAATCCCGAATCCGTTACGGGCATCGGCGGGCGGTTCACAGCGCCGCCCGTCGGAGACACCCTTTCCTGCGACGACGACACGTCACCCGAACCGGTTCGATAGTACTCCTGTCAGGTCACCAGCGCCCGGGCAGGATAGTTTCCCGACCAGAACCCCCGAAAATACGCGACAGGAGCCGTTCCCAAACGCATTTGCGTGTCCCCTTCTTACGGTGAGCCAATGGCCGAATGCGACGAGTGCGGTGACCACACCAGTATGCCGTACACGTGCAACCGGTGCGGCGAGAAGTTCTGTGGGAAGCATCGCCTGCCGGAGAACCACGACTGCCCCGGCTTGCAGTGGAACGACCCGCAGGGCGTCTGGGGCGGTGGAGATTCGAGCGAGAGCACTGCGAAGAGCGGTGGCGCCCTGTCCAGTCTCGGGTTCGGCACCGGTGGACTGATGAGCTACTTCAAGGGCAACATGACCTTCGTCTTCCTGGCGCTGATGTGGACGACGTGGGCGATGCAGTGGCTCATCCTGCCGACCCTGACGAACATCGACCCCTACACCCAGACCTGGGTAGACATCTTCACGCTCCAGAGCGCACATCCGGAGTACGTCTGGGCCTGGTTTACCTCCATCTTCGCCCACGGCAACGGCTTGATGCACATCGCCGGCAACAGCATCGTGATATTCTTCTTCGGCCGACTGGTCGAGCAGTACATCGGCTCCCGGGACTACACGCTGTTGTTCCTGGGAAGCGGCGCACTCGCCGGACTCGGCGCTATCGGGTTCTCTCTCATCCAGAGCGGGAACACCATCCTGCTCGGGGCGAGCGGTGCCGCGCTCGCCATCATGGGCGTGCTGACCATCATCCGGCCGAACCTCACGGTGCTCATCTACTTCATCATCCCCGCACCGATCTGGCTCATCACCGGCCTGTACGCGCTGCTCAGCGTGACCGGCATCCTCGCCGGCGGGCTCGGCGGCGGCATCTCGCACGAGGCGCACCTCGTCGGGCTCGTCATCGGTATCATCTACGGCCAGCAGGTCAAAGACGAGATACACCTCCCGCGAGAGACCAGCCTTGGCGGCGGGAGAGGTGGCGGCGGCCGTCGACGTGGACCCTTCTGACATGGGTGAACGGTTCGTCCCCGACCCCGGCGCGAGTCGGGGCGAGATGGAAGCCCAGCAGCGCGAAGTCGCCGCCGAAGCGATCTTCCACGATGACTTCGACTTCGACCCCGGGCTGGTCGGAACGGAGACGGGACCGTTGGTCGCCGGTGTCGACCAGGCGTTTCTCGACGAGAAGGCGGTCAGCGCCATCGTCGTCACCCGGGGCGAGTCCGTCGTCGAACGGACCTTCGCCGTCACCGACCTCTCGATTCCCTACATCCCGGGCCTGCTCTCGTTCCGCGAGGGCGGCCCAATCATCGACGCCTTCGAGACGCTGGAGACGGACCCGGACCTCGTCCTGTTCGACGGCAGCGGCCGAATACACTTCCGGCAGGCAGGAATCGCGACGCACATGGGCGTCATCTTCGACGTGCCTAGCATCGGTGTCGCGAAGAGCCTGCTCTGTGGCTCCCCGACGGAGGACACCGAGAACCTCCCCGAAGGCGCCCGTGTCCCCATCGAGGCGAACGGCAGGATGGATGCGCCCTCCGGAACCGTCGTCGGTTACGCGGTCCAGACACGCCAGTACGACAGTCCCAACCGGCACATCAACCCGCTCATCGTCAGTCCTGGACATAGAGTCGGGGCCGAGACGGCCGCCGACCTCGTCGCGAACCTCTCGACGGACTACAAGCTCCCGGAGCCGACGCGGCTGGCCGACGCGTACGCGGACGAGGCGAAACGAACCATCGACACTTAGGTGCCCCGCGTGAGAACGCCGGGACATGACAGACGCCGCAGATACGTCGGAGGCCTCCGGAGACGGCTCGAACAGGCCAGAGCCCACGCTCGAGACGGTGCTCATCACAGGCTGTTCGTCCGGCATCGGCCGCGAAACCGCGAAGGCGTTCCTCGAGGAGGACTGGCTGGTGTACGCGACCGCTCGCGACACCGATGACATCACGGACCTCGCGAAGCGTGGCTGTGAGACCGCCGAACTCGACGTGACTGACCGTGGACAGGTCGAACGCGTCGTGGACCGCGTCGTCGACGAGGCAGGCCGACTCGACTGCGTGGTCAACAACGCCGGCTTCGCACAGATGGGACCGGTCGAGGACATCCCGACCGACCGGTTCCACGAGCAGATGGACGTCAACCTCTACGGTCCCCACCGGCTCGCCCGCGCCGCGCTCCCGCACATGCGCGATGCGGAACGCGGGAGCATCATCAACGTCTCCAGTGCCCTCGGTCGGATCACGTTCCCCGGGGCTGGTGTTTACTCCGCTTCGAAGTACGCTCTGGAGGGGATGAGCGACGCGATGCGGATGGAGACCGCGGCGTTCGACGTCGACGTCGTCCTCGTCGAGCCCGGGCCGGTCGAGACGGAGTTCTACGACCGTGCGGACGACGAGCTCGAAGGACTCCCCCGCTCCGATGCCTACGCGGACCTCTACGAGATGTTCGACGGGGCGAGCGCCTTCGGTGGTGGCGGGCCGATGGCGGTCCAGCCCGAGGACGTCGCCTCCGTCATCCTCAACGCGGCGAGCAGTACGGACCCCGACCCGCGCTATCCGGTCGGCGCGATGGCGAAGTACTTCATGCTCGCGCGGTTCGTCCCAGACCGGTGGCGAGACACGGCCTTCAAGCTGTTCCGCCGGTTCGCGACGTAACCACAAGACGCCGGACCTCCGGACGACTCCACGCGTGGGTCGGATAGATGGCGAACAGACGGTACGACTACCCACGCGCCGGTGTACCGTACAACCGCTGACCGGGCGCGTGGCGGCTCAGTGATGCACGGACGGTCTGGCCGCGTCCTGGTATAAAAGCTCAGTCCAGGCAGGCGGCGACGGTCCGAAGCATCCGCTCGCCACACACCTCTTCTGCGAACAGCGGGACGCGCTTGATGTCGTGCCCGCGGAAGACGTCCTGAGCCTCAGCGAGGGCGCTTTGCTGGACGTCCCAGCGCCGCTGACAGAACTCACACGAGTCGAGGTTCGGCTTGACGAACTCGCTGGCGTCGAGTTTGTCCGTCACGTCGGCCAGGTCCTCCATCACCTTGTTGACCACGACGGTCCCGACCGGGATGCCGTACTCGTCGAGCTGGGCGAGCAACCGTTTGGACTCGAAGACGCTCATCTCCTCGGGGACCATGACGACGCGGAAGTCTGTCTTCGCCGGGTCGCGAAGTATCTCGCGCAAGCGCACGATCCGCTCCTGCATCGCTTCGAGGTCGTCCGGCATCCCGTCGTCCTGCTGTGGCGCGTCGCCGAACATCCCCTTCAGCCCGTCCATCATGCCGCTGAACTGCTGGCGAAGCTTCAGCATCCGCCCGAGCATCGTGTCCATCACCTCGGGGAGTTCGAGCAGCCGGAGGGTGTGTCCCGTCGGTGCCGTGTCGACGACGACGCGCTCGAATCGAGGGTCGTCGAGGTACTGGAGGAACAGCTGCATCGCGGCAGCCTCGTCGGCGCCGGGCATCGCACCGCCCATCAGCTGTTCCATGGGGCCGCCGTCGCCGCCGAGCAGGTCGCCCAGCCCACCCATACCGCCCATCGGTCCGCCTGCTCCCGCGCCGGAACCGTCGCCACCGGCGTCTGCACCGCCACCGAACATCGCGGTTCCTCGTTCGATGGCGACCTCGGGGTCTATCTCGGCCGCGTACAGCGGAACGTCGCCGCGGATACGCGTCGGCTCCGCCGGAATCTCGGTCTCGAAGGTGTCCGACAGCGAGTGGGCCGGGTCGGTCGAGACGACCAGCGTCGCCGTGCCGTCTTCGGCGCTCGCGAGGGACGTCGCGGCGGCCATCGTCGTCTTCCCGACGCCACCCTTGCCGCCGTAGAGGACGTAGTCCGGGGCGTCGATTCCGTCGAGCGACACGTCGTCGGTCGACGTTCGCTGGGAGTCGTCCGTGACGTTCACGTCGACGTTTCCGGGACCGTCGCGGTCACCCGATTGGCTCGACTCTTCTACCTCGTCGACCGGCTCGACGGTGATATCGCTCATGGCCGCAGGTATCGGACGAGGACTTGTGTACTTCCCGGTCTGGAGGTCTCGAACGTGGTCGGTTTCCGTTCAGTCGAAGTAGTGGGCGAGCCGTCTCGCAGCTTCTTCGACCCGCGGGGTGACGAGCGCGAACCTGAACCAGTCGCCCCGTGAGTCGCCGAACGTCTCACCAGGCATACCGGCGACGCCCGCCTCGTCGATGAGTCGTTTCGTGTTCTCGACGCTTCCGGGAGTGCCGTCGAACCGGGCCATCACGTAGAACGCACCGTCCGGGCGGGTGTACTCGGCCCCGGCTTCGTCGAGCGCGCCCGTGAACGTATCGACCCGCTCGCGAAGGAGCTCACGGTTCGCCTCGTGGTACGCCGGGTCGGTCTCACGGAGGGCGTGCAAGACGGCGTACTGAGACGGCCGGGAACCGGCGACGTTGACCAGCATGTGCCGCGACTTCGCCGCCTCGACGAGGTGGTCGGGGAAGACCGCGTAGCCGACCCGGAAGCCGGTGATGGCGAACGTCTTCGAGAACGAGTTGGTCACGATGCGGTGGTCGGAGTCCACGGAGAGCGCGCTCGTGAACCGCCCCGAGAGGTCGTAGTGGTCGTACACCTCGTCGCTGACGAGAAGCGCGTCGTACTCTTCGGCGATGGCGACGAGCTCGCGGACGGTCTCCTCCCCGTAGACCGCGCCGGTCGGGTTGTTCGGCGAGTTGACGACGATGCAGGCCGTCTCCTCGCTGGCAGCCTCGCGCACGTCTGCCGGGTCGAGCCGACCCCGGTCGTCGGCCGAGACGTACCGCTGGGTGCCGCCCAGCATCGTCGTCTTGCCGGGGTAGTACGGGTAGACGGGGTCTGTGAGCAGTATCTCGGAGCCCGCATCGCGTTCCATCGCCCGCGCCATCGCGAGGTAGTTCGCCTCCCCACCGCCGTTCGTGATGACGACCTGGGCGGCGTCGACGTTCCGTCGAGCGGCGATCTCCTCGCGAAGCTCGCGCAGGCCTTCCGACGGCGGGTACTGGAACTGGTCCGAGTCGAGGTCCGCGTACTCGTGAAGCGCGTCCCGCAGGGATTTCGGTGGCTCCCAGTCGGGGTTCCCGCTCACCATGTCGACCACGTCGCGGTCCGCCTCCGCCGCATGTGACATTATCTCGAAGAACAGCGGCTTCTCGTACTCCATACCGCGACTCTCGACCGCATCCGCTGTCGTTCTTTCGGGAGCGAGTCACTGCCTTCAAATCGGATGCTCGCTTCGGGTCGCACATGGACGTGGCGAAACGACTGGGCGACGCGTTACGCGAGCGCGAGCAGACCATCGCGACGGCGGAGTCCTGTACCGGTGGGCTCGTCGGAGCCCGACTGACGTCGGTTCCGGGCTCGTCTGACTACTACGAACAGGGCGTGGTGACCTACGCCTACGGCGCGAAGGAGCGACTTCTGGGAGTCAACCGCGAGGACCTCGACGAGCACGGTGCGGTCTCCGAACCCGTCGCTCGACAGATGGCACAGGGTGTGCGGGACACGGCGGACGCGACCTGGGGGGTCTCGGCGACCGGCATCGCCGGCCCGTCGGGCGGCAGCGAAGAGACGCCCGTCGGGACCGTCTACGTCGGCGTCGCGTACGCCGGGCCGTGGGGAACCGAATCGTCGTACACGACCGTCGAACGGTACGAGTTCGACGGCGACAGAGCGTCGGTCCGCGAACAGACGGTCGAGCAGGCGCTGTCGGACGTCCTCGACGAGCTGGAAGGGCAGGAATGAACAAGAAAGGACACGTCATGAACGCGGTGTTGCTGAGCATCGGCCTGGGGTACGTCCTCGAACCCGCAGGGACGGAGGCGACCTTCGTCAAGATCGTCGAGGTCGGCCTTCCCGTGACGCTCGGGGCGCTGTTCCCCGACGTCGACACGGAGTTCGGCAAACACCGGAAGACGCTGCACAACCTGCCCGTCCTCGGGCTGTTCGTCGCGTTCCCGTACGTCTTCGGTAACCTGGAGTTCGTCTGGCTCGGCGTCCTCACGCACTACGTGCTCGACGTGATGGGGAGCAAGCGCGGCATCGCGCTGTTCTATCCCTACTCGAAGGAGTACGGGCTGCCGGTCGGCGTCGCCGTCAAGAGCGACCATGCGGACCTCGTGACCGTCGTCATCACCGGCTTCGAGCTCGTAGTCTGCTACCTGCTCGTCTACCACGTCCCTTGGGCGTCGCTGGAACTCGGTCGGACGGTGCAGGCGCTCGGGCTGTAGTTGCCGAGACAGCAAACCCTCGTATCCACCCTCTTCCTCAGTACACCGCGACGTCGTCGAACCGACCCTGATACGCGATGTGTCGCGGGTGAGTCGGCTCGGTTCCCTGCAAGAACAGTCGGTCTATCTTGTGCCAGGAGTTCTCCCAGCCGAGGTGTGCGAACTCCGCCATCGAGCGGATTCGGTGGCCCAGGCCGTTTCGCTGGACCACCTCTCGCGGGGCACCGTCTCGAATCCCGTCGACGAGGCCGGAGACGGAGTCGAACGCCCGGTCGAACTCGGTCCAGACCTCCCCGATGCTCGGACGGATGTGCGCGTACGACGAACCGAACGCCGGCCGCTCGCTCTCGTCGACGAGCTCCTCGGCCCGTTCGTCGGTTCCGAACAGCAACTTCGGGTTGTACGATTCGACCGCGTGTATCTGGTCTCGCCACCGGCGGATGTCGCCGCGGTTGAAGCTGACGTTGAGGAACGCCGGGTGCGGTATCAGGACGGCGGCGTCCTGGCGTTCGAGTTCCTCCATCGCCCCTGTCAGCGTGATGAAGTCGGGTATCAGATCTTCGAGGCCGACCGCGAGGATGTGCTTGCGGTTCTTCCAGTCGCCGGTGAATATCTCGCGGGCGGGGACCACGAGCAGCTCGTCGTCGGAGAACGCCTCGGCTCGCCGTCGAATCTCCGGCAGCCGAACGAAGTGTGGTGCGTAGACGAGTGCGTCCAATCCACGTGCTTTCGCACGCTCGACTACGGCTTCGTCTAGCACTTTCACGTGCATATCGACACGGAACCCGGCGCTCTCCGTCACGCTCACTGCTTCCGCTACCGTCATGTTAGTGGTTCCGTTTCGGCATCGGGGACAACAGTCAAATAGCCGACTCTCGTACTCTCGCCAACCGATGCCGTGGGAATGCGGAATCGACGGGTGTGACGGGAGGTATGGGACGGTCGAGGATCTGGTGGTCCACCAGAGCGCAGAGCACGAACGGCAGGAGTGCAAGGTGTGCGGCGTGGTCGTCCCCGACGGCTACCTCGCCATCAGACACGCCTTCAGCGAACACTCGCGGGCCGAGTACGTCCGCGCCTATGGGGCGAGCTCGCAGGAGGTCAGAGAGCGCGAGGAGATTAAGGACCTCGTCGAGGAGGTCGCCGACCTCCAGTCCATCGTCGAGCGACTCGGCGGGACGTCGGCGTAGGAATCACTGCCCGTTCTCACGGAGGCGATTCGACGGTCGAAGAGCTACCACTCTTCGCTTTCTCGCGGCTACGCCGCTCGAATAATCGAGGAACTACCGTTCCTCGCTGTCCAGCACCCGGATCTGGTCACCACGCACGGTGACCGGAATCGGGACCGTCGCCTCGTAGAGTTCCACGGTGACCTGGTCCTTGCCCTCGTCGATACGCTGGACCTGCGCCTTCTCGCCCTTGAACGGGCCAGCGATGAGCTCGACGATGTCGCCCTCCGCGATACCCTCGACGTCCGGGGTCGGCGAGAGGAAGTGCTCGACCTCGGCGATGTCGGACTCGCCCGGGATGACGCTGCGGGCGTGGGGGATGTCGTCGAGCACGCGCTCGATGATGTTGAAGTCGTCCGCCTCGACCATCACGTAGCTCGTCAGCGAATCGGGAGCGAGCGCTGCGTGGATGGTGGGCTCTTCGCGGTTCATGATCATGTCGGCGACCGTTCGTTCCTGACTCGCGGTCGTCTTGACGGCGTAGATAGGCATATTAGGCTGGTACGAACTGCATCACGAAGGCGATGAGAAAGCCCATCGTGCCGACGAACAGCACGCCTGCACCGGCGATCTTGGCGATCTGCGAGAACTCCTGCCAGGAGGGGGTGCTCGCCATCTTGAGCACCCTGACGTAGGAGCTGAGGTCTTTGGGAACGTCCATGCCGGGGCGTTCGTCATCGGGACTTTTCTATCTATCCTTTCGCAGGACGGTCCGGGAAACGCGACGAGTGGCCAGGTGACGGGCGGCGCAACGCGGTCTCCCCGCGGAAGCGCACGGCTCCTGAACGTTGTCAGCCGTCTCGAAAAAACTCCTTGCCGAACGAAGCCGTCAGTCGACGAAGTCGATGTCCTGCTGGACGCCCTGGGGCTGCTGGGTCTGCTGGGGCTGTGTCTCCTCGGTGCGCCCGTATATCTGCGGGGAGTCGACGCCGGTGACGACGATCATCGTCCGCATGCTCCCGTCGAGGCTCTCGTCGATGGAGGTCCCCCAGATGATGCGGGCGTCGGGGTCGATACGGTCGTATATCTCCTCGACGACGCCCTCCGCCTCCTCGATGCTCATGTCGGAGCCACCCGTGACGTTGACGAGTGCGGAAGACGCGCCGGAGATGTCCACGTCGAGCAGGGGCGAGCGGAGCGCGGCCTTCACGGAGTCCGTCGACTTCGCGTCGGAGTCGGACTCGCCGAGGCCGATCATCGCGACGCCACCGCGTTCCATCACGGTGCGGACGTCGGCGAAGTCCAGGTTGACCAGCCCGGGCTTCGTGATGAGTTCGGTGATGCCCTTGACCGAGCGCATGAGGACCTCGTCGCTCACCTTGAACGCCTGGCGGACCGGCAGTTTACCGACGGAGTCGAGCAGTCGGTCGTTCGGGACGACGATGACCGTGTCGCTCACGTCGCGGAGCCGTTCGAGACCGGCTTCCGCGTTGGTCCGTCGAACCTCGCCCTCCGCGGTGAACGGCGTCGTGACGATAGAGATAGTGAGTGCACCGGTTTCGCGAGCGGCTTTCGCGACCACGGGCGCCGAGCCCGTCCCGGTACCGCCGCCGAGACCGGCGGTGACGAAGACCATGTCAGAGCCCTCGATGGCCTTGTATATCTCGTCCTGGGATTCGAGTGCAGCTTCTTCGCCGACCTGTGGGAGCGAGCCGGCGCCGCGGCCGCCGGTCTTCTGCTCGCCCATGAGTATCTTCGTGTCGGCGTCTATCTCGACGAGATGCTGGACGTCGGTGTTCGCCGCGACCAGCTTCGCGCCGTGGATACCTTCCTCGTGCATCCGGTCGATGGTGTTGCCGCCGCCACCGCCGCAGCCGACGACGGTGATGTCGGTCTGCAGTTCCTGCAGTACGTCTTGCAGTTCCTCGTCGGTCATCGTCCCCGTTCGGGTCGGGCCATCGTCCTGCCCGGCTCCCCCGGCGAAGTCGGAGTTCGACGACTCCGACTCTCCCTCGGCCTCGTCGATAGCGTCTTCAACGATCGAATCCATCCTTAGCACCCATTATTTTATGGAGGTTAATTACCTTTCCCCCACTGTCGGACGGCCGTCAGACGATTGTTGCGCTTCCGAGACGGTTCGACCAACCAAACTGGCGGCTCAGAGAACGAACCGGTCGACCCGTTCCGTCGAGACGTCCTCGGGTGTGACAGTTCGACCGTCGACGTCGACGGATTCGCCGTTCGCCAGTCGGCCGAAACTGGGTCCTTCCGGAACACCGATCTCGGCCGCGCGTGCCGGGTCGAACGCACTCGTCGTCGCGACGACCGCATCTTCCTCCCGGGTCACCGAATCGTACTTCTCCTCGAGTAGCCCCACCAGACCGTCCACGAGGGCGTCGAACCCGGCTTCTGAGACCGCAGCGCGGCCCTCGACTCGGGTGCCGTTCTGGACGGTTTCGTAGGCGACCGTGTGAGCCGAGGCGAGGCCGAGTACTCGCTCGCGGTCGATTCCCTGGGCCGCGTCGAGCAGTTCTTTCGGAAGCTCGCGGACGCTCCACGCACCGTCCCCGACCTCCAGCTCGTCTTTGGTGGGCTCGTCGCCGGCATCGCCGAACCGTAGTCCCTCCTCGACGGGGCAGATGGCCGACTCCAGTTCCGCGACGAGGCCGAGGTCGCGGCCGTCGACCTCGCGGAGCCAGGTCTCGGAGACGACGCGATAGCCGAGCGACTCGAGTTCCTCGCACAGCACCGGATGGTCTCCGTCGACGAGGGCGTGTTCGGCGCCGCTGTTCTCGAACGCCTGCCGGAGTACGTCGCGATGCTCGGCCGGATGGCCCATCGCGTCGATGCCCCAGTCGGCGGCGATGTGGCCGACGGCCCACTCGGTCTCCCGAACGACGCGCTCGAACCGCGGCACGTAGTGGTTCCCGCCGAAGCCGACCACGGTTCGCTCGCGGTGCGGGTCGACGCCCTCGATGTCCAGAATCGCGCGGGCCACTGCTTCCGCGCCTGCCGGGTCCGTCCACTGTTCCTCACCACTTCCAAGTTCGACGAACATCGAGGGGACGCCGACCGAACTCGGACCGTGGTGCGTACACTCCATGCCAACGTCGTACGACCCGGGGGCATGTCGGTCGAACGCCCCAACGAGGGCCTTCTGGGCGTTCGGACACGCCTCGGCGAGTGCGTCGTCCTCGCCGCCGTACTCCGCCGGGCCGAAGTTGCCCGTGAAGTGCGCCGTGAGCAGGGCGCCCGTATCGCCCGCGTGACGCGAGGCGAACACGAGCATGTCCGGGTCGTCGAAGGCAGCCGCCACGTCGTCGAGGTCGAGGTGCAGGTCGTCGAACTCCCGAAGTTCGAACCCAGTTGACCGGTAGACGGTCCCGCCGCCCTCGCCGTCGGGGCGGCGCTCGTCCTCGCTCGTCTCCCAGTCCGCGAGGTGGAGCAGGTGCTCGCCGACGTGTTCGGAGGCCGAGTCAGCGCGAGAGACGACGATTGCGATCACGGGCGACCGTTGGAGAACGGAAAACAAGTCGGTGTCGGGTCGGGACGGACGGCGAGAATGGCCGTCCGGTGGTCGGGGACAGCGGTTCCCTCTCAGTCGGAGTGGTCTGCGGCGGGGCTCTCACCGCCGACTCGGTCCGCCGTGGAGTGGAAGATACCGACGAGTGCGTGGCGGCGACGCCAGAACAGGACCGCCGAGAGAATCAGATAGAGGACGGTGTAGCCGTGGAGCAGGTCCATGCTGAGCCTCGTCGCCGCTTCGCCGGAGGTCGTCAGGATGATGGCGTACTCGCCGACCACCTGCGAGACGAACAGGACGAGCAGTGCGACCGCCTCGCGAAGGCTTATCTCGAAGTTGGTGATGATGCCGATGGCGAACAGGCTTTGCGCGGCCGTGATCCAGACCTCTGCCGCCTGTTTGTCGTCGAACGGGAGCGTGCCGATCTCGCCCAGTGCGAAGCTGTAGACGATAGCCAGCGTCCCGATGAGCAGGGTCCACTGGTTGAGCTTCGAGGAGATGAGCGCGTTGAACCCGGCCGTCGAGCGGGCTTTGTTCACCAGGTAGGCGACGACGATGAGCTCGGGGCTCTCCGAGGCCAACGGAGCGATCCACTGGATCATGAAGAACGGCGGGACGCCGGCGGCCTCACCGATGGACTCGAGGCCGTGCGCGAACGGATGGACGGCCGTGTATATCATGATGGCCGAGTAGAGGAACAGGGAGATGGACGACATGGCGCGGTAGCCGAAGGGGAGCTCCTGCAGGTACGCCGGGACGCCGACCTGTTCTTCGTGCTCTTCGACGTCGCCGCGGACGATGATGAGGATGTACGTGATGTACAGACCGAGGAGGACCACGGTGTCTGCGACCCCGATACCACCGTTCAGCGGGACGAGGAACGCGAAGACGGTCGCCACGAGCAGGAAGACTATCTCCAGCCCGAGGTCGCGGTCGAGCGAGACGCTGCTCTTGAGGAAACCACTGCGCTGGGACACGGCCGGGTCCTTCGCGGCGGCAGCCCGGTAGACCGTGAACAGGGCGATGCCGGACCAGCCGAGGCCGATGAGGATGCGGTTCGCACCCGTCATGTTCGCCACGGCCAGGTTCGCATCGTGACACGCGGCGGCGACCGTTCCCGGTTCGGCGTTCTCCACCTGCTGTTTGGTGAACTGGGCGCACGCTTCCGCTGTCGCGCCACCGTCACCGGCGCCGAAGGCGTAGAGGGCGTCGACAGCGTACTCCGGGGCGACCGCCAGCACCGCGAGCACGGCGATGGCGAACGCCCTGGGGACGTCTTTCTCAGCCGTCTCGGCCCCCCACGCGAGCATGAACGACGCGCCGAGGACCGCGAGACCACTCACTGCGACTGTTCCGAGGTGCGAGAGATGGAGCGCCTCGGGGCCACCCAGCAGCTCCACACCGACCCACGGAGCTGTGAGTAGCGCGGCGAGGACCAGGGCGGCCAGCGGGTGCTGTAGCCGTTGCTTCAACATATCCCAACCGACCGCGAACGCGAACGTAATGCTTGTGATTTTGGGAAGGTAACCGACGACTAGAATGCCAGAGACACTCACGCCAGGCGAACTGACCGACGAACGCACCGCCCGCATAAAGGTACTAATCTAGACATTACCGCGCGTCACTTTTCTACTGTGTCGCCCTACTTATAGTATGTTCGAGCGCATCGTCATCGCAGCGGACGGGAGCGACTGTGCTACCCGCGCTGCCAGGCTGGGCGTGGCCATCGCCGCGAAGTTCGGCTCGCACGTGACGGCCGTCACGGCGGTCTCGACCGAACTCGACGAGGCCGATGTGACCACCGTCCTAGATACGGTCGAGTCGTTCGGCGACGCGGCCGGCGTCTCGGTGGAGAAACACGTGGTCACCGGTCACCCCGCGACGGCCATCGTCGATATCGCAGACCGCGTCGACGCCGATACGGTGGTCATGGGACGGCAGGGTCACACCGGGATGAGAAAGCGCGTCTTCGGTAGCGTTACCCGGCGCGTCCTCCGTACCACCGAACGTCACGTCCTGACGGTTCCCGAGGGCGACATCCCGGTCGGCGAGTTCCGCCAGATCCTCGTCCCGACCGACCAGAGCGCCTCGGCCGACGTGGCACTCGCTCCGGCGTTCGAGATAGCCAGACGCTACGGCGCGAGAGTCCACCTGCTGACCGTTGTCGACGTTCGTCGGGAAGCGGGTCCATTCAGCGCCGGCGGCGTCGACCGGGAGTACGTCCAGACGTTGCTCGGGGCGGCTCGCGACGAGCTGGTCGAACTCGCCGAGGAGTCCGCGGAACGGCTGGACGGACTCGACGTCGAACTCGCGACGGAGAAGGGGGCTCCGAGTGCAGGTATCGGGAAGTACGTCGAGGAGAACGACATCGACCTCATCGTGATGGCATCGACGGGCGAATCCCGACTCACGGGACAACTACTCGGAGGCACCACCAGCCGCGTCCTCCGGACCGCAGAAGCTCCCGTCCTCGTCGTCCACCCGGCGTCCTGACACGGGCCGGCGCAAGATTCCCAGCCTGCGGACGACTTTTCACCGGTGCCACCGATCACTCGGGTGATGCAGGTCTACGGACTCGTCGGCAATCCCGTCGGACACTCGCTCTCGCCCCCGATGCACGAGGCGGCCTACGAAACCCACGAACTGGATGCGCGGTACGTAACCTTCGAACCCGAGCCGAAGGCTCTCCGAACCGCAATCGAGGGCGCGGACGCCCTCGGGATCCGTGGGCTCAACGTCACCATTCCGTTCAAACAGGACGTCCTCGACCTGGTCGAGCCAGACGACCTCGCCGAGCGAATCGGTGCCGTGAACACCGTCGACTTCTCCGGAGACCGGCCGACCGGTCACAACACAGACGCCGGCGGTGCCCGACGTGCCCTGGAGGAGCAGGGGAACGCGACCCTCCACGGTTCCACCGCAGTCGTCGTCGGTGCGGGCGGTGCCGGCCGGGCAGTCGCGTTCGCCCTCGCCGACGCGGGAAGCACCGTCCACGTCGTCAACCGGACCGTGCCGAAAGCCGCGGAACTCGCTGAGGCCGTCCCGGGAGCCACCGGACACGGGCTCGACGCCCTCTCGGAGCTCGTTCCGGCAGCGGACGTGCTCGTCAACGCGACCAGCGTCGGGATGGAAGAGGACGTCTCCCCCGTTCCCGCGGACGACCTTCACGACGGACTCGTCGTTCTCGACGCCGTCTACGCGCCGCTCGAAACGCGACTGTTGCGGGACGCGGATGCCGCCGGCGCGACCACGGTCGACGGCGCCTGGATGCTTCTCTATCAGGGTGCTGAGGCGTTCGAGCGCTGGACCGGGTTGGACGCCCCGATCGATGCGATGAACGACACGCTGCGCGCACGACTCCGGAGCCACAGGTAGCGGGTTTAAGTGCCATCACCCGATATCCCCCTGTAATGGCACTGTTCAAGAAGTTGAAGTCGCTGCTTGGGCTCGGCGACGACTCGAAGTCGCAGTCCACGCGTGACGTGGGTGTCACCGTGGAGAAAGAGCGGCGAGAATCGGAGTCGCCGTCCAAGCGCGAGGGTGCGGTGGAAACGGAATCCGAGACCGAGACGGGCGAGACAGCCGAAACGTCGGCCGAGATGAGCGTCGAAGACGATGCCGAGGAGTCGGTCACCGACGAGATAGTGGAGGCCGAAGCGGACGAGGCCGAAGCGGACGAGAGCGCCGACGACGGCGCCACCCCAGACGACAGCACGGAAAGCGACACCGTGACGGCCGTCGAGGAGGCAGAGCCCGAGGAGTCGGCCACCTCTGACAGACCGGAGACCGACGAGGAGCCGGAGATCGACGAAGACGAGACGGCACCCTCTGAAGCGGCGGAACCGGAGGACGAGGGAACGCCGGTGCAGGACATCAAGGGTATCGGTCCCGCCTACGCCGAGCGTCTGGAAGGCCTCGGCATCACGACCGTCTCAGACCTCGCGGATGCGGACCCGGCGGAGGTCGCCGAGGGAACGGATATCGCGGAGACCCGAATCGACGGCTGGATCAAGCGCGCTCGAGCACGCCGGTAGTCGAGAGAACCGCAAAACGGTTACGTCCCCTTCTCCTCCCTCCGAGCATGACAGACCCCCGCGTCGAGACCAGTCGCCGCCGATTCGAGGCGACGGCGTCGGACGCGCCGGCGGGGGCCCGCGTGCCCGTCGAGGTCACCGTCACCGTCGATGACCCGTTCGAGGCGTACCGCCGAGCTCGCGATGGCGAGTGGAACGCCTACCTGGAAACGACCGGCGGACAGCCGGGCTGGAGCTACTTCGGCGTCGACCCCGTCGAGACACTGACCGTCGAAGCCGACGCCGACTCGGAACTGCTCGAAGCCGATTCGGGTTCACCAACGCTGGAAGCCCTGCAAACCGTCGTCGATTCGGGAACGCTCGTCCGCGGCGACTGTGACGTTCCCTACCCGTGCGGAGCGGTCGGCTGGCTCTCCTACGATATCGCACGAGAGCTGGAGACGCTCCCGGCGAACGCGGTCGACGACCGTTCCCTCCCGACCCTGCAGGCGGCCGTCTTCGACCGGCTTGCAGCCTGGGAGGCACCGGCCGACGACGGCCGGACGACGCTCCGAATCGTCGCGTGCCCCATTCTCGGAGACGACCTCGCCGCAGCGTACGACCGTGGGGTCGAACGGGCGCTCGACCTCGTCACCCGTATCGAGACCGGCGACCCGTCCATCGGGCCGCCCCCCGCCGACACGCACGACGCGACGTTCGAGAGCGACTGCGGTCCGGAGGCGTACGCCGACCGCGTCAGGAGGGTCAAGGAGTACGTTCGCGACGGCGACACCTTCCAGGCGAACATCTCGCAGCGGCTCGTCGCACCAGCAGCGGTCCATCCGGTCGCCGCGTACGACGCCCTCCGAACCGTCAATCCAGCGCCGTACTCCGGGCTACTGGAGTTCCCGGGTGTCGACCTCGTCAGCGCGAGTCCCGAGCTTCTGCTCGACCGCAACGGGCACGACATCCGGACCGAACCCATCGCCGGAACCCGCCCCCGGGGGCAGACACCCGAGGAAGACGACGCGCTCGCCGCCGACCTCACCAGCGACGAGAAAGAGCGTGCAGAACACGCGATGCTCGTCGACCTCGAACGGAACGACCTCGGGAAGGTCAGCGAGTACGGGAGCGTCGAGGTCGCGGAGTACCGTCGGGTCGACCGCTACTCCGAAGTGATGCACCTCGTCTCGGACGTTACCGGGCGGCTCCGCGACGGAGAGACCCTGGCCGACGCGATAGCGGCGGTGTTCCCCGGCGGGACCATCACCGGCGCCCCCAAGCCCCGGACGATGGAGATCATCGACGAGCTCGAAGCCACCCGCCGTGGCCCCTACACCGGCAGTATTGGTATCTTCGGCTTCGACGACCGGGCGACCCTCAACATCGTCATCAGGACCCTCGTCCGGTACCGCGACGAGTACCACCTGCGCGTCGGTGCAGGCATCGTCCACGACTCCGTGCCCGAACGGGAGTACGAGGAGACACTCGACAAGGCGAGAGCCCTCGTCAACGCCGTCGACGACGCACTCGGGGACCGTGCCGGGCTGACCGTCGGGGAGGTGAGCGATGACTGAGATACTGGTCGTCGACAACTACGACTCCTTCGCGTACAACCTCGTGCAGTACCTCGGAGAGTACGCGGACGAGGTCGTCGTCCGACGGAACGACGCCATCGACGTCGCGGGGATTCGGACGCTGGACCCCGACGGCATCGTCGTCTCGCCGGGGCCGGGCACGCCAGGGGAGGCTGGCGTCTCGGTTCCCGTCTTCCGCGACCTCGACTATCCGACGCTCGGGGTCTGTCTCGGCCACCAGGCGCTCTGCCTGGCCAACGGCGCACCCGTGGTCCACGCGCCCGACGTCGTCCACGGCAAACCATCCGTCATCGACCACGACGGCGAGGGTATCTTCGCTGGCCTGCCGCCGACCATCCGCGTCGGGCGGTACCACTCCCTCTCCGTCGAGCGCGAGGCCCTCCCCGACTCGCTCGAGGAGACCGCGACCACGGCGGACGAACGCGACGTGCTGATGGCGGTTCGCCATCGGGAGAAACCACACATCGGCGTGCAGTTCCATCCCGAGAGCATCCTCACGGGCGACGTGAGCGAACCGGAGTCCGGCGCACACCTCTCCCTCCGAGTGGGCAAGCGCCTCGTCCAGAACTTCGTCGAGGGATGCAGTACCACGTAGATGGCGAGCTGGTGCCGGCCGACGAGGCCCGCGTCAGCGTCGAGGACCGCGGGTTCCAGTACGGCGACGCCTGCTTCGAGACGATGCGAGCCTACGGCGGTTCGGTGTTCGAGTGGCAAGCTCACGCCGACCGGTTGCGCCGCTCCTGCGACGCGCTCGGGTTCGAGCACGGCTTCTCCGACGACGAACTCCAGCGGCGAATCGACGAGACGCTCGCTGCCAACGACCTCGACGACGCCTACGTCAAGCTCTCCGTGACCCGCGGGGTCCAGCCGGGCAAACTGACCCCGTCACCCGAGGTGTCGCCGACGGTCGTCGTCATCGTCAAACCGCTCGCGCGCGGCGGGATGGGAGCCGATCGGGTCTGGGACGGCCCGGCCGTCCTCCAGACGACGAAGACCCGCAAGCCGCCGGCCAACTCCCTCCCGCCGGGAGCGAAGACCCACAACTACCTGAACGGAATCCTGGCGAAGAACGAGCTCGTCGCGGGCGCGGACGAAGCACTCCTTCGCGACCAGGAGGGCACCGTCTGCGAGGGCGCGACGAGCAACGTGTTCTTCGTGAACGAGTCCGGGCTGCACACGCCGACTGCGGAGCTACCGCTGTTGCCGGGCATCACCCGGTCGGTCGTGCTCGACCTCGCTCGCGAGGAGGGAATTCCCGTGTGGCAGGGGCGGTACTCCCCGGAGGACGTACGGACGGCGGACGAGGCGTTCCTGACGAACTCGACCTGGGAGGTCCGGCCGGTCTCGAAAGTCGACGGACTGGAAGTCGGCGGCGGCCCCGTGACCGCACTGCTCCAGAACCGGTTCGACGAGCTCGTCGAGCGTCGCCACTACGACGGGGAGCGACTGGAGTCGGAGGCAGATGACGGCGCGGACTCGGTGCGCAGAGCCGACGACGTGCGCAAAGCTGACGACGAGTGATGGGGTCATCAGCGCAGTTGCTCGGACGAGAATGGCGAACAGGCGACGCGTCCCTCCGCACCCGGCTGCGTCGCACACCCGCTGGACCGGACGCGGCACTGGTCAGTGCACGTCCCGTCTGGCCGCGGATTCCTACTTAAACTCCACCGACGTCGACGCGCTCGACCCCGTCGAGTTCGAGGACCAGGTCCGTCCCGTACGCCGTCGACGGCGTCTGGAACCCCGGCGTCACGTCGCCCCGCTGCGCCTTCTTCGCGGTGAGGACGGCCGTGTCCCTGGTGAGGGCGTATGGGTTCGGGGTGTGCAGGCGCGAGACCTTCCGTCTCACCCCGTCCGAGACCTCGCCCCAGAGTTCGCCGCGGCCGGCCTCGAGCGTCTCCTCGTCTGGGCCGGAGATGCGCCAGTTCACGTACTTCTTGAGGATGGCCTGTACGGGTGAGCTCCCGAGAACGGGCGAGAGCTTCCTGAGTTTGCGGAGTCGCGAGACGGTCTTGGGATTCGTCTCCGCGTAGACCTCGATGTTGGGGATGCCGGTCGAGCGATGCGCCGTCACGACGTCGCCCCACGGGATGCTCATCACGGTCCGGTCGCCGTGGCTGAAGGCGACCTCGCGTTCGCGGGCCGCGAGCGGCACGTCGACCAGGACCCCGTCCTCCCGAATCACGCCACCTTTCCCGAGATTCTCGACCATCGTCAGGGCGGTGCCGCGGGACATTCCCCCGGGAGTGGAGAGCGCGAGCCGCAGGTGGTTGGCCGACGGAAGACGGTCGTGGAGGTGTGCCGCGAGGCAGTCGGAGGGAACCACGTCGAAACCGACGCCGGGGAGCAGCATGACGCCGGCGTCGCGAGCTGCCTCGCCACGCTGCTGGATGGCGTCGAAGACCCGCCACTCGCCTGTCACGTCGAGGTAGTGTGTACCGACGTCGAGGCAACCGTCGATCATCGTGTCGGCGGTGTGGGCGAACGGACCGGCACAGTTCAGGACGACGTCGACGTCCTCGAGGAAGTCGGCGACGGTCTTCGCGTGTTCCGTGGTGAACACGCGAGACCGACAGTCGAGGTCGTCGGCCTGGTCGAGGACCGCTTCTGCGTCCCGACCGGCGAGGATCGGGTCGAGTCCCTCGGCGACGGCCTTCTCTGCGACGAGGCGACCGGTGTAGCCGTAGGACCCATAGACGAGGAGGTTTGCCATGTCTGTGACCCCTCACGGACGAGATATAAACGTAGGTCCTCACGAGGCGGTCTCCGAGCCGGCACCGGTGACGAGGCGGTCTCCGAGCCGGCACCGGTGACGAGGCGGCATACGGTTCGCTCGCGACGAACGACCGTGGCGTTCAAACCGTCTGGCACGTAACGCGGACCATGGACGAGGGAAGCCGCATCACGGCCGTCGAGGAGGTCCCCGAGGAGGGAACCTTCCTCTTCACCGCGATGGAGGGATTCGACGAGCAGGAGGTCGTCCTCACGAGACTCGACGACGGAAGCGTCGCAGCCTGGCTCAACTACTGTCAGCACTGGACGGACGTCCGCATCGACAAGGGCTCCGGTGCCGAGGTTCGCGACGGCGAGCTGGTCTGCACCCGTCACGCGGCGACGTTCCGGAAGGACGACGGTGTCTGTACGTTCGGCCCTTGTGAAGGCGCCGTGCTGGAAGCTGTCGACGTGACCGTCGACGACGGCGACGTCTACCTCACCGACGAGGACTACCGGTTCGACCACGTCGGTCCCGCGAGCGACGTCGACCTGTCCTCAGGCGGCGGCCGAATCGGGTTCGACGGCGTCTGACGGCGATAGGCCGTCCCCCACGCTCACTCGACGACGAACGCCGGCTCCTCGACCGACTCGCTCTTACACTCCGGACACCGCGAGGGCCGGTTGAGGAGGTCGTCGAAGTCCGTGAACCCGCACTCGCGGCACTCCGGCGGTGCGACGAGGAGTTCCTCGTCGGTCGGGTCGAGCGACCGCGAGATGTGTTCGACGTGCCGGAGGGCGGTTCCTGCGGTCACGTCGAATTCGGACGCCAGTCCGCTGGGCGTCTCCGCCCCTGCCCTGAGTCGCTCGGTGATACGCTGGCGGGTGGTCTCGTCTGCCTGGCGCATGGTCGAACGTGGGACGCGAACGGGTAAACCTCTTGTTCCGGTCGGGGTGACTCGTTTCGACCGCGAACAGCCGCCTTCCCAGCTGTGAGTGGGTGGTTCCCTCCCCGGTCGAGTCCGGCTGGTAGACGTGTCGCGACCGAGACTGGTGGCGAAGCGGAACACTGGTGGCGAACCGGAACGGTAGCGGAAGGGTCGTGGAAACGATTCCGACGGTTTCGACGTCTGTCGGGGACGAACGGGTCGAAATCGTATTCGGCCGAACGGTCGGGGGGCTGTGCATCTGGCCGACATAAAGGATAAAGGACTTAGTATCGGGTATTGAACCCGCGAGTATGAAAGCCGTCGTTCTCGCCGGAGGATATGCGACCCGTCTGTGGCCGATTACGAAGGACCGGCCCAAGATGTTTCTCCCCATCGGCGACTCGACAGTCATCGACCAGATCTTCGCGGAACTGGAAGAGGACGCCCGAATCGACGAGGTCTTCGTCAGCACGAACGAGAAGTTCGCCCCCGAGTTCGAGCGCCACCTCGCCGAGAGCGAGTTCGAGAAGCCGAAGCTCTCCATCGAAGACACGAGCGCCGAGGACGAGAAGTTCGGCGTCGTCGGCGCGCTCGCCCAGCTCGTCGACCGCGAAGGCGTCGACGAGGACCTCCTGGTCATCGCGGGTGACAACCTCATCAGCTTCGACGTCTCCGACTTCATCGACTTCTTCGAGGCCAAGGATGCGCCGACGTTGGCCGCGTACGACGTCGGGTCGAGACAGCTCGCGAAGTCCTACGGACTCGTCGAGCTCGAGGGGGACCGCATCGTCGACTTCCAGGAGAAACCCGACGACCCGAACAGCACGCTCGTCTCCATCGCCTGCTACGCCTTCACCGCCGACACTGTCGGTCTGCTCGAAGAGTACCTCGCCGGCGACAACAATCCCGACGAGCCCGGCTGGTTCGTCCAGTGGCTCCAGAACCGCGAGGCGACGTTCGCCTACACCTTCGAGGGCGCGTGGTTCGACATCGGCACGCCCGAGTCCTACCTCGAAGCGGTCGCGTGGCACCTCGACGGCGAGAACTACGTCCACGAGACGGCGACCGTCGAGAACAGCACGCTGGGAGACAACGTTCACGTGATGGCGAACACCGAGATCGTCGACAGCCACATCGAGGACTCCGTCATCTTCCCCGAGGCGACCATCACCGAGACGGAGATCCACGACTCCATCATCGACGAGAAGACGCACCTCGACAATCTCGACCTCTCGGGCGCCCTCATCGGCGCGCACACGCGCATCACGAACGGGCACTGAACGAGTACTGAACAAGTACTGAATGAGCACTGCGCTGACACGAAACACCAGCGCCGAACGGGCCGACATCGCTGTTTCTGCGAGGAGCCGAAGACGAGGGAGGGAGTTATATCGTCAGCATCCGCAGTGGTCGCCATGCAGGGAACTGGCACGGTCGAGGCGGTCTACATCGCCGGCGAGGCTGGCGACCCGGTCCAGGCGGTCGAAGCCGCCGAAGCGGTCGCGCGACGCGGGCTCCGGGGGGACCGCTACTTCGTCGGCGACGGGACGTTCGCAAGCTGGGACGACGAGGACGAACGACCCGCGGGCTACGACCTCACGCTCATCGAGACAGAGGCGGTAGCCGCCATCGAGAGAGAGGCCGACATCGCCCTGGAACCCGGCGAGCACCGTCGGAACGTCGAGACGCGAGACGTCGCCCTCAACCACCTCGTCGGGAAGCGCTTTCGCGTGGGCGAGGTCGTTTGCCGCGGCGACCGTCTCTGTGAGCCATGTGACTACCTCCAACGCAAGACCGAAGACGGCGTCCTGGACGCGTTGTTGCATCGGGGCGGGCTTCGGGCGGACATCGTCGAAGGAGGGACGATCCGTCCCGGTGACGTGGTCGAGCCGCTGGATTGAGGAACCTCGGTGGCGGGTCAGCGCTCCCGTTCCCAGTTCGACGGAGGGTCTCGCACGGATTCGCTCTCTTTCGTGATGATTCTGAGGTAGATGTAGCCGATTGCACCGCAGACGACGACGAACCCGACGAGCAGGTAGACGAGGAGGGTCCCCGTCTCGTTGAGAGCGACGGTCGAGAGGAGCGCTGCGAGGCAGAGACCGGAGCCGACGACGAGGCCGATGAGCTTTCTGAACCCGAGGAGGTGGCCGATGAGGTCGCTCATACTCGAGGGTCGTGAGGAGGGAAAATCACTGTTCGGGTCCTCGTCACGCCGGTTCCCAGCTACCGGCCGCACAGGTTCGTGACGCGATTGCGGACTGACCCACTGAGCAGAAGGTTGCGGACAGCGGTAGGACGGTTCGACCAGCCACAGAGACGCCGGACGCGGCCAGAGAGCCCGAATACGGCCCGGACGCGGTTCACGACGGAACGGGGCGACCCCGCGAGACGAGAACTCCATCGAAGACGAACCAGGTGGGAAGCGACTCGTTACCGCCCGAACGGGCCCGGTGAAACAGTTGCGCTCCCCTGTAACAGGATAATAGCTACGTCAGTGACCGATGATTGATAATTATTGCCTGTTGGGAGGAAGCCGGCGGGTCGCAGAAGATGACACGACAGATAGCGGTTCGAATCGGTGCAGTAACGATGACGGTACTACTGGTCGCGTCGGGATTCGCCGGCCCGTTCGCCGCTTCACAGCCGGCGTTCGCGGCTCTCGACGACGGGATCAGTGTTCCGGGTCCCGGCCTCGCCGCGTCGACCGAGACATCGGCCACGGCCGCGGCACACGATGCAGGGTCGGTCCTGTACCGTGTGAACGTCGGCGGGCCGGCCATCGAGGCGACGGGAACCGGTCCAGCGTGGGACCCGGATACGCCGTTCCTCGTCGCAGGGGGCGAACAGACGAGCACGCCCAGTCCACCGGCCCAGCTGCACCCGTCGGTTCCGAGCTGGGTTCCAGCGGGAATCTGGCAGTACCAGCGCTGGGACCCGACCGGCGGCGAGGAGATGCGCTACGAGTTCGACGTCCAGGCTGGCCAGCGCGTCGAGGTGCGGCTCTACTTCTACGACTCCTACTCCGGGACGAGCCTGGTCGGTGACCGCGTCTTCGACGTTCACGTCGAGGACCAGACCGTCCCGAGCTTCGACATCATCGAACGCTACGGTGACCAGACCGGTGGGATGCTGTCGTTCGACGTCACGAGCGACGGCACCGTCGACGTCCGGTTCTCGACTCTCGTCGAGAATCCCCAGCTCGCCGCCATCGAGGTCGCGTCGGTCGAGCCGCAGCCGAACAGACTCGGCGGTCGGTCGAGCGTCGACTTCGGGACGGTCGTCACCGGCGACAGCGAGACGCGACAGCTCACCGTCACCAACCTCGGTACGGTAGGGGACCCGGCCATCACGGTCGACGGTACGACCGTCGCCGGCGATTCCGCGTTCTCCACCGGGTTCGCAGGAGGCATCTCGCTCGCACCAGGTGAGTCGACCGACGTCCCGGTGACCTACTCACCGACGAGCGCGACCACTGCCACCGGGACGCTCCAGATCGGACACAGCGGCTCCAATGCGCCGATGTCCGTCGGGCTGACCGGGACGGGGTCGCTCACCGCGCCGATTGGCTTCGGTGCCGCCGGACTCTCCGGCGTCACCCTCAGCAACCCGACGTCGCTCGACTTCGGCCCCGACGGTCGGCTGTACGTCACGCAGATGACGGGAGAGATACTGGCGTTCGACATCGTCAGAAACGGCGAGAACGACTACAGCGTGACCGACACCGAGGTCATCACCGCCGTCCACGAGATTCCGAACCACGACGACGACGGCTCGTACAATCCGAACGTCACCACCCGGCAGGTGACCGGAATCACCGTCGAGGGGACCGCCTCGACGCCCGTCATCTACGTCACGTCGAGCGATTCGCGGGTCGGTGCCGGCTCGAGCCAGGCCGACAGCGGCCTCGACACCAACTCGGGGGTCGTCTCGCGACTGACCCGACAGGCAGACGGCAGCTGGGACCACGTCATGCTCGTGCGTGGCCTCCCCCGTTCGGAGCTGAACCACGCGACCAACGACCTCGTGTACGACGCCGCGAACGACGTCCTCTACGTCGGACAGGGTGGCCACACCAACAAGGGCGCACCGTCCGACAACTTCGCGCTGACGCCCGAGTACGCGCTCTCGGCCGCGATTCTCAGTATCGACCTCGGACAGCTCGCCACGATGGCCGAGAAGGACGCCGCGCACACGACCGCCACCTACCTGTACGACCTTCCGACCCTCGGCGGGACCCCTACACCGTTCGGCGGACGGGACGGCGCGAACATGGCCACGTGGACGGCCGGTAGCCCGGTCGACGTCTACGCCTCCGGTTTCCGGAACCCGTACGACGTCGCACTCGCACCGGACGGGACGCTCTACGCGACAGACAACAGCGCCAACCCCGGCTGGGGCGGCATCGTCGTCGGAGAGGGGCCCGCTGGCACGTGTACGAACGAGCAGAACGAACAGGACGAGTTCTCGCCGCCGGGACTGTATCTCGTCGACGCGGGTGGCTATTACGGCCACCCGAACCCGACCCGTGGCAACCCGGCCAGCACGTTCGGTGCCGCAGTCGAGAACGGCCTACACGACCCGGCCAACTGCGACTACCGCGAACCTGGCGGCGACTCGGAGAGCGCCGCGCTCGAAACGTACGGTCCGTCGCCGCAGGGGATGACCGTCTACACCGCCTCGAACTTCGGCGGGAAGCTCCAGGGCGACCTCCTGCTCGCGATGTGGAACACGGGGAGCGTCCAGCGCGTCGACCTCGACGTGACCGGGACGGCCGTCCTCTCGTCCGAACCACTCCTCGAACACACCGGCGCGAACCCCCTCGACGTCACCGCACAGGGCGACGACGACGTCTTCCCCGGTACCGTCTGGGCGGCGACCTACGGGAGCAGCGAGATAACCGTGTTCGAACCGAACGACTACGGCGGCGGCCCTGGCGTCGACTGCACGACGGCCGACCCCGACTCACCGACCTACGAGCCCCTCGGCGACGCCGATGGCGACGGCTATACCAACGCGGACGAGAACGCCGTCGGGACGGACCCCTGCTCGCAGGCCTCGAAGCCCGCGGACCGGGACCAGGACGGTTCGCCGGATTCGCTCGACGACGACGACGACAACGACGGGCTCGACGACACGGTGGACCCGTTCGCCATCGACCCCCAGAACGGACTCGGCACCACGCTCCCGGCCGACCGCCAGTTCCAGCCAGGACAGCACCCGGACTCCCTGTTCGGGCTCGGGTTCACAGGGGTCATGACGAACGGGGACCAGCCCTACTCGGCACTGTACGACGGCTCGAAGGTCCGGGCGGGCGGTGCGGCGGAGAAGATGTCCATCGACGAGGTCCCGTTCGGGACCGCCCTCGGGGCCGCGAACTCGCTGACGTACGCGTTCCAGTACGGCGTCGACACCCCGGACGAACCGTTCGAGGTTCGGGGGACCGTCGTCACGCCGTTCTCGAACGACATGACCCCCCAGAACGGCCAGGCGGTCGGCATCCAGCTGGGCGCGGGTGACCAGGACAACTACCTCAGCCTCTCCGCGACGGCGACCGACTCGGCGGGGAACCCGACCGGCGGGGTACAGGTCGTACGCGAGGTCGGCGGCGTGGCGGAGACGACCACGCTGTCAGAACCGGGCGTCATCGGGAGCGGCCAGACCATCGACCTGTTCCTGACGGTCGACCCGAAGACGGACCCGACGCCCGGCGACGGCGTCGACCACGTGGCTGTGACCGCCTCGTACGCTATCGACGGCGGCCAGCGCGTCACTTTCGGGCAGACGTTCGGTGCGCCGGCAGCGTGGTTCAGCAGTACCACGCAGGGAACCGCGGTCGGCCTCATCAGCACCGCGAGCGGAGCCACCGAGACGTTCTCGGCCTCCTGGGACAGGCTGTCGGTCGTGGCGGTCGCGGCGGCACCACCAGGCGACGGCGAGGTCGTCCACCGGGTCAACGCCGGTGGGTCGACCGTTGCCGCGACCGACGGCGGCCCGGCCTGGAGCGCCGACACGGCGAACGCGCCGAGCCAGTACCTGGCCGCCGGCGGCTCCGTCTCCGCCGGCCTCAGCCAGCCGGCTACCATCGACGGCTCGGTCCCGGCCGGGACGCCTGCTGGCATCTGGGCGAGCGAGCGCTGGGACCCCGGCGCCGCGCCCGAGATGCGCTACGAGTTCCCCGTCCAGCCCGGCGCGACCTACGAGGTCAGACTCTACGTCTACGACAGTTACTTCCGGACCAGCCTGCCCGGCGACCGCGTCTTCGACGTGCTCGCCGAGGGCCAGCCCGTCCTCACCGGCTTCGACCTCATCGGGACCCACGGCGACGACACCGGTGCCGTCGAGTCGTTCACGGTCACGGCCACCGACGCCAGTCTCGGCGTCGAGTTCCGCCACGGCCCGGCGAACCACCCGCAGGTCAACGCCATCGAGGTCGTGACGGTCGCAGATGCGCCGACCGACGGCGAAGTGGTCCACCGGGTCAACGCGGCCGGGCCCACCGTCGCCGCGACCGACGGCGGTCCGGCCTGGAGCACCGACGCGGCGAACGCGCCGAGCCAGTACCTCGTTGCCGGCGGCTCCGCATCCACCGGCCTCAGCCAGCCCAGTGCTACCGACGGCTCGGTCCCGGCTGGCACGCCTGCTGACATCTGGGCGAGCGAGCGCTGGGACCCCGGCGCTGCCCCCGAGATGCGCTACGAATTTCCGGTCGAAGCAGGGACGACCTACGAGGTCAGACTCTACGTCTACGACAGCTACTTCCGGACCAGCCTGCCCGGCGACCGCGTCTTCGACGTACTCGCCGAGGGGGAGGTGGTCCTCGCCGACCTCGACGTCGTCGAACGGTTCGGCGACGACACCGCCGCGATGGTCTCGTTCACCGTCACGGCCGCCGACGCCAGTCTCGATATCGAGTTCCGACACGGTCCGGCGAACCATCCGATGGTCAACGCCATCGAGGTCGTGACGGTCGCAGACGCCCCGAGCCAGGAGACGGTACTCTCTCGCGTGAACGCGGCCGGCCCGGTGATCGCCGCGAACGATGGTGGCCCGGCGTGGGGAGCCGACACGACCGCGTCGCCGAGCCCGCACCTCGTCGCGGGCGGGTCCACCTCCACCGGCAAGCCCCTGCCCGGGTCGGTCCACGGTTCGGTTCCGGACGGGACGCCCGCGGGCATCTGGACGAGCGAGCGCTGGGACCCGGGGAGCGCGCCGGAGATGCAGTGGCGCTTCGCGGCCCAGGCAGGCGAGACCTACGAGGTGCGACTGTACGTCTACGACAGCTACTTCCGGACCAGCCTGCCCGGCGACCGCGTCTTCGACGTGCTCGCCGAGGGGGAGGTGGTCCTCGCCGACCTCGACGTCGTCGAACGGTTCGGCGACGACACCGCCGCGATGGTCTCGTTCAGGGTCACACCGGCGGACGACACCATCGACCTGGAGTTCCGCCACGGCCCGGCGAACCACCCGATGGTCAACGCTATCGAGATCGTGAGGGTCGATTCCGCAACTGCGGCTGCGTAGGGAAGGTGCGGCTGCGTAGGGAAGGTGCGGCTGTGTAGGAAAGGTGCGGCTGAATGACGGGCTGTGGCTGCGTAGCGTGGAGTCGACCGCCTACAGCAGGTCCAGGTCACGCAGGTCGTCTTCGAGGGCGTCGCGGTCGGACTCGTCCATGGTCCGTAGCGGGTCGCGGAGGTCGCCCGCGTCGAAACCGCGCAGGGAGAGCGCCGTCTTCACCCCGGCCATGTACGGGCCGCGCTTGAGCGCGTCGCGGACGTCGTACACCTCGCTCTGGAGCTCCTGTGCTCGTTCCTCGTCGCCCTCGTCGTAGGCGTCGAACAGGTCGACCACGAGCTCCGGGAAGACGTTCGCGACCGCCGAGACCATGCCCGAACAGCCCACTTCGAGGCCGGGGAACAGTAGCGAGTCGGAGCCGGCGAGGAAGGTCAGTTCAGGGTGGGAATCGATGGCCTGTCCGAGCCACGGGACGTTCTTGCTCGAGTCCTTGAGGCCCACCAGATTCTCGATAGCTGCGAGTTCGTCGACCGTCTCCAGCGCGAGGCTGTTGCCGGTCTTCGACGGGATGTGGTAGACGTAGACCGGAAGGTCGACCGCGTCACAGACCCGGCTGTAGTGCCGGACCGCGGCGTCGTGGTCGAGCGGGAAGTAGTACGGCGTGACGACGACGGCGCCGTCGGCACCGGCGTCCTCGGCCGCCCGTGCTCGGTCGATGGTCTCCGTCGTGCTCGGCGAACCGACGCCGGCGATGACGGGGACCTCGCCGCCGACCTCGTCGACGACGGCCTCGACGACGCCGTCGCGCTCCTCGGCCGAGAGCAGCGGGAACTCGCCGTTGGTCCCGAGCGGGAACACCCCGTGTGCGCCGCGGTCGACGACGTAGCGGGCGTGGGCCGCGGTCTGTTCGTAGTCGACCGATTCGTCCTCGTGGAACGCTGTCACCGTCGGCGGGACGACGCCGTGGACGCCGAGCGGGTCGTCGCTGCCGGGTGCGGGTGCGTTGTCGCTCATACGTGGAGATTACCCAGGTCCGAGTTAATTCTTGTCCCGGCTGTTGCATTCGTCGCCGTACAGCCCACCCGTCGGACGGCTCCCCTCACTGCAGACTCGCCAGCCGGTTCAGGGCGTAGACCGTCCGCAGCATCTCCGCGCTCTTTCCCCGGTCGAAGACCAGCTCGTCCGTCGAGAGGACGTGGTCCAGCACGTCGCTGGAGGCGTGTTCCGGGGCGGCCCCGATACCCGAGTCGTTTTCGGCGGCCCAGCGCATCACCCGCAGGTCGGACTTCGAGTCGCCCATCACGAGCGAGAACGGGTCGTCGACGCCGAGCACATCGAATGCGGCCTCGACGCCTGCGACCTTGTCGAGCTCGAGGCTCGTGACCTCGGCCGCGTCCGCCTCGTAGTAGGCGACGTCGATGCGGTCGAAGGTCTCGCGGACGGGGGTCGGAATCTCCTCCAGGTCTACCTCCGGGAAGCCCCCCTTGCGCTCGAGCACCCCCCGGATCTCCGGGTCGGCCTTCGCGTAGTAGGCACGAGACCACTCGGCGGCCGCCGCGGCGTCCTCGTCGGTCGCGCGGGCGACCGCCTCGCCGACGAGGTCGAGCTGGTAGACCAGCCCCTCGTCGATGACCTCGCGGGCGCGCTTGCTCCCCGTCTCGAAGTTCGGCTTCAGCGTCACGTTGAACTCGTTTCCCTGGAGGTGACAGCCGTGCCGAATGGACTCGGGTGCGTCCGTGAGCACGCGTGCGCGAACGTCGTCGAACACGCTTCTGACCGACTCGTCGAGGTCCTCGTACAGGAGCTGCTTCGTCTCCGCGCCGTGGCCCGGCGTGAAGACGCCGTTACCGGCCTCGTAGACGATACTGAGTTCGCCGGAGTGGACGACCTCGCTGCCGAGCCCCTGGATCATGAAGCCCTTGACGTTCTCCAGGGTCTGGCCGGTGCATATGACGATTGGAACGCCGTCCTCGTAGAACTCGGTCAGCAGGTGGAGCGTCTCTCGCGGAATCTCGTTGTCCGTGTTCCCGGCCGACCGGAGGGTCTCGTCGACGTCGAGGACGAGGACGTTGACGGCGCGGCCGTACTTCGAGTAGAGGTCGAGCGCAGTGAAGGCCTGGTCGCGGGTGGCGTGCGAGGCGACCTCGGCGAACGTCTCCCCCGCGGCGAAGGCGTCGCGCACCTCACCCTTCCGGGTCTCCAGCTCCTCGCTCGCGCCCTGCCAGTGTTCGAGCGCGACGCGGGAGTCCACGGGCGGGAACACGTCCACGAACTCCTGGTAGTCGCGGAGCGTCTCGGTGTCGAAGTCGTCGTACAGTCGGTAGAGGAGGTCGTATCGTTCCATGTTGGTCACCAGTTCTCACGCCGCGACTAAAACGGTGGCTGGTGTCGACCCCACGGGTGAGAGCGTGGACACCACGACGAGCGAGTGGTCCTTGTGGCCGAGGAACGACCCGAGCTCGACGGGCCACCGCCAACAGAATCGTTTACTCGAAATAGAATAAATCTTTTGTCGGTGGGGGCCGTCGACACGTGTATGAACGCTATCGCAGTCCGTCGGGGCGAGGACGAACCCGTGGTCATCGAGAAGCCACGGCCCGAACCCGACGAGGGTGAGGTACTCGTCCGGACGCTTCGGGTCGGCATCGACGGCACGGACCACGAAGTCATCTCGGGCGGCCACGGCCGCTTCCCGAACGACGACGACCACATCGTCCTCGGACACGAGGCGGTCGGCGTCGTCACGGACCCGAACGGGACCGAGTGGGAGGAAGGCGACGTGGTCGTCCCGACCGTCCGCCGCCCACCGAACGGAACGAACCAGTACTTCGAGCGCGGCGAGCCCGACATGGCTCCGGACGGCGAGTACGTCGAGCGCGGCATCGTCGGCGCACACGGCTTCATGAGCGAGTACTTCACCAGCCCGGCCGACTGTCTGGTCTCCCTCTCGCGTGAGCGTGCCCACCTCGGCTTCCTGGTCGAGCCCATCAGCATCTCCGAGAAGGCGTTCGAGCACGCGTTCGCCTCGCGCTCCGCGTTCGACTGGGAACCGGAGTCCGCGCTGGTCCTCGGGAACGGGAGCCTCGGGCTCATCACGCTCGCGATGCTCTCGGCCGGCGACTCCTTCGAGCGGCTCTACTGCCTCGGTCGGCGGAGTCGACCGGACCCGAGCATCGACGTCATCGAGGAGCTCGGCGGGACGTACATCGACTCGCGGGAGACACCCGTCGCCGAGATTCCGGGCGCTTACGAGGACATGGACTTCGTCTACGAGGCGACCGGCTACGCGAAACACGCCTTCGACACCATCGAGGCGCTCGCGCCGAACGGGGTCGGCGCGCTGCTCGGCGTGCCCGGCGACTGGGAGTTCGAGGTCGACGGCGGGCGGCTACACCGCGAGTTCGTCCTGCACAACAAAGCGCTCGTCGGGAGCGTCAACTCCAACGTCGGGCACTTCCGGGCGGCCGTCGACCGGCTCGAGACGCTTCCGGAGTGGTTCCTCGACGAACTGGTCACCGGCGTCTACGGCGTGGACGAACTCGACGCCGCCTTCGCCGACGACGATAGCACTATAAAAACGGCCGTCGAATTCCACCGTATATGAAGAACGTCGACGACCTGATCGAGAGTGCAGCGGAGCTGGCCCAGCGAGGGCTCTCCAAGGGCGAGATTGCTGACGAGCTGAACGTCTCCCGCGAGACCGCCTCCTGGCTGGTAGAGCGGTCCGGTGCGGCTGCAGATGAGAGCGACTCCGGAACGACGACGGCCCCCGCCGGCGGCCCGCACGACATCCACGTCGACTGGTCCGCCATCGGTCGCGACAGCTTCCGTCTCGAAGCCGTCACCTCCGCGATGGCCGACCTGTTGAACAGCGAGGGCGAGGACGTCGACCTCACCATCGGCATCGAGAAGGCAGGTGCACCCATCGCGACCCACATCGCGCGCGACCTCGACACCGACCTCGCGACCTACGCCCCACGCAAGCACCAGTGGGACGAGGGCGACCTGGAGGACCTCGGCGGGTCGTTCTCCCGGAACTTCGCGCAGATTCGCGGCCGCGACTGCTTCGTGGTCGACGACACCATCACGAGCGGGACGACGATGACCGAGACCATCGAGGCCATCCGCGACCAGGGCGGTAACCCGGTCGCCGCCTGCGTTCTCGTCGACAAGCAGGGTCTCGACGAGGTCGAGGGCGTCCCCGTCTACTCGCTCCTGCAGGTCATCACGGTCGGGTCGGACGACTGAATAGGCGGACACTACCCCTCGTAACGCCTTTCTGCGACGGTACCCTACGCCGTCCCATGACGTTCGACCCCAACCAGAGCCTCCCGCAAGAGGAGGTCGACGACCTCGTGCGCGAGACCATCGAATCGAACGACGTCGTCCTGTTCATGAAAGGGACCGAGATGATGCCCCAGTGTGGCTACTCCGACCGCGCACTGGGACTCATCCGCCAGTATCGGGACGACTACGAGACGGTCGACGTGCTCCAGTCGCTCGGCGAGTTCCGTGCGGCGCTCGAGGAGTACAGCGGCTGGGAGACCATCCCCCAGACCTACGTCAAGGGAGAGTTCGTCGGAGGGAGCGACATCCTCGCCGAACTCGACGAGCGAGGCGAGCTCGACGAGACACTCAACGGCTGAGAGTTACCGGCTCTTATTCATTTTCCCTACGAAATAAACAGCAGGTCATTTAAACTCTACGCCCCTACTGTGGGGTAAGCGGCTGGCGACTCCACGCACCGTGACACCCCCTTCACCATGTCAGCAGATAAATCCGGCCACGTCTATCGGTTGCATTCGACACTTGAACTACCCCTCGAGACGGTTCGAGACTATCTCGATGGGGATCCAGAACTTCCCGATGGAATCGATGCGGTCGACGTGACCCGACGTAACAACACCCTGATTCTCAAGGCGGTCGGCTCCAACAGCAACGTCAGCAAGTACACGCCGACGGCACAGCTGAAAGCGAGCGTGACGGAGAACCGCGTCTACGAAGAAGAGCCCGACGACCGCCGTGGGCCCCGCTGGGGCGAAGAGGAAGAAGAGGAGATTCCGTCCGAACTCGTCGAGTTCGCCGCGTTCAAGGGCGACCGAGAGACCGTGCTGCAGAACTCGCTCCTGCAGTACGAGATGTTCCAGGTACTCTGCAACATCGCCCGGCAGGCGGAGAAGGGTACCCTCACCGCCATCACCGCGCGTGACGGCGAGCTGGAGGCGACGCGCATCGTCGACGGTGAGGACCGTCCCGCCACCATCGAGGTCGTCGAGGGTCGTCAGGAGAGCAAGGCAGCCAGCAACGGCGTGAACTGGCGCGACAACAAGTTCATCAGCTGAACACGCGCGTCGGCGTGAACCGGGTTCGCCACCCGTCTCGCGCCAGGAGCCGCCGTCCTGCCTCGCCGCATCCACAACCCATTTTCACGTCCCTCCCCAACGTCGAACCACGATGTCTGACCAGCAACAGGAGTCGCCGAAGAGCGCCCCGCTCGCGAACGGTATGCCAGTCCTCGGTCTCGGAACGTGGCAGAACGACGACCCCGAACAGTGTGCCGAGAGCGTCGCCACGGCGCTGGAGATGGGCTACCGTCACATCGACACCGCACAGGTCTACGAGAACGAGGAGGCCGTCGGCCAGGGCATCGAGCAAGCCGACGTCGACCGCGACGATATCTTCCTCGCCACGAAGGTCTGGATAGACAAGCTCGGTCACGACGACGTCCTGGAGTCAACACGCGAGAGCCTCGACCGGCTCGGCGTCGACTACGTCGACCTGCTCTACGTCCACTGGCCGTCTGGCGAGTACGACGCCGAAGAGACCCTGCCCGCGTTCGAAGAGCTGTACGACGAAGGCACCATCGAGCACATCGGCGTCTCGAACTTCGAGCCGGAACACCTCGACGAGGCACGTGAGGTACTCGACGCGCCGGTCTTCGCCAACCAGGTCGAGTGTCACCCGCTACTTCCGCAGGACGAACTCCGCGAGTACGGCGAGGAACACGACGTGCAGATAGTCGGCTACTCCCCGCTCGCTCGCGGCGAGGTCTTCGACCTGCCGGAGATACAGGAGGTCGCCGACGAGCACGACGCTTCCCCGGCGCAGGTCGCACTCGCCTGGCTCCGCGAGAAGGGTGTGACCGCCATCCCGAAGGCGACTGGCGAGGAGCACATCCGCGACAACTGGGAGTCGCTCCAGGTCGACCTCGACGACGAGGACGTCGAGACCATCGACAGCATCGGTGAGACCGAGCGGCAGGTCGACCCCGACTTCGCGCCCTGGTAGGCCGGCACCGACTTCGCCTCCCGATAGGCTGACAGTTCCTTTCTCGATTCTTCCGCCGGTCGTCCCACTCCCGACCGGATGGCGAAGAGATTTTCCCCCGACGTCGCGCTGTCTTCTGCAATGACCGGTCTCGTCGGCGAGATACGATTCGACCTCCAGCGGCTGCACGAGACGTGGATGGAGCTCCTGTTCCCCAGACAGCGGCTGGGCGGCAACTCCGTCCTCGGCAAGTGGAAACCGTCGACCGCGAGCGGAAAGGTCGCCTACCGCGGCTGGGGCGCAGTCGGCGTCCTCGTCGTCGCTCTGCTCTACCCGTTCGCGCTCACGGGCGTCGTCGCCCGGTACGTGGCGTACAATCTCGACGACTTCTCGGAGTATCTCGGCCTCGTGGGCTCGGTCCTGTTCGTCGCGCTCGCGTGGGGTGCCCTGTCGGCGCTGGCACGGTTCCAGTTCTCCTTCGCTGGCTTTCTCGCAGTCGCCGCGGCCGCCGTCGTGGCGACCGTCTCCGCAGGGCTCGCGGTGCTGTTCTCTCGCGTCGGCGGCAGGGGAACCTCGATACTCCTCGCCTACCCGCTCGCGATGACGGCAGTGTTCCTCCCGCCCGTCGTCGCGGCGTTCTACTCGCCGACTCTCGGGAAGGTCGTCTTCACCGAGAGCGAGTCGCTCGCCATCTGGTTCCTCGACAACGTCGTCGCCGTCGGCGGCATCAACGACTACCTCCGCACCCAGTACGACCTGACGGGAATCGCGTACATCCTGGTGTGGCTGGGCGTCTCGGTCCCGCTCGGCTGGCTGGTCGGCGTGCTCGTGTCGCTGTCGGAGGTCGTCCGGCCGACCGACTGACGCTCCCCTACCGGCTCCGTCGCCGTTTTCTCGTTGCAGTCCCAACAGGTCCGCATGGAATTCGACCTCCCGAAGACCGTCGCGGCACTCGTCGGACTCGTCGTCCTGGGCGTCGCCGGCCTCATCGCATCGCCAGTCCCGATGGAGACCAGCACCATCCTGATGATGGTCGCGCCGTCGATGCTCGTCTACGGACTCGTCTGCCTCGCCATCGGCGTCAAACACGGCGAGTGGCGGGCGGCACACTCGCAGTAGCGGACGGAAACGCCTTTCTTTCGACGGAGTGACGACTCGCCAATGAGTGACCGCTCTCGCGAAACTCGCGACCCCGGGTCGCCTGACCTCGATTTCCAGACCGTCGGGCGCGTTTTCGCGGCGGTGTCGGGCCTGCTCGGCGTCGTCTTCGTCGCCAGTCCGCTCTTCCTCCTCCAGACCGCGGCCGCGGACCCGGGAGCCGCACCCGTCGCTCGAATCGTCCAGGGGACCGCCGTGGGCTACGGGTTCTGTCTCCTCGCTATCGCGTGGGTCGGCCGCCACGGACAGCGGGCACTGGCGACCGTCGCACCAGCGCTGCTGGGCGTCGTCCTGCTCGTCGCCGGCCCGGTGACGAACTTCGAACTCGGCCTCGACGTGTTCAGCTGGACGGGGCTGGCGCTCGCGTCGGTGTTCGTCGCCGGTCTCCCCGCCATCTGGGTGGCCTACCGGGACCGACCGGTCGAGTGAATCGAGAACGAGAGAAAGACGGCTGTCAGTTCAGTGGTCGTCTTCGCGCCACTTGTGCTCGCACTCCGTGCAGATGAAGAAGCGCGTCTCGGACTCGTCGGCGGAGCGAATCTGTTGCATGTACCAGTACGCCTCGTCGTTCTCACACTTCGGGCAGATGGTGTTGGTCTTGGCGAGGCCCTTGTCCTCGGCGTCGCTCACGTCGACGATCTCGCTCTTCTCCTGTTTCTGCGTGGTCGTCATCGACGCCTCGGAGACGGCATCGCGGGCCTTCTCGTAGCCACAGCTGCCGCAGACCCAGTTATCCCCCTCGGTCTTCATCATCGAACCGCATTCGTCACAGAACTCCATTACTAGCCCTGAGTAACCTGCGCGGTGAACTTAAGGTACCCGCTTCACCTCACGCGGGCGTGGTGTGGGTGTCGAGTCCAGCGCCACAATCTCGCGATTACCCCTCGCCTTCCGACTGGCCCGGCTCGCCGACCGCCTCGATGGGCATGTGCTCCTGTAGCTCCAGGTGAAGTTCGTCGGCCGTGGCGAACGACTCGGTCTCGGCGCGGGAGACGATGTCGCCGAGGTTCGCCTCGCCGTCGGCCAGTTGCAGTGTGACGTCCGACAGCTCGGTGGCAGCTTCGTCCCTGAACACCGGATACGAGAGCCCCGACAGCACCCGTTCGAGGTCGTTCAGTTTGACCTGTTGTGTCATGGACTACTATACGTCGCCAGTCACCTTGACTGGCGTGGCGCGTCGTGCCCGAAATCGGTCACGTCGCTCGTCGCGGTCAGACAGAACTACCAAATAGCGGTCGTGCGTATCCGCCGCTCATGACTCTCTCGGACGAGGCCCGCGAGCGGCTGGCAGACATCGTCGAACTGCAGCCGACGAAGAACAGCGAACTCCAGGAGCGGTGGGGGCTGGAGAGCGGGAGCGAGGTCCACCAGTACCTCGAAAGCGAACTCAAGGAGTACTACTTCCGCGACGACAACAGCCTCATCCGAGCCACGGCCGAGGCCGCCGAACTGGTCGACGTCGAACCCGGTGTCCAGGCCGACGAGGACGGCGACGGGACGCCCAGTGCCGTGAGCGTTCCCGAGCTCCAGGCGCACATCATCTCGGTACTCCCTGCGCCCGAAGAGGACGGCAGGAGCGTCGTGAGCGTCCTCCACGCCGTTCGCGACGAGTTCGGCGATGAGACCGACGCCGACGAGGTACGCTCGGGGCTCCAGTCCCTCCGGCGCAAGGGCGTCGTCGAGGTCGTCTACACGACCGTCCCGACGTTCCGGCTCGCCGTCGAGCGGGACTCGGTCGAGGTCAGCATCGCCTCGTAGCGAGCAGATGACCGATACAGGCCGATGACCGTCGTCCTCTGCGGAGTCGGCGCGGACACCACGAACGTCTCCTTCCACGACTCCCGGGTCCCGCGAATCGACGCCGCTGGCCGCTTCGAGTATGTCCCCATCCCGGAGAAGACCCGGGAGACGACCGAATCGAAGAGCTACGGTGACCTCCGGCTCCGCCACACCGACGGGTCGATGGCCGACGCCATCGCCAGCCTGACACCCGACCCGGACGGCGACGGCGGGCGGATGACGGACCCCGACGCCATCGCGAGCTACCCACCCCACCACGACCCGAACTTCGACGCGCCGACCTACGGCGAGCACCGCCCCGCGTACACCGCCCGGCTCGCCGAACTGACGCCCGGAACGGACGCCGTCGGCTTCTACACCGGGCTGGAGGACGAGGACGGGCGACTGCACCGGTACCTCATCGGGTGGTTCCGCGTGGCGACGAAGACGATTATCGACCCCGACGACGATTCCGAGACGAAACGAGAGAAGCTCGCCAGGCATCCGGAGAACGCCCACGCGAAGCGGGCCGTCGACGGCGTTCCGTACCGGAACGGCCGCAGAATCGTCATGGTCGACGGCGACGACGGTGCCCTGTTCGACCGCGCAGGGCCTCGGCTGAGCGTCTTCTCCGCTTTCGGCGGCGACCGGCGGGGCTACTACCTCGACGACGAGTTCGCGCGCCGATTCCGGGTCGTCCGGCCCGCGCACGACCCCGACAGCGGCGCGCGGGCCGACAAGGCGGGCCTGACGCGAAAGCCGGCCGTGGTCTGCGACCTGACCGCCGACGAGTTCGGCGAGCTAGTCGAGGACTGACGGCGCGACCAACCGGGCGAGGAGCCGAATACCGGGCCGTCACTTCTACTCCTCCAGCCCCGGCCGTCGCCGCTCCCGCCTCGCCGCGAGCAGCTTCTTCAGCCGTGTCCCCGGTCCCCCCTCGATGGGCCAGCCCTTCGTCCGCCACGCCGGGGGCTCCGGCTCGAACGCCGAGCATCGGTACGAGCACTCGCCCGCCGTCTGGCACCGTCCCTTCGCCGCGCACCAGGGAAGGAGCGGCCCGTCTTCGCGCAGCTCGAAGTGCCGACAGTCTGGCCGCATCGTGTCGGCGAACGACCGCCAGCCGCGCTCGTAGGCACGCTCCGCGATCTGGAGCCGCTTGCTCGCCTTCCACTCGGGGTCCGCGTACTCGAAGCTCGCCGCCGAGGCGTCGAACTCGCCGCCGTCTGGTCGGTCGAGGATACGCGTCCCGGGGTCGTCGACCGCGAGCCGACCCGCGTGCCACGCGACCGACGCGGCCGTGTTCCCCCGCTCGTCCGGGCCTGAGACGGTGAGGATACCCGCCTGGACGGGCATCCCCTCCAGCAGGACCGGCTCGATTCGCGCGCCCGTCTCGCGCGTCGCGACCCAGGCCTCGTCGGCGAGCGAGAGTGCTACGTCGTACTCGACCTGCGGGACGAGCTCGCGGGCGGCGCTCGCGTCGAGGTCCGGTTTGTTCTCAATGGCGACAATCCGGCGGACCCACTCCGGGTAGGCCCACTTCCGGCGAATCTCGATGCGGTTGCCGTTCTTCCGTTGCTCGACGACGTCCCGGTCCGCAGCCTGGTGGATGGCCTCGCGGACGTACCGCCACGGATAGCCCGGATGTGGAAGCGCGTCCCGGTAGTAGGTCCAGTCCTCGGGCGCGTTCCGGACGACGTGGAGGAGGTCGGAGTCGAGCGCGTCGAGGCCGAAGTTCGCCCGCTGGCGCAGGCCGTCGGGGTCGCACTCGAGGACGATGGTGTCCCAGCGGCGGCGACGGGTGCCGAGCTGACGCGCGACGAGGATGGTGGTGTCGCCGTCGCTCGAAGACCCCTCCGGCGGCCACTCGCGCTCCGCCCAGCGGCAGACACGCAACTCGAAGCCGAACTCGGTGTCCTCGCCGGGTAGCATGGCTGTGTGTGGGTGGGGGTTCGTTGAAGGAGTTTCGGTGGTCGGTATCTCCCGGTCACTCTGTTCGGGCCATCGTCTGTGGCCAGACTTCGAAGTAGCAGTTCCCGAATCGCGATTGAAGCGAGACCGCTACAGCTCCTCCACCACTGCTCACGAGGCGACTGCGTCGCCTCGCTCTCCTCCCCAGCCGATTCGCCTCGCTCGCTCCGCTCGTTCGGCTCATCCCTCGCGCGCTTTCACCGACAGCCCCTCGCCTTCGAGGTTCTCACTCGCTCACGCTCGCTCCGAACCTCGATACTGCTCGGGACTGCCGCCAGCGCGCGCCAGAGTGATCGTGTAGAAATCGTAGCACCGTCGCTCCGTGACGTGTAGAAAGGGGGAACGAAACTGACAGACGGCCGCGGGGCCGGTGGCGGCTCAGATGCCGCCGTTCTTCTCCAGTTCGTCTAGGAACTGGTGCGCGTCTTCGAGTATCTCGCGCGGGCCGTCCTGCGTGACGGTGTTTATCGCCTGTTCGTAGTCGCGCCACTGCATGTCGCGATGTTCTTTCGATAGTTCAGCAGACGCCTCGTACGACTTCGCGATGAACAGGTGGACCGTCTTGTGGATGGTCTTCCCGTTCGCCTCGAAGACGTAGTTGTAGTCCTCTCTGAATCCGTCGATGAGACGGAAGTCGTGGATGCCTGCTTCCTCTTTCACTTCTCGGATCGCCGTCTGTTGGAGTTCTTCGTCCCCTTCGACACCGCCCTTCGGAAACTCCCAGTCGCCCGGGCGGCTTTTCAGCAGTAAGTACTCGCGCCGGCCCCGCGTGTCCCGAAAGAGGATGGCACCTGCGCTCGTAGCTTCGACTGCCATTACCCCTTGGTAAAGCATCCCCAGTTAAGAGAATATCGGAGCGTCCGTCAGGCCCCATGGGCCGGCGCGTCTACCGCCAGTCTTCAGACGCATCTCAATGGCTTTTTGACGCTCAAGAGCCACACAACGTAGTAACGACCATGAGTTTCACAACACGCCTCACACTCCAGAGCGGGGACCGAGCCGTCCTCGACTCGGTGGTAGACGACATCAAGGCCACGGTTTCGCGGAAAGGCGCCGAGATGAAGGGCCCGCACTCCTCGCCCCCGGAACGCCTGCGTGTCCCGTGCTACAAGCGCCCGGGCACCGGCGACGAGGAGAGCTTCGACGACTGGAGCTATCCGGTCTACAGCCGCGAGATAGAGATCGTCGGGCACGACGAGCTGGCGAGCGCCATCGCGCACCGTGAGTTCCCCGACTCCATCCACGTCGAGGTCGAGGTCGAACAGATCCGCTCGATGGGCTCGTAATCGAAGCAGCGTCGTCTGCGCCGCTACCGGCTCTTCTCTCCCTCTTTTGCCGGCGCCTCGCCGTCACCGTGGCGTTTCCAGCGAAGCTGAACCACGGCATCGTGTTTCTCACCGCCGAGTGGGCCGGGGCGCGAGACGTGTCGAGTCCGGATGCGCGCGTCGCCTGGCGGCGGGAGTGTCACGGTCTCGGACTCGGTCTCGACCACCAGTCGCGTCTCCGCCTGGATGGCGCCGTCGAGCGTCTCCAGCTCGTCGACGAGACGGTCCCAGTTCGTCGTCGGGACCGTGGAGTCCTGCCAGACGATCGTCTTCGCCGTCTCCGCACGGCCCGCGAGCACCGCGTTGAGTATCGCCCCGACGAGCAGGAACAGCCCCGAGACGTACAGCCAGATGAGTAACAGGAGGACGCTCCCGACGATACCGTAGGCTCGCGAGGCTGCGACGGTGGTGTAGTAGGTGAACACGGCCTCGGCTACGACCCAGCCGACGGCGGCGAAGACCGTGCCGGGCAACACCTCCCGGACGGTCAGGTCGGTGTCGGGGAAGACGTAGTACATCGGGAAGAGCGCGAGCGAGACGCCACCGGCGACCGCGAGGTAGTCGACCAGAGGGTCGTACCGGGTGGCCGACCCGGCCGGGATGACGGCCCCCGCTGCTGCCGCCACGACGACCGCGAGCCCAACGGCCAACAGGACGGTGAGCCCGTCGACGACGTGACCGACGAGTCCGCTCTGGGCCTCATCGTGGTAGACGTCGGAGAACACGGTATCGAGGACGCTGAACACCTGGAACAGTCCCCAGAGGAGGGTGACCGAACCGAGGAGCGTGATTCCGGTATCGTCGGTGGCGTTCGTCACCGCGAGCGAGAGGAGGTGCGCCTGCGTCGGCGAGATGTACGACGCGACCGTCGTGACGACCGTGTGACCGAACGTCGGCTGGCCGATGTGGTGGAACACGCTGACGACGACGAGCAGGAACGGCACGAGCGAGATGAAGGCGTGGTAGGCGATGCTCCCGGCCTTGAACGAGACGCGTTCGGCGCGAATCTCGCGATAGACGCCTCGGCAGACGCTGGCGAGACGTCCACCGGACCCGAACATGGCGCTATCTCGGCATCCCGTGGATGAAAAACGCCGGCCTATCCACCTCACGCAGACGGTCGGTCTGGCGCGACGAGCGCCGCATCAACTCTTCCGTTGCCAGCGCAGGATGATGTGCCCGCCTCGCTCCGACCCGCCGAGTAGTCTGGGCCGGCTGACGTAGTCGCTTTGCGCTTCCGCGACGGCGGGAGAGGGCAGGGTCACCTCGGTATCGCCGACCGTCACGGTCACCGGCTCGCCAGATTTCAAGGCCTCGTCCAGCCGCCCGAGGTCGGCGTCGAGAGCGTCGAGTTCGGCGTCGGAGGCGAACGGAACGTTCCATTCCAGCTCCTCCACGTCGCTCGACCGACCGGCGAGTACGGCGTTCAGTGCTGCTCCAACGAGCATCACGAGCCCGGAGAAGTAGAGCCACGTGACCAGTAGGAGGATGGTCCCGACGACACCGTAGGCGTCGGACTTGCCCGCGAGTGCGACGTAGAACTGGAACAGCGACTCGAGCGTCGCCCAGCCGGTCGCCGCGAAGAGAGCGCCCGGAACCACCTCACGGACCGTCACGTCCTCGTCCGGGAAGATGTAATACATCGGCAGGAAGACGAGCGTCAGTCCGGCGACGAGCAGGACGAACCCGAGTATCTGTCCGGTCAACGACCCGTCGACCGAGACGAGCGTCCCCATCCCTGCTGCGATAGCGGCGGCGAGTCCGACGGCGACGAAGACGACCAGTCCGTCGGAGAGCTGGTCGGTGAGCGTGTTCTCCGCTTCGGATTCGTAGATGTCGGAGAACGCCGTGTCGAGGCTCCTGAATATCTTCAGGGTACCCCAGACCAATGCGACGATACCGACGAGCGAGACGCTCGCACTGGCCGTCGCCCGTTCGACGATGTCTGTGAACAGTCTATCAGAATCGGGCGCGAGGTAGGAGCCAATGCTCCCGACCACATCAAGGGCGAGCTCTTTCCCACCGATGGCGGTCACGACGGCCAGCAGGACCAGCATGAACGGGAGCAGCGAGATGAACGCGTGGTAGGCGATGCTGCCCGCCATGAACGTGAGGTTCTCGGCGCGTATCTCGTGGCGGACGCCACGGACGACCGAGCGAAGGCGGCTGGAGTTCACCCTATCTCTAGCACTGCTGCCACGATAAGCACTGCCCGTGTCCGTAACCGGCAGGACTCGCCGTCCATCCGCTCTGGGGTCGGTTAAGTGCATCCGGCACGTGGTTCCGCGCATGGTCGATCACGACTGGCTGACCGAGTTGCGACGCGAGTTCCACCGCCGTCCGGAGCCCGCCTGGCGAGAGTTCTGGACGACGTGTCGCGTCGTCGATGAACTGGAACGACTCGGTGTAGACGAGCTGTACGTAGGACCGGAAGCCCTCGCGGCGGATGCCCGGATGGCGGTGCCGGACGACGACGAGCTGGAGACGTGGTTCGAGCGGGCCCGCGAGGCTGGCGCCCGCGAGGACGTGCTCGAACAGCTGGAAGGTGGTTACACCGGCGCTATCGCCGTCGTCGACTGCGGCCCCGGTCCGACGGTCGGTCTCCGGGTCGACATCGACGGGCTACCCATCCTCGAATCCGACGACGCGGACGTCCATCACCCCGCCGCGGAGGACTTCGCTTCGGAGAACGAGGGCTACATGCACGCCTGTGGCCACGACGGACACGCGACCCTGGGGCTCGGGACGCTCGCCGCCGTGAAGGAGAGCGACTTCTCCGGGACGCTCAAGGTGTTCTTCCAGCCAGCCGAGGAGGTCGTCGGCGGCGGCAAGGCGATAGCCGAATCTGGCCACCTCAACGACGTGGACTACCTCTTCGCCGTCCACCTCGGTCTCGACCACCCGACCGGCGAGATAGTCGCCGGCATCGACGACTTCCTCGCGGTCAAGCACCTCGACGTCGACATCACCGGCGCCCCGGCCCACGCGGGTGCGAAGCCCGAGGAAGGCCGCAACGCGGCGCAGGCGCTCGCGACCGCCGTCCAGAACCTCTACGGCATCTCGCGTCACTCCGACGGGGCGACAAGGGTGAACGCCGGAAAACTCGAAGCGGGCACCGCCTCGAACATCGTCCCCGAACACGCCCACATGGAGTGTGAGGTCCGTGGCGAGACGACCCAGCTCAAGGACTACATGGACGAACGGGCAGCCCAGGTCATCCACTCCGCGGCCGAGATGCACGGCTGTGAGGCCAGCATCGAGGTCGGCGGCGAAGCCCCGAGCGCCACGAGCGACCAGGACCTCGTCGACCTCGTCGGTGCCATCGCCGACGAGCACGTGGACGTCGACTCGCTCCTCGAGCGCGACGCTCTCGGCGGCAGCGAGGACGCGACGTTCCTGATGCAGGCCGTCCAGAAGCGCGGCGGACTGGCCAGCTACGTCGGCGTGGGCACCGACCACCCCGGCGGTCATCACACCAGCACCTTCGACGTCGACGAACGGAGCCTCCCCATCGGCGTCGACGTTCTCTCCGAAGCGATTCGGCGGGTCGCAGCGGAGCGCCCCTGAGGCCAGGGGCGGAATCCTCCTTTCGAGCCAGTCATAAAGGGGAATTAACCGGACTAGTTGGAAAATTATAATGTACTCGGTTCGGACTATTCTCGCATGGGACGAAGTACACATCACTCGGGTGGAGTGACGGTTGCCGCCTGTATCGCCGCGGTCGGGGGGCTGTGGGGGCTCGTCGTGAGTGGGCTGCTCGGTGCGCTCGTCGTCAGCACGCAGTCGGCGGCCGGACTCGCGTTCGTCACGGTCTCCGTCGCGTTCGGACTGTTCCGCCTGTTCCTCGCGGGCGCACTGTTCCAGCTCCACACCTGGGCCAGACCGGTCGGCATCCTCACGTTCCTCCTGGCCGCGGCTCTGAACGGCCTCCTGGCAATCGACAGCGGTGCGACTGCGGTCGTTCCGCTCGTGGCAAACCTCGTCGCGGCCGCGTTGCTCCTGACGGAGAAGAAGGCGTTCGGCGGCGGTGCGAACCGTGCAGACATCCGCGACGAACACGCGACGAGCCTCGGCACTGGCTCGCGCTGACGGCGCGAGAGCCTGAATCTTCTCGGGCGCCTCTGTTCGGGTATGCACTACTGGACGGAGCCGACGCGACGCGGCTTCTGTCGCGGCATCGCGCTCGGAGGCGCCGGCCTCGCCGGAACGGGGGTCGTCCGCCCCGTCGTCGCGCAAGAGGGGACCACCCACACCGTGGAGATGACCGATACGCTCGTGTTCGAGCCGAAGGAGCTCGTCGTGGCACCGAGAGACACCGTCAGGTGGGTCAACGTCGGGAACGTCGGCCACAGCGTCACCGCCTACGAGAAACGCATCCCGGAGACGGCGGTGTACTTCGCCAGCGGAGGCTTCAGGTTCGAAGCTGCCGCACGGAACAACTACCCGAAAGGGGAGGTCGCCAGCGGCGAACGCTACCAGCACACGTTCGAGGAGCTCGGGACGTACGAGTACTTCTGCATCCCGCACGAGGGAGCCGGAATGGTCGGGTCGGTCGAGGTCCGGGAGGGAGGTGCGGCCGCAGCGGGCCCGGTCGAGTCGATACTTCCGGATAGCGCGAAGACCCTCGGCATCGCGCTCGTCTCGACGATGCTCGCCGTGCTCGGCCTCATCTACGTATTCCTCCGGTTCGGGGGCAACTATCGCGAAGAGGACGAGGGGAGACGGGGCGCGGTTTAGCCGGACAGCAACAGCCCCGCGCGCCGCGTTCGGCCGTCAGTACTTCGCCTCGGCACCGGTCGTCTCGTAGACCGACTCCATCAACGAGTCCCGGCGGGACTGCCACATGCCGAAGTCGGTCGGCGAGTCGGGGTACTCCTCGTAGTGGGCGAGGAGCTCGTCCGCGCACTGTTTCGTCCTGTAGAACTGGTATATCTCGGACCAGTAGCCGAAGCTCTTGACCGCGAGCTGGAGCTTGAACATCGTGCTCATCTTCGTCGAGCCCTCGTACAGCGCCTCGGCGAGTTTCTCGCCCGGGAGGGCGGCCATCAGGCCCATCAGGTCGTCGACGTCGACCGCGGTCGAGAGGATGTTGTACACGTCGAGTGCGGCGAATCGGCCGCCGAAGTGGTCCATGACGCGCTCGTTGTACCGCCAGAGGTTCGCCTCGCCGACGTCGCCCTCCTCGATGGCGGTGACGGCCTGCTCGCCCGCGTACTTGCCCGCGTAGGCCGCGCCCGCGATGCCGCCGCCGGTCGTCGGGTTGACGTGGCCCGCGGCGTCGCCGACGGCCATGTAACCGGGGGCGACGGCGGAGTCGTAGGGTCGGCGGGTCGGCAGTGCCGCGCCGAGTTTGTCCTCGACGCGGGCCCCTTCGAACTCGGGGCGGTTCCGCAGGTCCCGTTTGAGGTCCTCGACGAGCTTCATCGGCTCCTCGGTCATCTGGAAGCCCAGTCCGGCGTTTATCTCCGTCTCCGTGCGCGGGAAGTACCAGAGGTAGCCCGCGGCGCGCTCGGTCGGCTTGAAGACGAGCGCGTCGTCCCACTCGACCGGCTCCTTGACGTGGACGATCTCGCGGTAGGCCGAACAGAACTGCGAGTAGTTGACGTTCGTGTCGAAGGTCGAGCCGTCGAACTCGACCTTGTCCTGCAGAAGCGAGAGCGAGCCGGCCGCGTCGATGACGATGTCCGACTCGTACTCGACGGGCTGTCCCTTTCGCATCGCGCGCAGGCCAGTGACGGTCCCGTCCGCGTCCTGCGTCACGTCCTGGACGACGGTATCGTAGTGGAAGTCGACGCCGGCGTCGCCCGCCCCCTCGATGATGAGTCGGCCGTACTGCCAACGGTCGATGACCGCGAGTTCGCCCGGCACGGGAATCTCCAGGACCGTGTCCTCCTGGGGAATCTCGAACCGGCCGTGGTCGACGCCGGTGTTGGTGAACGCCGGCTGTATCTGGGACTTGGGAATCGCCTCGGGGAACGCGTCCGCACCCTTCAGCGCGTCGCCGCAGGCGATGTGTCCCGCTTCCTCTGCGTCCTTTCGCTCGACGACCACGACGTCGTAGCCCTCGCGAGCGATGGTCGCAGCAGCGTAGCACCCGGCGGTCCCCGCCCCGACGACCGCCACGTCACACGTGTGCGTAGTCATGGCTGTGGGTGTTCACCGCAGTGAAAAAACGTTTGCCACCTCGTTCTGTCGGCCAGCGGGACTCACAATGTGGATAAAGAGTTTTGGTCCGGACTGGTGAAGTCGCCTGCATGACCGACTACACCGTCGAATTCGTGGGGACCGACGACGTCATCACGGTCTCCGACACGCAGACCATCCTGAAACGGTGCATCGAGGAGGGCATCGCACAGGAGTACTCCTGCCGCGTCGGGATGTGTCTGGCCTGCTCGGCGAAGATCCACGAGGGTGAGGTCACCCAGCCCGCGGCCCGTGGCTTCACCGACGAGGAGAAAGAGGAGTACGCTCTGACCTGCATGGCACGGCCGCAATCCGACCTGAAACTCGAACGTGGCATCTACCCACCGAGCATCGAGAACGACGCAGAGGCGATGACGAACTCGCCCGCGGCGGGCGACGACTGACGACGCCGACTCAGTTCAGACTCTCCGGTCTCTCCTCCGAGAACCAGTCCGCGGCGAAGTCGACGAGTTCGCGCTGTCGGAGCAGTCGGGTGCTCGCGTCGCCGACGAGGCCGGTGGTCACGGCCTCCGGACACGACTTCTCGAACGCCGAACCCACCGCCGGGAAGTCGTCGTCGTGCAGTTCAACGTCCGCGTACTGGAGCCACGTCCGTTCACCGTCTTCGAGAACGGGGGCACCGTTCGCCTGGAGTTGCTTGGGGTGGTCGTCACGGTACTCCGCGAGATGGAGGGAGGTGTTCCGGTCGTATCCGACCCCGAGCAGCAGGACGCGTCCGCCGATATCGTAGATTCGGGCGAGCGGCGACGCCTCGCCGAGCGGCTCGTCGTACGAGTGGTCCGCCGTGACGGTCTCCGCGTCCGCGCCCCACGCCGCGAACGAGACCGTCGGGTGTCGGCTCCGCAGGACGTCGGGATACGACCGGAACGTCTCCGGAATCGCCCCCATCCCCCGGGTCGGCGTCACGGTAGGTCGGTACGGCGGCATCCGTTCGCGGATGATCTCCTCCCAGTCGTCCGGCACCGGCGGGTTCTCCCAGTGGCAGGGGTCGGAGTAGTCGCTCGAGTGCGTCGGCATCACGAGCGTCCCCGTCTCGCCGACCGCCGAGATGAGCGCATCGACGACGGCGACGGGGCCGCCGCACACCCAGCCCAGCGACCGTAGCGAGGAGTGGACGAGTACCGTATCGCCCAGCTCGACTCCCAGCGCCCGGAGGTCCCCGACGATTCGCTCGACCGTCATCGGCTCGTCGCTCGCCTCGACTGCGTCGTCGTCCGTCATCGTGAGACCGCGCAGTTGTTCGGCCCCAGTTCGATGGCAGCGGCGGCCTCCTCGTCGAGCGAGTCTCGGCCGAGGTTGACCGCGATGATGCGTTCGAACTCGTTCGGTCGCGGCGTCGCGTCGGCGAGCAGGTGGTCGACGAACTCCTCCTCGTCGCGGGCGAGTGCCTCGAGCCGGGTCTTGAGGTCACCGAGCGTCGCGGTGACGGTTTCGTCGGCCGCTCGCTCCGTCCCGGGGGCGTAGTGCGCGGGTGCGAGGCGCGTTTCGGGGGGCAACTGGAGGAGCCTCTCGTGGAGCGTCTGGTGCAGTCGGCGGGCCGCGTCAGGGGCACCATCGTCACCGTGTTCGAGGTCGGGCCGGGCGACCCCGTCGAGGAACAGCGAATCCCCCCCGAACAGTACGCCGTCGTACCGGAGCCCGGTCATCTCGGTGGTGTGCCCCGGCAGGTGGACGGCGGTCAGCTCCGAGTCGCCGAGCGGGAGCCGTTCGCCGTCGGAGACGGGGCGCGCGTCGAACGCGAGTCCTCGCTCGCGGGCGAGTTCCGGGACGACCGGCTCTGCGTCGCTCGCGAGCGCGACCGCCCGGACGCCCGAGACGTGGTCCGCGTGGACGTGCGTGTCGATGGCGTATCTGAGGTCCGCGCCTCGTTCCCGGGCCTCCGCGACGTACCGGTCGGCGAACGCCCGGAGTGGGTCGACCACCGCCGCCTCGTCGCCGTCGACGACGAGATAGCTCAGGCAACCGCTCGACGGCCGGTCGTACTGGACGACCGCACCATCCTCGCCGAGGTCGCGGGCGACAAGCAGGGATGCCCAGGCGTCCATCCCACCGTCGAGGTTACGGGCATCCACCCCCGCGTCGACGAGCAGGTCGGCGGCGTGCGCACTCGCCTCGCCTTCTGCACAGACGACGACGACCGGCTCTGGGAGGCCATCGACGAGGGCCGCCGCGGTCCCCTTCACCTGCGCCTGCAGGAACTTCATGTGTGGCACCTGCCGGGCGGTCACGGCGGGGCCGTCGACGTGCCACGCCTCGAACTCGTCCCGGTCGCGGACATCGAGGGCCGTGAACGGCGTCCCCCTCACGAGCCACTCGTGGAGCTCGGCTGGCGAGACCGAGGACGGTTCCCCGTCTGCCGCCTGCTGGGAATTCATAGCGAGCAGTACGGGTGAGACGGGTATAAATCACCCACCGGCCACGCCAAGTTTCAAGCGACGAGCCGCCGTCTCTCCGGCATGGACGCGACCGCCTTCCGCGCCGCCGTCGAATCGGCGAAGTCGACGGAGCTCGACCGACTCGGCTCCGCCAAGCTCCTCGTCGCCCTCACCGATGCAGAACTGGACGAGCCCTCTATCCTCCGTGCCGCCGCCATGAGCGAGTACCTCGCCCGGGAGACGTTCGGGTCCTGGGCGGCGTCCGAGTCCGACCCCGATGCCAGCGACGTCTTCGATGCCGTTGCCGCGCAGGAGGCCGAGCACTACGACCGCGTGGTCGAGCGACTGGGAATCCGCGTCGAACCCGATAGCGTCGGCCCGATGCACAGCTACCTCCGCGACCGCGAGGACGCGGTCGAGCGGGCCGCCGCCGGCCTCGTGGGCAGAGGGCTCGTCAGTAGCAAGACTCACCTGCAGATGATCTCGTTCTACGTCAACGAGGGCGACGAGGCCGGCGCCGACCTGTTCCGCGACCTTCGCGCCGAGACCGAAGAATCGATGGACGCCGGTCTCTCGCTCCTCGATTCCCTCTGCGAGAGCGACGAGGACTGGGAGCGCGCTCGGATGGTCGCCGAGTACGTCATACGGCTCGCCTACGACGACTACGTCGATTCGCTGTCTGTGCTTGGTGTGGACCCGAAGCCGATCTGCTGACGGACCTGGCGGCGAGAACGAGCGGTCCCTGCGGCTGGAGCGAGTAACTTCGACCGCGAGAACGAACGGTCTCCTCGAGAACGAGTACCCCGGACGCGAGAACGGGTCGTTCGACCTCGTTATCGCGGCGGAATCCGGCGGAGAACTGCCATGAGTATCCCTTCAGGGTAGACCGTCGCGGGCCGGAATCCCAGAACCCGCGAGAGCGGTCCCGACTTGCTCCGGTGGTCGAACCCGGCGACGCTGACTCCATTCACGCGCAAGTCGAGCGACCCCCCACTCGCCTTGAGTGCGTCGAACAGTCGTTCCACGGGTGGCTGTCGGCTCGCCCGGCGGAACGCCCGGGCCGCCCGGATGCTCGGTACCTCGACGACGACCGTCCGGCCGTAGCCGTACATCGAGACCGTCTCCGACCCGACGCTGAGCCGGAGGTCAGCATCGACCGAGAGCTGGGCTCCCTCGGTATGTTCGGCGAGCGTCACTTCTCCGAGGTGGTGATGGTGAGCGTGCCGTCGATCACCCACTCGGCGTGTTTCGCGCCCTTTCCAGCTTTGCTCGGTACCATCACCTTCATCTCGTCGAACTGGTACGTGATGGCGGCCCCGCGACCGGTGAGCCGGTCGTACAGCGAGATGGCGAGCTCCGGCCACGTCGTGGTCTCGTCGAGCTGCTCTGTCGGCTTCTTCGTGAACTCTGCTTCTGCCATTGCATGCGAAGATAGGGTAGCGAAGGACATAGGGACTCATCTAGCTATCTGAGCAATCGATGACCAGATAGAACACGAGCAACGGACAGGCGAAAACGAGATAATTGACAAATACGTAATGTAACGCATCGACCCGGTTCGAAGCCGGCCGTCGTCCAGCACGAATGACAGTCATCATCGACATCTCCGTTCCCGCCGACCAGTTCGCCCTGGGTCAGCTGTTCGACCGATACCCCGACATCGCGGTCGAAGTGGAACGGCTCGTCCCGATGGAATCGGGGATTCTACCGTTGTTCTGGGTCGACGGGGCCGACCCGGATGCTGTCGTCGAGTTCCTCTCGGGGGATCCGCTCGTCCTCGATGCCAGCGTGCTGTCGGAGACGGAAGGACGCCACCTGTTCCAGGTCCTGTGGAGCAACGACATCGACTCCATCGTCCGGTCACTCGTCGAGTCCGGCGCCGACATCCTGAGAGCCACCGGAACGGTCGAAGCCTGGAAGTTCAGACTCCACTTCCGTACCAGAGAAGACATGCAATCGTTCAGGGAGGCCTGCCGGAGTGAGGACGTCGGCTTCGACCTGCTCGGCCTGTACAATCCGACGCCGTCGACCCCCGAATCGGATCTGACGGAACAACAGCTCGAGTTCGTCACCGCGGCGTTCGAACGAGGGTACTGGCACGTTCCACGCAAGGTCACGCTCGGCGAGCTCGCGGACGAGTACGGTATCAGCGATAACGCTGCTTCACAGCGGATTCGGCGGGGATTGCAGACGATTCTCGGGAACGTGTTGTCGAACGACGTCCAACAGACTCACGAGTAGATATACCAGGGATGTGAATCGTGAGAGTGGCGACTATTCGTGCTCCCGATATCCCGGCCGGGTTCGCCAGCTGCCCACGCCCCGGAGATGGCTACCGACGAGCGTCCACTGGACCACCGGACGATGGGTTATGACGCCCGAGGGCCAATCGAGCGTCCCGAACCGGTCGAACATCCCGAACCGGTCGAACATCCCGAACCGGTCGAACATCCCGTTCTCAGTCGTTCCGAGCGAACGTGAGGTAGCCGGTGTGGCCGACGCCCCGGGTGCTCGGCCGCGAACCGCGTTCGTCGAAGTCCATCTTTCGCTGGATGGTCTCGTAGGTCGTGACGTTCGAGAGTCCCGCCTCGCGTGCGGCCTCGACGGCCTCGCGGGTCTGCTCGACGAACGGGGAGTAGACCGAGAGGAATCCCCCGCGGACGAGCAGGTCTGGTGCGTGTTCGACGACGGTGGCTGCGTCGCCGGTGTCGAGCGTGCAGACGTCGAACTGCTTCTCGGTGAGCTCGTCGAGGAACTCGGTCACGTCGCCGGTTCGGACGTCGACCCGGTCGTCGATACCGGCGAGGCGCATGTTCTCTCGGGCCACGTCCGCGAAGTCGGGGTCGCGCTCGAACGTCATCACAGCGGCTCCGGCGCGGGCCATGTAGGCCGACAGGACGCCGGTACCGGTGCCGGCGTCGAGGACGCGGTCGCCCTCGGCGACGCCGGTCTCACCGAGGATGATGCCGATGTCGCGAGGCATCATCGGCGCGCCGGTCCGCTCGAAGTGCGAGAAGAGGTCCGGACCGCGGAGCGGGCGGACGTGGAACTCCGTCCCGAGATGCGTCTCGAGCGTCTGCCCGGGCTCGACGTCCTCGGGGACCTGCAGGACACCGAGGTCGGTCTGGAGCTCGTCACCCGGTGGGACGAGGTACTCTCGGTCCTCGTGGACGAGCAGGACGCTCACTGCAGCTGGCTGACAGCGGCTGCGAGGTCGCCGTCGTTATCCTCGAGCGCCTGTCGGGCGTCCTCGGGGCTCGCACCGGTCTGGTCGACCACGATCTGGACGTCGGAGTCCGGAATCTCCGGGCCGGCGTCCTCGGTGTCACCGGACTCGACCGCGCCGGCACTCCCGCCTTCGCCGCGTTCGCGCTCCTCGGGCGTTCCGACGATCTGGTAGGTCTCCTGTCCGCGAGCGTCCATCTTGGTCACCTGGGCGTCCTCGAAGACGAGGTCGAACTCCTCGGTGCGGATGATTACCTCCTCCGCGTCGACCTCCTCGACGTCGATACCCATCTGCTTCATCATCTGCTTCATCTTGCGCGGGTTCATCCCGCCGCCTCCTCCGAACATACCCGGAACGTCACGGCGTATCGGCAAAAGGATGACGAACCACGCCATCTGTCGGTTACCCGGGGCTATCACCTGGGTCTCACCGGGGTGGTTCATCCTGCTCGGGCGCGTATCTCCCCCATGGACGTGGTCATCGGAAACGGTCCACTGGGGGGAGCCGTCGTGCGCGAACTCCGCGCACAGGGGCGCCTCGTCCGTGTCGTAGAGGACGAGGAGAGACGAGAGAGGAACGAAGAGCGGACCACCTATCCACCAGAGGTCCCGGTGGTCGACGCCGACCTGACCGACCCGGCGGTCACGACACGCGTACTCGCCGACGCGAGTGCGGTGTTCGTCTGTCCGCGGACGACACCACCGGTGAAGCCCACCGACCACGTCGCGCTTCTGGAGAGCATCGTCGAGGGAGCAGCCGCGAACGGCGTCCCCGTCGTCCTCGCGGACACCCTGGCTGCCTACGGACCCTCGGCGACGCCGTTCCGCGAGGATATGCAACCACTCGCGGTCGGACGCTGGGGGACGGCACAGGCCGACGCCGCGGAAGGACTGCTCGCCGCGCACGCCGCCGGCCGGGTGAGCGCCGTCGTCGTCAGGACGAGCGACCTGTTCGGTCCGTCGGTCCGCGACTCGCCATTCGGTGACCACGTGTTCGGCCGCCTCCTCGCCGGCAAGTCCGCACTCGTCCTCGGCGACCCCGACGTGACTCACGCCGTTACGTACGCCGAAGACGCAGCTCGGGCGCTCGTCACCGTCGCGGACATTCCCGCGGCCCACGGGCAGGTGTGGCACGCACCGACCGCCCCCGCTGTCACGCCGCGTGAGTTCGTCGAACTGGCAGCGGCGGCCGCCGATACGGAGCCGAAGATTCGGCAGCTCTCCCGGTGGCGAGCGCTGTTACTCGCGCCGTTCTCCCGACGTTACCGTCGCCTGCGCGAGTGCTGGTACGCTTACGACCAGCCCTACCTCGTCGACGACCGCAAGTACGCGACGACGTTCGGCGTGGTGGCGACGCCACTGGAGGACGGTATCGAACGGACCGTCGACTGGTACCGTGACGGCGGCGAAACGACGACGGTCGCCACGCCACCGCCGGCGGAGTGAACCTCGAAGAACCGGATATCAGCATTCCAGCGCAGACGCGGCGGCCTGCGTCGGATGACCGCCGCGACGGCGCGTCAGTCGACGAGACCCTCGTGCCGGAGATGCGCGCGGCAGGCCGACCCCGACTCGAACCGCTTTCCGCAGGCCGGGCACCGCCACGGCCCGGTATCGTCGTTGCCGCCGGCGTCGCCGTTCCCACAGGTGTCGTCGCGCCTGCCCGTATCGTCGTGCTCTCCGCTCTCGTCTGCGGTCTGTTCTGACGGCGTGGCGCTGGGCGTCGCTCGACGGGTTCCCATGCTAGCACGGAGGCGCGGATGCCAGAAAACCTACTCGCCGGCGCCGTCACGGACCGCCACGGCCATCCCGGAGTCGAAATCGAGCATCGCTTCGGCCGCGAGTTCGGCGCGTCCAACCGCGAGCAAGTGCCCCTCGTAGTGGGTCACGAGGACCTCGTCGCCGGGTCTGATGGCACCGTCCGCTTCGCGCACGAACTTCGCGAACACGTTCTTGCCGTCGCGGACGAACGGCTCCGAGTCGTCGCCGACGACCACGCGGCCGGTCGGTTCCTCGAACGCGTCGGCGAGCCGTCGCCCTCCCTCGATACCGAGCGTGAAGCGGCCGTCGGTCCCGTAGCTGACGAGTCGACCGGCGTCGGCGAGTATCTGCTCCGGCCGGCCCGAAGAGGTCCGTTTCACCGTCAGGTCGTCGTCCGGGGGAAAGAGTGCGTCGCCCGCCCCACGACCGAACTGGTAGTCGGCCTGCGTCCGCAGCTGGGGTGCGTCCTGGAAGGCGTCGTCGGTCATAGCGCCGGATTCGCTGCGACGGCGTGAAAGCGTGTCGGACCGCACCCACAATCGTTCACGGTCTATGACGAGAGCAGTTAACACGAACCACGTCATTCGGTACCATTATTCTCGCCCAGGTCGTAGGCGAAAGAATTAATCTGCTTCCCCCGTATCTCTAGTCAAACAATGAACACCACCAAAGTAACCCTCGGCGCGGTCCTGCTCCTCGTGAGCTCGGCCATCCTGCTGTACCTCGGTACACCGGGCGCGAACGTCCCCATCCTCCTCGGTGGCGCGGCGTCGCTCGCGATGGCCGCCGGTGCGCTCCTCGTCGGCACGTCGGAAGGCGGCCGCCCGGTCTGAGACGACGTTCCCCCTTTCTTCCGAAGCATCTACGTTCGAGCGACCGCGTCCTCGCCTCTCGCCCCTTTCTCCCCCGCCGAACGTGCTGGGACAATAACTATTTCAGCCACCTAATACTGCCTTAACCACGATGGCGTCCAACCGCGACGGCCTCGCGGTCGCCTGGCGCCAGCCGATCACTCACTGGGGGTCACAACTGACGCCGACAATCGCCTCGGTCGTGCTCGACGGGGCCGACTCGCCGACGAGACTCGTCTACGACGGTGGAATCCGCGGGGAGTTCACCGCCTACTGAATCGACGACGCGACGGGCCGGGAGGTCACGATGACCGTCGAGAACGAGGGAGTGTACCGCTTCCACGTGGAGATACTGGACGACGACGGCGACAACGCGACGTACGACCTCCGGAAAGAGGTCACGGTCGGCTGTTGACCGCCCGGGACGGCCGAGGCGCTCTACCACGCCATTACTTTCTCGGTTATAAGCAAACACTTAAGTCCGATATCGGAGCTAGAGAACCCAATGGTCGAGGCCATCGCCGTCGCCAGCGGGAAGGGTGGGACTGGCAAGACCACCGCGACGCTGGCGCTCGGGATGGCACTCGCCGAATCGCACGACGTGACGGTTGTCGACACGGACACAGGCCTCGCGAACCTGCTCTTCCACACCGGGTTAGAGGACGCCGACGCGACGCTGCACGACCTGCTCCTCTCCGACGGGGACCACACCGTCTCGGATGCGACGTACGACCGGTTCGGGATGCGGGTCGTCCCCTGCGGCACGTCCCTGGCCGACTTCCGGGCGGCTGACCCGACACGGCTCCGGACCGTCGTCGCAGAGCTCGCCGCGGACACGGACGTCCTCCTGCTCGACTCGCCCGCCGCCATCGGCTCCGTGAGCGCCATCCTGCCCGTCGTGCTCGCCGACCGGATGGTCGTCGTCCTCCAGCCGACCGTCCCCGCCCTCTCCGACGGGCTGAAGGTTCAGGAGTACGCGCGAGCCTACGGCACGGGCGGCGCAGGGGTACTGTTCAACCGCGTCCACGACCAGGACGCGGTCGAGTCGATACGGAGCCAGACCGAGCGCTACTTCGACGGCCCGGTCCTCTCGAGCGTCCCCGACGCCGACGAGGCGCGGGCAGCCCGCGACGCCGGCGAGCCACTGCTCGCGCACGCCCCCGATTGCCCGGCCGCCAGGGCATTCCGCGAGGCAGCGACGGCGATAGACGTTCGGGACGAGGAGCCCGGAGACGTCGCCGACCGGTTCCGGAGCGCCGTCGTCCCTCAGCAACCGTGAGGCTGCCACGTGGCGAACTGGTCCAGTCGCGGGTCGTCGACTCACCGGCCACCCCGCTCCGGACCGCACTGGACCGCGAACTCGACGGCTATCTGTTGCTCGAGCCCCAGCACTCGCTCCTCTTCGACGACGAGGGTGCAGGCATCGTCACCCTCGAGGCCGGAGTGCCGGTGCTGGCGTACCATCTCGGCGCGGAGTGCGGCGGCGTCGAGGCACTGACTACCCTCGCGGGGACCGGCCCCTACAGCGCCGAACTGTACGAGGTTCCGTCCGGGTCGCTCGCGAGCGCCCACGAGACGGAGTCGCTTCGCGTCTCACCGGACGACCCCGCGAACCGACTGGCGGGCGAGACGGAACTGGCGGACAGGACGCGGGACGCGGCCCCCACGTCACTGCTCGACGCCGAACCCGTGGGCGACGACCTCGACCCCGTCGAGGCGTTCCTCTCGGACGACTCGAAGATAGCGGCGATCCAGCGACAGGCGGAAGAAGAGGCCGCCAGACGGGCCGAGGAGTGGGGACTGACAGACGTTCTCGCCGACTCTCCGGGACGGGACGCTCCGGCCGACTCCTCAAAGCGGGACGACGCTCCAGCTGACTCCCCGGTGCCAACCGACGACCCGTCGGCGTCGCCGGAGTGCACAGACCGGGAGTGAACCAGTCCGCTCAGGGCCGGATGTCGTTCAGGTCCGACAGCCGCGGGCCGTTGACCACCGTGACCGTCGTTCCCGACCGCTCGACCCTGTACGCGTCGGCGAATCCTCCGCTGGGGATGACGTACGTCCCCTGCCCGACCTCGTTGCCGCCGTGACCCTCGATGACGGCCGCGTAGGCTGTCCGGAACTCCTCCGCGTCGGCCTCGGTGGCCCATTCGGTCACCCAGACGTGGCCGTATTCGCCGTCCTTCTGGTAGGGCAGGACCGCGTCACCGACCCAGCCGGTCGACGGTTGGCTCCGGTAGTCGTAGGTGTCGTACGTGCCCGACTTCGTCCCGAAGTTGGACGTGTCGGTGGCGGTGATGTTGTACTGGCGCTGCTGGTACCAGAACATGGTGAAGATAGACGCTTCGCCCACCGTGTCGGTCCCGTGCTCGAAGGTCTTCCAGCCGTTCCGTGCCCGGTCCTCGACGGTCACGTTCACCGGCGACGTGATCCCGTCGCCGTGGATGATGGCGCTCGACGACACAGGCGGTGACTTCCACAGTTCGTTCATCGCCCCCCAGCCCGACGATTCGACCTGCTGGTGGACGAACCACGGCCCGTCAGAGTAGGGCTGGAAGATGGTGACGAGGATGCCGAGGTTGACGTCACCTCTCGACCCGCCCGACGCCTTCTTCGGTGACTTCACGCACTCCCACGTCCCTGCCTTACAGCGTTCCAGGTAGAGCGCCTCGACGTAGTTCGCCTCGCCCTCGATGAGCCCGTTGGAGGCGAGCTGTTTGTCCTGCGTCGTCGCGCCCTTCTTCACGGCCTTGATGTCGAAGTGTTGGTCCTGGAGCGCGTGGACGAGTTCGTGGACGAACGTGGTGTTGCTGACAGTCGACTGTTCGGGATCGTCGGTGACGATCACGATGGTGTCAGAGCCGGCCTTGTAGAAGCCGAGGACGGCGGAGCCGCTCACGTTCTTGAACTCCGTCTCGATGGGATTCGACTCCTCGGAGATGAACAGGGCGGCCCACACCTCGTCGTTCCACCTGTTCTTGCTCGGAGTATCATCCTCGCTGGTCTCGTTCGCCGTCCGCTTGCGGTGTTCTTCACGGGTGATGACTTCGACTTTCACCGGCCGCTCGAACTCGAGTTGCCGGAGGTGCTCGACCCGCGCCATCGACCGCGCCAGCCAGGCGTCCAGTTCCGCCTGGGAGAGCCCATCGCTCTGGTCCACCGAGATCGGCTCGTTGTACCAGTAGCCGTTCTCCCAGCCGAGCTGGTCGTTCGCCGGGTCTGCGAACGTTCCGTTCCCTTCCGTCGACGGCTGTCCGCCGAGACAGCCAGCGACGAGAACGAACAGCACGAGTAGAAGTGTACGTCCCGTTGTCGCTTTCACGTGACGTATAGGTCAGGTGGTACTAAAACAGTATCTGGCCGACACGAGTGGAACCTGAACGTCGGGGTCGACGAGCGAATCTGACGAGTCCACCTTGCACATTACAGGTCCCCTGCAGACGCCGGCCTAAGCCTTTTCCCTCTCCTACGTGTAATGAATATACTCCCAAAGAGATGGGGGCCACCGTGGGCCAGTTCGATTCTAACACGGGGGAACGATTCAACCAAATGGAGAATCCTGACACGACCGACACAGACGTCGAAACAGCCGACAGTAAGTACCAGAGTTTCGATACACGATCGTTCGGTTCGGCCGCACTCGACGCCCTCCCGACCCAGATCGCGGTACTGGATACCGACGGTACGATCGTCTACACCAACGAAACGTGGCGCAGATTCGCTCAGGACAACGGGTTCGACGACGACCCCGGGATGCTGGGCGAGAACTACGTCGAGGTGTGCGAACAGTCCAGCTCCCGAGACGCAGAGCAGATAGCGAACGGTCTCCACGACGTGTACGACGGTGACCGTGACACGTTCGCCTACGAGTACCCGTGTCACAGCGAGACCGAACGTCGCTGGTTCACGATGCGAGCCATCCGGTTCGAGCAGGGTGGAGAGACGTTACTGCTCGTCGCACATCACGACATCACCGAGCGGAAGCTCTCCGAGCAGGAGGTCGAGCGACGGAACAGACAGCTCGAACAGCTCAACAGCATCGGCCGGCTCATCCGCGAGATAGTGCGCTCTCTACTCGACGTCTCCCGGCGCGAGGACGTCGAGGACATCGTCTGTCGCGAACTCGCCGACGCCCGCTTCTACGACCTCGCCTGGGTCGTCGACCGCGGCGTCGACGGGCGCATCCAGCCCCGTGCGGGGGCCGGGGCAGACGAATTCCTGGACGACGTCGCAGAACTCGACCGGACGGCCCTCCAGCGCAGTACCGTCGGCGACGCGCTCGACGGAAACGGCCCGGTCGTCCAGCGCGACGAAAGCGACCCACTCCAGGAAGTCGGCGCGGCACAGGGACTCGACTCGTACCTCGCACTGCCGCTGACCTACCGCGACGCCCGATACGGCGCGCTCGTCGTCCACGCCTCGCGGCCGAACGCCTTCACCGAACTGGAGCGGGACGCGTTCTCCCTCCTGGGGGAGACGCTGGGGTACGCGCTCAACGCAGTCGAGTCGCGCGAGCTCCTGCACGGCGAGTACGCGACGGAACTTCGTCTCCAGGTCACCGACTCCCGGGCACCGCTTGCGGCACTCTCGCGAGAGACCGACGGGACGCTCGAGGTGACCGGAAGTACGACCGCTGGCGACGGACTGAAGCTCTTCGTCGAGGGACAGTCGGTCAGTGCGGAGACGGTCACCACCGTCCTCGAGGACCACGAGCAGGTAGAGAACGTCAACGTTCTCGGGTCCACGGAGGACCGGTGCCGATTCGAGGCGGCCATCGACCGTGGCTCGCCCATGCTCTCGATCGCCGAGCGGGGAGCGACCGTCAACAGCGGGACGATAGAGAACGGAATCTATACCCTCATCGTCGAGACTTCCTCGACCGCCGACATCGCCGACCTCGTCGGCCACCTGCAGGGCGACTTCGACGACGCTAGCTTGCGGGCCAAACAGCGCGTCGAACGGCACTCGGCGACGCTCGGCGAGTACTGGGACAGCCTCGAAGAGCGGCTCACCGACCGTCAGCTCGCCATCCTCGAGGCGTCCTTCCACGCCGGCTACTTCGAGTGGCCCAGGGAGGCCGACGGTGGCGACGTCGCGGAGTCGTTCGACATCTCACCCCCGACGTTCCACGAGCACATGCGAGCAGGGCTGAGTAAGGTCATGGAAGAACTGTTCGAACGTCGCTGAGGCGATTTCTTTCGGGGTCGTCCCGTCGCCCAGTGCCTACGGTAGCGACTCGTACACCGAGACCAGCGTCTCCGCATCGTGCCGCCAGTTGTACGTCGTCCGTACAGCGGACGCACCGTTCTCCCCGAGTCGACGTGACAGAGCCGGGTCCTCCGCGAGTTCGACCATCGCGTCTGCCATCGCATCCGGGTCGCCGGCCGCGGCGACGAGCCCTGCGTCGGCGTCCTCGACGATACGTTTCAGCGGTGGACAGTCTGAGACCAGCACGGGCTTCGAGAGCGCCATGTACTGGAACAGCTTGTGGGGGACCGTCGTGTTCGTGTGCGGCGTATCGGCGTGCGGGACGAGACAGACGTCACACGCCGCCATGTAGTTCGGCACGGCCTCGAAGTCCACCCAGCCGGTGAACGTCGTCGCGTCGACGACGCCGTGACGCTCGCAGTGCCGGTCGAACCGCTCGCCGTAGCGGTCGTTGCCGGGCGCTCCGACCATCAGGAGCCGGGCGTTCGGGATCCGTTCCATCACCTCGGCGAACCCCTCGACCACCGCCTCGAGGCCGCGGTGCGGCGCGTACTTGCCGACGTAGCCGACGACGAACTCGTCCTCGTAGCCGGAGACTGGCTCGGCATCCGCATCGAACCAGTCGCGGTCGAGGTCGACCGTGTTCCCGACGACGCTGACCGACTCCGGTTCGGCCCCGCAGTCCTCGAGATAGTGCCGACGGCCCTCTTCGCAGACCGCGAGGACGTGGTCCGCCCGCCGGACCGCCCGCCGCTCGATGCGTTTGTACCGACGAACCGGCCGCAAGAGGTACTTCGCGAGGAGGGCCGGCTGCGTGAGCACGTCCTCTCGTGCGTGCATCCGTCGCCACTGCCTGATCGCCTCAGGGTAGTTCTCGTGGAGGTCCGCGACGACCGGGACGTCGAATTCGTCGCCGACGTCGAGGCCGGTCTCGACCAGCGGAAGGTCGTGGACGTGGATAGCGTCGATGGGGGAGGTTCGGTGAACCGACCGGATGGCGTCCGCCCAGAAGTCGTGGTGTCCCGTCGCGAGGAACGAGAGGCTCCGGCGCTGGCGGGTGAGCGACGACCCGGTCCACTCCGCGAAGCGGTGGACGTCGATGGGACCGACCGTCTCGCGCTGTTGCTGGTCCGCGTCGTTCTTGCAGACGAGCGTAACGTCGTGCCCGGCCGCGGCGAGCGCCTTGGCCTCTTTCTCGACGCGGACGTCCCGCGGGAACGTCTTCCGCAGGACCATACAGACGTGCATTCGACCCTCGGTTCCGCCGGGCCGCGTTTAGTTCTGTCGTCGAAACTGTTCGGGTTCCGTTATCGAAGCGGAGCTGCTGGTGTGTGCCGACGTCGCAATCCTACACAGTTCGACGGAAGGACGAAGACGGTGTCGTTCCACGAACCAGTAATGATGCGGTCGCACTGCCACGACCCGTGGGTGACGAGAGGTGCGAGTCGGCTGCAGGGTCTGGTGAACCGGGTGGTGGGCCTGGTGAACCGGGTGGTGGATCTGGTGAACCGGGTGCGGGGACTGGTGATTCGGATGTGGGGTGAGCCGGGTGGGTGACGTCGACCGCGCCAGCATCTCCCTGTTCGGTGCCCGCGTCCTCTCGCAGGCGCTCGGCTTCGCGAGTGTCGTCTACTTCGCCGACCAGATCGGCGCCGACGGGCTCGGCATCTACTTCACCTTCGTGACGGTCGTGAGCGTGACCGGCGTCTTCGCGAAGGTCGGGCTCGCCGGCGCGACGGTCAAACGGATGAACCAGGCCGTCGATACCGCCGGGCGGAGCGTCTACCTCTCCAGTGCGCTGCTCCTGCACGTGCCGCCGTTCCTCCTGACCGCTGCCGTCCTCGTGCTCGCTGGCCCACGGCTCGACGAGTACGTCGGGCTGGCGGCTGCAGTCCCCCTCGCCGTCGCCGCGGTCGCACTGAGCGTCGGCGGGAACCTGCTGACGGCCGCCCTGCGCGGTGAGGACCGCGTCGAACTGACGGCCGTGGTCGACCTTCTCAACCAGGTCGTCCGCCTCGCCGTGAGCGTCGCACTCCTCCTGCTGGACTTCGGCGTCATCGCCCTCGTCTTCGGCCACATGGTCGGTAACCTCTCGCGGTCGCTCTCGGCGTACGCGATGCTCGAGGCCCGGTTCACAATCCCGACCCGTGAGGCGGCCGAGAGCCTGTTCGACTTCTCGAAGTACACCGCCGGGATGAACGTCAGCGCGCTGGCGTACAACTGGACCGACACCCTCGTCCTCGCCTACTTCGCCTCGAAGGCCGCGGTCGGCATCTACGAGACCGTCTGGATGATCAGCGCCGTGACCTTGCTGGCGGCGCAGGTCCTCGGCTCTGCGCTCGCCCCCTCTATGACTCGCTGGCACGAGGACGGCCGCATCTCGATGATCGAGACGGCGTTCTCGACCGCGATGTCGTTCGCACTCGTGCTCGTCCTCCCGGCGATCGTCGGCGCTCTCGTCCTCGGGGAGGAGCTGCTCGGGACGCTCTACGGCTACGACCAGGGCGCGCTCGTGCTCGTCGTCCTCCTCGTCGGGCAGGTGGCCGCCGCCGTCCAGCAGGTCACCCAGAACACGCTGTTCGGTATCGACCGGCCGGACCACGTCTTCTGGACCAACGTCCTCTCGCTCGCGGCGAACGTCGGCCTCAACGTCCTACTCGTCCCGGAGTTCGGGATGATCGGAGCCGCGGCCGCGACCCTCACGACGGCCGCGGTCGCCGCCGTGTCACAGGTCGTCCTCCTCCGGCGGTACATCGACGTGCGAATCAATCCGCACACTATCGGCTGGCAGGTACTCGCATCGGTCGCGATGGGTGTCGTCGTCGCCGGTCTCGCCGGCTGGTTCCCCCTCGAAACCAAGCTCGGCCTGCTCGCACTCGTCGGCATCGGCGGCGGCGTCTACGGCGTGACGGTGCTGGCGAACGACGAGGTTCGCGGCCGCTTGCTCGGGACGGAGCTGTGGTGACCTCGACGGCCACCGGTATGGTGCGCATAACGTCGGTTCTGTTGGCTTAGAAACCGGTCTCAGGAGCTGTCGCGGTGGGGTCGTTCGATCACCGATTCTCTCCCGCGAACCGACGCTTATTGGCCGCATTATAGTATGGGTAGCAATCATGTTTTCACCTGATGGTAGACGACACCACCAGACGCCGTGCCCTGAAGACCATCGGCCTCGGCTCGCTGGCTGGTCTCGCTGGCTGCACGAACAACAGCTCCGGACCCTCCACCGCCAGTACCGCCACGGGGACGACCGGAACCACCACTGCAGGCACCGAGACGACGACGAAGCAAAGCGGGAACAAACAGTCCGAGAAGGCAGAAGTGTTCGAGGACTTCACCGACCTGACGAAGTTCACGGTCAAAGCCGGCAAGCTCGAAGCGCTGGAGAGCGGCACTTACAAGGATTCCGAACAGGCCGCACTTCTCACGCGCACGAACAAGGAACCGGTCATCGAGCGTCCGGTCGACACCGACCTGTCGAACACGAACCTCTCGATGGCGGTCAAGCTGGAGGCGAACCAGCACGCCGTCCTCTCCATCGAGATGTTCAACGAGAGTGAGAGCGACTCGGTCACGTTCGCGAAGTCCATCCGGAAGACGACGAGCGGGTTCTGGCAGCGCCTCGACCTCGGTGCGACGAACCTCTCCGGTCTGCCCAACCTCGGGAAGGTCACCAAGATGCGTATCACCTTGAAGGGCGGTGGCTCCGGTGGCAAGATCGCCCTGGACAGCCTGAAGAAGGTCCCGTCGCCGGACAAGGGCTACGTCGCACTCGTCTTCGACGACGCACACGCCTCCGATTACACGCACGCGTACAAGACGCTCAAACAGTACGACATCCCCGCCACCTCAGCGGTCGTCACCAACCATATCGGCAACGAGGGGATGCTCAACATGAAGCAGATGGACGAGATGAAGAACTACGGCTGGGAGTTCGCGTCACAGACGGCGAGCCACGCCAACCTGCTCAACGCGGGCCGTCTCGAGGCGGAGCGCGAGATTGTGGGCGCGAAGGAGTGGCTCGTCGACCACGGCTTCAAGGAGGGTGCGAAGACGCTGACGTACCCGTACGGCCTGTACACGGACAAGATAGCGCAGTTCGCGAGCAAGCACCACGAGATGGGCATGAGCTTCTTCGGCCCCCGGAACGCTGCGATGGGCTACGTCACTGAGGCGATGACCATCTCGCGCGGCGACGCGTCGAACATCCCGCGCGCGCGGTCGATGATCGACCTCGCCGGTCTCTATAACGACCTCTCCATCCTCACCTTCCACGGCATCGGCGGCGACGGGGAACTGGACGTGACGTCCGCCCAGTTCGAGAAGTTCGCTTCCTACCTCGCCGACAGCGACGTCGAGACCATCACCCTCTCGCAGATACCCAAGAAGTTCAAGCCGGAAGGCGGCTGGTAGGCAGCGGCACCGCTCCCCGGCCGTCAGCTCCACTAGGTCACACGTTTTAGTCGCCGGTCCACCTTTCCGGAAACGATACTGTCGCATGGAGCGCAACATCGTCGTCGTCTGTCTCGACACCGTCCGGAAGGACGTCTTCGACCGGTACGCGACCCGCCTCCGGGCGCGAGCCGACGTCTCATACGAGTCTTGCCGGGCAGCAAGCTGCTGGAGCGTCCCGAGCCACGCGAGTATGCTGACGGGACAGCTCCCCTCCGAGCACGGGGCGACCGCTGCTCGCCCGCGACTCGATGCCCTGGACCCCGACGACACCATCCGCGCCGACCTGCCCGACCACCAGTTCCTCGGCGTCAGCGCGAACGTCTACGCGGGCTCGGCCTACGGCTTCGACCACCTGTTCGACGGGTTCGTCGACGTCACCCGCGACCACCGGTTCCCGGACGCGCTCGACGTGCCGACGTTCACGAAGCAGGAGACGGAGCCGGGCGCCTCGCGCTACCTCGACGTGCTCCGTGCTTGTCTGACCCACGACCGGCCCGCCGAGAGCCTGGCGAACGCGGTCGCGGCACAGGTCGACCAGCTCTGGGACACCGGGCCCGTCGAGTTCCCCGCGCCGTTCGACGATGGAGCAGTCTCCGCGCGCCGAGCACTCGTCTCCAGAGTACGCGAACGCGAACGCGAGGGGCCCGTCTTCGCCTTCGTCAACCTGATGGAGGGCCACGAGCCTCACCGCGATACCCTCCGGTACGAGCGCGACCTGTACGACGTGCCCCGCGGCTGGCGCTCGGACGAACTGATGACGTGGGACGCGGTCGACCCCGGGGCCGAAACGGAACAGGAACTGGAGCGCTACCGTGAGGTCTACGGCGCGTCCGTCGAGTACCTCGACAGGCAGGTCGCGCGTCTCGTCGACGAGGTGCAGGCGGCAACCGACCGGGAGACGACCGTCATAGTCACGGCCGACCACGGCGAGAACCTCGCGCTCGACGCGGACGACGGCCACCTCGGGCACATCACGAGCCTCACGGAGGGCGTGCTCCACGTGCCGTTACTGGTCCTGAACGCGCCCGGAGCGGGGACCGAGGACACCGTCGTCACCGACCACGTCTCGCATCTCGACCTCCGGCGGTTGCTGGCAGGGCTCGCCAGCGGCGACCTCCGGGACGTGACCCGGGACCGGATTCCCGCCGAGGTGCTCGCCATCACGCCTGGCAACGAGCCACTGGAGGAGACCGACCCCGAGTACTGGAACCGCCGTATCCGCGTGGCCTACGAGGGGGACACGAAGTACGAGTGGGACAGCCTCGGCGGCGAGTACGTCCTCGACCTCGACCCGGCGAACCCGTGCTGGCAGTCGCGAGCGGACGCCGACGACGGGGTTCCAGCGTGGGCCCGCGACGAGTTCGACGTCGCGCTCGAGGACGTCGAGCTGCGGGGCGACGAGGAGGACGACGACGTCGACGAAGCCGTCGCCGAGCGGTTGCGCGACCTCGGCTACCGCTGACTACAGGACCCTGGTTCCCGCTGATTGTACGTCCTTAGTCCCCGCTGATTGTACGTCCTTAGTCCCCGCTGATTGCACGAGTCTGGTTCTCGCTGATCGCACGTCCCCGGCCAGCGCTGAGTCGAACATTGTTGGTTCCCCACTTATCGGCCCGTCGTACCAATCTCGCGTCAACCAATGCGCGATAAGGTGTTGCAGCGGTGGGTCAAACAGCCCCCCGCCCCGCCGGTCATCCAGTACCTCCGTGACGCAGAACGCCTGAAGGCATGGGACCAGCTCGGCGAGCGCGAGCACGTGCTCGATATCGGCTCCGAGTCGAACGTCACCGCCGGCCTCGCCGCCGACGAGGTGACCCGCGTCGACTTCTCGGACGACGCCATCGACCACGCCCAGGACATCCTCGGTGAGCAGGTCGACCGCTACGAGGTGGCCGACCCCGAGGCGCCCGAGCTCCCCTTCCCCGACGACTACTTCGACGGGGCGGTCTCCATCGGCCCGTACGACTGGAAGTTCCTCGACATCGAGGCGCTGACCGAGGAGATTCGCCGGGTCGTCTCGCCCGACGGGCTGTTCACGTTCTCGGTCCCGACGATGCGTTCTCCGTACGCGACGACGGGCCGCAATCGGTACCGGTACTTCGAGCCCGCCGAGGTGCTCGACCTCGTCTCGCCGGGCTGGGCGCTCGAGGACTACGACCTCGTCTTCCAGCTACCGTACAAGGCGTACATCCTCTCGAAGTCCCTCCCGAACTCGTTGCAGACGCCGCTGGTCGACCTCTCCTGGCGGCTGACCGATGAGCTGACCGAGCGGGACCGGTGGGACGACGCCGGCTACCTCGTGCTCGGCGTCTCGCCGCAGGACTACGACGGCGCGCTAAAGAAGGGCCTGGACTGCCTGTTCCGCCCCACCGCCGAGAACGGTCTCTGGGACGAACACGAGTCGAAGTTCATCCGTGGGCTGGACTACGCCTTCGACGGGGAACGGCCACCGAACGGGACGGTCCGCTCTCCAGCCGACCTCGAGTGGACTCGCGACGACAGCATCCAGTGGCGCTACGCTCCCTTCGCCGTGATGGGTGCGATGCGCTGGCGGGTCTCCGACGAGGCGACCGACGAGTACGACGAGAAGCTCGAAGACGCACTCTCGTACTTCGAGGGGAAACTCGACGACGACCCGAGCCGTATCGGGATGCCGAGCTACGGAATCGGCCCGCTCATCATGGGCTTCACGCTGGCCGACCGGGTGTTCGAGGCCGACTACCTCGACACGGCGGAAATGCTGTTCGAGTACTCGCGCGAGGCGTTCGACTTCGACCACTCCGAGGACAGCCTGCTCGCGTTCGGCTGGTCGTACCTGTACGAACACACCGGCGACGAGGACGTGCTCGCGGCCATCGACGACGCCCTCTGGAAGATGAACGAGCGCCTCGACCCCTCGCGCGGGACGTTCCAGTTCGACAACCCGACCACCCGACGACACCAGAACCAGATGTACACCATCTGGGGGCTCGCCCGCGCCATCGAGGTCACGGGCAAGAGGGGCTACCTCGACAGCCTCGAGATCGTCCTCGACCACACCGTCACGGAGCGGATGCGCGACGACGGCGCCTTCATCTGGGAGAACGTCGGCCGCGTTCCCGAGCTGTGGGGCGACTTCAAGACCGACCGCTGGGGCCGCCGCCCACACCACTGGCGCTACCTGTACGAGTGTCACCAGACGTTCTTCGTCAACGCGGTCGCAGCCTACTACGCCGCCGGCGGAGAGAAGTCCTACGACCGCGAGGTCGCACGGGCGATGGCGTGGATATACGGGAACAACGACCTCGACGCCGACCTCGTCGAGCTGTCCGGGCTCGGCGTCCCCATGCGGTTCGTCACGACGACCGGGCGGATGGACGTCGCCGACCAGATGTACAAGGGCTCCTACGAGACCGGCTCGTACGTGATGGCGCTGACGAACCTGCTGGACGGACCGCTGGCGTAGGCAGGGAGAGCAGTTTTCGTCGGTTCAGGCGTCTCGCAGTCCCGCGAGTCGCTCGTGCATCGCCACGAGCGTTTCACCCGTGCGTTCCCAGTTGTAGCGGTCCTCGACCGCTTCCCGACCGTTCCGGCCGTACTGGGCGGTCCGGTCGGGATTCTCGGCGAGTTCGACCAGTGCTCGGGCGATGGAATCCGAGTCACCGGGCTGGGCGACGACGCCCGAGTCGGCGTCCTTCACCACGCGAGCGAGGGGAGACAGGTCCGTGACGAGGACGGGACGCTCCATCGCCATGTACTGGAACAGCTTGTGCGGGACCGTCGTGCGCGTGTGCGGCGTCGACTCGTGCGGGACGAGACAGACGTCACAGGTCGCCATGTAGTTCGGGAAGTCGTCGAAGTCTATCCAGCCGGTGAAGGTGACGTGGTCCTCGACGCCGGCCGCCGCGACCGTCTCGCGGAGCTCCTCCTCGTACGGGTCCGAGCCTGCCCCGGCGAGCAGGAACCGGGCGTCGGGAACCTCGTCGACCACGTCGGCCATCGCCTCGACGACCGTCGTCAGGCCGCGGTGAGCGCCGAACGTGCCGACGTAGCCGACGACGAACTCGTCCTCGAAGCCCGGCTTCGGTTCCTCGTCGCCGACGAAGGTGTCGAGGTCGACCGTGTTCGAGACGACGGTGGTCCGATCGGGCAGGACCGCACAGTCGCGCTGGTAGTGCGACTCGGCCTCCTCGGTGACGGTCACGAGCCGGTCGACCTCGCGGACGCGGTGGCGCTCGATGCGCTTGTAGCGCCAGGTCGGTTTGAACGCCCAGTGCAGGGCGATCATCGGGCTCCTGAGCAGAGACGCGGGAGTGTGCGGCTTCCGCCACTGGCGGACCGCCTCGGGGTAGTTCTCGTGGAGGTCGGCGACGACCGGGACGTCCATGCGGTCACCGACGAGGATACCGTCGCGGACCAGCGGGAGGTCGTGGACGTGGATGACGTCTGCGCTCTTCTCGCGGATCAGAGAGAACAGCGCCTTGACCCACCGCGGGTGGACGTCGACCAGCATGTTACAGGCGGCGCTGGCGAGCCGGCCGGCCGTGTCGAGCCGGCTGTCCTCCGTGAGCCGGACGACGTCGATACCGTCGACCGTCTCGCGCGCGGGTTCGTCCTCGCGCGCCCGGCAGAGCAACGAGACCTCGTGACCGGCCGCGAGCAGCGACTTCGCTTCCTTCTTGATGCGGACGTCGGGCGGATAGGTGTGCCCGAGGACCATGCAGACGTGCACTACGACGAGCACCCCCCACTGCCACCGTCGCCCCGGCCCGGCTGGCGCTGCTGGCGCTGCTGGCGCTGCCGGCGGGGCGGCCGACGGTGACGGTGTCTACGGGTCACTATCCGCCCGTCGCCTTCCCCATCCTGTCCGCGCGTCAGAAACATCTCGATATCGGTATTTTCGGGTACCTTCCTTTCTAGGTTGTGCCTACGGGAGTTGGGGGCTGCCCCACTGCGACCGGCTCGCGGGTTACAGATAACCCAGTTCCTTCAGCTGTTGTTCGACCTCGGGGTCGAAGTCGTCGTCCTGCGTCGTCGCCGCTGCCTCGCGTTTGTACTCGTCGAGTGGCGTCTCGAAGGCGGCCCGCGCCCAGTCGGGAATCTCGACCCCGGTCGCTCGCTCGGCCTGCCACCCGGGCCGGCCGTGGTCCAGCTCGTACTCGACCCGGTCGCCGAGCGAGTTCCACTGGTACTTCGTTTCGCCCTCGTAGGCGACGCGCATCATCCGGTTCCAGTGCGCGAGCTCCTCGTCGGAGAAGTCGCGGTCCCAGGTGGCGTTCTCGCCGCCGAGTAGTCCGATGGTCTCAGAGACGACGCGCTCGTCCGTGAGCGATTCGTCGAACGGCTCCTCGTTCGCGAGCGCAACGACGAGGTCGCCGAGCGACAGGTGAGAGAGGTACTCGTCGACGCGCTCCGGCCAGCCCTCGGGTGGGTTGATAATCTCGCAGGGGGTGTGGACGATACCTTCCGTCATGCTCCCGGTGTGGTGGAACAGGTGGCCGTCGGCCTCGTAGCCGAGGCTGTGGCCGTGGTCGGAGACGACGACGACGGTCGTCTCCCGGTCCGCCGTGGCCTGTAACTTCTGGATACCCCGTGCCAGCGTCCGGTCGAGGTAGTCGATGGCCGCGGCGTAGACGTCACGGTAGTTCTGCGTGTACTCTTCGGTCGCAGCGCCGTCCACGTTCAACTCCCATTTGTCTATCTCCTTCGAGCTCCAGGAGTTGGGCACGTCGTGCATGCTCGTGTCGTGTTGGACGAGGTTTCGAAGCGGCGTGTGGGCGTCCATGTAGTTCGCGAACAGGAAGAACGGGCCCGGTTCGTCGGCCTGCTCGACGGCCCGCTTCGTGATGTTCGACGCGCCGTCGTCGACGAACTCGGGGACCGGGAGTCGCTTGACGTGGTCGCCGACCAGCGTCCAGACGCCGTTCGCAGCGCTCTTCGCGGGGTGCTCGTGCGAGAGGCAGGTCCGGAGGAAGTCCCGGTACCGGCGAAGGGCGTTCGGCTCGTCGGACTCCTTCATGAACTGGTTGACCGAGATACCCTCGGTGAACAGCGATTCTCCGGTGTGCGAGCCGATGGAGTAGTCGCCCCAGTCGTCGAACCACGCATCGAAGCCGAAGGCCGTGTTGATGTAGGAGTTCGCGCTGAGGCCGACGGTCCGGTGGTCTGGGAGCCGGCCGAGGAACGTGTCCTCCCGGTCGACGTCGCCGAAGTCGAACGAGGCGTCGAATGCTTCGGCGTGGATTCCGTGCTCCGACGGTAGCGTCCCGGTGAACATACTCGTGTGACTCGGAAGACTCCACGAACTGGCCGCCCGACACTGCTCGAACGACGTATCGGCCATCCCGCGCAAGCGAGGCGCATGTTCGTCGAAGGAATCCTTCCTGACGGTGTCGAGGACGACCAGCGCGACGTTCCGTGTCACGTCGAATCACCAGAATGTGGCGGGAGGACCATACAGAGTCGCTAATGGCCGGCGGTGTTACCAGTCCACCCCCTACATGGAAGGGTCTCGTGTCCAGCCTACATGGAAGGAGCTCGTGTCGAGGGGGAGTCATCGCGAACGGTTTCAGGCGTACCGTTTCGCCTCGAACTCCTTGGTCGCGCGGTCGTAATCGATGTCGACGCCGATGGAGGCCGTCCGGAACTGTCCGGAGTCGGACCGGAAGTCGTTGTCGAGGTCGCGCAGTTCGAGGTCGTCGATACCGTCGTAGTCGAACCGGAACAGGCCGCGGATGTCGATCTCCTGCTCGCGCATCTGGAAGGCGAAGTTCTCCCCGTAGTACTCTATCTCGCCGTCGGAGTCGCGTTCGAAGGCCAGCGCACCGTCGTAGGCGGTGAACTCGTGTTCCGTCCCGTCCCATTCGACGTCGATGGCCTCGCCGAGGACCGAGAGGCGGAACTCTATCTTGTCGTCTCGCTTCTCGAGGTCCAGCTCGTCGATGACGCTGCCAGGTGCACCGAAGATACTGAACTCGAACGAGTTCTTGCTGGGGCGGTCGCGCGAGCGCGTGAACGGCGAGTCGAATTCGAGGTCGTCGCCCCGGGACCTGAAGTAGGTGCTCGTATCGGGGTCCCAGAACTCGACGTCCCCGTTGGGTTTACGTTCGTAGTCCAGCCCCTCACGGAAGACGGGGCGGAACTGCTGTTGTGTCTGGTAGACATCGACCTTTCTACCACCGAGAACACCGCCGGTGAGCCCTGTTGCACCCGCGCCCAGCGCGGCCAGGTACTCGCGTCGCGAGAATGACCTCATTGTGCTTCACATACAGAATCGGCATCGCCGGGAATACCCCCTTCCCAACCGATACGTTCGGTGAGTACGGGTCGGTGGAGAGCGGGCGGTCGGTTAGTGAGCGAGGCGGTTCTGCCGCTTCGAGAACCGAGATGCGGTGACGGCGCGGATACGTTTATCCTATCAGGGGTCGGATTACCGTCCGAGTCGCGTCGACGACGCGACCGCTCACCATCATGCAACTCGAACAGTTCAAGCGCGAGAACGCACCGAAAGAAGGCGGCGATGTCTTCCAGCTCGAGAACGACAAACTGCTCGACGTCCATCTGGACGGGACCGTCATGGCGAAAGCCGGGTCGATGGTCGCCTACACGGGTGACATCTCCTTCGAACGCAAGTCCGCCGGCGGTCTGACGGGGATGTTGAAGTCGAAAGCGACCGGCGAGGGCTCGGTGATGATGCAGGCGAGTGGGTCGGGGAACCTGTACCTGGCCGACCGCGGGAAGAAGGTCCAGGTCCTCAGTCTCGACGAGGGCGAGGAGATAAGCGTCAACGGGAACGACGTGCTGGCGTTCGAGAACAGCGTGACGTGGGACATCCGGACCATCGATAGCATCGCGGGCTTCCAGACCGGCGGCCTGTTCAACGTCTTCCTCGAGGGGCCCGGACACGTCGCCATCACCACCCACGGCGACCCGCTCGTGCTCGAGACGCCGGTGACGACCGACCCGCAGGCGACCGTCGCCTGGAGCAGCTCCGTCTCGCCGGGATACAAGACCGACCGGAACCTCAAGAGCTTCTTCGGGAAGTCCTCCGGCGAGACCTACCAGCTCGACTTCACCCAGCCTGGCGGGTTCGTCGTCGTCCAGCCGTACGAGGAGTCCGGGCCGACACAGTAACACCGACCCGCCTCTTCCTGGTCGCAGTTCAGTCAGTCGTCCAGACCGCGTCGAGTGTCCCACTCGCAGCTTCGACGCCGGACGACAGCTCGAACCGGAGCGGCAAGTCTCCCACCTGCTCGACGACTCCCTGCTCGGCGAGATCGCGCAGGTGCGCGAACGCCTCGCCGGCGCCGAACTTGACGTGGATGCCACACATATCACCGAACAGGGTCGTCGCGACCGCCCACGGAGTCGCCGGTTCGTTCTCGGCGAGCGTGGCGAGCACTCGGGCGGCTCGCTCGCGGTGGTGCCCACGGATGGCCGCGATTCGCGGTCCCAGCTCGAACGCCTCGCCGTGGCCGGGGCTGGCGGCCGTGACCCGGGCGTCGAGTCGGGAGAGCGTCTCACGGTAGGCTTCAAGTGGCGCTTTCTGCCGGGTGTCGCCGCCGCCGACGTTCGGCGTGATGGTCCCCAGCACGGCGTCCCCGACGAAGCCCTGTGTGCCGGACGACGGGGCTCCAGCCGGGACGAACGCGACGTGACCCGCGGTGTGTCCCGGCGTGTGCACGGCTTCGAGCCCGGCGACCTCGTCTCCGTCCTGCAGCTCGTGCACCGGAGCCGTCTCCGGCACTGGGCTGGACGAATCGGTCGCGAGCAGGTGTTCGGTCCGTGGCTGTGGGACGCCCCATCGCTCGAGCGTCTCGGCGTCCCGCTCGAGCCGGCGGGCGCGCTCCGCCGCGTAGTCCGCCACCAGCGGGGCGTCTCGCTCGTGCAACCAGAGGTCGGCGTCCGCCGCCGAGGCGAGTCGCGGCGCGTTCCCCATGTGGTCGCCGTGCCAGTGTGTGACGAGGACGTGGTCGACGTCGTCGACTGCGAGTCCCGTGGATTCGATACCGTCGACGAGTGTCTCCCAGGCGGTGTCACCCGGCGGGCCGGGGTCGACGAGGACGCCGCGTTCGGGCAACAGGTAGGCGCTGGTCCCACCTTCGGGATTCGCGCCGGCAGCTGTCGAGACGCGGATTCGGACTGGATCCAGCGTGTAGTCGGCGGTCATTCACTCGTCTGTACGACGGGAGCGGCGGGCAAACGTGTTCCGTTCATCGCGGAACGAGAGCACCTCTGGTGAGACGATGGCGTGAAGAGCGGGAAAGGACGGTCAGCCGGAGGCGAGGTAGCGACAGAGCGTCGATTCGTGGACCGGCCACGACTCGTCCTCCCCACCCACGTTGGCAACAGGCGAACGACTTTTTGCCACCTGCCTCCACGTGAGAGACGAATGGCCGATGGGAGCGCGCCCCACGAGGGGCCGGGGTCCGCCGAGCCGCAGTCGCCGCCCGATTCGTTCGTCGAACAGGCGGCGGTCAGCGACCCGGACGTCTACGAAGAGTTCGAACGCGACTGGCCCGCGTGCTGGAACCGAGCGGCGGCGCTCCTCGACTGGGAAACCGACTACGGCGCGGTCCTCGAGGAGGGTGACACCGTCGACTGGTTCCCGGGTGGCCGACTGAACGCCTCGTACAACTGCGTCGACCGGCACGTCGAGGCGGGACGGGGCGACGCCGTCGCGTTGGAATGGGAGGGCAAACTAGACGAGACGCGGACGTACACGTACCGCGAACTGTACGAGGAGGTGAACGCCTTCGCGGCGGCACTGCGCGACCTCGGCGTCGGGGAGAACGACGTCGTCACGCTGTACATGCCCGTCCTTCCCGACCTGGTCGTGTCGATGCTCGCCTGTGCCCGCATCGGCGCGCCGCACTCCGTCGTCTTCGCGGGCTTCTCGGCCGACGCGCTGGCGACCCGGATGCAGAACACCGGCTCACGCCTGCTCGTCACCTGTGACGGCTACTACCGCCGCGGCGACGCGGTCGACCTGAAGAGCACCGCCGACAACGCGTGCCTCTCGGTCTCGCGAGAGGTCGAGCAGGTCGTCGTCGACAGGCTCGGCGCCGGCGACTATCCGGGGGACCACCACTCCTACGCCGACTGTATCGCTGCCCACGAGGGGGCGGTCGTCGAGCCAGTCCCCCGAGGCGCTTCGGACCTGCTGTTCTACATCTACACCTCGGGGACGACGGGCGAACCGACCGCGGTCCGCCACACCACGGGCGGCTATCTGGCACACGTCGCGTGGACCACGCACGCGGTTCTCGACCTCGACCACACGGACACCTACTGGTGTACCGCCGACGTGGGCTGGATCACCGGCCACTCCTACGTGGTCTACGGCCCGCTCGCGCTGGGTGCGACGACGGTCCTCTACGAGGGTACCCCGGACCCGCCCGAGAAGGACCGCTTCTGGGAGATACTCGAACGCCACGAGGTCGACGTGTTCTACACGGCTCCGACCTCCATCCGGGCGTTCGTCAAGTGGGGCGCGGACCATCCCGCGAGTCACGACCTGTCCAGCCTCCGCCTGCTCGGGACCGTGGGTGAGAGCATCGACGAGACGGCGTGGAAGTGGTATCGCGACCACATCGGCGGTGGAACCTGCCCTATCGTCGACACCTGGTGGCAGACCGAGACCGGCGGCATGATGGTCAGCACGCTCCCCGGCGTCGACGAGATGCGACCGGGGAGCGTCGGCCGGCCACTTCCCGGCATCGAGGTCGCCGTCGTCGACGAGTTCGGAGAACGGGTCGAACCGGGCGAGTCCGGGCAGCTGGTCGTCACCAGACCGTGGCCGGGCCAGCCCGCCTCCCTCTGCGAGGGGACCGGCTGGGCTCGGAGACAGCTCGCGACCGGCGACGCGGCGCCCGACGGGAGCGACTGGTGCTACCGGACCGGCGACGGTGCGGTCGCGAGCGAGGACGGCTACATCACCGTGCTGGGCCGCCTCGACGACGTGGTCACGGTGGCTGGACAGCGGCTCGGTACCGCCGAGATAGAGTCCGCCATCGTCGCCGTCGACGGGGTTGCGGAAGCCGCGGTCGTCGGGGGGAGGAACGACCACGGTGAAACGACGGTCCACGCATACGTCAGTCCCGCCGCCAACGTCGCAGGGACCGAGTCCCTCCACGAACGCATCTGCGACGGTGTCGAGGAGACTATCGGACCGGTCGGGGTCCCCGACGAGGTGACGTTCACCGCCGCACTCCCGAAGACCCGCTCGGGGAAGATACTCCGACGCTACCTCGAGGCCATCGCGAACGGCGAGACGCCGGGCGACGCGAGCTCGCTCCGGAATCCGGAGGTCGTCGGCGAACTCGCGTCTCGCGGCGAGGAATGAGCTCGACGCATGGGGCAGCGAATTTCGCAGATGGGGAATTAGACGAAATAGAGAGCTAGCTGTGGCAGCGCTCTCGATGGACTCTCCGCAGCTCTCTACTCCGGTGACCGGATGGCCGACCCAACACTTATTCGCGTTCTTCGAGAAAGGCGAAACAGACGATGCCCGACCGGGTGGACGAGGAGTTCCTGACTCGAGCCGAGTTCGAGACACTCCGTCGCGCGACGAGAACCTACCGGGAGGAGCTCGTCCTCTCGCTCGCTGGCCGGGTCGGGCTCAGACCGACCGAGATAGCGGGGCTGTGTCTGGACGACCTCTCGCGGCGGGACCACCGCGGCGAGACGCACCACCTACTCACCGTCGGGGAGGGAGCAGACGGGTCGACGACTCGCCTCGCGTACGTTCCGTCCGAGGTAGCCAGTGACCTCCGCAAGTTCGCGAACTCGCACGACCGTGACCCGTCCGAACCGCTGTTCGACGTCGGTGCCCGTCGGTTGCAGATGCTCGTCAGGTCGGTCGCAGAGCGGACGGATTCCGAGCGGTTGCAGGCGGTCTCGTCGCGGGACCTCAGGCACCATTACGCCAGACGACTGCTCGACGAAGGAATCGATCCAGCCGTGACGAAAGCAGTCGGTGGCTGGAACAGTCTCGAGAGCCTCGACCCGTACCTCGACTCGCCGTCGGCGAGAGACGTCCTCTCGGCGTTCTCCACCGGGTCGATGGCAGGCACGCGAGACGGCCAGCCGGGAGCACACGCCCACCAGCGATATTCTGCGCCCACCAACTCCCGGACCACCGACCTCGTGCGCTGTATCGCGTCGCTGGGAGCCTCTCTCGAAGACGTCTCGACGCGGGAGGAGGTCGAGACCGCGGCCTGTGACGCCCTCACCGACTGCTTCCAGGCGGTGTGGGTCTGCGACGACGACGGGAACACCCGGTCCCACTCGGGCACGGCACCCACTCCATCGGACACCATCCAGTCCGCTCTGGAAAGCGCGGACGTCTCGTCGCGGCTCGCGGCGGCGGAGGGCGGCACGAAGACGGCGCGAGACGCGGTCATCCTCCCGGACGTACGGGGCGTTCCGTCCCTCTGCGTGGTCGCGCTCCGGGCACCCGAAACCGTCCACGGTTTCCTCTGCGTCGCCACGGCGACCGTCGACGACGACATCCGCCGGGTCCTCGCCGACGCCGGCCGACGAATCGGTCGTACCCTCACCGCGGTCGAGCGGAAGCGGCTCTTGCTGGCGGACACCGGGGTCGAACTCACGTTCCGAAGCACGGATCGGTCTGCGTTCCTCGTCGACTGTTCGGCAGCCCTCGGCTGCGAGCTGTCGGTCGAGGGCGTCGTCCCGGTGGCTGAGTCCTCGTTGCTTCACTTCGTCTCGGTCCGTGGTGCTGGCGTCGGTGCCGTGCTCGAGCAGGTCGAAGGCGCCGACGAAGTACAGACCGCCAGGCTGGTCCGTGATTACGGCGACCACGCGCTCCTGGAGTTCGTCGTGGGCGACCGGGCGCTGGCGCCGGCCCTCGTGGGACACGGTGGAAGCGTCCGTTCGCTCAGGGTTGCCGACGGCGTCGCTCGCGTCGAGAGCGTCTTCTCCGGACACGCCGACGTCAGATCCGTCGTCGAGGCGTTCACGGACGCGTTCCCCGACTCCGAACTGGTCTCCAAGCAGGACGTGACCGAGCCGATAGAGACCGGTGCGAGAATCGAACAGGTCATCCACGAGGACATGACAGATAAGCAGCGTTCGGTCCTGCGGGCCGCCTTCCTGGCCGGCTACTTCGAGTGGCCGCGGGGAAGTACCGCGGAGGAGCTCGCGGACTCGATGGGTGTCGCTTCGCCGACGCTTCACAACCACCTGCGGAAGGCACAGCAGAAGGTGTTCACTGCCGTCTTCGACGAAGCAGAGCGGCCGGGCGACCGGTGACCCGAGAGCAGTGACTGGTGACCCGAGAGCAGTGACTGGTGACCGGAAACCACTAACTGATACTCAATGACTGGTACCCAGCGACCGATGGTCCTTGCCCGGAGGGGTAGTCCTTGTACACACCCCATGACACTAATTGTCTAGCATCGTCTCGGTCGCGGTACCCGTGAAACGACCGGCCCGTTTCCGCCCGTTTTCGAGAAGTGGTCCGTCGACGCCGCTATCGGCCGGGAGTTCGAGGATAGGATAATTAGCTGGCGTACTTATACTCGCATCCGACCCTTGTCAACTCGGCTCATGACAGGAGACAGTCCGGACGTGGAACTTGAGGCACGGCTGGCAGAACAGGAGCGGTTCCCGGTACCCGAGTCGTTCGCGGAACAGGCGAACGTCTCCGATCCGGGCATCTACGACGAGTTCGAGGAGAACTGGCCCGAGTGCTGGGAGGGTGCGGCCGACCTCCTCGACTGGGACGACGAGTACGACACCGTCCTCGACGACTCGAACCCACCGTTCTTCGAGTGGTTCACCGGCGGGTCGCTCAACGCATCCGCGAACTGTATCGACCGACACCTCGACGAACGAGGCGACGAGGTCGCCATCGAGTGGGTCGGGGAACCCGTCGACGAGGCAAACCGGAGCTACACGTACGAGGAGCTCCACCGCGAGGTGAACGAGTTCGCCGCGGCGCTCCGAGAACAGGGCGTCGAGGAGGACGACGTCGTGACGATGTACATGCCGATGGTGCCAGAACTTCCCATCGCGATGCTCGCGTGCGCCCGTATCGGCGCGCCACACTCGGTGGTCTTCGCGGGCTTCTCCGCCGACGCGCTCGCGACCCGGATGAACGCCGCCGATTCAGAGTATCTCGTCACCTGCGACGGCTACTACCGCCGCGGCGACCCGCTCCAGCACAAGGAGAAGGTCGACGACGGGCTGGCGGGCGTCGAGCACGACGTGTCCGACGTGGTCGTCGTCGACCGGCTCGGCGACACCTACGACCACCCGATGGCAGAGAATCACCACGACTACGACGAGCTCGTCGAAGCCCAGGCCGGGGCCGAGGTCGACCCGGTCGAACGAGACGCCGAGGACATGCTGTTCCTGATGTACACCTCGGGGACCACGGGGAAGCCGAAGGGCGTGAAGCACACGACCGGTGGCTACCTCTCCTGGGCCGCCTGGACGTCACAGGCCGTCCTCGACGTCAAGCCCGAGGACACCTACTTCTGTGCGGCTGACATCGGCTGGATCACCGGCCACTCCTACATCGTCTACGGTCCGCTCGCACTCGGGACGACGACGATGATGTACGAGGGGACGCCCGACTACCCCGAGCAGGACCGCCTCTGGGACATCGTCGAGGAGTACGAGGCGACGCAGCTGTACACCGCGCCGACCGCGATTCGCGCCTTCATGAAGTGGGGCAAGCAGTACCCCGAGAAGCATGACCTCTCCAGCCTCCGCCTGCTGGGGACCGTCGGTGAACCCATCAACCCGCGGGCCTGGAAGTGGTACTACAAGCACATCGGCGGCGAGGACTGCCCCGTCGTCGACACCTGGTGGCAGACCGAGACCGGCGGCATGATGATAACCACGCTCCCGGGCATCAAGGACATGAAGCCCGGGTCTGCGGGACCGCCGCTGCCGGGCCTCGACGTCCGCATCGTCGACGGAGCCGGTGACGAGGTGGAGCCGGGGCGTGCCGGCTACCTCACCGTTCAAAAGCCCTGGCCCGGGATGCTCCGCACCCTCTACCAGAACGACGAGCGCTTCATCAACGAGTACTGGGCGGAGTACTCCGACACCGACAGCGACGACCCGGACGACTGGGTCTACTTCCCGGAAGACGGCGCGAAGATAGACGACGACGGCTATATCACCGTTCTCGGCCGCGTCGACGACGTCATCAACGTCTCCGGCCACCGCCTCGGCACGATGGAGATCGAGTCCGCTATCGTCGGCGTCGAGGGCGTCGCGGAAGCCGCCGTCGTCGGCGGCGACCACGACCTGAAGGGCGAAGCGGTCTACGCCTACGTCATCACCGAAGACGGCTACGACGGCGACGACGAGCTTCGCGATGCCATCATCCAGGGCGTCGAGGAGGCCATCGGTCCCATCGCCCGCCCGGAGGCCGTCGTCTTCACGCCCGAACTCCCGAAGACCCGCTCCGGCAAGATCATGCGCCGGCTCCTCGAGGACATCGCCAACGGCGACGAGCTCGGCAACACCTCGACGCTTCGGAACCCGGACGTCGTCGAGGAAATCGCAGCGAAGGTTCGCGACGACTGACCAGCAGTAGCCTGGAAGCGGTCCCCGCGTTTTCCCGGCCGTCTAGCGAGGCGGCCGTCTCGACGCGTGAAGCTCAGTACTGTACGGCAAACGAACGACCGATGTTCACGACCCACCATGACAGATAACGACTCACACGCTGACGACAGTTCACACGACGACGACGGCCCCCCTCTCCGGACCGACGGCGGAGCCGCAGCACGCGAAAAGAACACCGACTACCTCGACGAGAAGATACACATCCTGCGCCCGGCGACCCCGTTCATGCGCGACCACCTCAAGGTGGTCTGGGGCACGTTCCTCGCCTGGGTCCTGTTCGTCTTCGGCCCGGTGACCGCGACCGCCATCGCACCGGGGTTCATGACCGAGACCATCGTTCTCGGCTTCCAGCTGCACTTCTTCCTGACCGCCATCGGCGCGCCGGCGGGTGCCCTGCTGCTCTCGGTCGTCTACGCGAAACAGCGTGACGCCCTCGACGACAAGTACGGTATCGAACACGCCGGCGACGCCGGCGAGACGGGCCAGCAAGCGGTCGCCGCCGACGGGGGTGAAGACCGGTGAGGTTCGACCTCCTGCTCCAGATGGGCGAGACCGGCCTCGACGCCGGCTTCAAGCTCATCCCAGCGCTCATCACCGCCTCGATGCTTCTCCTGTTCCTGAGCATCGGCTACGTCTTCCGCGTGGCCGACACCGACGGCCTCTGGGTCGCCGGGCGGTCCATCGGGAACATCGAGAACGGGATGGCCATCGGCGCGAACTGGATGTCCGCCGCCTCGTACCTCGGCGTAGCCGGCCTGGTCGGCCTCGCGGGCTACTACGGCCTCGCGTACCTCGTCGGCTGGACGGCGGGCTTCTTCATCTTGCTCATCTTCATGGCCGCGCAGTTCCGCCGGTTCGGGAAGTACACCGCCCCCGACTTCGTCGGTGACCGGTTCTACTCAGACGGCGCCCGTGCCATCGCCGCGTTCACCACCATCCTCATCGGCTTCGTCTACGCGGTCGGACAGGGCCGCGGCATGGGCCTGATGGCCATCTACCTGTTCGGGACGGGCTACGAGACCGGCGTCATCCTCCTCATGGGCATCACCATCGTCTACGTGGCCCTGTCGGGGATGCTCGGCGCGACCAAGAACATGGCCGTCCAGTACGTCATCCTCATCGCGGCGTTCCTCGTCGGACTCTACGCCGTCGGCTGGTCGCAGGGCTACTCGACGATACTGCCGTACATCGAATTCGGTAACGAGGCGACCTACGTCGCCAATCAGCTCTCGGCCGAGTTCTCCGCGCCGTTCGCGAACGCCTCCTACTTCGTCTGGGTGGCGACCGCGTTCACCCTCATCGTCGGCACTTGCGGCCTCCCGCACGTGCTCGTCCGGTTCTACACCGTCGAGAACGAACGGACCGCCCGGTGGTCCTGCGTCTGGGGACTGTTCTTCATCTGCCTGCTCTATTGGGGCACCGCCGCCTACGCCGCCTTCGGCGGCATCCTCGCCCAGGAGGCCGGCGTCAGCCCAGAGGGCGCGCTGTTCACCGGGACGCAGTCCGACGTGCTCGTCGTGCTGACCGCCCAGCTCGCGGATCTGCCGCAGTGGCTCGTCGGCCTCGTCGCCGCCGGTGCCGTCTCCGCGGCGCTCGCGACGACCGCCGGGCTGTTCATCGCAGCCTCCTCGGCCGCCGCCCACGACATCTACACGAACATCGTCAACGAGGACGCGACCCAGCGCCAGCAGCTCCTCGTCGGCCGCGCGACCATCGTCGCGCTCGGTGCCGCCGTCACCGTGGTCGCACTCGACCCGCCGGCGCTCATCGGCGAGCTGGTCAGCATGGCGTTCGCCATCGCCGGCTCCGTGCTGTTCCCCGTGTTCTTCCTCGGTCTCTGGTGGGAGAACACCAACCGAAAGGGTGCCATCGCCGGGATGCTCACCGGCCTCGGATTCTCGCTGTTCGGCATCATCAACGAGGTCCTGCCCGGCTACGTCGGCTTCATCGACGGCGACACGCTCTCGCCCGCGCTCGCGAGCGTCATCCCCGCGACCTCGTCGGCACTCGTGGCAGTGCCCGTCGTCTTCCTCGTCATCATCGGCGTCTCGCTGGCGACGGAGGACCCGCCGGAGGACATCAAGATGCTCGTCCGGCAGTGTCACAGTCCCGAGCCGATGCAGCGAATGGAGTCCGCAGAACAGGTCGTGAGCGACAGCTCGAACACCCCCGCGGACGACTGAGATGACCAGCGAAACCTCGACCACTGGTGTCGTCTCGCGTGTTCGCCAACACGTCTCCGAGAACGGCTCCGGGATGGCGGTCGACCTCGCGTTCGCACTCGCCTGGGTCACGCTCGTGACGCTCCTGTTCCAGGTCCTGCAGGGGCCGTCCTGGGCCTACCAGCTCTGCCTGGCGGCAGGCGTCGTCGCCTACTACGGCTTCTTCGCGTCGCTGTCGGTGGCGAGGGCACGGCAGTAGCGGTCGACCGACAGGGCCGACACCTTTTCCCGTCTATTCACGCCAGTTGGGAGAGACGATGGTCTCCGAAAAAACGACTCGGCGGGCCCTTCTCGCGGCACTCTCCTCGGGACTCGCTGGTTGTTCGACGACCGACGATTCACAGCAGGTGTCGGAATCGGTCTCTCGAACGCCGAGCCGAACGACGAGGACCTCGGTATCTACCCGGCCGATGACCGCCACTCGGGAGTCGGAAACGACGACAGAGACCACCACCGAGCCAGAAGAGACCGACCTGACCCTCGGCGTCGTCTACATCCCGTTCGCTGGCGACAAGTTCGGGAAGTGTACGGACGTCTGCCATCCCGAACTCGGCCAGTACGGCGACCCCATTCCGTCCACGGTCAGCAGTCAGCACGCCTCGTGGCTTCGAGAGGCGGGCGTCTCGACGGTCATGTTCAACTTCGGTGAATCGCGAGTAGACTACGACCGACTTCGGACGTTTCTACGGACCCCCCTCGACGGCCTCTCGGTCGAGCCCTTCTACGTCATCAGTCAGGCACTCAGGCGAGACAGAGACATCGAGGCGGACTTCGAGTTCCTCCGGGAGAACCTCCTCTCGACGGAACACGCCTCGACGATCGACGGCCGGCCTGTGGTGACCTTCTGGGACGTCGACTTCCTTGCGTGGGGCGGCAGCGAAGCGTCGAAGAAAGCGAAGCGGACGATAGAGGAGATGGGTGGCTACGCCGCGTTCGTGGACTATCTCAGAGAGCAACTGACCGTCGACGGTCGTGAACCGTTCCTCGTCGGCGACTTCTTCGACCACGCAATCGGTGGATACGGGGCGGAGTACGCGGAACTGAACAAGCAGTTCGACGGCGCGACAAACTGGATAAACGCGTTCGGCGACGACGGCACCACCGACTGGGCAACCGCCCGGGCACACGTCGAAGCGAACTTTTCAGCGACGCGGTCGTTCTGCGACGAACACGACATGGCGTACTTCCCGATGACCTATCCAGGATTCGACGACCGACACAACTCGTGCTGGGGTGGCGACCGGTACATCCCTCGCGCCCCTGCTCACCTTCGAGAATTGCTAGAACTCGCGGGGCGTTACGGAACCGGACGGGCGAACGTCGCGACATTCAACGACTGGACGGAAGGCCACCAGATAGAGCCCGGACAGTTCCGTGATGACTCGTACGGAACTGCCTATCTCGACGTCCTCTCCGAGTTCTCGCATTCGAAAAAATCCACGTGAAACCGCCCGTCGCTGGAACCAGCGTACCCGTTCAAGGACACCGTTACGCTCGTCGCTCCCCTTCTAATAGTATGGCAGATACCACGAAGGGACGGCACGAGAAAGCCGACGCCGAAGAGGAAGAACAGAGAGAACAGGAGCTCGAAGAGGAACTGGAACACGAGGAGAAGACGAAGAAGAACCGGAAAGAGCGCAAAGCGGACGACCTGGAAGACGCGCTCGCGACCGACGAGTGACGGCCGGGACGCAAACTGTGAACCGGTACGCGCCACAAACCGCCGGTCACTCGGGACGTTCATCGGCCCGGAGGAACGCCTCCAGACTCTGCTGTGCGTAGCCGGCAACCCGTTCACAGTACTCGAACAACACGTCGTTGAACTGTTCTCGGGTCGATTCGTCGAGACTGTCGAAACCGCGATAGCCATCGCCAGGAATCTCCGGGTGCAGGGTACAGACGACGCGGTAAGGTGCCTCGTCGGGGGCTCGTCCGGTGATGATGCCGTACTCGTCTGCACCCCAGATTCCGATGTTCGTCTGCCGACTGAGCGCCGAGTCGATGCGGTCGAGTTCGGCGAGTTCCGCGGCGGTCACGGCGGGGTGTGGACCCTCGAAGAGGTCCGAGAACGCGCGGTCACGGCCGTCGACGATCCAGCGTCCGAGCTGTTCTCTCGCCCGACGTAGCTGCGTCCGGTCGGGAAAGACGAGTTCCATACGTAATTACTGGTATCGAGGGAGAATGAGCGTACCTCTCACCGCGCAGATTACATGTACATCCGGTCTTCTGACTGCTTCTGGTCCTTCTCTCGCTGGTTCCGCTCATCGAGGTCGTGGTAGTACTGTTCGACCTCCGCCCCGAACGTCGCGAGCGGCGTCGGGTCCGTATCGAGGCCGTACAGCGAGCTGGTCGCCTCGACGAGTCGCACCGCGGCGTCGATGTCCGGCGTCACCGAGCGGACCGGCGTGACCAGCAGACCCACCCGGAGCGGGGAGTCGATTCCCCTGCTCATCAGGCTCGCGTTGACGCCCTCCAGGAAGCCCCGTCCCATCGGCGTGAGCTGCGCGGTCGGGAGCCGATGTTCGTCGCGGTAATCCGCCGTCGCGATGTAGTAGACGAGACGGTCCGTCGGGCCGTGCTTAACAGGGATTCCCGCGAGGACCGTCACCTCCTCGACCGCGTTGTGGTCCGCCCACTCCAGAATCGCCTTCCCGAACGAGTCAGTCGCCCACGGCGGGATGAACAGGTCGTTGACCAGGACGGTGACTCCGGACCCGCCGTCGGCGAAGAGACGCGAATGATGTCTCGGGGCTCCCTCCTCGAACGGTGTGAACGGGGGGAGCGTCTCCGCGACGATGTGCCCGATCTGCTCCAGCTCCAGTTCCTGTACCAGGAACTCCGCCGCGACGAGCCCTGCGAGCCCAGAGCCCGAGAACCCGGCGATGAGCGTGGGAGTAGGCGTCTCGTCGTGGGAGATGTGGAACGGCTGTCCCTCTCCTGACGGAAGGTCCATACAGATTCTACGTCGTCAGCGAGAATAGCGGTTGTCCGGGGGTTACGCGCCGAAGGGATGACGAGCGGGTCGACCGGTCGAGCCATCCTCCTCGATATGCCCGTTCACGACCTACTAGACGGGGAGCACCGATGAGCAGTCACGAAAAACTACACCATAGCCCGCTCGTCGTCGACGAGATACAGAACAACCCGATGGGCCGGGACGTGAAGCGTCTGGACGACGAGTTCGTCTCCTTCGAGAACTCGGGGCTCGAGGTGATGGACATCGCCGGGTGGACCGTGGAGAACGAGGCCGGCGACGTGTACACCTTCCCCGACCGGACGATACTCGAGCCGGGAGCCCGCATCACCCTTCACAGCGGACCGGGCATCGACACCGATACCGACTACTACTGGGGCTCGCGGGAGCCCATATGGGGGAATCTGGGCGATACGGTCCTCGTTCACGACCAGAAGGGGGTACTCAGGATACGCGAGACGTACAACGAGTAGCTTTCGGCGGCTAACCGCCACTCTCGTCGACAACGGGAACGACGACGGTCACGGCCGACACGCCTTCTTCCGTCGTCACGGTGAGATCGACCGCCACTGCGAGGACGGTCGTCTCACCGGCTCGTTCCTGCACCACAACACCCCGTGACGCCTCGCAGGCCCCGAACCGCCGGTTCGGCCCGGACGGGCAGTTCGCGGCGGCCCACGCCCGCGCGGCAGACCCGTCGACCGACACCTGGTAGGCGACGCCAGCAGCGACTCGTGACGCTTCGAGCCCAGCGAACTCGGGTGCCAGCGCCGTTCGGACGTCGTCGACGACGGCCGCTCGGTCGCCCCACGGCCGCCCGCCCGCATCGCTTCCGGCTTCGTGGACGGCTCGCTCCAGGACGCGAACCCCGTCATGAACCGGGCGTGTGGGGTCTTCAGCCGCCGCCACGTCTGGATGTGCACCGAGTTGCAGGTACGCCAGGGCGAGTGGAACGAGCGCGACGACGAGGACACCAGCAGCCGTCAGCACGAGCTGTGCTCGCCGGTTCATACGTACCACACCGTGATGGTCACGTCTCCGTTCGCGGTCGGAACCGTAGCGACGCCGACCGAGACGCCCGCCGGGACCCGGTATCCGACCGACCCGTGAGGGGTCTCGACGTGATAGAGCAGGTTGTCCGGGAGGATACGCCCAACTCGGCGTTCGAGCGCGGCTTGCTCCCGGTCGAAGGCCGCCTCGGACGCGACCACCTCGGTCAGCCGCGTCGAGCCGCCGTGTCTCGGTGGTTCGCCGGCGAGTACCGTCACCGCGTCCGTCGCGTAGGTGTCCAGCTGTGCTTCGCTCGTGTCGGCATCGGCGACTGGGAGCGCGAACAACGTAACGACGCCGAGCACCAGCAACACGCCGATCCCCGCTTCGACAGCGGGGAGCGAGAGCTGAGCCCGTCCACGAGTCGCGTCCCTCACCGACCGTCACCCCTTCGGTCCACCGTCACGACCAGCATCGCCTTCGTGGTGCTCGTCGGGAAGTACGTCACCTCGACGTCCCCTGCCGCGAGCGTCCCGGTCGAGTCGAACGAGAGCCGCGTCGTCTCGAACCGTGAGGTCTGGACCGCGATTCGACCCGACAACCCGGCTGGGTCGTGCAGGACGACCCGTCCGTTCGCCCGAACGGTGGTGATACTCGTTCCGGGCCGCGGCTGCAGGTCGACGACGACGCGGTCGGTCCGTCTCGGGAGGGTCACCGCCCGTCCGGCGGCGAACGTCGGCGTTACCGACTCCGTCGTCTCGCGCTCGACGAGGACGATCCGTCGGACCGTCGCCCCACCCGTCGCGTCCCCTGACGAGGCCAGCAACCGGTCGTCCAGTCGAATCTCTACGTCGTGTCCAGCAGCGACGGGGAGTCGTTCACCCAACGTCGTCTCGTTCAGCGCCTCGATCGCCACGCTGTCGAGGACGTTCGCCCGGGTCGAGAACGGGCCATCCGCGGCGACGAGACGGTTCGAGAGTGAGACGGCCAACCGTTGCTCTGGGGCGTCGCGGTCTGCACCCGCGAGTGCCCCGTCCGCGACGGCCAGCGCCACACCCAGGACGGCCGTCAGTGCGAGGAGGGCCACGCCGACCGCGATGAGGTTCGCCTGCCCTCGATCACGTCGTTTCATCCGCCATCACCCCGCTCGAGTCGGACGACCACGCCGCCCGGCTCGTCTTCGACGACGACGACCGCAGGTTCGAGACTCGACCAGTTCCCCTCGACACGGAGCACGTGGTCTGGGAGCGAAAGCCGGAGTTCGTCGTGTACAGCTGGGTCCGGATGCACGACGAGCAGTCGGTTCCCGTCGGCCCGTATCGAGTACGGCTCCGAACGGATCGTCGTCGGGAGGTCGACCCGCTGGCGAACCGAGACGCGAGACACGTTCGGTGGCACCGCAACCTCGATCCGCTGGGCGGCAGCCGAGAGGGTTCGGTCCGCGACCTCGTCCCCGGCACTGGAGCGGTAGTCCGGAACGACGCCGGCGTAGAGCGTCGAGGTGAGCAGACCGAGATACAGCAGGACCAGACTGGTCTCGAGCGCCTTCGCGACGACCGGCGAGACGCCACGGTCGTCACGCATCGGAGTTCCTCTCCGGGGGTTGCAGCCTCGGGGACCGGGCGTCATCACCGCCGACGCCGGTGCGTCTGTCGATACTGGCTTCGGCGCGCTCGTCGTCTCTCCCGTCGTCCCCGACGTCGAGCCGCATCGAGTGGACGACGAAGTAGGCGACCCGGTCGCCGTCGAACGTCGCGATGGTGCTCTCGACGCCGTCGCCGTCGATATCGCGGCTCGTGACGGTCGCTCCCATCTCTTCGAAGTGAGTCCGCCACGCTGCAGGCGTCTCCGTCTCGACGGCGAGACGATAGGTGTCCTCGGGGAGCGTCCGGCGGCTGTGAGAGACGTTCGTCGCGAGTGTGACGGGCTGTCCGCCGATGCTGACCGCCGCTCGTTCGTCGAGGGTCGCGACGCCGACGACGAGAACACCGTCTCCGGGCGCTGCGACGAACGGGGGTGCGCGAGCCATCCGTGCGCCGGGGCCGTCGCCGCGGACGATGCCGCCGGAGAGGAAGGTCACCCGTTGACCACCCGACTCGTAGACGAGCGCGTCCGCCTCGACCGATTCGACGGTCCCCGAGTCGTTGAGGAGTCTGACCGTTCTGGAGACGGTTCGGAGACGCCCGTCCGTCGCGTGAAGGTCGCCGACGTGGGACCCCGTCACCTGGACGGGGCGGAGCGCCGCGTCCATCCCGTCGATGACGCGGCTGGCGTCCGCGGACGCAGCGCCTTCCTCCACGGCGACACCGATGCTCGCCGTGAGTGCACCGAGTGCGACGACCGTGATGCCGAGCAGGAGCGCCACTCCGATGACGTTCGACTGACCCCGTTCGTCGGCGACACCGGTCATATCATCCCGGCCCCCCGGAAGACCACGTGCGTCACGAGCACCAGCGCGCTCGAGTGCAAGAGCGCGTCGTACCAGCCGCGGTTCGCGACGCCGGCGAACCAGCCGCAGGCGAGCATCGTCGACTGGGTCACGACGAAGAACCGGAAGTGCTCGCGGTCGAGCTGGACTGCGTCGGAATCGAGGACGAAGCCGCTTCCGGGCGTGGAGACGGTCGAGAGCTGGACGAAGCTGTCGAGAACGTAGGTGTTGACCGCGACCATGATGCCGACGATGAGTAGGGCCACGGTCCAGCCGATGGCGACGTAGACGAACATCGCGTTCTGGAGCGACTTCTTCTCGTGGTAGAGCCGACCGACCTCGGTCTGGAGGGTGTCGAAGACGGTCTCGACGTCGCTCCCGGCATCGAGCGCGCCCGTCACGAGCCCCATCGTCTGCTCCGCGAGCGGAGTTCCGACGCGGGTGACGAACCGGGCGAGCGCTGCGGCTCGGAGGTCACCGTCGCGCGTCGTCAGGTTCGCGTTGAACGCCAGGTCGGCGACGTCCGCGTCGAGTGCGCCGAGGTCGACGTCCCGGGCGACGAGCGCGACCGCCTGTGCGAACGGCCGACCGAGGGCGACGTGGCCGGAAACCGCGTGGACGAAGTCCTTTATCTCCCGGTCCTTCGCGTCGTCGACCCGGGTTCGCCGAATCGCCACGAGGCCGACCGGAAGCGCGTACGCGACGTACGTGAGCAGGACCGCCGAGAGCGGCCGTTCACCAGCGACGAAGACGACGAGACCGAACAGGAGCGACGGGACGACCCAGACGACGGCCGCGCTCGCCGGGTTGGTCGTCGCCGTCGCGAGCGTCGCCAGCACTCCGGGTGGCCGAATGTAGGTGGGTGACCCGGTCGGCGGCCGAAGCTGTGCGACGAGAACCGCTGCACACCAGCCGACCACGAGCACGAATCCGGCGGACCCGTAGACGAGGACCGCACGCGGTGTGACGGGTCCGACGGGCGACGGCGTCGGCTGGTTCAACCCCGGCGTCAGGATACTCATCACGGTGAGGACGATGACGAGCAACGCCGGAAGGACGAGCAGGACGATGAACAGCTCCGCGAGCAGTTCGAGGACGTCTTCGGCCCGGTCTCGGTCGCGGGTCTGGCGGTGGCCGAGCATCCGCGCTTCCATCCGCAGGTAGCTCGTCAGCTCGTCAGTTCCCTGGTCGGCGTGTTCGCGGAACTTGAGCAGGAACGGCGCGAGGGTGTCCCGGGACGGCGTATCCCGGGCGACGATCCGGAGTCCGGCGTCGAGGCTCCCCGTGAGTTCGGCTTTGTTGAGCACCGTCCGTGCCGCGACGGCCGTCTCGCCGTACGCCTCCCGGTTCGCCGCGACCTTCCCGAGCATGGCTCGCTGGTCGTCGCTCCCGGTCGAGAGCGCCCGCAGGTACCGGACGGCGCTCGGGAGGGTCCGGTCGATGTCGGCCCGTCTGGCGGACGCCACCCAGCGCAGGTACCGCCCACCGAGCCGCCGTGTCGCTACCTTCGACGTGGCACCGACGCCGAGGCCGACACCGCAAGCCACGACCGGCGACGGGAGGCTCGGAACCAGCCCTGGCGTGACGAGCGGCGTCCCCAGGGAGAGGAACTCCGCCGCCGTCGCGACCGTGGATTCCGCGAGCGCGAGCGTCAGACCGCAACCAGCGAGGAATCCGAGCAGTGCGGCGAGCCACGAGAGTGCGTACACACGGGAGACGTAGAGGTCGAACGGTACCTCGATGGCCGTGCCGCGGTAGTGGTCGCGGTCGGCGTCGTGCCGTCGACGGTCGGCGTGGCGGGAGAACAGGACGTAACAGAGCCGGTCGAGGAGACGGGTACGGTCGCTCGGCTGGTGGACGCTCGCACTCAGTGAATCGCCGTCGCCGACGTCCCGCGGACGAGGCTCCGTGGTGTAGCTCACGCCGACCTCCCGGCTCGCACCCGTTCGACCGTCGCCGTCTCGTCCGTCCGGAGGTCACAGAGGAAGCCGAACAGCTCGTCGAAGTCGCTGTAATCCGTCTCGACGAGGTACTGAACGTACCGGTGTTTGCGCCGGAACTCCGCTTCGACCTCGGCGACGGGGCGGTTGGTCCGGGCTGCCAGCGATTCGAAACTCCGGAGGTCGCACCGGGAGGTCGTCACGTCGTGGAGATCGGGGTCTGCGTATCCGAACTCGAACGTCCCCTCCGTGGTCCGACGGAACACCTGGTTCCAGTAGACCTCGGTTCCGGCCTTCTCGACGACGCCGCAGCGGCCGCTGCATCGCTCGTAGGCCTCGGCCGAGACGAACTCGACCGCTTCGCCGACGTACCGTTCGCCGCCGACGTGCTTCGGGAAGACGACGAGGTCGAGTTCCCGGAGAAGATAGGGCGGGAGGCCCTGTTCGACGACGCGGTTGACGAGCTTCTCGACGCTCTCTGCGTGGGTCGTTCCCAGCAGGCCGTGGCCGGTGTTGAGCGACTCGGCGAACGTCGAGAACGAAGCCGGCGTGTTTATCTCCGCGATGACCTCCACGTCGGGATTGAGGTAGTACTCAGCATTTCTGTTCATACAACGCAAACACTATGGGGGAAGGGTGTCTAGCCGTAGACAGATGGGAGAGAAGACTACCGTCGCTTTCCGTATCGATGAAGCAGTGAAAAAGGAATGGGAGGAAGCCGCTGAAAGTCCCGAATATAACAGTCTTAGCCACCTAATCCGCTTATCCGTCCAGAGAGAGATTGCTGGGTCTGGTTCCTCGACGACACCTACGGACGAGGTTCCCGGTGCCGATGAAGAAGTGCTGCATTCCCTCACCCACATCGAAAACATGGTTGAGGAAGTCAAGGATGAGATCGACGCAATCGGCAGGGAAACTAGTTCCGTGGCACGCTTTGATTTCGAACAGGTACTTCTCGAAATCCTACCCACTGCTCCCGAAACCTATTCTCCGGCTAGCAAACATGATCCAGACCCACCCACAGTAGGAGAAACACCCCGCACAGTAGCTGGGAAGATTAACTCCGATACGAGTATCGTCAAAGAGACTCTGGAGGGGTTAGATAAGAAAATTGGTAGTGTTCGGTCCTCCGCTGGATACTACTGGAGGGCAGAATGATGGATACGTTGGAAATTGTGGAGGAGTTCCAACGCAGGCAGGAAACTAAGAAGGCCGAAAGCACTGCATACAGTTACTCACGCACCGCAAAGGAGTGGGCTGATTGGTTGGAGAATCCGGGGAAAAGGGAATACGACCGGAATCATCGTCGACGGGAACCGAAGAAACTGTGGGAAGCTGATACCGGTGACCTGAGAGTATTCCTTCGCTCCCAGCTCGACAGCGGGTTATCAGGTGGTACGGTACGGAATCGGAGATGGGCGATTGCGACCCTCTACAAAGAGATGGGCGAGATGGTGGAGGAGGACTATCCAATCCCTGAGTTCGAGAACCCAGCCTCCGACCTCGATGTATCCGATTGGCAGGCGCTTAAGGTCGACTCGAAGAAGCAGCAACAGCTGAAGGAAGTGTACTATCTCAGTCCGGAAGAAATCGAAAAGTTGGCTGAGAATGCCCCCTCCCCGATCCTCAGGAATGAGCTAATAATTCGTCTGCTCTACCAGACTGGTCTTCGTCGAGGGGAGTTGGCAGAAACGAGATTGCAGGACGTCGACACCAACGAGCGCTCGATCAACGTTCACGCTCAGAAAACCCATCTGAACCGAACAGTCTACTATCAGCCTTCACTGGACACGTTGATCGCACGGTGGATAAACGTGGAGAGACGGGCATTGGTCACTGCTGGTAGCGATTATCTGTTCCCGACGTATAAGACTGAACAGATTTCGCCGAAGCAGGTGAGTCGAACGGTGAAAAAAGCCGCTAAGGCCGCGGGTTTACAGTCCCCTGTCTACACCAACGCTGCGGGTCAAGAGCAGATGAAGGTGACTGCCCACGTTCTCAGGCATAGTTTCGCGGTACAGAGTCTGAAGAATGGTATGGACACTCGAACTCTCCAGAAGCTCTTAGGTCACGCTAAGATCGACACAACCGAGCGGTACCTTCGACTCGCAAAGTCCGACATCAAGGAGAGTGTGAGACGGTATGGGGCAGGTTCAGAATAGGTTTTGCTAGCCGTCACCTCCTTTCGTCGCAATGACGGCCACAGTATCACAAGCATTAATTTTTTATATTCCGATACTAATGGTATACTATGAATCCGGGCCGGATAATCGCAGGCGTCGCAATGGCGTACTTCGTATTCGACTTCCTCCTTTGGAACGGAGGCCTCGTAAACCCCAGCGTCGTGAGTCGAATTCTCTCAGTTGGTATGATCGCCCCATTCTGACCCACTCCACTGGACTGGTTCTCCTGACTTTCAGTATTCGGCCCTTCTCGTAGGCCGACTCTCTCCTTCTTTCCCCTGTAGTCCCCTTTCCTTTCCCTCGCGAAGAAAGACATTCAAACACTCCCTATCCTATCCCCTGTAGTCCCCTTTCCTTTCTCTCTTTTCCGGATGCTATCGTTCCCTTCGGTCACAAGATAGCACAGTAACTCAATTCTATGCGACTCAATGCATCGAGGCGGTGGGTTACCCTAGCATTTTCTGTGATTTGCTGGGTCTCCATACAGCCAGTATTCTCAATTCCACCCCAACGGAAAATCGGAGTGAACCCACCCATCCATCAAAATCGCTGAGCAGTACCACAGCGGGTTCCTGTCGCCAGACGATGGTTACCCTTCAGAGAGACAGCGACCCTCTTAGAAGACATTCTGTGAGTTTCTAGAGGCTTCTGTGGACAAATCGGAGATGGAATCCAGCATTTTTGCAGAGGCGGTCACCAAATTGCCACATTCTGGACGTACCTCAATGTTCTAACCGGGCATGGTCTCGCCAGTCGATGAGGTAGTGGTTCCTTCCGACAGTTGCTTAGAGGCCGTCGCTCCACCGGTCGCGGAGACGGCATAGATTATTATGTGTCGAAACCCACACCTATCGTATGTTCGACCAGTACAGGGCTTTCCGGAACAACTTGGCAAAGCTCCACCGGTGGTGGAAGCGAAAGAACCCTCGCCAATCTCCTCTCAATGGACGATTCGTGAGTTCAGGGACAGAACGAGTACTGATTGTATTTTTCCGTACTACAGATGCAATTGTTTCTCTATTATATACAATAGTATTTGGTAGTTTGTCCATTTTGGCCCAATTCGTTACTGGAACATTCTCAGACCTGTGGAACTCCCCTACGCATCACACAAAAGATCTGGCAACCTCGATGTACTCGATTACATCGAAATTCGTCCACTGGTGTTGGAGATTCACGTTGAGCCTGATAGATTGGTGCATTGATGTAGGGAAGTGGATTTGGGGGAGACTTCGCTCAGTCAGGGGCTAAAGCAATGTTTGCGTTGTATTTACACAGTTGAGGGGTTGAGGTAGTTCGCCTCCGTCATCAGGTCGGCCATCGTCACGGCCTTGAACTCGTTCTCGTGGTCCCGCGTGGTCAGCGAGATACCGGTCTCGTGCGGGAGCCGAACCTCGCGCGAACCCTCGTCCATGCTGATGGGTCGGTCGTCGAAGGGGACGAACGGCATGTGGGCGTTCATCAGCGTCGTCTTCCCCGCGCCGGTCGGTCCCGAGAAGAGCACGACGCCGTGGTGCTCGTACAGCATCCAGAGCAACGTGACGAGATCGACCGAGACGGAGTCGGCCTGGACCAGGTCTATCGGCGTGAGGGCGTCCGGTGCCTGTTTCCGGATGGAGATGTGGGGGCCATCCTCGGAGATGACCGGTAGTGCGACCGCACAGCGGATTGTCACGTCGTCGTCGACCTCCGCGGGCCGGAGGTTGACCTTCGCGGAGGGGTTCGAGGCGTTGAGCTCGACGCCGTCGGCAGCGGCTAACTGGGTAACGACGTTGACGAACGCGGCTTCGTCTTCGAAGACGAGGTTCGTCGGGACCCGCCCGTCGTGACCGAGTGACGTTCTGGGGACGACCTTGACTCGCTCGCCCACGCGGTTCGCCTCGACGTCTTCGAGATGTGGGTCGCGGATGGGGATGGTGAGCTGGCCCTGACCGACGTAGTCGCGAACGACGTAGTAGATGAGGTCCGCGAGTCTTCCCTCGTCGTACCGGCCATCGACCGGTGGGACGCCCATCCCCGCGTCGGCCATCGCTTCGCGGAGGCGATGACCGGTCGCGTCGAACCAGGCACTCGCGTTCACCGCGCTCAGCTGGCGGGAGAGGAACCGTTCGGCTCGCTCGCGGATGAACGCGGTCCGGTCGTCGACGACGTGGGCGACGTTCGTCTCCCATATCCTGTCCTTGCACTCCTCGATGAGCGCTTCGTCACCCGGTAGCAGCCCGGGTTCGAGGACGGCGTACTTCGTCGCGAAGGCGTCCGAGCCGATGAGGTTCTCCTCGTACAGGACGACCGGTACGTCGAAGCCGCGGAAGGACACCTCGTAGGTCGCGAGCCGTTCGCTGGCGAAGCGGTCGAGGTGTTGCACGTCCGGCGGTAAATCGGTCCGCGCGGGTGCGTAATCGGTCGTGTGGACGGAGAGCTGGTCGCCGCTCGGGTCTGCGACCTCGATTCTGTCGTCGAGGGCGAGCGGCGTGAGGTGGCCGAGACACGCGACGTCCCGGACCACGTGATAGTGTATCCGTCGTCGGGCGGCGGGCGTCCCCACCGCGAGCCGGTCGATGACGTGCTCGTACTTCGGCTCCAGTCCATCGCGCATCCGGGCCGCAGTTCCCTCCCTGGTCCGGGGAAGCCTGATGTTCGCACGGGCGAAGTGGGTGCGGATTCGGTCGACGACGGCGTGCTCGGCCGGGGCCAGTGACGGTTCGCGGACCGAGTACTCGAAGCGGCCGTCCGTCTCCCGGATAGTCGCGACGGTGTCCAGTCCGAGCGAGTCCTGCGCACGGACGTCGGGCGCGTACCACGCGTCGGCGTCGCCCGGGGGAATCGGTGGCGGAACGCGCCCGTCGGTCGCGGCGGGTTCCGGACCACCGTCGTCGCCGGGCAGTTCGAGCGTGGATACGTCGGGCATTGCAGTATATTGCGGCAAATTACTACTTAAATTCTTGCTGTTTGATTTTGTTTTATACTTTTGAGATACGAGTCTAATGGTGTATCGAGGGACGAACGTTCCTCATCGAACGCAAGACGTCCATCTTCACGAGGTTCGAGGACACACCCCGCAGATCGAAACAAAGTCTAGGTTCGAGTTTGGCTATCTCGATTACTATGACGGAAAGTGCCCTTGCGAAGTCGCACCCACCTTCTTTAAAACCACTAAAACCTCTACAATTAGTAACATAGCAGAGTACACAAGTGTTGAGACGTAAGAAATTGTAATGACAAAGGAAAATTGTAAGTAATATAATATCATGTCCACCGATACAAATCAGGAGATTGTGTTGCGATGAATATTATGAACAGAAGAGCATTGATGACCAATGCAGTGGCAGTAGGAATGTCAGGTTTCGCTGCAGGATGTATCGGTGGCGGTGAATCTCCCTCCCTCATTGTCGAGGATGTTTCACTCGAGCAGGCGAACGGTGCTCTGCTAGTACGCGTTCTCGTTTCAAATTCCGGCTCAGCAGTAGGTGACACAACTGCCAAAGGGCGTCTCCAATACAATGGGAACGAAATTGGCACAAAGGAGAAAGAGATGTCAATAAACCCTTCGAGTCAGAGTGAGGCGGTGTTCACGTTCGAATCGCATTCTGAGGACCGATCGATAGAGAATTATACGGCATCAGGGAAGATATCCAATTCAGACTGGGTCACCGCAGACGGCTGATTGCCAAGAACAACGTCACCGCCACGAGTCCACCCAAGAAGAAGGCCAGCTCTGGCGGGAGCGTCCAGGCGACCGACTCGGCAGCGGCTGTCGCCGGCGGCGCCGATGAGGCCCCGTCGGCGAACGCCTCCGCAGCCGGGGCGACTCTCGGAGACTCGGCGGCCTCGAGTGCCCGCGCAGCGAGCCAGTCCAGCGCCTGCCCGAGGGCGAGACTCGCCGCGCCGAGGAACAGGACGACTGCAAACACCCGCTTCAGCAGTTCGGACAGGATGCCACGGTCCTCGTGGCTACTGGCCATGACGAGCAGCGCCCGCGAACTGGGCGCGTAGACCTTCATCGGCGCGCCCTTCTCCGAGTACCACGTCTCGACGACCTCGATGAGGCCGGCGTTCTCCATGTTCGTGAGGTGGTAGTGGATGTTCTGGAGCGTCGTCCCGGTGACCTCTTTCAGGTCGGTGGGCGAGTGCGGTTCGTCGTAGAGCGCCTCGAGAATCGCTCGTGCGGTGGCACTCGAGAGGGTCGCGAACACCTCGTCGGCCACCTCGTCGGTGAGCCCGACGAGCTTCGACCCGGCCGGCTCGTGGGTGACGGGACGTTTGAACGGGAAGACGCGGCTCATTGGTGTATCAAGGTCGTCTGCAGGTATTCGGATTCCGATGTATCAAAGCGGTACTGAAGGGGGCTGGAGATGGTCGGCTGGAACGGCCGATGGCACTGACCGAGACCTCAGAGGGGGATAGCGAACAGTCGCGCGAAGATGCGGAACAGAGCGGCCCGAACTCGCTCGAAGACGCTGACAGTGACGTCACGGGCGGGTGAGGCAGAGGCTGCTTCCTGGCCAGCAGCTGCGGCTTCCTGGCCAGTTGCCGCTTCAGAACCGAGGCTCCATGCGTCACCGTCGGCGGTCTGTTCGACAGCGGGGCTGTACTCGGCACTCGGCGCGTCGACCGATGGCGAGTCAGCCACGGTCGACGGTGAGTCAGCCACCGTCGGCGCTGGACCAGGGACCGGGTCGACGAGCGTCGCCGGGAGTTCACAGGGCTCCCGGATGCAGTAGATGACCACGTCGTCGGGGTCCTGTCTGGGCTCCGGCTTCGCTGGGAGTGGCTCGCGGTCGACCCACTGGTCGTCAGGGTCGAGCGGGAGTGGCTCAGCAGCGGGCGGCATGGGCCACGGTTCCGTCGGTATCGGTTCCCCAGTTGGTGGCATTGGCCAGGGGTCCGTCGGTATCGGCTCACCGGCCGGAGGCATTGGCCACGGCTCCGTAGGAATCGGCTCGTCTTTCACCTCGTTCTCCCGCTCGTCGACGGCTTCGGACTCGTCGTCATCGACGGCCTCGGACTGGTTCATCGGCGGTGCGTCGCTCCCGTCCGGGAGGACGGCGTCACCGGTCGACGCCTCGGTGCCGCTCGACGCGCCCCAGCCCTCCCCGTTGCACGGGCTGTCGACGCCGACGACGCAGACGCCGAACCGGCCCTCCGCTTGCTCTTCTGTCGCGATGGCTGTCGTCCCGCCCGTACCGACGATAAGCAGTACCGTCAGCAGGAGTGTGACTCCGACTCTCGCTCGTCTCATCACCTACCCTATGCGACGAACGTATAAGGAGTCAATCAAGTATCAAACCGGGCTTTGAACCTCGGTTACGATGTCACCTATCGGTACGCAGGCTAGCCCACAGTACATTGGGACCAGAATCAACACGGTTCCGTCCATGTTCACTGGTATGCGACGTACCTCTCTGGCGACAATCCTCGTCGTGGTGGTGGTGGCACTCGCCGGCTGTGCGGGTGGCCTCACCGGCGGCGATTCGACCGAGAAGCCCTCCAGATCGGCGACCTCTCCTCAGACGACGACCGCCGATACGGACACACCGACCCGGACGACGACCAAGCCGTACACGCCGACCGCGACCCCGACCGCGACCGCCGTCCCGACCACGGCAGCGTACTCCGAACCGCGTCCGGTCAACCGGCCCTTCCAGGAGGCCGAAACCGGAACGGACCACCTCAAGAGCGCGAAAATCGTGAACGAGGTCGACGCCGATGGTGACGGCGCCGTCTCCGACTTCGACATCTACGTCACCGGGAACACCTCGTGGGATAACGTCGACCCGGTGGACGCCGGCGACGCCCGCGGGGAGCCGTTCCTCATCGTCGAGATAAACGGTGAGTACGTCGAGCGGACCGACTACACCGATTTCGACGAGAACATGGAGTACACCATCGACGTCCACCCCGGCGGTCTGAAGCAGTTCGAGGACGGCGAGCTCGACGTGAAGGTCTACCTGCTGGACCAGGACAAGAAGCACGACGACATCTTCGGCACCTGGTCGACGACCGTCGAGTACGAGCAAGAGGAGTCGAGCGGGAACGAGTCCGCCGTGGCGTCGAACTGAGCCGAGCGCGCCGAGCAAAACTCGTCGTTCGACCTCCGAACGCTCCAGAAATCAGATTCTCCTGTTATTTCAGGCCAACCCTTATATGTTGTGGTCCGATAGTGACCAACTAATGTATTCGGACGGCCGACGGCGTGGGCGACGGTTGGCACCGGACGGTGGTCAGGTCACCGATGTCGCGGGGGACGAACGCGCCGACGAGCAGGTCATCCTCGTCGCAGACGACGACGTCGACCTCGCCGTCACCATCAAACTCTGGCTCCAGGAGGAGTACACCATCGAGATGGCACACGACGGGTCCGAAGCGCTCGAGGTATACGGCCCACACGTCGACGTCATCCTGCTCGACCGGCGGATGCCGACGATGTCCGGCGACGAGACGCTCGAGCAGTTCAGGGAACGCGGCGTGACGGCGCCGATCGCGATGATGACGGCGGTCGACCCGGAGTGGGACGTGGCCGAGCTCGACCTCGATACCTACCTCCGGAAGCCCGTCCGTCGCGAGAACGTCGTCGATGCGGTCGACGGTCTCGTCCAACGGGCGGCGTTCCCGGAAGACGACCTCAGACGCGCGTTCGCCATCGGCTCGAAGCTTCGCGTGCTCCAGAGGAACTACACTGCGGAGGAGCTGTTCGAGAACGAGCAGACGCGGCAGCTGGGACTGGAGTTCCAGGAGATCCACGACCGTACCGACGCCGGGCGGGACACCCTCGACGACGAGATGCGGGCCGAGTTCGACCGGCTCCGCGCCATCGTCGACGAGATCTGCGATGGGTGAGACGGACGAGGAGACAACTGGAGACGCTACGAGCGACGCCCGAGCCAGTGACCCCGCGGGCGGCCAGCCCGACTCCGACGAGCGGACGATATGCCGGTTCCTGAGCGAGAACCCCGACCGGTGGCCGACCCCTCCCGATGGGACGACGGTGCTCGATGTCTCGACCCTCGATGCCCTCGTCTCGACCCTCGAAACGGCACCCGTCGACGCCGTCGTCTGTGACTGTACGCCCCGGAGCACGGAGACGGTCTTCACCACCGTCACCCTCCTCCGCGAACATCATCCCGACGTTCCGCTATTGCTGTGGACCGCAACCGCCGACGAGCGCGGCGAGCTGGGAGTCCGTGCGAGTCGCCACGACGTGGACGAGTTCGTCACACAACACGTTCTCGACCTCGATGGTGAGGACATCTACGACCGCGTCGAGGTCGCCGCCAGACGGAACGACCGGGACCAC
>NZ_JBPKGF010000003.1:0-502750 GCF_051208015.1 Haloarchaeobius lipolyticus | reverse complement strand
CCAACGACGGCACCAAGAACGACCGGGACCACGACGGCACCAAGAACGACCGGGACCACGACGGCACCAAGAACGACCGGGACCACGACGGCACCAAGAACGACCGGGACCACGACGGCACCAAGAACGACCGGGACCACGACGGCACCACGACGGTCGACGTGGTCCTCGATGGGCTCGCCGACGCCGTCGTCACCGTCGACGACGAGCTGGCACCCGACGAAAGCGACAGCGGAGCCCGACGCCGCGAGCCGACCCTCAGTGCTCCGTCTCCGACAACGGGAGTGCCTCGGCCGACGTGGCGGTCGACGGTTCGCCGACCACGGCACCGGTGACCGGCATCGAGAGGACGGTCAACAACGAGAGCAACTCGGCGGTCCGGTCGGCTCCAGCGTAGTGCGTCCGGAGCGTCGAGCGCGCTACGTCCTCGTCGAGGTGCGGATGGTCGTCGAGCAGCTCCTCGTTCGCGGTGACGATGTCCTCCGCGAAGTCGGTCGTCCGCAGGAGCGTGCCTCGGTCCGGCCAGGGCCCGTTGGTCTGGTGCGGCTCGGGCGTGGTGGGTGGAGAGACGTACTTGTCGAGCAGTTCGGTCCAGAACTTGCCGGCGTAGCTGACCAGCCGGTGGTTGTTCGGTGAGACGTTCGTCCCGGCGTGGGGTATCGACGCGAGGGAGTCGGAGAGCTGGGCCATCGCGCGGTCGACGACGTTCTCGCGGAGTGCGACGTCGGCCGGCATCTGGAGGTGAAGGTCTATCATCCGGTCGTCGAGGAACGGCGTCCTGGTTGGCCGAACCTGATTGAGACTGTTGGTGAAGATGTGCTCGGTGTCGTTAGACATCGGGTAGAACTGACTACAGACCACGAGCTCCTCGACACCGTTGTACTCGACGCCGTGGTGGTCGATGTGGTTGCCGTCCCACTGGACGCGCTGGTTCATCACGTCGTCGATGTCGGGGAGGCCCGTGGCGTACGCCGGTGGCTCGTGTTCCACGAGCTGCTGTCTGTAGCCGACGATGTCCTCGATGGGTTCGTGGATCGGCGTCGAGATGGGTCCGAAGGGACCGACCGTGACCGAACGCGTCGGTATCGACATCCCCTTGAACAGCGTGTCCGCGAACAGCCCCGTCAGGAGGACGTCGACCGACGAGAGCTGCTCGGCGAAGTCGGAGACGTACCCCTGGACGAACCAGCCGTCGAAGTTCGAGAGCGGGCCGTTCGCGTCGAACAGTCGCCGATAGTAGCCGGTATCACGCCGCAGGAACTCGAACCGTGCGCCGGCGGTATGAGCCACCCGCCGGGCGACCTGCGTCTCACGACTCGGCCAGCCAGCGATGTGGAAGCCGGTGAGGTCGTCGTGGTCCGTGAGTGCGGCGAGCACGAGCCGCGAGTCGCTGCCGCCACTCAAGAGCACGCCGTAGGAGCGCTCGTCGCGCACCCACTCCGAGACGATGGTCTCCAGCCGGTCGACCAGTTCGTCGACGAAGTAGCTGGCCGACGCCTGGACCGGCCGCCGTATCGGCTGCCAGTAGCTCTCGAAGTCGACGCTGGCGTCGGTTCCGTCGATGGTCGTCAGTGCAGCCGGCTGGGTCTCGGTGACGCCGGCGAGTGGGGTGAGAGTTCCGAACGTGTGTCTGTACGTGAGGAACTCGGCGAAGCCGACCGGGTCGTACGCGGCGTCGACACCCGGATGTTCCGGAAGCCGCTGGAGCTGGGTCGCGAACGCGACGCCACCCCCGTCCGTCTCGGTGTAGAATACCGGCCGTGTACCGAGGCGGTCGGTGAGCAGTCGAACCGTTCGTTCGTCCTCGTCGTACAGAACCGCGACGAAGCTCCCGTTGAGACCGCCACCGAAGGTTTTGTCACCCTCGTAGCGGGTCGAGAGGAAGGTCGCACTACCTGTGCCTGCCGGGCGAGGGACGTACCCGTCCGGCCCGTCGTGCCCGTAGATGTCCCCGAGGACCCACGCGAGGGTGCCGTCGTCGAGTTCGACGGGGTCGGCGCCGCCGTGTTCGCGGAAGTCAGTGCAGACGAGTCCGAGCGACTCGTCGAGGTAGGTCGACGTGACTGCATCGGCGCTGCCGTGGTCGGCGGCGATCGCGTCGACCGCTTGTGGCGCCTCACCGAGGACTCCGTAGACTCCTACCATCTACAAGCACCCTCTGTCCCACCGACCGTGCCCCACCAGCGATGCGGGTGCATGGCAGTTTCCCGTCGTTCTTCTCCTGCCTGCATGGTCATGCTCAGTGTACGGGACTCGCCGAGGTTAGTCCACAGCCCTATCATACGTGGGTCGTCCCGCGATACGGACAGGTGGAGAACCGGCATAAAGGGTCCGTGCCGGCTGGCAGTCTCACTCTCCTCGTCCGGAGTGGTTCCCGCTGATTCGTTCGTATCCGGAACAGGGTACGACGGGTTCCGTTCGCACTCGACGCCATCTAAGTCCGTCCGTGGTGATGACTTCCGTCAGTGGTGACGACTTCCGACAGGTTAAGGGCGTGACCCCCTTCCGTCCGAGTATGCAGGTCGGTTCACGCAGGGCTATCGTGAACCCTGTCAGCGGAACGGGCGACCACGCCGAGTACGTCGAGCGACTTCTTCGAGCGCGCGGGTTCGAGGTCGTCGAGACGGAGGGCACCGAAGACGGCATCAGGCTCGGCAGGGAGGCTGGCGAAGACGACGTCTCCGAGCTCGTCGTCTGTGGCGGCGACGGCACCATCAACGAGGTGCTACGTGGACTGCACGCAGCTGGCCACCTCGACGAGGTAACGCTCAGCGTGGTCCCGGTCGGCACGGCGAACCTCCTCGCGACCAACGTCGGCATCGAGGATATCCAGCAGGGAGTCGAGGTAGCAGACACCGGTGAGAAACGGCGGGTAGACGTCGGCATGGCAGCCGACGAACCGTTCCTCGTCTCGTGTATCGCGGGTCTCCCGGCGGATGCGAGCGTGGCAGCATCCAGTGACCTGAAGGAACGATTCGGCACGCTCGCGTTCCTCGTGACGGGCGTTCAGGAGGCCCTGGAGTTCGACGGCCTCAACATCAGGCTCGACGCGAAGGACGCCGCCATCGAGGAGTCGTGGGAGGGGCAGGCCGCGTGTCTGCTCGTCGGGAACGCACGGAAGTTCGTCGAGGAAGGCGGCCCGGGCGACATGGAGGACGGGCGGTTCGACGTCGCAGTCGCCGAGCAGATGCCCGCTTCCTCGCTGGTAGCGGAGGCCATCGGCCACCGGCTGCTCGGGCAAGACACGCCCGGCGTGACGCACATCCGGGCCAGCGAGATACGTATCGCAGGACAGGACGGACCGATACGGTTCAGCCGCGACGGCGAGCTCGGCGAGTACGAGGAGCTCGCCCTCTCGGTGTGGCCCCAGGCGCTGACGCTGCGGGTCGGACCGACGTACGAGCCGAGCCCGGACTGAACCGTCCCCGCGACCAGCCCCGACCGGACCGCCTGCACCACGTCGAGAGGGACGACGGGCGTGCGAAACGTACTCAACAGTTGAATCCGTACACTGACCAGTGAAACGAACGGCCGTCGTCCCGCTGGCCCTCGCCGCCATCTGCATCGTGGCCATCGCGTTCACGGCCGCATCTATCGTCGAACCGGAGGCGAGCGGGGGCGGCTCCTCGGTGTTCTCGCCGACCGACGAGACAGCGTCGGACGAGTCGGGCGAGGCGGGAACCAGCGCGGCGGACCCGATCTTCGAACCCGCAGAGCCGTTCACGTTCTCGTTCGTGTGCGTCCCGTTCCTCCTCAGCGGCGAGTTCGCCGCCGTCGCCCTCCTCCTCGTCGCCGGAGTATGGCTGTACGTCCAGCGGACCACCGACGCCGTGGCAGCGACCGGGCTCGTGGCCGCGGTCGGGCTCCCCGCGTTCCTGTTCTGGCTCTTGCTGACGAGCTGTCCGGCCCCGGACCAGAGCCAGTCGTCCTCGCTCGTCCCGACACCCGAGTTCCCCGACCCGAGAGGTGACGATGCATCGCTCGGCATCGCGGACGCCGCCGGACAGCTCGACCCGACCCTCCCGCTCCTCGTTGTCGCCATCGTGGTCGTTGCCGTCGTGTTCGCACTGGCGTATCTCGTCTGGCAGGGCGACCGCGATGACGACGGCGACCAGCCGGAACCCGAACTCGAGGAGGCCCCACCCGACGATGCGCAGCAGCGGCTCGCGGCTATCGGGACGGCCGCTGGCCGCGCCGCCGACCGATTGACGGCGTCGACCGACGTCGACAACGAGGTCTACCGGGCCTGGCGCGAGATGACCTCCCACCTCGACGTGGCCGACCCGTCGACGAGCACCCCAGCGGAGTTCGCGAGTGCAGCAGTCGACGCCGGGATGGACGAGACGCACGTGACCGAACTGACCGACCTGTTCGAACGGGTCCGGTACGGTGGCGCACCCGTCACGGCCGAACGGGAGGCGCGTGCGACAGCGGCGTTGCGCGCGATAGAGTCGGCGTACGCACCTGCCGACGCCGGTGAGAACCGGTGAGAATCGGAACGAAGGACCGGCAATACACCCCGACGAAGGACAAACAAACGCTTGACACTTCGGCACCCCTAAGTGACGATTGTTAGAAATGACACTGTGAATAGACGGAGCGTGGGGGTGGTTCTCGTGGCGGTCTGCTGTCTTCTCGCCATCGCAGTCGCGGCGGGGACGCTCTCCCAGACGACGAATCCGGGGTCGAACAGCGGTCCAGCGGCCGGACCGCACCCCGCCGAGACCACCCGGACGACGACCCAGTCCCAGGTCGGACCGACCGGGACGACCGCCACGCCGGTACCACCGGTCAAGCAGGAGTGCGATACCGGATCGACCTGGTGGGCGGTCTTCGGCGGAGTCGGCCTCGTCGTCGGCGTCACCGTCGGGATGTACCGCCGGTACGACGGTGTCGTCGCCGTCATGTCGCTCATCGCGCTCGCGACGGTCCTGCTCGCCATCGCACCGGTCATGTTCCAGTGCGATATCTCGTTCGACGACCCCCCGGAGCCACGGGAAGGTGAGCCGTTCGCGGTGCCGAACTCCTCGCCCGAGGCGGGTGGTGGTGACCAACAGGGCGACGGCGGGACCTCCCCGCTCTCGTTCTCCACCCCGTTGCTGCTGCTCCTCGGTGCAATCGGAATCCTCGCGGTGGTGACGGTCGGGGCCTGGCTCGTGACCGCGGACGAGGTCGAGCAGCTGGACCGGGAGGACCCGGACGCAGAAGTGGCAGACCAGCCCACCGAGTCGGCCGACGTCCAGGCGCTCTCTGTCGCCGCTGGCGAGGCCGCCGACCGCATCCGAAACGAGACCGACGCGGACAACGAGATCTACCGGGCGTGGGTGGCGTTGACGCAGCATCTGCCGGTCGAGCACCCCGAGACGAGCACCCCGCGAGAGTTCGAGCGGGCGGCGCTCGACGCCGGGTTCGACCCCGAACCGGTCAGTGAACTGACCGAGCTGTTCGAGCAGGTCAGGTACGGACACGACGAGCCGACGCCTGACCGCGAGCGGCGGGCAGTCGAAGCACTCAGGCGTCTCGAGGCCCACGACTGGGGTGAGAATCGATGAGCCTCCGAACGGTCCTCTCGGTGGTCGGTGTGTCCGTGGCCGTGGTCGGGTTCGCCATCGTGGCGGTTCCCGGCGCCGCGGCCGGTCTGTCGACGAGCGAGACCGTCCTCGTCGTCGTCGCAGCGGTGGCACTGCTCCAGGGCCTCCGCGTCGGGTCGTCTCGGCTCAAGACGCCCTACCAGCAGACCGAGACGCCCGACCCCGAGGGGTCACAGGAGCTTCCGACGCCCGGTGACGAGTTCGACGAACTGCTCCGGGAGGCTGGGCGCGACCGACGCGCTCGCGAGAGTCGGGCGGCCGTGAGCGAGCGGCTCGAGCGGGCCGCCGTCGCCGCCATCGCTCGGGCAGAAGGCTGTTCGACCGACGAGGCGATTCGCCGTCTCGACGCTGGAACCTGGACCGACGACCCGTACGCGGCCGCCTTCTTCACCGGCGAACTGCGGACGGACTCTCTGCTCTCACGCCTCGACCTTCTGGGAGAATCGCGGTCGCAGTTCCACCGCTGGGCGACCCACGCCGCTCGCGAGATAGCACGCCTATCGGAGGAGACCACATGAGCTTCCAGGGCCAGGAGGCCGGCGAGCGCGAGCGGACCGGGGCCGGCGACTCGGGCGGGAACGGAGCGCGAGTAACCCAGGACGACGCGGCAGGAACGGCCTCTGAGTCGAGAGACGAGAGGCCGCCTGCGACGGCCCAGACCCAGCGCGTCATCTCGGAGCGGACGGACGAGACGAACCACTGGCGTGGCGTGGCGGCAGTCACCCTCGTCGCGGGCGCGGTCGGCATCGTCACCAGACAGCCGGGGCTGTTGCTGTCCGCCGTGGTGGGCGTGGGCTACCTGGCCTACGCGCGAATCGCCGAGGTGCCACCGGTGACGCTCCGGATCACCCGTGAGCTCAGCGACGCGACGCCGTCGCTCGGCGACGAGGTCGCGGTGACCGTCCGGGTGACCAACGAGGGGTCGCGGATTCTTCCGGACGTCCGGCTCGTCGACGGCGTGCCGGACGAGCTGGCAGTCGAGGATGGTTCGGCCCGGCTCGGGACCGCACTCAGACCCGGCGAGACCGACTCGTTCCGGTACACGCTGACGGCCAAGCGGGGCACGCACGAGTTCAAGACGTGCGAGGCCATCGTTCGCGGCTGGGCCGGCGCGCGGGAGACCCACACCCGGTTCCGGACGAACACGGAGATGGTCTGTACCCCCTCGCTCGAGGCGACGATTCCGGTCCCGCTCCGCAAACAGACCTCGCGGTACGCCGGGCGAGTCGATACCGACATCGGCGGCGACGGCGTCGAGTTCCACTCGACCCGCGAGTACCGCCGCGGCGACCCGCTGACCAGGGTCGACTGGAAGCGCTACGCCCGGAGCGGTGAACTCGCGACGCTCCTGTTCCGCGAGGAGCGAGCCGCGACCGTCATGTGCCTGCTCGACCTCCGTCGCGAGGCGTACGTCCGACGGGACGAGGACGGCCTGCACGCGGCGGACCTCGGCATCGACGCCGCGGGCAGGGTGTTCAGCGCACTGCTGGAGACGGGTGACCGGGTCGGTATCACCGCCCTCACGCCCGGCACGGTGTGGCTCGCGCCCGGCCTCGGCAACGAGCACCGGGCGAAGGTCGAGGAGCTGTTCGCCCACCATCCCGCCCTGTCGTCGGAGCGCCCGCAGGGCTTCTACTCGGTGACGCTCGGGGTGCGCGGGCTCCGAAAGCGGCTCCCGGGCGACGCCCAGGTCGTCTTCTTCTCGCCCTTGACCGATGACGAGGCGGCCCACGCGGCCAGGCTCGTCCACGCGCACGGGCACAAGGTCACCATCGTCAGCCCCGACGCGACGAACGACGAGACCCTCGGCCAGCGCATCGCCAGGGCCGAGCGGCGGGCACGAATCACGAGCCTCCGGCAGGGCGGCATCCGCGTCGTCGACTGGAACCCGGACGAACCGCTCGCGAACGCGCTCGCCCGCGGCACCCGGAGGTGGGGCTGATGTCGGACGCCGGCGGCGCTCGAACCGAGGTCGACCGCCGACCTGCCAGGCTCTCCGCGCTCGTCACGCTCGGTGCGGGCGCACTCGCCGCACTGGCGGCCGCGCTGACCGCGAGCGTCGGTGCCCTCGGTGCCGCCGTCGGGATGGCCGCACTCGCAGTCGGCGTCGTGCTCGGGTCACAGCGGCTCGTGCACCTCGGTGCGGCCGGGCTGTTCGGCGGCCTCGTCTTCGCCGGTGCGACCGGTGGCGGCCCCGCTGCGGAACTGCTGTTGCTCGTCGGGACCACCGCCTCGGTGCTCGCGTGGGACGTCGGCCAGAACGCCATCAGCATCGGCCAGCAGCTCGGCCGCGAGGCGGAGACGACGCGGGCGGAACTCGCACACGTCGCCGGCTCCACCGTCGTCGGGGCCCTCACCGCCGGTGTGGCCTACGGGGTCTACGTCGTCTCGACCGGCGGCAAGCCCCTCCCGGCGCTGGCGCTGTTACTGGTGGCAGTCGTGATTCTGACGACGGCGTTGCGCCAATGAGGAAGGGGTCGCTGGCCGGCTCAGTCGACCGTCGGCACCGGCACCGACTCCAGCACTGCGTCGATTATCTCGTGTTTGTCGACGTTGTTAACCATCGCGTCGGGCGTCAGCACCAGCCGATGTGCGAGCACCGGCTTCGCGACGCGCTTGATGTCGTCCGGCGTGACGTACTCGCGGCCGACGATGGTCGCGTAGGCCCGCGAGGACTCGAACAGGCGCTGGGTGCCGCGGGGGGAGACGCCGATCTCGACGCGGCCGTCCTGTCTGGTCTCGCGGCAGATGGCGGCCATGTAGTCCAGCAGGTCGTCGTCGACGCGGACCGTCTCGGGCACCTGCCGAAGGTCGGCCACCTCGTCGTCGCTGAGGACGCGCTCGACGCTCGGGCTCTGCTCGACGCGGCCAGCGCGGCGGTGGAGGAGCTCGACCTCGCCGGCTTCGTCGGGGTAGCCGATTGAGGACTTGACGATGAACCGGTCGACCTGCGCCTCCGGGAGCGGGAAGGTTCCCTCCTGCTCGACGGGGTTCTGCGTCGCGATGACGAAGAACGGCTGTGGCAGTTTCCGGGTGTCGCCGTCGACGGTCACCTGTCCCTCCTCCATCGCTTCGAGGAGCGCAGCCTGCGTCTTCGGCGGGGCGCGGTTGATCTCGTCGGCGAGGACGATGTTCGCGAAGATGGGACCCGGCTGGAACTCGAACTCGCGGGTCTCTTCGTTGAAGATGTGCGTCCCGGTGACGTCGGCGGGGAGGAGGTCAGGCGTGAACTGGATGCGGGAGAACGAGAGTCCGAGGGCGGCGGCCATCGACCGCGCCGTCAGCGTCTTGCCGGTCCCGGGCACGTCCTCCAGCAGTACGTGACCCCGGCCGACGACGCCGAGCAGCACGGTCTCGAGGAACTCGCGGTCGGCGATGACCGCGTTCCCGATGGCGTCGAGGACCGCGTCGCAGTCCTCGCTCGCTTGGATTACGTCCATGTTCGCTCACTTATCCTATCAGAATAAAGGCGTGACGGTTGTCACCTTCCTACGCGATAAATCGAAATCCATAATAACGGCAGACGGCAACCACGAGATGAGCCGAGATAGCCTAGCCCGGCCAAGGCGGTAGATTCGAAATCTACTGTCCTCACGGACTCGGGAGTTCAAATCTCCCTCTCGGCGTTCTTCCATTCATTAACCGACGAGCGCTGCGAGTGTGGAGCGTAGCGACCCACGAGCAGTCGTGAGTCGTACGTGAATGGAAGAACGCGGAACGGGGAGATTTGAGCCAGGGAGCGGACCGAACGAAGTGAGTGGAGCGACCGTGGTTCAAATATCCCTTCATCGGATGAGGGGACGGGTAAGAACGACCCTCTGTGCTGAATCCAACTCTTGAATCTTGAAATACGGGCACATCGATTAGTGATAATGCTCAGATAGCTGACTCAGAGCGTGAATTTGTCTTGATTTGTAGAATTGGCCTCTGGTGACCCCAATGCTCAACCAAGTTACTCTTGTTTAAACCACTCTCTCGTTACGACTACCAAACCAGAGGACACAATTGCAAGACCTGCTGTGACCATCAATCCATAATTTACCACGATAGCAAACTCCTGTGAGACAGGTAACAGCCACACATTCACTTCTAGCATCAAATATATTAGCACACCACCGATACTTAGACCCGCTAACATTGCGAGTGATACCGTCAGTATTCGAAAGTCCGTTCTGTTAACTGCCAATTCAGCGACAGCCCTCCGGAGCTGATCTTCCGTCGCGACTTTTTCTTTATCGCTATCTGAATCTTCCGCGGGTACCCACCAAATCCAACCTTGCTTCGTCTTTTTTCCACGGATCCTATCTCCTCGCATCGTTTTTAGGTCGCTAAGCACAGTTTCCTGTGTCACGGACTGGAATCTCTCGGAGACTTCGCTAGTGGTGAGTACGGGTTCATTAGAACTCTGAAATGCTTCAAGAATTTTTTGCTGTCGAATCATCTTGACTTGTTCTCTAGGGTCGCTCATAGAACCTCCATTCCCTCTGCCGATTCGTGGGGTCGCGAATCGATTCTTGTGGTGTCCAATGGGTTCGTGCACACACGATTGAACTTCCGATTATAATCGGCCCCCAATAGTAGGTAGACTACAGCCAACATGTGCAAGAAAACCATATTCCGGCTGTAGAGCTGTCGTTTCGAGAGTATCACAGTGATTACCATGATAATCCACCAATACGTAAATCCGCTGTCGGCATGCAAATGCCGTCAAAATGGGTCCGAACGGCGGATAGTTAGTGAACAGAATCTTAATTTTATGAGTGATTTCGATGATTGATAAACTGGTTGAGCTTGTAGTCGCAAGTATTATCGTCGTTATTGGAGTAGGAGTCGCCCTAGTCTTGGAGGGTGCCAATCCCGAAATCGCTGAGAATCTAATTAGCAGTGCCACTGAGTTGGGCGTCTATATCTTGGTCATCGGTGTTCTTGTAGCAATTCCTCTCTCGCTAATCCGCTGACCAGCTAAATATAGGTCAATCCTTACCTATTTTGAATCAGATACAGTGATTCTCTTTACTCAGCACGAGACCCCTCCAAACCCACCAATTTCGACATTTTTTGATATATTCAGCCCTCTGTTTTTAGCAAAGTTACAAGACATGACGGCGAATAGGTAGAATCTCTCACGGTTCGCTCGCGCTTCAATTCTATCGGCGCAACCAGCGAATCGATGCCGAAACGGATGAAAGCCGGTTGTTAACTTCATCCTCTCTACTCTCTATTCAGCACGCCCTTCCACTCGATCTCGAAGGACTGCCACTGTACCAGAGATATCTCGGAGCGCGACGCCCACCCGAACACAGCACCCGCGACCCCCAAACCGACCCACCCAGGGGCGATACTGTTAACAGCCTCGGCGGCAATTGTCGCCATATACCATGGCAAATCTTATCGGGGCGTCCATCGTCATGGCCGTGTTCCTCCTCGTCGTGGTCGTGGCCCTGGCGAGCCGCAGTAACCGCAGTTACACGCCGTCGTTCGGAGACGCCGAGACGTCCGGGATGCGGGCGTTGGTCAACAGCCCCATCGTCTGGATACTGGGCTTCTTCGCCATCGTCGGCGTTCCACTGGGTGCAGCAGTCGCGTACGTGAGTGTCTCCCCCGAGCAACGGGGGATGGTCGCCATCGCCCTTGGTGCGACGCTGGCGCTCGTGCTCGCGGGCTGGGTGCTCGTCGGCACCTACCAGTCCAGCAAGACCCGCGGGCTACCGAGCTCGCTCGCGGCGATGGTGAGCGCCTGGGCGTTCGGCACGCTGATGACCCTCGCAGTCGCCGTCAAGTTGCTCGTCGGCTGAGATGGGCTCGAACGCTACCCGGTCGCTCGCCGACGCGATGCCGAGCGAACGCGTCCTCTGGTTGGGCCTGCTCTGTGCGCTCGAACTCCTCGCGGTCGTGAGCTACTTCCAGCTCACGTCGGCCGAGCTCACCTCGGTCCGGTACGCACTCTACCCGTTCGTCTGGCTGAACGTGGGGCTCGTCGCGGTCGTGCTGACCAGCCCGGCCGTCGCGTCCCCACGCCAGCGAGCCGGTGCCGCCCTCGTCGCCGGTGGCTACTTCCTGCTGCTGGCCTGGGCGACCGGCCTGGTCGGACTCGCGCCCGCAGACCACGACCCGACGGGCCTCGCCGCGACGATGGCCTCGCCCGGCTGGGGACCGACCGTGACCTACGGCGGGAGCCTGCTCACGCTCGTTCTCGTTCCCTTCCGGCTGCTCGGCTACCTCGCGCTCGCGTACCTCGTCTACGCCGCGGTACTGGATTCACTCGCCGCGAGTGCGACCGGGCTCGTCGCGCTGTTCTCGTGCGTGAGCTGTACGTTCCCGCTCGTCTCGTCGCTGGCGGCGAGCGCCGGTGGGTCGGCCGCGATGGTCGCCACGGCGTTCGCCTTCGGTATCGACGTCTCGACCGCGGTCTTCGTCGTGAGTGTCGCCCTCCTCTACTGGCGACCGGGGGTCGGTCGTGTGGGTGCCTGACGGCGACCGGCGTGCAGCAGGGCGATACGCGATTCGACTCGCCGTCGCGCTGACCGTGGCCGTCCTCGTCGCCGAGCCCGTCCTCGCACACTCCGGGTCGCTCGGCGGGTCGCTCACGTCGGTCCCCATCCCGTTCTGGCTCATCGTGCTGAGCGGTGGCGGTATCATCGGCGCGTCGTTCCTGTTCACGAGCTTCGCGACCGACCACGAGTTCATCCGCTGGATAAATCGGCTGGGTGTCGTCGCACCGACCCCGGCAGCCGTCTGGCGGTTCGTCGCCACGGTCGCGAGAGTCGGGAGCGTCGCGGTCCTCGGCCTGTTCGTCGCGGTCGGCCTCGTCGGTCCGACCAATCCCACGAACAACCTCGCAGTGCTCGGCATCTGGGCCGGCTGGTGGGCCGGCTACACGGCGTCGGTCTACCTCGTCGGCGACACCTGGCCGGCGGTGAATCCGTGGCGGACGCTCTCCCGGTACGTCCCTCGATTCGGAGAACGCGAGTGGCCCGGTCACCTCGGTGGCTGGCCCGCGACGGTCGGCTTGCTCGCACTCGTCTGGGTCGAGGTCGTCAGCCCGCTCGCGTCGGTACCCCAGCTTCTCGCGGGGGTCGTCCTCGCCTACACCGTCGCGACCCTCGTCGGTGCGTCCGTCTACGGCGACGACTGGTTCCACCACGCCGACCCGGTCTCGCGGGTCTTCCGGACCTACGGCCGGGTCGCCCCGTTCAGGCGAACTGCCAACGGGCTGTCCCTCGACCTGCCGGCGTCTGCGCTCACCCGGACGTTCGACGACGGGACCGACGGTGACGTCGTGTTCGTCGTCGCGTTGCTCTGGGTGACGACGTACGACGGACTCGTCTCGACGCCGACGTTCGCCGGCGTCGTCCGGGCGATAGTGGGCGTCGGCGTCCCCCCGTTGCTCGTCTACCTGGTGACCGCGCTCGCCGGATTCGGCCTGTTCCTCGCGGTCTACCGGTTCTCGGCGCGGTCGGCGCGGAAGACGGCCGGGAGCTACGTCTCGGTCGAGGCCATCGAGCGACGGTTCGTCTGGTCGCTCGTCCCCATCGCCGCGGGCTACCACCTCGCGCACTTCTTGGGCTACTTCCTCACGTTCCTGCCGACGCTGGCGGCGGTCGCCGTCGACCCCATGTCGCCGCCGCCGTCGCCGCAGGTCGCGGTGCTCCCGGCCTGGTGGGGTGGGCTCCAGCTCGCGTTCGTGGTGCTGGGCCACCTCGTCGCCATCTGGGTCGCTCACGCCATCGCGTTCGAGACGTTCACCGGGCGGATTCAACCCATCCGGAGCCAGTACGCCCTCGCGGCCGTGATGATATTCTACACCATGACCAGCATGTGGATCATCGCCCAGCCGTACTCGCCACCCCCGTTCCTCTGACCATGCAGGCACACGACACTCACCGACAGGAGACCGAACCACAGACAGCCGACGGGGCGATAGCCGACCGAACGGAGGACCTCCCCGAACAGCCGACGACGACCGTCCCGGCGGGCGAAGAGCCGGTGGCTCGCTGTCGGTTCTGTCACCGGCCGTTCCCGTCCGACCACCTGCACGCGCTCCACCTCGGTACGTACCACGAAGCAGAACTGACCGACGAGGAGGTGGCCGTGGTCGAGGCGGCGCGTGACGAGGAGACGGACGACCTGTTCCTGTTCCACCTGCAGGTCATCGCCGCGCTCGCGATACTCTACACCGTCATCGTCCTCGTCTACATGGTGGTGTTGAGCCTGTGACGGGGAAGGGGCGGCAGCTGAGAGGTCCACGACGCCGCGGGGCCAGACTGCTGGTCGCCCTCGTGAGCCTCTCGCTCGTGCCGCCGGCCAGCGCCCACCGGGGAACCGTCCACGGCGGCGTCCCCCATCTCGTGCTGTTACTGCTGTTCCTCGGAGGTGCGACGATACTCGGCACGGTCGCGGCGCTCGACCGGTGGGGTAATCGGTGGAACGGGCAGCTCTCGTCGCGGGCACTCGGCGTCGGTGTCGTCTCCGGCATCTCGCTCACCGCGCTCGGTGCCGTCGGCCTCGTCGAACTCCAGGTCGAGCCGCTCGCGAGCACACCGCTCACCCGCGAGTTCTATCCCGCGCTGACGTTCTTCGGCGGGATGGCCATCGTCGCCGCGAGTCTCGTCCTGTACACCCTCCGCTGGGGTGACAGACACGCGTTCCCAATCCTCGGCACCGTGCTCGGCCTCTGGGTCGCCTATCCGGAGCTCGTCCCTCGCGGGGCCGTCTTCCACCCGCTGGGGTACGCGCTCGTCCTCGCGATGCCGCTCGCGCTCGCGCTGGTCTACCTGACGGCGGTTCACCCTGCGGTGCAACGGGTCGACGTTCGGGCTCGACGAATCGGGGGACTCGCCGCGGCCGGGTTCACCGCCTTCTTCGTCGTCTCCTCGGGACTGCTGTCGTTCAACCCCGACGCCGTGCCCCAGGCCGGGGGCGACCCGTTCGTCGTTCTGGTCGAGTTCGCCAGCCCGCTCGTGATGTGGCCGGCGGTCGAAGCCTACTGGCCATCGGTTCCACTGTTCGCCGCGCTCTCGGTCGGGACCGCACTGGTCGTCGCGACGCTCGCAAGCCTCGTCGGTGTGAACGCGGCACTCGGGGCGACGGTCTGGCAGCAACGGTCCACGGAGTCGGGTGCCAAAGTCAGCGACGGGGGCACGGTCCAGGGTGTCACGGGCGCGCTCGCAACGACGGGTGCGACCGCCTGTTGTTGTTGCGGGCCCGCGCTCTACGGTATCGCGAGTGCGGCATTCGGCGCGTCGGCCAGTCCGCTGTACTGGGCGTTCACCGACCCGGAGTCGCCGGTCGCGACCGTCTTCCTGGTCGGGGCCATCGGGCTGTTGACCGCGAACGCCGTGACGCTTGCAGAGAACGTCTGTGATTCGTCACGGACCTGAGTGTTCTCGAGAATCGTCAGGAAGGAACGACTGGGTTGTGTTACGTTCATTCTTCTAGTGTAGAATGGATAAATAGATTCTCGACCTATACTCCGCATGACGAAGCGCCCTCCGAAGACGTCCCTCCACGAACTGGTCAAGCGACTGTCCGACGGCGGAGGGCTGCTCACCGACGTCCAACACGACCCGATTCGCGTCCTCCACGTCGACGACGAATCTGCCTTCAGCGACCTTTTCTCGCGGTTTCTCGCGCCTCCACGTGGCGAGTTCGACGTCGTCTGCGTCGAGAGCGCCGACGAAGCCCTCACCCTTCTCGACCACGATGGAATCGACTGTATCGTGAGCGACTACAGGATGCCGAGGGTCGACGGACTCGAGTTCCTCCTCCGGGTCCGCGAGCAGTACCCAGATCTCCCCTTCATCCTGTACACGGGTCAGGGGAGCGAGGACGTGGCGAGCGACGCCATCGCCGCCGGCGTCACGGGATACCTGCAGAAGGGAAGTGGCGTCGAGCAGTACGAGCTGCTCGCGAATCGTATCGAACACGCTGTGGCACGTCACCGAGCGGAGAGGTCGGCGAAGCGTAGTTTCCGGGCGCTCGAAACGGCCAGCGAGGGTATCGCCATCCTCGCCGAAGACGGTACCTATCTCTACGTCAACGAAGCCTACGCGGCCCTCTACGGCTACCGTCGTCGTGACCTCGTCGGCGGTCGATTCGACGTGCTCGCCGACCCGAACGAACCGGTGACCGTCCCGTTCGAGCTGCTCTCCGTCGCGAAACGGCGCCGCTGGGAGGGGCCGGTCGTCCACCGCCGGGCCGACGACTCGCTCGTCGAGGTCGAACTCAGCGTGGTCTACAACGAGGAGGAGCGCTCGTTCATCTGCACTGCACACGAACGGACCGAAGCAGAGGTCCTCGCCGAAGACCTCTCGCTGAAGGAACGAGCGATGGACGCCGCCCCCATCGGTATCGTCATCACCGATTCCCACCAGCGGGACGAACCCATCATCTACACGAACGAAGGATTCACCCGACTCACGGGCTACGAAGAGCGAGATATCCTCGGGCGGAACTGTCGGTTCCTGCAGGGACCGGAAAGCGATCCAGCCACCGTCGCCCGGTTGCGGGAAGCCATCGAGGCCCGCCGAGCCGAATCGGTCGTCCTGTTGAACTACCGCGCCGACGGCACCACCTTCTGGAACCGAATCAGCATCGCTCCGATACAGTCCGGGGATGACGTGACGCACTTCGTCGGCTTCCAGCAGGACGTGACGGACCTCGTGGAGGCACAGGAGACGGTAGCCGAACAGGCTGCCGAGCTCACGACGGCGAGACGGGAGGCGGAGAACCGCGAGGAGTGAGACCTCAGAGGATGGAGTACGACGCGGCCACGGTGAGTGCGATGGCTGCGACGAGCCCGATGACCATGAGGACGGTCAGCGAACGTGGCTCCCACCGCAGGTGCTGGTACCAGCCGGCGACGACGGCGGCCTTCGCGAACGAGAGCACCATGATGATGGCGAAGGCGGCCCAGTATGCCGTCTCGAGGTAGCCGAGCATCTCTATCACGGCCTGGACGGTCGCCAGGACGAACAGCACCACGTAGATTATCGTGTACAGTTTCAGTTTTGACATTCTTGGTCACCTCACAGGATGTAGAACAGCGGGAACAGGAACAGCCAGACGATGTCGACGAAGTGCCAGTACAGGCCGAAGTACTCGATGGGCGTGTCGTCGTCGAGGTAGGCACCGTGCCACGCACGGTATATCATCCACACCGCGATGACCAGTCCGATGATGACGTGCAGGCCGTGGAGACCGGTCGTCACGTAGAACGTGGTCGAGGCGATGTTGGTCGATATCTCCCAGCCCTGCGGGAACGCCTCCGAGTGGACGTGGAACAGGTGCAGCCACTCGAGTCCCTTGTTGACCAGGAAGGCGAGTCCGAGGACCACCGTCGTCGTCATCGAGGCGACGATACCGAGCCGACTCCCGCGATGGGCTGCTACCAGTGCGAGCACCACCGCGAAACTGCTCGTCAGCAGGATGTACGTGTTGATGAGCCCGGGAAGCACGACGTGCTCTTCCGGGATGAGGTGGTGCCACTCGGTCCAGCCGTACGCGACGCGCGAGAAGATGAACGCGCCGATGAACGCGCCGAACAGGACGACGTCAGACGCCAGGAAGATCCAGACGCCCAGCTTCGTGTTCTCGACGCCGGCGAACGGCCACGCTTCACCGAACCCGCCCTCGGGGCCGTGGAACGGTTCGACCGTCATGCCGAACAGCGAACCGCCGAGGACGAGTCCGCCGACGACGCTGAGTCCCATGTAGACGCCGCCCTCCATGCCGGGCGCGAACGAACCCTCCTGCAGCCCGGAGAGTCCGAGCAGCAGGAAGAACGCGCCGACGCTCATCACGAACGGCCAGATGCTCGCGTGGTCCTCGTGCTCCTCCTCGTGGTGGTCGTCTTCGGCGACGACCGGCGCACCGCCCGTCGCCGTCGCGGTCCCGCCATCTGTCTCCACGGTCCCGCCGTCGGTGGCGGGAGTGGTGCCATCGTTCGTGTCGGTGCCACCGTCAGCGACACCGGTCTTCACGCCCTCGAACCGGAGCGACCCGCTCTCGTAGCTCGGGACGCCAGGGAAGTTCTCCAGCGGCGGCGGCGAGGGAACGGTCCACTCGGCCGTAGAGGCGTACTGCCACGGCGAACCCGAGGCTTCCTCGCCCGTGAACAGGCTCTTGAACAGGTTGTAGAACATCACCAGGAACGACGTCCCCAGCAGGAACGCGCCGATGGTCGAGAGCTGGTGCCAGCCCTGCAGTCCCGGCGCGTACTGGAAGACACGTCGCGGGGTCTCCCAGGCGATGAACATGGGGAAGTAGAGCAGGTTGAAGCCGACGAAGTACATCGCGAAGTGGACCTGCCCGAGGAACTCGTCGTACATCTTCCCGGTCATCTTCGGGAACCAGTAGTAGAGCGCCCCGACGAGCCCGGTGACGCCGCCGACCATCACGTAGTGGAAGTGAGCGACGACCCAGTAGGTGCCACGGAGCGTGTAGTCGAGCACGACGGCGCCGAGGAAGACCCCGGTGATGCCGCCGAGGATGAACAGCACGAGCGCGCCGAAGGCGAACAGGAAGGGCGTCTTGAAGCGTATCTTGCCCTTCAACATCGTGTAGATGAGCGCGAAGACCATCAGGTCGAACGGCAGTGAGATGCCGATGGTCGTCGCCATGAACAGCGTCTTGATCTCCAGGTTGATGCTCGTCAGGAACATGTGGTGCATCCAGACGATGAAGCTCTGGAGCGCCACGAGCAACATCGCGCCGATGAACCACTTCCTGCCGACGATTCTACGGCCACAGAACGTCTGGAATATCTCGGCCATCGCGCCGAGCGCCGGGAAGAAGACGATGTAGACCTCGGGATGTCCGAAGAACCAGAACAGGTGCGCCCACAGCATCGCGCCACCGGGACTGGTCGCGGCGAAGTAGGTCGTCCCGAGCAGCCGGTCGGAGCTGAGCAGCATGAGCGCCGCGAGCAGCGCCGCGAACGCGAACAGCATCATCCAGACGGTCAGGAGGATGGACCACGTGAACAGCGGCATCTTCCGGAGCGTCATGCCCTTCGCCCGCATCCGGTGCATCGTGGTCAGGAAGTTGACCGAACCCACGGTGACGGAGACGACGAACAGCAACAGCGCGAGGACCGCCGTCGAACTCCCCACCTTGGGTGTATAGACCGGTAGGTTCAGTGGCGCGTACATCGTCCAGCCGCCGGCGAACGACCCGCCCTGGAAGAACGAGATGGCGACGAGGATACCCGACGCCAGGTAGAGCCAGTACGAGAGCGCGTTCAACCGCGGGAACGCCAGGTCCTTCGCGCCGATCTGGAGCGGGACGATGTAGTTCGCGAAACCGAAGGCGAACGGCGAGAGGAACCAGAAGACCATCATCAGCCCGTGGATGGAGACCGCCTGGTTGTACGCGTCGGCCTGCATGATGTTGGCGCCGGGCGCCCACAGCTCCATGCGGAACAGGAGCGCCAGTACCCCGCCGAAGATGAGGAAGAACAGCGCCGTCACCGTGTACAGCAGCCCGACGTCCTTGTGGTTGGTCGTGACGAACCAGCGCTTGATAGAGTAGACCGGTGGGAGCCCGTGTTCCTCGTCGTGGGTCTCCGTCTCTCGCAGCGGCAGTTCGTCTCGCGTGACGACGGAGCCGCCGTCCGGTGTCGTCCCACCGTCCGGCGCTGGCTTGCGCCCGTGGCTGTCGTCGGCTGTGCTGTCGTCTGGGAGAGTGGTGTCGTCGCTCATGCAGAGAATGCCCTCGCTCGGATGGTCGGTCGGTCGATGCCCGCGGGAGTGACCGCGAACTGGCTATCTGCGCCAGACGAGACGATGCGGCCACTGTGTCCCTCGGTCGTCGTTCCGGAGCTGTTCCCGCTGCTCTGATTGCCGTTACTCGCGTTGTCCTGCTCTTTCTTCGCGTTCGCGTACCACTGGTCGAACTCGCCCTGGTCCATCACGACGATCTGTGCCGTCATGTAGGAGTGGCCCGCGCCACACAGCTCGTAACACTGGGCCGTGTAGTTCCCCTGCTCGACCGGCCCGAACCAGGTTTCGGTGGTCTGGCCGGGGATGGCGTCGGTCTTCGCCTTCAACGCGGGCACGCCGAAGTTGTGCATCACGTCGCGCGACGTGACGGTCAGGTGGACCCTGGTTCCCTCCGGGACGCGGAGCGTGCCGTCCGTCTTCACCCCGTTCTCGTACTCGAACTGCCAGCCGAACTGGTAGCCGACGACCTTCACCTCCATCGTGTCCACGTCGTTACCAGTGTCGGCCGACGCCGGGCTCTCGACGAATAGCAACGCCCCGTACGTCCAGAGGATGAGCGAGAGGACGATGATGGCGCTGATGGAGAACGAGAGGAGGAGCTTTCGTCCGTGGCCGCCACCGGTCGGGACCTCACCGAGAACCGGCCGTCCCTCCTCGTCGTCGTCCGTCCGCCCCTCGTGGTCGCGGTACTTGTACGCGTTCCACACCATGTAGCCGAGGACGACGACGCCGACCAGCGTGCCCAGGGCCAGGAAGACGTAGAATATCTCCTGGAATATCTCGACCCGTGTTCCCCGTGGCACGAGACCGCCGGACCCGACTCCGCCCGTCTGAATGACCAGTCCCTCGTACATCGGAATAGGTAGCAGTCCGCAGTCTGTCTATATATGTATTGGGGACACATACCACGTGACGGTCTGGCATTTTCAAGATTACTGGGATGAGATTCCGTACTCCAGCGTCGCGGCCGGCGTCGATGCCGCACCTGACGAGAGTCCGACTGAACCGTCATCGTTATACATCCTCCTTCTGTCCTGCGACCGTGTCTCGCACCGAGGAATCACTGCAAGAACATAACCTTTTGCACAACATTTATATTCTGCCGTGACTAACCTACGGTAAGCAAGGAGGTCCCGAGCGACGGGACTGCTTGCCTCCCCCCACGATGCCCGATACACGAATCCGCACGTTCGACGCCGACACGCAGACCGGCCCCACCGAGCGTGAATCGACGGAAATCCAGACCTGTCCCGAGTGCAACGGCCGCCTCGCGAAGGACGAAGAGCACGGCGAGACCGTCTGCTCACAGTGTGGTCTCGTCGTCGAGACGGGCGGAATCGACCGCGGTCCGGAGTGGCGTGCGTTCGACTCCGCAGAGAAGGACGAGAAGTCCCGCGTCGGCGCACCGACGACGAAGATGATGCACGACAAAGGACTGTCCACCAGCATCGGCTGGCAGGACAAGGACGCCTACGGGCGTGCCCTCTCGAGCCGACAGCGCCGGAAGATGCAACGTCTCAGAACCTGGGACGAGCGTTTCCGCACCCGCGACTCCAAAGAGCGCAACCTGAAACAAGCCCTCGGCGAGATAGATCGGATGGCGAGCGCGCTCGGCTTGCCCGAGAACGTCCGCGAGACCGCGTCGGTCATCTACCGCCGCGCACTCGAAGACGACCTGTTGCCCGGGCGCTCCATCGAGGGCGTCGCGACGGCGTCGCTCTACGCGGCGGCCCGACAGGCCGGGACACCCCGGAGCCTCGACGAGGTCGCCGCGGTGAGCCGAGTCGACGACATGGAGTTCAAGCGGACCTACCGGTACATCGTCCGTGAACTCGGTCTGGAGGTACAGCCCGCAGACCCCGAGAGCTACGTCGCCCGGTTCGCGAGCGAGCTAGAGCTCTCGGACGAGGCAGAGATGCAGGCGCGAGAGCTGCTCCGCACCGCCAAGGAACAGGGACTCCACTCGGGGAAGTCCCCGGTCGGCCTCGCGGCCGCCGCCGTCTACGCCGGGTCGCTGCTCGTCAACGAGCGCGTCACCCAGAACGACGTCAGCGAAGCCGCCAACGTCAGCGAGGTCACCATCCGCAATCGGTACAAGGAGCTGCTCGAAGCGGCCGAGGCCGGCGAGCACACGGCCTGAAACCGGCCCGGTCGGCGGACCTGCGAATCACTTCTTCGGCGATCTCACACGGTAGATTGCCTCGAGGTCCAGCCCCGAGGCTTTCGCGTGCACTCCCGTTCTAACCGTTAACAACGGTAGGCGAATATTCGCCGTTCACGTTCAGCGTCCCGCGATTCAAGCGCACATCTACGGGTGCGCCTCCGTCATTTGCGTTTTGCCGACGACGAAGATACTGCAAACCGATGTTCTTGGAAGCGTTGTAGTCAGCGTGGTTCTCGTATCCACACTTCTGACAACGGAACGAGTCACCGGACCGATTGTCGCCGTGGGTAGACCTACACGTCGAACACCGCTTCGATGTGTTCCGAGGGTCAACCTGTACGACTTCCACGCCCTACTCCTCTGCTTTGTACTCGACGTACTCGTAGAGACGTCGGAACGCCCAGGCGTGTTGCCACGTCGCCTTCGGGATGTTCTCCCGAATGTGGGTCGAGTCCTCGAACACGATGTGCGAGCAGTCGTGTTCGACGGCCTCCTCGATGATTTCTGTGAAGACGCCGCGTCTCACGGTCTCACTCCCGCGACGCGACCGCGATGTCGTGCTCGGCGACGACCCGTGGAACCAGTGTGGTGATCGTGTCGCCCGCGTTCAGGTTCGTCGTGACCGCGACACCGACCTCTTCTCCGAGCGGAACCCGTGCCAGCAGGCCGTCGTCGAATCCCGTGACGACGAAGTTCAGCTGACCGAGCTGGACGAGCGACTCCTGGTAGGCGTCGCCCATCCGCGCATCCAGGCAGAGGTCGGATGCCAGCGCGTCGAGTTCGTGCTGGTCGTACTGTTCCCGCACCGTCTCGTGGACGTAGTGCAGTTCCAGAACCTCGCTGTTGTAGAACCCGACCATGCTCAGATCCGAGCCGAGTTCCGAACATAGTCGGTCGACCACCCCATCGGTCCGTTCGACTATCCGCTTTCTCGGACTGGTCTCGTCGGCGTACTGTGCGCGCGCCGGAGACTGCGTCGGACTGTCGTAACTCATCCCACAGTCGAACATTGTGGGTTCTGCATTAAAAAAACCGCGCAGGTCGTCTTCGAGCCGGCAGAATCGGCGGACGGGCCGACCGTGCTGCCGATTCGGTGTCGGCTCAGTCGTCGGCGACCACGACGACGTCTGGCGAATCGACGAGCAGTCGGTCGAGCGCGTCGACCATCGCGGAGACGCTCGCGCGGGTGATGTCCGCGTCGCTGTGGGCGACGGTGACGGTTCGGGAGCCGCGTTCCATCGTGACCTCGACGGTCACGACGGCGTTCGTCCCGCCCGTCACGGCGTCGACGTGGTACGAGGTGAGGTGCGCGTCGTCGAAGTCGGAGACCGCGGACCGGACGGCCGAGACCGCCGCGTCGACGGGGCCGGAGCCGGTTCCGCTGGCGACGACCTCCTCGCCGCCGACGTCCAGTCGGACGCTCGCGCTCGGGGTGTTGTGTCCGGAGGTGGCCGTGACCTCGAGCAGTTCGACCAGCCGGTCGCGCTCGTGGTCGGTCACGTCCTCCGCGATGGCGAGCAGGTCGGCGTCGGTGACGCGTTTGCCCCGCTCTGCCAGCTCTTTGACCCGTTCGACGACCAGGTCGAGTTCTTCGTCCGCGGGCTCGACGCCGTGTTCGGAGAGCACGGCACGCGCACCAGCGCGGCCGGTGTGCTTGCCGAGCACGATGCGGCGCTCGCGGCCGACCGTCTCCGGCGGATAGGGCTCGTACATCCGGTCGTCCTTGAGCGTCCCGTCGGTGTGGATGCCTGACTCGTGTGCGAACGCGTTCGCACCGGTCACTGCCTTGTTCGGGGCAGGTCGGACGCCCGTCGTCCGGGCGACGACCCGGCCGAGGTCGGCGAGTTGCGTCTTGTCCAGCGTCTCTACGCCGTAGACGTGCGAGAGCGCCATCACGACCTCCTCCAGCGCGACGTTTCCGGCACGCTCGCCGACGCCGTTGACCGTCGCGTGGACGAGGTCGGCACCGGCGTGTATCGCCGCGAGGGCGTTCGTCACGCCGAGGCCGAGGTCGTCGTGGGTGTGTGCGCTCGTCGGGCCGTGTGCCGCGAGCGTCTCGACGACTTCGGCGGTTCGCTCTGGACCCGCGTGGCCGACCGTGTCCGCGTAACAGACCCGGTCTGCGCCGGCGTCGACGGACGCCGCAGCCAGCTGGTCGAGGAACTCGAGGTCGGCCCGGGAGCCGTCCTCGCCGATGACCTCGACCCAGAGGCCGTGGTCCTTCGCGTACTCGACGAGATGGGAGGTCCGTTCGAGGACCGCCTCGCGCGAGGAGCCGACCTTCGTCTCGACGTGGCGGTCGCTGGCCGGCACGACGAGGTTGACGCCGTCGACGTCGCAGTCGAGCGCGTGGTCGACGTCGGCCTCGATGCCGCGGGCGAAGCTCGTCACCGTCGCGTCGAGGTTCTGGCGGGTAACCTTCCGGATGGTCGCCCGCTCTGCCCTGCCCGTGCAGGCGCTGCCGGCCTCCACGAAGGAGACTCCGGCCGCGTCGAGGGCCGTCGCTACGTCTACTTTCTCGTCGGGCGTCAACGAAACGCCCGGTGCCTGTTCGCCGTCTCGGAGCGTGGTGTCCAGGAATCGTACGTCAGAATCGGACAGCTGTGTGTGTTCGGGGGAACCCCCGAATAAATCGGTCACCGGTCATTGTGATTGCCATCTGGGCCGAAGGGAGCGACGGGGATAAGCACGGGCCGTCAGACAGGTCCGACTGTCGGACGTGCAAGAATTGACGATACCGTGGGCGGTCGCCGGTTCAGCCGGTCGTGGTCGCGGTCGTCTCGCCACGGTCGGCCCGGCCGGTCTGGTCGGTCTGGTCGGTCCGGTCGGTCTGGTCGGTCTGGTCGATCCGCTCGGTCTGGTCGATCCGCTCGGTCGTCCGGTAGGCCGGCCGGCCCTCCCGGTCGTCCTCGCTGGCGTTCTCCGTCCAGTCGTCGATCTCGGCGACGTACGGCCGTCCATCGTACCGGAGCAGCCACCGTTCTCCAGGGTACCGGGTCTCGAACCGGTCGTGCGTCCTGAGCCGGCCGAGCAGGTCGCCGTACGGCTCCGAGACGGGACTCCCCTCGTGGTAGCCGAGCCCATCGTCGCCGCCGTCGATGGCCGTCTGCAAGATCGTTCGCTGTCGGTCCGACAGGGCCGACCGCGGGAGGTCGAACTGGGCTTCGTCCCGCACCGACTGCAGGAACGACTCGACTGTCGGCGTCTCCCCGCCGAGTTCGTACCGGAATACCGTCCACTCGACCGACCGCTGGACGGAGACGGAGAGCCCGTAGGTCGCACCGTCGTACAGGAGGTACTCGTACTCCGACCGGGGGAGGACGACACCGTTCTCGTACGCGTCGTCGGGCGGGAAGACGCCGCCGCGCGACACCGGCTGGTCGTCGGCTACCCGCCGGAGCGAGTCCGGGCCGAGTTCGCGAATCAGCCGCTGCTCCATCGGTGAGAGCGCCTCGAACTCGACGACGGTCGCGCCGTCCGGGACGCTCCCGTCCGGGTCGTACGTGAGACGCACCCGGTAGCCCTCGCTGGTCTCGGTTCCGAGACGGGTCGTCTCGACGGTGTACATTCGTCCTCCACTCCGTACCTTCGTCCCGTCGGACAGCACGGGGTCGTCACGCCGGGAGCGATACGCGGTCGCCCCATCACTTCGTGCTCGTTCGAAGACGAGTCGCCGGCGGCCGCCGACCTCCGCTGCTGGTAGCGTCGTCAGGTCGAGGAGCCGGTCGTCGGTCGCGTCGGAGAGCTGGAGGTAGAGGTGCGGGGGAGGGTGACCACAGCCGGCCAGCCCGGTGGCGAGGGCGCTGGCAGCCGCGGCGAGGAACCGTCGTCGGTTCATGTCACACGACTGTGGTTAGCTGGTGAAAGTCTTGTGGTGAGGTCCGACGGAATGGTCGGGTAATCTCCTGAACGGGTCCTCGAAGATTCACGACAGGTCGCCGAATGGAGGGAAGTGACTGCCACCTACGACTCCAGCCGCACCAGATCCCCCGTCTCGACGCTGTCAGCCGCGCCAGCCGGAAGCTCGACGACGGTGTCGGCGGTCGCCCGCCCGAGTCCCACCCACGAGCGGAGCCGCTTCTTGTGGACCACCTCGCCGTCGACGAGCCAGAGCACGTCGAGCGGGAACGGGACGAACAGCATGTGGACGTCGCGTGGCTTCGGCTCGTCGAACCGGAACACGAGCGCGTAGTCGTCCGGGATGGACCGCCGGAACATCAGCCCCCTCGTCCTCGAGAACGTCGTCTCTGCCGTCTCAACATCGTTCGCCAGCGTCCGTTCTCCGCCACCCGCACTGTGGACCAGTCGCACGCAACCCGGTTCGAGGGGCTGTGGTAAAGCGATTGTCCCCGTTGCGGTCAGAACGGAACGTCGGAGAAGTCGTCTTTCATCGGCCCGGCCTCGGCGCCGACGCCGGTCTCGACGGTCACCTCGGTGAGTTCGGGGAACTGCGAGAGTAGGCGGGCGCGGACCGCCTCGATGGTCAGGTTGGAGATGCCGCAGCCGTCGCAGGCACCGGTGAGCAAGATGGTGACGGTCCCCGCGTCGGCGTCGAGATGGGCGACGTCGTAGCTCCCGCCGTGGAGCTCTATCTGCGGGAAGTTGCGTGCGAGGAACTGGCCGATGCGGTCTCTGAGCGCGTCCTCGTCGGTCATACCCGACGGGAGGGTGTGGACGGGCAAAGCCCTTCTCACTCGGCGACTCGGCACGAGCCGTGTGAGTGAATCCACCACAACCCATTAACCCCGGCCCGTCCCATTCTCTGTCATGCCCTACGATATCGAGCGGTATCTCCACATCCGGAGCGCCTCGAGCGCCTCCTTCGCTCCGGACGGCGAGCGACTCTCCTTCCTGATGGACACGACGGGCGTCTCGCAGGTCTGGACCATCGACGGACCGGGAAGGTGGCCGGACCAGCGGACCTTCTTCGACGAGCGCGTCACCTTCGCCTCGTGGTCACCCGTCAACGACGAGCTCGTCTTCGGGATGGACCGGGGTGGGAACGAGCGCCAGCAGTTCTACCGGCTCTCCGGCGACGGCGGCGGGGAGGTCAACCTGACCCAGCACCCGGACGCGAAGCACCGCTGGGGCGGCTGGAGCCACGACGGCGAGTGGTTCGCGTTCACCTCGAACCGGCGCAGCCAGGGCGTCTTCGACGTGTACGTCCAGGGTCGCGACGAGGTCGGCAACGAGGCGCATCTCGTCTACGAGGGTGACGGCTGGCTCACGGTGGGTGGCTGGAGCCCGGACGACAGCCGCCTGCTCGTCTCGCAAGCGTACTCGAACTTCGACCAGGACCTCTACGTGCTCGACGTGGAATCGGGCGACCTCGAACACGTCACGCCCCACGAGGGCGACGTCCGGTACTACAGCGCCGAGTGGTCGGCAGACGGGAAGGCACTGTACGTCTCGACCGACGTGGACTCGGACACGCTCTACCTCGCCCGCCTCGACCTCGACAGCTACGAACTGGAGACCGTGGTCGACGGCGGCGACTACAACGTCGACGGCATCGCGCTCGACCACGACTCGAACCGGTTCGTCTACTCGCGCAACGTCGACGGCTACACCGAACTGACGGTGGGTCGGTTCACCGGGCCGACCGAGTTCGAGACGTTCCCCGCACCCGACCTCCCGGGCGGTATCGCAGGCGGCGTCTCGTGGGGGCCGGATGCCGAGCGGTTCGCCATCACGGCGACGGGGGCGGCGGTCAACACGAACGTCTACGTCGTCGAGACCGAGACCGGACAGACCGAGCGCTGGACCTACGCGGCGACGGCGGGCATCCCGGAGGAGAGCTTCCGAGAGCCGGAACTCGTCCACGTCGAGAGCTTCGACGGGCTGGAGGTACCGGGCTTCCTGACGCTGCCCGAGTCCTACGACGACGGGAAGGTCCCGGTCATCGTCTCCATCCACGGCGGCCCCGAGTCCCAGCGCCGGCCGTCGTTCAACCCCGTCAAGCAGTACTTCTGCAACCGGGGGTACGCGTACTTCGAGCCGAACGTCCGGGGCTCCTCCGGCTACGGGAAGGCCTACGGCCACCTCGACGACGTGCGAAAGCGGATGGACTCCGTCGCCGACATCGAAGCCTGCGTCGAGTGGCTGCACGACCACCCCGCCATCGACGACGACCGGCTCGTCGCCATGGGAGGTTCCTACGGCGGGTTCATGGTACTCGCGTGTCTCACGGAGTATCCCGACCTGTGGGCCGCCGGTGTCGACGTGGTCGGCATCGCGAACTTCGTCACTTTCCTCGAGAACACGGGCGAGTGGCGACGTAAGCTCCGCGAGGCCGAGTACGGCTCGCTGGAGAACGACCGGGAGTTCCTCGAGTCCATCTCGCCCATCAACAACATCGAGGCCATCCGCGCCCCGCTGTTCGTCATCCACGGCGAGAACGACCCGCGCGTCCCGGTGGGAGAGGCCCACCAGATCGTCGAGAAGGCGCGCGACCAGGGCGTCCCCGTCCGCGAACTCATCTTCGAGGACGAGGGCCACGGCCTCTCGAAGCTGGAGAACCGCATCGAGGCGTACTCCGCGGTCGCGGAGTTCCTCGACGAACACGTCTGAACCGAGAGCGGTCGAGCCCAGCAGTTCTCCTCGCTCGACCGCGTCAACCGCACGCCGGTAGCCTCTTGTGACAGTCAGCCGACCGTCAGGTCATGGAACTGCGAGAGTTCGCCGTCGGGCTCGTCGTCGGGACGATACTCGTCGCCGTGCTCGCCGTCGGCGTCGGCTGGGAGGCGGTTCTCGGCCATCTCCTCGCGGCCGACCGTCCCACGCTGGTCCTCGTGCTCCTCGCCTCGCTCGCGACGGTCGGCTCCTACGCCGCGGCGAACTACGTCCTCGTCCGGACGGTTCCCGGCGCACCCGGCCCCGGCAAGTTCGTCGTCCTCTACCTCGCCGGCGTCTTCGCCAAGCAAGCGCTCCCGCTCGGCAACGCCGGTGGCCCGGCCCTCCTCGCCTACGTCATCTCTCGGTACTCCGACGCGGCGGTCGAGCGGACCCTGCTGGCGACCACCGTCGCCGGCATCGTCAGCTTCGGCGCGAGTGCACTCGTCGCCGGCGTCGGCTTCATCGCGGTCGCGATGACCAGGCCCGTCCCCGGCTGGGTCCTCCAGCTGGTCGCGCTGGGGACGCTCGGGGTCGCCGTCGCCGTGGCGGCCGTGGTCGGCCTCGCACTCGAACCGGGCGCGCTCGAGACCGCAGCCAGGCGGGTCGCGGCCGCGGCCCACGAACTCCTCGGACCGCACTCCGCCAGACTCCACGAGGCGCTCGCGCCGGCGGTCGTCGGCGAGCGCATCGACCGGTTCGTCGAGACCGGTGAGAGCGTCGCCCGGACGCCCGGAACGGTCGCGCTCTCGTTCGCGCTCTCGCTGGTCGGCTGGACGTTCGCCGCGGTGACCCTGTCGCTCTCGCTGGTCGCGGTCGACCTGCCGCCCGACCTCGCGGCGACGACCGTCGCCGTCCCGCTCTCCGGGGTCGCACTCGGCGTCCCGCTCCCGGGCGGGCTCGGCGGCGTGGAGGTCACGCTGGCAGGGCTCGTCGCCGTGCTCGGTGGCGCGAACGCCCAGGCGGTCGGCGCGGCGGTCGTCGTCTTTCGCGTCGCGACGTTCTGGTTCCGGCTCGGGCTGGGCGGCGTCGCCGCGCTGCTCACGTTGGGTAGTCTCGGTATCGGGACCGCGGCGCTCGCGGAGGTCGAGGTTCCGGTCGAAGAGGAGGTCGAAGAGAAGTGAGTATCTCCTCGCTCAGTCGATGACGCCGGTCTTCGTCGCCACTTCGCGGGCCGCCCGCTCGTTCATTCCGTCGCCCAGAATCGTATAGCGGTCCCGAATCTGGTGACAGGTGGTCAGTGCCTCGACGACCGTCTCGGCCGGGACGCCGAGCTCGCGCGCCGTCGTCGGCGCGTCGATGCTCCGCAGGGCGTCGCGGATGTCGGTCCAGATGCCGCGGTCGCCCTCGTGGAGGTAGGCCGTCATGATGGAGCCGACGCCGACCTGGTGGCCGTGCAGGGCGGGGTCGTCCGCGATGCGGTCGAGCTGGTGGGAGAACAGGTGCTCCGCCCCGGACGCGGGGCGCGAGGAGCCGGCGATGGACATCGCGACGCCGGAGGAGACGAGCGCCTTCGTGACCACCCACGCGGACTCCTCGAGTCCAGGCTTGACGAGTCCGGCGTTGTCGACGAGTATCTCGGCGGTCATCTCCGAGAGCGCGGCCGCGTACTCCGAGTACTCGACGTTCTGGAGCCGGTTGGCGAGCCGCCAGTCCATCACGGCGGTGTAGTTCGAGATGATGTCGGCACAGCCCGCAGTCGTCAGCTCCCACGGCGCCTCGGCGAGCAGTTCGGTGTCCGCGACGACCGCCAGCGGCGGGTCCGCGGCGACCGAGTGGCGGGTGTCACCCTCGGGGACCGACCCCCGCCCCGACACGATGCCGTCGTGGCTCGCCGCCGTCGGGACCGAGACGAAGCCGCGGCCGATGTGGTCGGCGGCCATCTTCGCGATGTCGATGGCCTTCCCGCCGCCGACGCCGAGCAGGAAGCCGGCGTCCATCTCCTCTGCGACCGCGATGACCTTCTCGACCGACTCGAAGCTCGCCGTGTCGACGACGACCGTCTCCGACTCGAGTCCCTGCGCTGCGAACTGCTCGGCGATGGCCTCGCCGGCGATCTTCCGCGGGGTCGGACTCGTCACGATGAGTGGCCGCCCGTGGAGGTGGAGGTCGTCCACCGCCTCGGCCGTCCGGTCGAGGACGCCGTGGCCCACCACCACGTTGCGTGGCAGCCGGATCCACGTCGATTTGTCGAACATACCCAAACTCTCACCGGGAGGTGGGAAAGGAGTTACGCGATTGTGGAGGTGTGCCGAATCGTTCGGCTGAATCGTCAGAACCGCGCTGGTGCGCGCTGAACTCGCGGCCGAACACCGTGAGGCGGCGAGTTCGAAGCCGCGCGAGGTCTGTACGAGTATACGTGTGAAGGCACGTGAGAGCTCGCTCTCACGGGGGACGACCGACGCGACCGGAGCGAAGCGACGGGAGCAGAGGGAGTCGGTTGGGGAGGTGAGCGAGGCGGCGGAGCCGCCTCGTGGCGAACTGCTGGCTCCGCCGGCCGTGAGCAGTGGTGTGAAAGCGGTCTCGTTTCCGTTGTGAGTCGCTGTAAAAAGACCGACTCGAAATCGTCGACCGTTGTTCGGACTGAAACGCCGCTCACGAACCAAATTCAGATTGATACTACCGATATCAGGCCGGGTAGCCGATGAAGAACCGCCGCTGCACCAGCAGCCCGTCCTCCTCGAACGACAGGACGAGCCAGTTGCCGTCGTCGGAGTACTCGTAGTCGAGGTAGTCCTCGGGGCAGTAGTCGACGACGTGACCGGCATCGTCATCGTGCACACGGAAGGTCGGTTTCTCCCCCTTCATGCGAGGGGTTGGTGCCAGGAGGGTATAGCCAGTATCGCCGGTTCGCTGGGGAGTTCGCCGCCGTCCGAGCGCTCGCTCTCGATTCCGCCCTACTGCGCCGACCTACAGTGCCGACCTACAGCGTGTCCAACACGCCCAGCACGCGCTCCTCGTTCTCCCGGCCGGGGTCGTGCTCCGACCCGTCGCGGTCGGAGTCGAGGTGGTCGTCGACGGCGGCCTGCATCGCGTCTTCCAGCGGCGTCGACTCCCAGCCGAGGCTCGCGAGCTTGGTCGTGTCGAGGACGTGCGGGTAGTCCCGGTAAAGCACGTACTCCTCCCCGGAGAGGTCGCCGATGGAGAGTTCGCGTTCGGAGGCGTGGACGACCTCGACATCCTCACCGAGGCTATCGGCGATCAGCTCGACCATCTCCTCGAGCGTGACGAGCCGCTGGTCCCCGACGTTGTAGACCTCGCCTGCCTCCCCCTCCTCGGCGACGATTCGCAGGGCGCTGGCCACGTCCTCGACGTAGGCCCGGTGCCAGACGTTGGTGCCGTCGCCCGGAACCACGATTCGGTCGTACTCGTTCACCCGGGAGACCCAGAAGTCCAGGCGTTCGGTGTAGTCGTGGGGCCCGTAGACGATGCAGGGGCGGACCGCCATCGCGTTCACGCCGTTCTCGGCGGCCGCGAAGACGGCGCGGTCGCCCTCTGCCTTCCGGTTGCCGTAGGTCTCGTCCGATTCGTCGGTCGCCTGCTCGTCGGTGCAGTCGCGGAGCGGGGTCACGCCCTCGCGCTTGGGTATCTCCTCGCGGCCGTAGGAGTCGCCCGAGGAGATGTAGACGTAGGCGTCGACGTCGGAGAAGACCCGGCACGCCTGCCGGACGTCCCGCGGGTGGTACGCGACGCAGTCGATGACGACGTCGGGGTCGGCCTCCCGGGCGGCGACGGCGAGGTCGGCGTCGTCTGTTCGGTCGCCCTCGACGTGGGTGACGCGGTCGTCGGACTCGAAGGGGTTCTCGTGGTTGCCGCGGTTGAAGATGGTGACCTCGTAGTCGTGGTCCAGTAGCTCAGAGACCGTGTGGCGGCCGATGAAGCGGGTGCCGCCGATGACGAGTGCCGTGTCCATGCACGGGACGTCGGGAGGCGCGAGAAAAACGGTGGTGATTGCGGCCAGCCGACGGTCGTTGCTCTCGCTGGCGAATCAGTCGTCGCTGTGTGCGAACCCGGGTGCAGTCTGGTCGCCACCAGCGAGGGCGCTCTCGGGGAGCGTCTCGCGGACGTCCTCTGCGTCCTCCTCGGTGAGCACGCGCTCGTAGGCATCGGGCATCACCTTCACGAACGAGTCGAGGGCGGCCTCCCAGTCGTCGAGCAGTGCCCGCCCGCGGTCGGAGTCGGTGTAGGCGACGTGGTTCTCGACGAGGCGGCGGAGCATCGTCGCGTCGCGCTGGTCGAGGTCGGACTCGAGGTGGACCATGCCGGTGTTGACGCGGCCGTCGAACTCGCCATCCGGGTCGTAGACGTAGGCGACGCCGCCGGACATCCCCGCGGCGAAGTTCTTGCCCGTCTCGCCCAGCACGGCGACGACGCCGCCGGTCATGTACTCGCAGCCGTGGTCGCCGACGCCCTCGACAACGGCGGTCGCGCCGGAGTTGCGGACGCCGAAGCGCTCGCCCGCGACCCCGTTGACGTAACACTCGCCCCCGGTCGCGCCGTAGAGCGCGACGTTGCCGATGGCGACGTTCCGGTCTGGGTCGTAACCCGCGTCACCTGGCGTCTCGACGGCGATTCGACCACCCGAGAGGCCCTTCCCCACGTGGTCGTTCGCCCCGCCGACGAGGTGGAGCGCGACGCCGGGTGCCAGGAACGCACCGAAGGACTGGCCGGCCGTGCCGCGGAGGGTCACGTTGACCGTGTCCGCCGGGAGCCCGTCCTCGCCGTACTCGCTGGAGATGGCGTTCGAGAGCATTGCACCGACGGCGCGGTCGGTGTTCGAGACCTCGCCCGCGAGGCCGACCGGCTGGCCGCGCTCGACGGCTTCTGCGGCGTCCTCGAGCAGCGTGTGGTCGAGGTGGTCGTCGAGTTCGTGGTCCTGTTCGCGGACCTTGCGGCGCGGACCCGACCCGACGTCCGCGAGGAGCGGGGAGAGGTCGAGCTTACCCGCCTTCGCGTGGTCGGTCTCGCGCTGGGTCAGACAGTCGACGCGGCCGATGGCCTCCTCGACCGTCTCGAAGCCCAGTTCTGCCAGTATCTCGCGAAGCTCCTGCGCGATGAACGTCATGTAGTTGATGACGTGCTCGGGCTGGCCGGGGAAGCGCTCGCGGAGGTCCTCGCGCTGGGTCGCGACGCCGACCGGACAGGTGTTCTTGTGGCACTGGCGGGCCATCACGCAGCCGGAGGTGACGAGCGGGGCGGTGCCGAAGACGTACTCCTCGGCGCCGAGCAGGGCGGCGACGGCCACGTCGCGGCCGGTCTTCATACCGCCGTCGGTGCTGACGCGGATGCGGTCGCGCAGGCCGGTCTGGCGGAGCATCTGGGTCGCCTCGGCGAGGCCGAGCTCCCACGGGAGGCCGGCGTGCTTGATGGAGGTCCGGGGCGAGGCGCCCGTGCCACCGGAGTGGCCCGAGATGTGGACCACGTCGGCGTTCGCCTTCGCGACGCCGGCCGCGATGGTGCCGATGCCCGCCTCGGAGACGAGCTTGACGTTGATGTCTGCGTCCGGGCTCGCCGCCTTCAGGTCGAAGATGAGCTGCTTGAGGTCCTCGATGGAGTAGATGTCGTGCAGCGGCGGCGGCGAGATGAGGCCGACGCCGGGCGTCGCCTTCCGGACGTGGGCGATCATCTCGTTGACCTTCTCTCCGGGGAGGTGGCCGCCTTCACCGGGCTTCGAGCCCTGCGCCATCTTTATCTGGAGCTCGTCGGCCTCGGCGAGGTAGGTGGAGGTGACGCCGAAGCGGCCGGAAGCGACCTGCTTGACGGTGCACTCCTTCTCCGTGCCGAAGCGCTCCGGCGGTTCGCCGCCCTCGCCGGAGTTCGACTTGCCGCCGATGCGGTTCATCGCGATGGAGTTGTTCTCGTGTGCCTCGGGCGAGAGGCTCCCGAGGCTCATCGCGGCCGTCGAGAAGCGCTCGACGATATCGTGGATGGGTTCGACGTCCTCGACGGGGATGGACTCGCGGTCGGACTCGAAGTCGAGCAGGCCGCGGAGCGTCTGGAGCTGTTCGGACTGGTCGTTGACCATGGCCGCGAACTCCCGGTAGCGCTCGTAGTCGCCGCTCCTGACCGACTGTTGGAGCGCGCCGACGGTCTTCGGGTTCCACTGGTGGTGGAGGCCGCCGGAGCGGTGTTCGAACTCGCCGGAGCGGTCGAGCTGTGGGTCCTCGCCGAAGGCGACAGCGTGGCGCTCGCGGAGGTCGGCCTCGACGTCGTCGATACCGATTCCCTCCGTGCGGTTCTCGGTGCCCTCGAAGTACTCCGCGACGAAGTCGGAGTTCAGCCCGACTGCCTCGAATATCTGGGCACCCTGGTAGCTCTCGACCGTCGAGATTCCCATCTTCGCCATCGTCTTGAGCAGTCCCTGCTCGACCGCGCCGATGTATGCCTCGATTGCCTGTTCCAGGTCCGCCCCGTCCGCGCCTGCCGTGATGTCCGCGATGGACTGGAACGCCAGGTACGGGTTGACGGCGTCTGCACCGTAGCCGACGAGGGTCGCGACGTGGTGGACCGTCCGCGGGTCGCCCGACTCGACCACGACGCCGGCCCGGTTCCGCAGGCCGTTACGGACGAGATGGTGGTGGACCGCACCCATCGCGAGCAGTGCGGGGACCTGCAGCCGGTCCTCGCCGAGGTTGCGGTCCGAGAGCACGACCACGTCTGCACCGTCGCGGATGGCGGCTGCAGCGTCCTCGCGGACCCGTTCGACCGCCGATTCGAGGTCGGTCTCCGGCGCGAACGTGGTATCGACCGTCGCGGAGGAGAGCCCGTTCGTAGACAGGTCCTTGACAGCTGCCAGCTCCGCATCGGTGAACACGGGCGAGTCGGCGACGAGCTGACGGGCGTGTTCCGGCGACTCCGAGAGCAGGTTCCGCTGGTTCCCGAGTCGCGTCTCCAGGGACGTGACGAGCTCCTCGCGGATGTAGTCGAGCGGCGGGTTCGTCACCTGCGCGAACAGCTGCTTGAAGTACGAGAACAGCGGCCGGTTGTAGTCCGAGAGGACCGACAGTGGCGTGTCGTCGCCCATCGAGCCGACCGGGTCCTTCCCCTTCGTCGCCATGGGTTCGATGAGCTGGTCGAGCTCGTCGTGGGTGTAGCCGAAGGCGGCCTGTGCGGCGCGGAGGTCGCCCTCGAAGGCGCCGGGAGCCGACGACCCCGTGGCTGACGCGCCAGCGTCGTCGTCGGACCTGGCCGACACCTCGCCCTCCGCCGACACCTCGTCCGCGAGGCTGACCTGCTCCTTCCGGACCCACTCGCCGTAGCGCTCGTCCGTCAGCTCGTCGAAGACCTCGCTGTCGGGGACGATGCGCCCCTCGGTCGGGTCCGCGAGGAACAGCTGGCCGGGCTTGAGCCGGCCGCGCTCGCGAATCTCCGACTCGTCGAGCGAGAGTGCACCGGCCTCGCTGGCCAGCACGAGCCGGTCGTCGGTCGTGACGTCGTAGCGGCACGGCCGGAGCCCGTTCCGGTCGAGGACGGCACCGACCCGGTCGCCGTCGGTCGCTGCGACGAGCGCGGGCCCGTCCCACGGCTCGACGAGCGAGGCGTGGAAGTCGTAGAACTCCTTTCTGTCCTGTGGCATCTCGTCGTCGTCGCGCCACGCCTCGGGCACGAGCATCCGGAGGGCGTGGGGCAGGTCGCGCTCCTGGGTGAGGAGCTGGAGGGCGTCGTCCACGCTCGCGGTGTCGGACTGGTCGGGGTCGCCGATGATGGGCGAGACGGCGTCGAGGTCGAGCTGGTCGCTCTCGAGGTCGTTCTCGCGTGCCCGCATCCAGTTCACGTTGCCCTGGATGGTGTTGAACTCGCCGTTGTGGACGATGCCCCGGTAGGGGTGGGCGAGGTGCCACGCGCCGAGGGTGTTCGTCGAGAACCGTTCGTGGACCATCGCGAACGTCGAGTCGAGACGCTCGTCGCGGAGGTCGGCGTAGTAATTCGGAAGCTGTTCGCCCGTCAGCAGCCCCTTGTAGACGATGGTCTTCCGGTCGAGCGAGCAGACGTAGAACCGTTCTGCGCCCTCGATTCCTGCGTCGTCGACGCGCGTCTCGACCACGCGGCGGGCCTCGTAGAGCATCGTGTCGAAGGAATCCGCAGAGATACCCGCGTCGGCCGGCGCGACCACGCACTGCCAGACGTCGGGTTCGGAGTCGAGCGCGGTCTGGCCGAGGCCGTCGTTGTCGGTCGGGACGTCGCGCCAGTGCAGCACGTCGATACCGCGGTCCTCGAGCGTCTCGGCGACGAGCGACTGGAGTCGCTCGCGAGTGTCGGCGTCCTGTGGGAAGAAGAGAGAACCGACCGCGTACGTCTCGGGAAGAGCCTCAGGGACGATGCTCGCGAAGAAGTCGTCCGGCCGTTGCAGCAGGACACCCGCGCCGTCGCCCGTGTTCGGTTCCGCGCCGGTCGTACCGCGATGTTCGAGGTTCTCGAGGAGCTGGAGCGCGTCGGCGACGACGTCGTGGCCCCGCCCGCCGTGAAGGTTCATCACCAACCCAACGCCGCAGTTGGATCGCTCGTCCGCAGGGTCCGCGAGTCCGTCGCTCGCGGTGGCTGACCGGTGTGGCTGAGTCATGTCTACATGGGGCACAGACTCGTATAAGAGCGTACTCCTCAATGACTAAATGTATTATTAACACATACTCATGGATATAAGGAGTATATGTGGACTCGATTCGAGAACGGAGTCAATAAAGAAAGACCGTGAGAGACTCTGTGCCCGCCTTCAGTACGACTTCGCGAAGTACGCGACCTCGGTTGCCTCGTCGCCACACATCGTACACTCGTCGGCGTCGGGCGACTCGTCTTCGTCCAGCGGGAGCATGACTATCTCCGCGTGGACCTTCTCCTTGATGACCTCCTCACAGGCCTCGTCGCCACACCACGGCGTCTTGACGTAGCCGCCGTGCTGGCCGATGGTGCCCATTATCTCGGTCGGCTCGTCGGCCTCGCGGATGTTCTCCTCGAGGTTCTTCTCGGCAGCCGCGTACAGCTTGTCGAAGACGGCTTCGAGGTGGTCGTGGGTCGCCTCGACGATGTCGGCGCGGTCCTCTTTGACTTCCTCGCCGTCGGGTCGGTGGACGACGGTGACCTCCTCGTCCTCGACCTCGTAGCCGCCGATCTCGAAGCGGACCGGGACGCCGTTGAGCTCCCACTCGTTGAACTTGAAGCCGGGGTTGCGCTCGTCCCGGTCGTCGAGGTGGACGCGGACGCCATCCTCCTGCAGTTCGGCGGCGATCTCGCTCGAGTACTGGAGCACCTCGTCCTTGTTGTCCTCGTTGTAGATGGGGACGATGACGACCTGCTCGGGCGCGAGCGCGGGCGGCAGCACGAGCCCCTGGTCGTCCGAGTGCGTCATGATGAGCGCACCGAGGGCGCGCCAGGAGAGCCCCCACGAGGTCGTCCACGCGGTCTCCTCGTTCTCGTCCTCGTCCGTGAAGGTCACGTCGTAGGCCTCCGCGAACGACTGGCCGAGGTGGTGAGAGGTGCCGCCCTGGACGGACTTGCCGTCGGGCATCAGCGCCTCGACCGTCGTCGTCATCTGCGCGCCAGGGAACTTGTCGTGGTCCGGCTTGCGGCCGCGCATCACCGGGATGGCGAGTACGTCCTCGTAGAGCCGCTCGTACTGGCCGAGGCGCATCATGACCTCGTCCCAGGCGTCGTCCTCGGTCGCGTGGGCGGTGTGGCCCTCCTGCCAGAGGAACTCCTTCGTGCGGAAGAACGGCTTCGTCTCCGTCGCCTCCCACCGGATGACCGAGCACCACTGGTTGAGCTGCATCGGCAGGTCGCGGTGGCTGCGAATCCACTTGCTCATGAACGGTGTGATGATGGACTCGCTGGTCGGCCGGACCGCGAGGCGCTCTTCGAGCTCCTCGTGGCCGCCGTGGGTGACCCACGCGACCTCCGGGTCGAACCCTTCGACGATGTCCTTCTCCTGTTCGAGGTAGCTCTCGGGGATGAGGACCGGGAAGTAGCTGTTCTGGACGCCCGTCTCCTTGAACCAGCCGTCGAGGTGGTTCTGGAGCCGCTCCCACAGCTCATAGCCGCGGGGACGCGTGACGATGAAGCCGCCCATCGGCGCGTAGTCCGCCAGCTTCGCCTTCTGGACGAGTTCGGCGTACCACTCGCCCGTCTGGTGCTCCTTGCTCTTTGTCATCCCGAGTTCCTGCTCTCCACTCATTGTCTACACGAACTCTCGTCGGTGTCTTAAACCCCCTGAAGGTGTGCGACGGGTCGTGACACGCCTCCGCAGGCACCGCATTAGTGACAGCACGTTTATCTTTCCTCCGTACCTCTCTAGTGAAGATGAAATCCGTACAGCAGCTGCTGGGAGCGAGGCGATGACGAAGGTCCTCACCGGAGAATGGCGGGTACTCGGCTTCCGGACAGGTGGCAGCCAGCTGCTCGTCAGGCCACTCGAGGAGCAGGAGCTTCCCGAGGAGTTCGACATGGGCGGCGTACTCGCCGTGGGGACGCGGAACTACGGCGGCGACCTCGGCGCGGCCGTCGACGAACTCGACGCCGGGTACCGCATCCGGGCCGGTATCTATCCGGGAGATCCGGGTCGGTTCACCGAGTGCCGCGTGCTCGATGCACAGCGCCTGCTCGTCGGCTTCCAGTCCGACGTGACGCCCACCGTGGTCCACGAGGTCTGGAACGAGGCCGCGGCCTCGTACGAGGGCGACGAACCTCTCGCAGTGACCCGCCAGCTCGACGTCCCCGATACGGTCGCCGAGCTGTACGTCGCCGCCGCCACGAAGGACGAACCTGACGACCTCTGGTGGACGTTCGTCGCCGGCGACGTCGAGGAGTCGTTCTACGAGTCGTTCGAGCACGCAGCGGGGAGGCCCGCGGAGTTCGTCGCCGCGAACCCGCCGAGCCAGCCCTACTTCTGGGTGGTGAAGTTCGCCGACCGGGATACCCAGGTCGCGAAGAAGCTCGCCCGCGGTGCGGGCATCACGTCGGGACCGCAGCGGGAGCTGGACGCCCTGCTTTCGCGGGCTGGCCTCTCGCGGGCCGATATCTCACGGGCGGCGCTGTCGCGTGCGAAGGTCACCGAATGAGCGGTCCGAGCGAACAGTCGGTATCCAGCTCGTACTCCAGCAGTTCGTCACCGTCCTCGTCGAAGTCGAACCGGCCGCGAACCGACCTGCCGTCCAGGAGGTGCGGGAGCCAGAGCCGGTCGTCCTCCCACATCTCGTCGTACGGTACCTCGGCAACCCGAAACCACTTCGGGTCGGCCTCCGCCGTCTCTTCGGGTGTGCCAGCGTACGACTCCGTCCGGTAGGCGTGACAGCGGAACAGCGGCTCGTCGCCGAAGTAGAACAGCAGTTCGCCGAGCCGGGTCAGGTCGTCGACCTCTAGCCTGACCTCCTCTCTGACCTCGCGGATCACCGCCTCCCGCGGCGTCTCGCCTGGTTCGACCTTCCCGCCGGGACCGTTGTACAGTCCGGCCCCGAGCCCGCGCTTCTTCTCGATGAGGAGGACCTCGTCGCCGTCGCAGATGAAACACAGCGTGGCCTCGTCCACGTCGCCGTCCATGGTCGACGTCGAGGCTGCCAGTCAGTTAGCCCTGCCGCTGTGAGTCGACGTCCCCGGACCGCCGCCGGTCCAGAAGCCAGACGACGCAGGCCAGTGGGACCGCGACCAGGGATGGCCACAGGCTCGAACTCAGGTAGACGTCGGCCGATGGAAGCTGCACCCACGTCAGAGGGTAGAGGTACGGCGGGGCGAGCCCGCCGGCACGGATGACGAGATAGTCCAGACAGACGTGCAACCCGACCGCGCCCGAGAGCACGCCGAGCACGACGCGTCGGTCCTCCCGCGGGAACAGCAACGACCCGGCGAGGACGAAACAGGCCGCCGCCCCGACGGTCTGGAGCGCGTACCAGGAGAGCTCGACCCCTGCCACCGCGAACCTCGGGTCCCCCGTCAGCATGTAGGCTTTCGCCGCGTCTGGGACCACCGCCCCGACCATCGCGAGTGGGACGTGTCTGGCGGCGATGGCACTGAACCGCCACGAGGCGACCGTCGCGAGAACGTACGCAGCGAGGACGTGGGTCAGCAGGTCGCTCATGGTCTCCCCGAATCTCGACCGGTATCGGCACCCCCGCGCGGGGTGAACTGCAGCTTCCCGGGGACGAACCGCCAGTGCGAGAAGACCGCCCCGAGCGTGAGCAGCACCGAGAGCACCGAGACGCCGAGCATGTACCGAACGTTCTCCCCGTCGGAGACGACGACACGGGACGCGTCGATCCGCCTGTCGGGACCTGCGGTCCCGTAGACCTGCACCGTATCGCCCGGCTCGACGCCCGAGCTCGCGTCGGTCACCCTGAAGGTGACGCCGTCGCCGAAGTCGCCGACGAAGCCGTCCTCGGTCGTCTCGACCACGTCGAGCCAGACGTGGACTCGTTCGCCGTGGTACGCCGGGTAGGACCGTTCCAGCTCCGGGTCGGTCGGGAAGTGTGACTGCGAATCGGCCTCGGCCGCGTAGTCCAGCATGAAGAAGCCGACCGTTCCGAGGAGCAGGCAGACGAGACAGAACCGCACGACTGGCCGGTCGTTCATGCCCGGAGGCTCCACCCCGGGGAAGTAACCGTTTCCGGTCGGGTCACCGCTCGATCCGGGCGGTCGACCCGGTCGCCGCTTCAGTGACGTAGCGGACGAGGGTTCCGGCCACCACTCGAGCCGGTCGCTACTCGACTCACGTCACACCGCGTCGAGCCGCGACGACAGCTCTTCCCGCAGAATCGTCCGGTGGCACCGCTTCTTGGCCGTGTTCTCGTAGCAGACGAGGACGATGAACTCCCCGTCGGCGAGCCGGCGGACCAGCGAATCGACCGCCTCCCGTGCTGCGTCTGACTCCTGCAGGTGCGTCCGGTAGCGCGACTCGAACTCGGTCCGGTCCCACGCCGCGTTGTGGGCACCCTCCGCGCACAGGCCCTGCATCTTCAGGTCCTCCTCGGCCGACTTCGTCTCGTCGAGCAAGTCGGCCGGCGGTCCAAGCGCCGGGAGGTTCTCGTCGACGGCGCCGGAGAACCAGCGCGTGGGACGCCTGACGGCGCCGATCAGCGTCTCGCCCGGTCGAACCTCGAACAGGTCGTGCTGGAGCGCGGCGACGTAGGTGTCCCTGACGGCACCCTGGTCGGTCATCCGTCGTCTCCGCGCGGTTCGACGGAGAAGGGGCTCTCGCGTTCGGTCCAGTCCCAGCCGGGGAGCAGCTCCTGGAAGCCGGCGGCGAGCGCCGCGTCGAGGTCGTCCGCACCGGCTGCGTCCCCGTCCTCGCCGTTCGTGTGCACGTCCGCGAAGTGAAAGGTCGCCTCGCCGAGGGTCCGAAGCGGCTGTTTCCCGGCGATGGTGCCGGCGAGCTCCCTCCCCAGGACCTCGTCGACGACGAAGCCGGGATAGTCACCCTCGACGTCGAGGTCCCGCAGGAGCGCGACGAGCGCGGCGACGTTGACCGCCCGGTCGCCGTCGGCGAACAGGTCGTCGACCGCCGCACGGAACTGGTCCTCGGTGATCGGGTCGACGCGAACGTCGAACACCTCGCCGAGGTCCGCCCGGACCTGATTGACGATGGGGACGACCACGCTGGCCCGGTCGTACACCCAGTCTCGCTCGCGTTTCACGCGGTCTGGTGTCAGTCGCATGGTGCCTGCTACGTGTGCGATTCTCCTGTATATTGCGAAGGCTTTTATTACTCGGACAGTATAGCGACGGGTAAGCGGGTTCTCCCTGGGCCCTCCCGCACAGGAACGCGTCTGGGATGGGTTCTCACCGCAGGTACCACCACAATGTACCAGAATACTCCAGACTTCCAGCGCCTCTCGTGTGGCCGTCGATATGGTCACCAGCAGTGCGACCGCAGCGGGGCCGTACCCGAACGGGGTGCCACCGTGCCAACCTTCCCAGGGACCGTCCAGCGACGTGTGGGTACAGGCCGCCCACGAACGGACGACACGCTACCGCATTTTCCTGAGCTATGAGTTCCGTAGACCAACAACTCGAAGAATTACGAGCAGAGATTATCAGCGAGATTCCCGACGACATCACCGTCTCCGAGGTCAAGTACGAAGGCCCGGAGCTCGTCGTCTACACTCGAGACCCGAAGAAGTTCGCCCAGCAGGGCGACCTCATCCGGAAGCTCGCCTCCAAGCTACGAAAACGTATCACCGTCCGTCCGGACCCGGACGTCCTCTCGCCGCCGGAGTCCGCCCGTGAGGACATCATGGGCGTCATCCCCGAGGAGGCCGGCGTCACGGACCTCGACTTCCACGCCGACACCGGCGAGGTCGTCATCGAGGCCCAGAAGCCCGGGATGGTCATCGGCCGTCACGGCTCGACCCTGCGCGAGATAACTCAGAAGGTCGGCTGGACGCCCGAGGTCGTCCGGACGCCACCCATCGAGTCCTCGACCGTCTCCAACGTCCGCAACTTCCTCAAACAGGAGCGCGAGGACCGCCGGGACATCCTCGAACGCGTCGGCCGGCAGATCCACCGCGAGGAGATGTCGAAGGACGAGTGGGTCCGCATCACGACGCTCGGCTGCTGCCGCGAGGTCGGTCGCGCCTCGTTCATCCTCTCGACGCCCGAGACGCGCATCCTCATCGACTGCGGCGACAAGCCCGGTGCCGAGGACGAGGTCCCGTACCTCCACGTCCCCGAGGCGACGCCGCTCAACAGCATCGACGCGGTCGTCCTGACCCACGCTCACCTCGACCACTCCGCGCTCGTCCCGCTCCTCTACAAGTACGGCTACGACGGCCCCATCTACACGACGGAGCCGAGCCGCGACCTGATGGGCCTGCTCACGCTCGACTACCTCGACGTGGCGGCGAAGGAGGGACGTACCCCGCCGTACGAGTCCGAGATGGTCCGCGAGGCGATCAAGCACACCATCCCGCTCGAGTACGGCGACGTGACCGACATCGCGCCCGACGTGAAGCTCACGTTCCACAACGCGGGTCACATCCTCGGCTCCGCCGTGAGCCACTTCCACATCGGCGACGGCCTCTACAACGTCGCGTTCTCCGGCGACATCCACTACAAGGACACGCGCCTGTTCAACGGCGCGGTCAACGACTTCCCGCGAGTCGAGACGCTCGTCATGGAGTCGACCTACGGCGGCCGCAACGACTACCAGACGGACCAGGAGGACTCCGAGGAGAAGCTCATCGAGGTCATCAACGAGACCCACGACAAGGGCGGGAAGGTCCTCATCCCGGCGTTCGCGGTCGGCCGGTCCCAGGAGATAATGCTCGTGCTCGAACGGGCGATGCGCAACGGCGACATCCCGCGGATGCCGGTCCACCTCGACGGGATGATCTGGGAGGCGACGGCCATCCACACGACCTACCCCGAGTACCTGCGCGACGACCTCCGCGACCGCATCTTCCACGAGGACGAGAACCCGTTCCTCGCCGAGGAGTTCAACCACATCGACGGCGGCGAAGAGGAGCGACAGGACGTCGCCGACGGCGGCCCCGCCATCATCCTCTCCACGTCCGGTATGGTCACCGGCGGACCGATCATGTCCTGGCTGCGCCACGTCGGTCCCGACGAGAACTCCCGGCTCGTCTTCGTCGGCTACCAGGCACAGGGGACGCTCGGTCGCCGCATCCAGAACGGCTGGGACGAGATACCCATCAACGACCGCGGCAACGGCGGCGGTCGCGGCAGCACGATGAAGATGAAGATGGACGTCGAGACCGTCGACGGCTTCTCCGGCCACGCCGACCGGCAGGGCCTGATGGACTTCGTCCGGACGATGAACCCGCGGCCGGAGAAGGTGCTCTGCGTCCACGGCGACGAGAGCTCGGTGCAGGACCTCTCCTCCGCGCTCTACCACGAGTTCAACATGCGGACGTTCGCCCCGAAGAACCTGGAGACGTTCCGGTTCAAGTAACGAGGACGCGGCCGGGCCCCGTTCACCAGAAGACACTCCACGTTTCTGTCGTATTTCGGCACTAAGCTCCCCCGCTTCAGACGGTCTCTCCTTACCGCTAGCGGCACCCTCGCCGACCTCGCTCGCGAGGGTGGGCTGTACACCACCCACACGACGGTGTTCCGGCTCCGGCTTCGACAGGACGGGTGAAGGCACACACGGACGACCCGCCGTCTGGACTCCGAACCGTTAACCCCGCAGGTGCGCCACCCCAGACCATGTTCAACTCAGCGGTCGCCTGGGCGCTGCTCGCGATGGTCGCGTGGGGCTGCTGGGCCGTCGTCGCCGACGTCGCGACCAGGACGGTCTCTCCTACGGTGGCGATGACCGTCTCCTACCTCGTCGGGACGGCACTGGCGGGGGCCTACGTGGTCACGCGACCGGAAAGTATTACGTACACGAGAGAAGGACTCGCGGTGGCGGCGGTCGCCGGAGTGTTCTCAGGAATCGGTGCGGTCGCGTTCTACGCGGGACTCGAGCGTGGTGATACGACCGGTGTCGTGACGACGATATCGGCGCTCTACTTCGTCGTCGCTGCCGCGCTCGCTATCGCGTTCCTGGAACAACCGCTCGAACTGACGGACGCGGCTGGCTTCGGGTTCGCCGTGCTGGCGGTCGTGCTGCTGACGAACTGAGCTCTACAGAGAATCAAAGCGAGTGCCTCGAGGCCAAGCCCCGAGGCGGTTCACTGCTTCTTCCGCTCCAGTTCCTGCACGGAGTGGCGTTTCTGGAAGTAGACGTAGAACTGATGCTCGGCGCAGCCGCCCCGGACCATCCCATCGAACTGCTTCCCGTCCACGCTGGGCTCGGCGACTGTTACCGAGACCTCCGTGTCGTGCGGGATGAGCGCCTTGCCCGCATCCGTACAATCGTCGAAGGGGCAGGAGACGTGGCAGAGTCTCGGCTTTCGCGTCGCCATCTCACGCACCCCGTCGTCGACCGATAACCGGTTCGGCAGGGAATACACTCACCCATCTGGCCGCGGGTGACGAGACTGGAACTCGAGTGAAGACGGTCGTGAATCTGTTGCTCATTGCTGGTTTTCCTCCCGCGATTCGTCCTCCGGTCGAGTGCGCGACAGAGGTTCGCGCACTGGATCACTGGTTGGGACCCCCGTTCGCCAGACCCAACATCACCTTGATGTATCCAGGTTTCGGTCGGACTACGTACTGCTTCACTCGATACCCAGGGTCAAAAGTATATCGCATGATACGAGCCGAGTCAGAGCGTCTCCAGGGAATCTGCCTCCGATGGGTCGACGACGGTCCCAAGTGCCGGCGAGACACCCACCTGGTCGCACAGGTCGGCGAGCGGACACGCTTCAGGGTCGTCGAGACAGGCCGGCTTCCGGGCGGTGCAGTACTCCCTGCCGAACTGTATCATCGCCGTGTGTCCAAAACCGCACTTCGCCGCCGGGACGGCCTCTTCGAGCGCCGCTCGCACCCCCTCGTGGTCGGCGTCGGCTGGTGCGAGTCCCATCCGGCGGGCGATACGGTGGACGTGCGTGTCGACGGGGAAGACACCGCCGCGTCCGCCCGAGAACAGGAGGACGCAGTCGGCGGTCTTCGGGCCGACGCCCGAGACGGAGAGCAAGGTCTCCCTGACCATCGCTGGCTCGCCGTCTTTCACGAACGCGTCGAAGCCGTCGGTCGAGCCGAACTCGTCGAGCACCCATTCCGCGGCGCGGCGGATGACCTCCGCTTTCTGGTTGTAGAGACCAGCCGAGGCGATGGTCTCTGCGAGTTCGTCGTCGCGGACGTCGGCGAGCGTCTCTGCAAGTTCGTCGGCCGGACCGTACCGGGCCATGAGGTCGTCGTGTGCCGGCTGGCTCGCCTTGTCGCTCGTGTTCTGACTGAGGATTGTCCTGACGAGACACTCGAACGCATCCTGCCCACCGTAGGCCTTCTGCCAGTACAGTTCGCCGAGCCGGTCGACGACCGCCTCGGCGCGTGTCGCGGCCTCACCAGGCTCGAACTCGGCCGGGCTCCCGCCTCCGCCGGGGCCACCGGAGATGTTCTCTGTAGGTTCGTCGTCGGACATGCGTGGCCCTAGGAGCGGGACCGTCAAAGCCGCCGGGTTCCGGGCGGGGCGTCCGTCAGTCGACGGTCGGTTCACCCGACGAGGAGGCTCATTCGACCTCGAGGACGACGCGTGCCTCCGCGCCGTCGGCGAGCGCGGCAACGAGGTCGCGGTCGAAGCCCTCTGCGGCGAACGGAGCGGCGAGGAGGACGGTCCGGTCGTCGATGTAGTCGGAGGTCCGTCCGACGAGGCTTCGGTCGTCGGTCAGTTCGAGGTCCGGATGACCGAGGCCGGTCACGGAGTCGGTGTGGCCGTCGGCCTCGATGGTGAAGGTGATGCGGGCCCCCTGCTCGCGACAGGCGTCCCTGAAGGCCGGGTCGAAATCGGCGGGCGACCGGTCGGCGTCGATGGCGAGGATACAGTCGCCTGCAGGCGTGAGGAAGTCGTCCGTCGTCACCTCGAAGGTGCTCGTGTGCTCGGCGGAGACGTTCTCGTGGCCGCGGGCGTGGATGACCTCTTTCATGCGACGGCATACCGACCGGCCGGGTTTAATCTTCGCGAACCACCGTGACCGTAACCGCCCCGCACTCGCACTCGTAGGCGCGGCGGACGCCACCAGCGGTGCGCATGGTCAAGGTCGCGCCGGCTGCGTCGAGTGTCTGGTCACAGCCCTCGCACGTCGCGGTCAGGCGTTCGAGCATGAATGGAGAGACAGGCTACGGACACGTTAAACCGAGCCAACCGCGCGGTGAAAGTGAAAGTGAACCCGAGTGAGCCGGCCGACCCACGAGCGTGAGCGCCCGAGAATCGGCAACAAGACCTTTCGTGGTCGCGGACGCGATTCGCTCACATATGGCGAGCCAGTGGCAGGGTGGGGTCGTACGAGCGTCGACCGGGGCAGAGCCACCCGAGGTCGAGTCGTGGGAACCGGTCGCGGTTCCCGGTCGACCAGCCCAGTTCGCCGGGGCGGACGCGGTTGCCTACCGCCTTCGGTTCGGCGATCCCCGCCGGACCCCGGCACAGCGCGCCCTCCTCGAACTGCAGGGCGTGTACGGTCACGCGCGAATCTGGCTCGACGGAACGCTACTCGGAACGCACGACACGTACTTCCAACCCGCCCAGTTCGAGTTCGAACCGGCCGCGGAGAACGAACTCGTCGTGGAGTGTCGTCGCCCTGAGGATGGCTTCGGTGGGGTCTACGAGACCGATCTCGTCACTCCGGAGCTGGCCGTTCCGGCGATCTGGTGGGGTGCCCATCTGCGGCTCCGGCCCCCGACCTATCTCGCCGACCTCACGGTCAATCCCCGCCTGACGGACGAGGGAGCGGTCATCGACGTCGCGGTCTGTGTGGACGCTGGCGACGCCGTCGACGAGGCGGTGACGCTGTCGGTCCGGCCCGAGGGCTTCCGCGGCGGCGCCGCGATGGAGCGAGAGCGGGTCGTCGCCGACCCGGGTGAACGCATCACCGTCACACGGACGCTCGAACTCCACGACCCGTCGTACTGGTGGTCGCGAACCCACGGCGACCAGCACCGTTACACCGTCCGGGCGAAGTTCGGCGACCAGGAGCGGAGCGTGACGACGGGCGTCTGTGACGTCTCCTACGACGACGGGCTGTGGGTCAACGGCCGGCGGGTCCGGGTGAGAGGGGTCAACGTTCTTCCGGGGCTGGACCCGCTGACGGACCTGGAAGCGGCCGTCGACGCGAACTGCGACCTCGTCAGGGTCCACGCCCACGCGCTGCCGCAGGCGTTCTACGACGCTGCGGACGAAGCAGGCGTCCTCGTCTGGCAGGACCTCCCCCTGTCCGGCCCGCAGACCGTCGACCCGGAACGCGGCCGGGAGCTGGCGCGAGCCCTGTCGGCGACGTACGACCACCATCCGTCCATCCGCCTGTTCGGCGTCCACGACGACCCGGCTGACCCGTTCCCGGAACGGCTCGGAAGCGGCCGGGTAGACCGGTTCCGGTTCGGCCGACGACTGTCCGGAACCACGGTCGACCGGTCGGCCGCCGAGGCGATCGCGACCGGCTTCCCGGCCGACGCGGCCGTCTTCCCGGTCTGCGGGCAGCCAGGGACGACCCCCGACGCCGCACATCTATACCCCGGCTGGCGGTACGGTGACGCCGACGGCGTGTCCTGGCTCCTCGCGAAACACCCGGAGTACGGTGCGGTGGTCTCGGAGTTCGGGGCCGGGTCGGTGACCACGGCGGGAGCGTCCCCGCCCGGCCTCGACCGCGCTCGACACGACGCGGTCGTCGGGAGCGACGATCCGGACAGGTCACAGGCGACGCAGGCCCGGATCGTGAAACGCGTCGCCGAAGCGCTCCGGGTGCGAGGGGCGAACGTCCTCGCCGCCTTCTGCCTGCGCGACGCGGGACCCGGCGGCGGGATGGGGGTGGTGGCCGCAGATGGGACGAGAAAACCTGCGTTCGACTCCCTCAGAACCGCCTACCAGCCCGTGGTCGCCATCGCCACCGAGTCACCGCCGGGGTCGGTTCCGGTCACGGTGGTCAACGACCTCTCACGGGTCGTCGAAGGCACCGTCACGTGGACCGCGGGCGACGCCGGCGAGTCGGTCTCGGTCGTAGCCGACCCCGGCGAACGCGTCGACGTCGGAACTGCCTCGGTCCCAGGCGGCGCCGACCGTCTGGAGCTCGCCGTCGAGACCGACTCGTTCCGCGCCGTGAACGTGTACTCTTTATAAGCGCCCTGAATGCCCGTGGTAGTCATTTACACACGTTAGGTGGCCTCCGTCGTTCGATTCCCGGTTTCCAGGTAATCGGTACATTTAAATTAGTTGCCGTGGTATTAGCTGATACCAGAACGCCGCCGGTGTTCCGGTAGCATCGATAGCCGACCAGAATGACACGGAATCTTGTCCCCGAGGTGTCGCAGGCTGTTAGCGGTTGCTACCGTCCGGCGCGGGACGGAATCGAGGTACGAACACAATGGCTGATTCGATAGACACATCCAAGAACGTAGAACTCACCGAAGACGACCTTGAAAACAAATCCAAGGGCCAGCTCATCAAGCTCGCAGGGCAGCTGCGAGACCGACGTAACGAACTCAACCAGATGGCTTCTGAGCGCGCTTCCAAGCGCGACGACCTCAACGCGAAGACTCGCGAGAAGGTAGACGAAGCGCAGCAGCACCGCGAGAAGCGCGACGAGCTCAACGAGCTCGTCCAGGAGCACAAGCAGAAGCGTAACGAGCTCAACGCGGAAGCCAACGAGCACTTCGACAAGGTCGACGAGCTGAAATCAGACCTCGAACTCGACGACGGCAAGGACCTCGAGGAGCTCGAGTCCGAGATCGAAGACCTCGAGTTCAAACAGCAGACCGAGGTCCTCTCGGCCGACGAGGAGCGCGAGCTCATCGAGAAGATCGAGGCCAAGCGTGAGGAGTACCAGTCCCGCAAGGAGAAGATGGGCCAGAACGACGACCTCGACGAGCTCGTCGACGAGGCCGAGGAGGTTCGCTCCGAGGCGTCCCAGCACCACCAGAAGGTGACGGAGCTCGCCGACCAGGCCCAGGAGCACCACAACCAGATGATCGAGGCCTACCGCGAGGCCGACGACATCCGTGACGAAGCCGACGAGATGCACGAGAAGTTCGTCGAGGCTCAGGAGGCGGCAGACCGCCACCACGAGGACTTCGTCCGCGTCCAGAAGCGCCTGCGCGAGATGGACAAGCAGGAGGAAGAGGCAAAGCAGTCCAAGCGCGACGCGAAGCGCGAGGAAGTCGAGGCCGAGGCCGAGGAGATCTACCAGAAGTTCAAGGAAGGAGAGACCCTCGACACCGAGGACCTCATGAAGCTGCAGAAGGCCGGCCGTCTCTAAGCGCGTAATCGGGGACATTCTCTGACTGCGGTTTCGCCGCATCGACGTCCGACCGACTGATTTTCTCGCGAACACAACCGCTTTGAGCCGTATGGCCGAATCGCGGGGCATGGAAGCACGCACACGTCTCGCCCGCGGCGCACTCACGGCGGCCGGTTGCGCAGTCGGCATCGCCGGCGGCTGGCTCCTGTTCGACGAGATAGCCGCGGGCGCGTTCGGGACGCTCGAGGTACTGTTGACTCTCGCGAGCGGCCTGCTCGCCGCGAGACTCGCGGCCCGAGCTGCCCGACTAACCGTCGTCGACTACAACGTCGCCTCGGTCGCGGTGGACGGCCCCATCTCGCGCGATGGCGGCGCGGGCGTCCTTCCCGGGTCGCCCCTGGGGGCGCACGCCGACGAGGTGGTCGACCTCGTCGACCAGGCGGACGAGGACCCGTCGGTCGACGCCCTGCTGGTCGAGCTGAACACGCCCGGTGGCGACGTCGTCCCGAGCGACGACATCCGTCTCGCAGTCGAACGGTTCGACGGCCCCGTGCTGGCCTACGCGACGGACGTGTGTGCCAGCGGCGGCTACGCCATCGCGGTCGGCTGCGACGAGATATGGGTCCGCGACGGGACCATCGTCGGGAGCATCGGCGTCAGGCTCACGCAGGTGAACGCGAAGGAGCTGGCCGATCGACTCGGCGTGTCCGACCAGACGCTCGTCGCCGGCGAGTACAAGGACGCAGGCGCCGCACTGAAGGAGTTCACCGAACCGGAGCGTGAGTACCTGCAGGGACTCGTCGACGACTACTACGACGAGTTCGTCGAACAGGTAGCGGAGCGCCGCGAGCTTGGTAGTGACGAGGTTCGAGCGACCGAGGCGCGTGTCTACCTGGGACGGGACGCCCGCGAACGCGGACTCGTCGACGAGGTCGGGACGCGGGACGACGTGGAGGACCGTCTCGAAGCCTTACTCGACGAGCCGGTGACGGTCGAGCCGTTCCATCCGGAGTATTCGCTCTCGGAGCGTCTTCGGGGCGGGGCGGTTCGCGTCGCGTACGCGTTCGGGTCGGGCCTCGGGAGCGCCGTTCTAGACGACGAGACCAGACTCCGGCTGTAGACGACGGCGCAGGGCGCGGCAGTTTTTTGTACTCGCTCGTGTTCGCTTTCCGTAGTGGCTACGCTCGTCGTTTGTGTCGACCGTACCGACGACATCGGGCGGAAGACGGGGTTGGAGACGCCTGTCGTTGGCTGGGAAGCGGTCCGCTCGCTCGTCACCGACGTCGGTCTCGCCGACCCTGAAGATTCCAGTGTCAACTGTCTACTCGAGACACTTCGCGTCGCGCGAGACCTCCGCGACGAGAACGAAGAGACCGTGGTCGCGGTCGTCTCGGGGACGAGCGACACCGTCGTCGGTGCCGACCGGGCCGTTGCACACCAGCTCGACCAGTTCATCGAACGCTACGACCTCGACTCCGCGGTGGTCGTCATCGACAGTGCACAGGACGAACGCCTCGTCCCCGTCATCGAGTCGCGGCTCAGGGTCGACTCCGTCGACCGCGTGGTCGTCCGGCAGGCTCGCGACATCGAGTCGACGTACTACCTGCTCAAACAGTTCCTCGCGGACGAGGAGCTTCGACAGACGGTCCTCGTCCCTCTCGGACTGGCGCTCGTCGCCTTTCCGGCACTGGCCCTCTGGCAGGGGCCGGCCATCGGCGCGGCGACCATCACCGCCATCGTCGGCGTCTTCCTCCTGTACAAGGGGTTCGCGGTCGACGAGCTGCTGAAAGACGCGGCGCTCCAGGCGAGAGGCGCGCTCTACTCCGGGAACGTCTCCGTCGTGACCTACGTGGTCGCGGCGGGGCTGACGATGGTCGGGCTGTTCGTCGGCGTCGTCAGCGTCCAGGGGCTCGCCGACCCGCAAGGCGTGGTGGTTCCCGCGATGCGGTTCGTCTACGACGCCATCCCGTGGCTGGCGATGGCGGGCGCGATCGCGAGCATCGGACGGCTCCTGGACGAGGCTATCGGCGAAGAGCCGGTCTCGTCCGCGATGTTGAACCTGCCGTTCACGCTGGTCTCGGTCTCACTGGTCATCCGGGGCATCTCGGCGTACTTCCTCGAACGGGCGCGGCTCATCGAGCCCGTCGTCGTCCCCCGCCTTGGCATCGGCCAGCGCTCCTACGGGCCGTTCGACGTGACCGCAGGCGAGCGACTCGCCGCGTTCGTCGGAATCGCCGTCCTGCTCGCTATCGTCGGCGTCCGCATCGCCTCCATCTTCTCGGGGACGACCATCGAGGACGTCGAGATGGAGCAGGGTTCCTGACCCAGTCCGTCACACGTTTAGCCCCCCGGTCCCGTCGTTCAGGCATGACAGCCGACGGTTCGTGGGTCAGCCTGTTCTCCGGTGGGAAGGACTCCTCGTGGGCGTTGTACCGCGCACTCGAGGAGGGTCTGCCCGTCTCGCACCTGCTCACGGTCCACCCCGAGGGCGAGTCGTACATGTACCACGTCCCCGCGACGGAACTGACGAGTCTCGCGGCGGAGAGCATCGGTCTACCGCACGTGAACGTCACGCCGGACGACTTCGACGCGATGGCCGCCGAGGACTCGGGCGTCCAGGGTGACGCGGAACTGGAGCCGCTCGAAGCCGCACTGGAGTCACTTCGTTCGGACCTCGACGGCGGGCTCGCGGGGGTAACCGCCGGCGCCATCGAGAGCGAGTACCAGACCTCCCGTATCCAGGGGATGGCCGACCGACTCGGCTGTGACGTCTTCGCGCCGCTCTGGCAGCGCGACCCCGAGGAGCTCGCGAGGGAGATGCTCGAGGCGGGCTTCGAGATAACCATCATTCAGGTCGCAGCGGGCGGCCTCGACGAGTCGTGGCTCGGCAGGACGCTCGACGCCGGTGCCTTCGACGAGTTGCAGGCGCTCAACGACCGCTACGGCGTCCACGTCCTCGGTGAGGGTGGCGAGTTCGAGACGCTGGTCACCGACGCCCCCCACATGGACCGTCCCATCGAACTCGAGTACGAGACCGAGTGGGAGGGCACCCGTGGCAGTCTCCGCATCACAGACGCGTATCTCGGGGAGACTGCGTGACGACCCCGGACGCTGGATTCAGTGGCCGGTCTCACGGGCCGGCAACACGGCGACCGACTCGGGGGGATGGTGTACCTGGCAGTCGTGGGGAGGAACGGCAGGTGAAGGCGGGGACAGAAATGACATTTAGCAATCAATTAGACCCCGACACTTTAACCGCTAGAGCATCACTAGGAGACCAATGTCTGATTCGGAGTGCGGCCCTACCCGGGTCCGCACAGTGTGTGGGTCCCGAACGTCCGGGGAGGAGCTGAAGACGCTCCTCGAGCGGGAGGGAGCGACTGTGGATGTCTGCAGCGGTACCGACGCCGGAGTCGACGAGGTCGGCGCGGGCGTCGACTGTCTGGTTTATTCCGACGACGGCGACCTCGACTGTCTGAAGCGACTCCGTGTCGTTCGAGAGACGAATCCAGACCTTCCGGTCGTCATCCTCGCCCGGGATGGTGACGAAACGTTCGCCAGTGAGGCCGTCCGAGCGGGTGTCACCGACTACGTCCCGGTCGACGGCCCTCTCTCGGAGAGGGCCGCTGATCGGGTCCTCGAAGCCTCGGCCACCGCTCGCGGCCGGACGGCGGACGACGACACCGAAGCCGAACTGAGCGTCCGAGAACGAGCCCTCCGTGACGCCTACGAGATAACCGCGAACGTGGACCGTTCGTTCGAAGAGCGGATCGAGGAGCTACTGCACGTCGTTCGGAAGGCGGTCGGGACCGATTACGCGACGCTGTCACGCGTCCAGGGCGACGAGTACATCTTCGAGGCGATCGACGCTCCCGCAGACGCGGGCATCGGACGGGGTGACGTGGTCCCGTTGGAGGCCACGAACTGCGAGCGGGTCGTCGAGACCGAGCGAACCCTCGTCCTCCGAGACGTCGCCGAGGACGCACCGGATCTCGCCGGGCGGGCCGGGAACAAGGATTGGGGCATCTCCTGTTATCTCGGCGCCCCGGTGACGGTCGACGGGAGCCCCTACGGAACCTTCTGTTTCTACGATACCGAAGCGCGTGCCGAGGAGTTCTCGGACTGGCAGGTCACGTTCGTTGAGATATTCAGCAACTGGGTGAGCTACGAGCTCGAACGGCAGCAGTACATCGACCAGCTCACCGCCCTGGACGAACTCAACGGAGTCGTTCGGCAGGTCACAGACGCGGTGATGGGCCAGTCGACGCGCGAGACGATAGAAGCCAGCGCCTGTCAGTGCCTTGCCGAGGCATCGACCTACGAGTTCGCCTGGGTGGGAGCGGCGGACCTCGAGGTCGAGGCTGTCGAATACAGGGCCGAGGCTGGTAGCGACGGGTATCTCGACGACATCACCATCTCGACAGCCCCCGCCGACGAGACAGCGAACGGGTCTACCGGTCGAGCGGTGCGCACCGGAACCGTCCAGGTCGTACAGAGCGTCCACGACGACGACTACGAACCCTGGCGAGAGGCAGCTGACGAGCACGGTATCGAAGCCTCCGCAGCCGTCCCCATCACCCACGACGACCACGTCTACGGCGTCCTGAACGTCTGTACGAGTCGGACGAACCCCTTCGACGACCAGGAGAAAAAGGTCCTGAAACAGCTCGGTGAAATCATCGGACTGGCGATCGCTGCCATCGAACGAGAGGCCGAGCTGCGCGAGAACGAGCGCCGATACCGGACCCTGACCGAGAACATCCCCGACGCCTCGGTCACCCTGTTCGACACCGACCTCCGCTATCTGACCATCGCGGGCGCGCTGTACGACGAGTACGAGTTCGAACCGTCGAGCGTCCGAGGGAAGCGAATGACCGACGTCGACGTCGAGCTCCCCGTCCACGGAGATGAATACCTGGCCGCTTGCCAGTCGGCACTCGACGGCGACACGCAGGACGTCCAGCTGTTGGCGGAGAACCGGGCGTTCCGGGTCATGGCACTCCCGCTACGGGGCGAACACGGCGAGGTCACCGGTGGGATGACGTTCACACAGGACGTGACCGAGCGTCACCTCCACGAGCGACAGATCGAGCACGAGCGCGAGCGCCTGGAGTTCATGAACCGCATCATCCGGCACAACCTGCTCAACGGGATGAACGTCGTCCGAGCACGTGCAGACCTCCTCGACGGTCACGTGGACGAGGCGATGGTCACCCACCTGTCCACCGTCCAGCATCGTATCGAGGACATGATCGACCTCATCGAGACGATGCGGTCGTTCATGAAGGCCATCGTCGAGGGCGAGGAACACGAACCCGAGCCGACAGACCTGGCAGCCGTGGTCGAGGGAGAAGTCGAACAGGCGCGGGACGCCTACGACGACGCCGTGTTCGAGTGCGACGAGCTGCCCCGCGTCGAGGTGATGGCCGACGACCTGTTACCCGAGGTGTTCGAGAACCTGCTGACGAACGCGGTCCAGCACAACGACAAACCGACCACGATGGTCGAGGTCTGGACCGACGTCGGCGACGACGAAGTGGTGGTCCACGTCTCGGACAACGGTCCGGGTATCGACGAGACGCTCCGTGACGCAGTGTTCGAGAAGGGACGGAAGGGCTTCGCCAGTCCCGGAACGGGCTTCGGTCTCTATCTCGTCCGCGAGATAATCGACAGCTGTGGTGGCTCGGTCTCCGTCCACGACAACGACGACGAGGGTGTTACGTTCGACATCGCGCTCGCCCGGGTGTAGCTGGGAATCGGACGCGCCGGGGACCGAACGGCCCGGCACCCAGACACTCATTACCACTGCCGTCCACGTTCGGAGTGCTGGTTCTCCACGGTCGTCGCTCGCCGAGGAGTGCCAAACTTTTACTACTCCCCGAGTAAACAACGAGATATGGGAATCGATTACACGCAGCTCCACGACCCGAACGCGGAGTACACGATGCGAGAGCTCTCCGCCGAGACGATGGGTGCGACCGCCAAGCGCGGCGGCGGTCGCGACGTGGAGATCACGGACGTGCAGACGACGATGGTCGACGGCAACTTCCCGTGGACACTGGTCCGCGTCTACACGGATGCCGGCATCGTCGGGACCGGCGAGGCCTACTGGGGTGCGGGCGTCCCCGAACTCATCGAGCGGATGAAGCCGATGATAGTGGGCGAGAACCCGCTCGACATCGACCGACTGTACGAACACCTCATCCAGAAGATGTCCGGTGAAGGGAGCGTCGAGGGCGTCACCGTCACGGCCATCTCCGGCATCGAGATCGCGCTGCACGACCTCGCCGGAAAGATCCTCGAACTACCCGCGTACCAGCTGCTCGGCGGCAAGTACCGTGACCACGTTCGCGTCTACTGCGACTGCCACACCGAGGCCGAGGCCGACCCCGACGCCTGTGCCGACGAGGCGGAGCGCGTCGTCGAGGAGCTCGGCTACGACGCCCTGAAGTTCGACCTCGACGTCCCGTCCGGGCTGGAGAAGGACCGTGCCAACCGGCACCTCCGTCCCGGCGAGATCCGCCACAAGGCCGAGATAGTCGAGAAGGTCACAGAGCGCGTCAAGGACCGCGCCGACGTCGCCTTCGACTGCCACTGGACGTTCTCCGGTGGCTCCGCGAAGCGTCTCGCGAACGCCCTCGAGGAGTACGACGTCTGGTGGCTCGAGGACCCTGTCCCGCCGGAGAATCTGAAGGTCCAGAAGGAGGTCACGCAGTCGACCATCACGCCCATCACGGTAGGAGAGAACCGCTACCGGGCGACGGAACACCGCCGCCTCCTCGAGAACCAGGCCGTCGACATCGTGGCGCCCGACATGCCGAAGGTCGGCGGGATGCGCGAGACGCGCAAGATAGCAGACATCGCGAACCAGTACTACGTCCCGGTCGCGATGCACAACGTCTCCTCGCCGGTCGCGACGGTCGCCAGCGCCCACGTCGGCGCGGCCATCCCGAACTCGCTCGCCGTCGAGTACCACTCCTACGAGCTGGGCTGGTGGGAGGACCTCGTCGAGGAGACCGTCATCGAGGACGGCTACATCGAGATTCCGGAGGAGCCGGGTCTCGGCGTCACGCTGGACATCGATACGGTCGCCGAGAACATGGTCGAGGGCGAGGAGCTGTTCGACGAGGAGTGACGCGACTCGTCGAGCTTGTGAGGCGCAGATTCGCGCGGTTCGACGAAGGGTAGCAGAACCGTTACTCACCCAGCGGCCCCGACCGGGTCCAGTTTTCCGCCCGAATACACGAGACTCGCGAGCAGCAGCGTCACGCCAGCGGGCAGGAGCCACGCGAACACCGTCAGCAGGGCGCCCGACGCGGAGATGCCGAGCGCGATGAGGACGACCGGGCCACAGCAGGCACTGCCCGACAGCAGCGCCGGAACCGCCGCGAGCAGGCTCGCCCCCGACCCGGTGCCGGTCGAACGCTGGATGCCGCACGCCGCCGGGTGGCGCCACGCGAGGTAGGTGACGCCGATGTTCAGGCCGACGAGGAGTGCGAGCGTCAGCGCGACAGCGATGTTGAGCGGCGAGACGAGCAGGCGAACGACCTCCGCATCGACGAGCGCGACCGGTTCCCACGAGAAGGTCCCGGTCGGCTCGAACATCCGCGAGAACGGGTCCGACACGACGACGTAGCCGGTTCCGAACCCGGAGCGAACCGCGAGGTCACCGACCGCGAGCAGGTAGCCCGCGAGGTACGCCAGCGTGACGGCGAGAACGACGGCGAGGGAGTCCCGCCGCCGGAGCGCCAGCTGGACAGCCCGGCCCGTCCGGCCGAGCCTGTCGGCGACGCCACCCGCGAGGCGCTGTGTCTCAGACATGGATCTCGGTGGACGGGTAGAACGCGAACCACGCGAACCACATCGCGTCGAACGGGTCCAGCGGGTCCAGCGGGAGCTCGGACGCGGCGTAGGTCGTCCCGTCGACGCGGTACTTCCCGCTCGAAGCGGCCGTCACCGCGCCGTCGGGCCGGTACAGGTAGCCGGTGTCGAGGGTTGGACCGTGGACCGCCACGACCGGTGTCTCGCCGGCGTTCCCGGTCACCACCTTCTCGTCGCGGAGGGTCCCCTTCGACACGGCGAACGCGCCCGTCGGCGAGCGGGTCCCGAGGACGACCATCTTGGGCGGATGCCGTCCGTCGCGTTCCTGCGGGTCGAACAGCATCCCGTCGGTCTTGTAGTAACCCACCTTCGGGTTGTACGTGCCGTACGGGTCGCGGCCGTAGTCGCGGACGTAGCCGGTCTTCTCCGTGAGCAGTTTCGTCTCCGGGTAGGCCGTCTTCCAGCGCTTCCAGGTCGTCCACGTGACCGGAACGTGCCGGAGGCTGTGGTCCCGGTAGTCGCCCGAGATGGCGGTCCCGAGTATCTGTGGCCAGCGACTGTCGGTCTCGCGGTCGTACATGACCAGGTTCGAGTTGAGCAGGCGACCCGAGACGCCGAACTCGGTCTTCCCGCGCAGGTAGCCGATGGCCGTGCCGGTCAGCGGACAGTACGAGACGGTGACGTTCTCGCCGCCGAAGCGGTCGTTGACGATCTCGTGCCAGACGAGGATGGACTGCGGGTAGGCTTTCACCTCGCCGTTGTGGGCGACGCCGAATACGGGGTCGCCGGGTCGGATGCGGCTGCCCACCTTCGATGCGGCCTCGAACGTCGGCTCGTCTATCGAGGGGATGCCGTCCTTCGGTGGTCCCCCGGAGACGACCCACTCGTTCAGGTCGGCGTAGCTGTGCTCGACGACGAGGCGGTGGTCCGCGAGTGGGAGCGCCGTCCCGGGGGTCCCGCCACCGGTCGTCGGGTCGCTCTCCGCGTCGGCCGGGGTCGACGTGGTCGTCGACCCGCCGATGGTGGCGCTCGTCCCGCCCCCCAGACAGCCTGCGAGGGCGGCGAGGCCGCCGCCGGTCGCGGCGAGCATCGCCCGTCGCGTGGGTTTGTGTGACATACTCTCTCGTGTCGTAGGGAGCACCCAGACGTTCTTACCGGTATGTGGAGCGTGCGTCTGGCTCGCACGAGCGACCGGCTGTGATGGAGAGAATGTGGTGGAGAGACGTGCCTGTCGGCTGGTGGAGCACACGGACGGCCGAAAAAACGCGTGTCGCTGCTAGCTCGCCGACGTTACATGTAGCCGAGGTCACGCAGGCGCTCCATCAGGTCCTCCTTGTCCTGGGCGCGGCCTGCGCGCTCGGTCGTGTTCTCGAGGTCCTGCAGCCACGCCGGCTCGGACTCCGCCTTGTCGGTCGAAACCTCGGAACCGAGCGAGCGGAAGCCCTCGAAGTACTTCGGCGAGACGGGGATGTCCGCGTGGGTCAGGCCGTTCGGCAGGTCGTCGTAGTCCTGCGGGACGTAGCCTTCGTCGGGGTACTCCTCGACCGTCTCCGGCACCACGAAGTGCCAGAACGCCTCCCAGACGTCGGCCTCCGTGAACTGGAGGATGGGCTGGATGCGGTCGTGCGGCGGGTAGATGTCGGGGTCGTGACGCGGGCTGAAGAACGTCTCGTCCGCGCGTGCTTCCTGCTCGTCCCAGCGGATGCCGGAGATGATGCCGTCGATGTCCTCGGATTCGAGGGTGTCGTTGAGCGCGACGGTCTTCAGCAGGTGGTTGCCGACGTAGGTGTCGAGCAGGAACGGGAACGTGTCCTCTTCGTACTCGAGGATGTTGCGGATGTGGTGCTGGTTGTGCTCGGAGAGGGCGTCGACCGGGATGTCGTCGCCCGGTTCGAGGCCGTTCTCGTCGACGTAGTCGCCGACGTCCGTGTTCCGGGCCCACTTGACCTCGAGGTCCCACTCGTCTGCCCAGTGCTCGACGAAGTCCATCAGCTCGTCGAAGTGCTGGAAGTGGTCGATGAAGACCGTCGTGGGCAGGTCGAGGTCGTACTGTTCTGCGACCTCCTTCACGAAGTACAGCGTCAGCGTCGAGTCCTTACCGCCGGTCCACATGACGGCCGGGTTTTCGTACTCTTCGAGGCCCTTCTTCGTGACGTCGAGAGCCTTCTCGAGCTTGTGTTCGATGGACGGATAGTCCTCCGGAGACTCGCCCTCGCCGTCGGTGTAGTCGACATCGAGGTAGTCGGGGAACTGGGACATCTGTAATTAGATGTAATTACGTGGCTGTAAAAGTGCTTTTTGGGTTCGGACAATATCTCTGAAATCGCCGTTTTCTGGGCCCCTACCGGACTGTAACGACCGTTTCTGGACAATCGTGCGATTAGGTGTCGTACGTGGGAGTCCTGCACGGGAAACCCGCCCAGGTCGTTTCGATAGCCGGAAAGTTCTTGCCCACCAGTCGGTATCCTCCGTGCATGAGAACGAGGCGGCGGGTGCTGGCGGCGACGGCGGGAGTCCTGAGTCTTTCGAGTGGGTGTCTCGGCTTCATCACCGGCGAAGAGGCCCTGGAGTACCACGCGAACAAGGCGGTCGTCGAGGACGACGCGCTCGGGGCGGAGAGCACCGGCTATACCGAGACGTCCGTCGAGAACCGGACGGTCGAGGTGAACGGGCAGGACATCGGTATCGGCGACCGGACCATTCGCGTCGAGAACTGGGTCGCGACCTACGAGAAGCAGGACGACTTCATCGACCAGACCGTGGGTATCTTCGCACTCGTGTCCACCCATCAGACCGACGTGCTGGGCCAGCCGATGAACCCCGTCCGGAAGATGAGCGACAGGGAACTGCTGGACCAGGTGCTCGGACAGTCCCAGACGTCCTTCGGCAAGATATCGAACGTCCAGCCCGACGGTACAGAGGCGGTGACGATGCTCGGAAAGGGGACCGACGTCGGGGTCTTCACGGGCGAGGCCACGCGGCAGGGCGAGAAGATTGAGGTGAAAATCTACGTGACGATGGTCCAACACGGCGACGACTACGTCATCGCCATCGGTGGCCATCCGACGAAACTGCCCAGCGAGGAGACCGACGTGCTGGCGCTGATGGAGAACGTGACCCACGAGACGAACTGACGCTTCGCCCTACAGCAGTCCCCCGCGTCGCTGTGACCGGGTATACGCCAGTGCTGGCGTATCGGGCGCGACCAACTCCATCTCCCGTTCCTGCGGGAACGGCGCGTTCAACTGCCGTTCGAGCCACAGCCATAGCCCACCGAGTACGAGCCCGCCAAGGACGGCTAACGACGTGGTGACGTACGTCCCGGTCACGAGCCGGTAACCGACAGGCGCGAGCAGGAACGCGCCGAGCAACAGGGCGGTGCTCGCCCAGGCCTCGAACGTCGTCGTGCGCTCGATGAGCCTGTCGTTCTCCTCGATTCGCCCGGCGAGCCGCGAGAGCTTCCAGTAGTAGTACTCGGTCAGCTGCCGCGGCTCCTCGAGCAGGTTCCAGACGTCGCCCGGCGTTGTCGACCGACCGAGGTCGCCGGGGGCGACGGTCGCCGCCGTGTGGGCGAGAAAGAGCGCGACGAGGAGGCAGCCTCCCGCGGCGACGGCGAGGTCCAGAACCGTCAGCTCGACGTCGAAGAGGACGGCTGCCGGGACGGTCAGGTCGGCCGTCAGTTGCGGTTGTGTGAGGAGAAACGCGGCGACGGCCGCGAGGGCCACGGTTCCGACGACGACCTGTCGGGAAGAACGGACTGCTCGCTCGGTCACCGTCGCCCGCTGTTCTTCGAGGCGATCTACCGCGAGCGTGTACTCCCGGGCGAGCGCTCGCCAATCGACTGCCCCCGCTACGAGTTCCTCCTCGGCCGGTATCTTCGCCCACGGTCCTCCCATACTGCTGTCCTATTGGTTACCGAAGAATTTAGCTTGACTGTCAGTCGGTGTCGAACCTCACGGGTCGCGCCGACCGAGATGACAGCGGGTTTCACAGACGCCGCTTCTCTCGGCCGCTCGCTTCCCTTCGGCGACGGCACCTTCGACGGCGTCGCCAGCTCGCTCACCTTCCACTACCTCCGTGACTGGGACTCCCTGTTCGCGGAACTGCGGAGAACCCTCACCGACGACGGCTGGCTCGTCTTCTCAGTCCAGGACCCCCACGCCAACTTCGTGGAGTACGACGACGCGGAGAACTACCACGAGACGGAGCTGGTCTCTGCGACGTGGACCTCGTTCGGAGAACCGGTCGAGGTGATTGCTTACCGGCGACCGCTTTCCGCGATGCTGGAGCCGGCACTCGCCGCAGGCTTCAGGCTCGACCGGCTGCTGGAACCGACGCCGACGGAGGAGTACCGGGAGGTGAATCCTGAACGGTACGAGTACGAGGCGACGAACCCGAACTTCCTGTGTCTGCGGTTCCGACTCGGCTAAGCTGGCGTCGATATCTTCACAGAATCAGCACATCGATTCCGGTGCTTCCAGTTCTCCCCGTCGACAGCACGAGCGGCTCGAAGAGCCCGGGTGCTGTCGTTCTCCGAGCTGAACGAAGTGAAGCTCGGCCTTTTTTGGCCGAGCTTTTTTGAACGAGTGGTTCCCGCAGGGCGCCGCAGGCGCCCGAGGAAACCCGAGTTCAAAAAAGGGCGTCTAGTAGAACTCGCGGACCAGGTCCATCGCGTTCTCCGGTGCGCCGTCCGGAATCTCGGACATGTTCTCGGTGACGCCGTGGATCTCGTGGTACGGGACGGAGTCCTCGTCCTGGTAGAGGACGCCCATGTACTCCTTGTCGCCCTCGAGGATCTTCTGCTTGGCCGCCTCGCGGTCGGTCGGGTCGTGACCCTCCTCCTTGAGGTCGACTAGCGAGTCGCGGAAGTAGTCGTAGGTGTCGACGTCGTTGAACGTGACACACGGGCTGAACGTGTTGACGAAGCCGAAGCCGTCGTGCTCGATGGCCTGCTGGATGATCTCGGCGTGGCGCAGGGCGTCGGAGCTGAACGACTGCGCGATGAACGTCGCGCCGGAGGCGAGTGCGAGCGCGAGCGGGTTGACCGGCGGCTGCTGCGGGCCTTCCGGCGTCGTGCTCGTCTCGAAGTCGGAGCGCGAGGTCGGCGAGGCCTGGCCCTTGGTCAGCCCGTAGATGCGGTTGTCCATGACGACGTAGGTCATATCGGGGTTGCGGCGAACCGCGTGGACGAAGTGACCGGCACCGATGGAGTAGCCGTCACCGTCGCCACCCGCGACCATCACTTCGAGGTCGGGGTTGGCGAGCTTGACGCCCGTGCCCACGGGCAGTGCGCGGCCGTGGACGCCGTGGAGCGCGTAGCTGTGCATGTACGTGCCTATCTTCCCGGAACAGCCGATACCGGCGACGACGAAGGTGTTGTCGGGGTCGTTGCCCGTGTTCGCGAGCGCCTTCATCATGCCGTTCATCGTCCCGAAGTCACCGCATCCGGGACACCAGGTCGGCTGCTTGTCGGACTTGAAGTCGGTGAATCGTACGTCTGAGCTCATGCTTCTGCCTCCTCGATTGCCTCGACGATGTCGTCGGCGAGTTCGTCCGCCTTGAAGCGGATACCGTTGTACTTGTTGATGCGGTTGACGCGCTGGAGCACGTCGTGTTCGATGAGGTCGGCGAACTGGCCGGTGGCGTTACACTCGACCACGACGACCTCGTCCGCTGCCTCGACCTCTTCGGTCAGGTCCGGGCGCGGGAAGATGTACGGGACGGAGATGACCCGTACGTCGACGTCGGTCTCCGCGAGGTAATCGAGCGCCTCGATGAGGGCGCCCTCGTTCGAACCCCACGAGATGACGAGGTTGTCGGCGTCCGGGTTGCCGAACTCGCGGTAGTCGAAGTTCTCCTGCTCCTTCGCGGTCTCGACCTTGCGGTTACGCTTGTCGACCTGCTCGACGCGGACCTCGGTGGATTCGGTCCGGCGACCGAGTTCGTCGTGCTCGAGACCGGTGCTCATGTGAGCGCCCTGTTCGGTTCCGGGGAACGCGCGCGGCGAGATGCCGTCCTCGGTGTTCGCGTGGGGCGTGAAGCGGCCTTCCTCGTCGAGCCACTCCTCGATGGAGTCGTCGTCGACGACCTTGCCGCGGTCGACCTCGACCGCGTCCATGTCGAAGGTGTCCGGCGTGAACGTCTGCTCGGTGACGGCGAGCGAGAGGTCTGCGAGCAGGTAGACCGGCGTCTGGTACTTTTCGGCGAAGTTGAACGCCTCGACGGTCTTCCAGAAGCACTCGGAGATGGTCGTCGGGGCGACGACGAAGCGCGGAATCTCGCCGTGGCCGCCGAACAGTGCCATGTTGATGTCGGCCTGCTCCTGCTTCGTCGGCATCCCGGTCGAGGGACCGGAACGCATGACGTCGACGATGACCAGCGGCGTCTCGCTGGTGGCGACGAGACCGAACGTCTCCGCCATCAGGTCGATACCGGGGCCTGAGGTGGCCGTCATCGACCGGGCGCCGGCGCGTGCGGCGCCGAGGGCCATGTTGATGGCGGAGAGCTCGTCCTCCGCCTGAACGACGTGGCCGCCGAACTTCTCGATGCGGCCGGTCAGGTACTCCATCACGTCGGTCGCCGGGGTGATGGGGTAGCCAGAGTAGAAGCGGCAGCCGGCGGCGATGGCGCCCATGCCGATGGCCTCGTCACCGTTCAGGAGGACGTAGTCCTCGTCGGTCGTCTCGAGGTCGTAGTCGGTGTCGAGGTCGTAGTTCTCGGCGACGTACTCCTGCCCGAGGCGCGCAGCCTTCTTGTTGTTCTCGACGATCTTCTCACCCTTCGAGCCGAAGCGCTTCTCCAGCGCCTCGTCGAGGTTCTCGATGGGGAAGTTCGAGATCTCACACGCGGCGCCCAGCGCGACGATGTTGCGCATGATGGCGCCACCTGCGTCCTCCGCCAGCGACTTGAGGGGAACGTCGACGGAGTACATCTCGTCCGGAACCTCGGCCTCCCACGAGCGCTCTCCGTCGTAGATGACGACGCTCTCGTCGTGGAGTTCGTCGAGGTTCTCGTCGATGGTGCGCTGTGTCAGCGCGACCAGGATGTCCAGCCGGTCGACGACGCTCTGCACGGGGTCGACGGCGGTGCGAATCTTGTATGCGGTGTAGCCACCTCGGATACGGGACGCGAAGTCCTTCGAGGTGAACACGTGTCGTCCTGCGCGAGACAGGGCCTGGGCGAAGATCTTGCCGGTGGAGTCGATGCCGTCACCGGCCTCTCCGCCGATTGCCCAGTTTAAGTCCTCGGCCATGTTGGCCGGGGATACCCCGCCCGTGAGCAAAAGGCTTCTGAAACACTGGACCATCAACCGGAAAGCAAGCTTGATTGCTCGGGCGGCGATACCGCCAGCCATGGACGAAACGAGGGTTCGCGTCGCAGCGGTTCGGTCGGTCGGAACGGACACCATCGCTCTGGACCTGGAGACGCCGGAGACGTTCGGTGCGCTCCCCGGCCAGTTCGTGTTGCTCCGCGCCGAGGTCGACGGCGAAGAACTGAGCCGTTACTACACGCTGTCGTCGCCGACGGTGACGGAGACGTTCGAGATAACGGTCGGCGTCGACCCCGACGGTGACCTCACGCCGTGGCTCGCCGACCTCGAGGAGGGTGCCGAGCTACGCATCGAGGGACCGTTCGGCAACGTCAGCTACGACGACGAAGGTGACGTCATCGTCGTCGCCGGCGGGCCCGGCATCGGTCCGGCCGTCGCCATCGCCGAACGAGCCGCAGAACACGGCCACGGTGCGACGGTCATCTATCAGGACGAGGCGTACGCACACGAGGACCGCCTCGACACGCTCGAGCAGAACGGCCACGAGGTCTCCCTGTTCGAGGACGGCGACGACGACGGCGTTCGTGACGCGATCGTCGCCACGGCCGACCGGGGCGAGGTCTACGTCTTCGGATTCCAGGCGTTCTGTGAACTCGCCACGGACGCTCTCGAAGACGCCGGTATCGACGCCGCCGAAGCGCACGTCGAGAGCTTCGGGTAGGAGGCCATCGCGCAGAGTTCTGGTGGGTCCACGCGGCTGAGTGGTCGAGTTTCCTGAACCCCCAATTCCGCCTGATTTGGGCGTTTCAGGTTCCCTAACGGTCTTTTAGGAGAAGGCACAATGGATGGTATGCGACGCCGACAACTGCTCACCGCAATCGGTGGTACCGCATCCTTCGCAGCAGTCGGCTCCGTAGGGGGAGCCATGGGGACTGCAGCCGCAGCCGGAAAGGGCTCGCGCGCAAGTGCGCACGGTCCGGACTTCGGTCTCGAGGACGAACAAGAACCTGCAAGCGGGGTGTTCCCCGAGGGTACCGACCCGTTCATCCGGGTCTCCCTCGGAACCCGTGACGGGGTCGATTTCCCCGACAACGGCATCCAGCGCGTCGTGCGCATCTGGAACGACAGCGACCAGGCGCGGAAGATCGGGTACCGCGTCCGGGACGCCGGACGCCTCCGCCTCTGGCAGATTCGGACGTTCCCGGCCGGTGGCTGGCTCGAACTGACGCTGAACCAGCCCTCGGACTACGTCGTCGCGGTCGACGTGGAGGGCGAATCCACCGGTGACGTCTACGTCGGCGACTTCGACTGCAACACCTCGACGACGACCGTCCGCATCGATTCGGCGGGCGTCGTGAGCTCCACCACCGACACGACGCTGCTGAGCTGTCCCGGCGCCGAGCTGGTCGAACACACGCTCAGTGCCGAGAGCGGCCGCTGTGGTACGCTGGAGGAGGCGTTCGTCTCGCGAGAGAACGAGGACGTCGTGGTCGACGGGTCGGTCCTGACGCCGAATCCGTGTTACGCGGCCCGCGTCGAGTCCGTAGAGGTCGACGACGACACGCTGAACGTGACCATCGGGGCCTCGCGCGTGACCGACGCGGCGTGCGTCCAGTGCATCGGACACGTGCCGTACCAGTCGCGGATGCGTTTCAAGAACGCCTACCCGAAGCGCGTCACCGTCGACCACCACGTCAACGGCCGCCGCATCAGAATGTTCGACGAGGAACTGGTCTGAGCGGTCACCCGTCGACCGACCCGTCGCCGTTCGAATCGTCGTCGACACCGTCGCCGACCGGTTCGTCGTCAACTTCGTCGCCGACGCGCTCGTCGTAACAGACGAACTCCACGCGATTTTCTTCGGGATCGGAGAAGTAGAGCGACCGCCACGACACCCACTCGTGGGTCGCGAAGTCCAGGTCGACGCCGAGCGCCTCGAGTCGCTCCCGTTCGGCCGCGAACTCCTCGACGTCGACGGTGAACGCGAAGTGGTCGACCGAGGTCATCGCCGGCGCCGGTGGCTCGTAGTCCCCGCCACCGGACCGGTCGAACAACGCCAGAATCTGGGTGTGGCCGCCGTATCCCTCGCGCAGTCGGAAGAACGTGCTCGTGTCGAACCGTTCCAGTATCTCGAGACCGACCACGGTCTCGTAGAACCCGGTCATCTCGTCGAGGTCGCGTACCCGGAGGGCCAGTTCGCCCAGTTCCTTGACCGCGGGAGCGTCTGTCATACCGAGAGAGATGTCCCACGACCCGAACTTCGTTCCGGTTGGCAGGACCTTCGGTTGGGCAGTCACCTCCGGACCCGGGGGAGATTCCAGAGTGACCACGACCTCACGGAACGCGTAGAGAGCTGGCAAGGTGGGTAGCCAGTAACTTCATCTACGCCCTCGCACGATTCTGCACGAAGGCAATGCCGCCTGCTCCACACGCTCCATCAGCGCAGTCCAACCGACCCGTCCGGTACAACGCGAGAGCGGTCGCCAGACGCGTCCGCCGACTCACGCGAACCTACGACGACGTGACGGTGGTCACGGAGCGAGAGGAGCCTCGCGGCGAGTTCGACCGGCTCCGGGAGCACGCAGAGGAGGGTTACATCGGCGGTGCCTACTGCTGGACGGTCCGTGAGAGCGGCCAGCAGTGCGAAGACGGTCGGACGGAACGAGACTCCGACGCGGATAACACGGAGTCACGTCGACCGGACGCGGGGGAGTCTAAAGGGTCCCGCCGCCGCGTCCTTCTCGGGATGAGGCGCGACCGCGACTCCTGGTGTCCGCCGGGAGGCGAAGTGAAGGGATTCGACCCGGACGACGCCGACAGCGGGGAGAGATACGAGGAGGCGGCCACTCGCTGGGTACGCGAAGAGACCGGCGTCGACGCCGAGCCAACGGAGTGCGTCTTCGTCCACTGGGCCATCGTCGAAGACCCCTGCTCTGAGGCAGAGGTCCACCTCGCGTACGCCGTCTTCGACGCGGCCTACTGCGGCGGTCGCGTCACTATCGAACCGGACCAGCTGAACGGCGCAGCCTGGTTCGCGGACCTCCCGCCCAATCTCCACTACTTCGCCCAGCAGCGGGCCGACACCTGGTCGGCCTGAGAGAGAAAGCTTCTTGTCGGCTTGCCGACTCCTCACGTGGTTCATACTGCTCACACGCTACAGAGAGCCGCAGCCGGCTCAGTGCTGGACGAACTCCAGCAGGATGCCGCCGGTGTCCTTCGGGTGCATGAACGCCACGTCGTGCCCCCACGCGCCCGTCCGCGGCTCCTCGTCGATGAGCCGGATGTCGAGGTCACGGGCCGTCTCGAGCGCGGCGTCGATGTCGTCGGTGGCCACTGCGAGGTGGTGGAGGCCCGCGCCGCGCGAATCGACGAACTTCGCGATTGTTCCCTCCTCGGAGAGCGGTTCGAGCAGCTCGAAGTAGCCGTTGCCGCAGTCGAGGAACACGACGCGCATCCCGTCGAACTCCTCCTCGTGAGCGACCTCGAAGCCGAACAGTTCCGCGTACAGGTCCGCCATCGCGGCCGCGTCGTCGGTCGCGATGCCGGCGTGGTCGAAGTGCATACGCGGACCGTCGGCCGGCGGGGACAAGAAGGTACAGACTTGCGGGGCGGCCAACGGATGTACCGAGCACCTCGCGATAGCGACCGCTCGGACCGGTGAGGCTGGCACTTATCGCCCCGAAGCCCGTTCTGCCACCCATGCAGCCGGCCGACCTCCGCGACGACATCCCGGCACTCGACCGAACCGTCTACCTCAACACGGGCGCGAGCGGCCCGAGTCCCCGGCGGGTCACCCAGGCCGTCGAGTCGTGGTACGAGTTCCACGAGTTCGAGACTCCGGCAGGCGAGGGCATGTACTTCCCCGCGTTCGACCTGTTCGACGAGGTTCGAGACGTCGTCGCCCAACACGTCGGCGCACGCTCCGAGGAGATCGCACTCACTGGGAGCACGACGGACGGCATCAGTCGGCTCTCGCTCGCGATGGACTGGGATTCAGACGACGTGGTGGTCCGGACCGACGTCGAACACGCCGCCGGCATCCTCCCGTGGCGGCGTCTGCGCGACGAACACGGCGTCGAGGTCCGCGTCGTCGAGACCGAGGACGGGCGCATCGACCCGGACGACTGGGCCGACGCGGTCTCCGGTGCGACCCTCGCGACGTTCTCCTCCATCTGCTGGACCTCCGGCTACCGCGCGCCGGTCCGCGAACTGACCGAGATCGCCCAGGACGCCGGTGCACGGGTGCTGGTCGACGCGGTCCAGTCGACCGGCCAACACCGGTTCGACGTCCACGAATGGGGGGCCGACGCCGTCGCCGGCTCCGCGCACAAGTGGCTGCTCGGGCCGTGGGGCGCGGGCTACCTGTTCGTGGAGTCGGACTTCGCGGAGACGCTCGAACCCGTCCAGCTGGGCTACCGGAACCTCGAGGATCCCTACGAGGACCCACACGAGTTCGTCGCGGGCGCGAAGCGCTTCGAGTTCGGGACCGTCGCGCCAGCACCCTACGCCGGGCTCCGTGAGGCCATCGAGACGATGGAGGAGATCGGGCTGGACACCGTCGAGGACCACGTCGCAGACCTGACCGACTACCTGAAGGAGGAACTGGGTGACCGGCTCGTTTCGCCACAGGCATACCACTCGGGACTCGTCTCCTTCTCCGACTCGGACCCCGAGGCCACTGTCGAGCGGGCCGCCGAGCAGGGCATCAGGATACGGTCGATTCCGACGGCGAACGTCGCGAGGGCGTCGCTCCACGTCTTCAACACGAGAGACGACGTGGACGCCCTGCTGGAGGTGCTGTAGGAAAACCGGAGAAGAATCGGCCAGTCGCTTCAGACCGCGCTACCGGGGTGGTACTCCCCGAACACGTCGCGCATCACGTCGCAGACCTCGCCGACCGTGGCGTAGGCCTTGACGGCGTCGACGATGTACGGCATCACGTTGTCGTCGCCCTCGCAGGCCTCGCGAAGGGCGGACAGGGTGGCGTCGACCTCCTCGTCGTCGCGCGCCTCGTAGACGTCCTCGAGCCGGCGAATCTGGCGCTGTTCGTCCTCCTCGGTGACCTCCTGGATGTCCATCTCGGGCTCCTCGTCGACCTCGAACTCGTTGACGCCGACGATGATTCGCTCGCCCGCCTCTATCTCCTGCTGGCGGTCGAACGCGGTGTCCTGGATCTGGCGCTGGACCCACTGGCTCTCGACGGCCTTCCGCATCCCGCCCTTTCCGTCGACGGTCTCGATGATGTCGAACGCCTCCTCCTCTATCTCGTCGGTCAGGGCCTCGACGTAGTAGCTACCGGCGAGCGGGTCGATGGTGTCGGCCGCGCCCGACTCGTGTGCGAGTATCTGCTGGGTGCGCAGGGCGGTTCGGACGGACTGCTCGGTCGGCAGGGCGAGCGCCTCGTCTTTCCCGTTCGTGTGGAGCGACTGGGTTCCGCCGAGGACGGCCGCGAGCGCCTGGTAGGCGACCCGGACGACGTTGTTCTCTATCTGCTGGGCGGTCAGGGTCGAGCCGGCGGTCTGGGTGTGGAACTTCAGCTGCTTCGACTTGGGGTCCTGTGCGTCGAAGCGTTCCTCCATTATCTTCGCCCACATGCGGCGGGCGGCACGGAACTTCGCGACCTCCTCGAGGATGTTGTTGTGGGCATTGAAGAAGAACGACAGCTGCGGGGCGAACTCGTCGACGTCCAGCCCGGCGTCGACGGCCGCCTCGACGTACTCGATTCCGTCGCCGAGGGTGAACGCGAGCTCCTGTGCGGCGGTCGAGCCGGCCTCGCGGATGTGGTAGCCCGAGATGGAGATGGTGTTGAACTTCGGCGTCTCCTCGGCGCAGAACTCGAAGATGTCCGTGATGATGCGCATTGAGGGCTCGGGCGGGTAGATGTACGTGTTCCTGGCGATGTACTCCTTGAGCACGTCGTTCTGGATGGTGCCCCGCAGCTCCTCGCGGTCGACGCCCTGTTCGTCGCCGACTGCGATGTACATGGCCAGCAGGACCGACGCGGGCGCGTTGATGGTCATCGAGGTCGAGACCTCGTCGAGCGGGATGCCGTCGAAGACGGTCTCCATGTCGTCCAGCGTGTCGATGGCGACGCCGGACTTACCGACCTCGCCCGCGGACATGGGGTTGTCGGAGGCGTAACCCATCTGCGTGGGCAGGTCGAACGCCATCGAGAGGCCGGTCTGGCCCTGGTCGAGCAGGTAGTGGAACCGCTCGTTGGTCTCGTCGGGCGTCCCGAAGCCGGCGTACTGACGCATGGTCCACAGCCGGCCGCGGTAGCCCGTGGAGTAGACGCCGCGCGTGTACGGGTCCTGCCCCGGGAAGCCGAGGTCGTCGCCGTAGTCGAGGTCGGCCACGTCGTTTGGCGTGTAGAGCCGTTCGACCTCGTGGCCACCCGTGTCTGTCTCGAACTGGTCCTTGCGCTCGCCGAAACGGTCGAGCACCGGGTCGACCGCCTCCTCCTCCCACTCCTCTTTCGAGGAGCGGATGGCGTTGAGGTCGTCCTCGTCGAACATACGGAGACCGACGGCCACCCCGACCTTAACGGTTTTTGAACCACGTCTCCCGCCCCGACCGTGGTTACCGGGTCACGAGCCCCGCCGTCGCCGGCTCAGATGGCGTCGTCGGGGGCGTGCTCGCTCGCCATCCGGCTCGCTTCCCTCGCATACTGTTCCCGTTCCTCGGGGTCGTCGACGGGTCCGATGTCGCTCTCGGGGACGTCGAGGGCGGCCCGGGTCACCCGGTGGTCGCCCGTGAAACTCGTCAGGGCGCGCTCCCGACGGTGGTAGAACCGACCGTCCTCGGTCGCGTAGACGAGGATGATGATGTTCTGCTCGTCGTCGGAGTAGGTCCGTTCGACGAGCCAGACGCGGGTCGTGTCCTCGTCGACGCGTGACTTCTCGCCGCGATCCGTCGCGTCGTCGGCACGGTGTTCGGCCATGCCTCTAGTTTCCCCGTCGAATCCGAAAGTGCTACCGGACGATTTTTGCGAATCCGCGCCCGAGGTCGGGACATGGACGCGCCGCTCCCGGACGACGAGGCTGGAGAGGAGCCCGAAGGCGCCGGGGCCGTAGCCGAGGCCCCGATTCCCGACGACGACGAGGTCTCCCGGAAACAGGCGTTCCTCTACATCCTGCCGTTCCTGCTGCTCGGCCTCGCCGACGTCGTCCTCCTGCTCGGGTGGGGGCTCGACCCACTCTGGGGCTTCATGATACTCCCACCGATACTGATGATCAGCTTCCTGGGCTGGGTCGCGTTCAAGTACGGCTTCGTCGACCACCAGGACTACCAGTACGACGAAGACGAGGACGCGGCGGCGGAGTGAGACGGAGAGAAGCGCTCAGCTCCCCGTGTCGTACTTGTAGGTCGCCTTCTCCGTGTCGATACCGAAGTCCTCCGGCGAAACCTCGTCGGGGACCTCCTCGTGTCGGGTCGCCGCCTTGAACCGTTCGCGAAGGCGCTCCGGCATCCGGAAATCGCCCCTGTCCAGTCGCATAGCCTTGGCACCCGGCGCCGTCTCCTCGCGCTTCTCGGCGATACGCTGCTGGAGCACGCTCGGCAGGTCTTCCTCAGGTATCACCGTGAAGCCGAACTGGGCGAGGTAGCCACCCTCGTCGGTGAGCGAGTAGACCACGTCGAAGCCGTCGTCGTGGGCGTACTCGACGAGCCGTTCGATGACGTGCGCGCCGACGCCCTGGCCGCGCCACTCGTCGAGGACGCCGATGCTCGTCAGCTCGCAGATGTCGCCCTCTTCAGCCTGTCTGCGGCCGCTCTGGGTCCGGTCGCCGTCACTCGTCGTGTGGACGCGGATGCGGCCGAACCCGGCTTTCGACCCCGAATCCTCGTCGACCGCGATGACGTAGTCCCGGGACCGGAACGCTGTATCGTCGAGGCCCATCGCCTCTATCTGGTCGAGTAGCCAGACCTCGTCCCTGTTCTTCGCATCCCGGACGTACATGGTAATTGGTAGCTTCCCGAAGGGCATAGGAGTTATCCCCGTTCGGTGGAGCGAAATCCAGAACGTGAGGTGATCGAGACCCCTCGGTCACCCGGGACGTGACACGACTCGAGACGCCGCCGTCTCAGTCCGCCCGACGGAGCGCGTCGAGAAGCGCGGGCCAGCCATCGATAGCAGCCTCGGCGTCGCCGAGTGCCGAGCCACCGAGAACGGCCTGCCGGGCTCGTTCGTCACGGTACGGAGCCAGCACCCCGTGGCCGGCGTCGGGATGGTCGACGTGGACCGTTTCGAGGTCGTCTCCGCGCCGCCACAGCTCGATTCGCTCCGCGAAGGCCGTCGCCGGCCAGGTGTTGTCGTGGCCACCGGAGACGAGCACGGCGGTTCCGGCGGTGTCCCCGACCCACGGGAGGGACACGTCCTCCAGTTCGGCGGCTGTCGCATCGGCGAGCGCCTCCTGTACCAGTTCGACGGGATACGGGTCGTCCGTCACCGCAGGCGAGAGGTCCTCGGCCACTGACACGGGGAGGGTGGGAATCGGTTCGCCATCGTGGGACCAGACCGCCGTGCCTGCCGATGGGCCGGTCAGCGCGGGCAGACCGTAGGCCGTCGCCGCGTAACCAGCGACCGTCTGGACGAGGTCGGCCCCGGCGGCGACCAGTGCTGCCGCCTCGGAGCCGTGGCCGATGCCGACGAGTGAGAGCGGTGTCGAGATGTCGTCCCTGGCGGCCAGCTGGTCGACGGTCGTCTCGACCCGAGAGAGCGGGACCGGCGGCTGATGGGCAGCACCGTCGGCGTCAGCGCCGCCGGCAGCGTCGGTACCAGCGCCGCTGGGAGCGTCGGTATCAGCGCCGCCGGCAGCGTCGAGTCCGTCCCGGTACATCGGAGAGACGACCGCGACGCCAGCCGATGCGAGCATCTCGAGGAATCTGCTGGGGCGGTCGGCGAGCGGGTCGTGGCAGACGACGGCTGCAGGATGGGGACCGTCGCCGGGTGGGAGGAAGAGGTCACCAACCGGTCCCGAACCGTCGTCGGCACTGGTAGCACCGTCGAGTCGAACCGTCTCCACGGCCGGGTCGACCAGCGTCCGGGTCGTCCGGGCCGTGAGCTCCTCGTCGTCGACGACGACCGAGACGTGGACGGTGACCGCATCGGTTTCTTCGAAGATGCAGTACGGGAAGGCGGCCTCGTCCTCGGGACGGAGCCACGACAGTGGCATCCGGCCGCCGAGGTCGGCGCCGGAGACGAGGTTCGCCTTCGTCGTGTCGAGGTCGCCGTCGGTCGTGGTGGAGTACCGAGCCGTGGCCTGCAGTTTGTGGCCGCGGTCGTCCGTAGTCGTGAGACGGACCGAGACGGGACCCATCGCGGGCCCGTCCTCGAGCCGAACCGGAAGCGGATCGCCGACGGTCGTCTCGTCGGGGACGGAGAGCGTAGGCATGGCAGATGGTCGACGCTGGCGGCGGGTAAACCCCCCGAAAGAAGAGGGCAATTTTTGTGGTCTCCGCGTGACCCCCCACGCATGGAATCACTCGAGGACGTGTCCGAGGTGGCGTTCGAACCGTCGCAGGAGTTCGTCGAGTCGACGAACGTCTGGGAGTTCATGGAGGCGTACGACATCGCGGACTACGACGAGCTCATCGAGCGGACGACGACCGAGGTCGAGGGTGTCGAGGCGTCGGGCGTCGACTGGTTCTGGGACGAACTGGTCGACTATCTCGACATCGAGTTCTACGAGGAGTACGATTCGGTCCGAGACGATAGCGAGGGACCGCAGTTCACCGACTGGTACCCGGGCGGCAAGATCAACATCGCGCACAACACGCTGGACCGATGGGCCGAGGTGGACGAGCCGACACGGAACCAGGTGGCCATCATCTGGGAAGGCGAGCCGGGAGACGTCTCCGCGAGCAGCGCGAGCGGAGGCTCGTCGGGCCGGCGGTCCGACGGTGTTCGGGAGGTCACCTACCACGAACTGCACCGACAGGCGAACAAGGTCGCGAACTATCTCGAGTCGGTGGGCCTCGAGACGGGCGACACGGTCGGCCTCTACATGCCGATGGTCCCAGAGGTCGTCTCCATCCTCTACGGCTGTTTCAAGGTCGGCGCCATCGCCGTTCCCATCTTCTCCGGCTTCGGCGTCGACGCGACCGCCACGCGAATCGCCGACTCCGAGTGCTCGGTCCTGTTCACCGGCGACGGCTTCTACCGGCGCGGCGGCGAGGTCACGCTGAAAGAAGCCGCCGACGAGGCCATCGAGGAGGCGGGCCACGTCGAACACACCGTCGTCTTCCAGCGCCTCGGCCACGTACCAGACGGTGAACTGCCGTGGCACGACGACCGCGACGAGACGTGGGACGACGCGGTCGAGACGCAGGACGACGAGTACGAGACGAAGTCGCTCGACTCGAGTCAGGAGTCGATGCTTCTCTACTCCTCGGGCACCACCGGGAAACCGAAGGGCATCGTCCACACGCACGCGGGCGTCCAGCTGCAGTGCGCGAAGGAGCTCTACTTCGGCTTCGACCTCAAACCCGCCGACCGGTTCTTCTGGGTGTCCGACATCGGCTGGATGATGGGCCCGTGGACGCTCATCGGCAACCACAGCTTCGGCAACACGATGTTCATGTACGAGGGCGCGCCGGACCACCCCGAGCCCGACCGGTTCTGGGAGATGATCGACCGGCACAAGCTGACCCAGTTCGGTATCTCGCCGACGGCCATCCGCGCCCTCCGGAAGCACGGCGACGAGTGGCTCGAGGACCACGACCTGTCCAGCCTGCGAATCCTCGGCTCGACCGGTGAGCCCTGGGACCCCGAGTCCTGGCAGTGGTTCCTCGAGAACGTCGGCGGCGGCGAGGCGCCCATCATCAACATCTCCGGCGGTACCGAGATCTGCGGCTGCTTCCTCATGCCGATGCCCATCAACGACCTCAAGCCCTGCACCCTCGGCGGTCCGGGGCTCGGCATGGACATCGACATCGTCGATTCGTCGGGTGAGTCCATCGCGGACACCCACGAACGCGGCTTCCTCGTCGCGCGCGACTCCTGTCCGAGCATGACGAAGTCGCTCTGGTCCGGCGACGAACGCTACCTCGAGGAGTACTGGTCGAGCTTCGAGGACCCGCCGATGTGGGACCACGGCGACTGGGCCCAGAAGGACGAAGACGGCTTCTGGTTCCTCCACGGCCGCGCAGACGACGCACTCAACGTCGCCGGCCGGAAGGTCGGCCCGGCAGAGGTCGAAGGCGCGCTCATCGACCACCCGGCCGTCAACCAGGCTGCGGCCGTCGGCGCTCCGGACGAGACGACCGGGACCGCCGTCATCGCCTACGTCATCCTCGAAGACGGCGTCGAAGAGACCGACGACCTCAAAGACGAACTCCGCGAGCAGGTCGGCGAGGAGCTGGGTAAACCGTTCCGCCCGCGCGAGGTCCTGTTCGTCGACGAGTTCCCGAAGACGCAGTCGGGCAAGATCATCCGGCGGGCCATCGAAGCGACCTATACAGGCGAGGAGCTCGGCGACATGTCGAGCATCGAGAATCCCGGTGCGCTGGAGCGACTCGAAGACGCGCGCTGACCGAGCGCACGCGCTATCTTAATAGCTGGTCCGTCACCTACACTCCCTGTGAATGGAGAACGGGGAACGAGCCGGTCCGTCCTCGAAACTGGACAGCGGTGGTCGCTCATTCTTGTCGGAATCAGCGCTGTCGTACTCTCGCTGAGCAGTTACGCGATCGACCACGACTCGCTCCTCTTCGACGCTCTTACCGCGATTATTCCGATGGGCGTCGGGCTCTGGATAGCCGCCGTCGGCTACCAGGTCATAGAACGTGGCTTCGAACCGAACCGCATCTGGCATCTGACGTGCAGGACGCTGCTCGGGTCGGCGATCGCGTGCGTCGGAACCATGTGCATCATCCTGCTACTCGGAATCTCACTCGTCGGCTCGGAGGCGATCATCGAGGTCCTGGGAAGCGCGGTCGAACTCAGCACGACCTTCGTCGGCCAGCTCGTCCTCGCCGACCTCGTCATCGCCACGGTGATAGGTGCAGGTGGAGGGCTGCTCATCGGAATCTACGAGGACCGGATGGCACAACGAACGCTCGAGCTCGAACGGGCGAACGAACGGCTCGACGAGTTCGCGGCCGTCGTCAGCCACGACCTGCGGAACCCGCTCACCGTCGCCGAGCTCAACATGCATCTGGCCCGGGAATCGGGTGAGAAAGAGCGCTTCGACGCAGTCGAGCGAGCACACGCGCGGATGGAGGAGATAATCGAGGACGTCCTGACGCTCGCGCGCGACGGCGACCAGGTGGTCACGACGACGTTGACCGACGTGGATACGGTAGCGCAAGACGCCTGGGAGACCACCGATACCCGCGACGGGACGCTCTCGGTACGGCCCGTGGGGAAGATACGGGCTGACCCCGCCCGTCTCAAGACCCTGTTCGAGAACCTGTTCAGGAACGCGCTCGATCACGGTGGGCCGACGACGACCGTGTTCGTCGGCCCGCTCGGTGACGGTGGATTCTACGTCGCCGACGACGGGCCCGGTATCCAGATAGAGGAGCGTGACCACGTGTTCGAAGCCGGCTACACCACCAGCCAGACCGGCACCGGATTCGGCCTCACCATCGTCAAGCGGATCGCCCAGGCCCACGGCTGGACGGTAACGGTCGCTGGACCGACGCAGGCGCAGGCTCCGACTGGAGAGACCGTCCTGCAGACCGCGACCGATTCCGGACCGACGGGTGCGCGGTTCGAGTTCCGTCCCGGTTGAGAACGATTCTCCACCGTCCTATCAAGCAGAACTGGTAAATTTTGGTTAAATAGTATTAATAGGGGTTGCGAGTACGATTTCTGAACATATGTCGAATATCGTCAGGCGGATGGCCGAGGGGAGCACGAAGCTGGTGGAGCGATATCTCCCGGACGCGTTCCTGTTCGCGATACTGCTGACGTTCGTCGCGTACGGACTGGCGTTCGCGTTCGTCGAACCCGGCGGTGGGTCGCTCGGGCTCGGACTCACCTTCCTCGAACCAATCGAGCCATACATCGTCCACGCCGTCGACATCCTCCGTGTCGGCTGGTACGGCGGTTTCTGGGCGTTGCTCAGTTTCGCGATGCAGATGACCCTCATCCTGATGACGGGGTACGCGCTCGCACAGACCGACCTCGTCGACGGCATCCTCTCGTGGGTCGCCGAACTGCCGTCCTCGGAACGGGGCGCAGCCGCGATGGTCCCGCTCGTCGCCGCCATCGCGTCGTTCGTCCACTGGGGGCTCGGCCTCGTCGTCGGGGCCCTGCTCGCACGGAAGGTCGCAAAGCAGATCCGCGGTATCGACTTCCCCATCATCGTCGCCGGTGCGTACTCCGGCTTCGTCGTCTGGCACGGCGGACTCGCTGGCTCGATTCCGCTCCTGCTCAACACCACCGCCGACAAGGGGAACTTCCTGCTCGCGTCGGGGACGCTCTCGTCGACCATCCCGACCGGCGAGACCATCTTCACGGTCGCGAACCTCGCCCTGTTCGTGGTTGTCGGCGTCGTCTTCCTCCCGCTCCTGTTCTACTTCATGTACCCGGAGAGCGACGACAAGAAGCGGCCGATCGACCCCGAGACGTTCGACGAGAACGCCGTCGCAGACGGTGGGGAGACCGTCTCCGCCACGCCGACCGCAACCGACGACATGACGCTCGCGGAGCGTATCGAGCACTCGTCGACCCTCGCGACGCTCATCGGTCTCACCGGACTCGTCGCGGTCGTACTCTACTTCTGGAACGGTGTCCAGAACGGAACGATGCCGTGGAACAACCTCGGGCTGAACATCGTGAACTTCACCTTCCTGTTCCTCGGGCTGACGCTGCACGGGACGCCCGCTGCCTACATCGAGGTGATGAAGGAGGCCGTCGAGAACGTCTGGGGCATCATCCTCCAGTTCCCGTTCTACGCAGGCATCATGGGCATCATGGCGTTCGCTCCGGCCGGCTCGACCTCGCTCGCGACGCAGATAGCCGAGGGGATGGTCGCCGTCGCCCCGAACGGCGCTCTGCCCGCCATCGCGTTCCTCACGGCCGGCATCGTCAACATGTTCGTCCCCAGCGGTGGCGGCGAGTGGGCCGTCGTCGGTGAACCGCTCGTGAAAGCCGCACAGGCATCCGGAACGCCCGTCGCTCGCGTCGCGATGGCCGCGGCGTGGGGCGACGCCTGGACCAACATGATTCAGCCGTTCTGGGCGCTGCCGCTGCTCGCCATCTCCGGGCTCTCGGTCCGCGACATCATGGGCTACTGCGTGCTCGTGCTGCTCGGTGCGGGTGCCATCGTCATCGTCGGCATCACGCTGTTACCGATGTAGGCTCGCACGGCGGCTCAAGAATCGAGAGACGCAACGTCGAATACGTCTTCTTCGTGCACCTCACCATCACGGGTATCGAACGTAATGGCTACGTCGCCGGCCGTCTCGTCGTCCGGAAATAGAATCTCACTGCCGGCGAGCAGCGGCGCGAGGACACCGGCAGCGAGCACGCGGGCGTCGACGATCCGAGCCCGAACGGCGACGCGTTCGTCGCCTGCGAGCGCCAGCGACTCGCGCGCCTCCTGGGCCCAGCCGAGCAGGTCGGCGTGGCTGTACCCTCGTTCGTCGGTTACGAGTATCTCCGTCTCCGGACGCGACGGCTCCGGCGGCATCGTCGGGTTCTCGCTCCAGACGTCTCCCTCCCAGTACCAGTGCGCCGGGTCGGTCGGGTCGTCGCCGTAGCCGATCCGCTGGGTTCCGGCGGGCAGGTCGAACGCGTCGAGCTTGTCGTAGGGAGCGACGAGCACCTTGGCGTCCGCCTCGCGTCCGGTCACGAACCGCGTCCTGGCACCGAGCAGCGACCCGCCAAGGAACGCCAGCACCGGCTGGGCCCGGTGCTCGGGAGTGACGGCGACTGTCGTCCCCTCCCTGACGCCGTGGTGGTGGAGGAAGTTCGCTGCTTTCCAGGCCGTCGTCAGTAGCCGGTGGTAGTTGTACCGCTGAGGACCTTCCGACACGAACAGCGCGGGGTCCTCGCACCGCCGCTCTCGGGCGAGCACGTCGGCGAGCGTCTTCATGCCCGGCGGTTCTACCCGCTGGGAGAAAAGGACGCGGTTCGCATCGATGTGGATGACCCGATTTCGACACGTCATCTCCTCGGGAGCGTACGTTCGGCCGACAGACCGCCTCCAGCGGGCTTCTCGGCCAATACTACTTTGTACTTGTTTCACTACGAAATCGACAGGGAAGCAATGACACGTCGGATAACGCACGGTATCGTACGCGAACTGTACAACGCGGTGTTCAACCCGTCACGGTTCGTACGAGCACAGACGAGTTCGTACACCCAGTCGCGGGTGGGTGTGGTCGTCGAGGCGAACCGCCTCGTCGTGGTCTACGTGCTCAACCTGTTGCTCTACGCCGTCCCGCTCACGCTGGCCGGCGTCGGAGTCCAGAAGAGCCAGCCCGCACCCGACTGGTTCGCGGCATCCGCGTTCGCCGCGTTCGCAGACCCCAACGCCCTGTGGCAGTTCTGGACGGCGCTACTGGACAACTGCTCGTTCATCACCGTCGCACTGGTCATCACGTTCCTGAACTACCACGCCGCGGTCGCGCTCTCGCTCAGTTCGAAGGGAGTGCTCCAGACGATGCACACGGTCGTCTATACCACCAGCGCGTACCTCGCGGCCATCTTCACGCTCGTGATGCATCTCTCGACCAGTCCGACCATCCAGGTCGCAGACCAGATAGTCATCAACGTTCAGAAGTCCTTCTTCTACTTCTTCATCGACGCACTTGGCTCCGGGCTCGCGTTACCGAGCGGCCGGCCGACGCCGGTCGACATGGCGAACGTCACGCTCGAAGGGAAGCTCGCCATCGCGGGCCTCGTCATCTCGCTGCTGTACTACCTCTACTCGCTGTACCTCGGTGCCAGGCTCAACCACGGCACCACGCGTACCACGGCGTTCCTCGTCATCGGGGCGGTCGGAGCGGCACCGGCCATCTACGTCGTCGGCATCATCGTCGCGAACACCAACGGGATGATCTGAATGGAAGGAAACACGCATCCACAATCGGCAGACGAATCGGAACGGAACGGCGGTCTGGGCTCGGACGTCGTCTACGAGACGACCCCGACGACGAAGATGGTGGTAATCTACGCCGCCATCCTCGCCGTGGGCGGGTTCGGCCTCGGCGGCTACTTCCTCGCGAATCCACAGGCACTCGGTGAGCAGGGGTACGGCGAGATCGCGGGCTGGGTCGTCCTCTTGCTCAGCGTCATCGGACTCGTCCGTCTCGTAGTCCAGTACTTCGTCCTTCGACGAACCAACTACATCATCACCAGAGACTCGCTCCGCCGGGAGTACGAACTGTTCTACAGCGAGCAGTCTCGTGAACTGCCGCTCTCGAAGGTCCGTGGCATCGAACTCCGTCGCGGGCGCCTTCAGTCGGCACTCGGCTTCGGGAGCGTCTCGTTCCTCGCGGCCGGGACGAACCGGAGCATCGGCTACATCGACTTCTCCAACACGGCAGAACCGCACGACGTCCGTGACATCGTCCTCGAACAGCTCGACGAAGCGAGCGACGGGGACCTAGACGGTTTCGTCGCCGGCCGAGAACACGAGTCGAAGTCGCCGGCTGTCGACCCGTCGCCGAGCACACAGGCCGGTGCCGGGGCCGCGGAAGTAGACGCGAAGTAACGAATCAGAGCGAGTTCTTCAGCTTCTTCCAGAAGCCCTTCTTCACCTCGACCTCCTCGCCGCCAGCCTCGGCGAACGCTTCCAGGGCGTCGCGCTGTTCGTCGTTCAGCTCCTCGGGCGTCACGACCTGTACCTGTACGTAGCAGTCGCCGTGCCCGCCACGGCGGAGCCGCGGCATACCCTTGCCGCGGAGGCGGAAGGTCTCGCCGCTCTGGGTTCCCTCGGGTATCTCCAGTTCCGTCTTCCCGCCGAGCAGATCGAGTTCGATGGTGTCTCCGAAGACCGCCTGCGGGAACGAGATGGGGAGTCGGTGGACGAGGTCGTCACCGTCGCGCTCGAACCGGTCGTGCTCGGCGACGCGGACCTCGATGAGCAGGTCGCCTTTCGGTGCACCCGGCTCACCAGGAGCTCCCTCGCCACCGAGGCGAACCTGCTGTCCGTCCCGGATACCGGCGGGAATCTCGACGGTGAGCTTCGCCTCCTCCTGGACGACGCCTCGACCACCGCAGTCCGAACAGGTCTCGTCGTACAGCTCACCTTCGCCCTCACACTGGGGACAGGTCTGGGTCTGCTGGACCCGGCCGAGGGGTGTCTGCTGGACCGTCGTCACGCGGCCCTGGCCGTTACACTCCGAACAGGTCTCGGAGTCGGCGTCGGGCGGGTGGCCGTGACCCTCGCACGTCTCACAGTGCTCGGGGCGAGTGACCGTCACCTGCTTCTCGACGCCCTCGTACACCTCCTCGAGGTCGAGCGAGACGCGAGTCCGGAGGTCTCGGCCGGGCTGTGGGCCACGCTGGCGCTGGCCCTGTCCCTGGCCGCCGCCGAAGAACTGCTCGAAGATGTCGTTGATACCTCCCATACCGCCGCCCATGCCGCCGCCCATACCGCCACCGAAGCCGCCGGCACCGCCCATGCCGCCAGCGCCCTGGTCGAACCCGCCGCGCTTCTCGGCTTCGGTGAAGCGGTCGTGGCCGAGGCGGTCGTACGCCTGTCGCTTCTCGTCGTCGGTGAGCACCTCCTTGGCCTTCTTCACCTGCTTGAACTTCTCCTCTGCGTCCTCCGCATCCGACACGTCGGGGTGGTACTCCGCGGCCTTCTTGCGATAGGCCTGTTTGATCTCGTCCTCGGACGCGTCTCTGCTCACGCCGAGGGCATCGTAGAAGTCCTCGCTCATTCGTTACTGGCCGATAGTCGGTTGAGACACTTGAAAAGAACGGGTTCGTTCGCCGGGGTCAGAAGTCGGCGGGAGTTATTCTTCCTTCTCGTCGTCCACACCGTCGGGCCTGCGGCCCGACGAGCAGATGAGAGCGAAGAGTAACTTCGCTCTCGTCCACACCGCTGGACCTACGGTCCAGCGAGCAGACGACGGGTCGTTCTACTCCTCGTCGTCTACGTCCCCAGAAAGCGGAGCTTTCTGGTGGGCGGACGAGAAGGAGGTTACTCCTCCTTCTCGTCCACGTCTTCGAAGTCGGCGTCGACGAAGTCGTCGTCCTCGCCGCCCATGCCGCCTGCACCGCCCATGCCGCCGTCGGACTGGGCCGCCGCGGCCTGGTCGTACATCTGCTTGCCGATCTCCTGGAGCTCCTTCGAGAGCGCCTGCGTGGCCTCCTCGAGTTCCTCCTTGGAGCTGTCGTCGTCCTCGACGACGGCCTCGACGTTCTCGATCTCGGCTTCGATGTCCTCACGGAGGTCGTCGTCGACCTGCTCTTCGTTCTCCTCGAGGAGCGTTCGTGCGCGCTGGATGGTCGCCTCGGCGGCGTTCTTCGCCTCGACGCGCTCGCGACGCTGGCGGTCCTCCTCGGCGTGCTCCTCTGCTTCCTTCTGCATCTGCTCGATCTCGGCGTCGGACAGGCCGGCACCGCCCTCGATGGTGATGTCCTCGCGGTTGCCCGAGCCCTTGTCCTCGGCGGAGACGTTGACGATGCCGTTCTCGTCGATGCTGAAGGTGACCTCGATCTGCGGGGTACCGGCGGGAGCCGGCGGGATGCCGGTGAGGTGGAACTCGCCGAGCATCTCGTTGTCCTGTGCCATCTCACGCTCGCCCTGGAAGACGCGGACCTGCACGGAGGTCTGGTTGTCCGCCGCGGTCGTGAAGATCTTCGACTCCTCGGTCGGGATGGTCGTGTTCTTCTCGATGAGGCGTTCGAACAGTCCACCCTTGACCTCGATACCGAGCGACAGCGGCGTCACGTCGAGCAGGACGATGTCGTCGACCTCGCCGCCGAGCACGCCACCCTGGATGGCCGCACCGAGTGCGACCGCCTCGTCCGGGTTGACGTTCTTCTTCGGCTCGGAGCCGAGCAGCTCGGTGACTTTCTCGTGGACCTGCGGCATGCGGGTGGAGCCACCGACGAGCAGTACCTCGTCGATGTCGTCCTTGTCGTAGCCGGCGTCGTCGAGTGCCGTCTCGGTCGGCTCGACGGTGCGGTCGATGAGGTCCTGTGTGAGGCTCTCGAACTTCGCACGGGTCAGACTCTCCTCGAGGTGGATGGGGCCGTCGTCCGTCGCGGTGATGAACGGGAGGTTGATCTCGGTCTCCTTGCGCGAGGAGAGCTCTATCTTGGCCTCCTCTGCGGCGTCCTTGAGCCGCTGGAGCGCCTGCCGGTCCTCGCGGAGGTCGATACCGTGTTCCTGCTCGAACTCGTCTGCGAGCCAGTCGATGATGGCGTGGTCCCAGTCGTCACCACCGAGGTCGTTGTCCCCGTTGGTGGCGACGACCTCGTAGACACCGCCGCCGAGGTCGAGAATAGAGACGTCGAAAGTACCGCCACCGAGGTCGTAGACGAGGATGGTCTGGTCGGAGTCGTCTTCGAGGCCGTAGGCCATCGCGGCGGCCGTCGGCTCGTTGATGATACGCTCTACGTCGAAGCCGGCGATCTCGCCGGCGTTCTTGGTCGCCTGGCGCTGTCGGTCGCTGAAATACGCGGGGACCGTGATGACCGCCTTCTCGACGTCGTCGCCGAGGTACTCCTCGGCGTCACGCTTGATCTTCTGGAGAATCATCGCCGAGATCTGTTCCGGCGTGTACTCCTCGTCGTCGATCTCGACCGTGTAGCCGTCCTCCCCGATATGTCGCTTGATGGAGGCGATGGTCCGGTCGGGGTTCTGAATCGCCTGGTTCTTCGCCGGTTTGCCGACGAGTCGCTCTCCGTCCTCGGTGAACGCGACCACGGAGGGAGTGGTTCGGTTCCCCTCGCTGTTCACGATGATCTCCGGGTCACCGCCTTCCATGACGGCGAACGCGGAGTTCGTCGTCCCAAGGTCGATACCGAGAATCTTGTTGCTCGCCATGTTAGGGGGTAATACCTCCCTCGTCGGTTTAAAACTTGCTTAACTACCCACTCCGCCGAATTAAAACCAACAGACGCCGAATACCCCCCACGAAACGCTAATTTTCGCTAGATATATCGTGGTGATTACTGTTCGTCTCCCAGCGCCGCATCGACCTCGGCGTCGCTGGCTTCGTCGGACCGCTCGGTCTCCTCTTCGTCCGCGGATTCTGTGCTCTCGGTCGTGGGTTCGCCATCCGATCCACCGTCCGCCGTCGCACTTTCTCCCGGACCGACAGGTTTGGATTCGGTACCGTCGTCAGCGCCCTCGTCGACGTCGCCGTCGAGTGCGACCGCTTCGGAGGCCGGGTCGTAGTCCGAGCCGTTGCTTACCGTCACCTGTGCGGTCTGGATGACCTTCCCGCCCATCTCGTAGCCTGGGCGGTAGACGTCGACGATAGCGCCCTCGGGCTCGTCGCTGTCGACCCGAACCATCACCTCGTGACGCTGTGGGTCGACCTCCTCACCCGACTCTGGCGAGACCTCCTCGACGTTCTCGTCTTCGAGAACGCGGTTGAAGTCACGGAGGGTCGCTTCGATGCCGTCCCGGATGTCGGCACCTTCCTCCTGGTCGAGTGCCCGGACGAGGTTGTCGCGGACGGGGACGATCCGTTCGACCAGATCCTCGGTCGCACGCTCTCGTATCTGGTCCTGCTTCTTCTTCGCACGCTCCTTGTAGTTCTTGAAGTCCGCCTGTTTGCGGACCAGTCGTTGTTTGAAATCGTTCCGTTCGGCGCGGAGCGACTCCACCTCCGACTCGAGTTCCTCGACGCGGTCGTGGAGGTCTCGAGATTCGTCACGCAGTTCGAACGCCCGGTTCACGAGCGACTGCACCTCCTGTGCGAGGCCGTCGTCGTACTCGGATACGCGGTCGACGAGGTCGTCGCCGACCGGGCTCTGTGGACCCGCCGACTGCTGACCCGTCCCGGCCGAAGTTTCCGCGGCACCCGCACCGTCCGCACCCGCGGCCTCACCGTCGTCGCTGTCACCCGACGCCGACGTCTCGGCAGCCTCGACGGGCTCGTCCGACCCGGTGGGGTCGTCTGCTGGAGGTTCCGCCTCGGCCTCCTGCTCCGCAACGGAGGCCCTCGTCTCCGTATCCTCGTCTTGCTCCATGTGCGGAACAAAACTCGCCAGACACCAAAAGGGTTCAGGTCCGACCCGGCGCGACCGCCCTGCCCGCACGCCTTATACCGACGGCCCGGATACGACAGTCTAGTGACCCTCACGCTTCGCTACGAGGATGGAACCGTCAGGCTGGACGGTCCCGTACCCACAGAGACACGTTCGCTCTCATACCTCGTCGACGACGCACGGAGCGACACGTGTCGCGTCCCCGCCCACCGATACGTGGCACTCACGCGACAGCTCGACGAAGCCGGCGTCGAGTACGAGGACCTGGTGCTCGACCTGCCGGAACTCCCGACGCTCGAATCCGACTACGAGCTCCGAGACTACCAGCAGGCGGCGCTCGACGTCTGGGCAGACCTGGGTGCCAGCGCGGACGTAGCCGCAAGAGACGCCGAGACGGGAACCGGGCAGACGAACACCGGCGGAACGAACACAACGAACACCAGCGACTCCATCCCTCAGCGTGGCTGTCTGGAACTCCCCACCGGGAGCGGGAAGACCGTCGTCGCAATCGGTGCCATCGAACGCTGTGCGACGCCGACGCTCGTCGTGGTCCCGACGCTCGACCTCGTCGACCAGTGGCGGACGGAACTCGAGCACGAGTTCGACGTCCCGGTCGGGCAGCTCGGCGGCGGCGAGCAGCGAGTCGAGGACATCACCGTCTCCACCTACGACTCCGCGTACCTCCGGGCCGCCGACCTCGGCGACCGGTTCGGACTGGTCGTCTTCGACGAGGTCCACCACCTCGGTGGCCAGGGCTACCGTGACGTGGCACGGCTCTCCGCGGCGCCAGCGAGACTCGGCCTGACCGCGACCTTCGAACGGCCGGACGGCGCCCACGAGACCGTCGAGGAACTCGTCGGCCCGCTTCGCTACCGTCTCTCGGTGGACGACCTCGCCGGTGAGCACTTGGCCGACTACGACGTGAAACGGATGCGGGTCGCACTCACACCAGCGGAACGCGAGCGGTACGAAGCCGCCCAGGGGACGTTCACGGACTACCTCGCACGGAGCGACATCCAGCTCCGGTCCGGGAGCGACTACCAGGAACTCGTCAAACGCTCGGGCAACGACCCGGCCGCGAGGGAGGCACTGCTCGCGAAGCAGGAGGCGCGGCGCATCATGATGGGGAGCGAGGCGAAGCTCCACGCACTCGAGAACGTGCTCGAGCGCCACCGTGGTGACAGGGTCATCCTCTTCACCGCCCACAACGCCCTCGCCTACGATATCGCCGAGCGGTTCCTCATACCCGTCATCACCCACAACACCGGCACGGCCGAGCGTCGGGGGATACTCGACCGGTTCCGTGACGGGAGCTACTCCAGGGTCGTCACGTCCAACGTCCTCGACGAAGGCGTCGACGTCCCGGACGCGAACGTGGCCGTCATCCTCTCAGGGAGCGGGAGCGAACGCGAGTTCACCCAGCGGCTGGGACGCATCCTCCGACCGAAGTCGGACGGTGGGCGGGCGCTCATGTACGAGATAGTCAGCGAGGAGACGGCGGAGACGCGGGTCGCGAACCGCCGACGAGGCTGACCCGAATGGGCGACCGACCCGGCTGACCGACACCGGGGACCGAGCATGGGCTCGCCAGAGCGAGGTGATAGCTTTTTTCGCCTGCACCACCGACCCAGCACTATGCTCACGAAGGACCTCCTCCGGGTGTCCCGCGCCGGTGGAGGCTACCACCCGCAGTTCGCCGACGAGGACGACGAGCGCCTCGCGGCCCGCATCCTCGGCGTCTTCCAGGGGCACGTGGGCGAGCCCTACGGGGACTTACAGGCGGCGCTCTCCGCGCTCGAATCGGACGCCGACTTCAAGCTCGTCCGTGGCTTCGCGAAACTCGTCGAGCGCGAGACGACGGTCGAGACGCGGGCCCCGGTGCCGCCGGAGCGTGCCAGACGGGCCGCATTCTCGGCCGCCGAGGCAGTCGGCGTCGTCACCGAAGCCGACCGGGAGGATGCGCTGGCGAACGCCGGTTCGAGTCTCGGACTGTCCGGCGACGAGGTCGAGCAGTCGCTCTTCGCGGACCTCGCGGACCGTCAGGTGGTCACCGACGTCGGTGACCGGTGGTCTCCCACCGAGCTGGTCGGCCGCTACAACCTCTCGCTTGCGCAGACCGCGTTGTTCGACGCGACCGAGGTCCGGGTCCGTTCGTCGGACCCGAAGACCCTCGTCTCCGCCGTCAAGCGGCTCCGGCTCATGTACGAGGTCCACCGGACCGACGCCGGGCGAGAACTCGTGGTGACGGGCCCTGACGCGCTGTTCGGGTCGTCCCGACGCTACGGGACCGCGTTCGCTCGTCTCCTACGAACCGTCGCCAAGACGACGGACTGGCGGCTCGAGGCGACGATCGACGACTACGGAACCGAACGCGTGCTGCGGCTCTCGAACGACGATCCGGTTCGGGTCCCCGACGCGGAGCCGGTCGCCGAGATGACCTTCGACAGCGACGTGGAAGCTGACTTCGCGACCCGGTTCGAGTCGCTCGACCTCGACTGGAACCTCGTCCGCGAACCCGAACCCCTGGCGACCGGGACGCGGGTCATGATCCCCGACTTCGCGTTCGACTGGGCTCCAGCTGGCGGTGACGCGGAAACACCGGCCGACGGCTGCCGCATCTACTTCGAGGTGATGGGATTCTGGACCCCCGAGTACGTCGAGAAGAAGCTCGCACAGATGCGCGACCTCGAGGACGTCGAGTTACTCGTCGCCGTCGACGCGTCGCTCGGCGTGGGAGACGAGATCGAGTCGCTGGACCACCGTGCGATTCTCTACTCGGGCGGTCGAATCCGGGTGAAGGACGTGCGCGATGCGCTCCGGCGCTACGAAGACGAGTTGGTCGCCGCCAGCTCCGCGGCACTTCCGGCCGAACTCGAGCCGGCGGACGACGTGGTGGCGCTGGCGGCGCTCGCGGACCGGCACGGCGTCAGCGAAGACGCCGTCGAGGGCAAGCGGTTCCCCGCACACGAGCTGGTCGGGCGGACGCTGGTGCGGCCGGCGGTGCTCCGCGAGGTAGCCGGCGAGCTCTCCGCGGGGATGTCGCTGGCCGAAGCGGAGGAGGAACTTTCGGCGCGTGGACTCAGCGACACGAGTGCGGTGCTCTCGACGCTCGGGTACCGGGTCGAGTGGGAAGGACTGAGCGGGGGGACCCTCCGGTCCGCAGAGTAATCACTGCTGAACGACCGGTCCGCTACGAGTCCGGCCCGTCGAGCGGTCGTGGTGAACAGACGGCACAGACGGGTCCTCGCGTGCGCTGTGCCGTACAACCGCGGGGCGCATGCGAGCGGTTCAGTTCAGGGCACACCGTCGCTTGCCCCGTCTTGGTACTTGAATCAGTACGCCGGAGATTCTGCCCTGATGACGTCCGTCAGGTCGTTCATCTCGCCGTCCAGGAGGACCATCAGGTCGTCGAGCGTGACGATACCGACCAGCTTTCCGTTCTCGGTCACGGGCATCCGCCGGACGCTCTCTTCACGCATCTTCTCGCAGAGCTCGGCGACGCCTGCACTGGCTTCGATGGTGACCGGGTCGTTCGACATGACGTCGCGCGCGGTCACCGACGCGGGGTCCTTTCCCTCGCCGACGACTTTCAAGGCGATGTCACGGTCGGTGACGATACCGACTGGCTCTTCGTCCCGGTGGATGACGACGGATCCGACCATCTTCTGGTTCATCTTCGTCGCGATATCCTGGATGGTCGAGTCCGGCTGGGCTCTTACGACCTCGTCCAGTTTCCGGGCGATGTCTATGGTTGGCATGTGTACTCCCCGACGCCGGTTCTGGCGTCGTGCCACTAGAGAGGTCGGAGACGAGGAAATATGTTAGCAGGTATCACGGGCTGGATGCCTCAGGAGTCGAGAGCAGTGCCCGGAAGCCGACGGAAGCGGCCGGCTCAGAGGGTCCGCTGGCGGCCCTTCGGGACGACCGAGCGGAGTTCTCCGTAGAGGAACAGGCCGACGCCGAGCGGCTCCCGTTCACCCGCGAGTTCGTGCGCTGCGATGACGTAGCCCCAGTCGCCGTCGTAGTCGAGTTCCTGGTCCTCACCCGCGGCGAACTTTCGGGCCTCGTCCTCGTCGAGTTCGACGACGTTCTTCGTGGCGTGGCGGCCGAACCGCTGGACCGCGTCGGTCGTCGGCTTCCAGTGCTCCTGCCGGGTGCGGAGGAACGTCATCCCGACGCCCTCGACAGAGATGCTGTCGGGGACGTCCCCGGCGAACGCCCATATCTTGCCCTTGCCCTTCTCGTAGAAGGTGTGGTCCGCGAAGGTCTCCGGCGGCACGCCGAAGCGGTCCTCCCACCAGCCGACCACGGCCTCGCGAGTCGCGCGACCGTCGACCTCCTGCTCGGCGTCGGTCTCGGGGAGTCGGTCGAACTGCTGACCGTCGTTGCCGCTCATGCCTCCACCTCCAGCTTCGCGGTGAAGAAGCCACCAGTGTCGTTCTGGTGCGGGTAGACGCGCTTCGCCTTCGCGACCTGCGGGTCGAACTCCTCGTCCTCCCACTCGGTGAGCCCCGGCTCGTGGTCGAGCGCGAGGTCGTAGTCGACGACGCTGACGTCCTCCTCGCCGATGACGTGGTCGAGCACGGCCTCGTTCTCCTCGGGAGCGAAAGTACACGTCGAGTAGACGACGGTCCCCCCGGGGCGGGTCATCTGGACCGCTCGTTTGAGGATTCCCTTCTGTATCCCGGCCACCGAGGTGACGTGGCCCATGTTCCAGTTGTCGAGGGCGTCCGGGTTCTTCCGGATGGTCCCCTCGCACGAACAGGGGGCGTCTACGAGGACGCGGTCGAACTCCTCACCGTCGAACGGTTTGAGCGAGTAGCTCCGCGCGTCCTGGTTGGTCACGACGACGTTCGTCACGCCGAGTCGCTCGCAGTTGAACCGGAGCGCCGAGAGCCGGCCGAGGTTGTTGTCGTTGGCGACGAGGGTCCCCTCGTCGTCCATCTCGGCGGCCAGTTGCGTGGTCTTCGACCCCGGTGCGGCGCACGTGTCTAGCACGCGCTCCCCCGGCTGGGGGTCGAGCACGGTCGGGGGGATGGCGGAGACCTCTTCCTGCCCGGTGGTCCAGCCGTGGAAGCCGGGCCACGTCGCTCCCGGTTTCTCGGTGTCCACGGTCATGACGAGGGGGTGCCAGTCGGCTCGTTCGTATTCGATGCCGGCCTCGTCGAACGCCTGCGTGACGCGTTCGGGGGTCGTCTTCAGCGTGTTCACCCGGACCGCCATCGGCAACGGCCGTTCGCACGCGGCCAGGAACGCCTCGAAGTCGTCTATCACGTCGCGGTACCGGTCGAACGGCTCCATGCGCCGGCCTTCGAGAGACGGGGGTTTGTCGCTTTCGAAGCGCCCGGTCCGGGTGCTGCGGCTGGGGGTGGCTTTAGGTTCGACCGGTCCGTCTCTTCGGTCATGGGACACATCAAGCCGCGTGCAGAGTTAGAGTTGGAGGACGCGATGCTGGTCGAAGGCTTGCCCGGTATCGGTCTCGTCGGCAAGATAGCGACCGACCACCTCGTCGAGGTGTTCGACATGGAACTGTACGCGACGGTCCACTGTGAGGGTCTCGCCCGAATCGGCGTCTACCACACGGACGACCGGGAGGTCCTCCCGCCCGTGCGGATCTACGCGGACGAGGAGACGAACCTCGTCGCGCTCCAGAGCGACGTCCCCGTGAAATCCGAGGCCATCGGCGAGTTCTCCGGCTGTCTGACGAAGTGGTTGACCGCCGAGGGCATCACGCCCATCTATCTCAGCGGGATGCCGGCCGAGCGCGACGGAGACCCGACCCTGTATGGCGTCTCGACCGGTGATGCCGGTTCGCTGCTCGACGAAGCTGATATCGACGAGCCATCCGAGAACGGCGTCGTGAGCGGCCCGACCGGAGCCCTGCTCAACCGCGCCGTCGAGTCCGGTCTCGACAGCGTCGGACTCGTGGTCGAGTCGGACCCGCAGTTCCCAGACCCTGCGGCGTCGAAGGTCCTCATCGAAGACGGTATCGCGAAACTCACCGGCCTCGACGTCGACGTCTCCGAACTCGTCGAGCGAGCGGCGGAGATACGCGAACAGAAGGAGAAACTTGCACAGCGGATGCAGGAGGCCGAAGAGGAGGAGAGCTCGCAGGCCCAGCCGCTCCGGATGTACCAGTAAGCGGTTACTGAAGGGCCAGTCGCCCGTTATCGTCCCTTCAGTGCAGCAGGTCGAGAACGTGTTCGGCGTGTTCGACGAACGCCTCGTCGGTCCGCGTCCGCGGCCGGTCGAGGTCGACGTCGACGACCGTCTGGACGTGACCCGGGTTCGATTCGAGCACGACGATTCGGTCGGCGAGCTTCACCGCCTCCTCGACGTCGTGCGTGACGAACAGGACCGTCTTCTTCGTGGCTTCCCACACCTCGAGCAGCTCGTCGTGGAGCATGTCGCGGGTCTGGGCGTCGACGCTACCGAAGGGTTCGTCCATCAGCAGTATCTCCGGGTCGACCGCCAGTGCCCGGGCGATGCCGACGCGCTGTTTCATCCCGCCTGAGAGCTCCTTCGGGTAGGCGTTCGCGAAGTCCGTCAGTCCGACCAGTTCGAGCATCTCCGCGACGCGCGCCTCGCGCTCGTCGTCCGACGAGCCCTGCTGTTCCAGCCCGAAAGCCACGTTCTCCGCGACGGTCCGCCACGGGAACAGTCCGTACTCCTGGAAGACCATGCCGCGGTCGGTTCCGGGGCCGTCGACGCGGTCTCCGTCGAGGAAGACGCCGCCGGCGGTCGGCTCCTCGAGGCCCGCGATGAGGCGGAACAGGGTGGTCTTTCCACAGCCGGAGGGGCCGACGATGCAGACGAACTCACCGTCCTGTACGTCGAAGTTCACGTCCTCGAGCGCCTGCACCGTCCGGTTGCCAGCTTCGTACCGCTTGCCGATGCCCTCGACCGAGACGGTCGCGTCCGTCCCTCGGCTGTTCATCTCGCCGCCGACCTCGTCGTTCACGCCCGCCATGCGAGCACCTCCTGCTGGACGGCCCGGAACGCCACGTCGCTGACCAGGAACACCGCGCTGATGACGAGCATGTAGGCGACGCTGACGTCGAGCGCGAGGTTCTGTGCCGCGATGAGTATCTGTTCGCCGACTCCCGGCGGGCCGACCAGCTCCGCGGCGACGACGATCATCCAGCACTGGCCGATGGCCGTCCGGATACCCGTGAATATCTCGGGCATCGCGCTCGGGACGACCACCTCACGGATCATCGTCAGGTCGTCGTCGACGCCGAGACTGGCCGCGACCTCCTTGAGGTCCTGTGGCACCGCCTCGACGCCGCTGTAGGCGTTGTAGAAGGTTATCCAGAACGCGCCGATGGCGACGATGAACGTCGCGCCGGCGTGGCCCGTCCCGAACCAGATGATGGCGAAGGCGATCCACGCCAGCGGCGGAATCGGTCGGAGGATACGGGTGATGGGCGTCAACGCGTCGTCGAGCGTCGTGAACCAGCCCATCGCGATGCCGGTCCCGATACCGAGCGTCGACCCGACCAACAGGCCGGGCAAGTAGTGCTGCAGGCTCTGGAATAGCCTGACGAACAGCTTCGGGAGCGTGACGTCGCTGCTGGTGAGTGGCACGGTGTACGTGGCCTGCGTGGTGAGCTGGACGCCCAGCGCCGCGACCACCTCCACCGGCGTCGGCAGGATGAAGGGACGAAGCGGCATCGCGACGACCTGCCAGACGAGCAGGAACGTGATGGTACCCGCGGCACCGATGGCCCAGCGACGGCTATCGACGCCGGTGGTGAACGCCTCGTCGTCGCCGGTACCGACTCCATCCTCGGCTGCGGCCGTGGTCGATTCGGTTGTCTCTACGCTCATACTCAGAGGCTGTCGTACAACGAGTAGTCGAAGACGTCCGAGACGGACAGCTTCGACTTCGTCTTCCCGAGCTCGTGGGCGTACTCCGCGAATATCTTCGCTCCGTCCTCGATTGCGTGCGGGTCGGAGATGAAGTTCGAGCCCTTCGACTGCATCGCCTTCTTCGCGATTTCGACCGGGAGCACGTCCTCGCCGATGACGGCGGCGGCGTCCTTCGCGGCCTGGTCCGGGTTGGAGTTGATGAACTCGGTCGCCCGCTTGTGCTGTTCGAGGAAGCCCTTGGCGACCTCGGGCCGGTCGTTCCGGAGGCGGTCGTGCATCATCGTGACCGCGGCCGGCTGGCCGGGCATGAACTCACCCGCCCACGCGATGTTCTGGTAGCCCGCGTCCTTCGACTGAACGAGGGTCGGAACCGGCTCCATGATGCTCGTCCCGTCTATCTTGCCGGCGACGAGCGCCTGCCGGACCGGCCCTGCCCCGCCGAGGGACTTGATGGTCACGTCCTTCTCGGGGTCGAGGCCGAGTTCGCTGTCGAGCCAGTACCGAAGCAGGATGTCGGGGACCGAGCCCGGCGGGAACGTTCCGAAGGTGAACTTGCGGCCCTTCTGTTCCTCGAACTTCGCGAAGGCGTCCGCACCGTGTTCCTCGTACAGCGTCGCGAACTCGTCGGAGGCCATGATGGCCATCGCCTCTTCGATGTTTGCGGCCGTGACCTTCGCGAAGCCGGTCTTGTCGACGATGATCATCGCGGGGACGATACCGAACAGCGCGACGTCGTAATCCCCCTTGGCGTAGGCCTGGACGATGCTCGGACCGTCGCTGAACTGCTCGGCCTCAACCGGCACGGACAGGTCGTCGTAGAAGCCCTGCTGGTCCATCACGAAGTGCTGCATGTCCGGGTAGATGGGCATGTAGGCGACGTTCAGCGTCTCGCCGCCGCCACCGCCGGTGAGACTGCCCACACAGCCGGCGAGCCCCGTGACGGACGCCGCCGTCGTCCCCTGTATGAACCGTCTGCGAGAAACTGTCGTACCGTCGAATCTGCTCATTTCGCACGTCTAGCGTCTCCCTGTATATTCACGCATCCTCCGCGGTAACGTCGTCCGAGACCCACGTCGCGGGAGCTACCGGCCGGTAATCCGACGCCGTCGGGGGGAAATTCGGCTCTCACTCCCTCCCAGTGGCGGTGAGCTCGTCAGAGATACCGGCATATGTTGTTGATTCTTTCGCCAGCCGATTGTTGGGTGTGACCACCACCCACATCAAGAGTTATCCGCTCTCCCTGCACGCGTACAGGTATGACGGAGTTCTCAGACCGCATCGAGCAGGTCAGCATTAGCGGCATCCGGAAGGTCTTCGAGGCCGCCGGCGAGGACGCGATAAACCTGGGGCTGGGGCAGCCCGACTTCCCGACGCCGAGACACGCCCGCGAGGCGGCTATCGAGGCCATCGACGAGGGCAAGGCCGACGCCTACACGTCGAACAAGGGACTCGTGGAACTCCGCGAGGCGCTCTCTGCGAAGTACGACCGCGACTTCGGTCTCGACATCGACCCGGAGGACTTCATCGTCACCGCCGGCGGCTCGGAAGCCCTCCACATCACCATGGAAGCACACGTCGACCCCGGGCAGGAGGTCATCTACCCGGACCCGGGCTTCGTCGCCTACGACGCGCTCACCCGCATCGCAGGTGGTGAGCCGAAGCCCGTTCCCCTGCGCGACGACCTGACGCTCGACCCGGCGACGGTCGAAGAGTACATCACCGACGACACCGCTGCGTTCGTCGTCAACTCGCCCGGAAATCCGACCGGTGCGGTCCAGAGCGAGGAGGACATGCGCGAGTTCGCGCGCATCGCCGACGAACACGACGTGCTGTGCATCTCCGACGAGGTGTACGAGTACATCGTCTTCGAGGGTGAACACCGCTCTCCGATCGAGTTCGCCGAGTCCGACAACGTCGTCGTCGTCTCCGCGTGTTCCAAGTCCTACTCGATGACCGGCTGGCGGCTCGGCTGGGTCACCGGCGCATCCCGTCGTGTGGAACGGATGCTCCGCGCCCACCAGTACGTCCAGGCCTGCGCTTCGGCGCCGGCCCAGTTCGCCGCCGAGGCCGCCATTTCGGGCGACCAGACGGTCGTCGACGAGATGGTGCAGGTATTCGAGGAGCGCCGCGACCTCGTCGTCGAGGGGCTCGAGGATATGGGTCTGGAGGTTCCCACGCCACGAGGCGCGTTCTACGTGATGCCGAAGGTCCCCGAGGGCTGGGTCCAGGAGGTCATCGACCGCGGGGTCGTCGTCGTTCCCGGCGAAGCGTTCGGTGAACACGGCGAGGGGTACGCCCGACTCTCGTACGCGACGAGCACCGAGGAACTCGAGGAGGCACTCGATATCATGCGAGAGGCGACCCGAGCCGTCCAGTAACGCGAGTCACCAGAGGAACCCTACAAGGTTAGGGAGAGAGCCTTTTATAACTCTGTGGCCTATCGCAGGGTGAATGGCAACCGAGCTGTCCGCGGACTCGGAGTCGGACCTCGACTCATCGCCCCCGACAGTCCTCGTCGTCGACGACGACGAAGACCTGGCGGATACGTGTCGTTACTGGCTGGAGGACGACGATTACCGAGTTCGAACTGCATACAGTGGAGAAGAAGCGCTGGAGGTAATCGACGCCGACGTAGACCTCGTGCTGCTCGACCGGCGGATGCCGCGACTGTCCGGTGACGAGACCCTCGACAAGATACGCGAAGCTGGATTCGACTGTCCCATCGCGATGATGACGGCGGTCGCACCCGACACCGACATCGTCGACATGCCCTTCGACGATTACCTCGTCAAGCCGGTGAGCAAGGCAGACATCCTCGACGCAGCAGACGAACTCCTCGCGCGGTCCGATTTCTCCGAGGAGGTTCGCGAGTACTTCGCGCTCGAGGCAACCGAGCAAGCACTGTCGACGCGTGACCGGGAAGAGCTGCGCGACGCCGGCGCACTGGTCGACCTCCGTGAGGAGCTGTCCCAGGCGTACGACGACCACGAGTCCGAGATTCAGCAGCGTGAGCTCCAGCTGGAACGGCTCACCCACGTCAACAGCGTCATGCGGAACATCGACCGCGTGCTCGTCGAGGCCTCGACGCGAGAGACCATCGAACGGGAGGTCTGCGACTCGCTCGTCGAGACCGACTCCTACCAGGCCGCGTGGGTCGCGGAGTACAACTCACACTCGCGTGGCGTCCGAACGCGATTGACGGCGAACACCGGCAACGAAGACGTCGACATCGACCCCGGTGGGCAGGTCGAAGAGCGCGTCTCCGATGCCGTCTCGAACCAGCAGGTGCAGGTGCTGACCCAGGTGGACGCCGACCACGCGGCCGCCGTCTTCGGAGCGGACTTCGACGCCGACGGAACCTCCGCCGTCATCGTCCCGCTGTCGTACCGTGAGAAGGCCTACGGCGCCCTGATCGTCTACACGGTGCCCGGCCACACGTTCAGCGACCACGAGCTCGAGGTGTTCGTCGACCTCGGCCAGAAGATCGGGAACGGTATCAACTCCGTCGAGCAGCGAAAACTGCTGCTCGCGGACACCATCGCGGAGCTCGAGTTCCGCCACACCGACACCGAAGACCCGTTCATCGCGCTGTCGAAGGAGACCGGCGGAACCATCACGCTCCGCGGGGTCGCCTCCACCGACGAGTCGGGACTCACCTGCTTCGTCGAACTCACCGGCGGTCCGGCCGACGAACTGCTCGAACTCGCAGCCGGCCTCGACACCGTCGAGAACGTCAGGCTCGTGACCGAGGGCGAGGAGTCGCTGTTCGAGCTGACGGTGACGAAGGCCGCCATCGAGACGCTGTCGAGCGTCGGCGCCACCGTCAAGACGTTCCGCGTCGAGAGCGGTGAAGGCCGTCTCGTCGCGGAGGTCGCACCCGACGCAGACCTCAAAGCCATCGTCAGTGCGGTCCAGTCCACCTTCGGCCGCGTCGACGTCCTCTCGAAGCGTGAGGTCGAGCGGTCGGTCCAGTCCACGGAATCGTTCCGCCAGGGACTCGGCGACCGACTCACGGACAGGCAGCGAACCGCGCTGGAGACCGCCTTCTCCGCGGGCTACTACGAGTGGCCCCGTGACAGTACGGCCGAGGAGGTCGCCGAGGCGATGAACATCTCCGCACCGACCCTGCACGAGCACCTCAGAGCAGGCGAGCGCAAGCTCCTCGAAGCGTTCATCGAGGAGACCGAATAAGCGGACGGACCGGACAGCTCACCCCGCGTCTTTTTCCCCGCTCCTGTCGTCTTGAGAGACATGTCCCTCTCTCGTCACGGGAGCGGTGTCGCTGCCGATGTCCGGGCACTCGCCTCGCAGGTCCACCCCGTCTTCATGCTCCCCGTCCTCGCCGCCTCCCTGTTCGGGAGCGTCCTGTCGGGGACCTTCGCGGCCGTCCCGGGACTGCTCCACCTCACCGCGGCCTTCTTCGCGCTCTACACCGCACACGTGAAAGACGGCTACGTCGACTTCTACTACCGGAGCGAGGACGACGACCATCCGCTCTCGGCACACGGCTGTCGCCTCGCGCTCGCCGGGTCGTCGCTCGGCTTCTTCGCGTGCCTCGCCGGGCTCTGGCTCACCGTCGGCCCACTCGCGGCCGCCATCACTCTTCCCGGCTGGCTGGTCGCGTACCTCCACGCCCCCCAACTCGACATGCACCCCCTGTCCGCCACGCTGGGCTACCCCTTCGGCATCGCCGTCGTCCTGGTCGGCGGCTACTACGTCCAGGCCACCGCGCTCTCCGGCGAGGTGCTCGCCTTCGCGGGGGTCTTCTTCGTGGTCCTCTCCGGTATCAAGGTCGTCGACGACGCCAAGGACTACGAGTTCGACCGGTCCATCGACAAGCGGACCGTGGCGGTCGTGGTCGGACGTGACCGGGCGAGGACCGTGGCCTTCGGACTCGTCGGGACTGGTCTGCTCGCGATTCTCGCGCTGACGGGTACCGGCGTTTTCCCGCCGTCGTCGGTCGGCGCGGTGGTCGTCTTCCTCCCGGTCGCCGGGGTCGCCTGGCGCGGCACCGAGGAGGTGGCGACGATGCTCCTGGTCCGTGGCTGTTACCTCCTGCTCGCGGCGCTCACGGTGGCGGTCTACTACCAGCCGCTGGCGTGACACGCGTGTGAATTTCCCGGAGTCGGGCGAATATACGGTCATAAATATCACACTTTCCGCGTCGCTCCGAGAGCACTCTTCACGGACCACCTCGCCGACGCCAACGTCCTCGTCTGTGGGACGAGGAGCGAATCGCCGGTCTTCGACCGGACCGACCGCATCGTGACCGGCTCGCGGGCGCAGGTCGCCGGCTACGATTCGACGCGGCCCCCGTTCTTCCTGTCGGACGCCCAGCGAGAGGCGATGGTCGAACTGGGCGACGCGGTCGTCGGGAACGATGCAGGACGAGGGGAATGGGACGAGTTCACGGTGTCCTGTTCGGTCGGACTCGCGGGGACTGAGGTCGTCCTGGTAGACGAGATACTGCGCCGATGAGGGCCGTTCACCCGCCTACCTGCCGGGCGCCAGCTGAGCCTGTCGCGTCCAGGGAGCCCGCCGCCCGAACAGCGCTCCGACCGTCGCGAAGAGTGCAGGATAGGCGATGGCGGCGAACGCGGTCGCCAGCCAGGGGTTCGGACCGGCCTCGCTCGTGACCGACTCGAGGCCCGGAACCGCACCCGACAGCTGGAGCGTCGAGACGAGCACGAACACCACGGCGACGAAGAAATAGCCGACGAACACCGCCAGCGCGGCCCGCCACCACTGGGTCGTCTTCGGGCGGCGCTTCGCCGTGAGGAAGCCCGCGACGAGCAACAGCGCCGGCGGAAGCAGGTAGACCCCCAGCAGTCGAGAGTTCGACGCCGCGAGGGTCGCCAGCGTGCTCCCCGACCGGGCGAACGCCTCGTTCTGGCCGAATATCACCCCGTCGGTGGGGACGAGGTGTGCGTTGTAGTAGACCCACGCCGAAACGCGCCACCGGCCGAGCACCGCGACCGCCTGGGCCGCCTCGCCGTAGTACCGCATCTTGACGAGGAAGTGGACGAGACCGAGGCCGAACAGGAACGTCAGCGCGCCGACGGAGCCGCCTTTCACCCAGAGGAAGAGACACGCGACGCTATCGCGCTCCGTCTCCCGGACCAGTTTCTGCGTGTCGTGCACGGTTGCTCGGCCTCTCGTGGGTCTTCTAGACGTAGTCTGGCATGAAACTGCCGGCGAGAGTCTCACTTCGCGTAGTTTCGGGTGGGTGCTGGCGACCCGCCGGGCTCGATCAACCGCGACGCCGGGTGTCTCATCGACACGGAGCGGGTAGCCCAGCCCCCGATGGAGGTAAGAGCCCTCAATCCGTCGAACAGACCGATGTTCGTCTACCTGGAGAACGAGGTGGACCCCGACGCCCGGTACCTCGGGGAGTCGCTGCGGTCGCTGTTCGACTGCGAGGTGCACGACGTGGTCGCCGAAGGTGGGCCCCCATCGCTGGCAGACCTCGGAGTCCCCGATGGAATCATCGTCGGGGGCAGCACGGCAGGCGTCTACGAATCGGACGACTACCCCTGGATGGACGAAGAAGCTGCGTTCGTTCGCGAGTGCATCGACGATGAGATTCCCCTCCTCGGCATCTGCTTCGGTCACCAGCTCGTCAACGAGGCGCTCGGCGGACGCGTCGAACACCACGGGCTGGACCACCGACTCGTCACCGCAGACCTCGTCGCCGACCCGCTGTTCGAGGGCGTCGACGAGACGCTCCCGGCGGTCCACGGCGACCGCGTCGTCGAACTGGGCGACGGGATGGAACCCCTCGCCGCGACCGACGAGTACCCCTTCTTCGCGAGCCGTCACCGGGACGCCCCAGTGTGGACCACGCAGTTCCACCCGGAGTTCGTCGCCGACCTCCTGCCGCGGATTCGCGCGGACTTCGGCTGGACCGAGAACGAGCTCTCGTGGGACGACGTGACCGCGGACCGGGTGCTCGAGAACTTCGCGAAACTGGCTGTGAGACGATAACCGGGTGGCCGCTACTTCGCCGTCGACACGATCTTGATGACGTCTCCCTCCTCCAGTTCGTAGCCCTCGCCCACGTCGCGATTCGACTTCGCGTTCACCGCGTGGAGGTAGCCGTCGCCGATATCCGAGTGGACGCTGTAGGCCAGGTCGACCGGGGTCGACCCCCGAGGTAGCAGGAAGGCGTCGGGGAGTACGTTCCCTTTCGCGTCGGTCCACTTCGAGGCGTCCTGGACCGGGAACGCAGTGATGTGGTCGAGCAGGTCGTAGACGGCGTAGTTGAGGGCGTCTTGTACGCCGGTCCCGCCCCACTCGTCCATCGTTCCGCGGAGCCCATCGAGGGCGGCTCGCTGGGCGTCGGAGACATCCTCGCCCACTTCGAACGCGTCGTCGCCGGGGTCGTAGTCGATGGCTCCAGCCTCGGCACCCTTTCGCAGGGCCAGCTCGCCCTCCGCGGTCGTCGGGATGACCGGTTTCCCAGAGTCGAGGAGGCGCTGGAGATTCTCCGGGTCGGCTACGTCCGCCTTGTTCGCCGCGACGATGATGGGCTTCGTCCGTTCGCGTATCTCCCGGGCCAGCGTCTCGCGGTCCTCGTCCTCCCACTGGATAGGATCTGCCGGGTAGTCGAGTCCACGGAGCACGGCCTGTACGTCCGCGGGCGAGGCACCGAAGCCGGTCAGCATCTCGGAGAGCGCCTCGTCCATGTCGAAGTCGGGCGAGCGGGACTTTCGCTCGACGGACTCCCAGTTGCGAGTCACGATACCGGTCAGCCACATGTCCATCTCCTCCTCGATGAAGTCGATGTCGTCCAGCGGATCGTGGCTTCCCGGCTCGACCGGCTCACCTTCCGCGTTCGTCGCTCCGGAGGCGTCGACCACGTTGATGATGACGTCCGCGTTCGTCAGCGCGTCGAGGAACTGGTTACCCAGGCCCTTCCCCTCGTGGGCACCCGGGACCAGTCCCGCAACGTCGATGAGTTCGACGGGGACGTACCGCTTCCCGTCGTGGCAGTTGTCGTCCCCACAGCGCTCGTCCCGTTCCAAACACGGACAGTCGGTTCGGACGTGGGTCACGCCCCGGTTCGGGTCGATGGTCGTGAAGGGGTAGTTCGCGATGTCGACGTCCGCCAGCGTCGCCGCCTTGTAGAAGGTAGACTTGCCCGCGTTCGGCTTGCCGGCCAGCGCGATAGAGAGCATGCCACCCGGTAGCGGGGCTGGGGGAAACTGCCTTTCGGTCGGCGGTGCCCACGGGAGGTCGTCCCCCCGACGGTCGCAAGAATCGGGCACTCACCCCGGCCGCTGGTCGCGTGGTGCTTGCGCTCACCTCGGCGTCACTCGAGAGCGGCTACCCTCGTCCATGTGTGGCGGAAACCCAAACGGTGATTTGTCGATACTCGACACCATGGTTCGTACCCGCACGAACCACGAGACAACGACCCGATGCACGACCGTACCGAAAGCAGTAAAGTCACATCAATGAAATATCTGGCCGCTATGAACCGACGCGACTTCCTCGCCGCTGCTTCGACCGGTATCGCTCTCTCCGCCGCCGGCTGTGTCTCTACGATGGGCCTGGGCGGAACCGCTCCCGAGACGGACCGCCGAACGGAAACGGCCACCGACCGACCGACACCGACGACTCCACGCATCCCGAACGTCGACTTCCGCATCGTCCGGACGAACGAGGGAACCGTCAAGATCGTTCACATGGAGGGACGACAGGTCCGAAGATCGGTCACGAGCACCGTCGAGGTGACCGTCGACGGCGAGACCGTCGCCGTCGTCGACGAGAGCGGCACCGAACACGCCTACTTCGCAGCCCGCGAGACAGCTCTCGACGAGTCCGAGACCGCCGCCACTCCGTTCCCCATCTCGGTCGGGAACCGCGTCTTCGTCGATGCACCCGAGAACGCCTCCGTCGCCGTCGTCTGGACCGGAACCGAGGGAGAGACATCGGTCCTCGAGACGAAGACTGTCGAGTGACCGGACGTCGACGAATCGCCACCCGAGGGGTCAATCTCGTTCTCTTTCGCGCCAATACAAACGATATCCAGACATTCATGTCATACCGATTGTACTCACCAATCGAATTACTACGAGACAGTATGTTCGTTTTTCGTAAGAAGTTAAACCACTCGGGTAGTAGACTAGTTCACGATGCAACGCCGCCACTTCATCGCCTCCGCTGGAACAGGTCTCGTAACGCTCGCCGCCGGCTGTATGAGCAGCGACGACGACGAAGGAACGCCGACGACCAAGGGCACCGGAACGACGACCAGCACCGGTACGGACACCGGTACCACCAACAGCACCGGCACCGCCGGCGAGAACACGACCACTGACACGACCGGGGACGAGAACGAAGGGCCCCAGTTCGAGATCACGTCCACCTCCGACGGCCGGGTGAAGATCGTCCATATGGGTGGAGGGAAGGTCACCGGCGAGAACATCTCGAAAGTCGCCGTCACGGTCAACGGAGAACGCGCCGTCGTCCTCGACGATGGCGACACCGAGCACGCCTACTTCGCGGCCAAGGAGGACGCTCTCGGACCGGAAGAGACCGCAGCAGTCGCCTTCCCCATCTCGGTCGGGAACCGCGTCTACGTCACCGCCGAACCCGGTTCCACGATAGCCATCGTCGCGACCACCACCGACGATGCGCAGCGAACTCTCGCGGAGAAGACTATCGGCGAGGAGTCGACGGGAACCACGACCGGAACGACCACGACCGGAACGACCACCAACGGAACGACGACCGGTACCGAGTCGGACACCGAGACGACGACGCAAGAGTGAGCTGCCGGAACCGAGTCGCCATCGAACGAGTGCACTTGCACGCGTTCTCAGCCGATGGCCGCCATGTGCGGCCATAACGAACAGATCAGTCCTGACCGCACCACTACCTCGTGCGTGACGAGCACTTCCTCTCGAACGGATTGACCGCACTCGACGGGCTCGTCATCTTGGGCGGTATGGCGTTCTACGTATACCACATCACCATCTTCCCTGACCTCCTCCAGCCACTCCTCGTCAGAATCTCACCCGCCTGGGCAGGCGATCCAACGTTCGGCGGAGTGGAGGGAGTCTACAGGTCCCACAGGTATACCGTCCCGACGAGCACCGCCAGTTACCCCTACCTGGCAGGAATGGCAGTCTTCTCCATCTGCGCCGGGTACTTCTACGAGAAACTGACGACGCTTCTGGGAATCAATCCCTCCGAGGAGTGAGCCACTCGGCCATCGTCCCTTACCGCCGTCGACCTGTTATTCGACGGACCCACACGACGCGGTCACTATGCAGATGTCGCGAGTTCGGGCAGAATCAGTCGTCCTCGTGCAAGTTCCTGCGAGCGAGTCGGCGACACCGACGGACGACCTTACTCGATGTCGCGGCTCGCGATACCCTGCATCGTTATGTTGCCGCGAGCGCGCATCGTCCCGTCGACCTCGGCACCCTTCGAGAGTTCGAGGTCGGAACAGGAGACGTCGCCAAGGACGAGTGCGCCAGGAGCGATTCTGACCTCGCCCTTGCGGGTGGTCACGTCGCCGTGGACGCGGGTACCCTCGCCGATGAGGATGTCGTCTTTCGCGCGCAGGCTTCCGAAGATGTTGCAGTCCTCGCCGACCTCGATGGATTCGGCGCGGACGTTTCCGTGCAGGCGGCAGTCGTCCCCGATTCGTGCGGGCGTCGAGACGCGCCAGGCGTCGTCGTTGACCGTGGCGTTTCGCGGAATCACGAGCGGGTCCTGGTCGGGGTCCTCTTCGTCGGTCATCTCGTCGACGAGCTTGCTCGCGGCCTCCTCCTCGCCGATGAGCATCAGCTGTTTGAGGTAGACGAACAGGAAGACGATGGTCGGCATCGGGTTGCGGATGACGATCCAGCCGTTGGCCTCGAAGCCCTCCTCGATGTCGACCTCGTCGCCGACGTCGAGGTCGCCCGAGACCATCAGGCGGCCGCCGATGTGGGTCCGCTCGCCGATGAAGGCGTCACGGCCCACGAGGACGTTCCCCCGAACGTCGGACCACATGTCGAGACGGCAGTCCGCTTCGGCTTCGACGCCGCCCCCGATGCGGACGCCCTCGCCACCGAGGACGTTCCGCCCGCGAATCCCGAACTCGATGGACGACCGGCCCCCGATGAGCACGTCCCCGTCGGTCACGAGGTCGTGTTCTGCGACCGTCGTGCCGTCGGGGATGGCGAGTTCGTCGAGTGGGTCCGTATGCAGCGACACACAGCCATATCGTCACCTCGTCATATTAAACCCCTCGTCGGCGTCTGACGGTCGTCAGACGGTGTCGTGTGCTTTTTAGCGGCCAGTCCCATCTGGCCGAACATGACGACGCTCTCGTTCGACGAGGACGGCTGTGACGTGGTGTACGAGGGAACCGAGTTCCGGCTAGAGAAAGAGCTCATCGAAGAAGCAACCGGGAAGCGATACTTCGACGTGACCGACCACGAGGTTCTTCAGATGGTCGAGAAGAACCCGTCGCTCGGTGGCGAGCCGCGTCGCGTCGGCGACATCCTCAAGTAGTTCGGAGTCGGCCATGCGACGGCTTTAGGCCAACCGAAATCCTACCTCGAAGCAGATGCGAAAGCAGGAGCTCCTCCACCTCCACCAGCTACTGTACTCCGTCCGGACATATCTGGAAGCGGACGCACCGGTCCCGACAGGCGCATTCGCCGAGTACGACGCCTACGGCGTCGGCCCGAACGCGTTCGACCGACAGAAAGGTGACCACGAGGCGGCAATCCGACGGCTGCTCGCCGGAATCGTCGCGACGATAGCGGACAGAAGGGAGGCAGAGTCGCGCGACAGAGTCGCCGTCTGACAGCTTCCCGCTCCGACGCTTCCGCTCTTCCCGGTATCCACGTCGCTCACAGAGCCGTCGGGTCGAACCGGTCGTTCTGGCCCGACCACTCGCGCGTCTCCCGCTCGGCTCGCGTGTCAAGGTAGACCTCGCAGCCGTTGCCGTCCGGGTCGTCGAAGTAGAGGGCGAGACTGATACCGTGGTCCACCGGCGTCACCGAGACCGAGCGGTCTCGCAGCCGTTCGTAGACGGCTCGAAGCGCTGCGCGTGAATCGACCTCGTAGGCGGCGTGGTACAGCCCGACGCCGCTCCCGGGACCAGATGCGTCCTCTCCGAGCTCCTGGAGCGCGACGTCGTGGTGGCGCTCGCCCCACGAGAGGAAGGCGTAGCGACCCAGCCGCTCCGTCACGTCCAGCCCGAGCACCTCGCTGTAGAACGAGACGGCGCGGTCGAGGTCGCGAACTTTGAGGTGAACGTGGCCCACGAGCGACGGGTTCTCGGACATACGCCTTACTGGGCGCGGCCAAGCGTTAAATCCGCCGCCGATTCTCGACGAGCCCCAAGAACGGAGGCACAACGACGCACTCGTCACCGACGGTCGCCTTCTGTTCGCTCTCTCGCCGTCTCGAAGCCGAGTTCGTCCATCTCTCGTCCCCGACGCGTCTCGAGCTCCGCGAGGGCTTCGGGGTCGGGGCTCGCGTCGTCGGTGACCCGCGCCCACGAGGTGTGGACCTTCGCGTGACACCACCGGCAGAGGTACACGGTTATCTCGTGGCTCGTCTCCCGCCCTTCGTCCGCATACGAGAGGTGATGCTCTTCGAGCAATGGGCGCTGGTCCGAGTCGTGCGCGACGCGCTTCTCTTCGAGCCCGCAACGGGCACACTCACGGTCGGTCGCCGTCGCCCGGAAGTGCGGACAGTCTGCCCAGTTCCACCCTTCGTCCGTTTCGTCGCTGACGACGGGACAGGCGAACTCGTCCGCCCGGCGGGCTTCGGCGAATTCGGGGTCGTGCTGTGGGTACTCGAACGCGTACCTGCAGGTCCCCTCTCCCGTCAGGTGGTCGCACAGCGAAGCGTGGTCATAGGGATCGTCGACCCCGACCGAGGTCCCCGTCGGCGTCTTCTTCATCCAGTGGAGGTAGTGGAGCCGGGACTTTGAATCGTCGGGTCTGGTGAGCCGAGACGGCCGGTGACGGATTCATTCGTCCACGCGACCCTCCACGAAAACAGGGATTTTTAATAACCGGTAGGTCGGCACTGGATACGAGAATGCGAATCGCGTTCGTCTCGCTGGAAACGGCACTGCACCGCGACAGCGAGGCGAACGTCCGCCTCAAGCGCGTCGCCGAACTGCTCGCCGCCCGAGGCCACGAGGTCACCGTCTTCTGTGCCAAGTGGTGGACCGGCGACATCCCCGAGTGGGAACACGAGCGCGTCACCTACAGAGGACTCGTCGACGACGTCGAGGAGTCCCGGTCGTTCCGCTACCGACTCACCGTCGCCCTGCCGAAGTTCGGCCCGGACGTGGTCCACGCGGCTGCGTCACCCGCGAAACAGGTCTCGGCGGCCAGGAAAGGCGCTCGCGTCGCTCGAGCCCCCGTCATCACCGAGTGGTACGGCGACGGTGGAACGGGTCGACACCAGCGGAAGGCCATGAAGAAGTCCGACGCGGTCGTAACCCCATCACGCCTCGTCCAGACCCGTCTCTGGGAGCAAGGAGCCGGGGAGGACGCGGTCGAGGTCATCCCGAACAGCATCGACATGGAACAGGTGCGGAACACGAACCCGGTCTCCGCCGGTGACATCGTCTACGCCCGCCGGCTCGACGAGGGCGCGAACCTCGAATCGCTTCTGCTCGGGCTGGCGGAACTTCGCAAACTGGACTGGTCCGCCGTCATCGTCGGCGACGGACCCGAGCGCGAGAACTACGAGCGACAGGCCAGAGACCTCCGGATCGACGACCGGATCACCTGGCTCGGGGAGTGCGACCGCGAACAGCGCATCGCGGTCTACCGCGGTGCTCACGTCTTCGCACAGACCGCGCGGGAGTGTCTGTTCCCGACCGAACTCGTCTGGGCACTCGCCGCTGGCTGTATCGGCATCGTCGAGTACCACGCCGACTCCTCGGCGCACGAACTCGTCGAACGCCGACGGGCGGACTTCGACCGCGGCTTCCGGACCACGAGCGAACAGGAACTCGCCGACGCTATCCGCGAGACCGCAGAGATGGAACACCTGGCCGTCGACGAGACCTTCGCTTCGTACGACCACGACCCGGTGCTCGAACGATATCTGTCGTGCTACCGGGCCGAAATCGAAGACACGGGACTGTTCTGACCGTCCGTCGCCGTCGACCCGCCGTCGCCAGAAACAGCTACGTCTCCGGCGTGACCAGAGTCAGTCATGACAGCGGACGATTCGTTCGACGAGAGGACCGCGCTCTCACTGCTGGCCGACGAAGCTCGCGTGGCTATCGTCAAGGCGCTGGGCGAGGCGACTGTCGAGGCGCCCGGGCTCGGATACCGGACCTACTCCGCCCTCAAGGACGACGCTGGAATCCGTGACTCCGGACGGTTCAACTACCACCTGAACGAATTGCTCGGTCCGTTCGTCCGCGAGTACGACGAAGGATACTGTCTCACTACGCAGGGGAGGCTCGCGTTCCAGCACCTCGTCGCTGGCGGAATCACGACCGATCTCCGCGTCGACGCCTTCCCTGTCGACCAGGACTGCCACGAGTGCGGGAACGGCCTGGTCGCGGAATACGGCATGGGCTGGGAGCGCCCACTGATGCCCCTGTTCTACATCAAGTGCTGGCAGTGCGGTTCCGAGTACAGTCGGACCTACCTGCCGCCACGAGGGGTCCAGCTCCGCTCGGAGGACGAGTTACTCGTCGCGGCAGATCGGCGCAACCGGATGGAGACTGCCTCGATGGTCAGGGGCGTCTGTCCGTGGTGCGCCGGACACGTGGAGACGAGCGCCCACGAGCGGGACGGAGACCTCCCGGCGAGTGGGGACGGGAGCCCGCTCGAGGTCTACTACGAGCACCACTGCACCGCCTGCACCGGGTTCCACTACACGTCCATCGGTGAGACGCTGCGTTACAGTGCGCCAGTGATAGCGTTCTACCACGACCACGGCCACGATCTCCACACCATCCCGAAGTGGGAGCTGGAGTGGGCCGTCACGGACGAGCACCTGACGTGGTACGGCCCGAACCCGTGGGACTTCCGCGTGGAGATACCGCTCGACGACGAGGTACTCTGCGTCAGACTCGACGGCGATGCCACTGTCGTGGACACCGAGGTTCTGGACGCGGAACAAGTGTAACCAGAATTACCGAAGCGCGGTTCGCCGAACCTTCATGCCGACCCGTCGTCTCGGCCCCGGGTGCCGATGTCCGACGCCCGAACGACCGTCCTCAAGTACTACGCCTTCCGCGCCGTCACGACACCCGGGTTCATGTGGCCCGTGTCGGTCATCTACCTCGTCTCCAACGACGTCTCCTACGCGACGCTCGCCCTGGGTAGCTCCGCGATGGCCCTCCTGACCGTCGTCGGAGAGGTTCCGACCGGCTACGTCGGTGACAGACTCGGCCGCCGGAACGTCATCCTCGCGGCGCAATCACTGTTCGCCCTGTACCCGCTGACGCTGCTCTACGCCAGGGGGCCAGTCACCGTCGTCGCTGTCTATTGCGTCCTCGGCCTCGCCGAGACCCTCCAGTCCGGGGCTGGCAGCGCATTCATCTACGACGCACTCGACGCCGACGATGCGAGCGACCGCTTCACTCACGTGGCCGGACGCGGCTCTGCGATCCGGCTCTGGGTGCTGGCCGCCACCATGGTCGCCGGTGGGATCATGTACGCCGTCGACACGAGCCTGCCCTTCGTCGCATCGGCGACGATGGGCGTCGCTGGGTTCACCGTGGCCTCGACCTTTCCGGCGTCCGGCGAGTCGCCCGACGACGAAGAGGCGCTCGGCATCCGCGAGGCGGTCGAGGTGATACGAACCACCCTGTTGAAGCCGGAGCTTCGGGCGTTCGTCGGCCTGGTCGCGGTCGCGAGTTCTGTCGGCAGGGCTGCACGGGGATACTTCCAGCCTATCGCGGTCGATTCGATTACGCCGTTGCTCTCCGGCGTGCAGATCGTTGGCCACGTCGTCCCCGAGACAGCCGTGCTCGGGGTCGCATACGCGACGTTCACCGTCGCCGGGGCGTTGACGAGCGACAGGGCTGCCGCGGTCGAGTCCCGCATCGGCGCGACGGGCGCTGTCTTCGGTGCCTACGTGGTGGACGCGCTCGCGATGCTCGCCGTGCTGGTGTCGCCAATCGCGATTCTCCCGATGATGGTGATCCACCGGGTGGTCATCGCGGTCACGGTACCGCTTCGCCAGAGTTACCTGAACCGCCACTCGGGCTCTGTCGGGCGAGCGACCGTCCTCTCGGCAGTCTCGATGGTCGTCGCCCTCGTCAGGGTTCCCGTCGGGCTCGCGGGTGGTGTCGGCGCGGACCACCTCGGGCCGGTCACGATAGTCGGTGCCCTGGGTGGACTGTTACTGCTCTCGACAGTGGCAGCACGGGCAACCGGGTTCGTCGGCGAGACGACCGACGCCGACCGTGTGACGGCGGACTAACCGGTAGCGAAGGTTAGACGTTCGAGCGACCGGCGTCCCCGCTAGTCGAACCAGCCAGTTGGACCACAAACAGACACCACGAGACCGGTTCAGCCGTCGAGGCGAGCGAGCACGTACTCGAAGGCGCCATCTCCCATCTCGTCGGCGATGGTCGTGCGAGTCTCCACGACGAAGCCAGCCGCCTCGAGCAGCTCGCACTCGACGTCCGGGTCGTAGAAACTCCATCGCATCTCGGTACCCGAGTCGATCCAGTCCGGGTTGGTCCCTTCCCAGGCACCACTCCCCAACGTGACCAGAAGGGAACCGCCGGGCTCGAGGACCCTCGCGAACTCCTCGTAGACGGCTACGTGTTCCTCTCGGGGGACGTGGATGACGGCGTGCGAACAGACGATACCGCCGAAGGTGTCGGGTTCGAAGGGGAGCACCGTCAGGTCACCGCAGAGGAAGTGAGCGTCGGAGACGTTCCGGCTCGCACGCTCGACCTGTACGCGCGAGATGTCGAGTCCGACGGTGTCGAACCGTTCCACGAGTCGAGCCGCGATGGGCGTGCCCTCGCCACAGCCAGCGTCGAGGACGGTGCTGCCGTCACGCACCATGTCGCAGAACTCGTCGAGGAGCACCTGTTCGTCCCCGACCGCCGACCGGTGGTCCGAGTAGAACGGTGCGATGGCGTCGTACCCGTCGCGGACCGCTCTGCGGAACTCGTCCGTCATGGCCCGAGCGTCGGCTCGCGGTGTCAAACCGGTTGTGGTGCCGTGTGAATTTTCGACAGTCGATGGATGTAGAGGCTGACAGGCGGCGAAACCAGCATTTCGGCTCGGCAGTGGGAGCGCAGTCCCGTCGCGGTTCGCCGCACACCAGCCTCGGCCGACGACGGGCAGGTCGTCAGGTCACGCCAGCGTTGGCCGCGGTTTCGGGTATAAAGTATGGGTCGAAAATCGTCAGGAAGGAGCCGCCAGTCAGTCGTCGACCGTCTCCGGGTCACGCGCCGCCCGGGCGACGCGAACCGCATCGACGTTCTCCGGGACGTCGTGGACGCGGATGACGTCTGCTCCGCGGTCCGCAGCGATGGCCGTGGCGGCGACCGTCGCGTGTTCTCGCTCGTCGTCGTCACAGCCGATGGCGCCGAACATCGACTTGTGCGAGTGGCCGACGAGAACCGGACAGCCGAGCGCCCGGAACTCGTCGAGCCGGCCGAGCAGGTCGAACGATTCGGCGGCCGTCTTGCCGAAGCCGAGGCCCGGGTCGACGACTATCTGCTCGCGGTCGAGACCGGCCTTCTCGGCGAGTAGAACCTGCTCACGGAGCTGGTCGAGGACATCTTCCACCACGTCGTCGTACTCGATGTCGTTCTCCGGGTCGACCGGCGTGTCGATGCTGTGCATGACGACGAGGGGCGCGTCGAACTCGGCGGCGACGAACCGCATATCTGGGTCGCCGAGCCCGGAGACGTCGTTGAGGATGTCGGCTCCGGCTTCGAGTGCGGCCCTACCGACTGCGGCCTTCCGCGTGTCGACCGAGATGGCCGTCTCGATGCCCGCGTCGCGGATGGCTTCGATGACGGGGACGACGCGGTCTATCTCGTCTTCGGTCGAGACGGGGTCGGCGCCGGGACGGGTCGACTCACCGCCGATGTCGATGACGTCGACGCCGGCGTCGACCATCGCCTTCGCCTGTTCGACTGCGTCGTCCAGCGCTGCGAACTCGCCGCCGTCGTGGAAGGAGTCGGGCGTGACGTTGAGGATGCCCATGACGGCGGGGCCGTCCTCCCAGGGGTAGTCTCGCGTCTCGGCGTCTGGTTGCTGGATGTCAAGGGCGGCGCGGAGCTCGCGGGCGAACTGTGCGAGACCGTAGGGCTGGCCGTCGAGCTTGTTCGCGAGCCGTTTGAACTGTGAGAGCGTCCCCATCAGGACGACGTCGTGCCGCTCGCCCTCCGATTCGAGACCGGAGACGGCGCACTCGCCGCCGAGGCTGAGCAGTTCCTCTTTGAGGTACGAGGCCTGGCGCTTCTGGACGCGAGTCTTGACGACCCGGTGGACGCCCTTCCCGCGCATCCGCCAGACGCCGGGCTCCGTGACGCTCGCGGATTCGAGCGCGGCACGGGCGTCGTCGAGGTCGCGGACTGTCTTCGGAATCTCGACGCGCGTCCAGCGCGTGCGGGCCTCGGCCACGGTGAACAGCGAGCCGGTGACGAGCACGCAGTCGTCCCCGTCGGCGGCCTCGAGCGCCCGGTCGAGCGCGGTGTCGACCGAGGTTCGGACGGTCGTCTCGGTGACGCCACGGTCTTCGAAGACGCGGGCGAGGACGGCCGAGTCCTCCGCCCGGTCGAGGTTCGGTTCGCAAGTGTAGACCGCGTCCGGCGTCGGAAGTGCGTCCGCCATCTGGCCGTGCTCCTTGTCGTGCATCGCCCCGAAGACGAGGTGCAGGTCGGCGTAGTCGAAGGTGTCGAGGACGGTCGCGAGGTTCTCACAGGCACCGGGGTTGTGCGCCCCGTCGAGGACCGTGAGCGGGGATTCGGACATGACCTCGAACCGGCCCGGCCAGTGGGCGTTGCGCAGGCCCCGGGCGAGGGTCTCCTCGTCGACGTCGGCGACCTGTCTCGCCAGGGTCGCGGCGATGCCCGCGTTGACGGCCTGGTACGAGCCGAGGACGGGAATCCGGGTCTCGACGCGCCAGTCCGGCGCCGCGATGGAGACACCGGCCTCGCTTGCGTTCACTCGACCTTCGTAGCTGGTCTCTACCTCGCCATCGGGTCCGACCGTGACGACCTCTCCAGCCTGCTTCCTGACCGCCTTCAGGGCTGCGCCAGTGGTTCCGGTGACCAGCGGTGCGTCGGCGGGTGCGACGTGCGCCTTGTCCGTCGCGATCTCCTCGACGGTGTCGCCGAGGACCTTCGTGTGTTCCAGCGAGACGCTCGTGACGGCGCTCGCGGCCGGGTCGACGACGCTCGTCGCATCGTACTTGCCGCCGATACCGACCTCGAGAACCGCGACGTCCACCTCCTCGCGGTCGAAGTACCAGAGCGCGAGGGCGGTCATCGCCTCGAAGAAGGTCGGCGATTCGCCGGCAGCGCCCCGGTCGGTGACGTAGTCGTCTATCTGTTCGACGAACTCACAGAGTGCGGCGCGGGTGACCTTCCGGCCGTCGACCCGGACCCGCTCGCGGACGTCCTCGAAGTGGGGCGAGGTGTACAGCCCGACCGTCAGGTCCGTCTCGCGGAGGACGGACTCGACCATCCGGGCCGTGCTCCCCTTCCCGTTCGAGCCGGCGATCTGCACGTAGGTCGTCTCCACGTGCGGGTCGCCGAGATGTGCGAGGAGGTCCGCGGTCGACTCCGTGCCCGGTCTGGGACCGTAGCGTCGGAGGTCGAAGAGAAAGTTCGCGGCCTCGTGGTACTGCATACCCGAACGTCCAAGTGGGTCCGCTTTAGCCTGTCGGAGTACCGAAGTCGGTCCGTTCTCACCGCGTCGCCCCCTCTAGTGCAAATCGTTAACATCACTCTATCCGAATTTACTGGTCATGTCTATCGACTACGAGCACGAGGTCGAGACGTTCGAGTGGGACATCCCAGAGGACTACTCACTGCCGGCGGTCGTCGAGTCGCACGCCGACTCCATCGGCGACCGGGTCGCGCTCCACTTCCGGGACGAACCGGGGACGAAGGCTTCACGGACGTATCGCGAGATTCGCGACGACGCGAACCGGTTCGCGAACGCGCTGGCCGACCTGGGTGTCGGTGAGGGTGACCGCGTAATGCACCTGCTTCCCAGGCATCCCGACGTGTTCGCGGTCCAGTGCGGCGTGCTCGCCCGCGGTGCCATCCTCGTCCCCTGTTCGGAGATGCTCCAGTCGAAGGACGTCCAGTTCCGCGCCGAGGACTGCCGGGCGACGACCGTCGTCTGTCACGCCGACCTGACCGAGATGATCGACGACGTCGTCGACGAGACGCCCATCGAGAACCGCATCGTCCTCGACGGAGACGAACCGGGCTGGACACGGTTCTCGGCCCTGCTCGACGGGCTGTCCACCGACCACGACGGCCCCGAACTCGGCCCGCAGGACCCCATGTCGATAAACTACACCTCCGGGACCACTGGCAAGCCCAAGCCGGTCCTCCATCGCCACCGCTGGATGTACGCCTTCAACCGGGTCAACGGCCCGTACTGGTGGGGCATCGACGAAGAGACCGACCTCGACTCGGAGTTGTTGTGGGCGACCACGGGCACCGGCTGGGCGAAGTGGTTCTGGAGTCCCGTCGGCGTCGCCTTCACCAGCGGGGCGACCCAGCTGCTGTACGAGGGCGGGTTCAACCCCGAGACCTTCCTCGACGTGCTCGCCGAAGAGGGCGTCACGAAGCTCTGTGCCGTCCCGACCCAGTACCGGATGTTCGCCCAGCACGACCTCTCCGAGTGGGAGTTCTCCCTGACCGACGCGCTGTCTGCCGGCGAACCGCTCAACCGCGAACCCATCGACGCCTTCGAGCAGGGCGCCGGAGTCACGCCCCGCGACGGCTACGGCCAGACCGAGACCGTCGCGCTCGTCACGAACTATCCCGGTATCGAGGTCAAGCCCGGGAGCATGGGCAAGCCGGCACCGGGGATGGGTACGACCATCCTCGACACGCAGGACGAGGTCGAGGTCGAGACGGGTGAGATCGGCGAGATAGCCGTCCCGGTCGACTGTCCCGGCATCTTCGACGGCTACTACGAGAAGCCCCACCTCGACGAGCAGACCTTCTCGGGCGACTACTTCCGGACCGGTGACATCGCCTCCCGAGACGAGGACGGCTACTTCTACTTCGAGGGCCGCGCCGACGACATCATCATCTCGTCGGGCTACCGCATCGGCCCCTTCGAGGTCGAGGACGCGCTCGTCGCCCACGAGGCCGTTGCCGAGGCGGCCGCCGTCGGCAGTCCCCACGACGAGCGCGGGCAGGTCGTCAAGGCCTACGTCATTCTGGCGGACGGGTACGAACCGAGCGACGCCCTCGTCTCGGAGATACAGGAGTTCGTGAAGGCTGAGACGGCCCCATACAAGTACCCACGACGGATCGAGTTCGTCGACGAGTTACCGAAGACTTCGAGCGGGAAGATTCGGCGCATCGAGCTCCGGCAGGAGGAACAGGCCACAGTGAGGGAGTAGCCCTGCTGACAGTCGGCTGAAAGCTTATCCCGGCACGGTCGAAACCGAGCCCCGTGAACCGACGCCGCCTCCTCGCCCTCGCAGGAACCCTCCCGACGGCGATTGCCGGGTGCCTCCAGTCCGGAGGTGATTCAGGGACCGAGACGACCGACCTGCCAACTGAGACGACCCGTTCCTCGACCACCGAACCACGCACACAGCACAGGACTAAGATCGTATTGCGATCACTCGACGTCTGGCGACGAACGACCACCGTCAGGAACCATCACCACACCGACGTCGTCGCCGACCCGGAGAGACAGTACGTGGTCGCAGCTATCGTGGTGGACCGACAGGAGTCCGCACCCGACGATGGAACGACGACCGACGGAACGAAGACCGACCAGCTCCCCGACGCAAGCGAGTTGGACGTCTCGGTCCGACTCGATGGTGAGACGTACGCAGACTCGTTCCCGCTCGACGTGTACTGGTCCGGAATCGGCGTTCCAGTCCCCACGGGGATCGAGCCGGACGACGGAGAACTCGTCGTCGGCCTCCCGGACGGTGCGGAGACTCGATTTTCGCTCTCGTCCACACAGCTCGACCGACTGGCACACGTCCCCCGATTCACCCTCGACGAGTTCACCCTCGAAGCAGGCAACGCGACGGTGCAGGCGACGCTGACGGTCTCGAACGATGGTGACCGCGACGGGCGGTTCCTGGCAGAACTCGGGACGGACTCGATGAGCGACACCCCGGAGGTCGAGATCGACGTGCCGGCGGGTGAGACGGCCACGAGAACCGAGAGCGTCCCGGTCGCCGTCGAAGGCTCGGGCGAAGTCACCGTCGTCTGCCAGTGGGGTGACGAGTCGCATCGACGGGCCGTCACGGTCTGAACACCGCCCGGGTCGACTCCCCGGTCAGGTCTCGAGACGCCCTTGTAGCCATAACACGCCCGCCACGTCGTCGCCTTTCTCGGGCACGTACTCGCCGCAGACTGGCTTCGCGGCGTACAGCATCACCTGGTACTCCTTGCTCCCTTCTTCGCCGCGGAACAGCGGCACTCGCATCCGGTAGACGGACCCGCCGTCGAACTCGCACTCGGTGACGGTCTCGACCGTCGTCTGGAAGACGTAGTCGTCCACGTCGCCGCCCTCGAACGGTGCGAAGCCCGCCATCCCGGCGGTCGAGTACTCGTTCCCCTCGTCGTCCGTAATCACCTCGTCTTCGGCGGGGCCGAGGTCGTACGCGAACGCGGCGAGTTCGACTCGCCGGGGGCCCCCGAACTGGTCGTCCTTCTGCGCCCAGAAGTTCGTGGCGAAGAACGAGATGGTCGCCTCGCCGAGTTGTCCCGAGAGCTGTGCTTCCGCACCGTTGGCCCAGGGTATCAGCTCGTCTATCTCGACCTCGTGGGCGATACCGGCACCGACCGGGTAGCCCGACCAGATGTCGCCCGGTTCGCCGACGATGACGACGGTCCCGAGGGGGCCGTCGCCGGTCCGGTATCCGCTGACTGTCCCTCCGTCGACGGTCCTCCCGGGCTTCGGGTCACCGGTTTCGACCGCGGCCACTATGTTCTGCATGATGGCGTCGTCTCCCAGGACCACGGTGTCCCAGTGGCTCCCGTGGCTGCCACTCTTTCGACCTTCTTTCGGTGCGTTGACCCCGGACCGGCCACGTCCAGCCGGGTCGGCTCCCCGCTCGAGCCCCGTCGCTGCGTCGGACCTCTCTTCGTCGGCACCCTCCTCCGGGCTCTCGCCTGCGCCGACGAGTCGCCGAACGCGGTCGAATACTCCCATGACGACGGAGAGACGGGGACGCGAGAAATGTCTTGTTGCGAGAACGGTCGAGCGAGACGTCACCGACCACTCTGTTCGAGGCCAGTGACATCGTGAGATTCGACCGAAGCGACGGACGCCCGGGAGTCGGAGTCGTCGAGAAGCATATCCAGGTCGTCGCGCATCCGTCCCGGTTCCAGCCCCTCGTCCTGCTCGTAGAGGCGCTGTAGCTTCCGCTCGAACTCCGCGTCCGACAGCTCGCCGGCGACGTACCGCTCTGTAAGCGTATCGCGCCGCTCCTCGACGGTCGGTTCGGGCGGTGCGAGCCAGTCCGCGATGCCGTAGTTGGGTAGCCCTGGAACGCGGTACTCGAAGAATCCGGCCAGTTTGGAGAGCCGTTCGCTCTGGAGCCGCGGGAGCGACACCTGACTCACCAGCACCAGGAGCAACCACACCGTCAGCACACTGGACAACAGCGTCAGCAGAACCGCGGCGACGAGCCACGGTGCACCTGCGGACACCATCGCGACGAGCAGCGGGGTCGACCCCGCGGTCCCGATGGCTGCGACGGTCTGCAAGAGCCCCCACAGTGAGACGCCGACGAGGGCGAACAGCGTCAGGACGATGCCCGCGGTGAGCGCTTTCACCTTCGGGCTGGAGAGCAGTTTCATGCCGTAGAGATAGGTGCTCGGGACACTTGAAGCCGGTCCGTCGGGACAGCGGTCACGAGCCTTCGAATTCCTTTGTCCTACGGCTTCAGTCGTGACGGAAACAGCGTCTGTTTCGCTTACGCGCCACGACGAGCTTCAGGCCCTCCTCTCAGTCGTGCCTAAAGCACCGCTGTCCAGTCAGCACCATCGTCATCCCGAGCTCGTCCGCGGCCGCGATGACCTTGTCGTCGTTCTTCGAGCCGCCGGGCTGGATGACCGCCTCGACGCCGGCTTCCGCGGCCGCCTCGACCGCGTCCGGGAACGGGAAGAACGCGTCGCTTCCCATCACGGCACCGTCGGCGGACTTCCCTTCGGCGTCGCGTTCGGCCTTCATCGCGGCGATCTCCACCGCGTCCACACGCGAGACCTGGCCGACACCGAGGCCCACGGTTTCGGTTCCCTTCGCGAACACGATACCGTTCGACTTCACGTGCTTCTGGACCTTCCACGCGAACAGCATCGATTCGAGCTCCTCCTCGGTCGGTTCGCGTTCAGTGACGACCTCGAGGTCGTCGACGGTGACCTCTGCGAGGTCGCGTTCCTGGACGAGTCGGCCGCCGACGAGCTCCTTGCTCGTGAAGGGCTCGCGTTCGTCGGTCAGCTCGCCCACGTCGAGGACGCGCAGGTTCTTCTTCTCACAGAGGATGGAGAGTGCTTCCTCGGTGTATCCGGGGGCGACGACGACCTCCTTGAACGAGTCGGTGACGAGCTCGGCCGTCTCGGCGTCGCACTCGCGGTTGAGCGCGACGATGCCGCCGAAGGCGGACTTCGCGTCGGTCGCGAGCGCGTCCGCGTACGCCTCGGCGAGGGTGTCCGCGGTCGCACAGCCGGCCGGGTTCGTGTGCTTGATGACGGCCGCGGCGGGCTCGTCGAACTCCTTGATGAGGTTGAGCGCGCCGTCGGCGTCGTTGTAGTTGTTGTACGACAGCGCCTTCGCGCCCTCGTTCAGCTGCTCGGCGTGGACGACGCTGGCCTCCTCGCAGGTGGTGTCCGCGTAGAGCGCGGCGTCCTGGTGGGGATTCTCGCCGTAGCGGAGGTCGGCGTGGCGGTCCTCGGTGACGACCCGGCGCTGGGGCAGGTCGCTTTCTTCGTCTCCCTCGACGTGGACCGCGTTCGCGTCCCAGTCGACCGAGACGCGGCCTTCGGCGACCCACTTCACGGCGCGGGGGTACGCCTTGAACTCGCCCTGGTAGAGCACGCGCGACTTCAGGTCGTCGGCGTCGTCGCCCTCGTAGACGGGGACGGGTTCCTGCGTGACGATTGGCCCCGCGTCGACCTCGCTCTCGACGACGTTCCCAGCCTCGTCGATGCCGTTCGTGACCGCGTGGACCGTGCAGCCGACGGTCTTGACGCCCGCCTCCAGGGCGTCTCCCCAGGCGTTCATGCCCGGGAAGGAGGGCAGCAGGCTCGGGTGGACGTTGAGCGTCAGCGGCATCTCGTCGAGGAACGTCTCCGAGAGTATTCGCATGTAGCCGTCGAGGCAGACGAGGTCGACGTCGTAGTCGGCGAGGGCGTCGACGACTCGCTGTTCGTGCTCGCGGCGGTCCTCGCCGTCGCGAAGCGGAACGACTTCGGTGGCGATGCCGCGCGATTCGGCCTCCGCCAAGACGGGGGCGTCTTCGGTGTTCGTCAGGACGACTTCGAGCTCCGCGCCGCCCGGGCGCAGGTCGTCGAGGTGCAGGAGGTTACGACCGCGGTTCCCGGCGAGACCGGCGATGCGTGTCATACGAGATGGGCGACGGGCGGGAAGGAAAGTAGTTGCGGTCGAGACCGAGAGAGTGTGCACGTTCGTGTATTGAATACCGATTTTCCAGCCCTTTCCAGCCTCGACTGTGCACGAACACGGATGTTTCCGACAGGCTTTTGCGACCGGCGCGGACAGTTCCGGCCATGTCGAACCCCCTCACCGCCGTCTCGCCCCTGGACGGCCGCTACGCCGGTCGAACCCGACCGCTCGCGCCGTACGCCAGCGAGTCCGCGCTCATGCGGGCCCGCGTCCGCGTGGAGGTCGAGTATCTCGTCGCGCTCGCCGATCTCGATGCCACACCGCTCGAAATCGACGACGAGCAGCGCGCCGAACTCCGCGCCCTGTACGAGGACTGGTCCAATGCAGACGCAGAACTCGTCAAGCAGATAGAGACCGAGGGCTATGGCGAGTTCACGGCGACGAACCACGACGTGAAGGCGGTCGAGTACTTCGTCCGGGTCAACCTCCCCGAGGGCCTCGACGCGGCCCAGTGGATCCACTTCGGCCTGACCAGCGAGGACGTGAACAACCTCGCCCACCGGCTGCTCGTCCGTGGAGCCGTCGAGGAGGTCCTGCTCCCCGAACTCGACGGCCTTATCGACCAGCTGACCGAGATGGCCCGCGAGCACCGCGACCTGCCGATGCTGGCGCACACCCACGGCCAGCCCGCGACACCGACCACCTGGGGCAAGGAGGTCGCCGTCTACGCGGCGCGACTCGGCAAGACGACTGCCCGACTCCGGGGCGCGAGCGATGCCCTCGCCGGGAAGCTCGGCGGTGCCTCCGGAACCTACGCGGCCCACGTCGCTGCCTACCCCGAAGTGGACTGGCGCGCGTTCGCCCGCGAGTTCGTCACCGGCCTCGGCCTCGACTTTGCGCCCGTCACGACGCAGGTCAACCCCTGCGACGACCTCGCGGCGGTCTTCGACGCGGTCCGCGGCGTCAACAACGTCGTCGTCGACATGGACCGCGATTTCTGGCTCTACGTCTCGAAGCGCTACCTCGGCCAGGAGGCGGTCGAAGGCGAGACGGGCTCGTCGACGATGCCGCACAAGGTCAACCCCATCGACTTCGAGAACAGCGAAGGGAACCTCTCGAAGGCGAACTCCGACCTCACCTTCCTCGCGGACTACGTCACCACCTCGCGGCTCCAGCGCGACCTCTCCGACTCGACCGTCAAGCGGAACATCGGCGCCGCCTTCGCCCACTGCCTCATCGGCTACGCGAAGACCCAGTCCGGCCTCTCGAAGGTCGTCCCGAACGAGCAGGTCATGCGCGACGACCTCCGGAACACCCCCGAGGTCATCGGCGAGGCCGTCCAGACCATCCTCCGGCGCGAGGGCGACACGGCGGCCTACGAGCGCGTGAAGGAACTGACCCGGGGCAAGCGCGTCGCGTTGGACGACTTCTACGCCCTGTTCGACGACCTCGACGTGAGTGAGGACGTACGAAAGGAGCTGAAAGAACTGACCCCCGAGACCTACGTCGGCGTCGGCAGCGACCTCGTCGACGAACTGGAGTAGTCAGCTCGTCAGCCCCTTCGCCACCGCCCGGATGACGAGGTCCCGCGTCTCGTCGTAGCGGTCCTCGCCGAGTTCCTCCCGGTGGAGCGAGAGGAGCGTCACCGACCGGATGGCGTTCGCGACCACCTCCGGGCTTGGCCCCCAGACTGCGCCCGCCTCGTACCACGCCTCGATGTAGGGGAGCAAGTACGCGAGCTTCTCCTCGCGCCGGGCCGCCGCCTCCTCGTCGGTGAACTGCGCCCGCAACCGCGCAGCCTCGTCCGGGTCGAAGACGACCTGCCGGATGAGGTCGTTCGTCTCGATGACGTCCATGATGCCGGTGAGGAAGGCGACGATGGCTGCCTCTGGGTCGTCGTGTTCTCCCAGCGGAGCCAGCACCCCGGGGAGGAGCCGCTCACCCTCGCGCTGGAGTATCTCGACGTACAGCGCCTCCTTCGAGTCGAAGAACTGGTAGAAGGTGCTCGGGGCGATACCGACAGGCTCGGTGAGGTCGGCGATGGTCGTCTTCTTCAGGCCGTACCTGCTGAACAGGTCGCGCCCCTCCGCCAGCAACGTCTCGCGAATCCGTTCTCGTTCGACCTGCGTGAAACCGTTCGTCATCTCGGACCACCCATCACGTGATGTCCTTCCGCTGGAAGTACGCACGGCTCACCAGCACGAGCACGGCAGTCGCGACGAGGAGGATTCCCGCGCCGAGCAGGTCGTAGCTCCCGTCGACGAGGATGGCCGCCGGGTCGTAGTAGTGCATCGGCGCGAGCAGGCCGAGCGGTTCCAGCGCCGTGTCCACGACGACTGCATCGATGAGGAACAGCCCGAACAGCACGCCGACTGCGACTCGCTGGGCGACGTCGGCCCGGTCGAAGACGACCGAGGCGACGATGCCGATGCCGGCGCAGGCCAGCAGGTACGGAATCGAGAGCGCGTGCGCCGCGAGCACGCCCGCGACCGGGACCTCCTCGCCGATAGCCATCGTCCCGGCGAAGACGACCACCGGGAGCAGGACGTTCGCGACGAGTAACGGAACGCCGAGCGAGGCGAACTTCTCGAGCAACACCTGGCTCCGCGAGACCGGCATCGAGAGCGTCATGTCCATCTTCTCGTCCTCCACGTCGCCGGCCACCAGGCTGGCCGCGGCGTACGCGAAGTAGATCCCGAGTAGGAGGACCCACGCGAACGCGTACAGCTGGGTCGCGAGGAAGCCCTCGATGGTGTTCAGCGTCCTGATTCCGAACGCCTCGCGCATCGCGGGCGGGTAGCTCGCGAGGAGTTCGTCCAGGTTCGCAGCGTTCGAGATGGACGGGAACATCCCGACGTACAGCAGCGTCAGTAGCGCGATTCCTACGGACATGGCCACCGCGCCCTTCAGCCGCTTCCGCCCGTCGTACCGCGCGAGCTCAAACATCGTCGTCACCGTAGAACCGCATGAAAACGTCCTCGAGCGGCGCCTCCTCGACGTCCAGTTCGAGCAGGTCGTACCGGTCGATGAAGTCGACCAGCTCGTTGACGTCACCGGTGAAGGTGAACGAGAGCTCCGTGCCTCCCGTCTCTCGGGCTCGCTCGCCGCCACTTCCGTCACCGACGACCGCCTCTGTTCCGACGCCAGACACCTGTCGTATCGAGAGGTCGTGGACTCCGGCGAGGGTCACCTCCGACTGTTCGACGGTACCCTCCGTCCGGACCAGAACCGACTTGCCCGACCGCCCGAGCAGGTCCTCGACGCGTTCGACGGTGACCAGTCTACCGTCGCGGATGATGGCGATGCGGTCGCAGACGCTCCGGACCTCGGTGAGGACGTGCGAGGAGAGGAAGATGGTGGTCCCTCGCTCCTTCTCGTCGCGGACGAACTCGTTGAACCGCTGTTGCATCAGCGGGTCCAGACCGGACGTGGGCTCGTCCATGATGACCAGCTCGGGGTCGTGCATGAACGCCTGCACCAGTCCGAGCTTCTGCTTCTGTCCGGTCGAGTAGCTCCGGACCTTCCGGTCGAGCGGAACCTCGAACAGCTCCAGCAGTTCATCCCGTCTCGTGTCACCCTTGACCGCGGCGTGGAGGTCGAGAACCGCCCGACCGGTCGATTCCTCGTCGAACGCAGGATTCGCCGGCAGGTAGCCGATTCGCCGCTTGGCCTCGACGAGCGCACGCTCGTCGTGGACGTCCGCTCCTAACAGGCTCGCAGTGCCTGCAGTCGGCGTCTGGAATCCCAGCAACGTTCGGATGGTCGTCGTCTTCCCGGCTCCGTTCGGCCCGAGGTAGCCGAACACCTCTCCAACCCCCACCGAGAACGACACGTCGTCGTTGGCGAGCACCTCGCCGTACTCCTTGGTCAACCCCGATACGTCGATGGCGTTCATTGCTCACAGAGACGATAGGTGAACTCATGAATGTACTGTTCACTCATTTTCGAGGCTCTGAAACCGCCCTATAGACGCCTCACAGCTATAGTCAACGAACCAGAAATGAGCATCTGTCCAATGATTAAAGACCGGCGAGACACGGAAAGCTACCGCGGACGTTTATAGCTCTGTGAACTCGGCTTCACCGAACCGCTCTCGGCCTTGCCCACGAGGCTCGGTCGGACCGACCCTGCGTGGACCGTCGAGTACCCTCCGGAGCCCGCCCGGTTCCAGAACTCTGCCCCGTTCTAGCAGACGCTTCGTCCTGTTCTTCCTCGGTGTGGTCTTGCTGACCCTTGCGCTGGTTCTGACGGTCGGAGCGATCCGGGTCGGGTTCGTCTACGAGGGCGCGACAGACGATCCCGTCTCTGCTACCTGGGTCGTCGACGTGTCCGACCTCTCCGCCGCAGACAGAGCTGCCGTCGCACGCGCCAGGGCCGGTGAGACGCTCGTCTACCGGAGTCCAGAAGCCGCACCTGGTCCTGGGCGCGGCACCATCGCGGTGTTCGCCGACGACAGCTGGCACGTCTTCCGACGGCCCATCTACGTCGACTTCGGGACACCCTTCGGCCTCGGCGCGGCCCTCTCGGCGGTCGTCGGACTGGTCTGTCTACTCACACCCGTCGTTCGGCAGTTCCGTGACTGAGCATCTCTGCCGAGACAGTTTCTCCACGGCCGATGGTTCAAGTACGAGGCCGCGGCCAATCCCGTCGTGATCTGAGAACGGTCGCACCACGGTCGAGGCGGGTGTGCGGCACGCCGGGTGCGAGGACTGTACGTGCCGCCTGTTCGCCCTTTCTGAGACGATTCTCCGCCTGGACCCGTCGCAGCGTTCACCCGATAATCGCGGCTACCGCCATCGTCACCGCGTCCGCAGCCTGCTTCACCTGCGCCAGTTCGACGTACTCGCGGGGTGCGTGCGCCACCGCACCATCGTCGTCCGCGAGGACGCCCGGCCCGAACACGACCGTCGGCGCCTGCTGGGCGAAGTAGGAGGCCTCAGTCGCCGCGGCGAATGGGCGCGTCTCCGCCCCAGCCGCCGCACAGAGCGCCTGGACCACCGGTGCCGACTCGTCCGTATCCCAGGCCTCCAGGAACGGCGTGTCTCGTTCGGTCAGCGCGAACTCGACGCCGACAGCCGCAGGCACGTGCTCTCGCAGGTGCGCGAGGAGCGACTCCCGGAATCCCTCGGCCGTCTCCGGCGGGACGCTCCGACGGTCGACGACGACCTGGACCTCTGCCGGAACCTGATTCGTTGCCGTCCCACCCTCGATGGTCGTCGGGGTGAGCGTCGCCCCGCCCAGCTGCGGGTGGACAGGCGGTGCATCCGACCGGTCGTCGAAGCTGTCCAGTGCATCGATGACCTCGCGGACCGCGCGAATCGCGTTCACGCCAGAGTCCGGCTCGGCGGCGTGTGCGTTCTCGCCCGAGAGCGTGATGGTTCCCTGGAACCGGCCCTTCGCGGCCGTACAGACGTCGAGGTTCGTCGGCTCCCCGACGATGAAGCAGTCGGGGTCGTCGAACGACAGTGCAGCTGCCCCTGTCGAGAGAACCTCCTCGTCCGGGGTGACCGCCAGGGTGACCTGCCCGGGAATGTCGTCAGACACCGAGAGGAATCCCGCGAGGAGCGCCGCCAGCGGTCCTTTCGCATCACACGAGCCGCGGCCGTGTATGACGCCGGCATCGTCGTCCCGTTCGTAGGGTACGTGCGGCTGGACCGTGTCGATATGCGTGTTCAACACGACGTGCGGACCGTCATCGCCGCGGCCGCGTGTCGCGAGCGTGTTCCCGGCGCCGTCGACCGTCGCCTCCACGCCGTGGGCTGCCAGCGTCTCCACGAGGAACGTCCGCATCTCGGTGACGTCCGTCGAGGAGTCGATCCTGACCGCCCGGTCGAGGAACGCGATGGGATCGAACGTCTCCTCCATCAGTCGGCCGACGGCGGCGTGACAGCTGCCTCGCCGTCGAACTCGTGGACGACCGGTCCGCGGAGGACGGCCGGGCCGTCGTCGGGGACCTCCACGACGAGGTCACCGCCGGGCGGCGAAATGAAGACCTCTTCCGCGTCGAGCTTGCCGAGGTGCTTCGCAACGGCTGCGATAGCGACGGCGCCGGTCCCGCAGGACCGCGTCTCGCCCTCGACGCCGCGCTCGAAGGTACGCTGGTCGAAGCCGCCGTCGTCGCGCTCGCTCGCGAAGGTGACGTTCGCGCCTTCCGGAAACACGTCGTGATGGCGGATGGGCGGCGCATCGGCCTCGAGGTCGACGTCCTCGACGTCATCGACGAAGATGACGGCGTGCGGAACGCCGGTGTTGATGCCGGTCACCGCGTAGCCCTCGAGCTGTTCGTCGACGAGTTCGTCGTCGCGGTCGAGCGGGACGACCTCGGGGTCGAACGACGGTTCGCCCATCTCGATGGCGATGCCATCTTCCACGGCCATCGCGTGGCGGGTGCCCGCCTGGGTGTCGATCATCACCTGGGTCGCGCCGGTACGCTCCATCGCCCATTCGGCGGCGACCCGCGCACCGTTACCGCACATGTCGGCCGTCGAGCCGTCCGGCTGGACGAGCGTCATGACCACGCGTGGTGGTCGGTACTTCTCCTCGAGATGAAGGAACAGGACGCCGTCGGCGCCGCGTTCTCCCTGTCCGTCCGCGCCCGAAACGCCTTCGACGCGGTCGCAGTAGCGAGTCGCGAAGGCAGCGCGGTCCGGGACGTACTGGTCCGCGTCTACTACGATGAAGTCGTTGCCGGTGCCGTGGTACTTGTCGAAAGGTACGCGTCGTTGTGAGATGCTCATTGGTGGTCTACCTCCAGTCTGGTCACGTCCGCAAGGGTCTCACGGCGACGTGCGAGTGACGCCGTGCCGTCCGCCAGCGTGACCGTGGCTGGTCTCGGACGGGAGTTGTAGTGGCTCGCCATCTCGTAGCCGTAGGCGCCGGCGTTGCCGATGGCGAGCAGGTCGGTTCGCTCCGGTCGCGGGAGCGGTCGGTTCGAACAGAACGAATCGGAGCTCTCGCAGATGGGACCGACGACCGTCTGGCCGACGGTCTCTCGTTCTGCGTCGCCGATATCTGCGCTGAGATTCCGAATCGCGTGGTAGGCGTCGTACATCGCCGGGCGGAGAAGCGTCGTCATCCCGGTGTCGACGCCCGTGACGACGGTCTCCGGGGTCTCCTTGACCGTGTTGACGGTCGTCAGGAGCACGCCCGCGTCTGCGACGAGGTAGCGACCCGGCTCGATGCGCAGGGTCGCGTCGACCTCGCCGAGCGCTTCGCGAGTCGCCTGGGCGACCGCGTCGAGGTCGAGCGCGGGCGCGTCCTCGTGGTACGGGACGCCGAAGCCGCCGCCGACGTCGACGAACTCGAGCGGGACGGGTGCCTCACGAGCGAGGTCGCCCATCCGCGAGACGAGTTCCTCGTGGTTCGCGAGGTCGGACTCGTCCGAGATGCCCGAGCCGGCGTGGGCGTGGATGCCGACGACGTCGAAGTTGCGGTCGTCGGCCTCGGCGAGCAGGTCGGCGGCTTCGTCGTACGGGACGCCGAACTTGGCGTCCGCGCCGGTCCGAACCTTCTCGTGGTGGCCCGCACCGACGCCGGGGTTGACCCGGACGCAGAGGCGGCCGTCGTAGTCACGCGACTCGAGTCGGTCGAGGGTGTCGGCCGCGCCGACCGTGACGGTCAGTTCGGGGTAGGCCTCCCACAGTTCGCAGACGGTGTCGAGGTCTGCCGCCGGTGGGCTGACCGCGGTGTACTGGACCCGGGAGCCGTCGACGAGGGGGGTTTCTCCAGCGACCTGTTCTAGCGCGTCGAGTGCCCGGACGACCTCGCCGGCGCTGGCACATTCGAGACCTGCACCCTCGTCGGCGAGGGTCGCCAGACAGCGGCCGAGCGTGTTCGCCTTGGTCGCGTAGTACACCTCCGCCTCGTCGAAGGCCGCGTCGAGCCGGCGGTAGTTCTCCCGAACTCGGTCGAGGTCGAGCACGTAGAGCGGACTCCCGTGCTCCACGGCGAGGTCGCGCAGGACCGCGGCGTCCCAGGCGGCCAGTCGCCGGACTGCCGGGCCACTCCCGGCAGGCTCCTCTGCTGGGCCGTCGGCGTCGTGGTCGGCCACGGAGCCGTCCGGGACCGCCTGCGCGCCCTCGCCGCTCATTCGCGAAGCACCTCCTCGCGCTGGGTCGCTTCCAGCGTCTCCGCTTCGAGGTCGGTCGCGACGACGGCGGGCTTGTACGCCCCGCCGGGGATGAGGTCATGGTCGCCGAGCGACGACTCCACGAAGCGCTGGAACGCCCGGCGATTCGGCGGCAGTTCGCCGTAGTAGACCTCCTCGTCGACGAGGTCGTAGACCGGAATCCGGGGCGTCAGAAGCGTGTTCTCGCCGACGACCGAGTTCTCGCCGACGACGAAGCCGGAGGTGACCCGGCAGCCGGCACCCAGCGAGACGCCGTCTTCGACGACCACCGGTGCGCCCTCGACCGGTTCGAGGACGCCACCGATGAGCGTGTTCGCGCCGAGCTTGACGTCTGCGCCGATCTGTGCACAGGAGCCGACCGTGTCACACGAGTCGACCAGCGTGCCGTCGCCGACCGAGGCGCCGATGTTGACGAAACACGGACTCATCAGGATGCAGTTCGAGCCGACGTGTGCGCCGGCCCGGACGACGGTCCCGTCGGGCGTGTTGCGGCTCCCGCGGTCGCCGTAGTCGCTCGTGTCCTGAAGTGGGAGGACGTCGTTGTAGACGACGTCGCCGTACTCGTACTGCGAGATACCGTGCAGTGCGAAGTTCAGCAGGACGCCCTGCTTGACCCACTCGTTCGCCTCCCACGAGCCCGCGCGCTTCTCGGCCGCCCTGACCTCGCCGGACTCGAGCGCGTCGAGCAGCTCGTGCAGCACCTCGTGTGCCGCGGGGTCGTCCGCGTCGAGGTCGTCTTCCTGGTGTCGATGCCACAGGTCGCGTACGTCAGCTTCCAGACTCATTCGTCTCCCTCCAGTACCGCGTCGAACTCGTACCAGCCAGCGTCTCGTCCAGCCAGCCACGCGGCCGCGTCCAGTGCGCCTTCTGCGAAGACGCCGCGGGACTCGGCCCGGTGGCTGAGCCGCAGTTCCTCGTGGCCGCCCGCGAGCCACACCTCGTGCAGGCCGGTCACGTTCCCGGCGCGGACGGCGTGAACGCCGACTTCACCCTCGGTTCGGGGTGCCTCCCCTTCCCGGCCGTGAACGCGGTCAAATTCGCCACGAGCCGCCTCGACGTCTGAGAGGAGCGTGTTCGCCGTTCCCGACGGCGCATCGCGCTTGCCGTTGTGGTGGGCCTCGACGAGTTCGACGTCGTAGCCGTCGAGCGCCGCGGCCGCCTCGCGGACGAGGCCGCGGAGGACCGCGATGCCCTTCGAGAAGTTAGAAGCCTGCAATACCGCGGTCGATTCGCTCGCCGTCTCCAGTGCGTCCTGCTGGTCCGCAGCGAGACCGGTCGTCCCGGTGACGAACGCCGTGTTCGTCTCCGAACACGCCTGCGCGTACTCGACGCAGGAGTCCGGCCCGGTGAAGTCGACCAGCACGTCGACCTCGCGCTCGGCGAGGAGCGACTCGAGGTCGGCCGCAGGTTCGACGTCGACACCGGCGACCGTCTCGTCGGTCCCGCCGCGGTTGGCCGCGACGACCACGTCGAGGTCGTCGCGCGTCTCCACCGCGGCGAGTACCTCGCGGCCCATCCGGCCGGTCGCACCGGTGACGGCGAGTCGTGCCATCAGTGCTCTACCTCCGCGAGTCGGTCGTACTCCGTCGCTTCGGCCGCGTCGTCTCCGTCGTCGAGGTCGGCGAGTACGGCGGCGAGCGGTTCGACGAGGTCGTCGGACAGTCGCGTCAGCGGCGAGCGAACGTGTGCCGGTCCGTACCCGCGGATGGCCATCGCCTCCTTGACCGGGATGGGGTTGGTCTCCCAGAACAGCGCCCGGCAGAGCGGGCCGAGTTCGTGGTGGAGCGCCTGTGCGGTCGCGTAGTCGCCGTCGAGCGCGGCCTGCACGAGTGCACAGGTCCGTTCGGGCTCGACGTTCGCGGAGACGGAGATGGTGCCGACGCCGCCGACCGAGAGAACCGGGAGCGTGAGGCCGTCGTCGCCGGAGAGGACGGCGAACTCCTCGTCCCGGGTCAGCTCGACGACCTGGCTTATCTGACCGAGGTCGCCCGAGGCAGCCTTGTAGCCGGCGATGTTCGGGTGGCTGGCCAGCTCGGCGACCGTCTCGGGTTCGATGTTGCTCCCGGTCCGGCTCGGGACGTTGTAGACTATCTGTGGCGCGGCGACCGCGTCCGCGATGGTCTCGTAGTGCTCGATGAGCCCCTGCTGTTCGGGCTTGTTGTAGTACGGCGAGATGAGGAGCAGTGCGTCCGCGCCCGCTTCGACGGACCGCTGGGAGAGAGACAGTGCCTCCGCGGTGTTGTTCGACCCGGAACCGGCGATGACGGGCACGTCCTCGACCGCCTCGACGACGGCCTCGACCACTTCGACGTGCTCGTCGTGGCTGAGCGTGGCCGACTCGCCGGTCGAACCGACGGGCACGATGCCGTCGACGCCGGCCGATTCGAGCCGCTGGACGTTCGTCTGCAGGTTGTCGAAGTCGATGCTACCGTCCTCGTGGAACGGTGTCGTGATCGCGGGGTAGACGCCGCTGAATTCGATGGTGTCTGTCATCTGGTGTCTGTGATTGGTGGGAAGTCGTCTGTCGCGCAGTCCTTTCGACCGAACGCACCCGGAACGGGGTCGCCACGCCCGCTACGAGCACTTCACTGCGCGAATTTTTTCCCTGTAAAACGAAGGATGCCACTCGTGGGTTTTCGGACCCGGACCGGAGTGGCTGCGGTCATCACTGGATGAACTGGGCCCTACAGACATAACGTTTGTGGGGCCCGCAGAACCTGCCCATGCCGTATTGCGGTACCATGGCACGAACCGTCACGGAAGCAGTCTTTTATGTCTCGGGGGCGGTAACGTCACGACATGAGACATACAGGCCTCAAACTCAGGATGCTGGTCGTCGGGACCATCCTCTTCGGCTTCTACGCCGCCATCGCGAGCGTCGCCATCGCGGCGTTCGGGACGGGCGTCTGGCCGTTCGTCGCCGTCGGAACGCTCGGCTTCGTCGCGTTCCAGTACAAGTTCGGGAAGTGGATGGCCCTGCGCAGCGTCGGGGCCGAAGACCTCCCCGAGGACAGGTATCCCGAGATACACCGCATGGTCGAGCGACTGTCGGACGACATGGGCATCGACAAGCCGACGCTGAAGGTCGCCCGCATGGGCGTCCCGAACGCGTTCGCGACGGGCCGCCGTGGTGCCGGCGTCGTCGTCATCAGCACCGAGCTGATGCAGGTGCTCTCCCGGGACGAGCTGGAAGGCGTCATCGCACACGAGCTCGCACACATCCGCAACCGTGACGTGGTGACGATGGTGCTCGGTCAGTCCATCGCGGCCATCGTCGGTATCGCCGTCCAATGGATCGTCATGCTCGCCGGCGACAACGACTTCGCAGACCTCATCCTCGGCTGGATCGCCGGTATGCTCGCCCAGCTGCTCGTGATGGTCTTCGTTCTCGCCATCTCGCGCTACCGCGAGTACGTCGCCGACGCCGACGCCAAAGAGTACATCGGCAGTGGCGACCCCCTCGCGCGCGCACTGGAGAAGATACAGTCGTCGAGCCAGCACGCGGGCGAGACCCGTCTCGACGACAGCACCGCGGCGCTGTGCATCTTCGACTCCGAGAAGGGTATCCTCCGCTCGATCCTGGCGACTCACCCGCCGGTCGAGAAGCGAATCGCGCGGCTCCGAGAGTAACCGCACGACCAGTGTACTTCTCGAAGCGGTGTAAAGGACTTTCACCCCCGGTCGTCTGGTCTGTTGTATGACCGAGATTCATCCGGGGCAGCGCGTCGCCATGCTCGTGGACGCGCAGAACCTCTACCACACGGCCCAGTCAATCTACACCAGAAACATCGACTACTCCGCCCTGCTCGAGAAGGGCGTACAGGACCGGACGCTGACGCGAGCCATCTCCTACGTCATCCGGGCCGACTCGCCCGAGGAGGAGTCGTTCTTCGAGGCGCTCGTCGACATCGGCTTCGAGCCGAAGATAAAGGACATCAAGACGTTCTCGGACGGGTCGAAGAAGGCCGACTGGGACCTCGGCATGGCCCTCGACGCGGTCACGCTCGCGAGCCACAACGACACCATCATCCTCTGCACCGGCGACGGCGACTTCTCTCGACTTTGCTCACACCTCCGTCACGAGGGCGTGCGCGTCGAGGTGATGGGATTCCAGTCGTCGACCGCCGAGGAGCTCATCGAGGAGGCAGACGCGTTCATCGACCTCGCCGAGCGGCCGGATACCTTCTTGCTCTAGCTCTGCGGATACGTCACTGGAAGCATCGCCGGTTCTCCACAATCGCTAACCAGGTGTGTAGTACAATCGCTGCACAAGGTGTGTAGTACAATCGCTAACCAGGTGTGTAGTACAATCGCTAACCAGGTGTGTAGTACAATCGCTAACCAGGTGTGTAGTACAATCGCTATAACAGGTTGCCCAGCAGTGCCCGCTCGGCTCGTCGGATGCGACGGACGACCGTCTCTTCCTCGGTCCCGAACGCCGTGGCGAGGTCTGATGCGTCGCTCTGCTGTGGGTCATCGAAGTACCCGGAGAAGAAGGCCGCCTCGAGCGTTGCGCGCTCGGGCCGAGTCAGATGGAGCGTATCGACCATCTCCGCGAAGAGATCACGGCGTGCCGGCCTCGGGAGACGTTTCCGGGCGACGAGGCGAACGTCGGCGGCGACGGCCTCGAGGTGGTCCAGTAGCGGAGAGACCAGGTCATCGGGAAGGGTGGTCTCGACGACGACCGTGCCGTTGTCGACAGCGACGGTCGTTCGGCGGCCGAAACGTGCTGCGGCACCGAGGACCGGCGGTTCGTCGAGGAGGCACTCGTATCGACCGGGGCCGAGGGTTCGGACCCGCTCGACCGACCTGGCATCGACCAGTGCATCGACGTCCGCGGTGCCGGGAGAAGTACTCACGTACGCGATGACGCAGTCGTCCGAGGCGACGACCCGTTCGAAGCGCCAGTCGTCCTCGGGAAGGCCCGCGAAGGCTTCCCTGGAAGACAGCCGGATGCGGTAGAAGTTCACGGCGTATCACCGTCTGTCCCGACGTCCCCAACGTGACCCACGTCTCTCATCGTCTCTAACTACGGGTCTCCTCTCACCTCACTCTCTTGCAGGGACAATACGGACGTTCAAGACGGGATAGGCCCCGGAGTGACGAGGCGGTCGGTCGGCTACAACGGCGGGACTCGAACGGCAACTGGACGCCGAACCCTGCTCCGCCGGGGCACTCACCGGCGGTCGGGAGGGGTTCACGGTCAATACGGGTCCTTCAGGGTGTTCGAGACCAGTTTCGCGGTCCCACGGCGCAGGAGTTCGGAGACCGCGGAATCGGAGATGTCCAGCTGTTCGGCGAGCTCCGGCTGAGTGACGCCACGGGGGACGTCGAAGTACCCGCCGTCGAGCGCGGCCAGCATCGCCTCGCGCTGGCGCTGTGTCAGCCCGTACGTCTTCGGGCCCGGACCGCCCTCGAGCGACTGGATCCGCATGAGTTCGTTGTCGATACCGCTGTCAGCACAGTACTCGTGGAACCGTGCGAGGACATCGTGGTCGGGGAACCGGACCGTCAACGTCCATCGGTCTGCGGAGTTCACGCCCTCGAGGATGCTACCGTCGAGCGACGAGACGCCGTAGAGCAAGCTCTCGACCGGTTCGGCCCACTCGACGTAGAACAGCGCGGAGTTTTCAAAGGTGGCGTGCTGCTCGACGGTCTGGACCGTCGGGTCAGCGCGCAACGTCTCTGTGAACCCTGCGATGTCCTCGCCGCGGACCCAGAAGTACGGAATCGTGCGGTCACCGGTCGGTACTGCTTCCTCCAGTTCGACGACGATGTTGTCGTCGATGGAGAGTGTCCGACCCAGTGCGAACGAGTCCGCCGGGACCGAGAGTTCTGCGACGATGCTCATCGAGTCTGCCTTTCGTCTCCAGGGCCAAGGAGAATCGACCAAATAGATTTGGGTCGCGACCTACTCTGTTAGGCCTTTTACCCCTCCCCCATCACTGGAAGGGGTCGAAGACCGCCGCACGTACGTCGGTTCGGACGCCGAATTCGGCCTCCTCGACGGTCGACGGTGGCGTTTTCTCCCTGTAGCGTGACTCGAACGAGGCGGCGACGGCCTCACGGACACACGCCCTCGCGGCAGCTCCGACTCGCGTTGCACTGCCGGAGAACGGCGCAGTCTGACCCGCCGGGTCCGATGCGACGACCACTGCGTCGGAGGTGGTCCCTGGGAACCCCGTCAGGTCGAGCAACGTCGCGGCCTTCGCCTCAGCCGCGACGGCGACGAGGTTCGCGAGCGCGCCCGGTCCACACGCGCGCGTCGTTCCGACCACGACGTTCACCGTCCCCGGCGTCAGCGACCCGTCGGGCAGGTCGCCGCCGGCTGGCTCCATCGGCAGGGCGGCAGGGTTCGACACGCCGACCGTCGCGTAGGCCGTACAGGAGCCACAGCGCGCAGCTCGCGCGTGTTCGAGCGAGACGCCCGTGAGCAGTACCGGCGCGTCCACCCGTCGAGTGGTCGTGTCGTCGTCGAATCCTGCCCTGAGGAGCCGCTCGTTCACGTACGACTCGAGGTCGTCGCAGTGCCAGCCGTCCGGGACGGTGATGCTGTAACAGGCGTCTGCGAGCGACCGGCCGCCCTGCCAGCCGGTCGAGAGCCAGTCAGTCCCCGGCCGTTCGAGTCGGAGCACGTCCTCACGGACCGTCGGTTCGAACATCGAACACCTCCAGGGTACGGTCGGTCGCGGTCCGGTCTTTCACGGCCACCCGGACGTGCGTGTCCAGCCCGCGGAACGTCCGAGCGTCCCGGAGTGAGACGTCGCGTTCCCGGGCACGGCCGAGCACGGAATCGACATCGTGGCAGTCGGCGTCGCGGCCGCCACAGTCGACGAGGACGAACGGCGCTTCCGAGGGGTGGACCGAGTACGTCGGTTCGAGCGCGTTCCGGAGTCGCTCGCGCTCGCGGCCCACGATTTCACGCGTCTCGCTGACGAACGCTCGCTGGCGGAGACAGTGGGCACCGACGGCGGCAGCCGGCGTCCCGAGGTTCCACGTCCGCCTGGCCGTCCGCAGGGCGGCGAGTCGCTCCCCGGTGGCGACCGCGTAGCCAGCCCGGAGTCCCGGCAGCCCGAACAGTTTCGTGAGCGAACGGGCGACGACGACCCCGTCGCGGCCGGCGAGCGAGTCGCGTGCGGTGTAGCCCAGGAAGGCTTCGTCGGCGAGCAGGGTCGTCCCCGCGTCCGCACAGCGGTCCGCGAGTGCCGCGAGTCGCTCGGGAGCTGGGCAGTCCCCGGTCGGGTTGTTCGGCGTGCAGCAGACGACGAGCGCGACCCCGGCAGGGTCGACGTCACAGAGTTCGTCGTGCGGGACGAAGACCGGTTCCGCACCCTGCAGCCGTACCTCCCGCGCGTACTCCCCGAAGCTCGGGGCCGGAACCGCGACCCGGTCACCGGGCCCGACCGCCGTCTCTATCGTCAGCCGTATCGCAGCGAGACCGCCCGGCGTCGGCACCACCTGCGACGGGTCGCAGCCGACGAACGCGGCAGCAGCGGCGCGGAAGTCGGCGTAGCCGTCGTCGGGATAGCGAGTCGCCTCGGCCAGGGCCGTCTCGTACACGTCCTCGACTCCCGGCGGCGTCTTCGGGTTCGTGTTCGCGCTCAGGTCAAGGACGGCCGGGTCGGACTCGCCACCGTGTGGCACCCGGCCGACCCGCCGGAGACGCTCAGGGTCCACGCTCGCCCCCGGTCACCGCGTCGTACACCTCGGGGACCGCCGCCCTGACGTCGGCGAGGACGCCGCGCTCGGCCGCGAGCGCGAGCACGCCACCGAGTCCGACTCCCTCTTTGGCCTCGCCCGCGGCGTACCGGGCCATCGCGACGTGGTCCGCGTCGTCGAATCCCGGGTCGGTGACGGTCAGGTCGAGGTCAAGTCGACGGGCGGCCGCACGGATGTCGACGCCCGGGTCGTCCGCGACGAATGCCGTGGTCGCCAGCGAGAGCGGTCGGTCACAGTCGGCGTGACGGACCAGGGCACCGGCCGTCAGCAGCTGGGTCCCTCCACCGAGCGTGACGCTGGTTCCGGATTCGAGCGCGCCCAGTGCGAGTCCCGAGACGACGGCCAGGACGGGGTCGCCCATCCGACGGACCGCGTCGCGTGGGTCGCCCGCGCAGTCACCCGTCTCGAGGCCGGACGCGGCGAGCCCATCGCGGACCACCTCGCGTTTCAGCTCGAGCGGGTTGTCGGGGAAGGACGACGAGACGGTCGCCTCCTCTCCGAGGGCCCGAAGGACGCCGAGTGCGGTGGTCGTCCCGCCGGGGACCGTCTCCGCGAGGAGCAGTTCGTCGTCCGGCAGCGCTCGACCGAACTCCCGTGCCGCCACGAAGGCTCCTGGAGCGGTGGGAACCGGGTCCGGCTCCCTGATATCCTCGCCGACGCCCGCACCGACCGTGACGGTGGGCGCGGCGGTCGACTCGGCGAGCCCGGCGTCGACGACGGTCACGTCGAGGTCGAGTACCTCCCGGGCGGCCCGGGTGAGAACCGCCGGCGTCGGACAGCCCGTCGGACTCACCGGAACGACCGGCGCCCGGACCGGCGCGCCGTAGGTGAGGATCTCGGCGTCCGCACTCGGCGTGTGTCGGAGAAGGTCGGGGTCCGCGCCCGCGGCGCTGATGCCCTCGATGCTCGCCGTCCGGGTCGACCCGGCGCAGAGTATCAGTCGCATAGCGCCTCCGCGAGTCGGGCGTCTGCTGGTCGGTTCACGTTCACCGCGAGTCTGACGTCGTAGCTCGTGTACATGGTCTCTGAGTCTGAATCGGCGACGACGTTCACGCCAGTCGGGGCGCTGCCGTCGAGTTCTGTGTCGCAACTCGCCCCGAGCACCCGTTTCAGGGCCGTCGGGACGACGATGGCCAGGTTCTGTCCGTCGTGCTGGGCCGGTAGTCCGTCGTTGTCGAGTAATCCGTCGTAGTGGTCCAATATCTGGTTCACGCACGCGGGCGCGAGGAGCGGGAGGTCGGCCGCGACGGTGAGGACGGGTGGCTCGACCGTCGCGAGCGCGTGCTGGAGGTCGGCGACGTAACCCTCGCCGGGCGTCTCGACGAGGTTGGTCTCGGGCCGGCTCCGGAGGTGGTCCCGAGTCGCCGGCGCGTGCGGAGAGACCGCGGCGAAGACGGCCTCGACGCGACTCTCGACGAGGGCATCGACGACGCGGTCGACCATCGGTCGGCCACCGACCCGGAACAGCGGCTTCTCACCGTCTGTCTCGAGACGGGTTCCACGGCCGCCGCACATCACCAGAGCGTCCACGCGACCACCCCCAGGTGGAGCCCGGCGATTCGGGCGAGTTCGTTCGTCGCGCCGAAGACGTCACCGTTGACGCCGCCGAGTCGCGTTCGCGCCCAGCGTCGGGCGAGGAGTGCTACTCCCAGCGCGGCCAGCAGGCACACGGCCGCCGATATCAGGGAGTCGGTACCGTCGCCGGGAGACGGGCCGACAGCGACGAACTGCTGGAGACCGCCCACCCCCAGAACCGGGAGTGAGAGGGCGACCGCTGCGACCTGCGTCGACCGGCCCGTACCCTCCGTCAGGGCGCTCCCGAATCCTTCGTGCGGGGCCGTCTCCGTCGCCGCGACGATTGCCATCGCCGCCTTCGCGCCGACCTCGCTCGCGAGCACGACCGCGACGCCCGCGAAGAGCGGAAGTCCGGCGACCGCGAGGAACCCGAGGCCGAGTCCGACGAGCACCAGACCGACGCCCGCGAGCGCGCCGACGCCCGTCACGGTGTCCTTCAGCACCTCGCGGCGCTCGACGTGAGTGCCGTGGACGATGGCCGCGTCAGCACAGTCTGCCACCCCGTCGAGGTGGGTGATACCGGTGACGACGATGAGCGTCCCGAGGGCGGCGAACGCGACGACAGGTGAAGGAAGCGCGAGGAACCCCCCGACGACGAACGGGAGGGAGAGAACGGCTCCGACCAGGTAACCGACCGGAACCATCGCCGCGGGGGCCGCGACCCAGGCGTCCCACGCGGCCTCGTCGTGACCGACCGGAATCCGGGTGAGGAAGCCGACCGCGCCCCGGACCGCGGCGACGCTCAGAACCACGCGAACACCCCCGCGTAGAGCGCGGCGACGACCCCCGCCGCACCGACCAGTTCGACCCCGCGTCGGGCCTTCTGGGGCGACGGAAGGTCGGCACCCGCGTTCAGGACGTAGACGCCCGGCTTCTCCAGCCGAACGTTCAACGCCGCCGCCAGCGTCCCCATCGGCCAACCGGAGTTCGGCGACGGGACCTCCGACAGCCAGTACCGGGCCCGGAACAGTGCCGCCGGCTGGCGAGCGGCCTGCGCGATGAGGACCGCCGCGAGACGGGCGGGGACCCACATCACGAGGTCGTCGAGCTTCGCGGCGGCCGTCCCGACCGGCTTCGTCCGGTAGCCGAGCATCGAGTCGAGCGTGTTGACCGCCTTGACCCACGCGGCCGCGGCAGCCGCCAGCGGGAGCGAGAACTGCACCAGCAGGCTGAACGCGAACAGGGGCGCGACGAAGCCGTCTGCGAGGTTCTCGGCGACGCTCTCGACCGCGGCGCTCCGGAGCTCGCCCGCGTCGAGGTCCGTCGCGTCTCGCCCCGCCAGCGACAGGAGTGCCTCGCGCGCCTCGTCCTCGTCCGTCTCCGTGAGTCGGACGACACGCAGGGCTTCAGAGAGCAGCATCCGCAGGCTGGTCGTCACGTAGAGGGCGAGCCCGCCGGCGACCACGTCCGTCCAGGGATGCCACGGGTCGAACCGGACCGCTGCGGCGACCAGCGCCCAGACGACGGTCGCTGCGACCAGGGGGAGGACGACGGCGCCGGCCAGTCCGACGGCCCGGGGGTAACGCCACTCCCTGTCGAGGGGAGCGACGAGTCTGCCGAACAGCGCGACGGGGTGGACCGAGCTCGGCGGCTCACCGGTCAGCACGTCCAACAAGAACCCGAGTCCGACCGCACCGGTCGCCGCGAGGGTCATCTACACCACTCCACGACGGTCATGCTGGACACCTCACCACCGTCATCCAGTCCACCTCACCCCCCTTCATCCAGTCCACCCCATCGTCTCGGGAAGGTCGGTGAGCGCCGTCTCCGAGACGTCGACGAACCGGCCCCCGACGGCCTCGACGCCACCGTCGGTCTCCGGGTCGTCCCCGACGTGCACCAGGTCGGCCGGGTCGACGTCGAGCCGCCCCGCGACCGTCTCGAACATCTTCGCGTGCGGCTTGCGCCAGCCACAGCCGACGCTCGAGACCACGGCATCGAAGTCGTCCCGACCGAGGTCGGAGCGGACCAGCGTCCGGCCGACCAGCTCCGGGACCGCACAGTTCGAACAGAGGGCGACCGGACCGGCCTCGGCCGCCGCCCGGACCGCCTCGGCTGCACCCGGACGCGTCGACACGTCCGGGTCGAACGCGGAGACGACCGCCCGACGCGGGGCGTTGCCCGGCGCGTCGACCCCACGGCTCCGGAGCGCCGTGGCGACGTGCGCCGGGAGCGGGACTTCCGCGCCCGACGGGGCGTCGATGTGGACCTCGCGGTAGGCGTCGGCCCAGTCTGCCGGGACCGCGACGCCACGCTCCCGGAGTGCTTCGCCGACGGCGGCGGCCGGGTCGGCGGGTCTGTCGACGACGACGAGCGTCCCGAAGAGGTCGAACGAAACTGCCACTACCGTGTGACTAGCGCAATCTCACTTGAACTGTGCGGTCGACGGCGTCCGTCTCTGCCGAGGGCTCGCAACCCCTTCGTTCGAGTATATGTTCGGAACAACACGGGAGGGTGCCACTCCAGCTCTGCGGAGCCGTTGGCGGCGACGTACATTATAACGCAAGTCTTTGCAAGAAGAATTAAGTAATAACGGTAGGATTAGCAACAGTATACGTGAAATGACGGGTAACCGGATGGTCGGTGGGGACCACCGAAAGGGACTCCTCGCGATAACACTCGCGACGCTGGCGTTACTGGGGGCGGTCACCCCCGCGCTGGCTGCGGGTTCGACGGCGGTGACGACAGCAGGAACAGATAGTCCAGCCCGGACGGCGGTGAGCCCGGGCGGGCAGCAGGGACCGCCGGTCGCCTCGGTCGGAACCGTACCGGCACCCCAGCAGCCACAGAACAGGACCGTCGCCGGAGACGTCGAAACCACGAACGTGACGCTCATCACCGGACAGACCGTCACCGTGGTCGAATCCGGTGGCGAGACCACCTACCGCATCGACGCGTCCGAACCGATGCGCCGCATCGACACGGCCGACGGGACGTACATCTTCCCGCAGTCCGTCGACTTCTCCACCTTCGACCACGACCTCTTCAACGTCGACCTGCTCGTCTCCCAGAACGTCACCGACGACGAGACGGGAGAGATTCCGCTCATCGTCCAGCACGGAAACGGCGGGACGGGCGACGGTGCAGACGTACAGGCACTCGGGAGTAGCCTCAAGCACACCGCCGGTGTCCAGACGACGCGGACCTTGCGGAGCGTCGATGGCGTCGCCGCGACGGTCGAGAAAGCGACTGTCCGCGATTCGTTCGCCAGACTCGCGACGAATCCGCGCGTCCGGCGCGTCTCGCTCGACCAGCGCGTCCGGGTCCAGCTCGACGAGGCCAACACCATCGTCAACGCGACGAGCGCGCGGCAGAACTACGGCGTCAACGGGACGAACGTCACCGTCGCCGTGCTCGACACGGGCGTCGACAACGACCACCCGATGCTCGCCGGCGCGGTGACCCACGAGTACGACGTCGTCGAGAACGACAACGTCTCGCAGGACGGCTACGGCCACGGCACGCACGTCGCCGGCATCGTGGCCGGACGGCCCAACGGCAGCGCCTACTCGGGGATCGCCCCGAATGCGAGCATCATGGACATCCGAGTCCTGGATTCGGGCGGCTACGGCTACCGGTCCGACATCATCGCCGGGATGGAGTACGCCGTCGACAACGACGCCGACGTCATCAGTATGAGCCTCGGCGGCCCCACGTCGAGCGACGACCCGTACATCGACGCGGTCCAGAACGCGACCGACGCGGGCGTCCCGGTCGTCGTCTCGGCCGGGAACTCCGGGCCGTCTCCGGAGACCATCGGGTCGCCCGGTGTCGCACCCGCAGCCATCACCGTCGGGGCGACGACCAAGTCCGATACCGTGACCGGGTTCTCCTCACGCGGCCCGACACCCGTCCGACAGTACGTCAAGCCGGACATCGTCGCACCTGGTGACGACATCATGAGCGCAGAGGCAGGCACGGACGGCTACGTCGCCTTCAGTGGGACCAGCATGGCAGCGCCGATGGTCTCCGGTGCCGCCGCGCTCGTCATGGCCGAACACCCCGACTGGAACGTCTCCCAGGTCCGCAGCGCCCTGGTGACGACGACCGACCGCATCGGCGACTACCACGTCTACGAGAGCGGGAGCGGTCGACTCAACGTCTCGACCGCACTCGGGAACGACCTGATGGTCGCGCCGAGCACCGTCCAGTTCGGACTCGTCGAAGGAGAGCAGACGGCGAACGTCACCCTCCACAACGGCGGGAACGACACCATGAACCTCTCGCTCGACGCGACAGTCACGAACGTGGGGAACGGCTCCGCGGGCGCGGTCAGGCTGGACCGGACCTCGCTCTCGCTCGCGCCGAACGAGACCCAGAACGTGAGTCTCCTCGTCGACGGGTCGGAGGCCGTCGGCGTCGTCTCCGGCCGTCTGTTCGTCAACGACTCCGACGCCCCGGCCGGCGACCAGAGCTGGCGGCGAGCCAGTTTCGGTTTCGTCTCCGAGGCCAGCCTCACCGTCCAGGCGAACGGGCTCAACGGTTCGAACGTCTCGGGCGACGACGTCTACATCACGCAGACCGACGGCCCCGTGTACGATATCGCCACCCTGGACGAGAACGGGACGTATCAGACAGTCCTCGAACCTGGAAACTACACCGTCGTGGTCTTCGGACGGGACGAGACCGCTGACAACCGGAGCGTCTTCTCCATCGCATCGCTGGATTTCGACGGCGACACCACACTCGTCCTGAACGAGTCGGACACGGTCCGGTATACGGTGAATCCGTCGAACCTTTCGGCGACGAACGAATCGGTAACCGCCATCTCTCGATCGCTGGTCACCGAGGCCTCCGGCGTCCCCCTCTGGTTCGACGACGCGACCTTCCCCCGGAACCAGACCTTCCGCATCTCGGCTGGCCCGACGGTCAACGTCAGCACGCGGACACTCGCCGCACCGTCGTCTGCGTATCCCAACGGGACGTTCCACTACGACACGCCGGTGCTGTACGACGTGGTCAACGTCACTTTCGGAGTCTCGGGTCCAGTCACGCATCGGCCGACCTCGGCCGACCTGACCGCGAGGACCGTCACCTACCACCGGACGGACCCGACGGCCGCCCTCGACGTGGGCCGATCGTGGCAGATACCTGCCGCCCCGGAACATCGATGGTACGGCGAGGCGACGCGAGGAAGCCTCCGTAACCGGACGTCCCAGACCGTCTATCAGTCGGCTACCGCAGCTGGAGAGGCCGTCGCGTACCGGATCTCCGCGACCGGCCCGGGATGGATGGCGGGCTTCGACGATTCGTACACGCGTACCCCGTCGGACCCCTCGTCGACGTCCGTCAACGAGTTCCCGCTGCTGCTCACCCCGACCGAGCCACGGTTCCAGGAGTCCAACTACGGCGGTCCCTACGTCGAGTTCGACGCGAACACCACCGACCAGGCAGGTCGGTGGTTCGACGAGGACTCCGGCGCTGGAACGGACCACTGTAACGCCTACGTCAACGGCACCGAGGTCGACGACTTTCCGAGTGCGTGGTGCTGGGCGTACCTCGACGAGCTCCCGCCCGGCAACGGAACCCAGTTCCGCTACGAGGCGACCGCGAACCTCGAGCACGTCGGCTGGGACGCCAGGTCGACCATCGTCACCGAGATCGCGTACGAGAACGGCTCGCTGACCGAAGCACCCGCGTTCGAGCGCTTCACGTTCGACGCGATGGACGCGAACAACACGCTCCCGAAACGGAACGTCACGGCGACGTTACAGGTCGACGACGACGTGTCGAACGCGACCGTCTACGTCCGGTACGCGGACGACTTCGTGTCGGAACCCGCCACCGACGGTGGCCCGCACCAGACCGCATCCGGCTGGAACGAAGCGAACGTGACCGTCGTGAACGCCACCAACGGCACGCTCCGGGCGACCATCGACACCAGAGACGTCGCGACCGAGACGATGCACGTCAGTGCGACCATCGTCGACGCTGACGGCGACCGGTTCACCTCGACCGCGTACGGTGCGGCCAGACTGACCTGGGACCGGAACGCCGAGCGGAACGTCTCGGTGTCGGTCGCCCGACCGGACGGCAATGCCTCGAACACGACCGCGGTCCTCTCCTGGTACGCCGGTACCACCGGCGTCCACCAGCTCGACGCGAACGGGAACGCGACGTTCACGCTCCCGAACGGTAGCAGCCCGACCCTCTGGGTCGCAGAGACCGACCGCTTCGGCTACGACACCGAGGCACCGCTCGACGGTATCGCGGACGTCCACACGCTCCGCGCCGCCGCCGACGGCGAGCTGCTGACCGATGCCGCCCTGGGGAACGTCACGCTCCCGCGGGGACACCGCCTGAACGTCACGGTCGCCACCGACCGGGGTGACGTCGTCGAGGGTGCATCGGTCGCCGTCGTCGACGTGCCGCAGGGTGCCGAGACGGCTGGCCAGGCGCTCGCCGTCGGCGGGAAGATACACGGCGAGACCGACGCGAACGGCTCGCTCGTCGTGGGGAACACGACCGGACTCGAGGCGAACGGGACCGTCAGGGTCGACGTCATCGTCCCGGACGAACCCTGGTTCCCCGAGAGCCTCAACAGCACGGACGTGACCGTCACGAACGACACGAACCACACCGTCGTCCTCGAGACGCGGGACGTCTGGGCGCCGACGATAACCAACGACAGCGTCTACACCGACGGCGACGACATCGTCTTCGAGTTCGACGCGAGCGAACCGGTCGAGTCCGTCTCCGGCGAGATAACGAACGACGGCACCGTGGTCGAGACCATCGACCGGAGCGACTTCCAGCGCAACGGCAGCCACTACGTCATGCGCTACGAGGCGCCATCGTCGGGGTCGTACGGCTTCGTCGTGGACGAGATCGCGGACGCCGCCGGCAACAGCGACTACGTCCACGTGAAGGCCGGGCTGCAAATCGGTTCCACCGGCGGGGGCGGCGGTGGCGGCGGTGGCCAGGGCGGCAACCAGGACACCGGCACCATCGACATCCGCTCGTGGTCCGTCTCGGACACGACCGTCGAACCGGGAGAGACGGTGACCCTCACCGTGACCGTCTCGAACACGAAGAGCTCGCGCGACGTCATCACGCCCGCGCTGTACGTCGACGGCGAGCTCATCGAGGGCCAGCGACTCACGCTGCTGCCCGATATGAAGCGGACCGTCGAGTTCACCTACACCTTCACCGAGGAAGGCGAACACACCATCAGCCCGGACAAATGGAACACGAAGACCGTCGTCGTCACCAGCGGCGAGACGACGACGACGGAATCGCCGACCACGAGCACGACGACGACGGTCGAACCGAGTACCGCCACCACGACCCAGGCCACGACCGAGTCGAGTCCCGTGACCGAGCCCGCCGGCGGCGCCGGCGGCATCGGCGGCGGACTCCGCGGCGCACCCGGATTCGGCCCGCTCGTCGCGGTGATCGCACTGCTCGCGGTGGCGATGCTGGGACGTCGGCGCGTCTGAGCGACGGAATCTCGCTTTTGGCTGTCGGCCTTTTTCGGGTTCGTGCCGTGTTCGTCCTCTGGTGTCGTATCGCTGCTGTACCGTTTTGCGTCTCTCGCGAGCGCGCACGCGTGATGTGTAACACACCAATCCCCGTCGATATCCACGTCTCGCCGTCGATATCGGCATCGGCCGTCGAATCGCCACCATTCCTCGAATCGTCGTCTTACGACGGTTCGAACTCACCAACAGCCGGGCCTCACGGCATCGAGCGTCTGAAAAGTCCACCCTGCCCGATTCGAACTCGTCGAGACGGTCCCGCTCGGTTCGCTCCGCTCACCTCGCGGGCCGCGCCTCGTCTGCTCAAATCGGCTCAGTTAGACGATTCACTGTTCACGTTGTTTGCAGGAAAAGTCCGCCCTCCCCGATTTGAACGGGGGACAAGTCGATCTACAGTCGACTGCTCTACCAGTCTGAGCTAAGGGCGGGCGTACTTTCACGTACACGCCCCTCCAGATTTAAGGGTTATCATCTCCGCGCCGTACGCGACTCTGTACCAGCCTGGTCCAGAACACGGTGAACACGTCTGACGGAGTACGACACCTCAGGAAAGAGCAGGTAGATTGAAATAGTTGGAAGCTAGACGGTATTCCAGACCGAGCCGTGAGTAAGATTACCGTGCGAGCGGACGACGAACTGGTGGGACGCCTCGAAGCCAGAGAGGAATCGAAAAGTCAGCTCGTGCGCGAGGCGCTCAGGGCGTATCTCGATGGAGAGACTGCGTCGGCGTCCGGCCCTGCGACGACCCGGGGCGAAGCGCGCGCGACTCCCCTCGACGATCTCGTCGCCGACCGCGTCGATCAGCTCATCGAAGACCGACTGGACGACCTCGTCGCCGACCGAGTCGACGAGCATCTCGCACGGAGACAACAGGACGTGAACGTGACAGTCTCGCTCGATGGAGCGGCCACGTCAGACACGTCCCGGACGGGGACGTCTGACGCGGCGTCCGACGGGCGGAGAGCGCCCCAGCGACGGGACGTACCGAGAACCGAACCGGAGGAGACGTGCTGTACGCAGTGCGGGGACGCGCTCGACGACGGCCACGTGTACTGCCCGAACTGCGGGGAAAAGGCGTCACGTCGGGCGTTCTGTGAGTGCGGCGACGAGGTTCGCTCGGACTGGGCGTTCTGTCCGGGCTGCGGCCGTCGAACCCCAGCCGCGGACGTGTTAGACACGCCGTCAGACGCGACTGGTTCGTAAACGGACACGCTCACGGGCCCAAGGTGTTTCGGGGAAACTTTTATGGCGTATGACACTGTGCATACATTCGCGTAAGACAGGTGTCTTACACGGACCCAGAACGCGAGTTTACGGGGCTCACGTCCACTGATTCGCCGTGTAAGACGATGCGCGTGCGAACCAATCCCACGCGCTGCGTCTTACCCAAGGGGAAATACGAACCATGGAGCGTGTGACACTGCGAATTCCGAAACAGCAGATAGAAGAGGTAGAGCAGATGGTCGAAACGGGAGAGTTCCCGAATCGAAGCGAGGCCATCCGCTCGGCAGTACGCGAGATGCTCAACGATCAGAGTGAGCGCTCGGGTGCGAATGAAAACAAGCGCAGCTGGGCCAAGGTGTAACGATGCAGGATATCGTTCAAGACGCCCTCGAACACGAGGAGCGTGAGAAGAAACAGAAGCAAGCTGCGTCGGCGGACGACTTCGGCGACCCGCGAATCGTCATCGTCGGCTGTGGCGGTGCCGGTAACAACACGGTCAACCGACTGTACAACATCGGCGTCGACGGTGCAGACACCGTCGCCATCAACACCGACAAGCAGCACCTGAAGATGATCGAAGCCGACACGAAGATACTCGTCGGCAAGTCCCTGACCAACGGCCTCGGCGCGGGTGGCGACCCCTCGATGGGCGAGCGCGCGACCGAGATGGCACAGGGCACGGTCAAAGAGGTACTCGGTGACGCGGACCTCGTGTTCGTGACAGCTGGTATGGGCGGCGGCACGGGGACCGGTGCAGCTCCGGTCGTCTCCAAGATCGCCAAAGAGCAGGGCGCAATCGTCGTCGGCATGGTCTCGACGCCGTTCAACGTCGAGCGTGCCCGGACGGTCAAGGCCGAGGAAGGACTGGAGAAGCTCCGCGAGGAGGCCGACTCCATCATCGTCCTCGACAACAACCGTCTGCTCGACTATGTCCCGAACCTGCCGATCGGCAAGGCGTTCTCGGTGATGGACCAGATCATCGCCGAGACGGTCAAGGGCATCTCCGAGACCATCACGCAGCCGAGCCTCATCAACCTCGACTACGCCGACATGTGCGCCATCATGAACCAGGGTGGCGTCGCGGTCATGCTCGTCGGCGAGACACAGGACAAGAACAAGACCCGCGAAGTGGTGAACGACGCGATGAACCACCCGCTGCTGGACGTCGACTACCGTGGTGCATCCGGTGGTCTCGTCCACATCACGGGCGGCCCGGACCTCACACTCAAGGAGGCCGAGGGCATCGCGAACAACATCACGGAACGGCTGGAAGCGAGCGCCAACGTCATCTGGGGCGCACGTATCCAGGAGAACTACAAGGGCAAGGTCCGCGTCATGGCCATCATGACGGGGGTCCAGAGCGCCCAGGTGCTCGGCCCGAGCACGCAGAAGCAGGCCGACCGCTCGCGGCAGGCCATCGACGGTGGCGGCAGCTTCGACGCGTCCGACAACGTCGACCTCGGCGGTACCTCCGGTGGCGGCCGCAGCCAGAGCTACGGCAGCACCCAGAGCGACGGCGGTCAGGACCAGCTCGAGAAGAACAACGGACTCGACGTCATCCGGTAAGACAGCAGTTCGACCGTCGACTCACTCGAGCGACGGACCAGATTCCGCAGGTGGGCGTGGCTGCGGTCCCTCCGTCTTCTACACTCCCTAGACGCCGGTCTCCTCGACGATTCTCTGGACGAGCGGCCGGAACGATGGCGACTCGCGGAAGCTCTCGACCGTGTGGTGAAACACGTCGACCGTCGCTTCGCCGTCGGGTCCGGAGACGACGACGACCCAGCGGTTCCGACCCGAGCGCTTCCACTCGCCGCCACGGTCCCTCACGAGCGTCTCCCCGACGTAGCTCCCGAACTGTTGGACGATGCCGTAGAGAGTCCGCGCGTCCGGGCCTCCAGCAGGGTCCGGCTCGACGCCCGCGAACCGGTCGGCGTCCCAGTTATCGGCGACCAGACTGTCGAGGTGAGCTAGCGACTCTACAGTGAAATCTAGCGGATAGTCGTGCCAGAAGTCGGCGCACTCCCGAGCTTCGTACGAGAACACGTCGGGCGGCTCGCTCGGTGGCGCTTCGTCGCCGCCGGGACTATCCGACCCCCCGGTGACGGCCGGTTCCGTCTCGTTCTCTCCCGTTTCCCCACGGGATTCCTCGGTCTCGGGGGCCGTCGCGTACATCCGGTCCGGGTCCGCAGCAGGTGTCGACCGGGACCGGGCGCCGGGCTCTGTTTCCGAAGCCGTCGAACCCAGCAGTCGGCGGAGTGTCTCGAAGAGACCCATACGTGACGTTTCGGCCGGGCTCAGAAAGCGGTTGCGAGCGGAGCGAACCCTGTAGTAGCGTCAGTTACGCCGTGTCTCACACCGTGCTGCCGACCTCAGCACTCTCGTTCCATGATTCCGGTGGCCGTGTCCCAGTGAAGCCGGACCTCCTCGGTCGGGAGGTAGACCGCCCCGTAGCCGTCTCCGCCACGTTCGACGACGTCTTTTTCGCGTAAGACGCCCAGATGGTGCTCGACGGTTTTGTAGTCCAGTTCGAGGTCGCCAGCGAGCTGGTTCGGGTTCCGCGGCTGTTCCTCCAGGGCCCGAAGGATACGAGCCCTGTTCGAACCGCCGCGGGTTCCCGCGAGCACCTGCCAGAGGGTCGCTTCCATGACGAGGCGTACACCCTGCACGGCCCTAACCGAGGTTCCTAACTAGGGAGGTAGTGCGATTGTCGCCTGCCGGTACTGCGTCGGCGGACGCTGACCGTTCAGAGCGCCTCCAGTGCGTCGAGCAACGAGCACTTCCGACAGCGGTCCCGGGTCGTCGTCGCCCCGCACTCCTCGCACTCGCGGAGGTCCGCGTCGTCGCCATCGTCCCGGTAGCGCTGTGCGACGATTCCCGCCAGCTCCTCGTACCCGGCCATGATGGAGTGGCGGGTCCCCGGATGGTTCTCCTCCAGGTCGAACAGGAGCCGCTGTATCTCGCCGCGATACGCCTCGCTGGAGTGGGGACACTCGGTGATGTGAGCCGGAAGGTCGCGGAGGTGACAGTACAGTGCGACCTCCTTCTCCGGCACGTCACGAAGCGGTTTCGCACGGGGGACGAACTCGTCCTGGTCCTCTCGGTCAGAGAAGGAGCCGATGCTCGCGTCGAAGTGCTTCGCCATCTGTCCGACGTCGCCCTCGAGGAAGTTCATCAGGGCAGTCTGTGCCTCGTCGTCGAGGTTGTGCCCCGTCAGCAGTTTGTCCGCGCCGAACTCCTCGGCGTACTTCTCGAGGAGGTCGCGACGGAAGACGCCGCAGTACGCACAGGCCGCCATGTTCTCGGGGTCGTCCTCGACCACGTCGTCCATCCTGATACCGAACTCCTCCTCGTAGCTGACCAGTTCGTGGCGCATGTCGAGGTCCGCCGCGAGTTCGACGCAGGCGTCGACGCTCTCGTCGCGATAGCCCTCGATACCCTCGTGGATGGTCAGTGCGACGAGTTCGATACGGGGATCCTCGGCGAACGTCTCGTCGAGGATGTGTGTGAGGACGACGCTGTCCTTCCCGCCGGAGAGGCCGATGACCCACGTGTCCGGGTCCTCGGGCGTCGCGTCTCGCGGGACGAGGCCGTCCTCGCGAATCCGCTTCCGGAGCCGCTTCTCGACGGATTCGCAGAAGTGCGCCTCACAGAGGTGTGCGCCGGAGTAGGCGGCGTGCATCACCGCCTCGCGGCCGCACTTCGTGCACTCGGTCATCGACCCGTCCTAGCCCGTGGGGTGGGATACGGGTTTCGTCTTACGTATCGTCGACGGTCTCGGCCGCTTTCCTGCCCGCTCCGGCGCCACCGTCGACCGCCGCCAAGAGACTGTCGGCGTACTCGGCCCGACGGCGCGAGGAGAACAGTTCGTGCCCGCCGTCGTACAGGATAACCTGTCGGGGGTCGACGGCAGCCCCGATCGCCCGCGTACTCACGACGGTATCGCGGAGCGTGCAGAAGACGACCGCATCCGAGTCGATAGCCGGTCGTTCCCGGTGTCCCCGCCGCGTCTCACGGATGAACCGGGATGAGACCCGATCTGCCCCATCAGCGAGCTGCCGGTCGGTCGCGAGCTCGCCGATCGATTCCCGCGTGGAGACGGTCGACGGGATGACCCGATGCCTCGAGCCGATTCGAGCGAGCAGGTCGAGGACCCAGCCGGGAGTCTCTTCGGTGTAGCCCCACCACGGGCTCAGATATGTCGTCGTCTCCGCCCCCTCGAGGTACGCGGCGATGAGCCCACCCGTGCTGTGACCGACCACGCTGTACTCGTCGAGTTCGTCGACGTAAGTCCGCACCGGGCGGACCCACTCCGCGAAGAAATCCCGGGGAAAGTCGGGTATCTGGAACGTGTGGACCCTGTAGCCCGCATCGACGAACTGGTCGACCAGCCACTCGACGTTCTCGTGATGCAATCGATTCCCCCAGCCGAGAACGAGGACGAGGTCGTCGTCTCCGCCGTCGTTCGTGACCTGCGTTCGCATCGTCTTCGACGACGCACCCGGGCACCATCAACCTCCGAGAACTGTAGCCACTTCGCTGGCCGTTCATCCAGGGTGAACCGAAACTCGGCGATGAACCGTCGTTCGGCCGCGTTGAACCGTCGTTCAGCCGCGTTGAACCGTCGTTCGACCGCGACGAATCGTCGTCGTTCCGAACAGGCTGCCGAGAAAACGGTCGTCCACCCACTCGAGGTTCCACAGCGCTAAGGTAGCGAGCTCACGTCCGTCCGGCCGATGAGCGAGTCCTGGCGAACCAGACTGTACCGCCACCTGTTCAACCTGTGGCCCTCCTACCGCGGAACCGGTGGTCGCGTCCGGTACATCGCCGACGACTGGCAGGAGATCCGCATCGAGATACCACAGGGGTGGCGAACCCGGAACTACATGGGGACGACCTTCGGGGGGAGCATCTACGGCGCGTGCGACCCGATGTTCGCCATGATACTCATCCAGACGCTCCCCGACGAGTACACCGTCTGGGACAAGGCCGCGAGCGTCCGGTTCAAGCGCCCGGGAACGGAGGACCTGTACGCCCGGTTCCGTATCGATGACGACGAGCTCGACGCCATCGAAGACGCGCTCTCGACGCAGGAGTCCGTCGACCGGGAGTACACCGCGGACGTCATCGCCGAAGACGGAACGGTTCACGCGACCGTCGAGAAGACCGTCTACGTCGGCCGCGACGACTGAAGCCGCCGTAACAGCCGACGCTACCGTGGTGGCGAACGCCAGTTCGACCGACCGTCAACCGGGACGCGACGGCTACCCTCGGACGACCGCCTGCAAGATGTCGATAGCGACAAGATTCAATGTCGTACACGTCCGTATTCAGTCAGGAGTACGATGGCATTCCAGTGGACCCCGTATCACCCCCTCCTCCTCGTGTCCGTCGCCCTCTCGGGCGTCGTCGCGGTTCTCGCCTGGGGACGACGGGAACAGCCCGGTAGCACGCCACTCACCGTCTTCGCCCTCGCGGTCGGCTGCTGGTCCGTCGCGCAGTTCCTGAGCCTCGCATCGTCGACCGTCGGCGGGATGCTGTTCTGGTCGTCCGTCGAGGTCGTCTGTTCGACGGTCGTCGCCGCCTCCTGGGCACTGGTCGCGCTGGAGTACAGTGGCCGCGACTCACTGGTGAACCGGCGGACGCTCCCGTTGTTCGCGGTCGAGCCCGCACTGGTCGTGGCCTCGCTACTGTTCGCACCACGGACGGTGTTCCAGCAGTTCGGCCGGGAGCAGGTGGTGGGAGGGTACTTCCTCCCCGACGAGGTACTCGGCCCGGTGTTGCTGGCTCACTTCGTCTATTCGTTCACCCTCGTCCTCGTCACTGCCGGTCTCGTCGTCCTCTCGGGGATTCGAGAGCGGGACCTTACCTGGCAGGCGGTCGTCGTCGGGCTCGCCGTCGTCCCGCTTCTCGTCGCGAATCTGGCGTGGGTCCTCGACCTGACGCCACAGGGCATGAACCCGACCAATCTGGCGTTCGTCGTTTCCGCCGTGCTGTTACTGGTCGGCATCGACCGACATCGGGTGCTCGAAGTGATGCCCGCAGTCAGGACGGTAGCGAGGCGACAGCTCTTCGTCGACCTACCTGACGCAGTGGTCGCGGTGAACACGACGGGGGCGGTCGTCGACCTGAACACCGCCGCCGAGAACGTGTTCCAGGTCGACCGAGACGTCGTCGTCGGTTCACAGTTCGACGCGACTTTCCCCGAACTCGCGGGTGATTCAGTGTCCGAACTCGTTCGCACAGTGGACGGGCAGCAGCGCTATTTCGACGTCCGTTCGGCAACTCTCGGAACGGCTACCGACCCGAGAGGACAGCTGGTGACGCTCAGGGACGTTACCGACCGCCGTCAGACAGAGGAGTGGTATCGGACCCTCCTCGAGCGAGCACTCGACATCATAACCGTCATCGACGAGAGCGGCACGATAACGTACGCGAGTCCCTCGGTCGAGCCGGTCCTCGGCTACGACGCGACCGAGCTCGTCGGCGAGCAGGCGTTCGAGTACATCCATCCGTCGGACCGGGACGACGTGCAATCGGTGGTCGCGAACGCCCTCGACGAGCCTGACACGGAAGACGGCGCAGAGTTCCGCTTCCGGGACGCGAACGGGAACTGGCGGTGGCTGGAAGCGCGTGGCCGGAACCTCCTGGACGACCCGCTGGTCGAGGGTTTCGTCGTCGACTCGCGCGAGATAACCGACCGCAAACAGCGCCAGCAACTGGTCGACGTTATGCGGCGCCTCCTGCGCCACAACCTCCGGAACGACATGACCCTCGTCGAAGGCTACGCCGAGGAGATAGCGACGAATACGACGTCTGCGACCCATCGCCAGTACGCCGAGACCATCGCCGACCTCGCAGAGACGACCGTCGACCGTAGCGACACGCTCAACCGGATAATCGACGACGTGGACGCGACCGATCACAGCCTGGTCGATTTCAGTACCGTGGTCCAGCACGGGGTTGACCACCTCCGGACCGTCCACCCGGACGTGGACATCGACCTGACCATAGAGCAGCCGCTCTTCGTCAGAGGTGGCCCGTCCCTCCGGCTCGTCGTCGAGGAGCTCGTCCAGAACGCAGCCGAGCACGGGACCGAGACGGACGAATCCGATACCTCGACGCCCGACGGAGTCCCCGATGCCGGCGGAACGGCTGCGGTCACCGTTCGGTTGTACAGCGACGGGCGCGATGCCGTCCTCACCGTCGCGGACGATGGGCCCGGTATCCCTCGAGCAGAGCTGGAACCGCTCCTGCTCCAGAACGAAACCCCACTCGAACACACCAGCGGGCTCGGCCTCTGGGTCGCCAGCTGGGTCGTTCACCGGTTCGAGGGGACTATCGAGTTCGAGAACGACGACGGGACCACGGTCGTCGTCAGACTGCCGGCAAAGCGGCGGGACGTCTCGCAGAACGACAGCGACGACTCGCAGAACGACAGCGGTTAGTCGCACGCGTGGCTAGACGGTAGCGATGAGTCTCGAACGCGACGTGGCACTCGACCGGGTCGAAGAGATCCTCGACGCCGTCGAGTCCGACCCGATGCCGGTTCCGGTCCGGGAGGTGTGGGTGTACGGCGACGTGGCTCTCGGTCTCGACCCCGTCGACCGGCTCGACGTATACCTCACGAAGGACATCCTGCTCGGCGGCGACGCCTCTCGGGCCGGAGAGTTCGAGGAGTCACACGGCGTCAAGGGCGTCGGCCAGACCGTCCGAACCGAGTGGGCCGACGAGTTCCCCGAGCACATCCGCGCGAACGCGAACGGGCACGCCGCACCGGAGAAGTGTCTCGCGGCGCACCTGTTGGACGACGACGAACCCGTCCACCTCGAGGTGTGCAACGCCAGTTTCGAGGACAACGTCACCCAGCGCCTCGCGGGTGCGAAGCGACGCGAGGACTGGACGACGCTGCTCGACCCACGGGGCGTGTGCCTGTGGGTCGACGGCCAGCGGAGCGACGAAGCACTGCGCAAGCTCCGGGAGTCGGAGCTGGCGCTCCCGACGCTCTCCCGGGCGCTCGGGATGCTCGGCCTGGACGAGGAACAGGCCGAGGAAGCGGCACAGGAGCTCCACGCGTGGCGGAAGGAACAGGACGGTGCGACGGTCCGCGGCGACGTAGTGTAGAAACGCGCTTAGAGGATGGCGAACAGGCGACGCGGCTCCGCCCGCGAGGCGTCGCGTCGCGCGACCGCTGCCCGCCTCGCGGTATTGTTCAAGTGATGCCGGGACTGGCCGCGTCCTCGTACGTGAACCCTCGGGTCCGGAGGGTCCGTCACGTCCGACGGGTGAACGAAACGCTCTAGGCGACGATGTTCGCTCCCCGTTCGTGCCTGGAGGTTCTTCGCTACGCTCAGAACCTCCCTACTGCTCGCGGCTACACCGCTCGCTTTTCCGAGGTTCTCACTCGCTTCGCTCGCTCCGAACCTCGCTACTCCTCGAACCAGAACGTCCCGTTTCGCTGGATGGCCTCGCCATCGACCTCGATGAACGAGTCCTCGCTCATGTCGACGAGCATGTCCATATGGACGGCCGAGTCGTTGAACTCGTTCTCCTCGCCGACGGTTCCTTCTATCGCGCGGCCGAGCGCGAGGTGGACGGTATCGCCCATCTTCTCGTCGAACAGCATGTTGTACGTGAACCGGTCGATGTCGCGATTCATTCCGATGCCCAGTTCGCCGATTCGCCTTGCGCCATCGTCGGTGCAGAGGAAGGACGCGAGGACGTCCTCGTTCTTCTCGGCTTCGTACTCGACGACCTCGCCGCCCTCGAACACCAGTCGGACGCCGGTGACCTCGCGGCCCTGGGCCATCAGCGGCATGTCGAACAGCACCTCCCCCTCGACGGAATCGGGAACCGGTGCGGTGAACACCTCACCGCCGGGCATGTTGTGCTCGCCGTAATCGTTCGTCGTCAGGTTACCGCGAATCGACATGGTGAGGTCGGTCGTCTCGCCGGAGACGATGCGGACCTGGTCTGCTTCGTCGAGCCGGTCGACCACCTGTTGCTGGTGCTCGCGCTGTGCGTTCCAGTCCCTGTTGATGGCCCCGTAGACGAAGTCCTCGTACGCGGGTGTGGACATTTCCGCCTTCTGCGCGTCGCCGGATGCGGGAAACTGCGTTCCGACCCACCGCTTCGTCAACATCGCATCCTGTATCGGTTTGTTGAGTTTCGCGAGCGCCACGTTCTTCTCCGGCGGCACGTCACCCGTCTCGTTCGCGTTCGCATTCGCCCGTATCGCGATGACGACGTCGGTCTTCTCCATGAGCGCCTGAACGTGTTCCGGTAGCTCGAGCGTCTCCGGGTCGACGGCGAGTACGTACTCGCGGCTCGCGAGCGCGTCCTGGGTGAGTTGAACCGGTCTGGCACCGACCTCGCCGAGTTTCCGATAGACCGCCCTGACGAGGTCACGTGCTTCGGCCGGGGCGGCCACGACGACCATATCACCCGGCTGAACGTCCGTCGAGTGCTCGACGAGAATCTCAGCGTGTGTCTCGATTCGTGAGTCCATGCTGGACCGACGCGGTCGGGAGGATTAATGATTTGCAGAACGACATTTCTGCCGGAGTTCTGATAGTGCGACCGGTGGACACGGCCGAGAAGCACAGGTCTGACAGTCCATCTCTGTCCTCGAACTCGTCCACCACCACGGTGGCGTTTCGGGTCAGCTACACGGTGTGCAGAGCATAAGCCGTCTCGAACGCGCTCAGTCTATCGCATCGACTCCAGGTCGTAGCTCACGTCGGCCTGAATCCAGGCCTGGAACTCGCCATTCTGATAGATGACGGTCTCGTCATCCGAGATATCGAACGCGCCGAACAGCGTCTCGTCCGTCTCGTCCGCATCGGTTCTGGCGTCGACTGACATACGACAGGCTACGAACTACGAATCGTTCATTCGAGGCCCTATTCTGTTCGGGTCCCCCGCAGAAGCCGGTGAGACGTGCCGGAAATGGCCTATACAGCGCCAACGGTGACAAAGAATGGAACCGTCTCGGTCCGTCTGTAGACCCCGTCTTGCATCTGGTCGACGACGTCGCGCCCCATCGCTCGCCACTCCTCACGGAGCTTGTCGTACGCGTCGTCGGAGAGGCTGCGGCGGAGTTCCGCCTCGTCGCTCGCCAGACCCGAACCGTTGGCCTTCCGTGCTGCTGCCTCTAACGCCGTTTGCGAGTACGGTGGTTCGACCGTTCGAGTGTGGTCGTACCGGCGGGTCGAGACGTCGGTGAGGTCCGCTTCCGCGAACAGGTCGGCGGCGGCCGCCCCGAGCCCGACGTCCGTGGAGACGCCCTCGAGGTAGGCCGACCGTGCTCGCCTCGAGAGGGGAGACTCCTGTTCGACCGTCGAATCGACGGTCACGAGACCGTTGTCCGGTTCGACCGCGGCGACAGCCTCGCTGGCGACGCGGCGGAACTCGGCGACCGCTGCCGCCGGGTCCGGGAGGTTGATGAGCAACGCCTGACAGACCACGAGGTCGAAGCTGTCGTCCGGGAACGGGAGCCGTGTCGCATCGCCTGTCACGACGGGGGCTACGTCACGGGCGTGTGCCAGGAGACCCGCGTCGGCATCGACACCGACGACCTGGCCGTCGCACTCGTCGGAGAGGACGGCGGTGAGTTCCCCGGTGCCGCAGCCGACGTCCAGCACACGCTCGCGGGTCGGAAGCTCGAGCCCGGAGAGGGCATCACGCGAGTCGGCCCACATCCCCGCTCGCGTCTTCTCGAGATAGTCGGCGTCGAATCTGCGCACGGGCGAGATTGGGGAGCGGGCGGGAAAAACGAGTCGGAACGGAGAGCGTCGGAGCGAGCGGGAGAGCCGGACCTTCAGTGCTGGACGTTCGCCACGATCGCGGTCAACGCCAGACCGCCCGCCACGATACCGACCGAGGTGACCGAATCGGGTGGTGACCCGTCTAGTAGGGCGAACGGTTGCGGAGCGGGGGAGGAGACGCTCGGGAGCGTGTCGTCCGCCGTGCCGTAGTCACCGTGTACGTGGCTGGGCGAGGACTGGCTGGTCGTGTCTGCGCCGCCGAGAGAGGTCCCCGTCGCCGTCGCCGCACTGGCCGTCGGCAGGTGCGAGATGCCCGCCGCCGCAGCCAACAGAAGAACCGCGATGACGATGAGAACGGTTCGGAACGATAGCATACTCACCACTCTCACCCCCACCAATATACCACCTCCCCTGGCTAAAAAATCGATTTTAGTCGGCGGTTCTGACTTTCACTATTCCCGCAATTCCTTGACGCGCTCGATGTTCCAGGCGAATCCCTTGCCGTCCTCTGTGGGTGTTTCGAGTACCAGCGGAACGTCCCGGATCATCTCGTGGTTGATGAACGCGCGCATCCCGTCCTCGCCGATGAGCCCCTCGCCGATGAGCGCGTGCTCGTCCTTGTTCGTCCCGCACTCGTGTTTCGAGTCGTTGAGGTGGACACAGCGGAGGTGCTCGATGCCGACCACGTCGTCGAACTCCTGCATCGTCTCGTCGACGGCCGCCGGGGTCGAGAGGTCGTAACCCGCCGCGAACACGTGAGCGGTGTCGAGACAGACGTCGAGATCCTGGTCACACCGGTCGAGCACGTCGGCGAGGTGCTGGAAGTCGCCGCCCAGTTTCGTTCCGGAGCCGGCGTCGGATTCGATGAGTACCGTGACGCCGTCCGGGATGTCGAGTTCGTCGAGGGCGCTCGCCGCGTTGTCGAGGCCCTGGTCGACGCCCGCTCCGGTGTGTGCGCCGAGGTGGACGTTCACGTACGGGATGCCGAGTCTGGCCGCCGCGTCGACCTCCTTCTGCATGGAGGCGATGGACTTCTCGCGCAGGTCCTCCTTCGGCGTGCAGAGGTTGACGAGGTACGACGAGTGGATGACCCACGGACCGACGTCGTTCTCGTCGGAGAGTTCACGGAACTTCTCGACGTCCTCCTCCGCGATGTCGGGGTCCTTCCAGACGCGTGGCGACGTGGTGAATATCTGCCCGCAGTTGCCGCCGTCTTCGAGCTGGCGGTTCACCGCCTTGTGTACCCCACTCGCGATGGATTCGTGTGCACCGACTCTGAGCATACACGAGGGGTAGGCAGGGGGGCGGAAAGGCGTATCGAAGCACCGCCGGGACGGCGAGAGAGCGCTTTCCGCGGCCGTGGGCGGTGCAGCGGCTGGTGCCGAGAACGGTCGAGTTGACGCAGGGCGAGGCAGTCGCTCGCGGGTGCGGTGGAGGTGGAGCGTGGCGAGGAGGTGGAACGTGGTACGGAGCCGGGGGTCGCTCCGCCACGCCGCTTCGAACCGTAGTGCGTGTCCGGCGCGGGACGGGGGAGCCCACGCGGGAGGGGTGGAATTCGGGGGTGGAACCAGTGGGCTGTTCGGGGCTGGAACCGATGGGACGGTCGGGACGACGGAGGGTCCGCGATCTCGTGCGGGGACCGGTGTCGTCAGTCGGGGCCGCCCACGTCGGGCTCCGCGACAGCATCGTCCAGTCCATCTTCGCGAGCTTCCTGGAAGAACTCCTCGTCCTCCTCGGTCGCGGGGTCACGGCCGACGCTGTCTTCCTGGGTCTCGGTGACCGTCGTCTGACCGGTGACCTTCTCGAACAGTGCTGCCGCGTCGGTGGATTCTGCCTTCGACATACTTCTGCCAATCGGTGCCATGGTGATGACACTAGACCCTACTCAGGTTGGGTCCTCACGATCCCCAACCCACGTAGGTGAGCGGTACTTCCGCTCCGCCAGATCCGCCGCATCGGCGAGTTCGCCGTCGGTCCACGCGCCCTCCTCGGCGTCGGCCCAGTCGGCGAGCGACGACTCGAGCGCATCGACCGCCTCACCCCGGTCTATCCCCGATTGCTCGTGGATACTGGTCACCCGGTCGGTGAAATCATCCGGGTCGGCGTCGCCGGCGAAGACCCCGCAGTGTCGCTCGGGCGCGAGGTCGAACGAGAGCGACCCGTGCTGGATGACGGCCTCGCGCTGGCGGTACTGAGCGTTGCCCGAGATCTTCTGCCCCCCGGCCATGACGTCGTGTGCGGGGTGGATGTCACGTAGGTAGCACGCCGGTTTGTGGATGACCGGGTAGGTCTGGTCGGCGAAGTCGGCGTCGACGCCCATCCGGGAGAACGCCTCCAGGACGGGGCCACAGAGCAGGTCGTAACACTCCATCAGGTCGCCCGGCAGCTCGTCCGCGGGCGCGACGATTGAGTAGGAGATGTCGGCGTGGTGGTCGTGATAGATACCGCCGCCGCCGGTCTGTCGCCTGGTCACGTCGATGCCTTCGCGCTCGCAGAACTCCCAGTCGACGCTCTCGCGCGCCTGTCCGTAGCCCATCGAGAGGCAGCTCGGTTCCCACTGGTACACCCGCAGGGTCCGGATTCCCTCCTCGGTGGCCGACTTCGCGGCGATCTCGTCGAGCGCCATGTTCATCGGCCCGTCCCGCGATTCTTCCCGGATGAGTCGCCACTCCCTCGCTGCGACCTCTGTCATGGCCTGGGCTTGGCAGCCCCGGACCATGGTGGTTCCGGCACGTGTCGGTGGTCGCACACGGCCGGCCGGACACAGGCCACTGGCGATAGAGGTATGCCCTCACCGGAACGACGCGCATCCATGCGACTGTCCGTCTTCGGCGGCTCGTTCGACGTCGACGAGTCGCTGCTCGGTGCCGCGCCCGAAGTCGTCGAACACCAGGTCGGAGAGTACGAACGGGGCGAGCGCGAGACGTTCGACCTGGACGTGAACTTCCCCGAGGACTTCACCGGCCGCGTGATGCGCGCGATGTGCGACATCCCACGCGGCGAGACCCGGACCTACGGCCAGGTCGCCGACGTACTCGACTCCAGCCCCGTCGCCGTCGGACAGGCCTGCGGACGGAACCCGGTCCCGGTCGTCGTCCCCTGTCACCGAGTCGTCGGGACGGACTGGCTCGGCGGCTTCTCCGGCCAGCGCGAGGGCGACCGCGTCGACCTGAAGCGACGACTGCTGGAGCACGAGGGCGCCATCGAGAGCAGACAGTCGACGCTCGCGGACGATTTCTGAGCCAAAAAGGGGGTTCCTACCGTTTCCGCACCGAGAGCTCTCTGGCAGCGGCCTCGACCACGGCCACGTCGTAGCCGCCGATGGCCTCGCCGCCGACGGGGAAGGACGCATCCTCGGGCGCGTCGATTGCCACCTCGTCGGGGCCGAAGTTCGTCACCCACGTGTAGCCGTCGCGCTCGGCGACCCGGACCGATTCCGGGAGCCGGCCGGTTCGCGCGACGCCGGCCGCGTCGAGGACGTCCGTCACGACCGCGTCCGCGAGCGCGTCGCCCGGCCAGCAGCCGCAGTAGGTGACCGACCCGTCGCCGCGATTCGTCTGTGCGATGGCGGACTGACCGGCTGCGGCGCCGGTGGTGAACTCGCCGAGGGATTCAGCCCGCTCGGGGGCCAGCCACTCGGCCCACGTCCGGTAGTCGTAGGCGTCACCCTCGTACCGGAGTTCGGTCGGTATCCGGTCGGGCAGGCTCTCGTGCTGGTCGACCGTGAGGCCGGCGAGGTCGGCCAGCGGCCCGGGTGCGAGCTCGTCGTGGAGCTGGTTGTACGGGTCCTTCAGCCCCGTTCGCGCGCCGAACAGCAGGTGGCCCCCGGACTCGACGAAGCTCGCGAGGTGGCTCGCCAGCTCGTCGTCGGCGAGATGGAGCGCGGGCGCGACCACGGCCTCGTACCCGGAGAGGTCCGTCATCGGATGCACCACGTCGGCCTGGACACCGTGGCGACGGACCGCCGCGTAGTACGTCCGGAGGTGCGACCAGTAGTCCCAGTCCGGGCTGTGGGGCTGTATCTCGGTCGCCCAGAGGTTCTCGTAGTCGTGGAGGACGGCCACGGGGGCGTCGACCGGGTCGAGGTCGAACAGCTCCTCTCCGGCCTGCGCGGCGTCGTGGTAGCCACGGTCGGGCGAGCCGTCGGCCTTCCGGAGGCCGGCGTGGTACTGCTCCTGTCCCTCGCGGCAGCGCCGCCATCGAAAGTAACAGACCGCGTCGGCCCCGTGAGCGACCGCGTGGTGCGCCCAGAGGCGCATCGCCCCCTCACCTGGCTGGGGTGCGTGCGGGGGCCAGTTCACGTCGCCGGGCTGCTGTTCGAGCACCCAGAACGGTGCTTGCTTCGCCCCGCGGTAGATGTCGTGGTTCATGCTCACCTCGTCCGGGTCGCCGGCGCGGAGTTCCGCGGCCGAGGCGTCGCCGGGGCGGCGGTCCTGGACGAATCCGGTCGGGTAGGAGTCCCAGCCGAGGAAGTCGAGGTCGGGCGCGAGCGAGTAGGCGTCGAGGCTCGCGAAGTCGCCCATAAAGTTGTGCGTGACGAACCAGTCGTCGTTCGCCTCGCGAATCATGTCCGCGTGCAGGCGGTTGTAGTTGACGACGCTGTCGTTCGCGAACCGGTAGTAGTCGAGCAGCCGCGAGGGGTGCGCCTCGGCCGGGGTCGGCCGCGGCGGGTCGACGGCCGCGAACGAGGCGTACTGCTGGCTCCAGAAGGTGTTACCCCACGCCTCGTTCAGAACCTCGACACTCTCGTACTTCTCGCGCAGCCAGTCGCGGAAGGCTTCGGCACAGTCGTCGCAGTAACACCGGACCGTCTCGTGACAGCCGAACTCGTTGTCGGTCTGCCAGCCCGCGACGGCTGGATGGTCCGCGTATCGTTCCGTGAACTCCCGGACGATGCGCTCCGTCTCCTCTCGGTAGACGGGTGAGTTGAAGCAGGTGAACCGGCGACTGCCCCACTCGCGGATCGTGCTGTCCGGGTCGGCCTGCAGTATCTCGGGCTGCTCGTCGACCAGCCACTTCGGCGGGGTCGCCGTCGGCGTGCAGAGCACGGCCTCCATACCGTACTCGCCGACGAGGTCGACCGCCTCGTCCAGCCACTCGAAGTCGAACTCGCCGCGTTCGGGCTCGACCCGTCCCCACGAGAACTCCGCCATGCGGACGTACTCGAGGCCGGCGTCGGCCATCTGTGCCACGTCGGTCTCCCAGTCGTCGGGCGACCAGTGTTCGGGGAAGTAACAGACTCCTATCGTCATCTCGGTGTATCGGAGGTGAACCGCAGGTCGTTCGCACCCGGCGTGAGCGTCACTCGCGCCAGGCCGTCGTTCGCTGTACCGAGGCCGTCGTTCGCTGTACCGAGGCCGTCGTTCGCTGTACCGGAGTCGTCGGACTCCGTACCGAGTACGCGGTCGTCGTCGCCCGGCGAGCAGCCATCGAGCCGCCACGCACCGGGAGTGGCGACGACCGCCTCTTGGGGCGTGTCGGCCGCCAGTTCGACGGTCAGGCAGGCTTGCCCGTCCCACTTGACCGCGGCCACCTGCGAGGTCAGTCCCGCGAGGTGTTCGGTCCCGAGCAGGTGCGGCCGGTCTCGGGCAGGCGCGACCTGTACCAGCAGACAGCCGTGTACCGGGACCTCGCGCTCGACCACGTCGGCGTGCACCGACTCGTCGAAGACGTCCCAGCTCACTGCCTCGTCGAAACCGTAGCTCGCGGGGTCGACTCGGAGAGTCCGCGGTTCGTCGTCCCAGTTGAACACCGCGACCGCGAGGCCGCCGTCTGCGGCTCGCTCTGCGACGACCCGGGTCGGGAACGCCTCCTCGCCGACGCCCTCGACCCGGCCGGTCTCGACCGGTGGCAGGGTTCGCTCGACGAGGTTTCGGCCCGCGTCTTCTATCTCGGCGACGCGGTCGCTGATGACGTTCGAGCCGCCGAGCAGGGCGACCACGGCGGCGAAGGACCGCTGCTCTGCGAGCGTGAGGTCGGTCGTCTCGCGGACCAGCTGGCAGTCGGGGTCGTTCAGCCACCAGGTTCGGTGGGTCCACTGCCGATTGAGCACGTTCCGGATGGCGTTCTCGTGGGCCGGCTGGCTCGCCGGCGAGGCCTCCCAGTGCGGGGCCGTGTCGGGGCCCACCCGCATCGCGTCGACCAGCCCGACGCTCGGCCCCTGCGGGGCGCCGCAGCCGAGCAGGAACGTTTCGTCGCCGACCGCCTCCCGGATGGTCTCCATCCCGCGTCGGTACGCCTCGGCCCGGGTGACGTCTGCGTACCGGTCACCCGCCAGCGCCGCCGCGTAGAGGAAGTCCAGTTTCAGGTAGTCGAAGCCCCAGTCGTCGACGATGGTCGCGAACGTCTCGCGGAGCCAGTCCTCGACCCCGGGGTGGGTCGTGTCCAGCGCGTACATCGCGCCGTGGCGGTCGCCGGCGTCGACCGGCTCGCCGTCCCGCGTGATGAGCCAGTCTGGATGTTCGCGGGCCACGTCCGAGTCCGCCTCGACGTAGAACGGCGCGAGCCAGAGGCCGGGTCGATAGCCCGACGCCCGCACGTCTTCGACCACCCCGGACAGGTCTTCGAACCCGTCCGCGAGGGTCAGCCAGTCGCCGAAGGCGGTCTGGTACCCGTCGTCTAGCTGGACGAGCGAGAGGGGAACGTCCCAGTCGTCGAGTGCGGCGACGTTCTCTCGGACATCGTCGGCAGTCACCCCGGTGAAGTAGTGGTACCACGAGCACCAGCCGGTGGGAACCTCGTCCGGAACGCGGGCGCCCATCCGGGCGGCGGTCGCCTCGGCGATGCACCCGAGCGCGGTCGGCAGGTCACGGGTGGCGTCGATCCGCAGTGTCGGAAGTTCGATTCGGTCACCGGCTTCGACGGTCACCCCGTCGCCGGGACAGACCGCAGCGAGGCCGGCGACGCCGCTTTCGCCCCGGTCCACGTCGAACCGCGTGACGAATCGCGAGTGGTCGAGGAAGCCGAGCGTGAGTGCATCCCCGTCGCCGTCGACGAGCCCCGTCACGTAGTTCGAGGTGTCCTCTGGCGCGGCCGGGTCGAGCATCTGTGGACGCGCCGCGCCCGTCTCGCGGGGGAACGACTCCCCGACGGGGAGCGTGGCGGTGGGCGTCCACGACTGGTAGCCGTGGCGGTAGACGCTGGCATCACGGCCGAAACACGTCACGCTGGTATCGTCGAGAACCGTGAGGTCGTCGAGTTCGACCGAGTCGACGTCCGCGGGGACCGTGGCCGAGACGTCAACGTCGACGAACCCGTCACCGGTGTCGAGTGCGACGGTCGTCTCCCAGCCGTCCGCGTGGGTCACGAGAGCCCTGTCGCTGGCCGACGCGTCCGTGGGGGTCGCCTCTGTCGTGTGTACGGTCGCCTCGTCGGCCCACGGAAGGGTCACGTCGCCGACCGATAACGAGAGCCGTCCCGTGAGGAGCGTCTCCTCCCCCCGTGCGACGGTCAGCGTCTGCGATTCGTGATCGTACCGAACCGTCGTCGTACCGGCGGATGCGCGGATATCGCCCGTCATCGTCGGTCTCGCGTCTGTCCGTCACGCCGGGCCCGATAGTCCGGGAGCGTGTCGTCCTGCATCACCTGCGAGCGGCCGCCGTCCACGAGGAGAGAGGCACCGGTGACGAACCCGGCGTCCTCGCTCGCGAGGAACGAGACGACCCCGGCGACGTCCTCGGGCCGTCCGATTCGTCCGACCGGGTGGATGGACTCGATGTGCTCGCGGTAGTCGGGATCCATCTCCTCGGTCGTCCGGTCGATGGCGACCCAGCCCGGATTGACCGTGTTCACGCGCACGTGCGGGCCGAAGTCGAGCGCCATCGCCCGGGTCATTCCGTCGATGCCGGCCTTGACGGCGTTGTACGGAAACATCTCGGGCATCGTCAGGCGAGCGTGGTTCGAGGAGACGTTGACGATGGCTCCCTCGTCCATCACCCGGAAGGCGTGTTTCGCACAGAGCCAGTACGACCGGAAGTCGGTCTCCAGCACGAACTCCCAGTCGTCCATCGTGGCCTCGTCTGCGCTCGTGTTCGTCTCGACGCCGGCGTTGTTGACGAGCACGTCGAGTCCACCGAACGCGTCCACGGTCGCCTCGACGAGCGCCGCGATGTCGTCCGGGTCGCGCATGTCGGCCTTGACGAATACCGCGTCGCCGCCGGTCTCGCCACTCTCAGCCTCGATGTCGGCGACGACCGCCTCGCCGGCCTCGACCGTGCGGCCGGTGACGACGACCTGCGCACCCTCGCGGGCGAACCGCCTGGCGATGCCCTCACCGATACCGCGGGTGGAGCCGGTGACGAGGACGACCGAATCCTCGAACCGGCCGGGGACTGCCGTCATCTTACCACTCCGCGACGCTCCCGTCGTCGTGGCGCCAGACGGGGTTGTGCCAGTTCACGTCGCCGGCCTTGGCGCGGACGTGCTGTTCGTCTATCTCGATACCGAGCCCCGGGCCGTCCGGCAGGTCGACGTAGCCCTCGTGGTACTCGAAGACCGACGGGTCGGCGAGGTAGTCGAGTACGTCGCTGCCCTCGTTGTAGTGGATGTCGAGGCTCTGCTCCTGGATGAGCGTGTTCGGCGCGCAGGCGTCGACCTGGATGCAGGAGGCGAGTGCGATGGGACCGAGCGGGCAGTGCGGCGCCATCGCCACGTCGTACGCCTCGGCCATGTCCGCTATCTTCTTCACCTCGGTGATGCCGCCGGCGTGGCTCACGTCGGGCTGGACCACGTCGACCGCTCCCGACTCGAAGACCTCCTTGAAGTCCCACCGGGAGAACATCCGTTCTCCCGTCGCGATGGGCGTCGTGGTGTGATGGGCAATCTCCGGCAGGGCGTCGTTGTGTTCGGGCAGGACCGGCTCCTCGACGAAGAAGGGGTCGTACGGTTCGAGCGCCTTGGCGAGCCGTTTGGCCATCGACTTCGAGACGCGGCCGTGGAAGTCGACGCCGATGTCGACCTCGTCCCCGACGGCCTCACGGACCGCCCGGATGCGAGCAACGGCGTCCTCGACCGCCTTCGGGTTGTCGACCCGGCGCATCTCGGCCGTCGCGTTCATCTTCAGCGCGGTGAAGCCCTCGTCGACCTTCTCGGCCGCTGCCTCCGCGACCCCCTCTGGCCGGTCGCCGCCAACCCACTGGTAGACGCGAACCCGGTCCCGGGCTTTGCCGCCGAGCAGTTCGTAGACGGGTGCGCCGAAGCGCTTTCCCTTGATGTCCCAGAGCGCCTGGTCGATGCCGGCGATGGCGGACATGAGGACCGGGCCGCCGCGGTAGAAACCGCCGCGGTACATCGTCTGCCAGTGGTCCTCGATGGGATTCGGGTCCTTGCCGAGCAGGTACGTGTCGAGCAGCTCCTCGACGGCCGCCCGGACGGTGTGGGCGCGACCCTCGACGACCGGTTCGCCCCAGCCGACGGTACCGTCGCTCGTCTCCAGCCGGAGGAACAGCCAGCGTGGCGGTACCTCGTACAGCTCGTAGTCGACGATGCGCATCTACCGACCACCCTCGCGGAGGTCCGCTACTTCGACGTCCGTCGCCTCGGTCTTCGTCTTGAGCGCGTCTCCATCCGACGGGTCGAACAGATAGAGGGAGGCCTCGTCGAAGCCCAGCGTGACCGTGTCGCCCGGGTCCGGGCGGAGTTCGCTCGCGATACGTGCCGTCAGCTCTTCGTCTGCCAGTGTCATGTAGAGGAAGTTCTCGTTACCCATCGGTTCGACGACCGTCACCTCGGCCTCGTTGCCCGAGCCCTCCGTCAGGTGGAGGTCTTCGGGACGGATGCCGACGCGAACCTGGTCGTAGCCGTCGACCCAGGAGTCGTCGTCCAGTTCGTACTCGAAGCCGCCGGGGCCGGAGAGCGTCGAACCCGATACGTCGGCGGTGAACAGGTTGATGCTCGGCGAGCCGATGAAGTCCGCGACGAACTCGTTCGTCGGGTCGCGGTAGACCTCCTCGGCCGTCCCGACCTGCTGGAGGACGCCGTCGTTCATCACGGCGATACGGTCGCCCATCGCCATCGCCTCCGTCTGGTCGTGAGTGACGTAGACAGTCGTGACGCCGAGGTCGTGTTGCAGCTCCTGCAGCTCGGTGCGCATCTCGGCTCGCAGTTTGGCGTCCAGGTTGGAAAGCGGTTCGTCCATGAGGAACACCTCCGGCTCGCGGACGATGGCTCGGCCCAGCGCGACGCGCTGTTGTTGCCCGCCGGAGAGCTCCTTGGGCTTCTTGTGGAGCAGGTCGTCGATTCCGAGCATCTCGGCGACGGCGTCGACCCGCTGCCGTATCTCGGCCGAGGACTGGCTCGACGAGAGCTTCAGCCCGAAGCCGATGTTCTGCCGGACGTTCATGTGTGGGTACAGCGCGTAGTTCTGGAACACCATCGCGACGTCCCGGTCGCGAGCGCGACTGTCGCTGACTTCGTCGTCGTCGAAGTAGATGTTACCGCTGGTGACGTCTTCGAGCCCCGCGACGCACCGGAGCGTGGTCGTCTTGCCGCAGCCGGACGGGCCGACGAGGACCAGGAACTCACCGTCTCTGATAGTGAGGTCGACGCCCTCGACGGCCACGATGGTGCCTTCGTCGTCGTCTTCGAACTCCTTCCGTAACGTGTCGATGTCTATCGTTGCCATTGTATCACTCTTTGACCGAACCCGCGAGGATGCCGCTCACGAAGTACTTCTGCAGGAACAGGAACAGCAGGAATATGGGGATGATGGAGAGTCCTGCCGCGACCATTATCTGGTCGTAGTAGACCCGCTGTGCGCCGACGAGGTCGCTGATCGCCACCGGGATGGTGTACTTGTCCTGTCCGAGGATGACCAGCGGGAACAGGAACAGGTTCCACTGGAAAAGGAACAGGACGATGGCCAGTGCCGCCAGCGACGACTTCATCGTCGGGAGGGCGATGCGGTAGAACAGCTGGAACTCGGTGGCGCCGTCCATCCGTGCCGACTCGAGCAGTGCGTCTGGAATCGAGCGCATGTTCTGGCGCATCAGGAAGATGCCGAGCGGGTTGGCCGCCCACGGCAGGACGATGGCCCAGTAGGTGTTCGTCATGCCGACCTGCGACATCAGCAGGAACAGCGGGATGACGAGCAGCTGGATGGGCAGAACGAGCGTGGCGAGGATGGTGTAGAAGATCGGCTCCTTGTACTTGAACTCGTACTTCGCGAACGCGAAGCCGGCCATCGAGCAGAGCAGCAGCGACAGCAGCGTGTAGACCACGCCGATGAAGATGCTGTTCCCGATGGCGCCGAGGAATCCGAGTTCGAACCCGTCGAAGCCGGGTATCAGCGTCACGCTGACCGGAACGCCTCCGACCGCGAACGAGAGGACGAACGGTTTCACCTTCAGGAACCGGATGCCGCTCGCCCGTTCCTGGAGCGCCTGGAAGTTGGAGAGGAACTCCGTCCCGGGCATGAGACTCGGTGCACTCCCCGCCGCGAGGAACGCTTCCTCGTGTAGCGTCGAGGCGACGACGATCCAGTACAGCGGGACCACCGTCACCAGCACCGCCGCCAGCAGGAACAGGTAGGTCGCGAGCTTCCACGCGAACTCGCGTCGTGCGGCCTGCTCAGGCATCGGTCTCACCTCCTGCCTTTATCTGGAGCACGGAGAGGAGGCTCACCACGGCGATGAGCACCCAGGTCAGCGCGCTGGCGTAGCCCAGCTGGAACTGCTTGAACGCCATCTGGTAGATGTACTGGACGATGGTCCGGGTCGCCTCCGCCGAGGCCCCGGCCTGGCTCACGATGAGCGGCTCGGAGAACAGCTTGAACGTCCCGATGGTCGAGGTGACGACCACGAACAGCAGGACCGGCTTCAGCTGTGGGAGGGTGACGTACCAGAACTTCTCGAGGCGGTTCGCACCGTCTATCTCGGCCGCCTCGTACAGCTGCCGCGGGACGTTCTGCAGTCCCGCGAGCAGGATTATCATGTTGTAGCCGGTCCAGCGCCAGGTGACCGCGCCGACGATGGTCATCCGCGACCAGAAGTCGTCGCTGAACCAGGGAATCGGCCCGATTCCGACCATCCCGAGCGCGTAGTTCACGAGACCGTGTTCTTGCATCAACAGGACGAACACCGTCGCGTACGCGACGAGGTTCGCCGACACCGGAAGGGCGAGCGTCGTCCGGAACAACCCTCGTGCCTTCACGAACGAGGCGTCGAGCGCGAGCGCGAGGCCGAGCGCGACGACGATCATCAGCGGGACCTGCACGACCAGGATGAACACCGTGTTGTACATCGCCTGATGGAACTGGGTATCGCCGAGCAGTCGCTCGTAGTTCGCCAGGCCCACGAATCGCAGGTCCGCTATAGCGTGCAAGGTGAAGTCGGTGAAGCCGAGGTGGAACGTCAGCAACGCGCCGCCGCCGACGCCCTGGAACTCGAAGAACGACAGGTACAGCGTGTACGCGATGGGGAACGCGAGGAACACGCCGAACAGGACGAAGAAGGGCAGCAGGAAGAAGTACGGCACGCCCGGCAGCTTCGGGAACGCCGCCGTGAGCTGCTGTCGCCGTCGCCGGAAGGCGTCGACGGCACGCTCACGGGGAGATGCCTGCCGCTCGTCAGTTTGTATCTCGAATGACATTATAGGGAGGATGCCTCAGGCGAGGTCTCGCCCGGTCCTGTCTGCGACCTGTTTCGCGGCCTTCGAGACGGCCTTCTCGGGACTCACCTTCCCGGCGATCATGTCGCTGAAGTTCGAGTTGATGGCCTTCGTGACCTCCGGCGTATCGACCGTGTACCGGTACGACGGGATGTTCGGTGCGACCTCCGCGAACAGTCGACCCGCACGCTGGCCGCCGAGGAACTCGTTCTTCGTGTCGAACTCGTCCGACTCGTAGGCGGGCTTGTACGCCGGGAAGATGCCGTACTCCTTGTACATCTTTATCTGCATCTCCTTCGACGCCAGCGTGTACTGCATGTAGTCCCACGCCCGGCGGGCTTTCGCATCGGAGACCTGGTCGGCGATGACGAGGTTCGAGCCGCCCCAGTTGGTCGCGCGACTGCCGCCCTTCTCGTACGCCGGCGGTTTCATCACGCGCCACTTACCCGAGGTACTCGGGAGTTCGGCCTTCAGGGTTCCCTCCATCCAGGCGCCCCCGTTCAGCGAGGCGATGGTCCCCTTCTTGAACGCGGAGAACCACGCGCTCGACCAGGACGCCTTGCTGTCGGCGATGCCGGCGTCGTGGATGGCCTTGATATTCTGGGCGACGCGGACGCTCGTGTCGTCGTCGAACGCGACCTTGCCGTCCTCGGTGAACGGCTGACCGCCGAGCTGCCGGTACTGCATCCGCCAGAGGCCGTCGTAGTCGTTCGACGGGAGATTGATAAGGTACCGGTCGTCGGGTAGCTTCTTCCCCTCCTCGATGAACTGGTCCCACGTCTCGACCGACGAGAGGTCGACGTCGTGCTCCGAGAGCACGTCCTCCCGGTAGAAGGTGCCGACCGGACCGATGTCCCACGGCAGGGCGTACGTGCCACCGTCCTTGGTGAGGGGACCCCACTTCCCGGAGACGAACTTCGACTTGACCGAGTCGTCGAGCCAGCCGGAGACGTCGCGCAGGCCGCCGGTATCGATCCAGGCGGCGGCGTCGACGCTCTCCATCATCGCGACGGCCGGAGCGCCGGAGCCCGCGAGCAGCTTCGACTTGTACTTGTCTTTCATGTCGGAGCGGCCGATCTGGGAGATGGTGACGTCGCCCCCGTGCTCCTTCTCGTAGGACTCGTCGGTGAGGTCGAGGGACTTCGCCGCGACGTCCCAGCCCCACACGTCGATGCTGTCGGCCATCTTCCCGGACGGCCCACTCGCGGTGCCGTCGGTCGAGCTGCCACCACCACCACCGCCGTCGTTTCCACCGCTGCTCGTCTCGCCGTCGCCGCCCACGCTCACGCACCCGGCGAGGGCGAAGAGGCCGGCAGCACCTGCTCCTGCGAGGACGCTTCGTCTGTCGAGATGTGGCTGTTTCTGACTCATGCGGACCACTGTCACACGCCATGAAAAATGAATACTTAATACTTTTGTTGAGAATGTAGGAATCTGTTGAAGTCCGCCCCTTCTTGCGTTTTTCACCAGATATTCTGTGCATTATTCTCCAATTATACAAAAATCAGATAATTACACTCGTTCACTGTCGGTGAACGGAAGGTGTCCTGTGAATTACCCCGATTTGCGGTTCAGTAGGCGGTAGCATGCCTCTGAGTGCATCTCCTCCGAACCTCACGTCGCCAACCCACATCATCTATCACGAAATATCGTTCAGCGTCGCCAAACACTATTAAGAGGGAGTGGATACGTCACCCCATGGAGTATCCCGTTGGGGCGACACACACGACGTTCCGCATCGTCGACGAGCTGTCGTCGGGGGAACCGATGGGCGTAACCGAACTGGCGGAGCGGCTCTCACTCTCGAAGGGGTCGGTCCACAACCACTGTAAGACGCTCGAACGGCTGGGCTACGCCATCCGTGAAGACGGCGCGTACAGGCTCGGCCTCCGGTTTCTCGAGCTCGGGACCGGGATACGGTCCCACGACGAACTCTATCGGGTCGCCCGTACCGAAGTCCAGCGGCTGGCTGACGCGAGCGGCGAAACCGCGAGCCTCGTCGTCGAGGAGGGTGGCGACGCGGTCTACGCATACTGCGTCGGCGCGGACGTCGACGACGATCTTCGTGACGGCTACAGAGCACCACTACACGTCTGTGCGGGTGGAAAAGCGATTCTCGCCAACAGGCCGATCGCCGAGTGGTCTACGCTTCTCGACGACGACCTCGAAGCCCGGACCGATCGCACGATAACCGACCGTGACGAACTCGCCGCCCAGTTGCGGTCCGCTCGGGACCAACGCCTCGTGTTCGACCGCGGAGAGCACCATCCCGACAGACGGGGCGTCGCCGCGCCGATACTGACGAAAGACGATTCCGTCATCGGTGCTCTGAGCGTCTCCGGCCCCGTCGACCGGATGAGCGGGAAACGGCTCGACGAGGACATGCCCGGTCTCGTCATCAGCGGTGCGAACGCCGTCACGGTCGACTTCGTCTCGTCCTGACCCGGGTCGTTCACCGTGGGTGAACAGATGTCTACGAGCCGGTAAACGGCTCCCTGAGGAGTATACCGCTAGATGACGGGTCCCGCTACGACCCGGCTCTCGACGATTTTGTTCACCATCACTGAACGCAACGGCGCGTCCGCCCCGCGAATCCTCATCTATCGATTCTGACATGTCCACGGCCACTCGGCGGAACCGGTATCGCCGCTCTCACCATGCGAGGCTCTGCGACTACTGTCGTCCGCTCCGTCGGTTGCTCATCGACGATGCGACGGGAGTCGCCGCGACACCAGATTCTGTATAGTGATATACGATTCACCACGGCTGCCCCGGCCCGACGCGGGGCGCTTTTACGGGTCGGCCGGCTACGTTGGCCCATATGGTGCAGAACGTCGCCCCCCTGATGGCCGAGCTCGAGCCGGAGGACTTCTATCTGCTCTCGGGCGTCGAGCAGGGGATGCGCTTCTCGGAGTGGGTGCAGCGAGAGCGGATTCCGAAGTTCTCGCGGCTCACCATCGAGAACGTCGACTACCGCATCGACCGCTGTCTCGACCGCGACCTCATCCAGCGAAAGACCATCCAGTACGTCGGCTACAAGCTCACGCCCGAGGGGTACGATGCCCTCGCGTTGCACACCTTCGCAGAGCGCGACACCATCCAGGGCTTCGGCTCCTCGCTCGGCGTCGGCAAGGAGTCCGACGTCTACGAGGTCCAGTCGTACAAGCCGATGGCGCTGAAGTACCACCGGGAGGGTTACACGAACTTCCGCGAGGTCATGCGCGAGCGCGACTACACCAGCGACCGAGACCACGTCTCGTGGCTCTACACCGCGCGCAAGGCCGCCGAGCGAGAGTACGAGCGGCTCGAAGGGCTGTACCCCCAGGTCTCGGTCCCCAGACCCGTCGACCACAACCGCCACGCCATAGTGATGGAGAAGATGGCCGGCGTCGAGCTCTCGCGCGCGAAGCTCCCCGACGAACAGGTCGTCGGCGTGCTCGACCTCGTCGTCAGGGAGATGAGCACCGCGTATCACGAGGGGTACGTCCACGCGGACATGAGCGAGTACAACGTGTTCGTCGCCGAGTCAGGCATCACCATCTTCGACTGGCCACAGGCGGTCCCGACCGATCACGATAACGCCGAGGAGTTCCTCGAACGGGACCTGAACAACATCGTGGGCTTCTTCCGCCGGAAGTACCCGCAGCAGGTTCCCTCGGTCGACGTGTCGTCCGTCGCGGAGGCGATCGTCGACGCCGAGTTCGAGAGCGTTCGGGACCACGCCGAGTGAACCAGGGCACGTTCGGTTCGAACCGCCAGCTTAGACCCGGTTTTCCTGCCATCTGACAGCCGAGACCGCCAGCGACCGCATCGGACCGATAAGCCCCCGGCCCATTGATAAACTGTATGGTGCGATAGTAAATCCGGTTTCGCTCGAACATCGACGCCGCTCCCATGTGCCGGGAACAGGGTTCCGGTTCCGCCGACGGAGTTCCGGCCACGTCGAGTGCGGACGCGTACGAACCCTACCGAGGAACCCGGTGACATCAGCAGCGAGGGGCACCCCCGTCCCTCTTGGCTGGACAGTGGTCCGGCGAACGTCCATGATTCGCGCCGATAATACACCCGTCGGCAAAAATTACTGGAGTATGAAAAGTTATTAGCCGATTTGTGTCCTCATCGTTCGACATGGAACACGGGGACGCTCCCAGGCGGTTCGAGACGCTCGCGGTCACGCACGGCGAGGAAGCCACTCCCGGCGAGCCACAGGTCGGTGACGTGGTCTCGCCCATCCACCTCGCCTCGACGTTCGCGCTTCCGGGGCTCGACACCGAGATGAGCCTCGAGGACGTCGACCCATCCCGGGGCGAGTTCGTCTACTCGCGACTATCGAACCCGACGCGTCACGCCCTCGAGGAGCGACTGGCCGCTCTCGAAGGCGGCGAGCACGCGATGGCGTTCTCCTCGGGGACGGCCGCCATCGCCTCGGTCGTCATGTCGGTGGTACGGCCGGGCGACCACGTCGTCGCGTTCGACGACCTCTACGCCGGCACGCGCCGGATGCTGGAGGACCTTTTCGAGTCGCGGATGGACGTCGACGTGAGCTTCGTCGACGCGACGGACACGGACACCGTCGCGGACGCGATGCGCGAGGAGACGACGCTGGTCTGGATGGAGACGCCGACGAATCCCCGGATGAAGATGTGCGACATCGCCGCCATCGCCGAGATCGCCGACGAGTACGGCGCCGTGTTCGGGGTCGACAACACCTTCATGAGTCCGTACTTCCAGAATCCCCTGGACTTGGGGGCGGACGTCGTCGCACACAGCACCACGAAGTACCTCAACGGCCACTCCGACTCCGTCGGTGGGGCGGTCGTCCTGAACGACGAGGCACTCGCCGACCAGCTCACGTTCGTCCAGCAGATCGGACTCGGCGATATGCTGTCGCCGTTCGACAGCTACCTCCTCCTCCGCGGCATCAAGACGCTCCCCCTCCGGATGCGCGAACACGAGGCGAACGCGATGGTCATCGCGGAGTTCCTCGAATCACACGAGCTCGTCGAGCGCGTGTTCTACCCCGGCCTGGAGAGTCACCCGCAACACGACCTGGCGACCGACCAGATGCACGGCTACGGTGGCGTCCTGAGCTTCGAACTCGCCGGCGACATCGAGGACGCGAAGGCGTTCCTCGAGGCACTCGAGCACTTCACACTCGCCGTCTCGCTCGGCGGCGTCGAGTCGCTCATCGAACTGCCGGCGGCGATGACCCACGAGCCGCTCCCCCGCGAGGAGCGCGAGGCGATCGGTATCACGGACACGCTCGTCCGGGTGTCGGTCGGCATCGAACACGTCGACGACCTCGTCGGCGACCTCGAACGCGGCTTCGCCGTGCTCGCCGACCGGCTCGCGGTCCCGAGCCAGTAACGAGGCCATTCCTGTTGGATCTGGGACCAGATATAAGCGGGGTCCTCGGAACCGAAATTTCAAGCCATCACGCACCAATAATACGTCACAGATATGTCTCGCAATCCCGACACAGCCACCGACTGCGAGACGATAGCGGAGCTGACTGTCTCCCACGATGGGCTGACGCTCACGCAGGTCATCGGCCGCCACCCCGAGGTCACAGTCGAGATAACGGCGCAGGCACCGGGGACGATGGAGGAGTGGCTCCTCTTCTTCACTGCGGGCGACACCGACTACAGGGAGTTCGAACGCTCCATTGCGGAGGACCCCACCGTCGGCGAACCGTCGCTCGTCTCGGAGCTCCCGGGACACCGCGTCTACCGTGTCCGTGTCGAGAGCGGCATCCACCTCGCGGGGGTGCTCGGCGACCTCGGCTTCCGCGTCCTCCAGATAGAGAGCGAGGGTAACGGCTGGCGGTACCGCATCCAGGGACCGAGCAAGGAGGCACTGACGACCTTCTTCCAGTACTGCGAGGAAGCGGGCATCTCCTACGAGCTCGAGCGTCTCTACGAGACCAGGACCGGCGAACACGACGAGTCGGAGGACATCTCGGCTACCGACCGCGAAGCGCTGTCGCTCGCACACGAGGGCGGCTACTTCGAGGTTCCCCGGCGGATGACGCTCGACGACCTGGCCGACGCGCTCGGCGTCACCCGCCAGACCGCCTCGGAACGTCTCCGACGAGCGATGGACGGACTGCTCGACGAGCACCTCTGAGCTGAACCGGAACGGACTTGCACCCGACACCCGGAACCTCGCCCAGTGACCGACGACGACCCGTCATTCTGGCCGCTCTACCTGACTCGCTTCGCGACGGGCTTCGGGTTCGCATCGCTGGCGATACTCCTCCCAACGTACATCAACATCTTCGAGCCGTCCGGGCTCGTCATCGGGCTGTTCACGACCGGATTCACCGCGGCACAGACCCTCGCGGTCGTCCCCCTCGCATGGGCTGGTGACCGGTACGACAAACGGGCGGTCCTCCTCGCGAGTCTCGGCCTCGGCGTCGTCGCCTACCTCGGGTTCGCGGCCGTCTCACTCCTCGGCGGTCGGGAACTCGAGTTCGTCCTCGTCCGTGGCATCCAGGGCATCGCCGTCACCGGCTCGGGACTGATGTCGCTCTCGCTCGTCGGCGAACTCGCGTCGTACGACGAACGGGCAGAGCGTATCGGCCGGGCCAACGCGTTCCGCCTCGCAGCGGGCATCCTCGGTGCCCTGTCCGCGGGGGCGCTCTACCAGCGGTTCGGCTTCGAGACGGTCTACAGCATCGTCGTCGTCCTGTTGACCGCCGCCGCACTCTGGGTCTGGCTCGACCTCACGCCGGACGAGACGCGCATCGAGGGCTTCCCGTTCTCCGACCTCGCGGTCAACGACCGCATCCTCACGTTGACCAGTTTCCGCGCCCAGTACGCCGTCGCCGTGACGCTCGTCCGGACGTGGGTCCCCATCTACGCTGGCGTCACCGCGGCACAGGGTGGTCTCGGCTACGTCGCACTCGCGGTGAGCGTCGTCTACGTCGCCGAGAAGACGACCAACATGCTTCTCCAGCCCTACACCGGCAGGCTGTCGGACCGTTTCGGCCGGGCTTCATTCGTCTTCCTCGGCGGGTCGATGTACGCCGCCGTGGCCGTTCTCGTGCCCTTCTCACCGGTGGTCGGCGAGACGCTCGGGCTGCCAACGAGCTATCCGGTACTCGGGACGCTCTCGCCCGCGTTTCCGGTGCTCGTCGGGCTGAACATGCTCCTGGGCGTCGCGGACTCGTTCCGCGAACCGGCCAGCATGGCCCTGTTCGCGGACGAGGGGACCGACGGCGCCGGGGTCGCCTCGAGCTTCGGCGTGCGAGAACTGGTCTGGCGACCAGGCAGCGTAGGCGCGCCGCTACTCGGGGGCTTCCTCATGACCGAGGTCGGCATGGAGTGGGTGTTCTTCGTCGGGGGCATCGCCGCGATGGCCGGCGTGCTCGCGTTCCTCGGGTCGCTCTGGTACACACAGGGGCCGCAAGCACTGACGAACTGGTAGCGAGGAACGGTTGCAAGCGGTGAGAAACACCGCCGACCGGGGGGAAAGCGAGAGGAATGGAGAGCTGAGGTGAACGAGTGGAGAGCGGGAGTGAACGAGTGGAGAGCGAGAGTGAACGAGTGGAGAGGGGGATGAACCCTAGTTAGTCTGCGCGCGAATTGCCGGTCGACATTGATTCTGCCTTACCCAGGTTCTCCGTGCGCGGGAGCGAGACGACGAAGTCCGCGCCGCCCCCGTCGCGGTCTATCACGTCTATCTCCCCGCCGTAGGCGTCGAGCGTCTCCTTGACGAGGTAGAGTCCGAAGCCGGTTCCCTTGCTACGCGACCCCTTTTTCCCCTTCTCGAACAGGTGGTCCTTGATATCGTCCGGAACGCCGGGACCGTTGTCGATGACGTGGACGTCGACCATCGACTCGTCGCTGTCGTCGACGTGTATCGCGACCTCCGGTCGGTCCTTGTCGTTGTGTTCGATGGCGTTGACCAGCAGGTTCTCGAACACCTCCGGGAGCAGTTCGTCCGCCGCGACCTGGACCGGTGGGAGCGGCCCCGACAGCACGATCTGTGCCTCGTCGTACGCGGTTCGGACCTTCGTCATCTCCTTCTGGAGCGTCTCGTCGAGCGCTATCGGCTGAAGTTCGTGGTTCTCTTCCTCGACGAGGATACGCATCAGCGAGCGCATCGTCTCCACGAGGCCTATCATGTCGTCCAGCCGGGTCTGGACCGTCTCGAGGTGGCGCTCGACGTCCGGGTCGACCGACCCCGTCAATATCTCGGCACGGGCGTGGGCGACGTTCAGCCCGTTCAGCAGGTTGTGCCGGAGCAGCCGGTTGACGTACTCGAGCCGCTCGCGTTCGTGTTCGAGCTGGCGACGCCGTTCGCGGAGCTTCTCGTCTCGTTCGATGGCACCGAGCGCGAGGCCCGCGATCTCGCCCAGCTGTCCGACGACGTGTCGTTCGCGCCCGAGGAACGCGTCGGGACGGTCGGCGTACAGCGTGAGGACGCCGTACATCTTCCCCTCGTACTCCAGCGGGATGGACGCGGCCGACTGGTAGGAGAGGTCATCGAGACGGTCTCGGATGGGCGCGTCGTCGGTGAGCTGGCTGTTCGTCTCGAACTGCATCTCTCCGGTCTCGAACGCGCGCCCCGGCGGGTCGGTTCCAACGGGAAGGGTGACGTTCGATAGCTCGGCCCCTCCGGTTATCTCGCGAACGCAAATCTGGCCGTCCTCGGTCGGCGACCCGATCCAGGCGAACGAGTACGATTCGGACTCCGAGAGCCGGTCGACGATTATCTGCTCGATGGCCTCTCTCGACGTCTGGTCCGCGAGGACGTGGTTGATATCGGTTACCACGTCGCTCAGCTGGTTCAACGCCGTGAGACGCTCGTGCTGTCGGGATATCTCCGCGTCGTGGTTCTGTCGTTCGATCGACGCCGACAGGATCGTCGAGATGCTCCGCATGAACCGTCTCGTCGCAGTGGAGAACGCCCGTTCCTCGGTACTGTGGGCCAGGATGATTCCCCACGGTTTACCGTTGGCCCCGATGGTGACCGCGAGCGTCGTCGTCGCCTTCGTCACCGAGAGCTCGCGGTCCGCGTCAGGCCCGAACTGCGTGACACCGAGCGGTTCCATGACGTCTATGTCGTCCATCGTTAGTGCCGGGACGTCGACGCCGACCGAGAGGTTCCGGTCCGTCGCGATGGTCTGCCGGTTGAATCCCTGCCCATCGGGGCGGAGTTCCAGAATCTCACAGGCATCCACGTCCAGCGCCTCCCTGACCCGTTCTGCGGTCTCCGCGAGGAGCGGGGTGATGTCCGAAAGTTCCAGCGCACGTTGGCCGATATCTGCGACCACACCCTGTTGCTGGAGCCGCGCGTTGAGCTCCCGTTCCCGTTCGACCCGGTCGGAGATGTCGCGGAAGTAGACCGATACCCCGGAATCGGAGGGGTACGCTCGGACCTCGAACCAGGTGTCCAGCGGCTCGTAGTACTCCTCGAACCGGACTGCCTCCTGTTTCTCCATCGCCAGCTCGTACTGCTTCTGGAAGGTACTACCACGAGCCTCGGGGAACTCTTCCCACACGTTCCGGCCGAGTATCTCGTCTGCGTCTCGCTGGAGGACCTGTTCTGCCTGCTCGTTGACGAGTGTGAAGTTCCAGTCGTCGTCCAGGGCGAAGAAGGCGTCTGTGACCCTGGCGAAGACGTCCGTGAGCTCCGATTCGATCTCGTCACGCTGGGTCTTGAGCCGCTTTCGCTGTTCACGTTCGTCGGTAATGTCCTCGAACGAGACAAGTGCTCGTTCTATCTCACCCTGGTCGTTCTCTATCGGAACGACACTGGAGCGGACCCAGAGCTCGTCACCGTCGGGCATCACGGCCCTGCCACGCCAGTCGTAGAGCGGTTCGCCGGTCTCCATGACGTTCAGGGCGGGCCGCTTGTCGTCTTCCTGGGGCTCGCCGTCTTCGGTGTACAGGTTCACCATTTCGAAGACCGACTGCGTCCCGTCCGACGCGAAGTCGTACCGCTCGGTCGCCGTCTGGTTCGCCCGTTTGATGTACCCCTCCTTGTCGATGACCATCATACTCGTCGGGGCCGAGTCGAACACCCGTTCGATGAGCTGGTCGTTCCACATTCGACGGCGGCGTTCCACCTCCCCCGTGATCGCCTCGTCGACGAACGTGCTCAGCTCGTCGAGCGACGCAGTCCCCTCGTCGAGGACGTACTCTGTGACGTCAGCCCGAACGGCTTCGCGGGCGGTCTGCCCGTCGTCACGCTCTGTATACAACAGGAATGGTCGTCCGTCCCCTGCCTCCCGAAGCGCCCGAACCAGGTCTATCCCGGTCCCCCCAGGGAGGTCATAGCGACTTACGACGCAGTCGGCGTCGGTTTCGCGTAGTCTCTCGAGTGCACCCTCGAACCCACGCGCTGTCTCTACGGCACCATCGACCACCTCGTCTAACCGCTCGACCACCACATCAGCGGGGGAAGGGTCGACGTAGAGACATCGAACCGACGCCTTCGTCGGTTCAGTCATACGCGCACAGAGGGAAGTATGCATATAAAAAAGCCTACCTACGTCCTTCGGGTTCGAACGTCGTTCCGTACCACCATCGCGTATCACCTATCGAGGTGTACAGGGATGGAAGAAACAGACGTGGAGAACGGAGCGTCCTGTCGGCGCTGGGCTACACCCGGGGCTGGTACTCCAGTTCGTCGGCGACCGCCTCGCCGATTCCCTGCTCGCACTCCTGCCGGACGAGGTAGAGCGCGAGGTCGAGCCCGGCCGTGACCCCACCCGCGGTGAGGACGTCTCCATCGTCGACCAGCCTGTCGTCCCGGACGGTCGTGAACACGGACAGGTCCTCCTTCGCGGAGTGGTGCGTCGTCGCTGGGCGGTTCGAGAGCAGCCCGCCCGCGGCGAGGAGCATCGCACCGGTACAGACGCTGGCGACCCGCGTCTCCTCGCCGAGGCCGGCCAGTAGCTCGGGGATGGTGCCGAGTTCGAACTCGCGACGAGCACCCGGCAGGTCGGCGGCCTGGTTCCAGCCGCCACCCGGGACGAGTACGAGATCGGTCTCGTCCGGGTCGAACTGGCCGTCCGGCTCGACCCGAAGGCCGTGGCTGGCGGTCACCGTCTCGCGGTCGTCGACGGTCCGCATCGACGCGCTGACGTCGCCGCCCAGCTCGTTCGCCGTCTGGAAGACCTCGTACGGACCGATAGCGTCCAGTTCGTCGAAGCCGTCGTACAGCAAGATAGCGACTCGCATACCCCGACTAGGAGTGTAAGCCTCTTATCGGTCCGGTTCGAGCTAGCGCACATGACCGACGACGACACCAAGGGGAACGTCATCCCCGGCTCGGACGAAGAGCTCGATACGCCTGACGTCCGCGGCTACGACTACTCCGGCGAGTTCGACCTGGGCGAACTGCTCGAATCGTACGCGACCACCGGCTTCCAGGCGACCCACCTCGCAGAGGCCGTCGACATCGTCAAGCGGATGCGCGACGAGGGCGCGACCATCTACCTCACCTACACCTCGAACATCGTCTCCTCCGGCCTGCGCGAGACGGTCGCCTACCTCTGCCGGGAGAACCTCGTCGACGTGATGATAACCACCTCCGGCTCCATCACCGAGGACGTCATCAAGACCGAGAAACCGTTCAAGATGGGCGAGTGGGACGTCGACGAGGCGAAGATGCGCGAGCGCGGCATCAACCGGCTCGGCAACATCTTCGTCCCCTCGGACCGCTACGTCTGGCTCGAGTCCTACCTCAACGAGTTCTTCGAGGACTTCTTCGCCGAGAAGAAGGTCCGCACGCCCGTCGAGTTCTCCCACGAGCTCGGGAAGACGCTCGACGACGAGGACTCCATCCTGAAGAACGCCGCCGACAACGACATCCCCATCTTCTGTCCGGCGCTGACCGACGCCGAGGTCGGCAACTTCCTCTACTACTACAAGCAGGGCTACGATAGCGAGGTCGGCATCGAGATACTCGAGGACTACGACGACCTCATCGAGCACGGCCTGCTCGCGGACAAGACCGGCCTCATCGTCCTCGGCGGCGGCATCCCGAAGCACCACGCCATCATGACGAACCTGTTCCGCGGCGGCGCCGACTACGCGGTCTACGTCTCGACGGGCGTCGAGGGTGACGGCTCGCTCTCTGGTGCACCGCCGGACGAGGCCGTCTCGTGGGGCAAGATAAAGGAGGAGGTCACCAACCACGTCGAGGTCAAGGCCGAAGCGACGCTGGTCACCCCGCTGCTCGTCGCGGAAGCATTCCAGAACTACGAGCCCGAGCCAACCGACGAAGAAGCAGAGGTCGTCGAAGCAGACGACTGAACCGCGACCGAACCCGATATCTTCTCCGTAGTTTCAGTCTTCGAGTCCAGTAGCTTGCAGTTTCAGTCCTCCAGCAACACGTCGTCGCCGAACTCGTCGCGCAGCTCCTCCAGATACGCCTGCTGTTCCCGCAGCGCCCGCGGCATCTCCGCGTAGACGTGGGCGAAGATGTTCGCCGGGTCGGTCTCGGCCGCCTCGGCCGTCGCGACCGCCTCGTCGATTCGCTCCTCGATGTCGGCCTCGATGGCCTCGACGTCCTCCTTGGTCAGCCGGCCGCTCTCACGCATGAACCGCTCCAGCCGGGGAACCGGGTCCATCCGCTTCCACTCCTCGGTCCGCTCTTCGTCGCGGTAGACGCCGGGGTCGTCCGAGGTGGAGTGCGCACCGAGGCGGTACTGGACCGCCTCGACGAGCGTCGGGGCCGGTCTATCGCCCGGGTCCTTCGCCTTCTGTATCGCCTGCCTGGTGACCTCGTAGACCGCGATGGGGTCCATCCCGTCGACGCGGATACCGTCGATGCCGTAGGCGTCCGCCTTCTGTGCGATGGTCTCCGACGCCGTCTGTTTCTCGCGCGGGACCGAGATTGCCCACTGGTTGTTGTTGCAGAAGAAGACGACGGGGGCGTCGAACACGCCCGCGAAGTTGACGCCCTCGTGGAAGTCGCCCTCCGAGGTCGCACCGTCGCCGAAATGGACGAGCGCCGCCCGCTCGTCGCCTTTCAGTTTCGCACCCCACGCCAGCCCGGTCGCGAGCGGAATCTGCGTCGCGATGGGGTTGCTTACCGTGAAGACGTTCCGCTCCCGGAGCGCGGCGTTGCCTGACTCGGAACCCATCCAGTACTCCAGGTTCTTCGACATCGAGACGCCGCGGGCGAGCATCGCCCCGTTCTCGCGATAGCTCGGGAACAGCCAGTCCTCGTCGTCGAGTGCGTGGACGCTCGCGACCTGCGACCCCTCCTGTCCGTAGATGGGCGGGTAGGTCCCCATCCGGCCCTGGCGCTGGAGGGCGACCGCCTTCCGGTCGAACCGGCGGGCGAGCTTGAGGTCCTCGTACAGGTCGCGTAACGCGTCGTCCGCCATCGAGACCGACGCGCCCTCGACGAGGGAACCATCGGCGTCGAGGACGCGGTACAGGTCGTCGTCGGATTCGGGTGAGACGAGCGAAGACATTGGTGGCTGGCCGAAACGACGACCGACTTGCCGATAAAGGTGCCGGCAAGTACTGCGACGGCCGTAACCCGTCTGCCGAAATCTCCGGGTCCGGTACACCTGGACCGCCGAATCCCGTCCACCCCACCCGCCCAAATCCGTCGGATACTCGGACGCCAACCGGTCTGCTCGAACCCGTGCACATTCATAGGTGCCTGCCCAACGGGCAGGCGTGACAAGTCGTCGCGACCGCGTCGTCCTCGCCAGCGTCGTCTTCGTCGTCCTGCTCGCCCAGGTGCTCCTCTACCCGGGCATCGACACGCTGGTCGCCGAGTTCGACGGTGGCACCCCCCTCCGAGCGGGGATGTGGTTCCTCGCCGCCGAGTTCGCCGCCTTCGTCGCCTTCGCCGGCGTCTGGGGCGCGGCCAGCGACGCGACGGGCCGACGTGCACCCTTCGTCGTCGCGGGTGCACTGGGCGGGAGCCTCGGCTACGGACTGCTCGCCGTCCTGCCCGGCCTGACCTCGGTCTCCTTCGCCGCGGCACTCGCGATACGCTTCCTGCAGGGCGCGACGACCATCGCCGCGTTCTCGCTGGCGATGACGATGCTGATGGACCTGGACGGGGGGCACGGCCGGAACATGGGCGCGGCCGGTATCGCCATCGGCTCGGGGACGGCTCTCGGCGCACCCATCGGCGGCCAGCTGTACGAGCTCGGACCGCTCGTGCCCATCGCTGCGGCCGGTGTACTCCTGTTCGCCGTGGCGGTCCTCGCGAGCGTGACCCTCCTCGGTCGCGGGAAGGCGGTCGTCGGTGACGGCCGAGAATCGTCCATCGCGGCCGCGCTCGCGGGCATCAGAGAGACGCCGATACTGTTCGTCCCGTACGCCTTCGGCTTCATCGACCGCCTCACCGCCGGTTTCTTCGCGCTCGTCGGGACGCTCTACTTCAGACAGGTGTTCTCGCTCGACCCCGGAACGACCGGCCTGTTCCTCGCGCTGTTCTTCGCCCCGTTCGCGCTCCTGCAGTACCCTTTCGGCGTCGTCTCCGACCGCATCGGCCGGACCGTTCCCGTCGTCGCCGGGTCGATGCTCTACGGCGTCGTCGTGATTGCGGTCGGCTTCGCTCCCACCGTCGAGCTCGCCGGGCTCGCGATGGTCCTCGTCGGGGTCGTCGGCGCGATGATGTCACCGGCGACGATGGCGCTCGTCACCGACTTTGCCCGGGACGAGGACCGCGGCGTGGCGATGGCCGGGTTCAACGCCTTCGGGAGTACCGGCTTCCTCGCGGGGGTCCTCGTCGGCGGCACCGTCGCGGACCGGTTCGGCTACGAGGCGGCGTTCCTGACCGCGGGCGGGGTCGAGATACTGCTCGCGGTCGCGACCGTCCCCGTCTTCCTCCGTCTTCGAACCGGTCGTCGAGCCGGGGCGAGTCAGTAGGGACGGTGAGCCAGTGGGTCGGCGAGCCCAGCGTCCCATCTGGCCAGTTCGCCACACCGGAACACACCCGGACGCAGTTCGACACCCTTAAAGACCGAGACTGGGAAACGTATCGTAACTCGCTGGTAGACACGGGCACCAGTGGGCACCTGCTCGGCGGTTCCCGCCCGCAGGTCATCGGAATGTGGTTCGCCGACGCGAACTGAACCGGCAAACGCCCGTGGTGATACACAATGGCACGAAGCTTCTACTCCCACATCAAGGAAGCGTGGAAGGACCCGGACGACGGCAAACTCGCCGAACTCCAGTGGCAGCGAAAGCAGGACTGGCGAAAGCAGGGCGCCATCGAGCGCGTCGAGCGCCCGACCCGCCTCGACAAGGCCCGCGAACTCGGCTACAAGGCCAAGCAGGGCATCGTCGTCGCTCGCGTCTCCGTCCGCAAGGGTGGTGCACGCAAGCAGCGTCACAAGGCCGGTCGCCGGTCCAAGCGCCAGGGCGTCAACCGCATCGGTCGGCGCAAGAACATCCAGCGCATCGCCGAGGAGCGCGCCTCCCGCAAGTACCGCAACCTCCGCGTGCTCAACTCGTACTGGGTCGGTGAGGACGGCTCGCAGAAGTGGCACGAAGTGATTCTCGTGGACCCCGAGCACCCCGCCATCCAGAACGACGACGACCTCAACTGGATCTGCGACGACGCGCACACGAACCGCGCGTTCCGCGGGCTCACCAGCATCGGCAAGCGCAACCGTGGCCTGACGTTCAAGGGCAAGGGTACGGAGCACACCCGTCCGTCCAACACGTCCGGCAAAGGCCGCGGCAAGTAAGCAGCCGAACTCCTCTCGTTTCTTCGCGTCGACCAGCGACTGCGCTGTCGATAGCGACATCGTGTTGCTGTCCGTGACTCCCTCTCCCACCCGTTGTGGGAATCGAACGGTTCATCCGCGACGACCTGGGAGTCCAACGTAATGAGCGGAATCGCGCTGGCCCTGTTCGGGGCGGTGCTCTTCGGTACCTATCTCTTCGTCATCAAGCGCTACTTCGACCACTACGCGACGCCGGTCTACCTGTTCGCCGTCTACGTCGCGGCACTGGTCTGGTACCTCCCGGTCGCGGTCGTCACGACCGGAGGCGTTCCTGTCCCGACCACCCCGTACGCGCTCGGCACCACCGTCGCCGTCAGCCTCGCCGTCGTCGCCGCACTGTTCGCGTTCTTCCGGGCGATACAGACCGGCGAGGTGAGCTACGTCGCCCCCATCAGCAAGGTCGTCCCGGCCTTCGTCCTTCCCATCGAGCTGCTCGTCCTCCCGCAGACCTCGCTTTCGGTCTGGCAAATACTCGGGGTCGTCGTCGTGACCGTCGCTCTCTACCTCGCCAACTACGAACCCGGCGAGCTCGTGACGCCGATTCGGCGGGCGGTGACCGCCCGACCTGCACAGTTCGCGCTTGCGAGTGCGGCCATCTTCGGCGTCGTCGACGTGGGGAAACGCTACATCATGCAGGAACTCGCCGTCGACCCGGCGGCGTTCGTCGTCGTGATGATGGCGACGACCGCGGTCGCCGTCGCTCCGCTCGCATGGGGACACGAGGATCTGGCGATGGCCGCCGCGGACTGGACGCGCTTCGCTGCGGTCGGCGCGATGGTCGCACTCGGTCAGCACGTCGTCGCGGTCGCGTTCACCACGCTCCCGGCGAGCGTTGCCTCACCCATCGTCAACGCACAGGCGGTCGTGGCGGTGATACTCGGCGGCGTCCTCCTCGACGAACCCCGCTTCCGGACCCGACTAGCCGCGGCGTGTGTCGCGGTCACTGGCGTGGCACTCATCTCGCTCGGGTAGTGAAGAGAGGTGCGTGATGAGCACTCGACACCGACTCAGGCAGTCGGTTCCGGCAGGTTCGACGAGAGTTCCTCCGCCACTGACGGGGGGAGAGAAGCGAGTTCGCTGTCGAGGTCCAGTTCTTCGAGTACCGACCGGCCGACGTGCGTGTGCGCCCGCGAGAAGAGTCTACCCAGGTATGAGACACGGAACAGCCGAACCGCGAGGGGAACGTCGGCCGATTCGACGAGCCGGAACGAGGTCCAGCCCGAGTGCGGCGCGAGCGAGTGAGGGGCTGCGATACCGTCCTCGACGACCGCGTCGCGGAGGGACCTGGGGAACTCCACGTCGACGAGGCCCGACCGGTGGATGTGACCGAGTTCGGCGGTGCCGAGGTGGAACTCCCTGCCGCCATCACGGTGGTCACCGTCGGTGACTCCGGGCCAGGCGGACACCTCGGTGCGGATGGCGGCGATGAACTGTTCTCCAGAATCCTGCGGAGTGACGACGTCGCTCATGTGGTAACAGAGGCGTTACTCCGTCTTAGGAAACTCGTCGGGGGTAGCAGGTAACTGAGAGGTACTCGCGTCGAAAAGTCGAACGGTTCGTCGCGGACGGTCGCGCAGCGAACCTACAGCTCGTCTTCGTCCGGGAAGCCGTCGAACTCCTGGATGTCGACGCCGTCGGACGTGACCTCACAGAGGACCAGCCCGTTGCCGGAGCCGGTGTCACGCTCGGCGGCCGAGCGGACCGCACGTGCCGCGGCGCGCTTGGCCTCGGCCATGGTCATGTCCTCGTGCCACTCGCCCTCGAGCAGCCCGTAGGCGACCATCATCCCTGAGCCGGTGACGGTGTAGTCGTCCTTCATGACACCGCCGGCCGGGTCGATGGAGTAGACGTGGCTGCCCTCTTCGTCGACCCCGCCGATGATGGGGTTGATCGCGAAGAACGGGCCGCCGCGGGCGAAGTTGCCCGCGAGCGTCGCGAGTGCCGGGATGCTGATGTTCTCGCCACGGCGGGTCTCGTACAGATTGACCTCGGCGCGGAGCGAGCGGATGAACGACTGGGCGCCGCCGACGCTGCCGACCAGCGTCATCGCGGCCGTCGGGTGGATCTGCTCGACCTTCACGACGTTCTTGTTGGAGACGAAGCGGCCGCCGAGGCTGGCACGGCGGTCGGTCGCGATGAGGACGCCCTCGTCGGTCGAGATGCCGACGGTCGTCGTCCCGGTCTTGTTGACCGTGTCCTCGTCTCGCTTCTGTTCTTTCCACTCGGCGTTGCCGAGTTCCGGCTCGTATGGGTTCGTGTTCTCCAGGCTCATTCTTCGTCACCCTCCGAGAGGAGGTCGAGTTCTTGCAGGCGTTCTTCTATCTCTGCCACGGTCAGGTTGCGGTACTGGCCGGTCTCGGTGTCGATGGTCGCGATGGCGAGCCCCTCCGCGGGGAAGCCGTCCTCGCTGGAGCGTGCCATGGCCTCGATAGCGAGGTCGATGCCGGCCTCGAGCTCGAGATCGTCGGAGTAGTTCTCCTCGAGGTGACTCTGGATCTCCTCGCGGTTGCCGCCGATGGCGATGGCCTTCCACTCGTAGGGGGTTCCCGACGGGTCCGTCTCGAAGAGACGCGGCGTCCCGTTCTCGACACCACCGACGAGCAGTGCGACGCCGAACGGGCGTGCCCCACCGGTCTGAGTGTACTGCTGGATGTGGTCTGTGACGTGCTTCGTGAGCGTCTCGACCCCGATGGTCTCGTCGTACCGAAGCTGGTTGACCTGTGCCTGCCGACGGGCGACGTCGATGAGCTGGCGTGCGTCAGCGACGTGGCCGGCGCTCGCGATGCCGATGTGGTTGTCGACCTTGTGCAGTTTCTCGACGGAATCGCGTTCCATGAGCGGCGAGCGACTTCGCCGCTCGGCCGCGAGGACGACACCCTCCGGTGTTCGTACCCCGACGCTCGCGCTCCCACGCTTCACCGCTTCGCGTGCGTATTCGACTTGGTACAGACGACCGTCCGGGGAGAAGATGGTGATGCCCCGGTCGTACGCCTGCTGCTGGTTTTGACCTTGCATTGTCTGGCTTTACCTGAGGTAAGGGTTCACTTTTTAAGTACCTTTTGTGTTCCCCTCGAAACTTCGATAGTAAACAGGGGACGGCGCTACGTAGTCGACCCGAAGAACCCCAGACTCATAATACCGCCGCACTCGGCAACCCGAATCAGAGGGTACCACGGTCCCATCCGAAACGGCTCCGATTCCGTCGCAAGCGAGAGACTGCTCCAACACCGCCAGACAACCGCCGCGTTCAGGGCCTCCTGTTCGGACGCAGTGGTGACAGCTCCGTGCGAAAACCCATCGGCTCGCGCGTCGTATCAGACGACATGGAACACGTCGAGTACGTCTACACGTTCGGTATGGACGAAGACGAGGTCGCCCAGCGACTCAGGGAGCAAGGTCACGGCGTCCTGTCGCTGGCCGACGATTGTGACGCATACGCCGTCCCCATCTCGTACAGCTACCGCGAAACGGACGGCTACGTCTGCATCCGGCTGGCCGACCACGAGGGGAGCGAGAAGATGGCGTTCGCGGAGGCGACCAAGACGGCGTCGCTCGTCCTCTACGGGACGGACGGACCGGACGATTCGTGGAGCATCGTCGTCCGTGGCGAGCTCGTCCGGTCGCGTGACCTCTCGGATGCGGAAGTGAACGAACGGTACCAGCCACTCCGCGTCTTCGGCGAGGATGTCGGCGAACTCACCCCGATGTTCTGGGAACTGCGCCCCACCGAGATAACCGGTCGGCGGACAGGCGACGCAGCGACACCCGACGAGACAGCCCGAGACGACTGACAGCTCGTCAGCTACGATAGCCGGGAACAGCGCATTTATATGAACGATTGAAGAATCGTTCAATCATGTCCGACACGCAGCGACTCCAGCGTCTCATCAGCGACGAGTGCGGCGACTGCTGTACGGGAGACATCGACGAGCGGGTAGCGTCCCTGCGACGGCTCGCCGACGAGGCGTCGAGTCCCGAACTCGACGCGGACGTCGAGGTCTTCGGCGCTCTGGCGAGCGAAACCAGATACCGTATCGTCCGGCTACTGGCGGCCGCCGAGGACGAGCTCTGCGTCTGCGAGTTCGACCCGCTGCTCGACGTGAGCGAGAGCGCGGTCAGTCACGCGCTCTCGAAGCTGACCGACGCCGGCCTCGTGACTCGCCGGAAGGACGGGAAGTGGCGCTACTACCGGAGTACCGACCTCGCCGAGCGACTCGTCGGAACCGTCGGACAGGCCGGCGACGACGGTGCCGCAACGGTTTCCGACAGCACGGAGGGTGAGCCATGACTCGACTCGCCTTCGTCTGCGTGCAGAACGCCGGTCGCAGTCAGATGGCGACGGCGTTCGCCGAGCGCGAGGTCGAGCGGCGAGGCCTCGACTGGGAGGTCGTCACCGGTGGGACGCATCCCGCCGACCACGTCCACGATGAGGTCGTCGCCTCGATGCAGGGGAGAGGAATCGACCTCTCCGGCCGAACCCCGACGTCGGTCTCCACCGAGGAGCTCGAAGCGTGCGACGTGGTCGCGACGATGGGCTGCTCGACGCTCTCGCTCGACGCCGACGTGGACGTCCGGGACTGGGCGCTCACCGACCCCGACGGGAAGTCACCCGACGAGGTTGCCGAGATCCGCGAGGAGGTCGAGCGGCGGGTCGTCGCGCTGTTCGACGAGTTCGAGTCGTAGGCGACACGGAACGTTACCACTGCCGACCAAGCCAACGGCCGAAACAGCACGCCTTTGAACGACCGGGCGGTACCACCGGTCGATGACCGACCGTGGGAAGATAGACCGCGCTTTCTTCGACGAGCACATCTACCCGAACCTCGGCGCAGACAGGTCGGACGTGACCCTCGGCCCGAAACACGGGGTCGACTTCGGGGTGCTCGACGTCGCCGACAGGGCGGTCGTCACCGCGACGGACCCCATCTCCATCCTGCCGGGCCTCGGCTGGGAGCGTGCGGCCCGGTTCGCACTCGGGGTCGTCCTCGCGGACGTGGCCGTCTCCGGGGTTCCACCGAGCCACCTCACGGTCGAGTTCACCCTGCCGCCGTCGATATCCGACGACGCCTTCGCCAGCGTCTGGAAGACGATGAGCGACGAACTCGACGAACTCGGCGTCTCCGTCCTCACGGGCCACACCGCCCGCTACGACGGCTGCTCGTTCCCGTGGGTGGGTGGCGCGACGGTGCTGGGAGTCGGCCAGCACGACGACGTGATCCGACCGGACGGGGCGCGTCCAGGCGACCATCTACTCGTCACGAGCGGGCCAGCGGTCGAGGCCTGTGCCCTCTTCGCGAGCCTGTTCCCGGGGAAGGTACGCGACGCTCTCGACGGGCGTTCTTCAGGTGAAGACGTGGACCTCGACCGGCTGGCGGCGATGCTCCCGGGGACTGCCCACGTTCGCGATGCGCTCCTCGCGGCCGCGTCCGGACCGGTCACCGCGATGCACGATGCGACCGAGTGTGGACTCCACGGCGCGCTCTGCGAACTGGCCGAGACGGCGGGGGTCAGAATCGACTTCGACTCGGCGGCCGTTCCGGTCGACCCCGACGTGGCCGCCGTGTGTGACGCCTTCGAGATGGACCCGTGGGCGGCGAGCACGTCGAGTACCCTCCTCGTCGCGGTCAGACCCGATGGCGCCGACGCGGTTCTCGACGCGCTCCGGGGGCGGGGGACTGCGATTGCCGACGCTGGGCGCATCAGCGACGGCTCCGGAACCTACGTCGATGGAGAACGAATCGAACACCCAGACGTCGACCCGGCGTGGGAGGTCTGGGGTGAGCTCTCTGGACTCGGCGACTAGCTCGCCGGCTCTCTCGCGACGTCGACGATCCTCCGACCGTCGAGCCGAGGCACCACCTCGCGAGAGGAGAGCGCCATCGCGAACTCGCGGACGTCCTTGCTCCGGACCTCGTGCTTGTCCGGATAGTTCGGACCCTTCGCGTACTCCAGCTGTTCGCGCCAGAGCTCCGCCTCGATGGGAGCCGGTGGGAGTTCGGCGAGATGTCTGGCGACGAGCATCGCGCCGATGGTGTCCTCGGTTGCGGGTTCTCCGTCCTTGCCGGCCGCGACGAGATAGGTCTGGTCGTCGCTATCCTGGAGATGGCGGCCGAGCGCGGCGGCGTTCGTGGTCGAGCCCACGTACACCGTCGTGTCCGGCGCATCGAGAAGGGCGTCGACGGCACGACCACCGTTCGAGGAGGTCATCGCGACGGGTCGGTCGTTCAGGTCGAGCGACTGAACGTAGCTCGGCGAGTTGAAGAAGTCGAAACCGTCGGCCGGTTCGTACCCGGGCATCGTCTCGCCGCCGATGACTGCGTCGGGATTCGACTCACGAAACGCGAACTCGTCCCCTCGTTCTTCGGTGATGTGAACGTACTCGGCCCCGTTCGCCAGTAGCTCGACGACCGTCGTAGAGAAGTGCATGACGTCGACCACGACGTAGTTGCCCGGCCGTGGGTCGGCCGGTAAGTCTTCCAGTCGTTCGACCAGTCGGTTCGTCAGGAAGTCGTCCCAGTCGGCTATCCGTCCGGTCACGAGCAGAAGGTGGATGCCGAGCGATAAGAACGTGTCCCGATTATCGGGTTGTCTGACATTTTCTGTCGGGACAGATGTCAGATACTGCTGGAACCTAGCGTCTTTGTGGGGCGAACAGGCGGCGGTCGCTTCACCTCCGACGCGTCGCCGCACAGCCGCAGAACGTCGGAGGGTCGAGGTCACGTCACGACGCGTTTGGCCGCGTTCTCCTATTTGAATGTCGCCACGAGCAGAACCGAAACCAATCACCCGCTCCGGTGTCAGGTTTCACTCGATGGACCTCCCCGATGCGAGTGTACTCCGGTACTACCTGTACAAGGCCACCAAGGCCGTGGAGTTCTACCGCCCGGTGATGTACCTCTATTTCCTCTCGCAGGGACTCACGTTCACGCAGATTACCGCGCTCGAAGCGACCTACAACCTCGTGACCGTACTCGGTGAGGTCCCGACAGGCTACGTCGGCGACCGGGTCGGCCGTCGGAACAGCCTGCTCCTCGGGACGGGGCTCATCACCGCGACCCTCGTCGGCCTCGGATTCGCCCAGTCGTTTCCGACATTCCTCGCGCTGTACGCCGTCTGGTCGCTGGGCTATGCGTTCCGGTCGGGGACCGAAGACGCCTGGCTCTACGACACGCTCACCGCAGACCTATCCTCGGACGACTTCGCTCGTGTCAGGGGGAGAGGCGAGTCGGTCGCGCTCCTCACGGGCGTCGTCGCTGCGGTGGTCGGCGGTTACCTCGGCGGCGTCGACCTCAGGCTTCCGTTCTGGGTCGCTGCAGTGGTCACGGCGCTCGGGATTCCCGTCCTGCTTTCGCTCCGGGAGCCGGCGACGGTCGAGGGCGCAGGTGGAGACACACTCTCGCCACGACGAGCCCTCGCCATCGCACGAGAGGTACTCACACGACGGCACGTCAGGGCGTTCGTCCTCGCGTACTACCTGTTGTTCGCGGCGGTCCTCTACCTCGTCTTCGTCTTCGTCCAGCCAGTGTTCGAAGCGGTCGTCCTCGACTTCGGACTGCCCAAGTCCGACGTGGAGCGGGCTCTCGGCTGGTACTACGCCGCGATAAGTCTCGTCGGCGCAGCATTGAGTTACAGGGCTGGTGCGATCGAGGAGTTGGTCGGCTTACGCGCGTGGTTCTTCGCGCTACCGTTGCTGGTGGGCGGGGCACTCCTCGCGAGCTGGGCCGTGCCGCTGCTCGCGCTTCCAGTTCTGCTGTTCGTCCGGGGCATCGCCGACACCACCCGCACGTTCGCGAGCCAGTACGTCAACGACCGCATCGATTCCGTCGGACGGGCGACCGTGTTGAGCACGATGGCGATGGTGAGCGCGCTCGCCGTCGTCCCGTTCCAGCTCGGGAGCGGCGTCATCTCCGACCGAACCTCGCCGCTGGTTGCGCTGGCCGTCGCCGGCGTCGTCCTCGTGTGCGGAACCCTCGTGGTCTGGGTGTGGGAGTCCCCATTTCCCGGCATGGACTGAGCGGTCGGAATTAGTGTTATAGTTCCGACCCATACGGAACTGACCCCCGGATAGACGAGAGAATAGTCTGAAACACAATATACCAGATACCGGTATAAAACCACTCTAGCTCGACTCAGAAGGAATTCGTGATATCTTTACCCACTATAATTATATATCCTCTCGACACCTACCACTGTGTGGAGGCTTTTCAACATGCCCATGCAGAACGCTGAACTCATCGCCCAGTACCGCGAGACCCTCGACGCCATCGTCGCCGGCGTCAACGAACAGGACATCTCCGAGTTCGACGGCTACTTCGCCGACGACCTCCAGACCGACATCCCGTTCGGCTGGTCCGGGGAGTATATCTCCAGCTTCGACGACCTCGAGACGTTCTTCGGTGACTACTTCGAGGCGTTCCCGGACTTCGAGCTCGAGCTCGAGTCGTTCTACGCCGACGGGGAGTGGACCTTCTGCTGGCTGAGCTTCTCCGGCACCCACGAGGGTGACTTCTGGGGCTTCGAGCCCAGCGGCGAGTCCTTCTCGACGACGGGCTTCTGGATCAACCGCTTCGACGGCGACCAGATCAGTGAGAGCTACGGCTGGTTCGACTACTTCGACCTGCTGTGCCAGCTCGGCTACGAGTTCTCCTTCGAGAACTGAGCACCGCCGCTCACGTATCACTCGTTTCGAACAGAATCCACCACCGATTAATACCACCCAGTTTTATCACGTGGTATGGACGCGCGACAGCCAGCACCAGTCACTCAGCCGGTCGCACTCACGGTCGCCGGAAGCGACTCCGGTGGCGGTGCCGGCATCCAGGCCGACCTGCACACGATGGCCACGCACGACGTCTTCGGCGTCAGTGCAGTCACCGGCGCCACCGCCCAGCACACCCGCGAGGTCGTCTCGACACACGTTATCCCGCGGGCGAGGGTCGCAGACCAGATAGACGCCTGCTGTACGGACTTCGAGATACGGGCCGTGAAGACGGGGATGCTCGCGACCGCCGAGATAGTCGAGACCGTTACGTCCGGAGTACGTGAGGTCAACGCACCCCTCGTCGTCGACCCCGTCATGGTCGCGACCGCTGGGGACAGACTCCTCGAACGGGACGCCGAGTCGGCGTACGAGGACCTCGTCTCCCACGCGACGCTAGTTACACCGAATACCGACGAGGCGAGGGTTCTGACCGGTATCGACGTGACCGACGAGACGACCGCCCGGGCCGCCGGTGAAGAACTTCGTTCGATGGGTGCAGATGCCGCGCTCGTGACCGGCGGCCATCGCGATACCGGCGCTGTCGTCGACGTTCTCGTCACAGAGGACGGCGATCACCAGTTCACCCATCCACGGGTTACGGACGCAGCGACCCACGGTTCGGGGTGTACACTCTCAGCCGCCATCACAGCACGACTGGCTCACGGTGAACCGCTCGAAACGGCCGTCGGTGAGAGCACCCGATTCCTCGAACGTGCAATTCGATACCACCACGACGTCGGACGGGGCTCTGGGGCGGTCAATCACTGTGTCGACAGGTGGAACGAGGCGAGGGCGAGGGAGACGCTCCACGACGTGGAGTCCGTCGTCTCCTCGTTCGTGACCGCCGACATCTCCGCCCTCGTCCCTGAGGTCGGGACGAACGTCGCTGGCGCGCTTCCGTACGCTGAGCGCGTCGACGAGGTCGCAGCGGTCGACGGTCGGCTATCCCGAGTTCACGACGGCGTCCGCCCAACTGGTGGCGTTCGATTCGGCGCTTCCAGCCACGTCGCCCGGTTCCTCCTCGCCGCTCGAGAGTACGAACCCAGCCTCCGGTTCGCCGCCGACTTCCGGTTCGACGCCGACGTCGAGGCCACGCTCGAGACCCTCGGTTGGTCGGTGGCAGAGTACGACAGAGCCGAGGAACCGGACCCCGACGCAGAGGCGAGTACGATGGGCTGGGGTGCCCAGCAGGCGTTTGCCGATTCTGTCGCCACCCCGTACGCTGTCGTCGACCGAGGTGCAGTCGGGAAGGAACCTATCTGCAAGTTGGTTGCCCGTGACGCCGGGACCCTGGCGGAGAGGTCGTTGACGATGCTCGATTCCTTACCGGGCACGGAGTGAGACCGTGACCGCTTCGAGGATGGCCGAACCGGGGTCGTGTCGTCCCGCCCGGACCCCGACGGCAAGGAACAGCTGATTGGTCGAGGGGCTCGTCCACTCGAACGTCGACTCTGTCGTCCCGACCGGAAGCCCTTCGTGCAGTCCCCCTGTCGTCCACTGGTCCTTCCCCGTCGAGTTACGGCCCGGAGCCGGGAACGACCTGAGTGCCCGCGGCGGGCGTGGTCCGAGGTGACCGAGCAACGAGAGGGTCGCACTTCCGGCCTCGGCTCGGTATGCCGTGACCGAGACCGTGCAGTCGTACGTGGTTCCCGGGCTGACCGGGAGCTCCCGGACCAGCCACACCGCACCGTCGGTCGAGCCGACGTCCGGGATTAGCCGGACGCCGTCACCGGTCCCCTCGACACGCGGCGTCACCACGGTCTGGGTCGCGGGGACCGTCCCAGGAACTGTACTCTCGGGGCTGTCCGCACCGACGGTCCAGCCGGTGATTCCGTCGTCGAACCGGTAGGTGATGTCGACGTTCCGGTCGATCTCGCCGTTCAGCTCGACCACGGTCGTCGCCCCGCTGTCGTCGCTGACCGTTGCACTGACCCGACGTGGTGGTTCCGCCGGTGGACGGTCGATCCGGACGAACAGGGTCGCAACTACTGGACCAGTCACGGACGAATCGGTTCCCTCGGTCGATTCACTGTCACCCGCCTCCGACCGGACCAGTAGCTCGACGTCCGTCTCATCGATCTCGTCGACGCCCTCGACGACGAGCCGAGTGGCCTGCGACACGCCAGAGACCTGGAGGATGGCCAACGACCAGACTTCGAAGGGTGTATCCACGACGAACGACCGAACGCGCTCGTCCGCGAGGGTCGCGGTATCGACCCTGACGCGCTCGTCCGACGGGTCGTCGAACACCGTCAGGTAGTGTGCACGGCGTGACGGGTCGAAGAGACCGTCCCAGAGGACTGGCCCGCCGGAGAACTGGACCGCCTCGAACTGTAGCGACCGGCGGTCGGAACCACCGAGCCGCCCGAGACAGCCGGCGAGCGACCCTGCGATTCCGGCGGCACCCGCTATCAGCACGCCTCGCCGTGTGCTCACGGGGCGAGGTACAGACTCCATGTCGGAACTAGGCGCGCGTCTGAGATAACGGCGGCAGCCACCGCGGCGAATCCTCGGAACCGATTCCTCAGAACCCTGCGGTAGCGAGCGCGAAGGTCGAGAATATCATCGCGATCGCGACGGCCGAACCCTGTAGCATCGCGATATCCGGTGGAACGTTGAACGCTACTCCCATCGCGACGGTCGTCAAGAAGCCGAAGACCGCGTAGACGAGCGCACGGATGAGTCGGTTCGGGTCGGCAGCCATACACCCAACGCACGCGGGAACTGCCAAAACGCTTTGCAATGGCTCGGGACGCGATTCGAACCCGCAGGGTTTTACCGCGCCTGCCGACCACTGTCTTCCATGACAGAGGCGACGGGCATCGTCGGGGAGTTCCTCTCGCTCAAAGCGGACACCGACGCCGACGTACTGGCGATGCAGTGTGGTGACTTCTACGAGTTCTTCGCCGACGACGCAGAACTCGTCGCGGCAGAGCTGGACCTGAAGGTGAGCCAGAAGTCGAGCCACGGCTCGTCGTACCCGATGGCTGGCGTCCCACTCACCGAGCTGACCCCGTACCTCAAAGCGCTCGTCGAACGCGGCTACCGGGTCGCGGTGGCAGACCAACGCGAGGGTGACGACGGCCTCTATCGCGAGGTCGTCAAGGTCGTCACACCGGGGACGCTCCTCGAGACGACCAGTGCCGACGCTCAGTACCTCGCGACGGTCGTACGCGACGGCAGCGAGTTCGGCCTCGCCTTCGCCGACGTGACGACAGGGCGCTTCCTCGTGACGAACGTCACTGACGCCGAGACCGCAATGACGGAGCTGTACCGGTTCTCTCCCGCAGAGGTGCTCCCTGGCCCGGGCCTCCGGACTGACGAAGAGTTCTGCGACCGCGTCCGCGACCGGACGGGCGCCAGAATCAGCGAGTTCGACGCCGACGCGTTCGCGCCCGGCCGGGCGACGCACACCGCCCGTGAACACTTCGGCCAGGAGACCTTCGACAGCCTCGGTGTTTCGGACCTCGCGGTCCGGGCCGGCGGCGCAGTCCTCGCCTACGTCGAGGAGACCGGAACCGGCGTGCTGGCGTCGATGACGCGCGTCCAGCCCTACCACGGCACCGACCACGTCGAGCTCGACGCGACGACCCAGCGTAACCTCGAGCTGACCGAGACGATGCACGGTGACCGGGCTGGTAGCCTGTTCGCGACGATCGACCACACCGTCACGAGTCCCGGTGGGCGCCTGCTCAAGGAGTGGATTCAGCGACCCCGGCAGGACCTCTCGGTGCTGTCGAAACGACAGGAGTCGGTCGCGGCCCTCGCCGCGGGTGCTCTCGGCCGTGAAGAGTTGCGGGACCTACTCGATGCCGCCTACGACCTCGAACGACTCGCGTCGAAGAGCGTCAGCGGGAGCGCCGACGCTGGCGACCTGCTCCGGGTCCGCGAGACGCTCGCGGTGCTCCCGGACCTCGCCGACGCCATCGACGCGTCGCCGGACCTCGCAGACTCCCCGCTCTCGGCAGTCGTCGACCGTCCCGACCGTGCGGCTGCGGCTGCCCTCCGAGAAGAACTCGACGACGCGCTGGCCGAGGACCCGCCACAGACCGTTACGCAGGGCGGGCTGTTCCAGCGAGGCTACGACGACGAACTGGACCAGTTGGTCGAGCGCCACGAGTCCGTCCAGGACTACTTCGACTCACTCGCCGACCGGGTCAAGCACGAGTACGGCCTGAGCCACGTCTCGCTCAACCGGAACAAGACCGACGGCCACACGATACAGGTCGGCCGGTCGGTCGCCGACCAGGTCCCCGAGCACTTCGAGCACGTGAAGACGCTCAAGAGCTCGAAGCGGTTCACGACCGACGAACTCGAGGAGAAAGAGCGCGAATTGCTGCGGCTCGAAGAACGTCGCGGCGACCTCGAGTACGAGCTGTTCCAGCAGCTCAGAGAGCGCGTCGCGACGAAGGCGGAGCTACTGCAGGACGTCGGCCGTGCCGTCGCCGAGGTCGATGCGCTCCAGAGCCTCGCCACACACGCGGTGACCAACGACTGGACGCGTCCCGAACTGACCGAAGGGCGGGCTCTCGACGTCCGGCAGGGTCGTCACCCCGTCGTCGAGCAGACCGTGCAGTTCGTCCCCAACGACTGCCGGATGGACGACGAGAGCACCTTCACCATCGTCACGGGGCCGAACATGAGCGGAAAGTCGACATACATGCGCCAGACCGCGCTCATCGTCCTGCTCGCGCAGATCGGCAGCTTCGTTCCGGCGAAGGAGGCGACGGTGGGACTGGTCGACGGCATCTTCACGCGGGTCGGCGCGCTCGACGAGCTGGCGCAGGGCCGCTCCACCTTCATGGTCGAGATGCAGGAGCTCTCGAACATCCTCCACTCCGCGACCGAGGACTCGCTCGTCATCCTCGACGAGGTGGGCCGCGGGACCGCGACCTACGACGGCATCTCCATCGCCTGGGCCGCCGTCGAGTACCTGCACAACGAGATTCGCGCGAAGACGCTGTTCGCGACGCACTACCACGAACTGACGGCGCTCGCTGACCACCTCGACCGCGTGCGGAACGTCCACGTCGCGGCCGACGAGCGCGACGGCGACGTGACCTTCCTTCGGACGGTTCGCGAGGGGCCAACCGACCGCTCATACGGTATCCACGTCGCCGACCTCGCCGGGGTCCCCGGGCCCGTGGTCGACCGTTCGCGCGACGTGCTCGAACGACTGCGCCAGGAGAAGGCCATCGAGGCGAAAGGCGGCTCCTCGTCGAGTGGCGAGACGAAGCAGGTCGTCTTCGACCTCGGAAGCGGTAGCATGGCCACTGCCGACGGTGGGAGTGCGGGTGGGGACGACGACGACGAACCCGAACTCGACCCCGAGACCCAGGCGGTGCTCGACGAACTGGACGACCTCGACGTGAGCCACGTCTCGCCGGTCGAGCTGATGGGGAAAGTGCAAACGTGGCAGGAACGGCGAGAGTCGTCGAAGCGGTAGCTGGGCGGTTGGCAAACAGGGACCACGTGGGGGAAGACGCGTCGGCGTGGACCACACCCGCCTGGACCGACGCGTGGTTTCTGGTCAGGACATGCCGGCGATTGCGGCGTTTTCGTATTTGAATCCTGAGTTGGCCAGCCGCGCACGAACCATATTTGATGCCCCATCCCGATAGACGCAGACAGCAACCATGCCGGACACCGACATCCGCCGTCTCGACCAGGCCACGATAGAGCGAATCGCGGCCGGCGAGGTAGTCGAGCGCCCGGCGTCCGTCGTCAAGGAGCTCGTCGAGAACAGCCTCGACGCAGACGCGGACCGGGTGACAGTGGCGGTCGAGGAGGGGGGAATCGACGGTATCACCATCTCGGACGACGGCGTCGGGATGACCGAGGTGGACGTCCGCGCCGCGGTCCAGGAGCACACGACGAGCAAGATCGGCGACATCGACGACCTCGAAGGCGGCGTCTCGACGCTCGGGTTCCGCGGCGAGGCCCTGCACACCATCGGGGCAGTCTCCCGGATGACCATCCGGACGAAGCCGCGCGACGACCCCGACGCTGAGGGTACCGAACTCCAGTACGAGGGCGGCGAGGTCGAGTCGGTCCGGCCTGCGGGCTGTCCCGTCGGGACGACCATCGAGGTCTCCGACCTGTTCTACAACACGCCGGCGCGGAAGAAGTACCTCAAGACCCGCGCGACGGAGTTCAGCCACGTCAACCGGGTCGTGACGCGCTACGCACTCGCCAACCCGAACGTGGCGGTAACGCTGGAACACGACGGACGCGAGGTGTTCGCGACGACTGGGCGCGGCAACCGGCGCTCGACCGTCATGAACGTCTACGGGAAGGAGGTCGCGAAGGCGATGCACCCGGTCGACCTCGACGCGGCGGACGACCCGCGCGAGACACCCCTCGATGCGGTCTCCGGCCTCGTCTCGCACCCGGAGACCACGCGGAGCACCCGCGAGTACGTCTCGACCTTCGTCAACGGCCGGTACGTCACATCGAAGCTGGTCCGGGACGCCGTCCTCGACGCCTACGGCGGCCAGCTCGCCTCGGACCGCTACCCGTTCGTCGTCCTCTTCCTCGAACTGCCCCCGGGCGAGGTCGACGTCAACGTCCACCCGCGCAAGATGGAAGTCCGGTTCGGCGACGAGGCGGGCGTCCGCCGACAGGTCCGGAACGCCGTCGAGGACGCCCTGCTCGACGCCGGATTGCTCCGGTCGTCGGCACCCCGGGGACGGTCGAAGGCGGCCGAAGCGGCGGTTCGGCCTGAATCCGACACGGGCGAGTCGGAGGAGATGGGGAGTGGCCAGACGAAGTCGAGCCAGCCAGGCGAGACGCCAGTCGAACGGACTGAGTCGAGCTCGCCAGCCGAGAGGTCAGGCGACCAGGCGGGACGCACGACCGACACTGGCCACAGCGAGTCGACCGGGTCGGTGGCGGCCGACGACGACGCGTCCGGAACGGCCACGAGCGAGACCGCGACGACCGAGGCGGAGACAGAAGCCGACGAACCGACCGACCGGTACGCCGACCAGGGCTGGGCACCGCCGGACGAAGGCGACGGCGAGGACGATGGGACTGCGGCCTCTACCAGTGGTGCCGCCGAAACGAGCCCGGGGACCGCCGAGACGACGACCGGTCGAACCCGAAAGCGACCCGACCCGGACGACCTCGGGGACTTCGCACCCGGAGGAGGCGCCACAGGCGAGCCCACTGCGACGGTCGACGTTCAGGAAGCAGAGACGGGGTCAGGTAGCCACGACGTGTCGAGTGGTGACATGGACACCACGATGTCCGCAGAAACAGGTCACGAACCCGCACCATCACGCAAGTTCCGCGGCGACCAGACCCAGACGACCCTGACGGGTGAGAGCGCCACCGACCCCGAGGAGTACGAGACGCTGCCCAGCCTGGACGTGCTCGGTCAGTACCGCGACACCTACCTCGTCGCCGAGTCCGACGTCGGGCTCGTGCTGGTCGACCAGCACGCTGCGGACGAACGGGTCAACTACGAACGGCTGAAGGCGGCCTTCGCCGACGGTGCGACGGCCCAGGCGCTCGCCGAACCGGTCGACCTCGAACTCACGTCGGGCGAGGCGGCGGTGTTCCCGGACTACCAGGAAGCGCTCGCCGAACTCGGCTTCCGGGCGGAACTCGTCGAGGGGAAGACGGTCCGTGTCTCGTCCGTCCCCGCGGTGTTCCGGAAGACGCTCGCGCCGAAAGACGTCCGCGACGTGCTCGCCGGCTTCGTCGCCGAGGAGGAGCTGGGCGACGAGACGGTCGAACAGCTGGCCGACCACTTCATCGCCGACCTGGCGTGCTACCCGTCCATCACGGGCAACACGTCGCTGACGGAGGGGTCGGTCGTCGATCTGCTCGTGGCGCTCGACGACTGCGAGAACCCGTGGGCCTGCCCGCACGGCCGGCCGACCGTCGTCAAGTTCGACGAGGGAGAGATAGAAGACCGGTTCGAGCGAGACTACCCGGGTCACGGCGGCCGGCGAGAGCGCTGAGTCTCGAACGGGTGAGTCCCGAACGGGTGAGCGCCGAGTCCCAAACACGAGACCGGGTCACCGCAACCCGTTTTCCACCAGCTCGCGAACGGGACGGTATGAGAGAGATAGACGGCAGCGACGGTGGCGGACAGATCCTCCGCTCGTCGCTCACCCTCGCCGCGCTCACGGGTGAGGCGGTGCGCATCGAGCACATCCGGGGGTCGCGACCGTCGCCCGGGCTGAAGCCTCAGCACCTCACAGCTGTCCGGGCGGTGTCGGCCGTCTGCGACGCGACCGTCCAGGGGGCCGACGAGGGAAGCGAGGAGCTCGTCTTCGAACCCAGCTCGCTCCGTCCCGGCGCGTACCGGTTCGACGTCGGAACCGCCGGAAGCGTCACGCTCGTCTTCGAGACGCTGCTTCCCCTCGCGACCGCACTCGGCGAGCCGCTCTCGGTGACGGTCACCGGCGGGACGGACGTGAAGTGGGCGCCGACGATGGCCCACTACCAGCACGTCAAGCTCCCCCTCCTCCGCCGGTTCGGGCTGTTCGCGACGGTCGAGGAGGAGATAGCCGGGTTCTACCCACGCGGTGGCGGCGAGGCGACGCTTCGGCTCGCACCCTCCGACCCGTCACGGATCGAACTGACGGAACGAGGAGAGCTCCGAGGCGTCCGGGTCTACTCGACTGAGTCCGCAGACCTCGCCAGCGCCGACGTCGCCGCCCGGCAGGCAACGGCCGCCGTCCCGGAGTTCGACGGGGCGGCCCGCGTCCCGACCCGCGAGCGCGTCCTCCGGACCGTCGAATCGCCAGCGACGGGGACCGCGGTCTGCGTCAGACTCGACTACGCGAAGACGCTCGCGGGCTTCGACGCGCTGGGCGAACCGGGCGTCCCGGCGGAAGAGGTCGGACGCGAGGCAGCTACGGCGGCCAGGAGCTTCCACGAGGGAGCGGGCGCCGTCGACCCGCACGTCGCCGACCAGCTCGTCCTCCCGCTGGCCCTCTGCGGTGGCCGGGTCCGCGTGTCCCACGTCACCCCGCACGTCGCGACCAACGTCGGCGTCATGCGGGCGTTCGGGTACGATATCGACGTCGACGAGCGAGGGACGCACGCAATTCTTTCCGCCTGAGGAGGGGACACTTATGCCGGCGCCCTCCGTTCACGCGAGCATGAATGGAGAACGTGTGACGGCCACGCCGTCGGGGTGGCGATGAGCGACGACCTCGTGACGTTCGGCGAATCGATGCTGCGACTCTCACCACCGGACGACGAACGGGTCGAGACGGCCCGCTCGCTCGAGGTTCACGCGGCGGGCGCGGAGTCGAACGCGGCCATCGCGGCGGAACGGATGGGTGCCGTCGCGTCCTGGCTGTCGAAGCTCCCGGACACGCCGCCGGGTCGGCGGGTTGCGAGCGGCATCCGCAAACACGACATCGACGTCGACGTCGTCTGGACCGACGAAGGGCGTGTCGGCACGTACTACCTCGAACAGGGTGGGAGCCCACGAGGGACGAACGTCGTCTACGACCGTGCGAACTCCGTCATCTCGCAGGCCGAGGCCGGCGAGTTCAACCTCGACCGGATCCGCGAGGCCAGCGCGTTCTTCACCACGGGCATCACCCCGGCCCTGTCGCCGACCGCCCGCGAGACCACACTGAACCTCATCAAGGTCGCCCGGCAGGCCGGCACCATGACCGCCATGGACGTGAACTACCGCGAGAAGCTCTGGTCGCCCTCGGAGGCACGTTCGACCCTGACCCGGCTGTGGAAGGGCATCGATGTCCTCATCATCGGGATGAAAGACGCAGAGCGGGTACTCGATTACGAGGGCAAGCCGGAGCAGCTCGCACACCACCTGTCGAGCGAGTACGACCTCAAGACGGTCGTCGTCACCCGCGGCTCGAACGGCGCACTCGCCTTGCACGACAACGTCGTCTACCGACAGGACGCCTACGACACCGATACGCACGACCCCATCGGCTCCGGCGACGCCTTCACGGGGGCGTTCCTCGCCCGGAGACTCTGTGGCGACGACGTCCAGCGAGCGCTCCAGTACGGCGCCGCGACGGCGGCCCTGAAACGGACCATCCCTGGCGACGTGGCGACCGTGACGAAGCGCGAAGCCGAGAAGGTCATCTCGGACGCGGGCGGTGCCATCTCGCGGTAGCTGAGAAGAGTCTCGCTACCCGACAGGTGAAGACACGGCGAGGCGACCGTCGCGCATTCGGGGAGAACCACTTTTACCATCGCTCTCCACGTTCGGCAGTATGGTACACGTCGCTATCATCGGAGCGTACGGGAGTGCCGGGACGGCCGTCGCCGGCGAGCTCGTCGACGAGCCGGGCGTCGAGCTGACCCTCATCGACGACGGCGAACCTGGCGGCGGTCTCTGTATCTTGCGCGGCTGTATGCCCTCGAAGGAGGTCCTCTCTGCGGCCGCTCATCGGTTCCAGGCCAGACACGACCATCGTCTCGATGGCGACCTTCCCGACGTCGACCTCGAGTCCGTCGTCGAGACGAAGAACGAGCACGTCTCCTCGTTCGCGGAGCACCGCCGCGGCGCGGTCCACGACATGGCCGAGCGTGACAACGTCGAGTTCATCCACGACACGGCCCGGTTCGTCGACGACCGGGTCATCCGGGTCGGCGACCAGACCATCGAACCGGACTACGTCGTCGTCGCGACCGGCTCGGTCCTGAACGTGCCTCGGCTCCCTGGCATGGACGACGTCTCCTTCATGTCGAGCGCGGACGTACTCGATGCGACGGAGCTGCCGGAATCGGGCATCGTGATGGGCTTCGGCTACGTCGGCATGGAGCTCGTCCCCTACCTCGCCGAGGCCGGCACCTCGCTCACCGTGGTCGAACACGACGACCGTCCGATAGACGAGGCCGACGCTCCGTTCGGCGACGCCGCACTCGACATCTACGAGGAGAACTGGGACCTCGAGGTACTCCGGAACACGTACGAACAGCGTATCGAACCGACTGCCGACGGCGGTGTCCGTCTGTTCGTCGAGGACGAGGACGGCGAGGAGCACGCACACGAGGCCGACGAGCTGTTCGTCTTCACCGGCCGGCGTCCGAACGTCGACCGACTCGGATTCGAAGAGACGGCCATCGAGCCGAGCGAGGGCTGGGTCGACGACACGATGCAGGCCCGGGATGACGACCGCGTCTTCGTCGTCGGGGACGTCAACGGCAAGGAGCCCATCCTCCACGTCGCGAAAGAACAGGGCTTCACGGCGGCGGACAACATCCTCGCGCACCAACAGGGCGACTCGCTCACCCGGTACGAGAACGTCCATCACCACGTCATCTTCTCCGGACTCGGCGTCTATCCGTTCGCCCGCGTCGGCCACTCCAAGGAGTCCGCCGAAGAGGCGGGACTCGACTTCGTCCACGTCTCGCGCGAGGCGAGCGACGACGGTGTGTTCAAGACGAAGGACGTCCCAGAGGGACGAGCCTCGCTGGTGGTCGACGCGAACGACGGGACCGTCCTCGGCTACCAGGGACTGCACTACCACGCCGACGTGATGGCGAAGACCATGCAGGTGGCCGTCGAGATGGAACTCGACGTCCGGGACCTCCCCGACCGGGCGTACCATCCGACGACGCCCGAGATACTGGATGGACTGTTCCGCGACGCGGCGGCGCAGCTGTAGTCTCCTGGGAATCTTCCTTGTAAAACCCATCCCAAAATCGAGGGAGACAGATAAGTCCCGAAACCGTTTGTTTCAGTAATAATTAACGGCAATATTCTATGCCTATCGTAAATGGCAATATCAGTACGGACATTCATTCAAGTGCGACGTCATGAGCACGGCAGGACAGGTTTCGGTGCCGATAACGGTCCCTAGCCGTGCCCGCGGTGAGGCGATTCCCGCTCGATAAATATTCCAGACACACACATGTCAGAGAAGAACTCTAAGCAGATCGCAGCGCTCGATGAGCGACTCGACCGACTCGAAGCCGAGAACGAAGCGCTCAAACAGAAGCTCTCGGAGCAGTCTTCCTCCTCGTGGAGTTCCTCGACGCGACGCGGAATGCTCGCCGGGCTCGCGGGGCTCGGTGGTGCAGCTGCACTCGGCGCGGGTGCCAGTGACCCCGCAGCCGCGGCGACGACCGACGAACCGGCGAGCGACGTCCAGTATATCGGGAACGGTGACACCATACAGGCGGCGATCGACGACGAGACGGGCGGCTGGTCCAACCCGGTCCACATCGTCGTGACGCCCGGATACGATTCCTCCGCAGAGAACTTCCCCATCGTCGTCGACCGACGGGCGGTGATCAAAGGTTCCGTCTACTCAAGCATCGACAACAGCGACGACACGGTCAACACAATCGAGATAAACATCGGCGGCGCCGGGAGTGGCACCAACAACCGACCGCCGGGTGTCGTACTGAAAGACCTCAGCATCAACGGCGGTAATCACGGTATCAAACTCGCGGAGGGCCGATACTGCGCCTTCTACAACATCGACGTGAACGACGTGGCGACGGACGCGTATCACTTCGAGGACAAGGCGAACAACGTGGCCGTCAATACCCACCGGATGATCGGCTGTTACTCTGACAGTCCCGGGAGATACAACGTCTACTGCGGTTCCGGCGTCAACGACATCATGCAGGTCGGCTGTCAGCACTACTACGCCGGCGTCCGTGGCGTGAAGGTCGCGAGCGGCAACTACAGCAGTTCGATGATCAACTCCGGCGTCGAGCAGGCGCAGGAGTACGGGCTCGAGATAAACGGTGTCGGCTTCACCGTCGACGGCGGCTACTTCGAGAACAACTACAAGGGCTCGACCGACGCCGGCGCCGACATCCAGACCTCAGGCGGTGCCGAAGGGTTCACCATTCGGAACTGTTACTTCAACGGCTGGGGCAACGAGAAACGCGCGATCAGAACGTTCTCCGGCGGTTCAGGCGTCATCGAGTCGTGTTCCTACCGCAACTACACGACCGACTTCGTCTTCCTCGACGACTCGACCGACGTCGACGTCCGCCGGTCGACGCACACGGCCCTCGACAGCACGTCCTTCGGCGGCGCGAGCGGATCCGGCGCGACCCGTCCCCGCAGCGATGGCATCATCGGGGCGAACGAGAACGGCATCGACCTCTCGAGCGTCACCGGCAAGTACGTCGGAGACGTCGGACTCGACGACGGTACCAACACGGAGTACGGCGACCCGGACCTCTGCGTCTGGACGGGGAACGCCTGGCGACAGACGGGAACCGGGACCACGTTCTGACGTCGGTACCTCGACGGTCTCTTCCCCATCGGTTCGCCACGCTCCGATGACTCGCTGACGGTGCAGTCACGAGGGTCGGTACGTCCGGCCACAGTCTCTCCTCACACCCGTCCTCTTTCTCCGCACGCCGGTCGGCCTACCCCGGCAAGTGTCGTCGATGGCTGGACCACACGAACGGGGACGACTATGTCAATAAATAACCTCTTTCAAAGGATGTCAATCCCATAACATAAATAAACACAGGAACATGTCTATTTCAACAATTGGCATAGTGTCTCAAAACACGCTCTAAATGCCCCTAACAACCTGTTGGTGCAGGCACCCACGTGCTAACTCGATACACGTATTCGATAGCCATGAGTATTAAGTATCACACCTTGACAAATATTTATATTCTTATTAGTCCTATCAACTGTTGCTTATGGCAAGCCGAAACATCCGCAACACTGGCCGCACCTACGACGACTTCACACAGTACTACGGCGACATGGGCCGCCACTTCGACTCGATGACAGAGGGGCGACACGACGTCCCGGTCGAGTACGAGCGACCCGGCCGTGGCCGCTCGCGAGACGAAGGCCGACGCAGCCCGCTGGCCTACACCCCGTGGGGAGAGACCCTGCCCCGCTTCTTCGAGGGTCGCCCGATGGGCGAGTACGGTCCCCGTGACTACGAGGGACGCTATTATCAGGGCCAGCCCCTGGGTGAGTACGGTTCCCGTTACTACGAGGGAGAGACCGGGTCGCGCACCTACACCCCGCGCTCGTACGAGGGCCGCCCTGCCGGCGACTACGACGGCGTTCGCCTGTTCGCCCGCCCTGGCTGCGAGCTCGTCGAATTCGACGGTGAGTACGTCTGCACGATGTACCTGCCCGGCTTCGAGAAGTCCGACATCGAGTGCACCTACGAGGACGGCTGCTTCTACGTCGACGCCCGCCGTGAGGGCCGCGAGGGTGCCGACGCCGTCTGGATGCGCCGTCCGTTCCGCGTGAGCGAGCGCGTCTACATCCCCCGGGACGTCGACGCCGAAGAGATCAGCGCGACCTACCGCTGTGGCATGCTCGAGGTTCGCCTCCCGTTCGCGCCCCGCTCGAGCGGCTCGGGCCACTCGATCTCCATCCGCGACTGAGCGACTGACAGCCGACGGTCGTGCCTTCGACCAAATCTTCTTTCGACGATAACAGTATCCGAGAGCGATATCTCTCATCCCCATCCCACCAATTCCCCGATTTATCCCTCAGAGAAGCGTGCTATCAGATATCCATATGTGTTTATGTCCTTATGGGTTGTACTACTGTTCGATTACAATGGCATTCAACCGTTTCGATGACATGGGCAAGATGTTCGACGACATGAACCGTATGTTCGACCAGATGCGCACCAACTGGGCGACGTCCGAGTACATGGGACGATACGACGACGAGGGTCGAATGCCCTGGTCGGGTCGCATGGACCGCAACACCATGACCTTCACCGAGGAGGACGACTGTCTCGTCTTCGTCATGGACATGCCCGGCTTCGAGAAGTCCGACATCGAGTGCTCCTACGACGACGGCATGCTCCGCATCAGCGCCGAGCGCGACGCCGAGGAGTCCTCGGAGAACGTCTGGATGCGCTCCTCCCGCCGCATGAGCGAACAGGTCCGCGTCCCCGGTGACATCGTCACCGACGACATCTCCGCGACCTACCGCAACGGCGTCCTCGAGGTCCACATGCCCCGCCGTGAGGCGGAGATCGAGTCGGGCCGCAGCATCGACATCCAGTAAGCCACTCGGGCATCGTCGACCCGGCGGGCACAACTGGCCGTTCGTGACACGAACGGTCCTTCGTACTCACCGTCAGAGCACCCGAATCACCCGCTGGCAGCGACGAACGAACACGCTATCACGCGTTCTTCTTTCTCTCACAGAACCGTAAAGACGACCGCTCGGCCACAATATCTACATCCGGACATTTTTGATTACCTTTACGTTTATGGCCGTAATCGAACAGGACATGGGACGTATACTTGGGACCCTCTCCACACTGCTGGGAGTCCTCGTCACACTGGGTTCGGGCTGGTACATCGCGAAAGGACCGTTCTTCGGCCTGGCCACGCCGCCACTCACGCACCTCATGGTCGCCACCGGGGTGTTCATCGTGGGTATCCTGCTCTTCGGCTGGGGTGTCAGCGGGCGCATCTCGGCAGGCGGTGCCGACGAGCGCGTGATTCCGAGCAACAAGAAGGTCTGAGCGGAGTATCTTCCCGGGGCGAATCGTCGTTACGACCACTCCGCGTCCGCGAGCGTTTTCTGCACGAGTTCGTCACCCACAGCCGCCGCCAGCGTCTCGAAGCCGGCCCGCTCGACGCGGTCGTTCGCGTTCGCGACGAGTCGCGAGACGATGAACTCCGGCGTCGACTTGCCGAGCTGGCCGAAGCGCGGCTGGTAGTCCACCTCGAGGTCGAGGTCGGGCGTAAGTCCCTCCGCGAAGATGCCGTCGACGCGCGCCTCCGGCCCCAGCGGTTCGAGGTCGTCCGCGAGGTGCGTGACGAACGCACCGAGAGCGTCGCGGTCGACCGTCAGCGTCACCAGCCCGTGCAGCAGGTCGGCCGCACTGCCCGGCTCCGTGATGGCTTCGAACTCGTCGACGAGCATCAGCGTCCGGCCGTCGCCCGTCAGCGGCGGGACGACCGACTTGAGGGTCGATTCGAGCACGCCCGCGTTGAAGCTGGCGTGGCGCCGATGAAAGACCACGTCGTCGAAGGTCGCGACGACGGCCCGGTCGGCAGGGACCGGCAGCCCCATGTGCGCTAGCAGGACGACCTGACAGGTCGTCTCGAGAAGCGTCGTCTTCCCGCCGGAGTTCGCCCCCGTGACGACGGAGACGCGCTCCTCGCCCGGCTCGCCCGAGAGCGGGTGGTTGCCCAGCGCGTACCGGATCGGCTGGACGTCCTCGCCACGGGCGACGAGGTCGAGGTTCCGCGCGCCCTCGACCGCGACGGTCGCCTCGCCGGTGACGAACTCGGGGCGCGTAAGGTCGAACTCGCTGGCGAAGCGCGCCAGCGAGAGCGAGATGGCGATGTCGGCGACGGCCGAGACCGCCCGGTCCACGTCCCCGCGGGCGTCGCTGATGGCGTGTTGCAGGTCGACGCGAACCTCGCGCTCGCGCTCGTCGGCCGCCTCGCGGAGTGCGGACGCGAGGTTCCGCAAGGTCGAACTCACGAAGTCGGTCACGTCCCGGGCGTCCTCCGGCACCGCGTCGCGGACCAGTTCGCCGTCCGCTCCCGTCTCCTCGCGGACGTGGTCGACGAACGCCTCACGGAACTCCCCCGTCGTCCGCGCCCCACCGTCGCGGACCCGCTCGATGACCCGGTCCGCGTTCGCGTCCATCGTGTCGACCGCGGCCTGCGCGTCGCGGAGCCGGTCGAGCCGGGCGTCGGCTCCCTCGGCCACGCGTCCGTCCCGGAGCGCTCCGAGCGCCGTCGCCGCCGCCTCCAGCCCCTCGCGGTCCAGCGAATCGAGCGGGGCGAACACGCCGCCGGTGACGCCCGTGTCGAGGAGCGAGAGTGCGGCCTCGACGGCCGGTTTCTCCCCGCCGCCGGCCTCGTCGTACGTCTCGAACGCCGCGAGGACCGCGTTTCGGTCGTCGTCACCCAGTCGCTCCCACGTGTTTCGGGCCGTCTCCACCTCGTCGAGTCGCTCCTCCATCGCCTCCCGCGAGGCGAGCGGTGTCAGCACGCGAATGCTGTCGGCCGCGTCCTCGGTGACGGCGTGGCGACTCGCGAGGTCGATGAGGTCCTTGTAGACCGACCGCGAGTCGCTCGTCGCCAGTACGTCCATCCCCGCCCCACCCGTCGCCCGCCGGAGGATGCGCGTCGCCCGGCCGCGGGAGAGCCCCGCCGACGCGAGCGTCCGCACGTCCGCGGACTCGATGGCCTCGATGGCGCGCGCCTCGCCCAGTTCCCCGGCGAGCAGCTCGCGCGTCTTCGGGCCGACGCCCCAGTAGTCGTCGAGTTGCGTCATCGAGTTGCATGGTGTGAGCGGGGGAGGATAAGTCCGACTGAACGCGGCAGGGGCTTACTACCCGTACGTCTTCTCCAGGTACTCCAGGATGTTCGCCGACTCGTTCATCGTCACGCCGTGCTCGTCGTCCACGAGCACCGGAACAGCCCGCTGGCCCGAGACGCGCTTGACCTCGTCGCGCTCGGAGTGCAGCGCTTCGACCCAGATGCTCTCGTACTCGAGTCCGCGCTCGTCGAGGTCGTCCGCGACCTTCTCGCACCACGGACAACCCTCAAGCTGGTACAGCGTGAGTGCCATAGCCGGGCTTCGAGGGCGACCGGGAAACGCCTTGTGGAGGTCGATGACGCACGGCTCCGTAGGCACGTAACCCCTCGCGGGGACAGGGTTTTCCGGTCGAATCGCCTATCCTCGCACGATGATGGCGACCACCCACGCGTTCGTGGGGCTCCTGCTCGCAGTTCTCGTCAACCTCGTCGCGCCCGAGTTCGGCCTCGTCGCCGCGGCGGCTGGGTTGGCGGGCGGTACGTTCCCGGACCTCGACCTCGCCGCGGTCCACCGGAAGACGCTGCACTTCCCGATCTGGTATTCGGTGGCGACGGTGCCCGCGGTCGCCGTGGCAGTGCTCGCGCCCGGGCCGTGGACGGTCGGGACTGCGGTGTTCCTCGCGGCGGCGGCCATCCACTCCGCCAGCGACGCCCTCGGCGGCGGGCTCGAACTCCGCCCGTGGGAGGCGACCTCGCAGCAGGCGGTCTACGTCCACCCGCTGAAGCGCTGGGCGCGGCCGCGGCGACTCATCCGGTACGACGGTGCGCCCGAGGACTTCGTCGTCGGGGCCGCGTTCGCGGTGCCGGGACTGCTCGTCTTCGGCGGCCGGATCCGTCAGCTCGTCCTCGCCGGGCTCGCGGTCTCGTTGTTCTACACGCTCATCCGGAAGACCCTGCCCCGGTTGACCCCGGAGCGATTCCGCTAGGGGTCCGATGAGGTTCTTCGGACACGGCAGGCGTGCCAGGGTTCAAATCGGAAGCCGGCTCACTCCAGCGTGTGCGTCTGACTCCTTCGAGCGTGCGCGTCTGATTCACTCCAGCGAATACGTCTCGTACGCTCGAACCGCGTAGACGTACGACACCGCCGGCGAGCAGAGGCCGAGGACGAGCAGGACGAGACCGACCGGCCGGAGCGTCGCGGCCGCCAGCGAGAGCTCCCACGGCGTGACGACCGCGACGAGGACACCGAGGAGGGCCGCCGTCGCGTCGCGGACGAAACCCAGGAACGTGAGCCCCGCGGCGAATCCGACACCCGCGAGTGCGAGCGAGAACACGACCATCGCGGTCTTGCTAGGGACCACCGCCCTGCGGTTGCCGACGACCTGGACGCTTCCGAAGCGGGGAAAGGCGACGCCGACGCCGACCGCGAGAGCCGGCGCGAGGAGGCTACCGACGACGCCGACCGCGACGGCACCGGCCGCCAGAAGCGGGGAGAGCGGGCTCACGAGCGCGGCCGGGGCGACCAGAAGAACCGCGACCGGGACGCCGAGGATGCCTCCGGCAAGGACGTGTCCGGTGACGAACTGCCGGCCTGAGAGAGGTGAGGTCAGGGCCGCAGGGAGGGCGGGACCGTCGTCCCCGAACGGGTTGAGTGCGAACGCCATCGCGGTTCCCCAGGCGACGTAGAACGCGAGCAGGAAGGGGACGTGCCGGGCCACCGACCCCGTCTCGACGACGGTCTGGAGGTCCCGCATGAACCCGAACACCGGGTACGCGAGGTAGAGCAGCTTGATGGGCGCACGCCGCGTCCGCGTCCAGGCGACCCGCACTATCTGTCTGGTCGGCCGGTCGAGCGGGCGGAGAAGTCGTGCGGCGAGTCCGGCATCGCGGCTTCGGGTGGGAGCCGTCACGGCCGATGACTCCGGCTCCGTCTCCCGGGCGGGGTCGGAGAACCAGTGGTAGTCGGCGACCCGGACGGAGGCAGCCTGCAAGAGCGGGAGCGAAACCAGCGTCGTCGCGACCGCGAGCCCGGCGCGAACCGGCGACGCGGAGAGCCCCGGGGCACCGAGCAACAGCAGGTCTGCGTACCACGAGAGCGGCGACGACTGCATCGGCTCGAACAGGACCGAGACCAGCGCGTCGAACGAGCCGGTGAAGACGAGCCCCAGGTAGACGCCGAGGGCGACGACCACGAGCGCGGTCCGGTGTCGGGCCAGCGGTGGGTAACGCGTCACGAGGAGGTGTGCGAACAGGCCGACCAGGAAACCGAGCCAGACGGCCGGCAGGAGGACGCCCACGAACGCGACCGGGGCGGCGACGGCGACCAGCGGCGCCTGAGCACCGAGCGCGAACCCACCGACCACCGCGGCGACCGGTACGCTCACCCAGAGCGAGAAGCCGAGAACTTCCGCGAGGACGACACCGGGAACCACGTCGCGAACGCGGCTGGCGAGCAACAGCGCCGCCGGTTCGTCGACGGTCGCACGTTTCCCGACCGTCCGGAAGACGCTCATCACTGCGACGGCGAGGAAGCCCAGGCCGACCGCGCCACGAGCGCCGCCCACGAGCCCGCCGGGGAGCGGAATCTCGGGGACGGTACCCGTCCGAACCGCCTCACCGAACTGGGCCACCGCGAAGCCACTCGCCAGCGAGAAGACGCCGAAGACGGCGGCGAGGAGCGATAGTGCGACGACCTGCGTCCGGTTCTCGGCGACGGCTCGGAGACTCCGACGGAACTCGGTCACCGCGACACCGCGAACGTGCGCGAGGCGTGGCATCACGGAACCACCGTGAGGGAGGGACGAATCACGGTACTACTGTGAGACCCCTGGTACAAAGAACCGGCCGCACCGCGGTCAGGCTTCAGGACCGCCGCCACCAGCGACCCGATACGTCCAATCAGCGTCTCGACCCGTCGCCACCAGCGTCACGGCGCGGCTGTCGGAATCGGTCAGACGACGTGCGCCGCGACGACCAGCACGATCCAGAGTCCGAGTCCGACGAGCAGTTCGACGTCGGTCTCGAGTGACTCCCTGGAGGTCGCGCCGGCGGCGACGAGCCCGATGGCGACCGCCGCGCCGACCCGGTGGAGGACGAGTTCGATGGGGAGGACCGAGACACCGATGAGGCCGTAGTCGAGGACGACGCCCGTACCGAACCCGAGGCTCGCGAACAGGAAGCCGTCGACGGGGTCGAGCCGGCTCCCGACCACGTACGCGACGAGCGGCGTTCCGACGACGAGGATGGGATAGAAGACGGCGACGACCGCGTCGGGCGGGACCGTGACGAGGTTCTCGACGGTGATTCCGCCGACGCGCACCCCGAGTAGAACGGCGGGCACGGCGAGAAAGAGGAGCACGCGGTGTCTGGTCCGGCGCGTCCAGAGCCGGTCGAACGCCCGTCTGAACTCGGCAGTTGCCGTCGCGGCACCGACGAGCGGGAGCAGGGCGAGGTAGACGATGGTCGTCCAGCCGTCGTGGTCGTACCGGTCGCCGTTATCGAAGTAGACCCGCTGGACGGCGCTGACCCCCTCCTTCGCCATGTACTGCTCCTCGATGGGCCCGCGGGCGTCTTCGAGGCTGTCGACGGTGTGGGTGAGGGTGAACCAGTCCCAGTGCTCGGCGTGGGCCTGCATCACGGTCCAGTCTTCGTCAGCCTGCTCCAGGTCGTAGATCCGGACGTGATGCTGGCCGCCGAAGTAGTCCCCTTGCTGGAGCTGGGCGGTCTGGGCGGTCCAGGTGCCGTCCTCTCCGACGCTGTAGTAGATGTAGCGCTTCGAGCCGATGGCGTCGGCCCAGGTGACGTTCGAGCCGTTCGGGACGTACTGGTCGCTCGCCTCGTCCTCGGTGAACGCGGCGTCGGTCCGGTTCCAGGGGTCCTCGCCGGTCTGGAGTGTCCGGACGACCCTGTCGGCGTCCGTTCTGACGACGACGTTGACCGAGCTGGCGCGCCGCTCGAACGTCTTGCCCGGACTGACGTACGGCCAGACCGCCGTCTGGCCGCCGCCGAGTCTCACGAGGTCGTCTCCCGGTGGGTCCTGGACGGGCGTACTCACTGCGGGAGAGAACAGCGTCGTCCCGACGAGGAGGACGCCCAGGGCGAGCGCGAACAGCTTGAGGCGGTTTCTGGACCACATTGGTGGCTCGGAGTCGAGTTGCAACCGATTCGGACGCTGTCGTAATAGTCGTACCCCCGTCCCCGGACTCGGGTCGGCTCCACTCGTCGCCGCCGCGGAATCACCTAACCTAAGGGACATGCAACCGCATCCGGAGACGATGGCAGCGTTACTCGACGTGGTGATGCGGGTGGTGCACAGTGCGACGGCAGCGACCTGGGCCGGGACCGTCCTGTTCCTCACGGTCGGTATCCTTCCGTCGGCCCTGGACGGCTCGTTCGACGCCGGTCCGATGACCGCCGTCGTATCGCGGTTCAAGTGGCTCTCGCGTGCTTCCTCGGCGCTTCTGTTCGTCACGGGCGGTCACCTCGCAGGCTCCGCCTACACGGTCGAATCGCTCACGGGCAGCCCGCGCGGGCACCTGGTGCTGACGATGCTCGGGCTCTGGTTCGTCCTGACGGGTCTCTGTGAGGTCGCCGCGAGCAAACTGGACGCCGGCTTCGAGCAGAAGAAGGTCCGCACCCCGGCACACGACGCGAAGCCGTTCCTCTACGCCGCCAGCCTCGTGGCGGTCGGCCTGCTGGTGGACGCGGTGCTCATCACGAACGGTGCGGGCATCGTCTACTGAAGTGGGGAGAGCCCGTCGCGGTTCCCGGTCGCACTACGTGCTGGGGCTGGTGCTGGCGTCGTAGCCGGCGTCTTCGACGGCCGCGACGAGGTCGTCGACCGGAGCGGTTCCTTCGATCGTGGCCTCGTCGGCCTCGTGGTCGGCCGTTACTGATTCGACACCGTCGACGCCAGCGAGTGCGTCCTCGACGGTCGCTTCGCAGTGTCCACAGCTCATCCCGGTGACGGTCAGCGTCGTATCCATATCCGTTCGGAATGGGCCGTGCTGTATCATCGTTTCTCTTCTGTCGTCCACCCCGTCACCGCCGGTTCGCTTTCGAACCGAAGGCCGGTGGCTGCAAACACTCTTGATTCTTCAGCCCGTTTCACCCGTCGATGCGCGACCTCGACGACACCGACCTCGATATCCTCCGCCTGCTGACCGACGACGCCCGCCGCTCGTTCGCCTCCATCGGCGAGGAGGTGGGACTTTCGGGGCCTGCCGTCTCCGACCGCGTCACGCGGCTCCAGGAGGTCGGCGTGGTCCGCGGGTTCACGGTCGACCTCGACAGGTCACAGCTCCAGGGCGGGACGCCGGTCCTCGTTCGGCTCGCCCTCGAACCGGGGGCCGTCGACGCCGTCCGCGACGACCTTGAGCAGGCCGACGCCGTGGAGCACCTGTTCACCGCCGCCGACGGCGACCTGACCGTCCAGGCACGGGTCCCGGACGCGGCCGTCCACCGGTGGCTGGCCTCGGTCACCGACGCGACGCAGGTCAAGGAACTCGACGTCGAACTCCTCTCTGACGTGACGTGGTCGCCCGGTTCCGGTGACACGGAGTTCGCCCTCGACTGCGCAGAATGTGGCAACACGGTCACGAAGGAGGGCGTCTCGGCCCGTATCGGCGACAGCGTCTACAACTTCTGCTGTACCTCCTGCGAAGGTCGGTTCAGGGACCGGTACGAGCGCCTCGAATCCGGGGTCTGAACCTCACCCCACTTTCGACTCTAGCGTTTGTGTGGGAGGAATGCCATGGGTTCCGAAGCACAACCGGGTTGAACGAGTATCCCCTACTTTCGACCAACGATGACTACACGTACCGTCTCCATCGAGGTCGCCGGGATGTCCTGTAGCAACTGCTCGGCGACGGTACAAGACGCCCTGGTGGGGCTCGACGGTGTCGAGGAGGCATCGGTCAACTACGCGACAGACGAGGCCAGCGTCACCTACGACCCCGACTCGGTCACGCTCGCCGCCGTCTTCGAGGCCGTCGAAGGTGCAGGATACGACCCGGTCTCCCGGACCACAACCGTCGGCATCACGGACATGTCGTGTGCGAACTGCGCCGACACCGTCGGCGAGTCGCTCCGGTCGGTCCACGGCGTCGTCCGCGCGGACGTGAACTTCGCCACCGACGAGGCCAGCGTCGAGTTCCTCGCTGACGAGGTCTCCCGCGAGGACCTCTACGCCGCCATCGAGGACGCCGGTTACACCCCCGTGCGGGAGACGGCGGGTTCGGACGAAGACGAGGCCCGCGAGTCTGCCCGAGAGGAGGAGATACGACGCCAGAAACGGCTGACGCTCATCGGCGCCGCGTTCTCCCTCCCGTTGCTCGCGATGCTCGTCGCGCACTTCTTCGCGCCGCAGCTCCTGCCGGAGACGATTCCGGGGACCGGAGTCGCACTCGGCTGGCTCGCCTTCGCGCTGGCGACGCCCGTCCAGTACCTGCTCGGCAAGCCGTTCTACGAGAACTCGTACAAGGCGCTCGTCAAGAACCGCACCGCGAACATGGACGTGCTCATCGCACTCGGGTCGTCGACGGCGTACCTCTACAGCCTCGGCGTGCTCGCGTTCGCGGTCGAGGGTGCCGGCCTCTACTTCGATACGGCCGCGCTCATCCTCGTGTTCATCACGCTCGGGAACTACCTCGAGGCCCGTTCGAAGGGACAGGCCAGCGAGGCGCTTCGCTCGCTCCTCGAGATGGAGGCCGATACGGCGACCGTGGTCGGCGCTGACGGGACCGAGCGCGAGGTCCCACTGGAAGACGTCGAAGTCGGCGACCGGCTGAAGGTCCGTCCCGGGGAGAAGATCCCCACCGACGGCGTGGTCGTCGAGGGCGAGTCTGCGGTCGACGAGTCGATGGTCACGGGCGAGTCCGTCCCCGTCTCGAAGGAACCGGGCGACGACGTCGTCGGGTCGACCATCAACGAGAACGGCGTGCTCGTCGTCGAGGCGACGAAGGTCGGTAAGGACACGGCCATCCAGCAGATCGTCGAGACGGTCAAGCAGGCCCAGTCCCGCCAGCCCGAGATACAGCGCCTCGCAGACCGCATCTCGGCGTACTTCGTCCCCGCGGTCATCGTGAACGCCCTGTTCTGGGGAATCGTCTGGTACGCCTTCCCCGACGCACTGGCGGGCGTCGTGAACACCCTTCCCCTGTGGGGCGTTATCCTGGGCGGCCCGGCCAGTATCGGCGCACAGGAGTTCGCTATCGTCGTCTTCGCCTCCGCGGTCCTCATCGCCTGTCCGTGCGCGCTCGGTCTCGCGACGCCAGCCGCCACCATGGTCGGCACGACCATCGGCGCACAGAACGGCGTTCTGTTCAAAGGCGGTGACGTGCTGGAGCGCGTCAAGGACGTCGAGGCGGTCGTCTTCGACAAGACGGGGACGCTCACGACGGGCGAGATGCGGCTGACGGACGTGGTCGTCGTCGACGAGAGACGGGCCGACGGTGCTGGGGTGGAGCGGGCGGAATCGGAGACGCTGGACGAGTCGTTCGTCCTCCGCATGGCCGCCGCCGCCGAGCGCGATAGCGAACACCCGCTCGCAGAGGCAATCGTCGAGGGAGCCGAGGAACGCGGCGTCGAGATACCCGACGCGGATTCGTTCGAGAACGTGCCCGGGAAGGGTGTCGTCGCCACGGTCGACGGCCGGGAGGTCCGCGTCGGCAAGCCCGCGCTGCTCGAAGACGCGGGTATCGACCCCGAGCCAGCCAGAGACGCGATGGCGCGGCTCGAATCCGAGGGGAAGACGGCGATGCTCGTATCCGTCGACGACCGAGTAGTCGGCGTCGTCGCCGACGCCGATACGGTGAAGGAGACCTCGAAGGAGGCCGTCTCTGCACTCCGAGAGCGCGGCCTCGCCGTTCACCTCATCACCGGCGACAACGAGCGGACCGCCCGCGCCGTCGCCGAGGACGTGGGTATCGACCCCGAGTACGTCCGCGCGGGCGTCCTGCCCGAGGACAAGGCGACCGCCGTCGAGGACATCCAGGCAGACGGCACCAAGGCGATGATGGTCGGCGACGGCGTCAACGACGCCCCGGCGCTCGCCACGGCCTACGTCGGGACCGCCATCGGCTCCGGGACCGACGTGGCTATCGAGGCCGCGGACGTGACCCTGATGCGCGACGACCCGCTCGACGTGGTAAAGGCCATCCGCATCTCGGACGGGACGCTCTCGAAGATCCGCCAGAACCTGTTCTGGGCGCTCGGCTACAACACCGCGATGATTCCGCTGGCGTCTCTGGGGCTGCTCCAGCCCGTGCTGGCGGCGGCCGCGATGGCGCTCTCGTCGGTCTCCGTGCTGACGAACAGCCTGTTGTTCCGGGCGTACACGCCGGACCACGATTACGAGCTGCTGGGGTTCCTGCGGCGATGAGGCGGGCGTCAGGGTCCAGGAAGTGGGACGGCCACTGACTCTTCTTACACCGACTCCTTTTCCTTCGCCAACCGCCGCAATCGCTCGACCCTGTCAGCCGTCGACGGATGCGTCCGGAACGGGAACCGACCACCGTCGGGGTCCAGCGTCGGCACCACGTCCAGCACGGCGTACGCCTCGGACCACTCGCGGGCGTCCCGTCGCGGGATACCGTGCTGTTCGTCCAGCCGCAGCAGTGCGCTCGCGAGGGACGACGGCGAGCCGGTCAGTTCGGCCGCACCAGCGTCCGCGGCCCACTCTCGCCCCACGGAGAGGAGCGAGACGCCGAGCTGGCCGACCCGCAGGAGCAGGGTGAACAGCGCGTTCCAGACCCGGTCGCCCAGGTCGTCGGGTTCGTCGACGTAGAGGTCCTCCGCGTAGACGATGGGGGCCAGTGCGAGCGCCATGACGCGGCTGTCGCCGTTGGCGAGGTGGCTGACCTCGTGGGCGAGGACCGCTTCGAGCTCGTCGGCCGGGAGCAACGCGAGCAGCCCCTCGGAGACGACGAGTAGGGCGTCGTCGCCGGAGCCGACGGTGAACGCCTCGGGGCGGTCCCGGGGCGTCACCTGGACCGTCGGGGCCGGAACGTTCGCGTGCTGGGCGAGCCGGGCTACGAGGCCGGTGAGGTCCTGGTCGGCCTCGTCGGCCGGGACCGCATCCGCGACGGACCGTTGCTGGAGCGACCGGACGGTCTTTCTGACGCCGTGGACGAAGGCCCAGATACCGACGAGAAAGCCGAGCAGGTAGATTCCGAGGAACAGATGCAGGTCGTCGGCCACGGACGAGACGGCGAACACGATGGCCGCAGCCGTCTCGAAGACGGCGAGGTACAGGCTCCCGAGCAGCACCAGAACGAGCAGCCATTGCGTCGCGTCCGACGGGGGGACGAGGTAGTCGTCGCTGGTGTAGCCCGCGACCCGCTGCCAGCTGGTGAGGACGAGCCAGCACGTCGCGCCAGCAGGAATCGCAACGAGAACCGGAGACGTGGAGACGGAAGAAGAGAGCCGCGGCGCCGCGAGCAGGGCAGCGACGCCTTTCGTCCCGAGCCAGGCGAGTATCCCTCCCAGGAGGTACGCGCTGACGACGCCGGTGAACAGCGCCACGACGACGGAGAGTGCCGCGACCACCGCGACGGCGACCGCCATCCGACCGCCCAGCGAGAGACGAAGCTTCCAGTCCATGTGAACGTCTCGATAGTGGATAGTTTCAAGCTTCTGGCTGGTGACACCACTCCGGCAGGACGTTCACGACGGCGACCACCAGTCACAGCCGATCGCGTCACGGCCCTCGTCTGGTCGCGTCACGGCCCGCGTGCGGGCGAGCGGTTTTGTCCTCGCAGAACCAATCGTACCTATGAACGTTCCGCTCGTCTCGCACGTCTCTGGCCTGGTCCTCCAGGCACAGGGGAACGGTGTCAACGTCAACTTCGACCCTACCTTCGGGCTCCTGGGCAGCGCCGTCGGCGCATTTCTGACGACGCTCATCGTCGGCGCGATACTCGTCGCGCTTGCCCCGGCGTTCACCGAGCGGATGATGGTGCAGGTACGGGACGACCCCATCAGCTCGTTCCTCTCCGGTTTCGTCTGTCTCATCCTGGTGGTCCTCGTGACGATCATCCTCGTGATAACGATCGTCGGTATCCTGCTGGCCATCCCGTTCGCGCTGCTGGCGATGGTCATCTGGGCGGTCGGGGCGGCCATCGCCTACCTCGCCATCGCGGAGCGGCTGGTCGGGCGAGAGGACGGCTGGGCGAAACCGCTGGTCGTCGCCGCGGCCATCAACGGCGGGCTGACCCTCACCGGCTTCGGCAGCATCGTTTCCTTCTGCGTGGGCGCGGCTGGCTTCGGAGCGGTACTGAGAGACTGGCTCTGAGCGAGGGATTGTCTCGCTCTGTCAGGCCGACGTCTCCTCTCCGTCCCCGTTCGACACACCGTCCCCATCCGACAGCAGCCGGCGCGTCACCTGCTCGAACTCGCCGTCGAACTCGCCCGCCTGGACGCCCCAGAGGGTCGCGTACAGGCCTCCCTGTTCCACGAGGTCGTCGTGGCTGCCCTGCTCGACCACCCGGCCGTCGTCCACCACCAGAATCTGGTCGGCGTGGCGGACCGTCGAGAGCCGGTGGGCGATGACGAACGTGGTTCGTTCGGTCGTGAGCCGCCGGAGGGCCCGCTGGATATACAGTTCGGTCTCGGTGTCGACGGCGCTCGTGGCCTCGTCGAGGACCAGGATGGCCGGGTCCTGCAGCATCGCCCGGGCGAGCGAGAGGCGCTGACGCTGGCCGCCCGAGAGCTTGACCCCGCGTTCACCGATGCGGGTGTCGTAGCCATCGGCGAGGTCGGTGATGAACTCGTGGGCCTCTGCGGCCTTCGCGGCGGCGACGACGTCCTCCTCCGAGGCGTCGAAGCTCCCGTACGCGATGTTCTCTCGAACCGTGCCGTCGAACAAGAACACGTCCTGGGAGACGTAGCCGACCGAGTCGCGGAGACTGTCGAGCGAGACCTCGCGGACGTCGTGACCGTCGACGCGGACCGCGCCCGAATCCACGTCGTACAGTCGAAGCAGGAGTTTCGCGGCGGTCGATTTGCCGGCGCCGGTCGGGCCGACGAAGGCGATCGTCTCGCCGGGCTCGGCGGTGAAGGTCACGTCGTGGAGCACCTGTTCGCCGGTGTCGTAGGTGAAGTCGACGTGGTCGTACTCGACGCGACCGGCGACGGTGTCGGGGTCCAGCTCGACGGCGGCCTCGTCCTCGGCGACGGCGACCGGGAGGTCCTTCAGCCCGAAGATGCGCTCGCCGGAGGCGCGGGCGTTCTCGTATGCGTCGACGAGTCGGCCCGCACCAGCGAGGGGCTCGACGAACCGCTGGGTCATGAACAGGAACGTGACGAACTCGCCGACGAGCAGCGTTCCCGAGAAGTACGGCGGGGCACCAGCCACGAGCCAGTAGCCCCCGATGGCGAACGTCGCAGCGAACGAGACGCCCGCGAGCAGGTCCATCCCGGGCTGGTACAGGTACTCCAGCTTGACGACGGCCCAGGTCCGGTCGTAGATGTCCCGCGAGGCGTCTGTGACGCGGCCGTCCTCGTACTCGCCCGTGTTCGCCGTCTTGATGACCTCCATTCCGCTCAGGTTGTTCTCCAGTCGCGTGTTGAGGTCGCCGATGCTCGTCCTGAGTGCGCGGTACAGCGGCCGGATGGTTCGCATGAACCAGACCGTGAAGACGGTCAGGAGCGGGACCGCGACGAGCGTGATGAGGGCGAGCTGGGGGTTCAGGTAGAACAGGAGCGCGGCGATGCCGACGACGCTGACGACCAGCTGGATGGCGCTACTGACCGTGCCGTTGAGGAACTGCTTGAGGTTCCGGACGTCGTTGTTGAGGATGGAGAGGATCTGACCGGTCTGCTTGTCGTCGAAGAACGCCATGTCGAGCCCCTGCATCGCCCGGTAGGTGTCGGTGCGGACCCGGTGCTGGACGCGGTTCGAGAACAGCGACAGGCTGACGCCCTGGGTCCAGCCGAACAGGACGCTCAGGGCGTAGGCACCGACGACGAGCCCGACCGAGAGCCAGAGCTGCGTGAGCCGGTCGGTCGGGAGCCACCCGGCCGGAACGAGCGGTAGCCGGTACGGCGCGTTCTGGTTGAAGACGGCGTCGATGGCGACGCCGAGTACGAGCGGCGGAACGAGACCGACGAACCGGGCGACGATGCTGGTCAGTAGCCCGAGGACGAACAGGTGGATGTCGTCGCGGCCGTAGGTCGAGAACAGCCGGACCATCGGGTCGCCGGCGAGGCCGGCCTCGCGGTCGAACTGGATGGCGTCCTCGTCGTCGGTCGGCCAGAACCTCATCGGCCCCTCGGCGGGCCCCGTCTGCCCGCTGGGAGCGGCCGAGCCGGCGATAGCTGGTGCTGGATTCGGGTGGTCACTAACCAGACGTTAGGTCTCGGAGCCAGATAGCGTGCGCGGTGAATGTCTCGAACCAAACGGTCTCCACAGCAGTCAGTTCACGGCCCGGTCGCAGTGTCGATTCGGGGTCGGTGCCCGGCGCTTACTTCCACTTCGCCGCGATTCCGACGCCGACGAACGTTTCCTCGGCCGGGCTGGACGGCCCGGAATCGTCGCTCTCCTCGTGCCCGATTCCCTGTCGATTGTCACCTCCGCAGTTCCCACCTGCACCCCGATGGACCGGTACCCGAAGGTGATGACCTCGACCGGCCACTGCGTACACGAATCGTGCGAGAGGTCGACGGGGTTTACCTTCACGTCACGCAACACGACCGTTATCGTCCTGCCTCGCTGGTCGTGGACCGTCAGGGTCGTCTCGGCGATACGTCCGCCGAACGCGAGCGCCTCCAGCAGCTTCGGCGTGTCACCGTCGACGCGTTTGACGATAGTGAGTGGTCTGTGCGTCCGGCGGTTGGCTCCCCGTCGACTTACACCCTCGTCCCCGGTCGCCATGCCCCAGCTCCACGAGAGCACGTCTATCTCGTCGCGGTAATCGTGGTCGACGCTCTCTCCAGCGATACCATTGACTTCGAGGAAGACGCTCCCGGTGCTGGCCGGACACGCTCCAGCCTCACCTACCTGGGTCTGTGCGGCCGATACAGAGTCGGGGGCGAACGGTCCGAGTCCGACGATCCCCACCGTTCCGGCGGCCTCCTGCACGAATGCTCGTCTGGTCGGGCTGGATGGGTCAATACATCCGATAGGCTTGCAGTTCGGATTACCGCCCCGCTACCTCGTACTCGGGGTGTTTCTGCGGTCCGATTCGTTCGATTCGAAAGTCAGGCACCGTTCGTACCACCAGTCCGTGAAGAGCAACCGACGTGAATCGCGAGCCCCTCTCTACGAGTATGGAGACGAAAGCTACGCGGACGGGCCTCACCGTCGTCGCACTGGTACTCGCCACCGTCTTCCTCGTGCCGATGCTGTTCGGCGGGATGATGGGGACGATGGGTGGAACCTGGCATGACCACTGGATGGGCTTCGACGGCCAATGGTCGTGGTGGTGGTTCGCCGCGAGTCTCCTCGGTCGGTTGCTCGTCCTGGCCGTCGTCCTCGGGGGAGCATATCTGCTCCTTCGAGCAATGACGCGGGCCGAACCGGGCCGTGGTGACCCTGCACTCGTCGAACTCCGTCGTGCGTACGCCCGCGGCGACCTGACCGACGAGGAGTTCGAGTACCGGCGAGAACGGCTCGAGCGAGAGTGACGAGAGACCGGGACGGCGGGCTCAACAGAACCTGCCAAACCACGTTGCCCGACATCTGTTCCCCGTCGAGTCCCTCGTTCTCCGTATGCCCCTGAAGGCCATTCAGCAGTTCATCACGAACCCCGCAGTGATGACGGCGTGGGTCCTCCTTGTCCTCACCTCGCTCGCCGTCCTGGTGTACGACCTCCGGACGAACAACACGGAGCTACCCTCGTTGATGCAGTTCGTCTGGTCGCTGACGGTCCTGTACTCCGGTCCACTCGGACTCGGGCTGTACTACTACGCCGGCAGAACCCAGATATCGCACGACTCCCTGTGGCGCAAAGCTGGCCGCTCCGTCGCCCACTGCTACTCCGGCTGTGGCATGGGTGAGATCGTCGGCGTGACCATCGCCGCGGGCCTCCTGGCTCTGCACACGGTTGGCGTCGCCTTCGTCACGTTCACGTTCGCGTACATCGCCGGGTTCGCGCTCACGGTGGGCCCACTGATGCAGGAGGGTGTCGGCTTCCGCGAGGCCGTGATGGACGCGTTCTGGAGCGAGACGCCCTCCATCACCGTGATGGAGGTCGTCGCCATCGGGACGGACATCTGGCTCGCCGGCGAGGCGAAGATGCACGAACCGCTGTTCTGGGCGGCCCTCGTCGTCTCGCTCACCATCGGCCTGCTCGCAGCCTACCCGGTGAACGTCTTCCTCATCATGCGCGGTGTCAAGGAGGGCATGGGGAACCCGGCGGAGATGGGCGCTTGAGGAGGAGCCTACGGCCGACTGGTTCTATCGCGTGAGCACGACGTTCCCCGTCACTGCTTCGGCTTCGAGCGTGTATCCGCCGTTTCCCACGGTCGCGACGATGGCGTGCCCCGGGAGGAACCCCCTGTTCGATTCGCTGGTCACGTCGAGCGGAACGTCGTCGACGGTGATCGACCCCAGAACCGTCTCGGCCAGCACGTCCGCGTCGAGTCCGTCGACCAGTCGAACCGTCACACTCCCGTTGGCTGCAGAGACCTCCGCGCTCCGGCGGAGGCGACGCACTTCGACGTCGACGTCGCCGTTCGCCGTCTCGGCCACGTCGATACCGGTACAGCCACTGGACTCGATACGGCCGTTGGCGGCCTCCAGCGAGACGTAGCCGTCGACCCCGTTCACGGAGATGGTTCCGTTCGCGTTCTGGACCGCGAGGTCGCCCGAGACGTCGGAGACGGTCACGTCGCCGTTCGCCGTCTCGACCGATTCGACCTCGACGCCGGACGGGACGCCGATGTCGAGGTCGGCGCGCGCCTGCACGGTCGTGACCCCTTCGCGGGGGCCGGCTCGGACGGTGAGTCTGCCGTCTCGAACCGTACTGGTCACCTCGAGCCGGTCGAGCTGTTTCCGACCGCTCCGGGTCGTCATGGTGGCTTCGAGCGTCACGTCGTCACCGTCGGCCGGCGATATCGTCACGTGTCCGTTGACCGATTCGACCGCGAGTCGTCGGACGTCGCTCGCGTCGACCGACTCCTCCACCGTCTCCGTCAGTTCTGGCCCGCTTCCGAGTGTGCCCCGCTGGACGATGCCGTCGAGCAGGCCGCCGAGGAAGCCCTCGTTCGCGTCTGTATCCATGGCAGGGGAGACGGCTGTCGGGTGCATACCTGTTCGCAGAAAAATACTTCTGTCGGCGACGGGACCGAAGGAAGATTCTGTTGAGAGTTCGACCGTTCAGTATCCGAGGTCGTCGCGCACCAGCACGAGCGTCGTCCGCCCTTCTTCGGTCTCGTGACGGTAGACGAGCTGCTTCGCGACGACGGAGCCCTGCCCGTAGGCTTCCTGCGCGCGGGCGTCCTCGAGCGGGAAGACGAACTCCTCGAGGCGGTCCAGCGCCGCCGAAAGGTCGTCGGTTATCTTGTTGACGCCGGAGACGAGCACGAGGTTACCGGCGGCGAACGGGTACGCCCCGATTCGGCTCCCGGAGGCGTCCGCGGCGACGAGTTCCCCGGTCCGGGCGATGGCGTTGACGCTCCCGAGGAAGTAGTCCGCCGTCTGGGCGTTCCGGCGGAACGCGTGGCGTTCCTCGTCGTCGTCGATGCTCCAGACCTGGCCCGCGAGATTCTCCCACCCGTGGTCGCCCTCGTTCAGGTACTCGACGAAGCCGATCTCCTCGAGCGTCGTCGAGTGGCCGTTCATGACGGACACGTCGGCGGGAATCTGGTCCTTCACGGCGTCGAGCGCCTCCTCTGCGGAGTCGACGAGGACGACGTCGAAGCCGCGCGCTTCGAGGTTCTCGACCGTCTCTTCGACCGTCTCGTCGTCGGGGAGCTGGTCGTGCGATTCGTCGGCGTCTACCTCTGCGAGGTACGTGGATTTCTCTGACATAGATGTGTCTCCGGGGATGTTCGATGGCGGTGAACGCGAGGGTCCGCCGCTGCTATCTGTGCCGAGGGGCGGGACGACAATAAGCGCTCGCGGACGCCGGTTTCACCAGGTGACACGGCTGTCAGTAGCGGACGCGGGTGTTGCCAGCAGGGGGTGACGCTCCGCTCCCTGCCTGAGCCAGTACGACGGCCCCGACTTGGGCCAGTGTAACGGTTTCGACCGGGCCCGGATGGCGAACCCGTGAAGCGCCGCCGAACCCATTGCCGCGGGCCGCCTCTGTACGGCTATGCGACTCACGGCAACCGGGATCGACATCGGGACGCGCCACCCGACGGTCCTCCTGAACGCGGCGGACGCCGAGGAGCTCGGGGTCAACCCCCTCGACCGCGTCCAGTTCGTCTTCGACGAGACGACCATCGTCGGCATCGTCGAAGTGACCGACGAACTCGTCTCCCGCGGGACCGTCGGCGTCACGGACCGGCTCGCACACGTCACCGGTGAGGTCGTGGTCGAGCCGGCCCCGCGGCCGGCCGCCGTCGAGTACATCCGCAAGAAGCTGGACGGGGTCGAACTGGAGCGAGCGGAGATAGCCGCCATCGTCGCGGACATCGACGCAGACCGGCTGAGCGACGTCGAACTCGGCGCGTACGTCTCTGCAGTCTACACGAACGGGCTCTCGCTCGCGGAGACGACCCACCTCACCGAGTGCATGACCGAGGCGGGGAAGGTCATCGAGTGGGACGACCCGGTCGTCGCCGATAAGCACTCCATCGGCGGGGTCGCCGGCAACCGGGTGACGCCCATCGTCGTCGCCATCGTCGCCGCCTCGGGCGTGAAGATACCCAAGACCTCCTCCCGCGCGGTCACCTCGCCGGCGGGGACTGCCGACACGATGGCGGTCTTCTGTGAGGTCGAGTTCACGCTGGACGAACTCACCGAGATAGTCGAGGCGACGAACGGCTGTTTCGTCTGGGGCGGCGGCGTCAACCTCTCGCCGGTCGACGACAAGATAATCCGCGCCGAGACGCCGCTGTCGCTCGACCCGCACGGCCAGCTCATCGCCTCGGTGCTCTCGAAGAAGAAGAGTGCGGGCTCGACCCACGTCGTCATCGACCTCCCCTACGGCGAGGGGGCGAAGGTCCAGAGCCTCGTCGAGGCGCGCGAACTCGCCGAGGACTTCGCACGGGTCGGGGAGCATCTCGGCCTGACCATGGAGTGCACCATCACGACCGGCGAACAGCCCATCGGGCGCGGTATCGGACCCGTGCTCGAAGCCCGCGACGTCCTCCGGGTGCTCGCCGGTGACGGCCCGGAGGAGCTCCGATTGAAGGCCGTCCGTCTCGCTGACATCCTCCTCGAGTGCTGCGACATGGAACCGACCGCCGCCGAGATGATCGATTCGGGGCGGGCGCTCGCGAAGTTCCGGGAGATAGTCGCCGCACAGAACGGGGACCAGAACGTCGAGCTGACCGACCTCCAGCCCGGACGCGAGACCGCGGTCATCACGGCAGATAGACAGGGCGTCGTCGCCCACATCAACAACCGCCTCGTGAGCGACATCGCCCGCCGTGCCGGTGCACCGCGGGACGTCGGTGCTGGACTGTATCTCCACCGTCGCGTCGACGACGAGGTGACCGCCGACGACCCGCTGTTCACCATCTACGCCGAGCAGCAATCGAAGCTCGCCGACGCCGTCTCGCTGGCGAATCGGACGGAGGCGGTCCGGGTTCGTCGGCGCGAGGACGCACTCGTGGAGCGCCTCTGACACGTCGGCCAGTGCCTTTTTTCTGCTCCGGCCGCTCGAACTATCTGTTCGGTTCTGGCAGGGGTGCCACGGAACCGGACGGCTCTCTCGTTTCGTTTTCCGAGACGTATTCGACGGAACGTCACAGCGTTCTGCCGCTGTTCGATTCGACGAACTCGACGACCTCCTCGGTCGGGACGAAGCCGTCGGCGAGCGTCGCCACCTGCTCACCGTCGCGGAACAGGACGAGCGTCGGGACGCTCTGGACCTCGAACCGTTCGACGAGCGAGAGGTCGTCGCCCGGGTTGAGCATCGCCACCGCGGCGTCGGTGACGCGAGCCACGTTTCCGAGGATGGGCTCCATCGACTGGCACTTCCCGCAGCCCTTCGTGTAGAGTTCGAGGAGGACGAGCGAGTGGTCGGCGAGGAAGGCGTCGAGTTCGTCGCCGTCGTCGAGGCGGGTGGGTCGCGCCTGTGTGTTCATGCGTGGCGATAGGTGCGTCGGACGTTTAGGCTCCGGGGAAGCGGCTGTCTCCGTTCTCGCGGGAAGCAGCTGCCCCCGTCGCTCCCGAACGCGTATCACGTGACGAAGCCGACCCCCCAGTTGACCAGTCCGGCGGCGATGAGTACCGCACCCTCCCACCGCGAGAGCTCCTCCTCGGAGCCGAGCAACAGGGCGACGAGGACACAGAGCAACACGAGTGCGAGACTGCCTGGGAAGGCGGAATCACCTGCCGGGAGCGGACGGAGGACCCCGGCGAGTCCGAGGACGCCGAGCAGGTTGAAGACGGAGCTGCCGATGAGGTTCCCCGCCGAGAGCCCAGCCTGCTCTCGCCGCGCCGCGATGAGCGACGTGGCGAGTTCGGGCGTCGAGGTCCCCGCCGCGACGACGGTCGCACCGATGACCCACTCCGAGACACCCGCGGTCCGGGCGAGGTCTGTCGCCCCCTCGACCAGCAGGTGGCCGCAGACGACGACGATGGCGAGACTCGCGACGAGCTTCGGCGGGTCCAGCAGGTCGAACTCGCCTGACTCCTCGAGCGGCCCGTCGCCCCTGGCCGACTCCGGTCCGGTCGCGGCCGACCGGAACGTCACGACGAGCGACAGGTAGGCGAGCAGCGCAACGGAGAGCACCGCTCCCTCGACCCGGTCGAGCAGCCCGTCCGCGAGGAAGGCCGCGACGAGGACCGCCGAGGCCAGGAGCGAGACGCCGTCCCGCTGAACGAGGTCGTACGAGACCGGGAGTGCGCGGACGAGGGCGACGCTCCCCAGGACGAACGCGAGGTTGAACACGTTCGAGCCGACGACGTTGGCGACCGAGACGGTCGTCTTCCCGGTCAGGGCCGCGTCGATGGTCACGACGAACTCGGGCGCGGACGTACCGAACGCGACGACGGTGAGACCGATGACCAGCGGTGGGATGCCTGCCCGGCGCGCCAGCCTGACGGCGGATTCGACGAGGACCACGGCACCGAGCCACAGGCCCGCGACGCCGAAGAGAACGAAGAGCAGGTCGACGGCCGTGTCTGGAACGGCTACCATCTATCTCCGACGAGACACGTCAGCGGGTTACTCGTTGCGGTCGGGGAGGCCCGCCACGGCCGCGGTCAGGTCGTCCCACGCCTCGGCCGCGGCCGGAACCGCGTCGGCGAGCGAGAGGAAGCCGTGGCACATGCCCGGATACGAGAGGTCGGAGACGGGCACGCCCGACCGTGCGAGCATCGCAGCGTAGGCTCGTCCCTCGTCGTGTAGTGGGTCACATCCCGCGGTTACGACCACCGCCGACGGCATGCCGCGGAGATGGGCCGCGGCGAGTGGTCCGAACTCGGGATTCGCCACGACGCCGGTGTCGAGTCCCGAGCGATACAGCCCCCAGAACCAGTCGAGATCCGCCCGGGTCAATAGCGGACCGTCCGCGTTCGCGTGGTGTGACGGGCGGTCAAGGTCGGGGTCGAGCATCGGGTAGAACAGGACCTGTCTGTCGAGTTCGGGTACGTCGTCACGAGCCCGGAACCGGTAGGCGGCTGCTGCGGCGAGGTTGCCGCCGGCGCTGGAACCGGCGACGCCGACGCGCCCCGGATCGACTTCGAGTCCGGGCGCGTTCTCGAACGTCCAGTCGATTACGGCGCAGACGTCGTCCAGTCCCGCCGGGAACGGATGCTCCGGCGCGAGTCGATAGTCGACCGAGACGACGAGTCGGTCGGTCCCGAGCGCGAGTCGGCGCGCGAGGTCGTCAGCCGAGTCGAGGGTCCCGAGGACGAAGCCGCCGCCGTGGGAGAAGACGAGCGCGGGAGCGGGCGAGACGAGTTCCGGCGGGCGGTAGACCCGGACGGGCACGTCGTATCGCTCCGTGGGCACGGTCCGCTCCGTCGTCTCCACGCCGTCGTCTGGCGGCGTCGCATCACCGAAGGTCTCGTCTTCGACCCGACGAGCCGCTTCGACGCCGAGGGCGTTCCACTCGGGCAGGTCGCGAAGCGGGTCGATAGCGGCGTCGAGAGCGGGGTCGAGGTCGGACACGGGTTATCGAATCGAGGAACGCTGCACTCTTGAGTCGTTCGGCGCGGGCGGACGGGAGCGCGACAGACCACCGAGCCACCGCGACCGAAAACAGTAGGACGGCCGCACCCGACCCACGAGCCATGACCACGCCGACCGCCGACGATACTCCGCCGGCCGACCGCGAGTACGCCCGCGAGCTCGATGCCGCCGACCCCCTGGCCGACCTGCGCGAGCGCTTCGTCGTCCCCGAGGGCGAACGGTACATGGACGGGAACTCGCTGGGCCTCTGCTCGGCGGACGCCGCGGCCGCGCTCGACCGGGTCGTCGACGAGTGGAAGGAGCTCGCCATCCGTGGCTGGACCGACGCCGACCCCGACTGGTTCCACATGGGCGAGCGATTGGGCGACCGGATGGCCCCGCTCGTCGGCGCGCGAGCGGAATCGGTCGTCGTCGGCAACTCCACGACGGTCAACATCCACACGCTCGTCGGCTCGATGTTGGACGCCCACGGCGCGGGGACAGTTCTCGTCAACGACCTCGACTTCCCGACCGACCACTACGCCATCGCGGCGCAGCTCCGCCAGCGCGGGCTCGACCCTGACGAGCACCTGGTCGCGGTCGAGAGCGGGGACGGTCGGACCGTCACGACAGAGGAGATAGCCACTGCACTCGAGGCACACGACGTGGACATCGTGTTCATGCCGACGGTGCTCTACCGGTCCGGTCAGCTGCTCGACGTTCCCGCCATCACCGACCTCGCACACGAGCACGACGCGCTCGCCGGCTTCGACGCAGCCCACTCGGTCGGCGTGGTTCCCCACGAGTTCGACGAGTGGGGCGTCGACTTCGCGGTCTGGTGTACCTACAAGTACCTCAACGGGGGTCCCGGGGCACTCGCCGGCCTGTACGTGAACGAACGCCACTTCGACATCGACCCCGCGCTCGCGGGCTGGTGGGGACACGACAAGGCGACCCAGTTCGAGATGCGCCACGAGTTCACACCGGCGGACGACGCCGGCCGGTTCCAGATCGGGACGGTTCCGGTGCTCTCTGCCGCGCCGCTCGACGGAGCGCTCGACGTGACTCACGCGGCCGGCATCGAGGCGCTCCGGGAGAAGTCCGTCGCGCTGACGGAGTACCTCGTCGCGCTCGCCGACGAACGGCTCGCCGACCTCGGCTACTCGGTCGGGACGCCGCGAAACCCGGACCGACGGGGCGGCCACGTCGCCCTCGAACATCCCGAAGCGTACCGCATCAGTGAGGCGCTCAAGGACCGGGGGATCGTCGTCGACTACCGGCCGCCGAACGTGGTCCGGGTCGCACCGTCGCCGTACTACGTCGGCTTCGAGACGGTCTGGACCGTCGTCGAGGACCTGCGGGACATCGCGGAGAACGAGGTGTTCACGGAGTTCGACCGCCAGAGCGGCGGGGTTACGTGATACTTGGGGAACCGAAGGACTTCGGTCTCAAACGACGTCGATGTCGACGCTCTCGTCGTCCGATTCGCTCTTCTCTGCAGCCTCGTCGAGGTCGACCGTCACGGGACCATCGTCCTCGGCCTCGGCAGCGGCCGTGTCGCCTGCGCGGTCTGCGAGGATGTAGCCGAACAGGCCACCGACGAGCATCCCGAGACCGGAGGCGCGCGTCGATTCGAGGTACCAGTCGCGGGGTTCGAGCTCCTTCGTGTTCTCGTAGGTCGGACCGAGAAGCAGCCGCTGGGTGAGTTTCGCGACCTGCCGGGGGAGCAGGAGACTGAACAGACCGTACGCGGCGGTCGCGCCGGCGACGAGCTTTCGAACCTTCGGGGAACTGAGCATATTCCGGCTACGGCCTCCACAGGCAAAAGCTTCGTCCAACCGGCACGGCCGGCGGGGGCCTCGCCACCGGTCCGACACGACCGCACCGGAGGGTGGACGGGGTGGTCAGTCGAGATGTTCTATCGACGTCGCGGCGTAATCCGCAGAGACGTAGGTGAGGTGGACGTTCGTCTCCGGCAAGAGGTAATCGGGTGATGCCTGGTCGGGGCGGCCGACAGTAGCCGATATCTCGTTCCCCTCCCGCCAGGCCCAGAGCGACTGGCCCGCGCGGAGTGGGGCCGACAGGGGCACGTCGCCGTAGTACTGTGAGGAGCCGAGCTTGAGGACGCTGTCGGCGACGACGTCGTTGCCGCCCGCGTGTTCGAGAACGAAGAAATCGTCTTCGACGCGGGAGTCGATGCGCGCCGCCTTCTCTCGTGCCGTCCCGAGCCACGAGGGCTCGACGACCTCGGTGCTTCCGACGTCGGTGAACGCGAACCGGTGGTCCATCACGCGCAGGTCGTCTCCAGAGACCAGTTTCGTCTCGGCCCGACACTCCCGGACGAGCCCGTCGGCATCCGCCGTGATCTCGACGGAGACCGCGGCGACCTCCTCGGGCATCGTCCAGTCGTACAGTTCCAGCAGCGGCGCCTCGTCTGCGACTTCGCTCGCACTGGCGGTGAACAGTGTCTCTCCGGCTGTCTCCGTCCGTGAGGGAGCATCGAAGGCGGCGCCGGCGATGAGCTGTTTCAACTGGTACCGCTGAGCCAGCCACTCCATCGGGAGGCCGTCCCGCCACGGCGGTTCTACGTCGCCGTACGTCCAGTCTCCACGGTGGTCACCGCGCCACGTCGAGCGGGATTCAGTCAGGTACTTCTCGATGATTCCCTCCCGACCGAGCAGCGCGGTTCCGTCGGCCTTGTCCACGGTAATCCAGTGGGCAGTCCCCTCTCCGACCTTCTCGAGTGTCGTCTCGAGATGATAGGTCGTCGTTGCAGCCGCGCTTCGATGCGCGTCAGCCAGTAGCGGAGAGACACCGTCCTGGTCCATCCCGAGGGGGAGCTCCTCGGTGTCCTGGGCCGACTCTTGCGTGGTCCGCTCGTCGGCCGCCGCCTGCGCGGTTCCAGTCGTGTTGGACGGGCTGGCGTCATCAGGCTCGTCGGCCGTCTCCGAAGAATCACCCTCTAGTCGGAGACAGCCCCCTGCACCCACCGTTCCCAGTGCACCAAGCACCTCGCGCCGTTTCATGTCCGCAGAGATTCCACAAACCAGTAAAGTTCTGACGCCCGATGTGACGGGGACTGACCGTCCGTTACGGCTTACTCCGTCGGGAACTCCTCGCCGCCACCCATCCAGGCCGACCCGTCCTCGCCGCCGCCGGTCTTGTAGACGCCACGGGCAGTCGCGACGCGTTTCCCGGAGACGTTCTCGATGGTCACGTCGACGGTGGCGACCTGTCCGCCGTTCCGGACGACCTCGCCCTCGGCGACGAGGTCCTCGGTCGCGGGCGCGAGGTGGTCGATGCGGATGTCGATGGTGGGCGTCGGCCGGTGGTTGAGCGAGATGACGGCCGCACCGCCGACGTGGTCCGCGAACGAGTGGACGACGCCGCCGTGGGCGACGAGCCGGCCGGGGACGGACGAGTGATGCGGTTCGAGTTCGAGCGTACCCCGGGCATAGCCGTCGGTGGCATCCGTGAGCTCCATGCCGAGGTGTTCGGCGTAAGGCATCGCGTCGAATATCTGCTCGAGGCTCATGGACCGGGGTTCGACGGGAGGAGTGATACCGCTTTGGCAACCGTCGGGAACGGGGGAATCGTGTGTACCGAGGGTGGTCGGCCGGCGTTCGAGTCACCCTACGTGTTCGTGTCCTCGCCGACCACGGTGTTCTGGTCGTCGGTCTCCGGGACCGCGACCCAGCTGGAGTCCACGGTTCGAATCGCCTCGGCGGGGCCGAAATCGTAGTCCCCAGTCCGCTCGGTCCCGGAGGGAGCCTCGACGAAGTACTCGACCGACTGCTCGGTCGCCGGGTCTACGCCGAAGTAGACGAACTGCGATCCACCCGCCGTCGGCTGCTCGACCCGTTCCACGTCGTCGCTCAGGTCGGTGAGGACCGTCCACTCGGAGGGGACGCGGTCCCGCAGCGCGACCGGCTGGTTGGCCTCGGCGGTGAGTTGGACGTGGTCGGTCTGTCCGCCGGTGAAGACCGAGCCATCGTCGCGCCGGGTTCCCGAGACGTCGAGCGTGGTCGGACCGGTCGGGAGCGTGAGGGTCGACCCGGCGCCATCATCACCCAGTACCAGCGTGTTCGTGCTGTGGCCGTCCGGGTCGTTCAGCGCCCAGTCGCGGTTGTCGGAGGCGACGACGATGCCGAGACGGTGGCCGGCGGGAAGCAGCCAGTCGACGTCCCAGCAGTCGACGGGAGCGGTGTACTCCCGAGCCGTTGGGACCGGCTCGGAGACGTCGAGTCCGTTTCGGTTCCGGGCGTTCAGGAAGCCGCGGGTGACTACCTCGCGGCTCCCGTCGGGGGCCTCGTCGAAGATGACGGGGGTGTAGTGCGTCGAGGCCTCGGTCGAGGTGGCGACCAGCGAGAGCAGCGGACTGCCGGTGATCCGGACCGGGTCGTCGACCGGCTCGGAGAGGAACTCGAGGTGGTTCGGACCCGAGCCGGCCGTGGCGAACATCTCCTCTTCGGTCAGCGGGGGTTCGGTGTCGGTGTAGGACGGGTCCGTGGTTCCCTGGAGAACGAGTTCGCGTGAGTCGCCGGAACCCTCACCTGCCGCGTTCGCCGACCCCACGAGCACCCACGTCTTCTCCTCGGTACCCGCCGGCGGCCAGTCTGCGTACTGGACGCGCTCGCCGGTGCTCGTCTGGGTGTCGACGGCGGGCAGGTCCATCACGCCGGTGTCGAGCCCCAGCAACCAGTGGTCGAACCAGGCGTGACGGATGGCCTGTGCGTCCGCGAAGCCGCTGGCCTGGTGGTTCCACTGGCCCATGACGAGCTTCTTCGGGTGGTCGTCGGGGAGCGCCTCGTAGAACCGCGTCGAGTCCCAGTGTTTGACGTTGTGGTCGAGCCAGCCACCCTCGACGAGGACCGCCGCCGATACCCCGGCCGCGGCCCGTCGATAGTCACGCTCCTCCCAGAATCCGTCGTACACCGGGTCGTACTCGTAGGCGCGTTCGGTGTGTTCGACCGCATCACACGGACGGAACCGGTCGTCGAGGTCGTCGATGTACTGCCACGGCTCGTCGACGTTCATCGGCGGGAGCAGGCCGAAGCCGAAGTCGAAGGCGAACGGCGTGTCGAAGCCCTCGTCGGTCGGATACTCGTTGTTGAGGAAGTACCGGATTCCCCCGCCGAAGGCGTAATCGTACCACCGGTCGATGGCGACCTGCGGGACGATGGCTTCGAGGTGCTCGGGGTCCTCGATGGCGGCGGCGAGCTGGGTCGTTCCGTCGTAGGAGCCGCCGATCATGCCGACCTTCCCGTTCGACCAGTCGCGAGAGCCGAGGTAGTCGACCAGCTGTGCGCCGGTCTTTCGCTCCCGGTGGCCCCCGTAGTCGTAGCAGCCGTCCGAGTTGCGCGTGCCGACCACGTCGAAGGTCGCCCGGGCGTACCCTCGCGGGACGAAGAAGTCGGCGACGCCGTCGTTCGCGGCGGCGCAGGCCTCGCCCTGTGGACAGCGGACGTCGTTGTAGGGCGAGTAGGTCAGGATGACGGGGACGTCCTTCACGGGGTCGCCGTTCTCGTCTACCGGTCTGATTACCTGCCCGTAGATGGTCGGTGACTCGCTCGCTCCGTCGATTGTGTATTCGGTCTCGACGTAGTGTTCGGTGGGAGTACCCTTCTGGTACCGTGGTTCGGTGACGCCTGTGGTGGTCCGGTAGCCGTACTCCTCGCCGGCGGACGACCCCGCTGTTCCCGCGCTCGCTGTCGCACTGCCAGCGGTCCCCGTCCCGACGAGGAGACCGAGTCCCGCGAAACCGCCGTTCCTGAGGAGCCGTCGTCGGGTCCACTCGTTGTTGTCGGAGTCGTCCGCCCCGCTCGCGCTATTTCTCATGGCCATCGTCAACGTAACTCACCACTGGCTGTAAACGTTCGGGGGACTCGTGCTCGGTTCCGAGAAAACCGAGGACGGTCCCGCGGTTCGTTCTCTCGTGGGGTTCGGACTGCGGGTGGCCGGGACGAGCCACCAGTAGAGAAAGTGTTACATGATAACACTTATCACTGTGGGGGCGAAAGTAGATGGTGTATAGTAACCCGAACGCCCGAGACCAGAGATTCACCATGCCAGCAGACACCGAACGGCAGGACGAGTACAGCACGCTGGGCGTCGACGCGGTCGACATCGCCCGGTACGTCGCAATCACGCTCAGCACCGACGAGGTACTCCTGTTCGACGAGCAGTGCTCGGCGGCCTGGATACAGGCCAACAACGCGGTCTCCATCGAGGAGGCCGCCTGAGATGACCAGCAGTTGCCCGCCGGTCTCGACACGGACACGCGTTCGGTAACCCGGACGACAGCGGCTGTCACCCCACCCAGTGGCTCATTTCTGCGACGTCAATCACAACCCCTACGTACCCGGCTCGCACAGCCAGAGCCATGCAACTGGGCGTAATCGGTCTCGGCCGCATGGGCCGAATCGTGGTAGACAGGACGCTCGAGGCGGGACACGACGTGGTCGCGTTCGACCTCGACGAGGACGCCGTCGATGCGGCCGCCGACGCGGGCGCGACGCCCGCGGAGTCGGTCCGCGATCTCGCGAACCAGCTCGGCGACGACAAGCGCATCTGGCTGATGGTCCCGGCCGGCGAACCGGTCGACGCCGCGCTCGACGACCTCGAGCCGCTGCTCGACGAGGACGACATCGTCGTCGACGGCGGGAACTCCCACTTCGAGGACTCCGTCCGCCGCGCCGAGTCGACCGCCGCGGCCTACCTCGACTGCGGAACCTCCGGCGGTCCCGCCGGTGCAGAGCTCGGCTTCTCGCTCATGATCGGCGGCCCGCAGTGGGCGTACGACGAGCTGACGCCGGTCTTCGACGCCGTGGCGACCGGCCCCGACGGTCACGACCGCATGGGTCCGGCAGGGTCGGGGCACTACGTGAAGATGGTCCACAACGGCGTCGAGTACGTGCTGATGCAGGCCTACGGCGAGGGCTTCGAACTGCTCGCCAACGGCCGGTACGACCTCGACCTCGAAGCCGTCTCTCGCACCTGGAACAACGGTGCCGTCATCCGCTCGTGGCTCCTCGAGCTGTGCGAGGAGGCGTTCCGGGAGGAGGGCAACGATCTGGGCGACGTCGCCGACCACGTCTCGGGTGGCTCGACGGGCACCTGGACGGTACAGGAGGCGCTCGAACAGGAGATTCCGGTCCCGCTCATCTACCAGTCGCTCGCGGAACGGTTCGGCTCTCGTGCCCCCGAAGGCGGTCGCTTCTCCCGTCGCCTCGCCAACCGGCTCCGGTACGGGTTCGGTCGGCACGAGGTCGCTCGCGAGGAGTAGGTGTCACGACGCATTACCTATCGAGGAATTTTCTAGTCAATGGCTTACAAGATTTATGACCCCGTGCCCTGTCTTGTGAGGATATGGTAAAGAGCACGGTCCGATTCTCGGAATCGACCGTCGACGAGATAGAGTCCCTCGTCGAGGAGGGCGTCTTCGAGAGCAAGTCTGAGTTCTACCGCTTCGCCAGCGAGTTCATCCTCGAACAGCTCTCCGACGACTACGTCCCGTCGACCGTCGACTTCGAGGACATCAAAGCCGACGTCTTCCAGAAGGACCAGCTCATCGAGCCCGCCGAAGGACCGGAGTCCGGACTCCCGTTCTTCGAGTCGGTCGCGACCGTCCGCCGGTTCGTCCTCCGCGGCAAGGTACAGGACGCAGAGGACTTCATCGACCACCACTACAACGCCAGTTCGCGTGACGCGCTCTTGCTGGAGGAACTGCTCGACGCCTACTGTCTCCGGTTCGGTCACGACCGTTCCGAGTGAGGCGTGGGTTACGCTTCGGAACGACGACGTTCTCGTACCGACCCGTCGGCGGTCACACGCGGCCCCAGAGTGACGGACTCCGGTGGCGAGCGGCCGCTCCTAATCACAACAAAGTTAAACCCGTACTCCAAATCTGCGCACACATGGTTAACGAACTGGGACTGGCTGTCGGGCTTTCCCTGACGGTCATCGCCGTCGTCATGCACTTCATTCGGGGGACCGCCTGGACCCCGACCGAGGACATCTCGCAAGAGCTCCTCGAACGGCGTGCGAAGACCGTTCCCGAGACGGACTTCCCCGAACCCATGAACCGCGCCATCGGCGGCGGCGGCGCCGCGGGGGCCGTCGCAGGCGGTGAAGCCGGCGGCGAACTGGAGGAAGGTGAAGAGGCGGAAGACTCGTCGAGCCCGGCCGACATCCCCGAGGACGAGGTCGAGTACTTCGAGATCGAGTACAAGAAGGAGGGTTCGACCATCGAGGTCGCGAACAACGAGACCCTGCTTGAAGCCGGCGAGGACGAGGGCTGGGACCTGCCCTACGCCTGCCGACAGGGCCAGTGTGTCTCCTGTGCCGGACACGTCGAAGGCGGCGACTCCCGGGACTTCGTCGTCCACGACAACCAGGAGATGCTCGACGACCCCGAACTGGAAGATGGCTACGTGCTGACCTGCGTCGCCTACCCCAAGGCCAGCTTCACGCTGGAGACGAACGAGACGCCGTAGACGGATTCCCCCGACGCAGTTCTTCGATTCTCACCACCGTTCGAGCTACTGCTCCGCGTGCAGAACGCGCCCGTCGCGATGCAACACATTGAAGCGCAACTGTTTCGTTTCGAAGTACAGTGAGTTCCACGCCCGCCGGCAGCATCACGGAGGGCAGTCTCGCGCGCCCGATGTTCCGGCTCGCGTGGCCCATCGTCGCCCTCCAGCTGCTGCAGGTCACCTACAACATCGCCGATACCTTCTGGCTCGGCCAGTACGACACCGACGCACTGGCCGCCATCAGCCTCGGGTTCCCGCTCATCTTCCTGCTCATCTCGCTCGCCGGTGGGTTCACCGCCGCCGGTGCCATCCTCACCGCACAGTACACCGGCGCGAAGAGCGAGGGGTCGGCGGGACGGGTCGCCGGCCAGACCATCTCGTTCGTCTCAATCCTCGCAGTCGGGCTCGGACTCGTCGGCTACGTCTTCACCGAAGACATGCTCGCGCTCCTCCCGAGCCAGGGCGAGACGAAGGAGGCGGTCATCCCGCTCGCCGCGGACTACATGGAGGTGTTCTTCCTCGGCATCGTCTTCATGTTCGGCTTCTTCGTCTTCTCGGCGCTCATGCGCGGCTACGGCGACACGAAGATACCGATGCGGGTGATGCTGGTGAGCGTCGCCGTCAACGTCGTCATCGACCCGCTTCTCATCTTCGGCGTGCCCGGATACATCCCCGAGCTCGGTATCACCGGCGCGGCCATCGCGACGGTTGCTTCCCGCGGCCTCGGGACGGTCCTCGGGATGTACGTCCTGTTCATGACCGACGCCGGCCCCGACGTGCAGTTGCACCATCTCGCACCCGACCTCGGCGTCATCCGCGACATCGTCGAGATCGGCGTCCCGAGCGCGCTCGAACAGTCCGCCAGCGCGTTCGCCATGGTCACGCTGACGGCGATGATCGTCCAGTTCGCCCCGCCCGTCGTCGCCGCCTACGGCCTCGGTAACCGCATCGCCTCGCTCATCTTCCTGCCCGCGATGGGGCTGGGCCGGGCGACGAACACCATGGTCGGCCAGAACCTCGGCGCCGGGAAGTCCGACCGAGCCGAACGCGCCGTCTGGCTCGCCGCGAAGGTCAGCGCCGGTACCCTGCTGGCCGTCGCCGTCATCGTCTTCCTCTTCCCGCACGTGCTCGTCGACGCCTTCATCAGCAACGACATCGCGGACGCCGCAGAGACCATCCGCCACGGCGCGGAGTACATCCGCATCCGCACTGTCGAGTTCGCCTTCATCGGCGTCCTGCAGGTCATCCTCGGCGCCTACCGCGGTGCCGGCAACACCAAGACGGCACTCGCGTTCTCGCTCGTGACGCTCTGGGTCGGCCGCGTGGCGACCGTCTCCTACCTCGCGTTCGATCCCGTCCCACTGCTCGGCGTCGCGGGCCTCGGTCTCGGCCCCACCGGCTTCTGGTACGGGATGGCGATGGGGAACGTCGTCGGCGCCGTCGCAGCCGGCCTGTGGTTCACGCGTGGAACCTGGAAGCAGGCCGTCATCGAGGAGGAGGTCGCTGGACCAGCCGCGTCGGTCGCAGACGGTGGGTCGGACGACGAGTGAGCCACTGCGGGTTCACAACCGTTATGTCGGCCGGTTCACTACAGGTGACTGAGGGCCCGTAGCTCAGTGGACAGAGTGCTTGGTTCCGGACCAAGATGTCGCGGGTTCAAATCCCGTCGGGTCCGTTTTCCTGCGAACAACGTGAGCAGTGAAAACGTAATCCGCGGGATTTGAATCAGCGAGCGGAACGCAGTGGAGCGAGTGAGGTTCAAATCCCGTCGGGTCCGTTCGGACTCCTTACAGTCGTCCTCCCTCCCCCAACGACCTCCCGCTCACCGCGTTCGCGGGAGTCCCGTCGGGTCCGCTCCTTCGCTTCGCTCGACCGCTCCCCCCACGACCTTCCGCTCACCGTGTTCGCGGAAGTCCCGTCGGGTCCGGTTTGCTGTGAAATTTGAACGGGGCCGGTTCTCCCTGGAAATGCTTGGCCTCTCTCCATCTCATGGTAGCGAGAAGCGACTTTCACGTGACGGAGGGGATAGACGATACTGCGGGCACAGGGAAACCAGCGTAGTAGGAATATAGCATCATAGATATGGTACGTATACATAAATTATTCTGAGAAGACAACACCAAAGATTTTGCAAGCTCGAGAGACACTGCACACAGAATTGTAAGATATAAACAATTCTGACTCTTTTCCCTGAGCTCTTCTAAATCGACTGCCAGTTAGAGATTAGAGGGAGAGTCCCCAATATTTCCACATATAGCTCTATTTTTCGGATAATATATGCAATTTAGTTCGATAACTGGTGCCAGAACCGGATCGAGTGTGGTTGTTTGATGGGCCGCTGGTTTATCGCGTATTTTCCGGTAGCGAGCCGGTTCTCGACACTTACTGATACCGGCATATGTGAGCGGGCAAATCAATATTGTATATATTTTAGAATCCTCCACAATACATCTGCTACACAGTATCTACCGACCTCAGCCATCAAAGCATTTGGTTTTCTTATACAACATACGCCACATTTCTGATGCTTTCCCATCGGTTTCTCACTTTCCTCGTCTACCGTCGACGTCGTCTGCGCGCGAGCTGGGTATGGGATTCGGGGCTTCCTCCAGGAAGAGCCGATGATGGAACAGGGGTGTTACAGGGATAGCGGTGTAATATCCCGGTGGGATTCGGCACACAGCGGCGCCGCCGTCGGGACGGTCACTCGGCCTACTGCCTGGAGCCGCCGACCATGGACGGCCCCACAGGTCGTTTGGCATGGGCAAACAGCTAGCCGGACGGTGGACCGCCCGTCTCGACGCTCGCCCTCGAGACCTCGGTCCCAGAGATGTCGATTCCCCCGGGTCAGAGATTGGCTCTCTAGAGACAGGGGCAGGGATGCGTCTCTCCCCAGGTGGAACTCTGGGAGTCGACGATTCGGGACCGGAGAAACACAGCGTCGTCTTCGGGAGATGCCGTCGCTATCGACGGGCGAATCAGTTCGCGGATTCGGTCGCGCCGACGGCCTCGTCGAGGAGATCGACGGCGATGTCGAGCTCGCGGTCGCGGACGTCCAGCGGCGGCAGGAGGCGGAGCGTCTTCTGTCCACAGCCGAGCGTCAGCAGCCCCCGCTCGAGGGCGGCATCGACGACGTCGTCCCGTCGCTCCTTCGTGTCGAACTCCACAGCGGTCATCAGTCCGAGCCCACGTGCGGCGACCACGGCATCCTGGTGGCGGTCGCCCAGTTCACGAAGCTGGCCGAGCAAACGGTCGCCCTTCTCCTCGGCGTGGGTCAGGAGGTCCTGCTCCTGAATGGTCGCGAGCGTCAGCGTCCCCTGGAGCGAGGAGAGGATGTCTCCGGCGCCCCACGTCGACGACAGCCGGCTCTTCTCCTCGGGGAAGACGTCCATGCTCGAAATCGTCGCACCCACGCGGAGAGCTTTGGCGCTCGTGATGACGTCCGGCTCGAGCTCGAAGTGGTCGACCGCCCACATCTCTCCCGTTCGCCCGACGCCGGACTGTATCTCGTCGGCGATGAGGGGGATGTCATGTTCGGAACACAGCTGGTCCAGTTCGCGCATGAACTCCTGGCTGGGGACCTGATAGCCGCCCTCACCCTGAACGGGCTCCAGGATGACGAAGGCGACCTGTTCTGGTGGGACGTGGCCCCGCTCGGGGTCGAGCTTCTCCCGGAGGCGCTCGATTCCCTCCATCGAATACGGGACGTCGACGACGCCGCTGAGTTCGGGGAACTTTCGCCGGTGGACCGACTTCGACCGGTTCAGAGAGAGTGCGCCGAGGGTCCGCCCGTGGAACGCCCCCTCGAACGTGACGGCGTACTTCGGAACGTCACAGTTGTCGTAGCAGATCTTCATCGCGTTCTCGACCGCCTCTGCACCCGAGTTCGAGAGGAAGACGGTATCCATGCCGTACTGGTCCGAGACGTCGACGAGCGTGTCCATCAGATGGGCAGGCCCGGGCATCTCGGTCTCCTCGGGAGCACCACCGGTACTCACGTAGAAGTCCTGTCCCGCGATCTTCAGCGGGTCGACGAGGTCGAACGCCCGGAGTTTCTCCATGAGCGCCGGGTTGTTGTACCCGAGCGGTGCGGCGGCGACGTGGCTCGTGAAGTCGAGGAGGACGTTCCCGTCGGCGTCGGTACAGAATGGGCCGATGGCGTCCTCGGTGATGTCCCAGACGAAGTCGTAGACGTACGTGCTCGGTGCGGACGACTGGCGGTGGAACTCGACCCACTGACTCGCGTTGGGGCCGGGTAACTGCTCGACTCGTGGCTCAGCGGTCTCACGCTGCATACACCAAGCGGTCCAGAGACCCGCAACATAAATCTTCTGTGATAGACACCTGTCAACGCAGGTGGACCGGAAGAGTGGATCCGTGCTCCCAGCTGGTAACCGTGCGAACGACACCGCGACTCGTCCGCGACAGAGGCCTCCGTTACTCATCGCCAAACAGCCGGAACCGCCGGTTCTACAGCTGGGCTGTCATCATCCCTGCCCGATCTCGATCTGGTTCGCTGCACCCTTCACACTCGACGCCAGCTCCTCGATTCGGTCGTCGTCGAGTCGGGATGCGTGCCCACTCACGACGATGGCACCCATGAGGTCACCGGAGACGTACTTCACCGCACACGCGACCGACCGAGCACCCAGCACCTGTTCCTGGTCGTTCACGGCGTATCCCTGCTCGCGAACGCGGTCCAGCTCCTCCCGGAGCAGTTCCGGGTCGGTTTTCGTCCGTTCGGTAATCGATTCCAGGTCGCCGGCGAGCACTGACTCGCGACGTTCCTCGGACATGTCCGCGAGCATCGCCTTTCCGACCGCGGTTGCATGAAGCTCCGCCGTCCGCCCGCTCGGGGTCACGGATTCGATCGCCTCCGGTCCACCACGGGCGACGTGTACGAAGTGGACCTGTTGGTCCTCTTCGACGGCGAGGTGAACGACTTCACCAGTCGATTCCGCGAGCGAGTTGGCGATCGAGACGCCGTACCGGTAGAGGTCGAACCCTTCTCGGATACGATTTCCGGTCGCGAGGAACCCGAGGCTGGCGCTGTACTCGTTCCCATCGCGGGTTACATAACCGAGCCGAGAGAGCGTCGAGAGGTGCGTGTGTACCGTGGTCTTCGAACAGTCGAGCGCCTTCGCTACTTCGGTGACACCGGCCCCCCGTCGGTCGATGAGTTCGTCCACGATGGCGAACGACGTTCGGACCGATTCGATCGAGCGTGGTTCGTCGTTCCTTCGTCCCATATAGGGCCCCTCCACGAGGAACAGCATAATTGTTTGGCATCGGCAAACGAGATTGCTCTCGGCCGCCCAACACCTCGACGAAGGGGCGCCCGAACATTTTTATAAAGTGAGGAATACCGGGTGAACGATGGACCCGATAGTTATCGTTGGCGGCGGCATCACCGGTGCCAGTCTCGCCTATCACCTTCGCGATCACGGCCGGCCCGTGGTGTTGTACGAGAGCGACGCGCTGGGGTCCGGTACGTCGGCGGACTCGGTCGCGCTTTTCGTCTGGCACCAGTCGACGCCGGACCGGACCAGTCACCGGCTCAGGTCGCGGTCGTGGGAACACTACGAGCCGCTGGTACAGGACGGGACCCTCAGTTTCGAGCAGATCGGGACGCTCGACGTCGCCAGGACCGACGACGAGGTCGATTCGCTTCGTGCGCTGACACGGACGCTGGAATCGTTCGGTACGGAGGCCAGGTTCCTCGAATCGGAAACCCTCGCAGAGTACGGACTCGACCCCGACGCCGTCGCCGGCGCCATGGCCACACCCGAAGACGGCTATCTCGACCCCTACGAGATCATCCAGTACTACATCGGCGAGGCGACCGCAGCTGGCGTCACCGTCGAGACCCAGACTCCGGTCACCGACATCCGCACGAGCGACGGCCGCGTGACGGGCGTCGAGACTGCACTGGGGACCCAGTCGGCGGCTGCCGTGGTCAACGCGGCCGGCCCGTGGGCTCCCGCGGTTGACGAGAAGGCCGGCGTCTCCCACCCGTTCCGTCACAACCGGGGTCCCGTCGTCGTGTTACAGAAGGACGAGGCGTTCACGCTCCCGTTCATCCAGTTCGGTGACGGCATCTACTTCCGCGGCGAGGGGCAGACCCAGGCGTTCGCCGGGAACTTCGGTGCCAGCTACGAGGAGGCAGAACTGCTGGACCCGAGGGGCGCCCGCTCGATTCCGCACGAGTTCTACCTCGAGATCGACGACCGTATCCAGGCAGCCGTTCCGCGACTCGACGGTGTCGAACTCGCCAACGAGTGGGTCGGCGTCCGGACGCTCACCCCGGACGGCGTCCCCATCGTCGGGGAGACCGCCGTCGACGATTTCTTCGTCGCGGCCGGGATGAACGGGCTGGGAGTCACCCTCGCACCAGCGCTCGGTGAGTATCTCGCCGGCGTCATCGAAGGGAAAGACGTGGACCGCGAGCTGGAGGCGTATCTCTCACCCGCACGGTTCTCCTGACCGCCACGAAGCAGTCGGGTCTTCTCCAGGTGGCCCTACCGGCAGGTCCGTTGCGACCTCGTGCCATGAGTCACAGTAACATTCATATACCTATACTATAATGGTCATTCTGTATGTTCGAAGAAACAGCCTTGTCGTTGCTTCCAGTGGCAGTGGCACTCGCGCTGGCATTCAAAACAAGGAATGCAGTGATATCGCTCCTTCTCGGTTCCGTCGTCGGCGTCGTGATGCTCGGGAAAGACCCTTTCACCGGGACGTCCCAGCTGTTCCAGGACGCCCTGGGTAGTGGGTGGTTCATCTGGGTCATCATGATCCAGGTCTTCGTCGGCATCCTGATCGCGTACTTCATGTTCGCCGGCGTGACCGACAGATTCGCCGAACTGGTCTCGGAACGGGTCGAGTCCGCGCGAGGTGCGCAGGGGATGACGTGGGTCCTCGGCGTCCTCGTGTTCTTCAGTGACTACTTCAGTCCGCTCCTGTCCGGTCCCGTGATGCGGCCGGTGACGGACGAACACGACGTCTCACGCGAGAAACTGGCGTACCTGCTCGACTCGACGAGCGCCGCCGTTCCGACCCTCATCCCGATCAGTGGATGGGCGGTCTTCATCGCCGGACTCATCGCCGAGCAGGGGAACGTCCCCAACCAGACCGTGGCACTCGACGTGTTCGTCAACTCTATCGCGTACAACTTCTATGGAATCCTCTCTATCGCAATCGCCGGCGTGATCGCGACCGGCATCGTCTCCGACTTCGGCCCGATGAAGCAGGCGGAACGTCGTGCTCGTAACACCGGGAAGGTGATGCGCGAAGGTGCCGACCCGCTCGTCGGCGTCGAGATAGAGGAGATCGACCCGAAAGAGGGCAAGCAAGCGAATCTCGTCCTCCATCTCGTCGTGCCCATCGCCATCATCCTCGGCATAAGCATCGGCACGTTCGTCGTGCTGGAGAGCGTCAAGATACTGGCCGCGTTCATGGCGGCAGTCACCTACCTGTCGATCGTGATGTACGCCCAGGGGTACTTCGACGACATCAACCATCTGGTCGACATCTCCACCGACGGCGTCAAGGGCGTGTTCCCCGCGATGATGGTCCTCGCACTCGCGTACATGATCAACGAGATAACCGGGCAGCTCGGCGCTCCCGACTACGTCATCGGCGTTACGCAGGGCTGGCTGACGCCCGCGATGTTGCTCTTCGTCACGTTCCTCACCGGCGCGGCGATCTCGTTCTTCAGTGGGACCTCCTGGGGGACCTACGGCATCATGATACCCATCATCGTCCCGATCGCCTTCAGCATGAACGGTGATACGTTCGGACCCGTTCTGTACGCCGCAGTCGCGGCCGTCGTCGGTGGTGGCCTGTTCGGCGACCACTGTTCGCCGCTGTCGGACACCAGCATCCTGTCGTCGTTCGGGGCTGCGTCCGACCACATGGACCACGTCCGAACCCAGCTCCCATATGCCATCGCCGCGGGCGGAATCGCCGCGGTCGGATATGGAGTGGTCGGCATCCTGATCGCACCGTAACGGCGGCCTGGTAGTTTCCCGTTCGGGGACGTGATACGGTAACTGGGGTCGAGCCATCGGACCAGCGTCGCACTGTGTTACCATCGTTCCGGTCGTATCCCACTCACCTCGACGTCTCGTCCGACCGAATCAGTAGCTGGAGAGTTATCAGGCGGAAGAGGGTGGCCATCGCACGGTGAACGCGTCGTCGTTGATCACCTCTTTTGACATTTACCAACGGGTTTTTGCGCGGTTTTAAAACCATAATCAAGGTGTCTTTTCTACCTAGCTACCAGTTAAACTATAGTTGCTAGCGTAGGGGAATGTGTGTACTTCGACTTTCCTCGAGATTCGCTCTGCGAGTGTGGGAGCACTCGGCGACGGGCACGAGGAGACCTCCAACGTAACGGTGAGCGAACCCCGAGCCGTAGTGCGTTGACACCTCTCAGGATACCCGAGGATCTCCTTCGAAGCCGCCCGAGGGCTCGCTTCTGGCCCCCAGCGGTAGCGTGACGCCAACGTCCCCCAGTTCAAAACGGTCACCCGCCGAAACCATCGGTAGGAAAAGGAGCGCCCGGGAGGAAGACGTCCGTCGCCCGTGTCGAACGTGCCACCACGGTCGCAGGCACAGGGGGCGAGCTGTTCCGGCGTTCAGTCGGCGACGAGGAAGTTCGATGCGTCGGTAACGCGTTCCCCTACAGGAGGGACGGGCCGGAGACGATCCGTAGCCAGAAACGATGTAAATCCGACAGCCAGAGGAGCGCCCCAATATCTATCAAAAATATTTCTATGATAGTTATGTTTTACTTTGTGCTTCTCCGAGGCAGGATCCCGGAGATAGTCTTACGGATATTCGTAGTATCTCGGGCAGTTCTTCTCACGCTTCGTCACCGCCATCGTCTCCCTGACTGATACGAGAACGAGCAGTACGGCCGGAAGGCCGTAGTGCACCGTCGACGGTACCGTATCGACATCCGCTAGAGCAAGAGCGCGATTATCGCCAGGACGACGAAGATGACGATCAAGAGCTTCGCGATGTCCATCGAGAGTCCGGCGACGCCTCTCGCACCGAGCACGTAGGCGACGATAGCGAGGACGAAGAAGAGAACCGCGTAGTACAAGAACCCGCCATCAGACTGGAGCGGTACCGACACCTGACCGATGTCGTGGATGGATATCGGCATCGTGACTCCTCAGAAGCGTACCAGGCGCACTTCGTCGTCGGAGACAGATTGGACGTCGGCTTTCTGGAGCGGATACGTGTCCTCGTCGATGTCACCCCAGCCGAGCTTCGACTTGATCGTGTCGAAGAAGTTCGGGTCGGGGTCGACGTACGCGGTGCCGTGCCGAACATCGACGACTCGACCGACCGTCTCACCGTCGGAGTTGACGACGCGCTTTCCCTCGTCTTTCTCACTGAAGGATATCTGTTGTTTCATTAGTGTTGCAGGTGCTGTCACGGGGACTTTTCGCCCCCGAATCCAGCCACCCCAGTTGAGAATGGACGTCTGCGGGCAAGAAGCTCACCTTGAGAATCCAGATACCTCACCTCCTAATCAGTTCTGGTCGTTGTAACGAACCTTATACTGCCTCCCGTGACTCCAGATACGCCTTCAGTACGGCGAGGTCACCCCGCACGTGTTCGGCTCCCACCCGCTGAAGAACCGGCTTCGCGAGGTCGAAGAAGTTCTCGGATGCCGCCGTGATGTCCGTCGTGAACTGGGCTCCCTCGGCGACTGGCTCCACCCGTCGGACGATATCGACCGGAAACGGGCCACCGGTGCTCTCGTACCGAATCTCCGTTCCTGGGTCGAATTCGGTCACTTCGTAGGGAATGACCACCGACTTACCCATGAAGCCGGCAGTCTGCTCGAACGTCGAGCCGACGTTCAGTGGACCGTCGGAGGTGCGAGTGACCGACCGTACGGCCGATTTCCAGTCGGGGTCGTTCTCGAAGTTCGCGACGTACGCGAACACGTCTGTAGGAGGACGCCTGATCTCGATAGAAAGCTCAAGATGGACCATCTCGACCCCCACAAGTCACCATAGACGACACTTTCTCCCGACTGTCTAAACTATTTCGGAAGTTGGAAGATTGTGCACGGTTGCGGGCCGTACCCGCCGAATAGACCGAGTTCTCGTCGACCACGCGGGCGCTCGTCGACCGAGAACGGGCCATCCGGTTCGGGTCGAACTCGCTCTCGATACGTTGACCGAGCAACTGTGAACGCTGGAAGAAGGTTGGACCAGTGCGGATAGGGCCGTCGGAGGTTCGTACCACCTCTCGGACGCCTGACTGCCACTCGGAATTGTTCTCGACGTCGGCGATGTAGACGAAGGTATCAGCAGCAAGACACCGAATCTCGACCGGGGTCGTATCGGCGGGTCCTGTGACCATCGCTCGGTCCACCCACTCGACCTTGCTCAGTTACCGACGGAGCCCGAGCGTCCAAGGGACGACGAGCCGCTCGGACGATTCGCAGACGACGACTCGGTCGCCAGCTGGAACGAGCCGACGACGGTCAGGGAGCGCCCACACCTCGACTCGTGTAGCCGCCGTGGACCGCGTTGATGACCACGCCGACGAGCATCACGACGCCGCTGAAGTAGAGCCACGCCAGCAGGAGCATTATCCCGGTGAGGAGCCCGACCGCTTCACCCCGGGTGGAGATCGCGACGTATATCTGGAACAGCCCCTGCAGAAGCGCCCAGCCGACCGCAGCGAACAGCACTCCTGGTAAGATCTCACGGATGGTGACGTCGGTGTCAGGGAACACGTAGTACATCGGGAGGAACGCGAGAACGAGTCCTGCCGCGAGCACCAGCGGGAGTGCTAGCCCGAGGTAATCGACCGCGCTGGCGAAGGCGGCGAAGACGCTGGTCGCGACGACGAGAGCCGCGATTGAGAGCACCAGCGAAACGAGAACGACCAGTCCATCTTTGATCTGGTCGAGGAAGGAGTTCTCTGTGTCGGATTCGTATATCTCTGAGAACGCCGTGTCGAGGCCGCGGAATATCTTCAGGGCCCCCCACACGAGTACGACGAGCCCGACGAGCGACGACCCGGTCGCCCCCTCCGACTGCCGTTTGAGTATCTCCTCGAGAAGGGTCCCGATCGTCTGCGAGACGTTGTTGGTGACGAGCTCCAGGACCCGCTCTTCGAGCCCTGGGCCGAAGAACGAGATGGCGAAGAGGAGGAACAGAAGCAGTGGTACCATCGAGATGAACGCATTGTAGGCGATTCCACCGGCGAGGAACGTGACGTGTTTCTCGCTCGTCTCGGCAGCGACCGCGGTGACGAACGCTTTCACGGACGAGAGAGTTCCCATCGTCTCCGTGCTATGGTGAGTGAGCACAAAAACGAGGCATCTAAGACGGAAACCGAGTCGTTTCATCGAGTCGACGAACCTGCGGCGTCGCTCGACCGAGAGGGCCGCCTCGCGGACGACCGGTCGACGTGACCCAGTGCGTGGGATTCGCTTCGGCGGGTACCGTCTTCCGGGGACCGATTGCCCGCCGGCGGTCCAATCGCCGGCCGCCGGTAGTGCTGTCGAATTCACGACAATGAATGAGATTGAATATTTACTCAGTCCGTGCCGCTAGCACGGGGCCAGAGCTACCCGAAAATGGGATATACCCCTACACCATGTATATCCATGCAGCATTGATATCTGCTTGACTCCATCATACCGATAATAGAGCTCGAGAGTGTGGCCAGTACGCAGGAGACCGGCGAATTTCACCAGAACGACGGCAGTTAGAAAACAAAACAAAACCGATAATTAATATGTTTGTCCGATTCCATCTCGATTCCCGCCTTCTCTGTGCTGCCCTCTCCGACGTCCCAGAGATGAAGATAACGGCCGAACAGTTCGATACATCACGTAACATCCCGTTGCGTATCGTCTTCTGGGCGACCGGGGATGACTTCGGTACCTTCGAAGCGGGACTCGAATCCGACGAGACGGTCGACGATTTCAGCATCCTCGCGGAAGAACGCACGAGACGCCTCTACCGCGTCCGTTGTCCGGAGACGCTCCCAGACGTGGAGGCGTACCGGCGAACCGTCGATCTCGACGGCGTGATACTCAACGCCGCGACGAGCGGCGACGGCTGGACGGTCAAGATGCTCTTTCCGGACCGCGATGCCTTCGCAGGGTTCCGAGACACCTGTGCCGAGGTCGGCCTGGCTGCGACCGTCGAGTCGATTCACAGCGGCAGCATCGAGCGGAACGGCGCTGAGGCGGACCTCACCTCCGCACAGAAGGAGATACTCACCCGGGCTGTCGAGGTGGGCTACTTCGACATCCCGAGACAGACGACGCTTCGCGGACTCGGCGAGGAGGTCGGGGTCTCTGGACAGGCTGCCTCCGAACGTCTCCGCCGGGGGATGGAGACGCTCGTCCGCGAGACGCTCTCTTCAGATCTGGAAGAACAGTAGCACTCGACTCACGCGGTTCCTCGATCGTCCGCGACCGGAACGGTCGGCGCTGCGCCGAGAAGCCGTTCCCGTGCGACCGGCGTCAACCGATTCTCGACAGCGCGGCCGACTCGTTCTCGCTCGACCAGACCCGCCGACTCGAGTTCGGCGAGGTGGTGCGACAGCGTACTTGGGTCGCGATCGAGCGCGTCGGCGAGCTGGCCGACGCGCGCCGACTGGCGTTCTGCGAGGAGTTCGAGGATGGCCGACCGCGACGGGTGCGATAGCGCCGCCTCCAGGTCGACGTCGGCGGTGTCACCTGGGAAGAAGCGCCGCCTGCCGTCTCGTTTGACGCTCGTCACGAGCCCCTCCTCGTCGAGGATTCGGAGGTGGTGACGAACGGTCGAGAGGGAGACCTCGGCCGCGTCTCCCAGCGCCGAGAGGTAGATTCCGGGCTCCTCTTCGACGAGCTGGTAGACGGCCCGGCGGTCGTCGTGTTCGAGCGGGTCGCTGTCGTCGTAACGGCTGTACCGGAAGACGGCCCCCAGCGGCAGGTCGTCGAGTCCAGCGCGGACCAGAGACGCGACCGCTCGGCCGCGCCACGTGCCCACGGCACCGCCGGCGACTGCCGCCCCGACGGCCGCGCCTGCCCCGACGGCCGCGCCTGCCCCGACTGGACCGGAGAGCGTGCCGTCAGCGCTGAACGGGCCGAGGCCGTCGTCGAGGCCGTGCCAGAGTCGCTGTATCTGGCCGGTCACGGACCCGGACGCAGCGTCGGTCCGAGCTGACGGTTCAGCTCCGGAACCGGGGTCGCCATCGGCGTCCTCCGACGTGCCGGGCCCGACGCTCCAGGGAGTCGCCGTCGCGCCGGTCTGTGCGGACCCGTCGAAGAGTCCGGGCACCGACCCAGCCGGTGCGTTCACGCCGGTGGAAGGGGCCAGTGCGCCGCCGTCGATGCTGGACTTCGCGGCGGCACCGCCGTCTCCGGCGGTGACGTTCCCCGACCCGCTAGCGACGACCGGACCGTCTGCCGAGCCGGAGCCGTCGGCGCCGATACCGTCGCCCACCGTCGCCGTCCCGGACCCACCTGTGCTGGCGTCACCGACCCCGACCGATACGTCGACCCAGACGTTCGCGACGATGCGGTCCTCTTCGGTGGTATCGTCGAGAGTCGAGTCGGCACCTTCGGCGGTCGAGTCGACGACGGTCGTCGCTATCGCGTCGGTGGTGGTAGTCACGGCCGCGTCGGTGGTAGTGGTCTCAATCGGGTCGGGGACAGTGGTCCCCGCGGTCTCCGTCCCCTCTCCCAGCCCATCACCGAGCCCTCCCCCGATGGCGGTGGTCGTGCTTACGGCGTCGGCCACGTCGCCTGCACCTGTCGCCGGCGCAGGGGTCGCCGTGACGAGTCCTGACGCTGTCCCACCAGCCACGAGTGCCGTGGCGACGGCCACCGCCAGGAGGACCCGGTCAGACGGACGATTGGTACCCATTCACACCCACCAGGAGTACTGGCAGTTGAACCTCTCATCGATAAATCTATTTCCCTATACACCTTGGGTCCGAAACCAATACCGAGAGGTGAGAACAATCATTGACGCGATGTCCAACGAGGCGAACGTTCTCGTCGTGCACGCGGGGGAGAAGGCGGCAGGTCTCGAGGCGTGCCTCGACGCTCGTGGACTCTCGACGCTCGTGGTCGACGATAGAGCGACCGCGATGGCCGCGGTGGACCGGGGTGTCGACTGCGTCGTCTGTGATTCGCTCGACGGACACACCGTGACCGAGCTGGTGCCCTCGCTCGGTCGCAACGAGACGCCGGTGGTCTTCCTGTACGAATCCGAATCGACGGCCACCACCGCACTCGACGCGGGTGCTGCTGCCACGCTCTCGTGCGGCGACCCGGACGGCCCGTGGGGGAACCATCTCGCCGCGACGGTCGACCGTGTCCGGCGCGAGCGGACCAGCACCGACGGTCACGCGCGGCTGGGGGACGCAGCACTGGACGAGCTGGGCGACATCTTCTTCCTGTTCGACCTCGACGGGAACTTCCTCCGCTGGAACCGCGAGCTGGTCCAGGTAACGGGCTACACCGACGCCGAGGTCAGGGAGATGGGACCGACCGACTTCTTCCCCGAGCACGAGGTCGACACCATCGAGAACGCTATCGGCCGAATCGTCATGGACGGTCGGGCGACCGAGACGGCGTCGATACTGACGAAAGATGGCGAGGAGATACCGTACGAGTTCACCGGAGCGCTCCTGGACGACGGCGAGCTTCGCGGTATCTGTGGCATCGGACGTGACATCCGAGAACGTCGTCGTCGCGAGCGGGAACTCGCAGAACAGGCGACCGAGCTGGAGACCCTGGACCGGGTGAACAGCGTCATCCGGGAGGTGACGAGCGCGCTCTTGCAGACCGACTCGCGCGAGGAGATAGAGCAGACCGTCTGCGAGGAGCTGGTCGACGCCGAACCGTACGAGTTCGCCTGGGTCGGCGAGTACGGCTCCCAGGGCGATCGGGTCGAGCCGACCGCGTGGGCGGGCGACGGCGTCGAGTACCTGCAGGCTCGGCCAGAATCGGCAGACTACAACGACGATGCGGTGACGGCGGCGACGGCGATACGAGACAGGCAGGTACGGTTCGCACAGGACATCGCCTCCGACCCGATGGCGACTGCCTGGCGAGGGGCCGCCCTCGACCGGGGCTACGAGTCCGCCGCCGCGATTCCCATCCTGTACGGAGATACGGTCTACGGCTGTCTGTGCGTCTACGCACCGCGCCCGTTCGCGTTCGAACCGCTGGAACGGGAGGTCCTCGCGGAGCTGGGCGAGGCCGTCGGGTACGCTATCAACGCCGTCGAGACCCGCAAGGCGCTCGTGACCGACACCGTGACCGAACTCAGGTTCCGCATCGCCGACGATGACGAGTTCATCGTCCAGATTGCCGACGAGACGGACGCTACGCTCGAACTGGCCGGCACCGTGAGCCGGGACGACGGGCGGCTCCTCGAGCGATTCGTGGTCCGTGGCGATGCGGTCGACCAGGTGAACGAACTGGCAGAACGAGCACCGGGCCGGATCGAAGTGCTGGTCGAACGGGACGACGAGTGTCTCGTGGAGGTCGAACCGGAGGGCGCCTCGCTCGCGGAGTCGCTCGCGGAGATCGGCGGGACCGTCCGCACCATCAGCGTCGGAGACGGAGAAGCTCGCTTCACCATCGAGGTGCCGCGTGATGTCTCGGTCTCACAGGTGCTCGACAGAGTCACCGACATCGTCGAGGTCGAGCTGCTCTCCCAGCGCGAGGTCGAGCGGCAGGGGACGAGCGACGTGGCCTTCCGGACGGGCGTCGAGGAGCGCCTGACCGACCGACAGCGGGAGGTGTTGCAGACCGCGTACCGTGCCGGGTTCTTCGACTGGCCACGGGAGAAGTCGGGTGACGAGGTTGCGGACCTGCTCGACGTCTCTGCGCCGACGTTCCACCAGCATCTCCGCGTCGCCGAACGGAAGCTGCTCGACGTCCTATTCGAGGAACTCACGGAAGATGCGACGATGAGTACCTAATCCTTTAGGCACCTTCGATTACCGGTGTTCTTCACTGATGTCCGTCGGTAAACACCGATATTGATTCAGACGCCGCCGAATCCGGCCGATAGACTCATTTGGATGGATTTGTCACAACCCCTTTTCCTCACATCACCGAGGAACAACACGGAGAATCATGAGCGATACCACCGGCGGCGAATCGAGAGACTGCGAGGGGGCTCAGATGGAAGAGCGAGTGGAAATCGCCACTTACGAGGCTGATACCTCAGGTATTTGGGCTGGTATTGAACAACTAGTCTCCATTTCCAGTAGATACGGAATGACAGACAGTGACGGACACAGTGGTGGGTTCTCTCGGCGCGACCTCATCAAGACGACGGGGGCGGTCGCGGGAGCAGGACTCTTCGGTTTCGGTGCTAGCTCGGCCGCGGCGGCCGGAACAGGGCTCGACTCGACGTTCTTCAACTGGCGCGCTCGCGAAGCGAGCCAGGTCTGGGACCGGGGCTACCGTGGTCGCCCCGACCGGACCATCGCGCTGACCGACTCCGGCGTCGAGGCCAGACACCCCGACCTCGGCCCGTGGAACGGCGTCCGCGTCACGGTCCGCGACGGCGAACTCGTCATCCCGAAGAACGAGCAAGAGCGCGTCGAACTCGCCGGCGAAGGCGAGTCCTTCAGCGGGACCATCGGTCCCGGTACCTTCGCCAACCCGGTGACGAAGGTACACGAGTTCACGACGCCGACCGACGCCGAGGGTATCGACGCCACGATGACCTGGACGCCCGCCGACGTCGAGGGCAACGGCGAGGACCTCGAACTCTACCTCGAGAAGCAGACCAGTTCGGGCTGGGAGCGCGTCGCGGCCTCCACGAACGGCACGCAGCCGGAGAACATCGACAACTACGTCAAATCCGGCCACACCTACCGGTTCGTCGTCGAGACGTGGCTGAACGTTACGGCCGACTACGACATCACGGCGGACTACTACGCGCTCGAAGGCCAGTTCGAGGCGGCCGATCCGAGCGTCATCTTCGAGGACATCGGCACCGGTCCGAACGCGCCGAAGACGGTCGGCTGGTTCGACGCCGGCAGCCGCTACGGCCTCCGGAAGAAGCCGCGCGACCCCAACGGCCACGGGAGCCACTGTTCCTCCATCATGGCCGGGTCCGGCCGCGCCAGCGCCATCGACCCGAGCACGGTCACGACCGAAGAGCCCGGCGAGGTACTCGCCATCGGGGACACCCGCCAGTACGAGGTCTCTGCGACCGCGGGCACGGGCGTCTTCGGCTCGGCCTACGGCGAGGCCATCGAACTCATCCTCGAGGGGCCGGACGGCCAGGAGCTCGACTCCGCCGAGGTCACGAGCGACTCCGGCCTGACCGACAACGTCGTCGTCGAGGCACCCGCCGAAACGACCGGAACGTACACCGTCATCGCCCGGGCGACCGGCGGCGAACTCGTCTCCTCCGGGAAGCTCGAGTCCATCAGCGTCGGCGCGTTCGCCGACCCCGCAAGCACGGACGGCGACCGTGTCGGTGACCCCGTCGGCCTCCACACTGGCGTCGCACCGAACCAGAACATCGTCGGTATGCAGGGGCTGTCCGGTCCGACCGGCCAGCTCGCCGAGCACGCCGACTCCTTCGCGGACATGTTCAACATGCGTGCCGTGAACATGTCGTGGGGCTACGTCGGCGGCCTGCCACTGGGCTCCGTCGGGGGCATTCTCGACTCCATCCCGGCCGGCATCAAGGACATCGCAGAGGCAGGCATCCTGACCTGTGCGGCCGCCGGGAACGCCGCAACTCCCGCCAACGGGAACGGCTCGCCGGCCATCGCTGACGAGTGTATCTCCGTCTGCGCGACTGGCCCGCTCGACGGGCTGACCGCCTACTCCTCCGGTGGCCTCGGCGCTCTCGACGAGGACGAACTCGACCAGTACATGAAGCCCGACGTCAGTGCGCCGGGTGGCTACATCGACGACCTCGTCAACGCCGCACTCGCAGGCGACGCGGACACGTCGGAGTCCAACCAGCCGCCCATCCGCGACTACACGGGCAAAGCAGGCACCTCGATGGCGACCCCCTTCACGACCGGTGTCGCCGCGCTCGTCTCGCAGGCGATGGAGGAGGACGCTCCGGCCAGCATCGCGCTGCCGCATCCCGACGAGACCGGACTCGACGACGTCTACCGGCTCAAGCAGGCCATCCTCGCGACCGCGAGCGAGACGGCCTTCACGGCCGCCCCGTACCACCGCGCCCACCCCGCGACCTACGAGTTCGGTGGCCGCGACCCGTACGAGGGCTTCGGCCGCGTCAACCCGGCCGCCGCCGTCGACGCCGTCACCCGCGAACTCCCGAGTTCGAGCGACGCCGTGCTCGGGCTGAACCTGCCCGACGACCAGCGCGCCGTCGCGGGCTACGTGCAGGCCGGCCCCGGCACGGTCGAGGCCTCGGTGAGCTTCGACTACTACTCGGGCGGCAACAAGGGCATGACGAAGGGCGACCCCCACGTCGACCTGTTCGTCTACGATGCCGAGAACCCGGCCCAGCACGGCGAGCCGAACATCGTCGCCCGGGCGCAGGGTCTGCAGGGTGACGCGAGCGCGACCGTGTCGCTCCCGCGCGACAGCGAAAAGCGGACCTTCTACGTCGTCGCCAAGCTCGTCAACGTCCCCGGTGCGACGAACGGCTACGACGTGCAGGCACACTGCACGCTCGACGTCTCGGTCGACCCCGGCTTCTTCGTCGATGGGACCCGGAGCGACGACGGCTCCGCCTTCACGGGCGGCCAGACCGACCAGATCACGGTCACCGCTAACCCGTCCGAGGACAGCCAGGTTCGCGACGTGATTCCCGCCGCGTGGACCGTCCTCACCGAGTACTCCGACGACGTCGACCGCGTCGAGGAAGCAGACGGCGTGAAGTACGTCTACTTCACGGAGACGGCCACCGCGGATACCGAGACCAGCTACACCTACTTCGCCGAGGCACCGGACAACGTCTCGGCCTCCGACGCGTACCAGTTCGGCCCGCAGGAAGTGAAGCCGAGCGAGGCACGCGGCTGGGTCGCGGTCTCCGGCACCGGCGAGACGAACTACGTCGTCGCGCAGTCGACGTAAGCGGTACTTCCCCACGCCTCTCGTGAGGCGGTTTTCCAGTACTCACGCGCGACAGAGCCAGCAGAACTCGACACAGTACACACGCGACATCACGACACGGACATCAAGATGACAGACAACGACACACACGGAGTCGACCGCCGCACAGTACTCAAGACGACCGCCGGGCTCGCCGGTGCCGCCATGCTCCCCTGGGGAGCCGCCAGCGCCGCGGCCGGCGAGTTCCCCACCGTCGACGACGCCCTCGACACCGGCTCGACCGAACTGCAGGAGGTCCTCGTGGTCTTCGACTCGAACCCGCAGGTCGACCGGCTCCGCCACCTCGACCTGGCCTCGGGCTACTACAGGTTCGCACAGCTCCCCATCGGGTACACCCTGCTGACCGGCGCGCAGATAGAGACCGTCTCGGAGTGGGTCGAGGTCCGATACGTCCAGGCCAACCACGACGTCGAGTTCCTGAACGACGACGCCCGCGACGTGACCGGCGTCGACACCGTGCAGGACGACCTGTTCTACACGGGCGAGTCGGTCCACGCGGTCGTCGTCGACTCCGGCGTCGACGGCGACCACCCCGACCTGACCGCGAATCTCGACGGCCACTACCGCTTCGTCGACCCGCTCGACGAGGAGACGATGTGGGTCGACGCGGGCACCGCCGACACCGCCAGTGGCGGCCACGGCACCCACGTCACGGGGTCCATCGCCGGCGACGGCTCGGCCAGCGACGGCCGGTACAAGGGGATGGCACCCGACGCGACCGTCTCGGTCTACTCGACCGACGCCGCAGCAGCCCTGCTGAACGTCGTGGGTGCGTACGACGACATGCTCGACAAGCAGCGCTCGGGCAAGCACGACGTCCAGCTCGTCAACAACTCCTTCGGCGCGAGCGTCGGCGGAGACTACAACCCGAACGGGGCGCTCGAGGTGGCGACCTGGGAGGCGTTCGAACTCGGCATCCTGCCGGTCTTCGCGGCCGGAAACTCCGGACCGGACACGAACACATTCAGCAACTACGCCGCGGGGCCGCACGTCCTCGCAGCAGCCGCGACGAACGACGACATGGAGGTCACGAGCTTCTCCTCGCGCGGCCGGGCCCCCGACTACGCAGGCGGCGAGGGCGCACACTACGACCGTCGCGAGGCGTTCCGCAACCTGCAGGACCTCTACGACTCCGACTACTCGAGCCAACCGGTCGTCGGCGAGCAGTCGTTCTCTGGGACCGTCGGGCCGGGCTCCAGCGACGCCGGCGTCGGCGAGAGCGTCTACCACGAGTGGACGGTCCCGAACAAGGCCGGCTACGTCGAGGGTGAGGTCTCCTGGACGCCACAGGGCGAGGACATCGACGTCTACCTCCACGAGGGCAGTCGGGACGGCCCCGTCGTCGCAAGCGGTGCGAGCCTCCAGAATCCGGAGCACCTCGCCGGGCAGGTCGAGGGCGGCCAGACCTACTACCTCGAGATCCGCCCGTACCTGAACGTCACGGCGACCTACGAGGCGACGCTGGCCGCCCGCGAGGACGCGAAGGGCAACGTCTCCGGCCCGTACGGTATCTACCGGCCCTCGGCCGGGACGCCCGGCGACTACGTCATGAGCACGCTGTCGGAGAACGACGCGTTCCAGACCTACCCACTCCTCACGCAGAATCCCGAGGAGCAGGGGACCGAGGTCTGGTACGGCCGGCTCTCCGGGACGAGCATGGCCTCGCCGGTCCTCTGTGGCATCGCGACGCTGGTCTACGACGCCTACTACCAGAACCACGGGGAGTGGCCCGACCCCATCGACGTGGTCAACACCATCGAGGCGACCGCGAACGACGCGCTCGCCGGCCACAACACGTGGAACATCGGAGCCGGCTTCGCCGACGCGACGACCGCCGTCGAACTGGCCGAGTCCGGCAAGCTGGCGAAGTGGAACGACGTCGACCTCGCGGTCGACGGTGAGGTCACGGAGCCGGTCTTCCACGCCGAGGGCACCCGTAGCGACGACGGCTCGGTCTTCACGGCCGGCCAGACGGATCAGGTGACCATCACCGTGGACTCGGCGACGGAGACGGCGAAGGTCCGCGACGAGATTCCCTTCGGCTGGGACGTGGTCAGCGGCGACGCCCACACGGTCTACACCGACGACGGGCACCGCTACGTCGAGTTCGACGCGAGCGTCGAGGCCGGCGACAGTCTCTCGTACTTCATCGAGGCGCCCGACTCCACCGGCAGCTACGAGTTCGGCCCGGCCGAGGCCGCACCCGCCGAGGGTGCCGGCGCCTGGCTGGTCGTGACGGGGACCGACTCGAACGAGGTGGTCGGCGAGTCGACGTAGACACCCGGTCGACGTAGACACCTGGTCGACGGAGGCAGGCGAACCGATTTTCAAACACGGGTGGCGGCCCGTCCACGGCCGCCACACACGCGATAGCAGGCACGGGATTCACCCCGTCCGACACGCAAGCACGACTCCACCGATGACAGACGATAACTCGACACACGGATTCGACCGCCGCACAGTACTCAAGACGACAGCCGGCCTCGCCGGTGCCGCCGCGCTCCCGTTCGGGGCAGGCAGCGCCGCCGCAGCCAGCGAGTTCCCGACCGTCGACGACGCCCTTGACACGACGAGTTCCACGGCACAGGAGGTCCTCGTCGTCTTCGACTCGAACGCGGCCGTCGACCGACTCCGCCATCTCGACCTCGACGTCGGCTACCACAAGTTCGAGGTCCTGCCCATCGGCTACACGAAGCTGACCGGAAGCCAGATAGAGACCGTCGCCGACTGGCCGGAGGTCCAGTACGTCGAGGCGAACGCGGAGCTCGACTACCACAACGACGACGCGCGGGAGGTCACGAGAGCCGCACAGGTCCAGGACGAGTACTTCTACACCGGCGAGTCGGTCCACGCCGTCGTCATCGACTCCGGCGTCGACGGCGACCACCCGGACCTGCAGGCGAACCTCCGGCACAACTTCCAGTACACCGACCCGCTGAACGAGGACACCCTCTGGGTCGAGGCCGACGGCGCAGACACCGACACGGTCGGCCACGGAACCCACGTCTCGGGCTCCATCGCCGGGGACGGCTCCGCCAGCGACGGCGAGTACAAGGGCATGGCCCCGGACGCCGACCTCACCGTCTACGCGGCCGGTGCGAGCCTGCTCGTCGTCCAGGCCGTCGCCGCCTACGACGACATGGTCGCAAAGCAGCGCTCGGGCGAACTCGACGTTCAGGTCGTCAACAACTCCTACGGGAGCGTCAGCGGTGCCGACTTCAACCCGAACGGCGCGCTGGAGACGGCGACGTGGTACGCCTTCACCGAGGGCATCGTCCCCGTCTACTCCGCGGCGAACTCCGGGCCGGACACGAACACGCTCAACAACTACGCGAAAGCTCCGTACGTCCTCTCCGTCGCCGCGACGGACGACGAGATGTACGTCACGGACTTCTCCTCGCGCGGCCGGACCCCGAGCTACACGCAGGGCGAAGGAGCGCAGTACGACCGCGAACTCGCGCTGAACAACGTCCGCGAACTGCGCGATGCCTCATACGACGACCAGCCCGTCGTCGCCGAGGAGAGCTACTCCGGCACGGTCGGGCCGGGCTCCAGCGACGCCGGCGTCGGCGAGAGCGCCTACGAGCAGTGGACCGCCCCGAGCGACGCCGGCTTCGTCCACATCGAAGTCTCGTGGACGCCCGCCGGGGAGGACATCGACGTGTTCCTCCATGAGGGCAGTCGGGACGGTCCCGTCGTCGCCAGCGGAGCGACGCTCGACAACCCCGAGATCATGGAATCCACGATCGAACCGGGGACGACCTACTACGTCGAGATCCGGCCGTACCTCAACGTCACGGCGACCTACACCGTCGACCTGACCGCCCGCGAACAGCTCGACTCGGCCCCCACCGGGCCGTACGGCCTCTACCGGAACGGCGTCGGTGCACCCGGTGAGCTCATCATGAGCACGCTCTCGCCCGACGACCCGCTGCAGGGCTACGCTGGTGCCGACTCCGACACCGAGGTCTGGTACGGCCTGCTCTCGGGGACCTCGATGTCCGGCCCCGTCACCGCCGGCGTCACGACGCTCGTCCTGGACGCCTACTACCAGAACAACGGTGAGTGGCCCGACCCCATCGACACCATCCTGCTGCTGGAGGCGACCGCCGACGACGCCCGTCCCGGCCACAACCCGTGGACGATGGGGACCGGCTTCGTCGACGCCGTGGCGGCCGTCGAACGCGCAGCGGCCGGCGATCTCGCGACTTTCGACGAGGTAGAGCTCGCCGTCGACGGCGAGGTGACCGACCAGCGCTTCGCCATCGACGCGACCCGGTCTGACGACGGCTCCGCCTTCACGGGCGGCCAGACGAATCAGGTCGACGTCACCGTCGAGTCGGCGACCGAGGCCGCCGTCGTCCGGGACGAGATTCCGTTCGAGTGGACCGTCGTCGGCGGCGACGCCCACACGGTCTACACCGAGGACGGCGCGAAGTACGTCGAGTTCGACGCGAGCGTCGGGGCCGGCGACACGGTGACCTACTTCGCCGAGGCACCCTCGGGGACCGGCAGCACTGGCACCTACACCTTCGGACCCGCAGAGGCAGCCCCGGCCGACGGCGACGGTTCGTTCCAGGACTGCACGGGGACGGACACGAACGAGGTGGTCAGCCAGTCGACGTGACCACCCCCGCTATCGGAATCCCCGTCCGATAGGTCAACGCTTATCACTCGAACCCGACTCTACCCGAACACTCCGACACCATCGGAGATTTCCAATGACCAACGACAACGCAACTCGACTCGACCGCCGTGACGTGCTCAAGACGACCGCTGGCCTCGGTGCGGCCGCGACGCTCGGTACCAGCTTCACCGGCGCCGCAGCCGCAGACACGGGGACCGTCGTCGACGACCTGCTGGACCTGTCGAGTGGGTCGCTGCAGGAGGCACTCGTCGTCTTCGAGGACAACAGCGCGGTCTCCCAGCTCGGCTCGCTCGACCTCGCCGAGGGCTACCTCGGTTTCGACGTGCTTCCCGTCGGCTACTCGCTGCTGACCGGCTCGCAGATAGAGACTGTCGCCGGCTGGGACTCGGTCCGCTACGTCGAGGCCAACCGCGAACTCGACTACCACAACGCGGACGTACGCCAGGTCACCGGCGTCGACACGGTCCGGAACGACATGGGCTACGACGGCTCGTCGACCCACGTCGCCGTCGTCGACTCGGGTCTCGACGGCGACCACCCTGACCTCGTCGACGCCGCCGAGAACAACTACCAGTGGGTCGGCAACCCGCTCGGCGAGCCGACGCTCTGGCTGGAGACCGGCATCGTCGACACCGACGACATCGGCCACGGCACGCACTGCTCCGGCACCATCGCCGGCGACGGCACGCAGAACGGCGAGGACAGCGGGATGGCGCCCGGTGCGTCCCTGACCGTCTACTCGTCGGGGGCCGCCGTCAGCATCCTGAAGGCGACCGCGGCGTACGACCACGTCCTCGCGAACCACGCAGCCGAGGTCGACATCGTCTCGAACTCCTACGGTTCGGCGAGCGCTGACGACTACAACCCGGACGGGGCGCTCCAGACCGCGACGTGGAACGCCTTCGACAGCGGCCTGCTTCCCGTCTTCTCGGCCGGGAACTCCGGCCCGGACTACGACACGCTCAACGACTACGCGAAGGCCCCACACGTCCTGAGCGTCGCGGCGACGACCGACGCGAAGGCCATCACCGACTTCTCGTCGCGTGCCCGCGCCGCCTCGACCGGCGCGAACTACGACCGCCAGACCGCGCTCTCGAACCTGCGGAGCTACTACGACTCCGGCAGCGCGAGCGGTCCGGTCGGCCTCTACCGGAACGGGGTCGCCGCCCCCGGCAACCAGGTCAACAGTACGATGTCGCCCGGCGACGTGCTCCAGGCGACCGCACCCGACACGTCGCTGTACTACGCGGCCATCAGCGGGACCTCGATGTCCTGCCCGGCCACGTCCGGCATCGCCGCGCTCGTCATCGACGCGTACCGCCAGAACGGCCACGGCGACCCCTCGCCGATGGCCGTCCTCAACACCATCGAAGCAGACGCCTACGAAGCACACGCCTCCTACAACCCGGCGAACGCCGGCGCTGGTTTCGTCGACGCCGACGCGTCCGTCCAGCGCGCGGAGAACGGGACCCTCGCCGGGTTCTCCGACGTCACCCTGACACAACCATAGCGACACCACCAGACCATGACCCGCAGAACCACCGACAGACGAACCGTACTGAAAGGCCTCGGCGCCCTCGCGGGTGCCGCCGCGCTCCCAGCGAGCGTCGGCACCGCCGAGGAAGTCGACACGAGCGTCCTCGACGACGCGTTCGACCTCTCCGGTGACGCACCGATCGAGGGCATCGTCGTCTTCGACTCGCGCGAGTCGATGGGACGGCTGGACGACCTCGACCTTTCGGTCGGTAAACACGAGTACCAGGAACTGCCGATGACCTACACCGCGCTGACCCCGGACCAGCTCACCACGGTGGCCGACTGGGAGGAGGTCAGGCGCGTCAAGAAGGCCGAGGAGCTGGAGTTCTTCACCGACGACTCCCGGGAGCTGACCGGTGTCGACGTGGTCCAGAACGAACTCGGCTACGACGGCTCCTCGGTCGACGCCGTCGTCATCGACTCCGGCTTCAGCGGCCCGCACCCCGACTTCGAGGGCAGACTCGAGTCGAACTGGCAGTGGGTCGACGAGCCGCTGGAGTCGCGCGACGCCCAGTGGCTCGACCTCGGGCCGTCCGCGGACACGGACGACCTCGGCCACGGCACGCACTGTTCCGGTATCATCGCGGGCGACGGGAGCGCGAGCGACGGCCAGTACCGTGGCAACGCGCCCGCCACCCGGCTGTCGGTGTACTCGACGAACACGGCGGTCTACCTCCCGTACGTCGTCGGCGCGTGGGACCACATGCTGATGCGCGCCCGCGACCCGGACGTGGACTTCGACCCCGCCGTGGTGTCGAACTCATACGGCGTCGCTCGGGACGTCCGGTACAACCCGAACGACCCGGTCAACGTCGCCTCGTGGGAGGCGTTCACGGACGGCATCGTCCCCGTGTTCGCCGCGGGGAACTCCGGCCCCGACGCGGACACGCTCTCGCGGTTCGCCAAGGCGCCGCACGTGCTCTGTGTCGCGGCGACGAACGACACGACCGCCGTCACGGACTTCTCCTCGCGCGGGCGGACCCCCGACGAGGACCGCGAGACGAACTACGACCGCCGGACCGCCCTCTGGCGGCTCTGGCGCTACCACGCCGCGGTCGACTCGGGCCAGTTCCTCGTCGACGTCGGCACGTGGACCGGCGAGGTCGGACCGGCGGCGACGGGCGACGCCCAGACCGCGAGCGACTTCTGGGAGTGGGAGGCACCGAACAACGCCGACACGCTGGAGCTCACCCTCTCCATCGAACCCGACGGCCAGCAGGTCCGTGTCTCGGTCCACGAGGGGAGCCGCGACGGGACCGTCATCGCCCAGATGGGCGAGGAACCGGTCCACCAGCACCGGACCCTCACCACGGACATCGAGGGCGGCGAGACCTACTACGTCGAGGTCGAACCGATGGTCTCGGTCGTCGTCGACTACGAGATCGACTACGAGGGCGTCGAGGAACTGCGCGGCGAACCGACCCGGTATCGCCCGGTCGGCCTCTATCGTCCCGGCGTCGCCATCCCCGGCGACTCCATCATGGCGACCTGCGGGCCGACCGACTCGCTGGACGCGCTCGAACCCGACACAGAACCGTACTACACGCCGATGACCGGCACCTCGATGGCCTGTCCGAACGCGGCCGGCGTCTGCGTCCTCGTCATCGACGCGGCCCGAAAGAACGGCTACGACCCCGACCCCATCGAGGTCATCAACACGGTCGAGGCCACCGCACAGGACCGCCAGACGGCCTACACCCCGTGGAACGCGGGCAGTGGCTTCGTCGACGCCGAGGCCGCCGTTCGACGAGCGGAAGCGGGTGACTTCGGCCGGTTCCACGAGGTCGACCTCGTCGATTCCGACACGCCGACCTGGCTCTCGGTCGCCGGCTCCAGAGACGACGACGGCTCCGCCTTCACCGGCGGCCAGACCGACGAGGTCGAGGTCACGGTGGGTGCGGTGAGCCACACGGCCCGGGTCCGCGACACCGTCCCCGCCGAGTGGGACGTCATCACCGAGTACTCCGACGACGTGAGCCACGTCGAGCAGTCGGGCGACGTCCAGTACGTCTACTTCGCGGACACGGTCGGCCCGGCCGACGAGGCCCGGACGTTCCGCTACCTCGTGGAGGCACCGACCGGAAGCTCGAACACGGGGACGTACACGTTCGGCCCGGCCGCCGCAAACAGCGACCAGACGGACGACGACTGGGTCGCCTTCGGCGGCACCGACGACAACGCCGTCGTCGCCGAGGAGACGTAATCTCCCGAGAGGCACCGCCAGCCAACCGACTTTCCGTACACACGACACCCAGCCATGACAGACGACAGGTACCCCGCCGACACGGACGCATCGACAGACAGTGACACACAGGGAACGGAGCGCTCGAACAAGCAAGACACCGACGACCGCTTCGCCGACGCACCCATCTCGCGCCGTCAGTTCGCGAAGCTCTCCGCGGCGGTCGGCGCGAGCCTCGCGCTCCCGGGCAACGCGACGGCCAGCACGAGTTCGGAGAAGTACACAACCGAGTATCAGTACGTCGTCGAGCACACGCCGACCGACTTCGCGGTCCCGACGCTGGTGATGTTCTCCGACGCCGCCGGCCTCGCCGAACTGGAGGCCATCGCGCCGGACGCGCACACGACGACCGAGACGAGCCAGCCCGCTGGCTTCGCCCACCTCACGACGACGGAGTCGACCGCCGTCGCGGAGATTCCCACCGCGGAGACGCTGTCGCACTCGCCCGGCTCGAACCCGTTCTGGCGCCTCGGCTACTACCCGATGGGCGTCTTCCCGGACGCCGAACGCTCGACGGGCTACGTCGACTTCGAGCAGATGATAGACGGGCTACAGTACCTCGAAGGACAGCACGCAGACCGGATGCGGTTCTACGAGATAGGCAACTCGCCCGGTCACTACAACGAGATATCCGCGCGAGACGACCCGAAGGGCATCTACGTCGCCGAGATAACGAACGACATCGACGACCAGGCCGCCTTCGACGAGAAGGAGAAGGTGTTCTACAGCCTGTCGCTCCACGGCCTCGAGCGGGCGGGCGCCGAGGCCGGCTCTCGCTACATCGAGCGGCTCCTCCGGGGGAACGACCCCGAGATAGAGCAGTTACTGGACGACGTGGTGCTCGTCTTCTGTTACACCAACCCCGACGGCTGGGTCGCCAAGCACCCCCAGTACGAGTCCGGCTGGCAGCTGATGGGGCCGGAGGACGGCGTCCCCGTGGTCCCGTTCTACGAGCGCGGCAACGCGGGCGTCTACGACACGAACCGGCAGTACCCGACGGTCGGCTGGATAACGACGGCGCACTACCCGGCGGAGCCCGAGAACCCGGCCGACAGGTCGCTTGCGCGGACGACCGACGCCATGGCCATCGTCGAGCACTTCCGGACCTACCAGAACCTCAACTACGGCGCGGACCTCCACGGGATGCTCAACTCGAAGGAGTTCGTGCTGGGGCTCATCAGCCAGGACCAGTTCGACACGCGCGACCTGCACGAGCTGTACGAGATGTGCCGCGTCATCGACGACACGCTGGAGGACGCGCTGACGACCTGGAACGCGATGGCGGACTTCCAGGAGGCGGTGACCGGCGGGACGAACCCCGCGCCGCTCGGCTTCGGCACCCTGCCCGAGGAGGCGTTCGACTACTCGACCATCTGGGACACCATCGACTACACCGTCTCCGGCGCGATGGGTGACTGGATGGCCCACCCCGAGGAACTCGGTGGACTGGGCATGACGACGATGGACTTCGAGATGGCCTACTCGCACATGACCGGCTCGAACGTCTACCACCCGGAGATCGTCGATATGCAGGTCACGGGCTACGAGACGGCCATCCGGACAATCGCGAACTACGCCGTCCGGAATAGCGACACGCCGAACACGACCGACGAGTTCTCCGCGGCCATCGAGACCGGCGGCGAGGACACCGCCTACGTCACCACGGACGCGCTGACCCGGTCCAGCGAGGACCTCTCGTTCCTCGCCTCGGACGGACCGACGATGTCCTGGTCGGGTATCATCGGCCCCGGGGCGACCGGCGGGGCCGAGAACACGGCGAGTCACACCTTCGACACGGCCGACTTCTCCGAGGGGCCGACCCGGGTCGACGCGACGCTCTCGTGGACGCCCGCGGCACAGGACCTCGAGTTCTACCTCGAGGACCCGGACGGTAACCGGATCGCCGGCTCCGCGAGCGCCGATAACCCGGAGGAGCTGTCGGCCGCGCTCGAGAAGGACGGCGAGTACACGCTCATCGCGGAAACCTGGGCGAACGCGGCCTCGCAGTACGAGATGGAGGCGACGTTCCCCGGTGCGGAGACGACCACGACCACGGAGTCCACCACCGACGAACAGCGCGTCCCCTCCCTCGGGACCGCCTCGGCCAGCTACACCGTCGACTCGGACGTCGACTCCCTGACCGTCCACCCGCACGCCCACGAGGCCCTGCTCCGGACCGAACTCGTCGCGCCCGACGGGACGGTCGTCGAGTCGTTCGACCCCGACGGCGAGCACGCCGCCGGCGGGAAGTGCTGTAGCCATCCCGAGTGGACTGTCACCGACCCGGAGACCGGTACCTGGACCGTACAGGTCGAGAACCTGGTCGACGCCCCCGAACACCTGAAAGTCTACTTCGGGACGCTCGCGGCACCCGCCAGCCCGGACCCGAGGAAGGCGCTCGGCTACGACCAGACCAGCTACGAGGTGAGCCCGTTCCAGTTCTTCGAGGACTACGCGGCGGCGGTTTCGGACGGCGGCAGCGTCGACCCCGTCACCAGAGCCGACGTGAAGAACGGTGCGCTCGCGGACTACGACAACGTGGTCGTCATCCACGACGACGGCCGGTTCGACACCGACTACACGGCCGCCATCGACGAGTTCGTGGATTCGGGTGGGAATCTCGTCCTCTCCGATTCGGGCGTCCACCTGCTCGCCGAACTCGAAAGCGACCTCGCCGACTCCGTGAGCCGCGACGACGTTGTCGACCAGACGTTCTACATCGGCCACCTCGGTGAGAAGGACGCGAGCCATCCGCTGCTCACTGACTCGCGTCCCATCCAGCGAGCCCTGTACAAGATAGCGCCGCTTGGCTACTCGACGGGCGGCGAGGCACCGATGACGCTGGTCGACGAAGACGCGTTCCGGCTGACAGCCGCCTCCGGCGACGCCGCACCGTCCATCGCGGCCACCACGGACGGGAAGGTCTCCGCCGGCTCCATCACCCGCGGCTCGAGCGACCCGACGGGCATCCACGTCGTCGGTGGGCTGCTCCCGCCGGCGTACCAGGGCAACCTGCACCCGTTCGGCCTGCTCGACTACACGACCTCGTTCCTCGGCTACCTCGTCCTGAGCAACGCGCTCGGGTTCACCCAGACCCGGACAACCGCCGACGGCGGCCGCTCGTTCGGCTGGAGCGACTGGAGCGCCGAGGTCGAGGACCCGCCGTTCTCGGTCTCCGGGAGCCGAAGCGACGACGGCTCCGTCTTCACCGGCGGCCAGACGAACCAGGTGACCGTCTCGGTGACGCCCTCGCGCGACGCGACCGTCCGCGACGAGGTGCCCGCCGAGTGGACCGTCCTCACGGAGTACTCAGACGACGTGGCGAGCGTCGAGGAGCAGAACGGGCGGAAGGTAGTCACCTTCGGGCCGACCGCGACGGCCGACTCGACGACCGAGGTCACCTACTTCGTCGAGGCACCCTCGGGTGCCGAGCAGACGGGAACCTACGAGTTCGGGCCCGTCACCGCCTCGCCCGACGGCGAGGACTGGGTGACCGTCTCGGACACCACGGAGACCAACACGGTGGTGGGTGAATCGACCTGAACCGACTCGGCCACTGCAGCGTACAGTTGTTCGACAGACCAGACCGCGACACCCTGCCGATCCATGACAGACCACGACGACACCGACACCGGATTCGACCGACGCACCGTCATCAAGACCGCCGCCGCGAGCGCCCTCGGCCTCGCCGCCTCGGGCACCGCCAGCGCCCACGAGTTCAGCGGGAGCTCGAGCAGTAGTACCTCGACCAGCGGCGACCACGACCACACCGACCCGAGCCAGCACACCGACAGCGAGAACGTCGAGAAGCTCGACTACCACAGCCTCGGCGGCGTCGGGACCTCGAGCAACGCGGGCCGCCCCGAGGAGCCGCACTACGGCGCCATCACCGAGATTCGAACCCACGGCGACTTCGCCTACGTCGGTTTCTTCAGCTCAGACGACCCGACGAACGACCGCGGGATGGCCATCCTCGACATCTCCGACTTCACCGACGCAGAGTCCTTCTCGGAGCTCCGCAACGCCGAGCTGACCGTCCTCAGCTTCGTCCGCAACGACGACCCGGCATCGGCCGTGATGGACGTCAAGGTCTCCGCCGACGGGAAGTACGTCTTCCTCTCGAAGCAGCCCTACACGGCGCTTTTCAACGAGACGGACCCGACACCCGGCGACGAGGGCGAGTCCAACAGCGCGACCGCGGGAAGCGTCACCGCAGTCGACGTGAGCGACAAGGGCAACCCGGAGGTCGTCGGCGCCTACACCGCCTGGACGACCGGGAGCCACAACGCGACCTACCACCGAATCGGCGGCGAGGACTACGTCTTCGCGTGCAAGGACCTGAACGACGGCACGGCCGGGCTGTACGTCCTGCACTTCGACCGGACGACAGGCCAGTTCACGCTGGAGAACCGCTGGACCCTCGACGGCGACGGCGGTGCAGGCACCGGCGGCACGCTGTACATCCACGACATCACGGTCCAGGACGACCCGCGGACCGGGAAGCCGACCGGCTACCTCTCGTACTGGGACCAGGGCCTGCGCGTGCTCGACCTCTCCGACCCGGCGAACATCGAGGAGATCGGCTGGTTCGACATGGACGCCTCGCACTACGCCGAGCCAGCGCCGGTCCTCATGAACGGCAAACGCGTCGTCGTCGCCGGCCAGGAGGTATCGAGCGTTAGCGACGGCTCCTCCGGGAAGGTCTACCTCGTCGACGCGGACGGCCTCGACGACGGCTACGACGGCTCGCCGAACCTCGTCGAACTCGACCAGTGGGAGCTCCTGTCGAACACCTCGTTCGACAACTTCACCCTGAGCCCGCACAACTTCGACGTGACCGAGGACGGCTGGGTCCACCTCGCCCACTACCACGGCGGCGTCCGCTACCTCGAGATAGACACGGAGGACTGGCTGCTCCGCCACCAGGGCTACTACCTCCCGCACGAGGACGTGCCGGAGGACTCGAAGATGCAGGGGCTCAACTCGGCCGCGCCGTTCACCTGGGGCGCCGTCGAGCGCGACGGCATCACCTTCGCCGCCGACATCAACTCCGGCGTCTACGCCCTCAGACACGAGTACATCCCGTTCAACGCCGACGGCGGGAGCTACGTCACGGCCGAGCGGAGCGACGACGGGAGCGTCTTCACCGGCGGGCAGACCAACCGCATCGACCTGACCATCGCCGCCGACACCGAGGCCCGGGTCCGCGACGAGATTCCGGCCGAGTGGACCGTCATCGGCGGCGACCCCGTCTCGACCGAGACGGTCAACGGCCGGACGACCGTCGAGTTCGACAGCCCGACCGACGGCGGCGAACTGACCTACTTCGTCGAGGCACCGACCGGACTGGCGGAGACCGCCTCCTACTCGTTCGGCCCGGTCTCCGTCAGCACCGACGACGGCGCCTCGTGGACCGAGGTGCCGGACACCACCGAGGACAACACGGTGCTCGGCGCGTCGTCGGCGAGCCTGGGGGCACTCGGCGTCATCGGCGCGGGAAGTGCCGGCTACCGCGTGCGGAACCGGCTGCTGGGACTGCTGCCTGGTGACCGTGGGAGTTCGGACCCGGCCGAGGTGCTGGACGAGGACTTGCGTGAGGACCTCGACGCCACGACGGTGACGGACCCGGTCGAGACGCGGGAGTAGTCTGTCCTCGGCTGGATTTCACCACATCGAATCCCCTGTTCAGTTACGCAGAATCCCGTCGATTACTCGGCTATCTTCCCATCCAGGCGTTCCAGAACTGTCCCGGCCAAATGTTCGATGGTCAGGTAGAATCGGTGATAACGTAGACGACACTCTCGGTCTCGCTTACACCAGTACTGATGAGGCCAGTATCCTCGTAAATCACGAGACTGGACGACGGTTTCTGGGGGAGGGCCCAGTCCGCCACTTCCTCCCCTGTCTCTGCGTCGATTTTGTGGACCGTTCCGCCAGCAGCCGCAGTTGGGAAATACACGAATCCGTCCATCACAGTCGGTGTCTGCGGTCCGCCGCCGTCGAAGCCAAATTCCCAGTTTACAGCGCCACTCTTGGCGTCGATGGCGTACAATCGCTCCCCGCTCGTGGGGACGAAATAGACCGTGCCCTCGCTGTAGGCAGGGTGGGCCTGGTTGTTCTCCCCTGTAGGAAACGCCCACGTCTCGATTCCAGCCACGTCACCGAGCAACCGGAGCGTCCCGTTCGTTTCGGTGATGCATATGCCATGGTCAGTGATCACCGGAACTGCGTACGACGGGTTCTGCAGATTCGTAATCCAATCTAGATTCCCCGATTCACGGTCGACCCGGTAGACGACTCCAGAGCCGCTGTCTCCTGCTGTAACGTACAACGCCTTCCCAGAAATCGCGATACCCATCGGTTGCGAACGGTCTTCGCCAGCCGTCCAGCGAATCTCTCCAGTTCTTGCATCGACTGCGACGACGCCATCCGAGCACACGTACAGGTCGCCGTCAGCGAATCCAGGGCTACTCTGCGGCCGTCCCGTTCCATGCGGGAGTGACCAGTACGCCTCGCCCGTCGCCGCATCGACTGCTCTGGTCGAGCCTCCACTCGTGAGGAATATCGTTTCGCCGACCTGCGTCGGTGTCGCCTTCGACTTTTCCTCTTCGACGACCCAGAGTCGTTCGGCGTCGTGGTCGAACGCATGAAATCCAGATTTCCTGTTCTGGTCCTCTGTTCCATCTATTCCGAGGCAGAGCCCGCTTGACGTGAGGATAGGTTCTTGCTCGAGATACTGGCCGCCGTCGACGAATGGTTCGACGGCTGCATCTTCTGGAAGCTCCCCTGGATTCGTCGGTTCGTTCGTTCGCTCGTAATCAGAAGCGAACGCCGTCCATCCATCTACCGTCGAACTATCGATGGGAGCAGGGGTCGAGGGCTTCTGGCCCCGAGAAGGCAGCATACTACAACCAGAAGACAGCGATAGAGCGGCGAACGTACCCGATTTTACGAATTCCCGCCTCCGACACCGGTTCATGTTCTTCTACATACGTGTTCGCGTTTGTAAGTCGTTCCCCTCCACGAGAACGGGGAACTGTTGTAGTCTCACCTGTCAGGACTCTTCGGTTCGTTCCACTCCACCAGAACGTGTGACTCCACTCGAAATCCACGCCCGGACCAAAAAGGTTGTAGCGCACTGGGCAGTAGAACGTGGCACGCGACTAACACCGTCATGAATCGCAGGACACACGCTCTCTCCGCTCTCGCTCTCGCCTTCCTCGTGGCACTCGCCGGCTGTAGTGCCTTCGTCGCCGACCAGGAGGAGAAGGAGGTGCCGGACGCGGACGAGATACAGGCAGACGCGGTAGCACAGCTGTCGTCGGTCGAGTCGTACAACTACTCGATGACGACGACCATCGAGTTCGGCGGCAACAACCTCACGTCGACGGCGGTCGGGACGGTCAACCGGACCGCCCAGCGGATGTCCGCCGACCCGATGACGACGACGGTCCGGACGAACTCGACCACCTCGAAGAAGGTGAGCCGGGCGTACGTCATCGGCGACCAGCAGTGCATCCACGTCAACAGCACGTGGGAGCAGAAGTCGACCGACCGCAGCCCGTGGCGCGGCGGCGCGAACCTCAGCACGCAGCAGGAGCTGCTCAACTCCTCGACGGCGACCGTGACGAACGGGACCCTCGACGGGCAGGCCGTCTACGTCATCGAGGTCAAGCCGGACAACGAGGCGATCCGGAAGCTCGTCGGCGAGCAGGAGAGCGGCGATGAGGTCGAGTTCCGCAACGTGACCTACCGGCAGTTCGTCGATAAGGACTCGAAGAACCTGCTCAAGTCCGCGATGTCCGCGACCTACGTCGTCAGCGGGCGCGAGGCGACGATGAAGGTCGAGATGTCCTTCTCGGACTACAACACCAGCCACCCCGTGACCCTCCCGAAGGAGGCCGTGAAGGACGGCAAGAAGGCTGGCCCGTGCGCCGGCATGGCCAGCGGGTCGACCGGCGGTGACGGCGGGAACGACGGTTCCGGCAGCAGCAGTTCGGTGCAGTCGGGCTGGCTGTTCGACTGGTTCTGACGCGGTTCTCTCCTCGGTTCCTACGGTCTCGATTCGGTTCCTACAGGTTCTCGCCCTGGTAGCTCCCGTCGTACTCGCCCTCGTGGTTCGCCTCCGCGAGCACCAGCTGGGCGATGCGTGCGCCTTCCTCTATCTCGATGTCCTGGTGGACCTGCAGCAGGCCCTCGCCGCGGCCCTCGTAACCCGCGTCCCAGACTGCCGTGTTCAGCATGCAGGAGTTGCGCAGCAGCGACGAACGCGGGTAGAGGAAGCCGACGTGCCCCTCGGGGATGTGGATGGTTTCGGCGTAGCGGACGACGTAGCCGCCCTGCTCGAGGTAGTACGTCTCCGGCGAGTCGTCCTCGTACTGTTCGGGCTCCACCTCGCTCCGGTCGGCGATCTCCTTGCCGTCGCGGGCGATTCGGCCCGGCTCACGGCCCTCGAAGACGGCGTCGAGGGTCAGGTCGACGCCGTTCGGCTGGACCTGTTCGTCCGTGGTGGGTGAGACGTGTTCTGCGACGAAGGCACCTGAACGGTACATACGGAGTCTGTTCCGGTGGTGGTGAATGTAGCTTGCGAGTCGTCGTCGTTCGAGTGGATGAGGAGAGATGGTGGCGGCGGAGCTGTCGGCGACGTGTTTTCTGCGGTCGTCGTTGCCGACTCTCCCTTCGAGGAGCAGGTCACGAACCACGACGGACCCGAGAGACCGCCCCGCACAGCTCCGCACCACTGCTCACGGGCCACGCGGTGGCCCGCTCGCCACGAGTCGACTGCGTCGCCTCGCTCTCCTCCCCAGCCGACTGCGCGCTTCCCTCGACTCCACTTCGTTGCGTCTCGGTGCAGTGCTCGTCCCTCGCACGATGTCGGCTCGCGGCCTCGCTAGCGCGAGACACGCTCGCAAGCGCGCGCCAGCCGGCTGATTCGGACCAGTCATCCACCCTGTGGCGGCCAGCAATGAGCCATGACACAGCATGGCACGACACGCCCGCTCGGCAAACATTGCGCGAAACGACAGCACTCGCGGCGAATTCTGCACGGTCGTCCATCCACAAACACGCTGGATTTATGGTCGCGGGTAGTCGATTTCCGTGTGCTATGGGACAGACGCTTACCGAGAAGATTCTCGAGGAGCACCTCGTCGAGGGTGAACTCGAGACAGGAGAGGAGATCGGGATCGAGATCGACCAGGTGCTGACGCAGGACACGACGGGGACGATGGTGTGGCTGCAGTTCGAGGCGATGGACCTCGACGAGGTCCAGACCGAGATCGCCGCTCAGTACTGTGACCACCAGACCTACCAGTTCGACTTCAAGAACACGGACGACCACCGCTTCCTCCGTTCTGCTGCTGGTACCTTCGGCGCGTACTTCTCCCGCCCGGGCAACGGTATCTGCCACAACGTCCACAAGGAGAACTTCGCCGCGCCCGGCAAGACGATGCTCGGCTCGGACTCCCACACGCCGACGCCCGGTGGCCTGGGTGAACTCGCCATCGGTGCCGGCGGTATCGACGTCGCCGTCGCGATGGGTGGCGCGCCGTACTACATCGAGATGCCGGAGGTCGTCAACGTCCGACTCGAAGGCGAGCTTCCCGAGTGGTCCTCCGCGAAGGACGTCATCCTCGAGATGCTGCGCCGCCTCTCCGTGAAGGGTGGCGTCGGAAAGGTCCTCGAGTACACCGGGCCCGGTGTCGAGACGCTCTCCGTACCGGAGCGCACCACGATCACCAACATGGGTACCGAACTCGGTGCGACCTCCTCTATCTTCCCGACCGACGAGAAGACGAAGGACTACCTCGCGCGCCAGGGTCGTGAGGACGACTTCCAGGAGGTCGTCCCGGACGACGACGCCGAGTACGCCGACGAGATCGTCGTCGACCTCTCGGACATCGAGCCGCTCATCGCGTGCCCGTCCATGCCCGACAACGTCGTGCCCGTCCGCGAGGTCGCGGGCGAGTCCGTCGAGCAGGTCATGGTCGGCTCCTGTACGAACGGTGGCTACGAGGACATCCTCCCGGCCGCGAAGATGCTCGAGGGTCGCGAGATCAACAAGAAGACCGAGATGATCGTCGCGCCCGGTTCGAAGCAGGCCTCGGAGATGCTGGCCCGTCAGGGCTGGGTCGCCGAGATGATGGCCGCCGGCGTCAACTTCTCCGAAGCGACGTGTGGTGCCTGTATCGGCATCGGTCACGTCCCCGCCAGCGACTCCGTCTCCCTGCGTACCTTCAACCGCAACTTCGAGGGTCGTTCCGGTATCGAGGACGACTCCGTCTACCTCTGCAGCCCGGAAGTCGCCGCGGCAGCCGCCCTCAAGGGCGAGATCGTCGACCCGCGCGACCTCGCCGACGAACTCGGCGACCTCGACGCCCCCGGCTTCGAGCTCCCCGACCAGTACAACGGTTCGAAGGCAGACCTCATCACGCCCGACGAGGCCGTCGACGACGACCTCGTCAAGGGCCCGAACATCGGCGACGTCCCGCTCAAGGACGAACTCGACGCCAAGCTCGAAGGCGAAGCACTGCTCAAGATGGACGACAACATCACGACCGACCACATCATCCCTGCGACGCAGGACATCCTGATGTACCGGTCGAACGTCCCGAAGCTCTCCGAGTTCACGCTCTCGCGCGTCGACGACACGTTCGCCGAGCGCGCACTCGAATCCGACGGCGGCTTCCTCGTCGCCGGCGAGAACTACGGGCAGGGCTCCTCGCGTGAGCACGCCGCGATGTGTCCGATGTACCTCGGCATCGAGGGCGTCTTCGCACAGTCGTTCGCTCGTATCCACCGCGCCAACCTGTTCAACTTCGGTATCGTGCCGTACCTCATCGACGAGGAAACGTACGAGAAGCTCGACCAGGGCGACGACATCGAAGTCGTCGACGACGTCCGCGAGGGCGTCGAGTCCGGCCAGGAGGAGTTCACGGTCCGCGTGAACGACGACTGGGAGTTCACGGCGACGCTGGACGCCTCCCAGCGCGAGCGCGACATGCTCGCCCTCGGCGGCAAGCTCCCGTGGACGAAGCAGCACGCCACCGGCGGCTCTGCGCCTGCGGACGACTGAACGTAGAACGACCCCGATTCTCCTTTCTTTCGACGCGCTGAAGCCCGTGGAGCAGCGACTCCGTCGTGATGGCCCGTTTCGAGAGTGCTGTCGCCGGAAGCCTCTTCGCCGCGTGTGGACTCGTCGCCTGGGTGACCGGTCTCCCGTTCGTCTTTCCGAGTCTGGGGCCAACCGCGTTCGTCCTCGCGATGGGCGACGACCCCGGCCCGAGACGTGTCGTCGGCGGGCACACGGTCGGTGCGGTCGCCGGCTTCGCGTCCTACCACCTGCTCGCAAGTGGACTGGTCGCCACCGCGGAGTCTGCCCCCTTCGCGGTGAGTTCCGCACAGCTCGCCCTCTCCGGGACCGTCGCGGTGGCGGCGACGACGGCAGGTATGCTGCAGACCAGAACTGTCCACGCCCCGGCCTGTGCGACGACGCTCATCGTCTCTCTCGGACTCCTCCCCACACCCGGAGAGGTGCTGGTTCTCGTGGCCGCGGTGGTGCTACTGTATACGGTCTTCGAACTATCTACCCGTATCATTGATGGCTACCGGGCGCGAACGGGTATTCAGTGACCACGACGGCGCCGGACCCTGTAGACCACAGTTCGATACGGAAAGCCGAGCAGGCCGACCTGCTCGCAGTTTACCGCATCGAGCAAACGTCGTTCCCGCAGCCCTGGCCCTTCGAGGCCTTCCAGGGCTTCCTCGGCGAGCCGGGGTTTCTGGTCGCGACGGAGGGCCAGAAGGTGACCGGTTACGTCGTCGCGGACTGCATCCCCAACCACGGTCGGGGCCTGGGACACATCAAGGACCTCGCGGTCCATCCCGACCGCCGCGGTCAGGGAATCGGACGCAGGCTGCTCGCCCGCGCCATCGCCGCGCTGTCGGCACAGAACGCCGCCTCGGTGAAACTCGAGGTCCGCGCAAGCAACGACACAGCCAAATCGCTCTACCAGAATTTCGGCTTCGAGACACTGCGAACCATCCCCCGGTATTACGACGACGGCGAGAACGCCCTCGTGATGGTCAAGTCGCTGTAATCGTCGAAAGCCACCGTTTTACGCGTCGCTCTCCTGCCGTCGACCATGGGATACGCCTGTCCAGTCTGTGAGGTGCCCCACGCCGACGCCGAACACCTCGCGAACCACCTCGCGTTCACCGCGATGTTACACGCCGACGAACACGAGCAATGGCTCGACGAGCACGCCCCCGACTGGGGTGGCTCCAACCCGGAGACGCTCGCACCGGTCGTCGCCGAACACGTCGAGGAGGCCGAGTTCGACGGCGTCTTCGACGATACGACCGACGGGCACGACCACCAGCACGGCCAGTCGTTCGAGGACGCCGTCGCCGAACAGGCCGGTGGCATCCAGCAGGGCCGCGGTGACCTCACCTCGTCACAGGAGGCGGCTATCGAGGAAGCACGCGAACTGACGCGACAGATGCGCGAGAACCGAGAGGCAGCGCTGGACGACGATGACGACGCGGACGATGCGGCAGACACCGAAAACGAGTAACCGCCGGACCCACGAGTCTCGGACATGCACACCGTCGGAACCCTTACTCCCGAGACCGAGGCCGAGGCCCGCGACGCGTACGAGTCTGTCGGCCCGACCGCCCAGCTCGTCGTGAAGGAGGTCGCGAAAGCGATGCAGTTCGACCGCGAGGAGTACCGCGACCGCGTCGACACCGATGTCGTGGCGACCGCCCGTGACGTGCTCTTCGCGGCCGAACTCGCAGTTCACGTCGGCTCTCGAGCGGAGTACGACGAGTGGCGCGACGGCTTCGACGGCGAGGTGCTCGAGATGGGGAACGAGAACGTGGACAACGTGGTCTGGCACGTCGCCCCCTTCGCGAACGAGGCCGTCGCTGCGACGTTCCAGCAGGAGGAGGACGCCGCCGTCGGAACCCTTCGCCGTCAAGCACTGGGGAAGCTGTACCGGGACCGGCTGTAGGGTCTCGAGAAACGGTACGGTTTACCGACTGGCCGTCGCAGATGCCAAAAATGACAGACGATAGAACATGGCCAGTTCTGGAGTCGACCGTCGAGTACGAGACCGGCTGGTACACCGGCGGCTACGACCGCGTCGAACAGCCCGACGGGACCGAGAAGGACTACTACTGGGCAGACCTGCCGTCGGCGGTCGTCGTGGTCGCACTGCACGACGACGAGGTTATCTTCGTCGAACAGTACCGGCCGACCATCCGCGAGACGCACCTGGAACTCCCGGCCGGAATCGTCGAAGACGGTGAGTCGTACGAGGAGGCAGGTGCCCGGGAGCTTCGTGAAGAGACGGGCTTCGACCCGTCCGAGGTGACCCTCCTGCAGGAGTGCTGGTGCTCGACGGGCGTCCTCCGGCACCGCCGAGGCCTCGTCGTCGCCGAGGGTCTCGAGTCAGGCGAGCGCAAGCTCGATTCGAACGAGTTCATCACCGTCCGGCGAGTTCCGCTCGAAGACGCGCTCTCTCGTGCACGGGAGCAGCCGACCAACGACGCGACGATCGAGGGGCTGTTGCTGGCGAAGGAAGACGGCTTCCTGTGATTGACTCCTCCAAAGGAGATTTCCATTAGTTGGAATTAACTACCTGCCCCGTGCACGCCTATCCGGATGCACCGAAGAGACCTACTTCGGACGGTCGCAGCGGGAGGTATCACTGCACTCGGCATCGGAGCCGTCGACACCGTAGCGGCGGCGGACAGCCAGCTCGAACCCGGCACGTGGTACGACGCAACCGTCACCGACGTGACCGACGGCGACACGATCGACGTCACGCTCGACAGCGACGGGACGGACTACGAGATCCGCGTCCTCGGCGTCGACACACCCGAGACGAAGCGTAACGGGAAGTACGAGTCCATCCCCGAGTGGGAAGGAATCGAGGACGACAAGCACCTTACCTCTTGGGGCGAGAACGCCAAGGACTACGCGCAGTCGCTGTTCCCCGACGGGACGGCGGTACAGATAGCCGTCGATGCGGAGGAGGACGAAGTCGACCCGTACGGCCGGCTACTGGCGTACATCAGGTACGACTCGACCGGAGACGGGACCTACGACACGCTCTACAACCGTGACCTCATCGAGCAGGGCTACGCCCGCGTCTACGGTTCCAGCCTGACCCAGCACGACGACTTCTGGCAGGCTGAGCACGACGCGCAGTCCGCTGGTGCCGGGGTCTGGGGTCAGAGCGACCCGGCGAACACGAGCGAGGTCGACGACGATCCGGTCTCCGAGCTGTTCTTCCCGAAGGTCTCCTCGGTACGGACCGACGCCGGAGCTATCGACCCCGCTCGCGTACCTGTCTTCGCCGAGTCCTCGGCGTACCAGCAGCTCGACGGCGGCGTCAGCTACTCGCAGATTCCGCTCGTCGGCCTCGACGAGGGCGCGAATGTGGCGATGGTCGGCGGCCTCTCCATCGACGAGTCGTTCGAGGACCAGGCGGTCGGCCAGCACGAGGTCTTCCTCACCAACCTCGTCGACTACCTCTCCTCGAAGTCGGGGCAGCTCCTCATCGACGGTGGTCACGGCCAGTTCAACGCGGACAACGCGCTCTCGAACGAGGACGCGGTCCACTACCAGCGCTACCTCGAGGGACAGGGCATCGCCTTCGAGCAGGTGAACACACTCGACGGGCAGGGTGACAACGCCCTCTCGACGGCACGAGGAATTGTCATCACGAACCCTCCGCAGGCGTTCACCACGAGCGAGGTCGACGCGCTCTCCTCGTTCGTCTCGAACGGCGGCGCCGTGCTGCTGCTCGGAAGCGCGCTCGCGTCGAGCACGGCCCGGTCGAATCTCGACGCGCTCGCGGCCGACCTCGGCTCGGATCTCCGGCTCAACGGGGACCAGGTGTTCGACGACCAGCACAACGCCGGCAGTGGACGGGGTGACAGCAGCCTCGTCACGACGGGGAACGTCGACGCGTCGTTCCCGCTGTTCGACCCCTACAGCTGAGGCTCGACGGTATCAGGGCGAGTGGGCGAACAGCCGGTGCATCGCTCCCCTCCACCGGTGCACCGGACACCCGCCTCGTTCGGCGGAGGGCGACGATCAGCGCATCGAACGGTCTTGCCGCCCTATCGTACTTGAACCCAGACCACGGTTCCCGGGCTCCAGCATCCTTAACCGGAACGCCTGCCAACACGGAACCGAAGATGGACGGCGAAATACGCCCTGACGAGGTGGCAGAACTCGTCGACGCAGGGTCGGTCTGCGTCGTCGACATCCGAAACGAACTGAGCTACGACCGCGGTCACATCCCGGGGTCGACCAATCTCCCCTTCCATCGGCTCACGCAGGAGGTCGACCGGTTCGACGATTGCGACCGCGTCGTCACCGTCTGCCCCCACGGAAAGGCCAGTGTACAGGCGGCGAACCTCATCGCATCGTACGAAGGCTTCCACGGCACCGTCGAGAGCATGGCTGGGGGGCTCGAGGCGTGGGACGGAGAACTGACGCAGACGGAACGAGACAACGGCGACGAAGACGAAGGTCCGGCACCGTTCTGACCGAGTTCGACTCGCTGGCGACGAAGTAGGTATCCGGTATCGTTCAGACGGTGCAGTCGCTACAGTGATGTAAAAGACACGGGGTACGGCCGAGGGTTCAGGCGACGTTGAAACCGCGGTCGCGGAGGAAGTCCTCGATCCGACCGGAATGATTCCCTTGGAGTTCGATGTGGTCGTTCTCGACCGTGCCACCACAGGCGAACTTCGACTTCAGGTCGGACGAGAGACTATCGAGGTCGACGTCTTTCGTACCGAACCCTTCGATGACCGTTACCTCTTTCCCGTATCTGCGCTCGTCAATGCGGATTGTGAGTTCCGTATCACCCTTGGCGACGTCTTCGCAGACGCAGAGTTCCTCAGGCAATCCACACGTCGAGCAGACTTCGGACATTTTACGGCTTCACTTTCGTGAGTAAGGTACTAAACAGTGTCGACAAGCTTTTTCAAAAGGGAGAAACGTACCGGCACAGGCGCAGAGGACGCCGTCCGGGTCGGCTCCGCTGCTTCGACGCGGATGCGACGAGAAGAAGAGACGGGCAGGAGCCGAGATGCGGTGGAGACGGGCCGACCGACAGGGACGAGAAAGTGCGTATTAGCGTCCGAATCTCCGCAGCAGTGGCGTGTGAGACCGGACGATAGCATCGACCAGCTCGACCGCCTCGTTCGCCTCCTCACGGGAGACCCCGTGACCGTACACCGCCTTCTCGTGGAGTTCACCGACCCGCTCTGCCCGGGCATCGACACCGGAGATGGATAGCTTCCTGATGTAGGTCCGCGGTGATTCTTTCGTCCGACGCGGCCGGTACTTCCGTTCGAACAGGAGTTCGAGCCGTTCGACGGCGCGCTCGACGTCGGTCTCCGGATCGCGCTGAGTCCCTTGCCAGCGCATCTTCGCCTCTCGCTGGACGGCCCCGGTCACGCCAGCTCGGTGTGCACTGGCCGCGAGGCCGACCATGGCGACGAAACCGAACGCGAGCAGTCTCTGCTGCTCCGGACCGAAGTCGAATCCGCCGCCACCGCCCGGACGGTCGCTCGTGCTCGCACTCGGGAATGAGGTGAAGTTCCCGTCACTGGACGGAACCTCCGTCCCGAGGTTCGGGTCTCGGAACGAGCGCGTCTGGTTCTGGTCGACCGAGGTCCGGTCGGTGGGGATTGCGGTCGTCGTCGTTAGCGGAACGTTCTCGCTGCCATCGGTATCGACGCCTTCCTCACCATCGTCGCGGGCGTCTTCGATGCGCTGGATTTCGGCGTCTTCGCGGGGATCGGCCGGCGTCGGGTCGAACTTGACCCAGCCGACGTCCTCGAAGTACACCTCGACCCACGCGTGTGAGTTGAGTCCGCGCATGACGTACTCGTTCTCGTCTATCTGCTGGCCAGGCGTGTAGCCGACGACGTACCGGGCGGGGATGCCCTGTGAGCGGAGCATCATCGTCATCGTCGTCGCGAAGTAGACGCAGTAGCCCTCTTCGCGCTCGAGGAGGAACTTCTCCGCGATGTTGCCGGAGGGACGCTGGACGTCGAGCGAGTACGCCTTGTTCTCTTCGAGCCACCGCTCGATGGCGACGGCCTTGTCGTAGGCGTTCGTCGCGCCGGCATCGTCGACGATGGCCTGCGTCTTCCGGTCGAACTCCCTCGAGAAGTCGGGCTGTTTGTCCGCTGCCAGGTAGCCCTCGCGAACCTCGGTCGGGTAGTCGGTCCCGCTCTGCCGGAGCGTCGCCGGGTCCGCGACGGGCACCTCGCTGATGACGCGGTAGGAATCGTTCGTCTGGAACGTCACCGATGCGCGGATGTCCCCGTGCTCGGTAACCTGCGTGAACTCCTGGACCTGCCCGTCGACGCGGACGGGCTGGTTCGCCGCTGGCATGAGGTTCAGTTTGGACTTCACCGTCACCAGCTGGCTGACCGTCGTCGTGTTCCCCGGCGGAGCTCGCAGTCCGTTCGGATACGGCTGGGTACTACCAGTCCGTATCCATTTCCCGCCGGTGAACCGGTCGTAGATGCCGGCGCGCATGTACTGCGGCTCGTCCATCTTCGCCGTGAACCGAACCTCCGGCGAGAGTTCGATGGGGCCCTGGATGGTGGTCTCACCGGGGGCGCTCGTGAGACTTCCTTCGACGGTGTTGGGGCCGTCGTCGACCAGCCGAAGCGCCTGCCCGGTGAACGGGAGCTGGATGGCAGACGCGATGAGCATCAGCGTGAACAGGACGACGAGTACGTCGGCCTGGAGAATCGAGCCGCCGTGCTGTTCGAGTTCACCGAACCCGATCATCGCGATGCCGCCGAGGGTGCCGCCGAATAGCATCCCCCGAAGCAGCCAGCCCTCGTTTCCGAGGTAGGTCGCCGCGTCGCCCGTCAGGACGAGGACCAGGAACGCGAGTCCCCCGACGACTGCGCCCCAGACGTACCGTCGTCGGAACGCGAGGTACCACGAGAAGAACGCCGGTGCGGGTGCGAACCCGAGAATCCAGAGGTTCGCCGCCTTCAGCCGGAGGATGGTCAGTCCCGTCAACAGGGAGATGGTGTCGGCGACGATCTTGTCGCTCGCCTTGAGCAGTACCTCCAGCCCGTTGGGCGTCGAGAGGATGTAGAAGCCGTAGCTCCCGACGAGCAACAGGGTGGTCAACAGGGCGGCGACCTGCTCGTCGATGGTTCGAGAGAGGACCGCCGCGAGGGCGATACAGCCGACCACGACGAGCAACAGCGTCGTCGACCCACCGACGGTCTGGGTCAGCTTGTACAGCACCGTCACCCACGTCGCGGTGAGTACCGCAAGTCCGCCGAGGGCGAGCAACCGGAACCAGTTCACCTCGTCGTGCTCGGTCGCGTCCGACGTGGCGGACCGTCGGCGGGTTCCGGTGCTCATGCGGCCACCTCCGTCTCTGCTGCGGTCGAATCGTCACCGAGGAACGTCTCGAACGGGACCTCGCTGTCACGAAGCCGGATGGTGACGTCGGTCTGTTCGCTGGCGACGATGACGACGTCTGCTTCGTCGTGGTACGACTCGGGTACCTGCCCGGGACCGACCGTCGCGAGGTGGCGGAGCAGTTCGTCGCGGTCGTCCCCCCCGGGGCCGACGTGGACCTCCCCCGCGGGAGTTGCGAGGTCGACGTTGATGCCGGCGTCGAGGAGGTAGAGCGCGATGCTCGCCGTCGCCTCGGCCATCTCGTCGTCCCAGCCGTCTGCGGCCTCTGCGGCGATGCGGACGTCGCCGAGGTCGTTTTCGGCGATGAACTCCTTGACGACGAGGTCGTCGTCGAGCCGCTTGGCGCTCGACTTCCAGTGCACGTCACGGAGGGAGTCACCGCGGTTGTACTCGCGGAGCGAGTCGAACTCCTCGCGGTTGTGTTCCGGTGCTCCCTCCGGCAGGAGGTTCAGATCGTGCCGGGTCGCCCCGGTGAGGCTGTACACCTGCGGGTACACGAGCACGGTATCACGGGTCGTATAGGTGTAGCTTCGCTCGGCGAGACCGAGAACATCTCGAACCGTCAGCGTGAGTGGTCCGAGTACGTGTTCTCCTCGGCTGAGATACTCGACGTCGTACCCCAACTCGCCAGTACCGATGGTCGCGTCGAATCCGTTGTTGGCACTCTCGAGTCCCTCTGGCAGCTCGTCGTAGACGCTTGCGCTGACCGGTGACGAGACGTCGAAGGAGATACCGACCTCGCGCTCCTCACCGATGTACCCCTCCTTCGGCACGCGTCGTGAGAGCGTCGGCTGGCCGGTGATGACCAGCTGGATGACCGCACCGAGGAGCGCCACCACGATGGGGATGATGATGGCTCCGAGCTGGCGTGACCCGAACTGCACTGCCATGGCGATACCGACGACCACGACGACCGTGGCGCCGATACCGCGGCGTGTGAGCTTCATTCGACCGGGACGTTGTCGAGTGCATCCTCGACGACCTGTACGCCCTGGTCGCGAGGACCACTCGCGGCGAGTCGGATACGGTGGCTCAGGACCCGTGGCGCCTCGACCTGAAGGTCCTCCGGGACGACGTATCCGCGACCTTCGAGCACGGCACGGGCCTGGGCGGCACGGAACAGGGCGATGGTCCCTCGGGGCGAGACACCGAGTTTGGCGTGCTCGCGGGTGTACGCCGCGATACGCGTCCCGTAGTCTCGGACCGCCGGTTTCACCGTCACCCCAGAGACCGTCTCGCGGGCCTGCCGGATGGTCTCGACGTCCGTGACCGGTTCGAGCGTCTCGATGGGGTGGTGGCCGACGACCCGAGCGAGCATCTCCGACTCCTCGTCCTGCGTCGGATAGCCGAGGTGAAGCTTCTTCATGAATCGGTCGACCTCGGCGAGCGGCAGCTCGTAGGTCCGGTTCGGCTCGACCGAGTTCTGCGTCGCGATGACCGTGAAGGGCTGTGGCAGTTTGCGGGTCGTCCCGTCGACGGTGACCTGCTCCTCCTCCATCGCCTCTAGTAGGGCGGACTGCGTCTTCGGGGGGGCGCGGTTTATCTCGTCGCCGAGGACCATGTTCGCGAACACCGGTCCCTGCTGGAACTCGAACTCACGCGTCTTCTGGTTGAAGACGTTGACACCGGTGATGTCGGAGGGCAGGAGGTCCGGCGTGAACTGTACACGTTTGAACGAACAGTCGATAGACGCAGCGATGGCGCGGGCGAGCATCGTCTTGCCGACGCCGGGAACGTCCTCGAGGAGGACGTGCCCGCGCGAGAGAATGGTCGTCACGACGTGCTCGATCTCATCGTGGTGGCCGACGATGACCTCCTCGACGTTCTCGATAACGTCGCGGCTCGTTTGCGCCGCCTCGTCGATAGAGAGCGGGTCGAGGCTGGTTTCAGGGCGACTCGGCTGCTGCGCAGCGTCAGATGTGTTGGCGTCCGTCATGGTGAGGGTTGCTGGCCAGACTGGCCGATTGCTGTCCGGTTGGAGGGTCGCTGTCACGGCCTGCGTTGTACGACCGTAAATGCTTTCCTGTTGTCATGCTCGCTGCCACCGCAACGAGCACTAACCCACCGGCGCTTGTGCTGTCGTACAGGTCTGTTGCGGCCCCAGGCTTGTAACGTTGCTGTGCGTGGGCATGGGTCTCCACGAAGCGTCGATATCCGGTCGCTCCCCGGTTATCTCACCATTCCTTGCAGTCGGGGCAGACGAACTCGTTCCCGTCGCGCCAGAGTCGTTGAACCGTCGCGCTGCAGGCGGCGCAGTTCCGACCCTCCGGTGACCACCGGTAGGTCGTCACCGCTGGCTGGGTCGCAGCAACCGGCGCGTCCTCTGTCGTCGGCGTCTCTGCCTCCTCGTCGAGATCGCCATCACCACCGGAGAAGTCGTCTAGCGACGAGTTTCGTGTCACGAGGACCGGTACGACGCCCCCACTCTTGAGGCCAACGGACAGAATCAAGTATCGGCACTCGAACCTGCAGGTATGGCAAACGGACTCGCGTCGGTCGTCTTCCAGAGCGCGACCGACCCGGTACACAACATAGAGCAGATAATCGAGGGCTTCACCAGCGTCGCGGCCAACGGCGACCCCCTGTCAATCGCCCTGCTCGCCATCGGTGGCCTCCTGCTCGCCTTCTCCGGCGGCGTCTTCGGCCTGCTCACGCTCGGTGGACTCGGCAGCGCACTCACCCGTGGCTTCACCCGCTCGCCGCCACGGACGATGGACTCCAACGAGTCGCACTGAGCACGACAGCCACAGGAACAGACCGGTCTCTCAGAGTCCTCCGCGACCGGCCTCTCAGACGTACTCTTCGACTGCTTCGGCCACGAGCCGTGGCGCCGTCGTCGGCTCCGGACCGAGCGGGGTGCCGGCGACGAAGCTGTCCGCGTACTCCATAACCGCGGCTACCCGTTCACCGACCTGTTCGGGCGTCCCTGCGATGCAGAACGCGTCGAGCATCGCCGGCGTCACCGCTCCGAACGCCGTCTCGAAGTCACCCGCCGATAACGCCTCACCGACTGTCTGTGCCGCATCGTGGTCGATGTCGTGGCGGTCGAGCACCGGATCGGCTGCGCCAGCGGCGATGAACGCGACCGGCGGTCGAGCAGCCTCTCGTGCCGCACTCTCGTCCTCGGCCACCGAGACGCTGGCGAACGCCGCGAAGTCGAACTCGCCGCGGCCGTCAGGTCGCTGGTCGAGGCCCTCGTCGACGCGGTCTGCAGCCCACTCGAAGTCCCGCGGATGTGAGCCGTTGAGCAATACGCCGTCGGCGTGTTTGGCAGCCATCCGGATCATGTGCGGCCCCTGTGCACCGACGTAGACCGGGATGTGGCCCACGTCGAAGTTCAACTCGGCGGCAGTCGCCTCGAAAGTGCCGTCGTGGTCGACGCGCTCGCCCGCCCAGAGCTGCTGGGCGACCTTGAACGTCTCCAGCACCCGCCGTAGCGGCCGGTCGTGCTCGAACCCGAGGTTCGACAGGGCAGAACGGTCGCCCGCCCCGATGCCGAAGACGGCACGTCCGTCGGTCGTCTCCGACAGCGTCGCCATCCGCGAGGCGAGCGAGACGGGATGGGTCTCGTACGGGTTGACGACGCCGGGTCCGACGTCGAGAGTCGTCTCGCGAGCGATTCGATCGCAGACGAGAAACGGATCCCGGTTGAAGTGGTGCGACGACGCGAACAGCGTGTCGAAGCCAGCGTCGTCGGCCACCCGCGCCGTTTCGAGCAGCTCGTCGAGCGGGTGCTCCGGCGTCAGTTCGATGCCGAGTCTATCCATCGAACTCCCACCCCCGAAGTGCTTGCCGGACGAGGTCGGAGTCGACGTCGCGGAACACCTGGTCGTGGCCCGAGAGCTCGCCGAACTCCCAGTCCCGGACGACGACGACCGGCGTGCCGCCCGAGCCCTCGCCCGCGACGAGGTTCGCGGCGGACGCGAGTTCGTCGACGACGCACTGGACCGTCACGCCGAGTTCGCGTCCGTCACGGTCGTTCTCACCGCGCCAGTCCCGGTTGGCCGGCATCCCGGCCCAGCCGATGGCGACCGCGGTCTGCCCGTGCCGGAACGGCCGGCCGCTCGTATCCGATACGACGACGGGATTCTCGTGCGGGAGACCGTCGCTGATTCGGGCGGCGCTATCCGAGGGCTGTTTGGGGAGCAACAGCAGGTCGTTCCCAGGGACGTTCGACCGGTCGATGCCTGCGTTGACGCCGACGTGACCGAACCGGGTCTCCGTGAGCAAGAACGGTTCCTCCATCACCAGTTCCGTCGACTCCTCGAGGACGGCCTGGGCGAACCGCGGGTCCTTCTCGTCGCCCGAGATGGCCTCGAGCCGGCGGGCTATCTCTCTCGCTCGTGGACCAGCGGGAAAGTCGGCGAGGTCTGCGGTCCGCCCTTCCGCCTTCGAGACGATCGTCGAGGCGACGACCACCACGTCGTCGGCCCGGAGGTCGCACCGGTCGCTGACGATGGCCGCGAGGTCGTCCCCCTCCCGGATCTCCGGGACGTCTGGGACGGGCAGTAGTTCCATGCAGGCCACTGTGCGAGCGCGGAGGAAAAGACCGCCGATGTTGGAAACGCGTGCCGGTACGGCCGGTCTCGCTCGACTCGTCCCGCCTCACCCCTCGAGAAGTTCGACCGAGAGTTCGCCATCGGCAACCTCGACGACGTACATCGTCGCCCGGGTCGCTGGTCGAGCCGCGGTCGCACTCCCCGGGTTGAGTAACCGAACGCCGTCGACCTCCTCGTCCATGACCTCGTGGGTGTGGCCTGCGATTCCGACGGCGTCGCCCCCGCCGTGCTCTCGAACCGCTTTCGAAACGCGCCGGCGATATCCAGCCTTCGGGCCGCTCCCGTGGGTGACGACGAACGTCACGCCGCCCAGTTCGAGGACGGCGACCTCGGGCAAGCCGAGCGAGCCGGGGTCCACGTTCCCCGCGACTGCGGTCAGCTCCGGCGCGAACGACCGGACGGTGTCGAACGCCTCCGGCGAATCGAAGTCTCCGGCGTGGACGACGTGATCTGCTCGTTCGCACTCGTCGACGACCCAGTCGGGAATCGCCGATGCACGAGAGGGGACGTGCGTGTCGCTGATGATGGCCACTCGAACCATGTCGCAGGATGGTCGGCAGGGACTGAAAATCCCACCGGAACCGGGAGACGGTTCTACCTTCGAGCAGCCGACGGCCCCAGCCGAAGAGGGCAACGTTGAGGAACCCGGAAGTCGTCGCTTCTGGCATGACAGATGGAACCCACGTCGTGACAGCGTTCCTCCGGAACGAGGGCGAGCTGTTGCTGTTGCGACGCTCCGACGCGGTCGGGACGTACACCGGACTGTGGGGTGGCGTCTCGGGCTTCGCGGAGGGCGACCCGGACGAGCAGGTCCTCGTCGAGATCCGCGAAGAGACTGGGCTCGACGACGCCGACGTGACGCTCGTCCGTTCCGGATCGCTCGTCCGGTTCACTGACGAGGACCTTGAGCGCGACTGGGTCGTCCACCCGTACCTCTTCGACGCGAACGACGGCGAGATAGAACTGAGCGACGAGCACGACGACTTCGAGTGGGTCCCCGCGACCGAACTGCTCAGGCGCGAGACGGTACCCGAGCTCTGGGCGGCCTACGAGCGGGTCGCACCATCGGTCCGGAGCGTGACCGCGGATACCGACCACGGTGCCGCCTACCTGTCGATTCGCGCGCTTGAGGTCCTCCGCGACCGTGCCGGCCTGCTCGTCCACGAGGGTGCGTCCGACGACGAGGCGTGGGACGAACTGTCCGACCTCGGGACGCGTCTGCTCCGCGCTCGCCCGAGCATGGCCGTCCTGAAGAACCGCGTCAACCGCGTGCTGGCGACCGCCGACCGAGGTGCGGCGAGCGTCGAGGAGACGGCCATCGAGGAGATTCGACGGGCGACCAGCGCCGACACGGAGGCCGCGGTTCGGGCCTCTGCACTGGTCAAAGACCGTTCGGTCCTGACGCTCTCGCGCTCGGGGACCGTACTCAGGGCGCTCGCGGACGCCGACCCGATGGAGCTGTTCGTCCTCGAATCCCGACCCGGCGGCGAGGGCGTCGGCGTCGCTGAGTCGCTCGTCGACGAGCTCCCGGTGACACTGGTTCCCGACGCAGCCGTCGCGCAGGTGCTCGCCTCGGAGGACATCGACGTGCTGCTCGTCGGCGCTGACACCGTCCTCCCGGACGGGACCGTCGTCAACAAGACCGGGACCCGGACCGCGGCGCTGGCCGCGGCCCACGAGGAGATCCCCCTGTACGTCGTCGCCGCGACGGACAAGGTCAGCGTCGACGAGTCCGTGAACCTGGAGACGGGCCGCCGGTCGATGGTCTACGATGGAGACGCGCCGATAACCGTGTTCAACCCCATCTTCGACGAGACGCCGGGCCACCTCGTCGACGCCATCGTGACGGAGCGTGGCGAGCGCTCGCCGGAAGAGATTCGCGAGCTCGCCGAGGAGCTCCGCGGGTACGCGTCCTGGCAGGCGTAGCTGGACTGGCGTCGCTGGAACGAATGGCGAACAGGCGGCGCATGCGGTCTTCGTCCGGCGGCGCGCCACACACCCGCCTCGACTCGCCGGACGGCAGTTCTCAGAGGATGGCGAGTCTGGAGGCGTGATGGTACTTGAACGACCGGATAGGTCGGAAGAAGTTGACTATGGTCACTCGAAAGCGTTTTTCGTCCGAGGGGAGTTACCTCACTCACGGTGGCGATGACGAGGGTTACCCCCACTGGGAGCCGGTTTCTGTTAGTAGTTAATATGAGGATGCCGGGCACCTCTCGGGGTCGATTTGCTCGACACCTTATACTTATATTACTCCATCAAATGCAGCTTCAACCGGACCCATCGCATTATCGATAATCTGGAAAACAGCGGTGTCAGGATCAACATGTAGATCCGGTCGGTCAAGAGCGTCTGGACCAATGAATGCTTCAGTTGCAACCATCAGTATCGCTCCGTCTCCGAGTTCCTCAACGCGTTCAATTGGGAGGTTTAGAATCCACTCGCGACCGTATTCCTCGACCATCTCAGGTGGGAACAGCATCAGCCACGAAGGATGATTGATTCTATCATTTTCCAGTCCACTCTCACTCACAGGGGATGGAAATTGATACTCCTCCGTCCCACCTCCACTCTCAATATTGTTCATCCGCCACTCATGCATTCCAAAGACATATTTTGGCAGAGTCGCTTCGTAAATGGATGACACCACTTCTATCGTTTTATTAAATACCCGAGGACCAATTTCGGAACAAAGCTCATTACAATATATGGTGAGCGTGATGATATTACCACCGTACACAAGTCTATGCTCATATTCAGAGCGAATATTTAAAAGACAGCCAATCAAATCACCTCTCAGTTTAGCCAAATCACTACTTTTCTCAAAATAGTCAACATCATTAATTTCAAGGATGTTAAGGATTTGCTGGAAAATGCTCTCACTCACTCTATCGTAGACTAAACTTACGTCGATATACGAATCTGTCATATGTCTATCCGGAGCTCGTAGAATATTGTCCTTTTGGCGGAGACCAGCCAAAGTGGAGGCAGAACCAGCAATATCGTATTATTGTCTCTTCGTCAATTCATGTGCTTCCAGATAGCGCCTCGAACGCAGCCTCGATCGGCTTCATCGCTTTAGAGATCATCTCAGCGACTGAAATATCTAAATTAGAATGGTGACTCGAATCAAGGTTGACAAATTCGTCTGTTGCAATCACCAGAATTGCCCCATCATCGAATTCTTCGATGTGTGCTGCCGGCAAATCACGCACCCACTCACGGCCGTACTGTTCCACCATCGACGGTGAGAAAACCATCAGCCAGGTCGGCCAGTTTACTCGGTTCATTGATAGACCTTCATTACTGATTGGGGAGGGAATTCTATGCTCTGTGGGTGTGGAGGCCGATTCTATATTGGTTTTCCGCAATGAGTGTATCCCAAACGCATACCGAGGGCTGGTCAGGTGATAGACTCGCTTGATTAGGTCGCTAATGTCTGAGATTCGAACATCACGCTCTTGATTGGTGAATCTCTCACAGCTAATTATCAGAGTTAATAAATCGCTATCACATTGGTATATATGATTATTTGACTCTCGGATTGTTAACTCTCCACGTACCCATCCTGAAAGGAGCGTGAGCGAATTGTCAGAGTTCATGACATAATTGATATTGGAATCTGTTTCGAACGCATCGGCGACACGATCGAATGCATTCTCTGCACCGAAATCGAAAATGTAGTTAATCTCGATGAAGGAATCGGCCATGTACTACTTAGTAAGGAAGAACGGCTTGATATTTGTGGTTTTGAAGTTGACTCAGTGATTGCCTTTGCACTAAACCAGTCTTGATCAATCTTGTTGTTGAGCGTGTCTGCTATGTCCTGCTTTCGAACATAAACAATCATTTTTGAGTCGGACAGGTCTTTTCCTCTGAGTTTCTGACTTGCGAAGTATCTAGAAGCCTTTGCTTGAATGCCATCAACGCTTGGTGCATCTATCGTATTTTTCGATTCATAATAGATATCTTTGCCATCAATATTCGTCCTAAATCCATCTAGTTCAATCCTCTTTGCCCGGTCGCTACTGAAGAGAGCATCGTTGACGAAGACACGTGCTTCTTTTGTTCCGTAAACCTTTTTCGCAATATTGTTTAGTGCCTCACCATCATCTTTCAACTCCTTAAGATTTACATTAGGTTCGTAACTAAGGTGGAACTTGCCAGAGTCCAGTCCGTTATCGGCTTTTTTCCGGGCGACACGCAATTCTAATGCCACTCCTTTTACCGCATCATTGGAATACTTTGGAGATGAGAGGCCGGCAAGATGTGGACCTCCTGTCTCGCTGGAAAGAGCTTTTCCAATCCCCTCCACGTTTTTGTCATCATTCAATACACGAATATCTCTCGCGATTGTTGCAGCAACATCAGCTGGACTGTCTGCGGCTGGGTAAACGAATCCAGCCCAACCATCTCGTGAGAAGTGGTTCCGCGAGTACGCCTGCACAATCCCAACGCGAACCCGTTCTTGGAGGTCAATAGGTACTTCTGGGCTACTCACGCGGATTTCCATCGATAGAACATCATCAATTGCATTACGGTCCGCTTTTGCAAGGAATTCGGCACCACCTTCACCGGCAGCGTTTCTGACTAATAGTGCGGCACGCTGTTGCTTCTGGCCGCTTAGCGAGCTGATTTTATCGATTACTTTTCTAGCACCTTCAACGTCGACTTTGCCATTCTGTACGTAGGACTGTTTTAGGGCTCTACGGAACCGGTCAGCATCGAAACAGCTACCCGTGGACGTTTGTATTTTTACTGTTGATGAGGACAGATCCCCCGGTCTTGCGTGGTAGTCCTTTTTACTAGCAGTGCCCCCAGCTCGGGAACAGCCTATTTCGAAGAACCGCCTCTTCGTTTCCGGATCAAATTCGTCGATGAGTTCAAGACCATCGTCGTCGGTCCGGGACAAGAACTTCGCAGCGTCTCGGCGAGCCTTTTTTCCAAGGTAAACACCATCATTCAACGATTTCTTAGCAGCCTGAGTGACCCTCCATTGCTTGCCTGCAGTTTTCACCGTACCAAGCATCCCATGTATTGTTTTTGAGTTGACACCAGTTTGTGAAGACACACCGCTTGCGAGCCGATAGCCCGTCCTCGCAGCGGGGCCAGTCACGTACTTCGACTTCGCCCCATTCTTTGCACTCTGGGCCTTCCGGTAGTAGCTCAGCGCCTTCTGGACCTTGGGCTTCGACGCCAGTTCCTGAACTTTATCCACCTTCTTGAGGTTCGACGCAAGGGCACCGCCGCCACCAGCTGACGCAGCAACCTCGAAGGTCGCAACGCCGGCGTAGTAGCCCTTCTCGAAGGCAGCGTAGTTCGTCTCGTTTTTCACAACCTTGGATCGTGGGTCGTAGTAGGGGTTCGTGACCCGCATCTCCTGCTCGTACTGCTGCACCATCGCGCCAGGCAGCTTGTCCGCCTGTTTGACCAACTCGACGTACTGCTTGTAGTCGGCCATCTGGGCGACGTAGCCCTTCGGGTCCGACATCATCTGCTGGATGGTCTCTCCCATCCCGCCGGCGCTCTTCGAGATGCCGGAGGCGTACCCGAGCGCAGCCGCTTCGTCGTCGCTCAAGCTGTTCAGTATCTCCAGTTCCTCGGCACCCTGGATGTAGAAGTTCGAGCTGGTGAACGCTGTGACTGTCTTCTGGTTGCCGTGCTCGTCTGCAACGGTCAGACTCAGGCGGTTCGTCTGCAAGCCGTTCAGGAACGCCTGGCCCGTTCCCACGGTGACCTGTGCGGAGACGTAGGAGTCCACGTTCGACGACTGATTCTTCGTCTCGTCATCGAGGTCGACGCTGAAGTTCCGGACGCCGCTCGGGTCGTCGACAGCTGCGGCGATGGTGTACTCGCCCTCTGCACCGACCTCTAACTCGTCCCAGTCTATCTCGAACTTGATGACGTTGACGTAGTTCGACTTGTACACCTCGATTTTCGGCGGGGTGACGTCGAACATCGTCGGATCCTCGCCGACCTCCAACTCTTTGGCGTCATCGATACGGTCGCGGTCGGAGTCGACATCGTCCGGGTCGGTCCCGAGTTCGAGTTCCTCCTCGTCGGAGAGCGTGTCGTCGTCAGTGTCGTCGTCGTACGGGTCGCTCGTGACCGTCGGGTTCGAGACGAACTGCCCTGGGTCGAGTGAGTTGTTCGCAGTTGCTTTCTGGAACGACTTCGCGTCCGAGTGCGTAAGGAGCAGGTCGACCGTCCAGCCGTCTACCTCGGTCGTCTCTCCGCACTCGAAAGCGTTTTTCGTCCGAGGGGAGTTACCTCACTCACGGTGGCGATGACGAGGGTTACCCCCACTTAGCCCCTTGTGATGAGACACTTTCACTGAGCCACCGACTCTACTCCCGTACCGGCACGGTCGCCGGATTATTGTCCTCCAGACGCGTCATCGCCGGCATGGTCACCATCCACCGGGCGACCCGCGAGGACACGCCCACCATCGCGAGGTTGCACGCAGCCTCCATCCGCGAGCTCGGTCGGTCGCACTACGACGACCGGCAGGTCCGTGCCTGGGCTGGTGGAAAACGCCCCGAGCGGTATCCCGTCGACGAGGAGGACGAGTACGTCGTCGTCGCCGAGGTCGACCGTCGACTCGCCGGGTACGGGCACCTGCGGCTGGAAGACGGTGAGGTTCGAGCGGTCTACGTCCATCCCGACTTCGCGCGGCGAGGTATCGGTTCGGCACTGCTCTCGCATCTGGAGTCGACGGCACGCGAGGACGGACATGTGGACTGCTACCTCTACTCGTCGTGCAACGCGGTCGGGTTCTACGAGCGGGCCGGGTGGACGGTCGTCGCCGCCGAGACCATCGAGACCACCGGCGACGGTGTGACTGCGGAACTCGTCGTACGAGTTATGGAGAAAGAGCTGTAGGATGGAGACAGAGCTGTAGCTACGTCCAGCCGGCGGCCTGCCGTCGCTCGTCAGCCAGTGCGACGAACGCAGCGGTCCACTCCGGTGCGTCGGCGTGCGTCTCGACCGCACCTGGTGTGAGCCAGTGGGTCGCCGCGACCTCGTCGGGGGCGTTCACGACGCCCTTCCCCTCGTCGTATCTCGCGAGGAAGACCACGTTCAGACACGGCTGCCCAGTGTCCGACCGGAAGGCGTTGCTCTGGACGTACCGGAGGTCGGTGACGGAGACGTCGACCTCCTCCCGTATCTCACGACGGACGGTCGCTTCCAGCGCGCTGATCTCGTGGTCGACACCCTCGACGGTGCCGCCGACCAGCGAGAGCGCACCGGCGGCGTGGTCTTCGCCCGCGGCGCGTTCGATGAGGAGGTACTCGCCGTCCCGGTAGATTGCTGCTTCCACGTTGACGGCGTACGTGTCGTCGTGACTCATTGGCCGAGAGTCCGTCCTGCTGATACGTATAGCCACTGGCCATCTGCAGCCGCGCCAGGGCGGGGCGACCGCCGCTCAGAAGAACTTCAGCAGGTCGTCGCGCTGCTGGTCGTGGAGGACGCTCCGGATGGCCTCGTCGAGCGCTTTCGTGTTGCCCTTCTTCGCGCAGATTGGAGCGATGACGTCCTGCCACTGCTTCCACGGCGGGTAGAGGCCCAGCCGGTCACAGAGGTCGTTCAGCCGCTCGTCGCGGTCGTCGACCTTGTCCATCTTGTTGACGGCGACGATGGTCGGGACGCCCAGCTCCTGCAGGAAGTGGAACATCTCCACGTCGTACGGGATGCTGTCCGGCCCGGAGTGGCGGTCGATGATGTCGATGACGCTCTTGCCGTCGACGACGACGACCCCGGCGAGGAAGTTGTCGGCGTGGTCCTCGAGGTAGTGGACGATGTCGTCTTTGATCGCCTCGCGGCGGTCTGCCTCGACACCGGACATGAAGCCGAACCCCGGCAGGTCGGTGAGGACGAAGTCCTCCGACGCCCAGTCGTAGTGGTTGGGCGAGCGCGTCACACCCGGCTTTCCTCCCGTGTCGAAGGAGTGGCCGGTATAGTGTCGCATCAGCGTCGACTTGCCGACGTTCGACCGTCCGACGAAGACGACCTCGTGTTCGCGGTCGGGACGGTTCTCGAACATGGCTGGTGGTATCCGACGGACGGGGAAAAGGGTGTCTGGTCTGCCTCGAGCCGCGGCACTGCTTGACACATCGAATCTCGTCCGGTGCTGTTCTCTCTCCCTGCGGGGAACGGACGTCCGCTCGCCGCTGGGACTATAATGCACGGCCGTGTGCTCGGCCTATGGACGTGGGTGAAACGCTCGCATCGCTCTCCGTCGGCGTCGTCGACGCGGTTCTTCCGACCGCGGTCGTCGCCGTGGTCGGCTTTCTGTTCGCCGTGATCGAACTGCAGGTCGGGACAGCGTTCTGGCTGACGGCAGTCCCCACGACGCTCGTCTTCTGCGGCGTCACGCTGTACAGCCGGAGGCGGTTCCGGGTCGAACGGTCGCTGTTTCCGGTGACGAGGGAGCTGCTCTCGCCGCTTGGCTGGTTCCCGTAGTTCATGTACCATGACGGACCCACCCCCGGTGTGCGATGAGTATCGCCGCCGGGCGCTTCGCGGGTGTGCGACGCCACGTCCGGCGCGGCGGAGACGGCGTCGCCTGTTCGCAAGACGTGTGTGGCAGGTCGCAAGACGCGACTTCTACACCTCGCCGACCCGAACCCATTTGTCTCAGTTGCCCGTCGGTTCTGACGTGCGACTCGTACAGGTGATGATTCCAGCGGGGAAGCGGGATGCCATCCTCGGCCTCCTCGACGACGAGGGTATCGACTACGTCCTCACGGACGAGACGAGTGGCCGGGAGTACACCGGAATCGTCTCGTTCCCGCTCCCGACGGGTGCAGTCGAGCCGGTGTTACAGAAACTGCGCGAAGCGGGTATCGAGCGCGAGTCCTACACGGTCGTCCTCGACGCGGAGACGGTGGTCTCGAAGAAGTTCGAACGGCTCTCAGAGCGCTACGAGGACGAGGAGTCGAGCGACCGTATCCCTCGCGAGGAGCTCAAGACACAGGCCGGGCAGATGGCTCCCGACTTCATGACGTACGCTGTCCTCATCGTCGTGAGCGTGGTCATCGCGACTGCAGGTGTGCTGCTCGATTCTGCCGCGGTGGTCGTCGGGTCGATGGTCATCGCACCGCTCATCGGGCCGGCGATGGCGACTAGCGTCGGGACCGTCCTGGACGAGTCAGACCTGTTCGTCAGGGGTGTACGGCTCCAGTTCGTGGGTCTGGTGCTCGCCGTCATCGCAGCGGCAGTGTTCGCCTGGTTCCTCAAGACGGTTCACCTCATCCCACCGACCGACATCCTCGTCATCGGGCAGGTACAGGAACGCTTGAAACCCGACATCCTCTCGCTGGCCGTCGCGCTCGGGGCCGGTATCGCCGGGGCGCTGTCCTTGCGCTCTGGCGTCTCCGCCTCACTGGTCGGCGTCATGATAGCCGTGGCGCTCGTCCCACCGGTGGCCGTCGTCGGCATCGGAATCGCCTACATGAAGCCGCTGGTCGTCCTCGGAGCGAGCGTCCTCCTGCTTGTCAACGTCCTCTCTATCAACCTCGCAGCGACCGCGACGCTGTGGTACGGCGGCTACCGTCCGGAGCACTGGTTCCAGTTCGACGACGCCCGTTCGGCGACCGTCAAGCGGGTGGCGATTCTCGTCGGTGCCATCGCCGTCCTCTCCGTCTTCCTCGGCGGCGTCACGTACATGTCGTACAACACGGCCGCGATAGAGGACGAGGTGGTCGCGGGCGTCGGTGACACCCTCGAGGACTACCCCGACCTTCGACTCGTCGACGTCCGTCTCGTCCACGAAGAGAACCTCTACGAGCGCGTATTCGACCCGAAACCGGAGCGTATCGTCATCACGGTCGCTCGCCCACCCGGTGAGCGCTATCCCGATCTCGCCCAGGACATCTACGAGTCTGTCGTCGACAGCGACGGCATCGCGGTCGAGGTCAGGTTTCTCGAGTACAGGAGCGCCGGCCCGGACGCTGGTAGCTCCACGACGGTCGCCTCTGCACGGGGAAGTGTGCCTCCGGTCTCCCTGGCTCCGAGCGGACTCTCGTCTCGACAACCCGCCGTCACCCACGGGTAACTCCCTGACCGGACGGTGCTGTACTGCTCATCTCGTTAGCGCGCGTACCAGAGACGTATGAATCTGAAACTGGCTGCCGCCTTGGTCGCGCTGCTCACGGTGAGCGCCGGCTGCCTCGGGACTGCTGCGGTCGTCGGCGACTCGACGCCCGCGATGAGTTCCGACGAGAAGGATACGGCACCGACGGTGTCCGTCAGCGGCGTCGGCACGGTCGAGGCTGCCCCCGACGAGGCGGTCATCCGCATCACCGTCGAGCGTGACGGCCGAACCGCAGACGAGGCCCGGACCTTCACCGCCCAGGACGCCACGTCGATGCGTCAGGCACTCCGCGACGCCGGTGTTCCCGACGACGACGTGAAGACTACGGCCTACTACATCAACCCGCGATACGACTACAAGGCCAACAACGAGCTGGTCGGCTACCGTGCCATCCACTCGTACGAGGTGACGACCGACAACATCTCGAGAGCGGGTGAGCTGGTCGACATCGCGGTGAAGAACGGTGCCGCACGGATCGACGGCGTCACGTTCCAGCTGAGCGATGAGAAACAACGCGCCCTCCGAAGCGACGCCATCACGAAGGCGGTCGAGGCGGCGAAAGCCGACGCCGACGCCTTCGTCGCCGCGGCCGATCTCTCCATCGTCCGGTTGAAGAGCGCCAGCGTCTCCGGGAGTTCGGTAGGCCCGTACCCGGTCTACTACCAGCGGTCGGCAGAAGCCGCGGACGCATCGACGACCCTCGAACCCGGCCCGGTCGAGGTCCAGGTGACGGTCACCATCGTCTACGAAGTCGCGTGAGCCGCCTCGGGGTTGAGCCCCGAGGCACTCGACCTGGTCCGCCTGTAAAAACGAATCTACACCGTCTTTCCTTCCGCCGAAATCTTCACTCCTCGAACGGCAGCTCCAGTTCGTAGTCGACCGCCTCGACCGCGGCGTCAAGGACCTCGTCGACGTTCTCGTTCTCCGTGACGCTCATGTAGTAATCCGCATCGACGTCCGTGGAGATGTCCGACTTGTTGCAGACCACGAGGACGGGCACGTCCTCGAACTCGGCCTTGACCGACTCCAGCAGCTCGAGCTGGTCGGAGAGGGGGTAGCCACAGTTGCCGCTGGCGTCAACCATGAACAGGAGACAGTCACCCAGGTGGGTGAGTGCGGAGGCGGCCTGCTGTTCGATGTCGTTGCGCTCCTCGGCGGGGCGGTCGAGCAGTCCCGGCGTGTCGATGATCTGGTAGCGGATGTGCTGGCGCTCGAAGTGGCCGACGCCGATACCTTTCGTCGTGAACGGGTAGGAGGCTGTCTCGTTGCTGGCGCGAGTGACCGCGTTGACGAACGAGGACTTGCCGACGTTCGGATAGCCGGCGACGACAATCGCTGGCTCGTCCGGACGGATGTCCGGCAACGACTTCAGTGCGTCACGCGCTTCGCCGATGAGCAGGAGGTCGTCCTCTATCTCCTCGACGACGTCCGCGAGCCGTGCGAACGCCTGCTTGCGGAACTTCCGGGCGGTGTCGATGTCGGTGTTTCGGATGCGGCTCTCGTACTCGCTGCGGATCTCTGCGGTCTTACGGGATGCCCAGGTGACCTCCGATAGCGCCTTCCGAAGCTCGTCGACGCCAGTTGGAATCGGGCCGCCCGACGTTGCGCCGGCTTCCGCTGCTTTCGCGCCGACGACGGCGTCGGCGAGTTCGTAGTAGAACGGGTCGACCTCGTCGAAATCGGGCCAGGCGGTGACGATGTTCTCCAGGTTGTCCGAGAGAATATTCGACGCCGTCTGGAGCATCGACGTCTGGGCGTCGTGTCCGGACTTCGCTCGCCCGGTGCGAGCGGCCCGCGAGAACGCCTTGTCGATGAGTTCTTCCGACCGTGGTGTCGTCGGAAGGTTCTCGAAAATCATGCACGGTGCTATGTGAGCCGGGGATAAAAGCGCGTTCATCCGGCTGTAAGGAGCCGCGTCCGGCACGACCCTGAAACGAGGAGAGGACCAAGCGCAACGTCGAAAGCGCAGCGTGATAAATCAGAAAGAGTTCCGGTGACGAGGTGTCACCGGCTACCGGAGACGACACCCACGGTTCGAGAACCGAGGCGCCGCAACGACTCGACTCGTCGACGGTGGTCGGTTCGCGTCGTCAGCTACTTCTTATCTTTCGACTTCGAGGACCCCGACGACTTCGAGGACTTCGAGGACCCCGACGACTTGGACGACTTCGAGGACCCCGACGACTTCGAGGACTTCGAGGATGATTTAGAGCCCGACTTCGACGACGATTCCGAGCCCTTCTCTATCTGCTCCTCGTCTCGACGCGTGCTCGCTTCCCCTGTACCTTCGGCACCGTGGAGCTGCGGCGTGCCCATCTGGCCGGACGCCTGCCAGCCGGCGCCAGCCTGGCCGTACTGACCGCTCATCTGCGGCTCGTACTGCGGTCCCATCTGCTGGCCGTACTGGCCGCTCATCCGCTGCTCGTGTTGCGGCTCCGTCTGCTGGCCGTACTGACCGCTCATCCGCTGCTCGTATTGCGGCCCCGTCTGCTGGCCGTGCTGCGTCTCGAACCGTGCCTGCTGGTCGCCGAACCGGCCGGACCCCTGCCAGCCACCACCGTTGTAGTCCTGCTCATGGCGATACTCGGGCTGACCCTGTGGCGGCTGCCCCCCCATCCGGGTCTCGACGTGCATCTGGGGCGGTGCCATCTGCTGGATCTCGTGGCTCACGTCGTCGAAGCTGCGGAGATACCCGTTCAGCATCGACCGTGCCAGCTGATTGCCCTGGTGCTGCATCTGCTCGACGACGTTGAACCCGACCATCGACAGCTGGCCGAGGTTCCGGAAGAACTGCATCGATTGCGTCACCGGGAACGTCATCGTCTCTTCGAACGTCGTCCGTCCCTGTGCCTGGCCGTTCATGGAGCCACGCATCGGCTGGGCCGAACCCGAATCGACCCGCCCTTCGATGGTCGTCTGGGCTCCACCCTGTCTCTGGGGGCCGGTGTGCATACTTCCAGTCCACTGTGCACCCTGCGGGCCCGCTTGCGAGTAACCGGCCGACTGCTGCGCACCGAACTGCTGCCCTTGCGTGGGCTGTTGCTGTCCGTGCTGCATCTGTCCCCTCCATTGCGCTCCCTGCTGGCCCTGCGGACCCTGATCGTAGATCATCTGCCCGCTCGATTCGCCGCCCGCGTACCTACCCTGCTCTTCCCGCGACTGTGCTTCGTGGGTCATGCGACCCTGCGCTTCGGCGTGCTGCTGGTCCTGCGTTCTCTGGGTTTCTTCTCGGTCCTGTGTCTGTTTCCGTTGCTGGTCTGCCTCACTTCGCTGGTCCTGCTTCGACTCTTCACGGTCTTCTTTACGATATTGTTGACTCATTATTGATGTGCGTCCGAAGGGATGCACTCAGATATGATGTCGACACACCAATAAACATGTGGCCTGCTGTTCCCAGGTCCAGTGATATATCTCATTCACTGGCAGCTACTTTTCACTTCTGACGAAGGGAGCTCAGAGAGGGATAGACCACAATCTTCGAGTTTCAGGCACTATAGAGAGCAATCAAGAAATCAAGTATGCTGGTGAGGAGTGCATATCCTCGAAAGCGATAGAATCCAAATTATATCAATATACAGTAAATAAAGAAGAATGATTAGTGTAGTTCATTATATGTTTTCTCGCCGTCTATGGGTCCGGTTGAACGTCGGTTCCTCGATGAACCTAACTCGAGCACCGGACGGAACGCTCTGCACCGTGCTGAGAAGAAAGTTTAGAAGATAAACAGGTCTCCCGGTCGGCGCTCGGCGCCCGTTCGCTCAGGCGTACCCGGCGTCCAGGTACGCCTCGACCGACCAGCCCCAGATGTCGTCCTCGAGCCAGTGCAGCCCCCACCAGGTGTACCCGTCCTCATCGGTGGGTCCGTTGACGATCTCGGCGTTCGAACCGGTCGGCATCGTCGCGACGACGGGCGACTCGGTCCCGGGCTGTTCGCGGGTGTTCAGGTCGGCCGTGCAGTGAACGATGTCGCCATCCGACCAGCCGCCGCTCCCGCCGCCGTTCACGAGCGACATGAAGTAGTCCCAGTCCCAGGTGTTTCCGGGGTCGTATTTGCCCCCCGTCACCTGCGAGCAGTCGTTCGGATCGGGCACCTGTTCGTGGCCGATGATGCCGCCCTCGCCGGAGTATGCGGAACACGGTGCGAGGTCGTACGTCGGATGCTGTTTCGGGATGCCGAACGTGTCACAGACGTACCTGGCCACCTCGGCGGCCTGCTGGTAGATGGTGTCGTTGAAGTTCGTCTGGTCGGCGTAGCCCTCCAGTTCGATGGAGACGCCCGTCTCGTTGTACTCCCAGTTACCCTGGGTCCACGCGATGTCCTCGAGGCGGACCATCTTCGTTATCTGGTCCGGCTGGTTGCCGACGACGTAGTGCGAACTCACGTTCGAGTCAGGATTCTGGAACCAGCTGATTGCTCCTTCGTACGAGCCCTCGATGGTGTGCATCACGAGCCAGCGCATGTCGCTCGCGGTTCGACTCGCATTCGTGTAGTTACTGGAGTCGGCCGGCTCCCAGCGGTCGTGGACCGACGCGGCGACCGTCGAGGCCGTCGCACCGACCACGGTGACCGAGCCGAGCGTCGCGCCCGTCGCCTTCAGGAAGGAACGTCTGTTGCGCGTCATGTCGTGCTATCACATGACACAATCCGGGCGAAAAAGAGTTCTCAAACGGATAGCACGTTCATCGTAGTTTCCATTAGACATTTCCATTGGCCACTTCCGAAGTGATGAACGGGCCGTCTCCCGGTTACCGCCGCTCCGCCAACTCGTCGCGCAGGTCGTCGACGTCCATGTCCTTCATCGAGAGCAACACGAGCAAATGGTAGACCAGATCTGCGGACTCGTAGGCGAGTTCGTCGTGGTCGTCGTCCTTCGCGGCGAGGATGACCTCCGTCGCCTCCTCGCCGATCTTCTCCAGTACCGCGTTCTCACCCTTCTCGTGGGTGAACAGGCTCGCGGTGTAGGAATCCTCGGGCAGCGTCTCCTTGCGGTCCTCGATGACGGCGAACAGCTCGTCGAGTATCTCGTCGGTGGAATCGTTCATTGTTCAGGCGTAGTCGGCGACGTCTCGGATGTCATCCAGGACGTCGAAATCCTCCTGCGGGCGGCGACCGTCCTCGAAGACGGCTTCTGCGACCTCGACGGGTGCGTTCGTTCGGGCAGCGAGCGCGAGCGAGTCGCTCGGTCGGGCGTCGACGACCGTCTCGCCCCGCGGCGTCTCGAGGTGCAGGTCGGCGATGTAGGTCCCGTCTTCGACGCGGCTCACGACAACCTTCGTGACGCGGCCGCCGAGTTCCTCCATCACGTCGAGCAGCAGGTCGTGCGTGAGCGGACGGCCGATGTCGTCCGCGTCGAGTCCCCGGACGATGGCGATGGCCTCGTCGAACCCGATGAATATCGGCAATACGTCGTCGCTGTCGTCGTCTATGGCGAGGACGACGACGGGAACGGGCCCGTCCTGGGTCCCGGCGACACGCACCGCGTCGATAGCTGCATCCATGGTTCGACCGAGGGGTGCCAGCGTGAAAAGCCTGCGCTCTCAACTATATGGGAAGACGGACGCCCTCACCCGGTTATCTCGCGAGCTGTTCCGCCTCGGGTGCGAAGAATGCGAGCCGGTGGATGCGGACGTCGGGGGTGAGCTCGGGGTGGAACGCGGTCCCGACGACGGGGCCGTCACGGACGGCGACCGGCCGACCGTCCCACTCGGCGAGGACGGTGACGTCCTCACCGACCTCGTCGATGGCCGGCGCGCGGATGAACACGGCCGGGAACGGCTCGTCGAGTCCGTCGACCGACAGCGGCGCTTCGAAGCTGTCCTTCTGCCGACCGAAGGCGTTCCGGTCGACCGAGACGTCGAGGACGCCGAGCGTGTCTACGCGGTCGTCCTTCGCGTCACGTGAGGAGACGATGAGCCCGGCACAGGTCGCGAGCAGCGGCTTGCCGTCGGCGACGTGCTGACGTATCTCGTCGTCGATGCCCTCCTCGCGCAGAAGCCGAGAGATCGTCGTCGACTCCCCACCCGGGAGCAACAGGAGGTCGCAGCCGGGGACGATTCCCGACTCACGTATCTCGTGGACGGTCACCTCCTCGTCGTGGGCCGCGGCGGCACGGCGAATCGCGTCGGCGTGTTCTGAAACGTCGCCCTGGACGGCGACGACACCGGCAGTGAGCGTCATGACTGTCGGTAGCGACCACCGGAAGAAAAACCTCGCGTCCTCGGTCCGGCCGCGTTACAGCGCGACGCGGAGGACGAGGACGAGCGCCCCGAAGAAGACGCCGAAGGCGACTATCGTCTTGGGGTCGACTCGAATCGCGTTGCGGTCCTCTGCATCGAAGTACCGGACGAGTCCGGCACTCGACATGAGTCCGCCGGAGTTCTGGCCCTTGCTCATGTTCCTCCTTCCAGTGGCCGCGACTCTAAAGCTTTCGACACGGAAGCGATAGTTCTCGACCTCGACTGGAGCGAGGGTTGCCCTGGTTGTACGGCCGATTCGGCCGGTCCGGTCGTGCGTCTGTGACACCGTATCGTCGCCGAACCAAACCCTTATGCGCGGCGCGAAGGTAGCCAGAGTCGTTATGGCAGTCACGCTCAAGGACTTCTACGCTGACTGGTGTGGGCCGTGCAAGACGCAGGACCCCATCCTCGAGGAGCTCGAAGACGACTGGGACGGTCGCTTCGAGGTCGAGAAGATCAACGTCGACGAGGAACAGGACGTCGCCAACGAGTATCAGGTCCGTTCGCTCCCGACGCTCATCATCGAGAACGACGACGGCGTCGTCGAACGGTTCGTCGGTGTCACCCAGCGCGAAGACCTCGAAGACGCGCTGGAGAAGGCGGGCGCATAAGCGAGGACGGCCTCTTCTCCCGTCGTAATACGCGGTCGACGAGGCTCGCGTGTATCCCGAGACGACGGTTCATCGTGTGATAGTATCGGCGACGTGCTCGTCCCGCGATGGACACGGGCCGACCTGAAGACCGTCGGAGACGAACGCAACGCTGAAACCGGAGGTCTTCTCGAACTCGAAGGTAAACTTCGTACGCGCTGGCCCCCTCTCTCCCGTTGCGGAGGCGTAGCGCATCCAGTGCGGGAGAGAAGTGGCGTCAGCGTGAAGGGGAGACGTCACGCGGGGGGGACGAGACGGACTCGACCGTACTCGCTGGGCGCTCAGAGGACTGCGTGCACCCGCGGCCTCCTGTCCTCCCATCTCTATTTGCTCGTTTGCACGGACGCTCCCACGGCGAGTCGCCTCCTGGGTACCCGTAGCGGATGACGTCCCGATTACTCGAACCGGACGCCCACGTCGTGCATCCCGTCGTTGTACCGGGCGATGTTGATGACCAGCGGCGTGACGCTCTCGACCTCGGCCGCGTTGGCCAGGGGCCCGGCATCGAGCGGCCGCAGTCCCTCTATCTCGTCCGCGAGCCGGTGAACGATGTCCTTCGCGTCGGGGTCGTCCCCGACGAGGAGCGTGTCCAGGTTCAGGTCGGCGTCGAGGTTCGCCAACCGGTCGGCCGAGAGGTTGTGGAACGCCCCGACCGTCGAGACGCCGTCGGGTGCCGCGTTCGCGGCGAGCGCGGTCACGGAACCCGCCTTCGGTCGGTGGTAGTGCATCCCGTCCTCGTCACCTTTCATCCCGACGGCGGGCGAGACGAGGATGTCGTCGTCGTCCAGCTTGTCGGCGACGCTCTCGACCGTGTCCGCGACGTGGTACGGCGGCACCGCGAGCACGATGACGTCGGCCCGGTCGGCCGCCATCTCGTTGACGAAGCCCTGTACCTTCGTCTCGACGCCGCGGCTGTCGAGTTCGGTCTCGTACTCCTCGGCCATCGTCCGTGCCTTCTCCGGGTCACGCGAGCCGATGATGACCTCGTGGTCCGTATCGTAGGCCCACCGAAGCGCGAGTCCCTGACCGATGTCACCAGTCCCGCCGAGTAGTGCGATTCGCATACGGGCAACGTGGGGCCGGACCGAAAATAAGGGTTCGGAGTTAGCCGTTCGTGCCGGTTGTTCGTCACGCGCGGAGTCGGCCGAGTCCGCCGTGGTAGGTGAAGAACTCTGCGAGCCCCCAGAGGCCTGCGGTCCCGGCGAGCACGAGGCCGAGTTCGACGGCGGGCGGATGCGCCCAGAGACCCGTGCCGGCCACCCGCGCGACGGTTGCACCGGCGGCGATGTGGAGGACGAGGAACGTCCCGGAGAACCGCCACAGCTGTCGCGGGCGACGGCCGGTCTCGGGGAACTCCAGCGAGGCGACGTGATACCCGAGACCGACGGTCAGCGGCGACACCGCGGCGACGTAGACGAGCGAGGTGTACGGGTCCGGCGGCGCGAAGGTCGACCTGACGACCAGTGCGGCGGCGAATCCGAGCACGAGCGCCCACGCGGCCCGCGTTCGACGAAGTCCCATGCGACGGACACAGATGCGAGACAGAGAAAAGGGTAGCGAGTCGAACGCCGCGACCGCCGCCTCACCGCGACTCGGTCTCGCCCCAGAGGAGTCGCCGAACCGGTGCTCCCACCGCCGAGAAGGCGATGCCGCCCGCGACGATTGCCGTGACAGCTGCGACCAGTGCACCCTCGAGCGGCTCGAACGTCGGCTCCGGTAGCACGACCATGGCGAGGAAGACGAGGGAGAACGCGAGCAGCGAGAACAGCCAGAGGTCGCTGACGGTCGCGTCGAGCTGACGGTAGCCCACACGTGCGAACCAGACCGCGCCGACGACGGCGAGGACGGCTCCGACCCCGAACCACTTCAGCTGACTCGACGGTGCCGGTGTCGAGAGGATGGCTCCGACGAGGAGGGCGAGGACCAGCAGTGGAGTCAGTGCGCGGGTGACGGTGGGCGGCTCGGACATATGTCCTCGTACCGACAGCCGGACCGAGAATCTTTCCGTCCGCGCCTCGCCGGCCGAACGGGTCTCGTCGTCTGGCTCGTCTCAGGACTGTAACAGTCCAGGAAGCAGATTCACGTCGTCGAGGATCGCCTCCGCGCCGTGGGCGACGAACTTCTCCTTTCCGGCGACGCCGGAGAGACCGCCCGTCAGTACGCCGACGCCGGTGTAGCCCCTCGACGGGTCCTCTTCTGCGGCGTTCCGGGCGGTCGCGACGTCGTCCAGCGTGTCGCCGACGAAGACGACGGAGTCGCTGTCGAAGCGTTCGGCGAGGGTCACGAGCGCGTGCGGGTCGGGCTTACCTGCCTCCCAGTCGTCCATCGTGAACCGATGCTCGTCGGGGATGTCGAGGCCGGCGCGGGCGAGCGCGATGTCGGCCTCGGCCGAGGGTCGCCCCGTGACGACGCCGACGTTCCAGTTCTCGGTGAGCGTCTCGACCGTCTCCGGCTCGATGATGACCGGCTCGTCGTGGATGAAGCCCTCGCAGTCGATGTCGGGTTCGCCACCTTCGATCGAGCGGTAGAGGTCGGAGCCGAGGTAGAGCTGCTGGAACACGTCGTGCAGGCGGTCTTTGTCCCACTCCTCCCGGATGCGTTCGAGGGCGTTCGCCCCGACCTCCGCCCCGACGACGAGCTCTGCACTGTCGAGACCGCCCCCGTGCTGTCGTATCTCGTCGGTGAACTCGTCGAGCGAGAGCGACATTCCCTCCCGTGTCGCGAGGACGAACAGCGCCGCCGCGTAGGTGAGTTCCCAGTCGTTGTTGAACCCACCCGCGTCCTTGAACGACTGGATGTCGGCTTTGCGTATCGTCTGGCCGTAGACGCGTTCGACGGACTCCACGATGGCCCGGCGGTAGGAGTCCGCGACGTCCACGAGCACCCCGTCGATGTCGAGGACGACCGTGTCGGCGTTCATACGAGTCGTTTCGAGCCCCGTGGATAAAGGGGTTAACGGACACGCCGGTCGCGGGCGACGAACAGCGTATCGCCCGGAATCGTCTCGCGGTCGACCGGAATCGCCGGCGGATCGCCGCCGAGCGTCGTGAACAGGAACGCAGCGCCGGCACGGCGAGCGACGTCGGCGACCGGCCGATGGAGTTCGGGCGGCAGGTTCAGTGCGTAGATGGCGTCCGCATCGGCGTAGACCGACTGGTCGGGCGCCGTCACGTCGTCGACGACGAACTCGACGCCCGCTGGAACGTCCCGGTCGTGGACGTCCGTCGCGACCACTTCGACGCCCCGTTCGGCGAGGCCGGCCGCAACGTCGGTCCGGTTCCCGATTCCGACCTCTACGACCCGGTCGAATTCGGCGAGCCTGTCAATCAACGAATCGGTCGAATCGGTTACCACGGCGGGATGTTTATGCCCGAAGATGACTTATCGTTTCGCATGCTTGTCGACATCGTCCCCGTGGGGGAGGTGCCCGCGTCCGTGAAGCGGGCCGCATCTGAGGGCCTTCGCTCTGTATACGGCTGTGACGTGACCGTTCACGAGCCCCAGGCACTCCCCAGCGGCGCGTACGACCCGAAGCGGAACCAGTACTCCGCCGAGGAGTTCATCCAATTGGCAGAACGCGTCGGAACCGGGGAGAAGAACATCGCCGTCACCGTCAAGGACCTCTTCTACCGCCGGCGGAACTACGTCTTCGGGCTCGCCTACCTCGACGGAAGCGGGAGCGTCGTCTCGACCTACCGCCTCCAGACCTCCAGCGACGGCGGCTTCTCGCACCGGAGCTCCGAGGAGGTGTTCTCCGACCGCATCCGCAAGGAGATCGTCCACGAGATCGGCCACACGATGGGGCTCGAACACTGTGACAACAACCGCTGTGTGATGAACTTCTCTCCGACCGTCCGCGAGGTCGACGTCAAAGAGGAGAACCTGTGTGGGACCTGCCAGCGACAGGTGCTCTGAGGTGATGACGGGAGCGGCGTTGCCGGACGGGTGGCAGCGGGAGTACGAGGGACGACACGGTGCCGAATACTTCTACGAGCCGCGCAACCTTACCGTGAGCATCCTTCCTCGCTACGAGTCCGCTCGGGCGCGCGCGAGCACGATGGAGCCGACCAGCTATTTGGTGCGCGTTCACCGGCTGTTCTCGTCGGACTTCGCGGTTCCGTTGACCATCGGGACCGCGCGGACGTTCGAGCGGGCGACCGACCTCGCCATGCGGTACATGGAGCAGTTCTCGACCAAGTTCGTCCGGCACGGAGTCGACGGCTTCGAGCCGGCCCTCGAGGTCCTCTCGGCCGTCGCGGACTACTCCGACGACCTGCTGGTGAGCCTGGTTCGCTCGCGCACCCGCTGGGGGCTGCGGGCGATCGCCCACTGCTCCCCCGAGGACATCACGGTCGTCCACCAGCGAGACGGGACCAGCCTCTCTGAAAGAGAGGCGACCGAGCTGTACGAGGCGGTCAGAGATGCGGCTGCTGCCGTCGCGGGCGACCGCCGGCCGACGGCGAGTCTGACGGTGACCGAGCAGGACGCCGTCGCCTGGGTGATGCCGAGGGGCGACCCTGGAGCGGGCACGCTGTTCGTCTTCGACCCCGACGTGGCGATGGAGACGCCGACGCTGTTCGAGGAGCTGACCGAACTGCTGCGTCGGCGGTCCGAGTCGTAGTCTGGAGACCGTGGATAAACAATCCGGCCCAACCTCAGTCTCTGAGCCGGCGGTAGCCGGCGTCGACCAGCCCGGCCAGCCCGAACACGACTGCACCGAGCAACGGGTAGAGCTGTTCGGCGACGCTGTTCGGGAGCACGTACTTCGCGACCGAGACGGCGTACGCCAGCTTCTCACTGACTGTCGACGCCTCACGAACCCGGCTCTCTAGCCCCGCCTCGCGAGCCGACGGCCCGGACGCGCTTCCGTCGGCGGCCGCCGGCTCGTGCGGGGTGACCCGGTCCGCTTCGTATGGCAGGCCGCCCGTCCGTACCGCCCAGACGACCGTCCCACTCTCGTCGAGTTCGACGATGCGGTCGTTGTACGAGTCGGCAACGATGGTGTGGCCGTTCGGGAGGCGGTCGGCGTCGCGGGGCCAGTCGAACGTCGCGCTCCCGCCGACCTCCCAGGTCTTCGTCCCGTCGGGCGCGAACTCGACCACGCGGTCGTGTTCGCTGTCGGCGACGAGGAGCGACCCGTCGCCGAGCCGGTCGGGGTTGTGCTGTTCGTACAGCGGCCCGGCAGAGCCCTCGTACTGGTTCGGCCCGAGGACGGGCTCGACCCGGACCGAGCCGTCGTCGGCGACGTGGAGTTCGACCACCGTGTCGAAGTTGCGCAGGCTCACCTGGAAGACACCCGGCTCGACCCGGTCGACGTCGTTCGCGTGCGTCCAGTCGCCCTCGACACCCATGTCCTCCGGGCGCTCGTACGTGTCGCTGGCGTTCCATTGCCACAGTTTCTCGCCAGCACTGTTCACGGCGAAGACGCGGTCGTTACCGAGGTCCACCATGACGTACCGGGGTTCTCCGTCGACCACGTACCGGTCTGCATCGTGAAGTTCGTGCTCGTGCTTCTCGACGTCGTACCAGGCGTACTCCCAGACGACCCGCTTCGAGTCGCGGTCGACGTGCTTCAGCGCGTTCCGAACGCAGCCGTCGTACCCGTCGCTCGCGTACGGCTCGGGACAGTCCGCATCGGGGAGCGTCTCGGCCGTGGCGATCTGGACGGTGCTCCCGTTCACGGCCTCGACGTCGAAGACGTCGCCAGCGTGGTACTCCCAGACGACCTCACCAGCGGGCGTGAGTTCCACGACGCGGCCCTCGTCTGCGTATCCCTGGAGGCCGACGAGCGTGTTGTTCGCGGGGCGCTCGCGGTCGACCTGCAGCTGTGGGCCGGCTGGTCCGACGAGAACGCCCGCGAGCGCGATAGCCAGACAACAGAGGACGAGGACTGAGAGGAGTCGAGCGCGGCTCCCCGGGTCTCGGAGCGGCGAGAGGGCAGAGTCACCCCCGATAGAAGCGCGGCGGATGACGCGGCGGAGACCTTTCACGACACGAGGTGATGGGACGGCGCTACCTTACGGCTTCGGTTCTCAGGGCGCGTAGTAGTACTCGCCCTGGGACTTCTGCTGGCGGTCGAGCTGCGAGTCGGGCTTGTTGACGCGGGGACGCTTGGTCCGTTCGTCGCGACGGAACGTGACGTCGAGGTTCGCGAGGAACTCGTTCATGCCCGAGCGCATGCCCTGGGGCGTGCCGGCGTGACCGTGGTGGGCCGGCTCGCCGTCGAAGACCATCAGGCGGTCCGCGAGCAGGTCGATCATGTAGATGTCGTGGTCGATGACCATGACGGTCGCGTCCTGGCTCTCGGCGTACCGACGGATGGCGCGCGTGGCCTGCACGCGCTGTTCGACGTCGAGGTGTGCCGAGGGCTCGTCGAGCAGGTAGAGGTCCGCGTCCTCGGACAGACAGGCGGCGATGGCGACGCGCTGGCGCTCACCGCCGGAGAGGTCGTCGAGGTTCTGCTCCATGATGCGGTGCAGCTGGAGCGGCTGGGCGATCTCGGTGTCCCAGTACGACGACCCGAACTGGTCGGTTATCGACGAGAGGAACACGTCGACGCGCATCTGCTTGTCTATCTCGATGTACTGCGGCTTGTAGGAGATGTCCAGCTCGAAATCGACGTCGCCCTCGGTCGGCTCGAGCGCGCCGTTGAGGAGCTTCGCGAACGTCGACTTCCCGATACCGTTCGGACCGACGATGCCCAGCACCTCGTTCTCGTGAATCTGGCCGGCGTCCACGTCGAGGCTGAACTCGCCCTCGCCGTAGCTCATCGAGAGGTCGGGATACTCCGCGAGCACGTCGCCCTCGTCGACGGTCCGGGGCGCGTGTTCCTCGAAGGTGATGGCCTTCGGGCGGATGCGCATGTTCTCGTTCTCGAGGTAGCCCTTGAGGTACTCGTTGATACCGTTCCTGACGGACTTCGGCTTCGTGATGACACCGTACGCCCCGGGTTCACCGTAGGCGAGGTGGAGGTTGTCCGCGAGGAGGTCGAGGATGGCCAGGTCGTGCTCGACGACGAGCATCGACCGGTCGCCCTCCTCGGCGAGCTCTCGGATGAGGCGCGCCGCGGTGACGCGCTGGCCGATGTCGAGGTACGGCGTGACCTCGTCGAGGAAGTAGAAGTCGGCGTCGCGTGCGAGCGTCGCGGCGAGGGCGACGCGCTGGAGCTCACCGCCGGAGAGGCTGTCGATGTCCTGGTCGAGGACCGGCGTGATGGAGAGGCGCTCGGCCAGCCGCTCGATGACGCCGCGCTCGTCGGCCGACTCGAGCAGCGTTCGGGTCTTGCCGTCGAACTGCTTCGGAATCTGGTCGACGTACTGCGGCTTTCGGGCGACCTTCACGTCGCCGTCGCGCAGGTCCCTGAGGTAGTCCTGCAGCTCCGTGCCGCGGTAGCGGTCGAGGATGTCCGACCACTCCGGCTCGCGGCCGTAGTCGCCGAGGTTCGGGTGCATCTCGCCGGCGAGGATGCGGACGGCCGTCGTCTTCCCGATACCGTTCGGGCCGAGGATACCGGTCACGCGACCTTCCTCGGGTGCCGGCAGGCCGTACAGCGAGAAGGCGTTCTCGCCGTAGCGGTGGGCCGGCTCCTCGCTCAGCTCCTGCGGGAGGTTGATTATCTCGATGGCGTCGAACGGGCACTTCTCGACGCAGATACCGCAGGTCTCGCCCAGACAGATCTCCTCGGAGATGCGGACCTGGTCGGGCTTGCCCTCCATGGCGTCCTCGCCGCGGAGGGTGATGCACTCCTTGCCCGTCCGGTTCGGCGGGCAGAAGTTCTTGCACTCGTAGTTACAGCGGTCGGGCTGACAGCGCTCCAGGTCGACGACCGCGATACTGTCGTCCGCCATCTTAGCTGGCCGCGCTCAACATGATGCCCCACGTGACGAACCACATGGAGAAGGTCATGAAGGCGATGAAGAACATGTCCTTCGCGCCGAAGTCGTCCTTGTAGACGCCGAGGAGCCGCTGGAGCACCGGCTGGACGGCGATGGCGACGAGGACGACTGCCTGTGCGGGCTGGTGAAGCGCGGCCTGCGTCGGGGTCATATCCCCGGTGAGCCACGACGAGACGAATGCCGCCGCGACACCAGCCGCCGCCGAGAGTGTCGTACGGGTTACCGTCTCGAAGTGCTGACTCTCCGACTCGACGTCGGTGTCAGCTGTGTCGGTAGCCATGTGCGTTCGTGGGAGAGCGCGCGTAAAAAGGCGTTCGCTTGGCGTTCGCCGCCACCCGGTACGGTTTCGGTCGTGTGCGAGCTGTACTTGTTGGGGTGAATCTTTATGAGCGTGGGCGCTTTCGATTCGTAACGATGGCCGCCACAACTGGGGAAAAACTCGAGGAGCTGCCGCCGAGTGCGAAGCTCGTATTCAAGGTTCTCGAGTACGACGGGCCACTCACACAGAAACAGATAGTAGAGGAGTCGATGCTCTCCGCTCGGACGGTTCGCTACGCGCTCGAACGACTGCAGGACATCGACCTCGTCAACCAGGACGTCTACTTCGCCGACGCGCGACAGAGCCTCTACGAGATCGACGAAGACGCGATGGCGACGGAGAACGGCACGGAAGCCGAACCCTGCTGCGCCGAATAGCCGCCTACTGACTTCCGCTTTTTCCACGACCGACCAGCGGCGCCGACGGTCGGGAGCGGCCGCACGACCCTGCCAGTCACGGTTACACGACCCTGCCAGTCACGGCCACATCGTTCATGTAGGTCGGTATCGACCACCAGCACATGTCCGACGTCTCGGCCGTCCCGGAACCACCGCAGGGTCAGCGACGGCTCTGGGTCATCGCCCTCGTCTTCGTGATGCTCGCGTCCAGCGTCCTCGGCGTCGCCGGCGCCTACGTCTACGGCGGACAGGACCCGCTCGACCCGCCGGAGACGGAGTTCGCCTTCGCGGAGACGAACGCCGGTGAGCTCACCATCAGCCACGACGGCGGCGAGGCGCTCCCGGCCGGTTCGGTCAGCATCGTCGTCGGCGACTCCCGGACCACCTGGGCGGCGACGGACTTCAGCGTGGACGACGGAGACAGCATCGCGACCGGTGATTCGACGACCATCTCGGGCGTCGAGTCGGGCGACACCGTCCAGCTCGTCGCCGAGCGCAACGGGCGGACCTACGTCGTCGGCGAGTACGAGGTCGCCTGACCGCGCTCTCTCGACACCGACACGCAGCACGTCCACACCGAACCGCCTTTTGCCGACCGTGTCCCAGCACGTTCCATGAAACCGAAACGACTCGTCCTGGTCGGCGTGGCCCTGTTCGCCGCCAGCATCGTCGCCGGCACCATCCAGGCGACCCCCATCGAGGGCGTCTCCGAGGCCAAGCGAACGGCGCTCGGAATCGCCGTCTCGACGCCGGTCGGCCTGATGGTGTTCGGTCTCGTCGGCAACAACTTCGACACCGACGGCTACCTCGAGAACCGGTCGTTGGCCGCGAAGTTCGGCGACCTCGTCTTCGTCGAGTTCGCCGCCATCATCGTCGCGCTCCTGAGCGTCGTCCTGTTCGAGGGACTGCTCGGGAACACCGCCGGCTGGATCGGGGCGGGTGCCGGCTACTTCGCGGCCTTCCTGACGTTCACCTGGCGGGCGAACGAGTATCTCGTCGGGCCGGACGACGACGAAGACGAGTAGTACGGCGACCGAATCGACGGCGGAACTGTAGCCACAGAAGACACTTGTTCTAGTAAAAAAATCGAGATGTATGCAACGAAGGGCGTTCCTCGCGGTGGGGGTGGGACTGTTCGGCGGCTGTCTCGGTAGCGGTTCCACCGGGACAGGTGAACCCGAAGCTGCGACGGACCAGACAGCGACGACCACGATGGTTGCGACTCCGAGCCATCCGGACGGTGTCCCCACACCTGACGACGATTGCGAGGCGGGGTCGCTCCCGGAGGCGACCTATCCATCGCTCCCGGCGTCACTGACCGAATCGACCGTCACAGAGTTCGCCATCCAGTTCGAGAAAGCACTGGCCCACGCCGAGGTCGAGCGCGAATCGCGCTGGACGTTCTCCGGGTTCGACGGGTCGGGCGCAACGGTCGAGAGCCGGACAGAGACGGGCTATGTCGTCAGAACGTGGGTCGCTGTCGACGCCTCGGAAACCGGTGACGGGACGCGGACCATGCATCGAAGTTCCACCTCGTACGGCTGGTACTACGTGACCGACAGGTTCGCGGCGCGAGCGCCCGGCGAGGCCGACGACACACAGCCGACCATCGGCTGGGGAATCGTCGCCTGTGCCTGAAAGCGGCCGTCGCGCGTATCTGAAAGAGAGAACCGGCCCTTTCGCTCAGGCCGTGTGGACCGTGATGGTGTTCTTGTGGTCGATAGCGCGCTCCAGTTCGTCCGCGATGGCCGAGCCACGCGAGACCTGGACCTCGCCGCCGCGGCCGACCGTCGCCGTGAACAGGTAGTCGCCGGCAGCGCGGACCTCGACGGTCTCGCCGGTGTGGCCGTCGACCGGGATGACGATGTGCCGGGAGGTTATCTCGGGGGTGACGAGCTGGCCGGCGTCCTGCTGGCCGCCGCTGCTGCCGCCGGAGCCGCCATCTCCGCTCGAGCCACCCGTTCTGTAGTGCGGGTTCTCGTCGTGCGTCCGGACGTCGATGTCGATGCCGAGGCGGTTCTCGATGTCGGTGATGCGGCCGCCGCCCTTGCCGATGACCGCCGAGATGTCGTTCTCCTCGACGTAGACGACCGCGGTGTTCTGGCCCTTCAGGTCGACCGAGACGTGGCCGCGGGCGATGGAGCGGATCTCCCGCTCTATCTCCTGTTTCGCGATGCGGTTGACGCCGGTGTCCTTGCGCTCTTCTTCCTCCTTGAGCGGGACGGTGACGACCTGCCGGTTGAAGGTGTAGATCTCGTACTCCGGCGTGCCCGTCTCGAACTCCTCGATGACGATGACCGGCCGGGCGAGGTCCTCCTCGGTGAGGCCCGCGGGGACCTTGACCTCGGTCCGGACGTCGTAGACCTTGGCTATCTCACCGGCCTCGATGTAGACGACGGTGTCGACGACCTGCGGAATCATGCCGAGTTCGACCCGGCCGACGAGGCGCTGGAGCGCGTCGATGGCTCGCGTCGCGTGGACCACGCCGATCATGCCGACGCCGGCGAGGCGCATGTCCGCGAAGACCTCGAAGTCGTTCGTCTTCCTGACCTCGTCGTAGATGGTGTAGTCCGGCCGGACCATCAGCAGGGCGTCGGCCGTGTTCGCCATCTCGCCGTCGAGTTCGGTGTACTGCGTGATCTCGGGGCCGACCTGCAGGTCGCGCGGCTTCTCCATCGTCTTGACGGAGTAGTCGTGGCTGGAGATGAACCGCGCGACTGCCTGCGCGAAGGTGGACTTCCCGGCACCCGGTGCCCCGGAGATGAGCACGCCGCGCTGGCGTTCGAGGAGACGCTCTTTGAGCTCCTCGCTGTGCTCGTAGTCCTCCATGTCGGTCTGGGCGATTGGCCTGACGGCGGTTATCTCGATGCCGTCGGCGAACGGCGGGCGGGCGACCGCGATGCGGTAGTCGCGGAACTGGACGATGTCCATCCCGTTGCGCGAGAGTTCGAGGAAGCCCTCGGAGGACTCCTTCGCCGCGTCGATGACCTCGTTGGCGTACTCGCGCATCGTCGCCTCGTCGAGCGGCTCGTCGGCGATCTCGACGTAGTGCATGTCGCCGATGGCACCGCGTTTCGCCTTCGGGACGGCGTCCTGCCGGAGGTGGACGCTCATCGTGTCGTCGTCGAAGTAGTGCTGGATGGCGAGCGTATCGATGCTCCGGCTCTCGGCGGAGACGAACTCGACGTCGAGGCCCTTCGCCTTCGCGACCTCGGCCTGGACGACGTCGCTCGTGAGGAACGTCGCGCCCATGCTGGCCGCGAGGTCGCGGATGTGGGCGTCTATCTCGCCCTCGGCGGCGTTGCTTATCTCGACCTCGTCGGGGCGCTCCCCGACGTACTCCAGCGTGATGGTTCCCGCGTCCGCTAACTCGGCCAGGCGCTGGAGTTCCTCCAGCCCCTCCCAGCCGGTGTCGAAACCGGCGTTGGCCTGCGATTCCAGCTCGGCGACGACGGCCTCGGGAACCGAGATGGTGGCTCCCTCGTAGTCGCCGTCGTCGACCTTCTCGGACACGCGGCCGTCGATGACCACGCTCGTGTCCGGAACAACGTTCATGTGCGCCTGTAGGGCCCCGCTGGTTCTTAAGGCCACGGCTGCGACACGTTGCGTTATCACTGCACACGGTGTGGATTCCGGGAACCGATTTCGTGACGTGCGACGACGACCAATCTACCGAGTGGCGCGCGCTGACAGCCGGCCCGAGCGATAGCGAGGCGGCTCCGCCGCCTCGGAGCGAACGGGCCACTCGTGGCCCGTGAGCAGTGGCTGCGGTGCGGATGCGGTTTCTCGGTTCCGTCGTGATTCGTGAACTGTGCTTGCAAAACCGCTCTCATAGGGAGACGACCGCGCCAGTTCCAGCCAGACCCGATGCAACACGAATGCGGTGAAATTCCCCACACGCCTTTTTCCCACCACATCCCCACATCCGAGTCATGCAGGAACTCACGGACCTCACGCGCGACCTCGTCGCCATCCCGAGTCACGAGGGAGAGGCCGCCGCCGGGGACTACATCGAGGACTGGCTGCACGAGCACACCGACGCCGAGGTGACGCGGGACGACGCCGGCGCCGACGAAGGGCGGGGTGGCAACGTCATCGCGCGTCGGGGCAACACGGAACGAGACTCACCCACGCTCGCACTCGTCGGCCACCACGACGTCGTCCCCCCGGACGAGACGCAGGTCGACGACGAGGGGAACTACGTCGTCTACGAGGAGGACGGCCGACTCTACGGCCGGGGCTCGGCGGACATGAAGGGCGCAGACGCGGCCGCCATGCTGGCCTTCCGTGACGCAGACCTCGGGGAGGCAGAATACGAGCTCGTCTTCGCCTGCTTCGTCGGCGAGGAGGTCGGCGGCGTCGGCGCTCGATACGCCATCGAGCAGGGCTTCGCGCCGGACCACGCGCTCGTCGCGGAGGGGTCGACCGGCTACGCCTCCGCCGAGGGCGTCCTCGACGTGGCGCTGGCGCACAAGGGTCGGCGCGGGAGCACCATCACGGCCCGGGGCGAGGCCGCCCACGCGAGCGAGCCACACCTCGGCGCGAACGCGGTCTACCGGGCCTGCGACGCCGTCGACGTCGTGCGGGAACTCGACTGGCCGACCATCGAGGTCGCCGGCGAGGAGCTGTCGGGGAGCGTCTGCGTCACCGAGATAGACGGCGGCTCGGCGTGGAACGTGGTCCCAGAGACCTGCGAGGTGACGGTCGACGAACGGACCGTTCCCGGCGAACGGGCCGACCTCGCGCAGGTCGAAAATATCGAGGGCGTCCAGTGGGCCGTCGACCAGGACCTTCCGCCGATGCGCTGTGAGGACGACGAGTTCGCCGACGCCGCGCTCGCGGCGGTCCGGGCCGTCCAGTCGGGACGGGGCCAGCACGTCACGAAGCCGCACGCGACCGACGCCGGCTGGCTTGCGCAGGCGGGCACCGAGTGCGTCGTCTGCGGCCCGTCGGAGACTGGTGAAGCGCACACGAAGACCGAGAGCGTGAGCCTCGACGTGCTGGCGACGTGCTACGAGGCGTACCGGGAACTGGCGGAGACGTGGGGGTGACGTAGCTCCGGCACCCAGAGTCACGAGTTCACACGCGACACCGCCGGATTGATAGTTTCGAACCGAAAAGGTAGTCCATGGCAACCGAAGCCGCCACTGACAACGTCGGCGACACCTACGAGGAGTTCCTCTCCACCGTCAAGCGCATCTCCAACATCGGGTTCTCCCAGCAGGTTCTCAGCTGGGACCAGGAGGTCATGATGCCCGAGGACGGCATCAAAGCACGGTCACAGCAGCTCTCCACGCTCTCCGCCCTGAGCCACGAGCTGCTCACCGACGACGAGATGGCCCGGCACCTCGACGAGCTCGAATCGGCGGACCTCGACGAGGGCCAGCAGGCCGTCGTCCGAGAGATCCGACGCAAGCACGAGCGAGCGACACGGGTCCCCACGGAACTCGTCCAGGAGATATCCCAGACGACCTCCGAAGCGCACCCGAAGTGGAAGAAAGCGAAGGCGGAGGACGACTTCTCCATCTTCGCGCCGACGCTCGAGAAGCTGGTCGAGCTGAAGCGCGAGTACGCCGCCTGCATCGACCCCGACAAGGATCCGTACGAGGTCCTGTTCGAGGAGTACGAGCCGTACCTCGGCCTCGATACGGCCTCCGATATGCTCGCACAGCTACGCGAGGAGCTCGTCCCCCTCGTCGAGGACATCCGCGCTTCCGACGCAGAGCTCGCGACGCCGTTCGAGGGCGAGTTCGACGTCGAGACCCAGGAGGAGCTGGCCCGCGACGTGCTCGACACGCTCGGCTACGACTGGGACCGCGGCCGCCTCGACGTCGCGCCGCACCCGTTCTCGACGGGCACGCAGTTCGACGCCCGCGTCACGACCCGCTTCGACGAGTCCGACCCGCTCGGTGCCCTGACCTCGACCATCCACGAGTTCGGCCACGCCCAGTACACGCTCGGCTTGCCGGACGAGCACTACGGCACGCCGCTGGGCGAGTCGCGCGACCTCTCCGTCCACGAGAGCCAGTCGCGCCTCTGGGAGAACCACGTCGGCCGCAGCGAGGCGTTCTGGGAACGGTTCCTCCCGACGATGAAAGAGCGCTTCCCGCAGCTCGGCGACGCCACGCCGCGTGACGCCTACGAGGCCGCGAACACGGTCAAGGAGGACAACCTCATCCGCGTCGAGGCGGACGAGCTGACCTACCACATGCACATCATCGTCCGCTTCGAGATCGAGAAGGAGCTCATCTCGGGCGACCTCGATGTCTCCGACGTTCCCGAGACGTGGAACGACAAGTACGAGGAGTACCTCGGCCTCCGCCCGGAGACCGACGCCGAGGGCTGTCTGCAGGACATTCACTGGAGCCACGGCAGCTTCGGCTACTTCCCGACGTACTCGCTCGGCTCCGTCATGGCCGCCCAGCTGTACGAGGCCGCCGAGGGGGACATCGCGACGCTCGAGTCACAGATCCGCGCCGGCGAGTTCGACGACCTGCGCGAGTGGCTGCGCGAGCACGTCCACCAGCACGGCAAGCGCTTCACGACCGACGACCTGGTCCGCGAGGCCACCGGCGAGGAGTTCACCGCCGACTACTTCGTCGACTACGTGACCGAGAAGTACGGCGAGCTGTACGACCTGTAGCCGTCCACGACGGCACCTTCTTCGAGCCGAGCCACATACGTTCGGCCCGACATTTTCCCGCGTGTGGCGACTACCGTCACACATGGAGCGCGTCAACCCCGCGACCGGCGAGACACTGGGAACCATCGAGGAACACACCGACGACGAGGTCGACCAGCGGCTCGCCAGGGCCGAGGAGACCTTCGAGGATTGGCAGGACGTAGAGATGACGGAGCGTCGACAGCTGCTGCTGGACGCCGCCGAGGTGCTCCGCGAGAACACCGACGAGTACGCCGAACTGATGACCGAAGAGATGGGCAAACCCATCGACCAGGGTCGCGACGAGGTCGAGAAGTGCGCCTGGGTCTGCGAGCACTACGCCGAGATGGCCCCCGAGTACCTGCAGGACGAGGTCCGCGGCGGCGCGGAGCACGCGAAGACGTACGTCACCTACGAGCCTCTTGGGCCTGTTCTGGCGGTGATGCCGTGGAACTTCCCGTTCTGGCAAGTGTTCCGGTTCGCCGCGCCGAACCTCGTGGCCGGGAACGTCGGCCTGCTCAAACACGCCTCGAACGTCCCGAAGTGCGCGCAGGCCATCGAGGAGGTGTTCCGCGAGGCAGGCTTCCCCGAGGGAGCCTTCCAGACGTTGCTCGTCGGCGGCTCCCGCGCCGAAGACGTTATTCGTGACGACCGGGTCCGGGCCGTCACGCTCACCGGCAGTGGTGGTGCTGGCGAGAAGGTTGCGGCGACCGCCGGCGAGGAGCTGAAGAAGACCGTGCTCGAACTCGGCGGCTCCGACCCGTTCGTCGTCCTCGACGACGCCGACCTCGACGCGGCCGCCGAGACCGCGGCCCGGGCTCGGCTCCAGAACAGCGGCCAGTCCTGCATCGCCGCCAAGCGCTTCATCGTCCACGGCGAGGTGTACGACGAGTTCCTCGAGCGGTTCGTGGCCGAGGTGGAGGACTGGACGGTCGGTGACCCGACGAAGGAAGCGACCGACATCGGCCCGCAGGCCCGCGAGGACCTGATGCAGGACCTCCACGAGCAGGTGACGGATTCGATAGACGCGGGCGCGACCTGTGCGATGGGTGGCGAACCCCTCGACAGGGACGGGTTCTACTACCCGCCGACGATACTGACCGACGTCACGGCGGACGCGCCAGCCGCCGCCGAGGAGACGTTCGGACCCGTCGCCGCCGTCTTCCGCGCCGAGAGCGAAGAGCGGGCAGTCGAACTCGCGAACGACACCCAGTACGGACTGGGGGCGTCGATCTGGACGAGCGACCTCGACCGCGGCGAACGGGTCGCACGCGACATCGAAGCCGGCTGTACCTTCGTCAACGAACTCGTGAAGTCCGACCCGCGCATCCCCTTCGGTGGCGTGAAGGAATCGGGCTACGGCCGCGAGCTCTCGCGTGAAGGTATCCGCGAGTTCGTCAACCGCAAGACGGTGTGGCTACAGGACGCAGGGGCAGGGTCGGAGTAACGAGACAGCGGCTGTCGGTTCGGAGTAACGGAACACCGGCTGTCGGTTCGGGGGAACGGAGAGGCGAAGCCCGGACCGGCACGACCGTGCTACCGACCAACCGGTGATTCCCCGGACGTGACGTAACTCCCCAGCGCACCGTTTGTACCGTTCATCTCGGTACGTCACGTACCGGTTACATGGAGCCGTTGCCTCCGCGGCCGAACCGCTCTCCCCGGTCGCGTCGTCAGGTTCTCCGCGCAGTCGGGACGCTGAGTGCCGCGGGACTGTCCGGCTGTCTCTCGGACCCCTTCTCACGTGCCAGGGACACCACCCCGACCAGTTCCGACGACGCGTCGCCCCTGTCCTCGCCACGACCGGAGGGTGATGCCGTTCCGTCTGCGCTCGAGACGTCGATAACCGTCACCGACGCGTTCGCCGTCTCCCACATCAGGAGCTACAGCTCGAACGGGGTCACGGTCCGGGTGGTCCCCGACGACGTGGATTTCGACTCCTTCGACCTCTCGACGATGGCGTTGCTCGTCGCCGCGAGGCAGTTCCCGGGCGGGAAGATCGTCGCCTACGGGCAGAGCGAGGGCGTCCTCGACGCCACGCGAGCACAGGACGTGACCGTCGCGGTCGACCTGTCCGACGCACCCGTCGGCGAGCCGCTCTACTACTCGGTCTTCGCGCTCCCGGCCGGCAAGAGCTTCGACGCGCTCGTTCCCGACGAGATAGAGTACGTCCACGAGACCGACCCCTTCGTCCGTCACGACGACGGCCGCATCCGGCGCGTCTCGACGAAGGAGCTCGACGCCGTCGGAGACGACTCGGGACAGAACCACCGCCGGTCGAGCGTCGAGGGAGCCTACCGGCTGACGTTCACGGGCCGGACCGAGGGCACGGAGTGGAGCGCCGAGTTCTTCGTCTTCAAGGCTGCCTACGTGCAGGCTGTCCGGCGGGACCACGGTCGCTCCCGTCCGGAGTTCGTCGCCTACGAGACGAACGCCGGGTTCGCGACCGAGATCGCGTCCATCCTCGCGGGGGTCGCCAGGCGCAACGGGTTCACGACCCGTCGCCAGCAGCTCGAGTTCGTCGTCGATTTCGTCCAGCACCTCCCGTACGTTCCCGACGACGTGAGCAAGGGGTTCGACGACTACACGAAGTACAGCCTGGAGACGCTCGTCGAGTGCGGCGGCGACTGCGAGGATTCGAGCATCCTGCTCGCGAGCGTTCTCCAGGCCCCGGTGTTCGGCTACGACACCGTCCTCATCCAGCCGCCGGGCCACATGGCCGTCGGAATCTACGGTCCCGACGACTCGCCGGGCTACTACTGGGAGCGTGACGGCCGGCGCTACTACTACGTCGAGACGACCGGTGTCGGCTGGGCCATCGGCGACCTGCCGATGCTGTACCGCGGGAAGCCGGCCATCGTCCACCTGGTGTAGGTCGGCTGGAGCATTCGATTTCGGTGGCCTCTCCGACCCCCGTCTCCCAGACGCCCCCGGACCACTACCCAGTTAGGCTATCCCACCAACCGGCTGTGGTGACACGTCTCTACTATGGAAGGGGACGGTTCCGATTCGACGGCGGCGACAGACCAGCGGACGGTCGCTGAGACGCTCGTTACCTGTCTCGAGCGCGAGGGCGTCGAACACGTGTTCGGCCTGCCCGGCGAGGAGCTCGGCGACCTCCTGTTCGCGATACGAGATTCCGACATCGAGTTCGTCCCGGTTCGGCACGAGCAGGGTGCGGCGTTCATGGCGGACGTCCACGGCCGGCTGACCGGCGACGCCGGCGTCTGCATGGGGACGCTCGGCCCCGGGGCGACGAACCTCCTCACGGGCGTCGCCGACGCCCAGCTCGACAAGGCCCCGCTCGTCGCGCTCACGGGGCAGGGCAGTCTCGAGCGAGTCCACAAGGAGAGCCACCAGATGCTCGACGTGCCCCACGTCTTCGGGCCCGTCGTGAAGTGGAACACGACGGTGAGCGACCCCGCGGTGGTCGCCGAGTCCGTTCGCAAGGCGTTCAAGCTCGCGGAGACGGAGAAACCGGGTGCGACGCACCTGGAGGTCCCCGAGGACGTCGCGGCGGAGGCGTGCGACGTCGACCCGCTCCCGAACCGCGAGCGGGTGCGGCTCCCCGACCCGGACGAGCCCTCCGTCGAACGGGCCGCCCGCGTGTTGCGCGACGCCGACCGACCGCTGGTGCTCGCGGGCAACGGCGCGGTCAGGGCCCACGCGGCGAGTTCCCTCCGTTCGTTCGTCGAGGAGACGGAGCTGCCGGTCGTCGAGACGTACATGGGTAAGGGCGCTATCTCGGACCACGACGACCACTCCCTGATGACGCTCGATTCCGGCGACGACGGCGAGACCGCGGCCGCCGTCGAACGAGCAGACGCCGTCCTCGCGGTCGGCTACGACATCGCCGAACACGACCCCGAGTCGTGGAACCCCGACCGTGACAAGCGGGTCGTCCACCTGGACGCCGAACCGGCCGAGGTGTACGCCCATTACGACCCCGAGGTCGAGATCGTCGCGGACGTCGAACGGGGACTGGACGCGCTCGCGACAGCCGCATCCGGCTGTGCAGCGGACGCCGACTGGTACGCCGACGCTCGCGACGCGGTCCTCGAAGCAGCCAGAGAACGGCCGGACGAGAACGACGACTTCTCCGTCCGTGGGACGGTCCCGCTGCTCCGCGAGGCGATGGCCGACGAGGACGTGCTCGTCTCGGACGTCGGCAGTCACAAGATGGTACTCTCGCAGTACTTCCCGACCGTCGAGCCGAACACCTTCCTCGTCTCGAACGGCCTCGCGACGATGGGTATCGCCGTTCCTGGAGCCGTCTCCGCCGACCTCGCGGTCGATGGCGACGTGGTCGCGGCCACCGGCGACGGTGGATTCCTGATGAACGCGGCGGAACTGGAGACCGCCTCGCGCCTCGGCTGTGACTTCACCGTCGTCGTGTTCCAGAACGACGACTACGGGCTCATCTCGGAGGAACAGCGCGAGGAACGAGGCGAGTCGTTCGGGACCCACATCGGCAATCCCGACCTCGTCACCTTCGGCGAGAGTTTCGGCCTCGAGACGTACCGACCCGGCTCGTGGGCAGAGCTCGGAGAGACGCTGAACGAGGCGGTCGCGAGCGACGAGCTGTCGATGGTCGTCGTGGACGTGCCGCGGGACTCGTAGCGTCGGTCCGCACGACCACATCCCGATTCGACAACGCCTAAACACCGACGCGCCGAATCCGGGAGTATGAGCCGAGAATCCGCCGTCCGGAACGCGAAACTGGCGCTCGGCGGCGTCGTCGCCGCCTTCGCGCTCGTACTGGTCGCCACCGTCGGGCTGAACGTCGCCGTCGCCCCCCTGTCGGCTCGTGAAACGACCATCGCCGCACTCGGGGCGGCCATCGCCCTCGTGGGACTCGTGCAGGTGGTCTATGCCGAGGCGTTCACGGTCTGGCTCCTCGTCCTGCTCTCGGGGGCCGACGACTACGAGACCGTCGAGGTGGACGCAGACGACGTGAAACAGCGCCGCCGAGGCGGCTACCTGATGCTTCTCGGTGGCGTCGTCGCCATCGCCGTGGCGGTGCTGTGACGGCGGTACCGCCCTGGACCGCCCCGGACCGCGGATTGCCGCAACTCACACAGACTGCCGACGCCCGTCTATTTATCCGGGTCGGACTCCGACCCAGCAGTATGAACGTCGTGACGTTGCTCCCCTCCGCGACGGAGGTCGTCTACGCCCTCGGTGTGGAGCCGGCCGGCGTCTCCCACGAGTGCGACTATCCGCCCGACGCTCGCACGAAGCCGGCGGTCGACTACAGCCACGTCGACGCCGGCGGGACGACGGCAGAGATCGACCGACAGGTCCACGAAGCCGAGGCCGAGTTCGGGAGCGTCTACGGCATCGACGTCGACCTGCTGGACGAACTCGACCCGGACATCGTCGTGACACAGGGTGTCTGTGACGTCTGCGCCGTCGACGAGGTCCTCGTCGAGCAGGCGGTCGAGAGCATCGCAGCAGACCCCGAAATCCTCACCACCGACCCGCACAGTCTCTCTGACATCTACCGGGACATCGAACTGGTCGGTGCGGCACTCGACCGCGAGGAGCGGGCGGCGGAGCTCGTCGCCTCGCTTCGCGAGCGCGTCGCAGCCGTCGAGGAGCGGACGCGCGCCTACGAGCAGCGCCACGTCGTGGTGCTCGACTGGACCGACCCGGCGATGGTCGCGGGCCACTGGGTGCCCGAACTGGCCCACCGCGCCAACTGCGAGTACGGGATGGCCGCGCCGGGCGACCGCTCCCGTCCCCGGGAGTGGGAGGACCTGCTCCGGTACGACCCCGACTCGCTCGTCGTCGCTCCCTGCGGGTTCGACATCGACCAGATTCGGCGGAACCTCGCCGACCTCACGGACCGGCCCGGCTGGGAGGACCTGACCGCGGTCCAGACCGGCGAGGTCTGGGCCATCGACGGCGACCAGTACATGAACCGACCCGGACCACGCGTCGTCGACTCGCTGGAGTACCTCGCGGCCGTCGTCCACGAGGAAGAAGAGAACCCACCCGAGGACGTGGCGGTCCCGCTCTCGAGACTGCTACCGGCCCACTGATGCGCTTCGCCGGCGACACCCGGGACCGGCTCGTCGACCTCGCCCGCGCAGGCATCCCGAACGAGGTCTGTGGCGTCCTGGGCGGACGCCTGGAAGACAGCAGCGACGGCGAGGCCCCCGAACGAATCGTCGAGAGCGTCCACCCTGTTCCGAACGTCGCCGACTCGCCCAGAACCCGGTACGGACTCGACCCGGCCGAGACGGTCCGCGTCATCGACGACCTGGAGGAGTCGGGGGAGACGCTGGTCGGCTTCTACCACTCACATCCGCGAGGACCGGACGGGCCCAGCGAGACCGACCACGAGCTGGCGACCTGGGCCGACACGGTGTACTGCATCGTCTCGCTGGCCGGCGAACCGACGGTCCGGAGCTGGCTCTGGACGGGCGAGCGGTTCCAGCCGGCCTGACGGCTCGTTACACCTGGTTCTACGTGACGTCCGTCTCGTCGGGGCACGTGACGTCCGTCTCGTCAAGGCGCGGGTTCGAGCGACACGTTCCCGTTCCCGGTCTCGATCGTGAGCAGTGAGCCACCGCCGTCGTTGAGCGTCCCCTCGAGCAGCCGTTTCTCCGTCCTCGTCGCCACGAGTTCGAGGTCGCGGTGAGAGACCGCGCCGTTCCCGGTCGATGCCCGGACCGACCCGGACAGGTCGGCCGCGAGTCGGGCCGTCACGTCGCCGTTGGGTGTCTCGACGAGGAGCGTTCCGCCGTCGACCGAGTAGCCTCCGCCGGCGGACCGGGTGTTCGTGGGGAAGGACATACAGCCGGCGAGACCGAGCGAAAGCGCCGTCGCGCCGCCAGCGAGGAGGGTCCGGCGGGAGATGTCGTGCATGCAGATAGTTCGGCGCGTGAAGAGATAAGCCGGGGCTGAGGCGTGCGAGCGCAGGGCAGTCGGGGAGCTGGGGAATTCTCGGGAGGCAGGGATAGTCCACAGGAAGCAGGGAGAACTGCGACGGCCCCAGCCTTACAACGACCCGGCGAGAACAACCCGCCATGACACGACAGGCGGCCATCGTCGACCTCGACGGGACGGTGTGGCGCGGACACGAACTGATTCCGGGCGCCGACGATGGTATCCGTGCCCTCCGCGACGCCGGTTTCGCCATCGAGTTCGTCACGAACAGCACCAGCGTCGACCGCGAGGCCTTTCCCGACACGCTCGAGTCGCTGGGGATTCCGCGGGACGCGGGCGAGGTCTCCTCCTCTGCCTCGGCCACGGCGGAGTACCTCGCCCGCCACCAGCCCGACGCCGACGTGTTCGTGGTGGGTCACGAAGTGCTGAAACGCGAGGTGTACGACGCCGGCCTGAACGTAGTCGAGACGGGAGACGCCGACGTGGTCGTCGCCGGGAAGGTGACGGACCTGAGCCATCAGCTCCTGACGAGGACGCTCCGAGCGTTCCACAAGGGGACCATCTTCGTCGCGACGAACCGCGACCGGACCTACCCGACGGAGCAGGGGCTCGAACCCGGTGCGGGCGCGACCATCGGTGCCATCGAGGGGATGACGGGACGGGACCCGCTCGTGGTCGGCAAGCCCTCGGAGGCCATGGCCGATGCGGTCTGTGCGAAGCTGAACGTGACGCCGAGTGAGTGTCTCGTCGTCGGCGACAACCTCCACACGGACATCCTGATGGGCGAACGCGCCGGGATGGAGACGGCGCTCGTGCTGACGGGGGCGACGACGCGGGAGGAGGTGGTCGGGTCGGACATCGAGCCGGACCACGTGCTGGAGTCGCTGGGTGACGTGGCGTCTATCCTGTGAAGCTGGGAGCAGCTGGCTTCGGCTACTCTATCGCACACGTCTCGGCGTAATCGACGTCGTGAATCGACCCGATAGCCGGGTCGTCGCCGCAGACGGCACAGTCGGGGTTCTTGCGAACGGGCACCTCGTCGAAGCTCATGTCCATCGCGTCGTAGAGCAGGAGCCGGTCGTCGAGCAGTTCGCCCGCGTTGAGCACCTGCTTGACCGCCTCGGTCGCCATGATGCAGCCGACCGTGCCGGGGAGGACGCCGAGGACGCCCGTCGTCGCACAGTCCGCGACGGTGCCCGGTTCGGGTGCCTCCGGGAAGACACACCTGTAGCAGGGCTGGCCGGGCTCGTAGGTCGTCGCCTGTCCCTCGAACTTGTAGATGGCGCCGTGAACGAACGGCGTCTCAGAGAGCACGCAGGCGTCGTTCACGAGATAGCGAGTGGCGAAGTTGTCGCTCCCGTCGACGACGAGGTCGTACTCGTCGACGAGCTCTTCGACGTTCTCGGGGGAGACCCGTTCCTCGATGGGGTCGACCATCACGTCGGGATTGAGGTCGCGGACGAACCGGGCCGCGCTCTGGGCTTTCGGTTCGCCGACATCGGCGTCGCGGTGGATGACCTGGCGCTGGAGGTTCGACCGCTCGACGACGTCGTCGTCGGCGATTCCGAGGTGACCGATACCGGCGGCGGCGAGGTACTCGATGGCGGGCGAGCCGAGGCCACCGGCGCCGACGCAGAGGACCGAAGCGTCGAGCAGCCGCTGCTGGCCGGCCGGTCCGACCTCCTCCATGATGATGTGACGGGAGTAGCGGTCGAGCTGTGTCGAGTCGAGCGAGAGGTCGGCCATGGCCGAAAGTTGGTGGGCCCGGGTGAAAAACTCTCACGGGTGCGCAGGTGGGAGAGGCGCGCAGGTGAACCTCGGTTCAGCCGGGTCCGAACGGAGTCGGTGAAGAGTCGGCAATCGCCGACAGGGGGTTTCTAAACCTTGTGTTCGGGGAACGCGGGGGTGTCACACCACAACGGTTTAGTACGTGGTGTGCCTTACCATGGCATATGGCGTCCGCACCCCAACCCGGTGACGACGTGTTCGACCAATTCCTCGCAGACCGCGGCCACGAGACAGAACCGGTAGGGTGGGATCGAAGTTACAACAAGCTCCAGTGCCCGGAGTGTATGTCCCTTCACGAGGAAGGTGCCCACGAGTGTACCGTCTGTGACTGGCAGCCGAACTGACCGCCGGTCACGCTGACCCGACCGGCGAACAGGTCGGGTCGAGCGACCATTCTCCGAAACCCAATCGGTGAGCAACAGGTATCGGGCGAGAGGTGAACGTTTTTTGAGATACTCCCTCGTGTCCAGAATACCCGGTTTCGGGCGGCAACCTTTGGTATTCAAGGAGCGCGTGAACATCATTGTCAAACATAGGGGAACCGGCAACCCAGCCAGTTTGGGGGAAACGTTATAATAAATAATTCCATCAGGATAGGGTGGAGATTCATATGCCGGAATGCCAGAACTGCGGGTCTTTCGTCACCGATGCGTACGCACGAGTGTTCACACCGCGAGGCATCGAGGACCCCCGCGTCTGTCCCAACTGCAAGGACAAGATCCGCGACGGGAGCGAGGTCCGGGAGGCCCGCTCTCCGCGTAACAACTGAGTATCGTCTACCGACTGTCTCATCCTCTCGTTTTTCACCACCCGCAGGCGACCGGTACCCGCGGTTTCGCGGGGGGAAACCGAACCCACGGCTCTTATACGTGTCCACACCCAGTATGCGTTTAATGAGTGACGCCGAGACGAAAGTTACCCGTCTCTTCGGTGGGCCCGGGAGCGGGAAGACGACAGCTCTCCTCGACAAGGTAGAGGAGATTCTCGAAGAAGACGACGTCGAGTTCCGTGACGTCCTCGTCGTCTCCTACACCCGTGCCGCCGCCGCCGAGGTCCGCGAACGCCTCGCCGAGCGACTCGACATCAACCCCCGGTCGCTCCAGGGCAACGTCTGTACGATGCACGCGAAAGCGTACGACCTGCTGAACCTCTCTCGCAACGACGTCGTCGGCGAGTCCGACAAGGAGGAATTCTGTGAGGAGTACGGCATCGAGTACGAGGACGAGTACAGCGGTGCCGGCCGCCGGACCGCCCGGTCGACCACCATCGGCAACAAGATCATCGCGACCTCCCAGTGGCTCCAGCGGACCAACCGCGACGTCGCCGACTGGTACGACGTCCCCTTCCAGTGGAACCAGGAGGAAGTGCGTCTCCCGCCCGAGATAGACCCCAACGCCCAGTCCGGCAACAAGTACACGCCGACGTGGCCGGCGGCCGACGACCGAATCGACGTGCCGGAGGCCATCCGCGCGTGGCGGACCTACAAGGGCGAGAACGAGCTGACCGGCTTCGCCGACATGCTCGAGCGGGTCAAACAGCGCTCGCTGCTCCCGAACGTCGACTACCTCGTCATCGACGAGTTCCAGGACATCACGAAGCTCCAGCACGACGTCTACGAGGAGTGGAAGCCCCACATGAAGGGCGTCCTGCTCGCCGGCGACGACGACCAGGTCGTCTACGCCTGGCAGGGAGCCGACCCCGCCCTCCTGCTCGAGGCCGACCCGGACGAGGACGTCATTCTCCCGAACTCGTACCGGCTTCCCTCGCGCATCCTGAACGTCGTCAACCGTGAGATTCGACACATCGACAAGCGCCAGGACAAGGACCTCAAGCCACGCAAGGAAGGTGGCGTCGTCGAGGCCGTCCAGAGTCCGTCGATGCTCGACCTCGTGCGCAACGTCCGTCGGACGGTCCAGAACGACGATGGTACCGTGATGGTGCTGTTCCGTGCCCGCTACCAGATGTTCCAGTTCATCGACGAGTTCATCACCGAGGGCATCCCGTTCAAGGCGCTGACCGACCAGCGGCTCTGGACCGACCGACTCGACGACTACGTCACCGCGGTCGAACTGATCGACGAGGACGAAGACATCAACGGCCTGCAGGCGCGGCGGCTCGCCGATATGCTGCAGGAGTCCGCCTTCGGCACGAACGAACGCGACGACCTGTTCGACGCTATCGACGAGGCCCAGGAGGAGGCCGGCATCGACGACCTCACCGAGCTGTCCATCTCGCCCGACCTCGTGAGCGACCACGTCCCGTTCATGCCCGGCCCCGCCTCGGCGTCGGACATGGTCCGGAAGGTCACGTCCTTCCAGCGGAAGTCGATGAAGGCCTACTTCGCGACGCAGGAGTACCGCGGTCTCGACCGCGACACGGTCCGCATCGGTACCATCCACTCCGCCAAGGGTCGCGAAGCCGACCACGTCTTCATGGCCACCGACCTGACCGAGAAGGTCGTCGAGCAGATGGTCGCCACCGTCGACGAGGACGACGTCCCCGAGGGGACCGAGTTCACGAAGACGACCTCGCCCGTGCCGGTCCTGACCGACAACGAGCGCCGCGTCTTCTACGTCGGGATGTCCCGCGCTCGCGAGCGTCTCGTCCTCATGGAGAACCTCGTCGACGGGGCCCCGACGCTCACCATCGACGTGCTCCTGAACAACGAGCCGACCGGCGCCGACATCGACGAGCTCATCGAGCTCGCGAAGGAGCCGGAACAGGCAGCCGACTGACAGCAGATGCCACTCACTTCCGATTTCGAGCCAGTCCGCCAGGAGCTTCGCGACCGCGACGCCCGCGCCTTCGTCCACGTCGGCCGTGAGACCGACTCCACGCTCCGCTATCTCGGTCGAACCGGTGGCGTCGAGGGCGAACTCGCGGTCGTCGTCACGGCCGACCGGACGTTCCTGCTCGCACCGGACGCTCCCGCAGCGGCGACTGAGACGTTCCCCGGCGACCAGGTCCTTCCCGCCGGCGGGGAGATACCGACGGGCGAACGCGTCGCGACCGTCCTCGACGACCTCGACCTGACGGGGACCGTACTCACACCCCGAACGATTCCACACGACGCCGCGCTCTACCTCGAGAACGCCGGATACGACGTCGCGTCGACGACCGTCGTCGACGAAGCGCGCGTGGTGAAGACCGACCCGGAGCGGCTCCGTCAGACGACGGTCCAGTCCGCGGCCTGCGCCGGGATGCGCCGCGTGGCGGCGGTCCTCTCAGAGGCCCACGTTCACGAGGAGGGCGCGCCGCTCCACTGGGAGGACGCGCCGCTGACCGCGCTCCGGCTTCGCAGAGAGGCGAACGCCGCGATGGCGAAACAGGGCGTCCACCCCGGACAGACAGCCATCGGCATCGGGACGAACCCGACGACACCGCGCTCGTCGGGCGCGGTCTGGGCCGGCGAGACCGTGGTCGTCGACCTCGCCCCGTTCGGCCCGGACGGCTACCACGGCCGGCTCGTCCGGACGTTCGTCGTCGACGGCGACGGCGGCTGGTCGCGCCGGGCACAGCTCGCCGTGAACGGCGCACTCGACGCAGCCATCGAGGAACTGGGTCCGGGTGAGACGGCGACCGCCGTCTGGACCGAGCTGGAAGCGGAGGTCGCCGCGTACGGCTTCGATGCCGACGGCGTCGCCGGCTACGGCGTCGGTCTCGACGCTCGCGAGGCGCCCGAACTCGACCGGACCGACGACCTCGACGCCGGAACGGTGCTGGCGCTCGACGCGCGGGTGACTGACGACGAGGAAGGGACCGTTCGGCTGGCAGAACTCGTAGAGGTCACCGAGGATGGGGGACGACTGCTCGGGGCGTTCCCGCGTTCACTTCTTCCCTGAGCCGTCGTCGACCGAGTCGCCGAAGGAGTCGTCTTCTGGCTCCTTGACGACCGCCGAGATGGCCTCGCCCGCGACCTTCTCCGGGAGGTCGAACGGGGTGTCGATGTACTTCTCGACCAGAATCATCGCGATGCCGATGACGACGAGTGCCGCACCCCACGGATTGCCTTCCCGGAAGAAGATATCGAGTCCGGCGGCTATCGCGGGGAGTGCGAACGCGAGCACGCCCAGCATCTTCACCTGTCCGATGATGCTCCGTCCCATTGGACCACGGTTCGCGAGGGGACGGTAAAAACCGCTCGAACGGGTCCGACACGAGGACCGGAGGAGTCACCGTCGGATGACAACGTTTTCTGCGGGCGACCCCGACTGTCGAGGTATGTTCACCGGTATCGTCGAGGAGACGGGCGAGGTGGTCGGGGTGACCGACACGGACGACGGACGACGACTGCGCATCGCGGGCCACGAGGTGCTCTCTGACGTCTCGCACGGCGCCAGCATCAGCGTCAGCGGGGTCTGTCTGACGGTCGAAGCGTTCGACGACGAGACGTTCGAGGTGTTCCTCGCGAGCGAGACCGTCGATAAGACCTACCTCGGCACCGTCGAGGAGGGCGACCTCGTCAACCTGGAACGGGCGATGCCGGGCGACGGCCGGTTCGACGGCCACCTCGTGCAGGGACACGTCGACACGGCCGCCGAGGTACTAGCCATCGAGCAGGTCGGCGAGGACTGGTGGTTCACGTTCGAACTCCCCGAGGGCTACGGCCAGTACGTCGTCGAGAAGGGTTCGGTAACGCTCGACGGTATCAGCCTGACCGTCGCCGAGCGCGAGGACGACCGCTTCTCGGTCGCCATCATCCCGACGACCTACGAGCTGACGAACCTCTCGACGAAGGAACCGGGCGACTTCGTCCATCTGGAGGTCGACGTGGTCGCGAAGTACGTCGAGAACATGCTCGACGGCTACGTCGACCGGTTGCAGTGAGCGCGTCTCGTCCCCGGGTCAGAACCGGGGCGGGCTGTCGTACTCGGTGAGTTCGGAGTCGGTGTCCGTATCGCGGTGGGCCCCGACCTCCATGAACACGCGGCGGTAGTTCCGTATCTTCCGGTAGAGGAACAGACCGATGACGGTGTCGTAGACGACGACGTAGACGAGGAACGCGCCGAAGACGCCGATCTCGACGCCGGCCGAGGCGAACTGGGCAGCGAGCAGCTGCGGGACGTGGCTGACCGTGGTGTTGTAGGTCGCGTGGAACAGCACCGCCAGCAGGAGTCCCTTGACGACGATTGGGCCGTAGTACTCGCGGTTGAACTTCGCCAGCCCGAGGTAGAAGCCGGCGACGGCGGAGTAGATGACGTGGCCCGGTCCGGCGAAGGCGCGGACCGCCGCGATGGAGGTCCCCGCATTGAGCAGCTGCATGCCGGTCGCCGTGTCGACGTTGCTGGTGATGTAGACGACGTTCTCGATGGTCGCGAAGCCGAGACCGGCGACCGCGCCGTAGACAGCCCCGTCGATGACGGCGTCGAACTCGGGGCGGCGGTAGGGATACATCTTGATGGCGAGCCACTTCACGACCTCCTCGCCGGGCCCGACGATGAGGAAGAAGTAGATCAGCCCGCCGAGCAGACTGCTCGTCGGGAGGCCGACGAGTTTGAAGACGTTGCTCATCACCGAGTTGACGACGGCGGCGAACGTCGCGAACAGGATGGCGAGCAGGAAGGTTCCCACGAGCAGTGTGAGCGGTTCGCCGGAGGTCACGTCGTTGCGGTAGATGTAGATGGCGAGCAGGCCGGCGGGCACGACCGAGAGGAGGACGAACGCACCGATGAGCGGCGTCCTGACGGCGAGCGCCACGCCGAGCCCGAACAGGCCGAGCGCGAGCAGCGCCGCGACGAGGACGACGACGACTCTCGCGGCTGGCCGGAGACCCTCGTAGACGGAGACGGCGAAATCGTCCAGTCTCGAGCGTGGCTCCCACGTCGCTATCTCGTACAGGTCTCGCTCCCGGTCGGCCGCGTGCTCGACCGGGTCACGGCGCGGACTCATTGCTCCGGCATACGGCCAACCACCCCCTAACGCTTCCCCCTCGCGAGCGCGCCTTCAGAATAATATCCTTAATATGGCATTATACCACAAGATATGTATAAGGGCGAAGCTTATAACTGTGCAACCTCGTGTGACAGCCAATGACAGTGAACAATTCCCGCCGAATGCTTTACCCGGACCTTCCGACAGAGGAGGACGGTTTCAGAAAACCAGTACCGAAACTTTCGAACGCACCCGACGTCGAACCGACCACCCCGCAACCCTCTTCTGTGTCACCCTCTCCCGCCCCGACCACGTCGCGCTGGGGCGACACCCTGGCCGACGACTGAGCCACCGGCGACGCACGACGCTGTCGAACGGATAAAGACCCTGCCCCAAGTAGCGACTGCCATGCACTTCGACCAGCGAACGCAGGCTGCCCTGCGCGCGGTCGGCCTGACGACCGACGAACTGCAGACAGCCTCTGCCGACGTGGCCGAGCGCACGGCTGACGACGCGGACGCACTGATGACCTTCTTCGAGACGAACGACGTGGTGTACTCGGACATGGACATGGCTCACAGCGCCAGTGAGTACCCCGAACACACCGTCGAGTACTGCGACATCACCACCCACGCCGCGGAGATGCGCGGCTGGCTCCGGTTCGATACCTGGGGCGTCTACGTCGAAGACGGTCGTATCCTCGACGACGGCACCGTCGAGCTGACGCTCGGGCCGAGCGTCCACGACCGCGTCCGGTTCGCCGCGACCCGCGAGAAGCTATGAACGCCAGGGTCCGTGGCATCTACACGACCGCACTCACCCAGCACCTCCTTCGGGAGGGCCACGAGGTCGTCCAGGCGTCGCCGCCCATCCGACGCCGGTTCGAGAGCCACGAGGCCGACCTCGCCGCCCGGCCCGCCGACGCCGAGATAGAGACGACCGACGACCGCCAGGGCGTGGGCGTCCACGGCGACCAGGATGCGGTCTCGACGGTCAGGGAGGCCTGTCTCGACGTCGGTATCGACGGAATCGCCTGGGACGACCCGGCACCTCGCGGCGCGGTCTTCACCGGCGTCGTGACGGAGACGCTGGGCAGTGGCGCCATCGTCGACCTCGGGGAGACCGAGGGCTTCCTCCCCTTCGACGAGGTCGACGGCTACGTCGACGAGGGCGACGTTCACCAGGTCCAGGTCCACGAACCCGTCGCACCCTGGTCGCGCGACCGGGCCGAACTATCGACGACGCTGGTCGTTCACGACGGGCTGGTCGAACTCTCCCGCGGCCGTTCCGGCGTCTCGGCGAACGTCCGCGGTGAACGCGCCACGGAGCTCGTCCGGACGACAGAGATACTGCCCGTCGAGGTCCCCGACGGCTGGGGCGTCCGCTGGCAGCGTGCCGCCGAGGACGCGACCATGAGCGCCCTCGGAACCGCGCTCGAAGTGGCGGCGGAGCGGGCGACCGAGCTCGACGATTCGCTGGCGTCGACCGGTACCGAGAGCGATCCGGACGACGCGCCGTCGCTCCTCGTCGCGCCCGAGGCGACCGCGTGGGTCTGGTTCGGCCGAGAGTGTCGGTTCGCCCTGGACGCGGTCCGTCGCGAGGTGGAGAACACGATGACGGGCCACCACCGAATCAAGGCGGCTCACTATTCCGCGAGCACGGCCGTGGACTTCGTCGAGGCCGTCTGCGACGACCCGGGCGACGAGTTCCCGTTCGAGGCCGTCACGGAACAGTTCGGCCCGGTGGCGGGCGACCGAATCGCACTCGCACACGGCAAGCCAGAGGGTCGACTCATCGTCCTCGGCCGCGGCGAGGTCACCGACTACGACCCCAACGGGCAGGTCACGCTCGAGCGCAAGATGTCCAGCGGCGGCAGCTACGACGCGCTCGGCGTCCCCCGCGAGGAGGGTGACGTCGCGGTGACGAAGCTGAAAGAGGGCCGCTGGTGGTATCCGACGGTCTACCGGAGCGCCGACGGCGAACGGAAGGGCACCTACGTCAACATCTGCACGCCGGTCGAGCTGTTCCCCGACCAGGCCCGGTACGTCGACCTCCACGTCGACGTGGTCAAACACCCCGACGGACGGGTGGTGCGAGTCGACGACGACGAGCTGGACGAGGCGGTTGCCGCTGGCTACCTCTCGGAACCGCTTGCCGAGAAGGCCAGGAGCGTCGCCGCGGCTGTCGAGCGTGCGCTCTCGTAGTGGTCGCGCCGACGGCGAGACCGGAGTGCAGAGCGCGGGTCGAGAGGCAGGACGCGGTCAGAATGGCAGTTTCTTGCGCAGTTCCTCCACGAGCGACGGGTCCTCGACCATATCGTCCTCGTCCGGCACGACCCGGTCTGCGGGCTTGATGACGGTGCGTGACCCGGTCTGTTCGACCAGGATGAGGTCGTCCGCCTTGAGGTCTGCGAGCGCCGTCTCGAGCTCGTCGATGTCTTCGTCGACCGTCGAACGCAGTTCGAAGACGGTCATGCCGTCCTCTGCGCGGTCCACGAGGGCGTCGAGCACCGAGACGTCGACGGGGTTGCGCTCACGGTACTCCCGCTTTGCCTTCATCGTATTCACATTCGAGCGGGCGGGATTTCACCCTTACCCCTGTTGGCGAAGGGGTCGAGAACGGTCTGTTTCGTAGTCACAACCGCTCGGTACGTCGGCCAGCCGCTCCACCAGAACGACGCGGGGACGCTACACGATTCCCCAGCATCAGCAAACTCTTTTACCCGAGGACGGGGTAAGCCGGTACAATGGGTCTGAAGTGTTCGCTCCTCGGCCACGACTGGAGCGAGACCGAAATCGAGGACGAGCGAGACGAGCAGGGTAACGAGGTCGTCATGACGGTGCGGGAGTACGAGGTCTGTTCGCGCTGTGACTCGCGGAACCTCCTCAGCGAGAACACCGAGGTCACGTCCGTCCAGCATAGCCGGTCCGGCCGGGACCGCCGTGCGGAACCGACGCGGGACGGTGACTTCGTGGAGGAAGCAGAGACCGACGACGACGCCGAGCCGGCCGTGCAGGCGGACGACGGTGCCGCACTCGTCGACGAAGGCGAGGAAGGCGACGAAGAGAGCGCGTTCGACGACGGTGCGACCGGAATCGAGCTCCCGGACGAACCGGAGGACGACGACGCGATGATCCTCAACGATGAGGACGACCGCGAGGAAAGAGAGGACCTCGGAGCTGCCGACCCCGAAGAGGACGCGGAGACGGACGAGGTCCAGGGCGGCGGCCCGGAACCCGACCCGAGCGCCGACCCCGAGACCGACGACGGGCTAATCCTCGACGACGCTGCCGAACCGACCACCGACGACGACCGGGCCCACGGCGAGTGGCCAGAACACGAGACCGGCCCTGAACCCTCCGGCGAGGACCACGCGTGGCCGGAACACGACCAGGGAACCGACGAGGGCTTCGACGCGACCGTCCCCGAGAACGAGGTCGCGGACGTCGAGCTCGGCGGGGCTCGCCACTCGTCCGACGTCTCGGACGACGGCCACGACGCGGAGTTCATCGACGACGGGACGAGCGGCGCACCCGAACACGACCGTGACGAGCGCGCCCGAGGCGCGGCTGGCGACTCCCCGACCGGCATCGCGTCGGCCGGCGAGGCGACGGCGCCGACCGAGGGAACGACCACGAGCGTCGACGCAGACCTCGTCTGTCCCGCCTGTGGCAACACCGAACATCGGTCGCGAACCTCCCTCCGTGCGGGAGACATCTGCCCCGATTGCAAGCGGGGCTACCTCTCCGAATCACGACGGTGACGAAACAGGTAAACACCCGCCTGCCTATGTGCCATCCATGAAGGAGTACAAGATGCGACGTGGCGAGTACCTCGAAGAGCGTATCCCGGACCTGAAGACGACCGTCGAGGAGTACTTCGGCCCCATCACAGGCACGGAGGAGTTCAAAGGGAGCGACCTCTACGTCATCGACGAGCCGAACAATCCCGTCTTCGAACGCATCGTCGTCGGTGCGGTCGCGTACTCCGGCAAGAAGGACAAGCTCGCCGTCGACTTCGTCGAGCGCAACCCGGCCGAGCTCTCCGCCGAGGAGCTCGAGGCCGCCGCCGAAGCCGTCTCCCTGAAGAACGAGTTCCTGCTCGAGGCGACCGGCCGCGACGCCAAGTCCCGACGCGAGTCGATGAAGCGCTCCGTCGAGGACGACCCCGACCACGACTTCGACGCCTGAGCCGGTTCGCTGCGGCCCGTCGCTGTTCCTCGCGGAACCGTCCTCACCATGACCGACAGGTCTCTCGGGGCGGCCGGCAGGTCTCTCGGGGCGACCACTGGCAGCAGTCTCGTCTCCGCGACTGGCAGGTGTGCCGAAGAACAGCCCACGGGCGAGGCAGCCCGCGACCGTCTCAGTTCCCTTCGAGCGCGTCGATGGCGATAGCGGCGATGACCAGCGCCTCCTTCGGTGCGTCACCCGCGTCGGTTATCTCTATCTCGTAGGTGTCGTGCAGCGAGAACTTACCCTTGATGGAGCCCATCGACCGACCGTCGGGCGATTCGATGGTGTACTTGTGCGGGATGAGGCCGAATATCTCGCTGAAGTTCCGGAGGACCTCGACGATGGTGCTCCCGGATTCGATGCGTGCGAGTTCCGTCCCGTTCGCGTCGCGGACCTGCCACTTGTGCTTGAAGAAGGTGAAGTTCTTGTCGAGGATGGCGACGACGTCGCCCGTCTCCGCGTCGGTAACGGTGTAGTCGCCGGAGAAGTCGAGGATACCGCCGGCCTTGATCGTGAAGACGGGGTCGCCGTCCGGCGTGGTGAACGGGAACTCCTCTTTCATCTTGAACATCTTCTGCTTCGCCTTGAGGATGGCCGTGCCCGTCTGGTCGTAGACCGTGTACTTGTTCCGGATGAGCTTCTGCTTGATCGTGTATCGGTCGCCGCTCAGGTCCAGTCCGCTGACGTTCGTCATGGCCACCGGTTGCGCCGGGGAGTACCTAAAGTCTCGTGTCATCGACCAGTCGAAGAGCCGTCCTGTCCCAGCCCCGACTCGTCCGCCCGGTCGCCCACGCTGCATCCGCAACCGACACCCTAAGGGTCGTCCCGCCCCTGCCCTCAGTCGAATGAGCAAGGAGTACATCGAGGTCAAGGGTGCGGAAGAGCACAACCTGAAGGACCTCGACGTGCGCATCCCACGCGAGAAGTTCAACGTGGTGACGGGCCTGTCGGGGTCGGGGAAGTCGTCGCTCGCGTTCGAGACGATATACGCCGAGGGACAGCGCCGCTACATCGAGTCGCTGTCCGCCTACGCCCGGAACTTCCTCGGGCAGATGGACAAGCCGCAGGTCGAGACGGTCGAGGGGCTCTCGCCCGCCATCTCCATCGACCAGAAGAACGCCGCGAACAACCCGCGGTCGACGGTCGGGACGGTCACCGAGCTGCACGACTACCTTCGCCTGCTGTACGCCCGCGTCGGCACGCAGTACGACCCCATAACGGGCGAGGAGGTCGGCGAGCAGAGCGCTCAAGACATGGTCCGCCAGATCATGCGACTGCCGGAGGGCACGAAGGCGATGCTGACCGCGCCGGTCGTCCGCGACCAGAAGGGTGCCTTCGAGGACCTGTTCGAGGAGCTCGTCGCCGACGGCTACGCCCGCGCCGAGGTCGACGGTGAGCTGTACGACCTGACGATGGAGAAGCCGGACCTCGACGAGAACTACGACCACACCATCGACGTGGTGGTCGACCGGGTGAAGATCGGTCCGGAGAGCCGCCCGCGCATCACCGACAGCGTCGAGACGGCACTCGACGAGGCCGACGGCCGACTGAAGCTCATCGTTCCGGACCCGCCGGAGGAGGTCGAACTCGGTTCGAACACCCGCTCGACGGGCTCGCTCGGCGGCGAGGGCGACGACCGACTCGTCGTCGAGTTCTCGACCGACCTGGGCAATCCGAACAGCGAGTTCCAGTTCTCCGAGATAGAGACGCGGTCGTTCTCGTTCAACAGCCCGCACGGCGCCTGTCCCGACTGTGACGGTCTGGGCTCGACGAAGGAGGTCTCGGAGGACCTCGTCGTCGTCGACCCGACGCTCCCGCTGAAGGACGTCTTCGAGCCCTGGGGCTACAACCGGACCTACTACAGCCGCCAGATAGACAACGTCGCCGAGCACTTCGGCGTCAGCGTCGAGACGCCGTGGGAGGAGCTTGACAACGAGGTCCAGAACGCCTTCCTGTACGGGACCGACGAGGAGGTCCACTTCGAGTGGCGCACCAAGAACGGAATCCGCCGGAAGGACGAACCCTTCGAGGGCGTCATCCAGAACCTCGAACGCCGCTACGTCGAGACCGACAGCGACCGCGCCCGCGACCACATCGAGGACTACATGGCGGTGACCACCTGCCCGACCTGCGACGGGACACGGCTCAAGGAACAGAGCCGCCACGTCCTCGTCGGCGGAACCGCCATCACCGAGGTCAACCGGATGAGCATCGGCGACGCGCTCGCCCACTTCGAGGGTCTCGAGGAGAAGCTGAACGAACGCGAGACGACAATCGCGACGGAGATTCTCAAAGAAATCCGCGCCCGGCTGGGCTTCATGGCCGAGGTCGGCCTCGAGTACCTGACCCTCGACCGCGAGGCCTCGACGCTCTCCGGCGGCGAGAGCCAGCGCATCCGACTCGCGACCCAGATCGGCAGCGGGCTGGTCGGCGTGCTCTACGTGCTGGACGAGCCGAGTATCGGCCTCCACCAGCGAGACAACGACCGCCTGCTCAACACGCTCGAGGAGCTGCGCGACATCGGCAACACCCTGCTCGTCGTCGAGCACGACGAGGAGACGATGCGCCGCGCCGACAACGTCGTCGACATGGGCCCCGGCCCGGGCAAACGCGGCGGCGAGGTCGTCGTGCAGGGCGACTTCGACGAGGTCGTCGACTGCGACGAGAGCATCACCGGGGACTACCTCTCCGGCCGCAAGCAGATTCCCGTCCCGGCGACGCGCCGCGAGCACGACGGCTACCTCACCATCAGGGGCGCTCGCCAGCACAACCTGCGCGACCTCGACGTGGACATCCCGTTCGGCTGTTTCACCGCCATCACCGGCGTCTCCGGCTCCGGGAAGTCCACCCTGATGCACGACGTGCTCTACAAGGGCCTCGTCCGGCGGATGAACGACAACAAGTCCGTAAACCCCGGCGACCACGACGACATCGAGGGTATCGAGGACATCGAAACGGTCCGACTCATCGACCAGTCGCCCATCGGCCGCACGCCGCGGTCGAACCCCGCGACCTACACCGGCGTCTTCGACTACATCCGTGAGCTGTTCGCCGAGACGAAGCTCTCGAAGCAGCGCGGCTACGAGAAGGGTCGCTTCTCGTTCAACGTCAAGGGCGGCCGCTGTGAGGAATGTGGCGGTCAGGGAACCGTGAAGATAGAGATGAACTTCCTCTCGGACGTCTACGTCCCCTGTGAGGCCTGCGAGGGCGCGCGCTACAACGACGCGACGCTGGACGTCACCTACAAGGACAAGACCATCTCCGACGTGCTCGACATGAGCGTCGAGGAGGCCTACGAGTTCTTCGAGTCCTCCTCGCGCATCCGACGGAAACTGAAGCTGCTGAAAGACGTCGGCCTCGACTACATGACGCTCGGCCAGCCCTCGACCACGCTCTCCGGCGGCGAGGCCCAGCGCGTCAAGCTCGCCGAAGAGCTCGGCAAGCGCGACACCGGTAACACCCTCTACCTGCTGGACGAACCCACCACGGGCCTGCACTCCGCCGACGAGAAGAAGCTCATCGACGTGCTCCACCGGCTCGTCGATGACAACAACACCATCGTCGTCATCGAGCACGAGCTCGACCTCGTGAAGAACGCCGACCACGTCGTCGACCTCGGTCCCGAAGGCGGCGAGAACGGCGGCGACCTCGTCGCGGAGGGGACGCCGGAGGAGGTCGCACGGAACGACGACTCCCACACCGGCCGCTACCTGCGCGACCTGCTCCCCGGCGTGGACATCGAAGGCCCGCGCGGGCAGCGCGTCGAGCCGGAGACGCGGGAGATGGCGGCACCGACGGACGACGACTGAGTCGGCCCACCCTTTTTTGACCGGTCGATCCCTCGCCCAGGGTATGTCCGAGTGGCGGGCGGTCGTGCGTCGCGAGTTGAAGCGGTATCAGGAGCACACCGGGAGCCCGGTCCTCACACGACAGGAGTTCCTCGGTAGCGCACTGCCCGTCTTCGAAGCAGCCTTCCCGAACAACCGGAACCCCGGCCAGAAGTTCAGCCAGATAATGCAGCAACTTCGGGACCGTGGAGAGGTCACGTTCAGGGACTACGCGGGGACGTACCGAATTCTCGACCTAGAGGACGACGAGGTCGCGGCTCCCGGACCTGAATCGCCCACGTACGAGGCCAGTATGTATCACCAACCGTCCTACCGAGCGACGGAATACGAAACCGAAGCGACCGTTCGCTCGATGCCTGCTGCATTCCGTACCGAGACTCTGGCGAACTACCGGTCACGGGGCCTCGTCTCCGGCGTCGACCACCCGAGGTTGCTCGACGTCGCCCACATACTCCCGTGGAGCGAGTACGAATCCGAGCGTCTGGCACCCGAAAACGTCCTCCTCCTCTCGAAAACCCACCACGCCGCCTTCGACGCCGAACTGTTCACCATCGACGCCGACTACCGCCTCCGGGTGGCACCAGACTTCGATACCGGGAGCGACCTCCTGCGCCGCACCCTCCTCGACCGCGACGGCCAGCACCTCTCCCTCCCGGATTCTGCACCCGACGTGCGCCCGCTCCTCGAACAGCACAATCGGTCCCTCGACTGGTCTCTTCCCGCCTGAGAGTTCTTGTACGAAGACGGACCCAGACCCGGCGTGACCTGACTGGAACCGCGCGACGGCCAGCGGGTGTACGGCACACCGTCGCGCGCGAGCGAGTGCCGTCTGTTCGCCCCTTCGACCCCAGCCGACAGCCGGTAGCACGGCACACGGAGTTTTGTCGACACGCCGCCTACCGGTAGGTATGCAGTTCGTCGCACTGGCCGACACCCTCCTCGCGATCGACGGCGACCAGGTAGTCTCGCGGTTCGACGGCCACGACTTCGAGTGCGTCACCGCCAGTGAAGACTACACCTTCGCAGGGACCTTCTCCGACGGCCTCTGGCGGAGCGACAGCTCTGTCGACTCCTGGCAGCGAATCGGCGGCGACCTCCCCGACGCGGTCACCGCCGTCGCGCTCGACCCCCACCGAGACGGCGGCCTGTGGGTCGGCACCGAACCGAGTCGCATCTTCTACTCGCTCGACGCTGGCGAGTCGTGGACCGAGAAGACGGGCCTCACCGACCTCCCGAGTGCCGACTCGTGGTCGTTCCCACCGCGGCCACACACGCACCACGTCCGCTGGCTAGAACCGGACCCCCACCACGAGGGACGCCTCTACGTGGGCATCGAGGCCGGTGCACTCGTCGTGACCGACGACGGCGGCGAGAGCTGGCGCGAACGGCCCGAGGGAAGCCGTCGCGACAACCATCAGCTGGCGACGCACCCCGACGCGCCTGGACGTGTCTACAGCGCCGCCGGTGACGGCTACGCCGAGAGTGGCGACGCCGGCCGGACGTGGGACCACCCGCAGTCCGGGCTGGACCATCGCTACTGCTGGAGCGTCGCGGTGGACCCGGCCGACCCGGACCGCCGAATCGTCTCGGCCGCTAGCGGTGCGTACGCCGCTCACGGTGAAGCGAGCGCCGAATCGTACGTCTACCGGAAGCGGGGTGACGACCCCTGGGAGGTCGCGATGGACGGGCTGCCGGAACCCGAGGGCTTCCGCCGACCCGTCCTGGCTCCCGATGACGAACCGGGAGCTTTCCTCGCGGCGGCGGACGACGGACTGTACCGGAGCGACGACGGCGCGCACTCCTGGGAGCGCGTCGTCGACTGGTCGGAAGCTGGATCAGTGCGCGGACTGACGGCGCGGTGACCGCGCACATCTCACGCAGCCGTCCGCGTAACGCCACGAAGCGCCACGGCTGATGCCCAATCCGCAGCCGAACGAGGAAGGTATTTACGCGTCTCCCCCCTGCCGTCGGACATGTACGACTTCGTCGTGGTCGGCGCTGGCCCCGCCGGCTCGCGTTTCGCCCGCCGGGCCAGTGAGGCGGGCTACGACGTGCTCGCGCTCGAACAGGGCCGCGTCGGCGAACCGCTCGCCTGTTCCGGCCACGTGAGCACCGACATCTGGAACTTCACGGGCGAAGGCGCTCGTGACGAGTTGCTTCAGAACGAGGTGTACGGTGCACGGTTCCACGTCGGTGGGCCCGGGAGCGACGCACACCAGTTCTACAAGCGCGAAGCCGTCTCGAACGTCATCGACCGGGTCGGGCTCGACCGCCACCTGGCGGACCTCGCCCGCGAGGCGGGCGCTGACCTCCGGGACCAGCACACCGTCACCGAGGTCGACGAACAGCGGGACCGCGTCACCGTGACGGCCCGTGGGCCAGACGGCGTCGAGACGCACGAAGCGAAGATGGTCGTCGGCGCGGACGGCCCGCGCTCGCGAGTTCGTCGCGACCTCGGGCTTCCGGAACCCGGCGAACTGCTCCACGGCGTCCTCGGCTTCAGCGACGAACCCGACGACCAGGACTTCGTCGACGTCCACCTGACCGCCCCGCGCTTCTTCGCGTGGCGCATCCCCCGCGACGATGCGGGCGTCGAGTACGGCCTCGCCTGCCCGCCGGGGAAGGAGGTCAACGAGCTGTTCGACGAACTCGTCGCGGGATACGACGTGGACATCGTCAAGCGGTGCTCGGGCCTCATCCCCATCGGGCCACCGGAGGTCGTCTCAAGCCGGCGTGGCTTCCTCGTCGGTGACGCCGCCGCCCAGACGAAACCGTTCACCGGCGGCGGCATCTTGTACGGGATGACCTGTGCGGATCACGCCGTCGCGACCGTCGACCCGGACGACCCGCGGACGCTGGCGGATTACGAGGAGCGCTGGCGCGACGACCTGTCGACCGAGATACGGCTGGGACACTGGATTCGGCGTGCGTACTCGCTCCCAGAACCGGTGCAGAAGCTGGGCCTGTCGACGTTGTCGGGCGAGATCGGCGTTCATATGGACCGGCCCACCTCCCTGTTCTCGACCGAGCAGCTCAAAGCCTTCTTGAAGTAGTCAGGTCGTGGGTGGGCGAATTAGTCGAGGTACTGGGGGAGCCGCCCGGAGCGGTCGCTCCCGTCGACGAACGGGAGTTCGGTGCGAGTTGCAGGGGATGCGTCGCCGTCGACGCGGACCGTCAGCTCGGTGGCGTCGCAGTCGTAGGCGAGGAGTGCGAGCGCGATGGGTCTGCCCAGCGACGGACTCTCCCCTGCACGAGTCACTTCGCCGACGGACTCGTCCCCGTCGAAGACGGCCGCCCCTGACTCGGGGACCGTCCCCGGTTCGAGGCCGACGAGTCGCTTCGAGGGCTTCCCTCGGTTCTCGACCCGCGAGACGACCTCCTGACCGACGAAACAGCCCTTCTCGAAGTCGACCGCGTTTCGCAGGCCGAGGACGTTCGGGATGCGGCCCTCGAGCTCCGTCTCGAACAGCGGCGTCCCTGCTTCGAGCGTGAGCGCCTCCCAGGTCCGGTAGCCGAAGGGGGCCGCGTTCAGCCCGTGGTTGACGAGCGTGTCGAAGACCGCTTTGGCGTCGTCGGCCGCGCAGACGACCTCATAGCCTTCCTCGCCCGTCGGTGCGTCGGAACAGATGACCGTGACACCCTCGTCGCCCATCGTCCCCCTGACGAACGAGAGATGTGGCTCCGGGCTGCCGGCCTTGTTCAGCACGCTCGCGATCTTCTCGGTCGACTTCGGGCCGTGGACGCCGAAGACGGCGAAGTCGTCGCTCGCTTCGCGTATGGACACGTCCTGTATGAACACCTTGTCGCTCCAGTCGTCGACGAGTTCGCTCGCGCGGCCCGGGGGCAAGAAGAGGAGCAGTCGCTCGCCCGCGTTGTAGACGTACATGTCGAGACGAATCTTCCCCTGTGGGTCGAGCAGGAGGGCGTAACAGCCCTCACCGTCGTCCTCGGGTACCCGGTTCGACACCGCGTTGTCGACGAACTCGACGCGGTCGTCACCCTCGACGACCACGACGCCGTACGCCATCTCACAGACGCCGACGACCTTCCGGACGGCGGTGTGGACCCGTTCCGGTCGACCGTAGTGTTCGACGACGGTCCGCCCGCCGCGTTCCCCGAACGTCGCCCCGTGCTCCACGTGGACCGACTCGATGACCGTCATTCTGTGTCGAAGGTTGGAACGGTCCGCGGGTAAAGGCTCTCGTTTGTGGCGTCACACCTTCTCGGGGAGCCAGCCGCCGTCGACCTCGACGTTCTCGCCGCTGATGTAGTCGGAGCCCTCGTCGAGGAAGAACATGACCGCCTGCTGGAGGTCCTCGTACCCCGCCGGGCGACCCCGCGGCAGGTCGTCGGGGAACTCGTCCGAGTTCTCGACGACGTACGGTGAGACCGCGTTCACGGTGATACCGTCGTCCTGCGTGTCGCCGGCGAGCATCCGCGTGAACATCAGGACCCCGGCTTTCGCCATGAAGTACGGCGCGTTCTTCGGGTTTATCAGTCCCTTCTCGCTGGATGCGTACCCGATGTTGACGATGCGACCCCACTCCTGCTCGCGCATGGCCGGAACAGCCCGTCGGCAGGTCAGGTAGGTCGCGTCGACGTTGGTCGCGAAGACGGTACGCCAGGTCTCGTAGTCGACGTCCGACCAGTGCGTGGGGGCGAACGCGCCCACGTTGTTGACGAGCACGTCGACGGTCCCGAGCTCGGCCTCGACACGGTCGAACAGTCCGTCGACCGCGTCTGGGTTGGTCACGTCGGCCTGGACCGTCGTCGCCTCGGCCGCGCCCCGGTCGCGGGCCTCCTGGGCGGTCGCCTCGGCTTCCGCAGCGCTCGTGTGATAGTGGACGGCGACCGAGGCACCAGTCTCCGCGATGGCGAGCAGGAGGGCACGGCCGACCCCGCTGGCACTTCCGGTGACGAGTGCGACGCGGTCGTCGAGTTCTGGTCTGAGCATATCGGTCGTTGGAGGCGGTTCCAGAAATATCCCCGACTCAGATATCCAGGTCCGTCTTCCTGTCAGCGGAGTCGTCCCGTCCAGCGGCGTCTGTCGCGCGGGCACGGGCGCGCCACTCTCGTTCCTGCCGACGCTCTGCGACGTGCCTGGCACCGTCGGCGAGCTCTCGGCGCGTGCGTCCCTCGAAGTCGATTACGTCCGCGAGAAGTCCCTCCTCGAACGTTTCGAGGACGTCGTAGGACCACCGGTCGTCCTGCACCCTTGCCTGTTCCCGGTGGCCGTCGATGACTCCTCGTGGCAGGTGAACTGTCCGGAGTTCGTCCGCGAGCTCTGCGTGACCGCTCTCCCGGAGCAAGCCCTCCACGACGTCGAGATGGTCCATCCCGTGGCCGATGGCGTGGTGGAACTCGATGAGGTGGCCGTGTGCTCGCCTGAGCCACTCGAGCCCGAGTTCGGCCCGGTGGAGTGCCTCGACCTCGGTAGCTGAAAGCGTCGACTCGCGCATGCAAGAGATACGGCCTGTATGCGCCTGAGACTGTCGCATCTGCCGGAACGGGATGGGCCGACACACCAGCCCCCCGACACGTACTCGCCCGTGAGTAAATCTAACCGCTTAAGTGGCCGCCGGTCGGTAGTCGAACTAGTAATGGCCACGTACGCGGGCGTCGACCTCGGCGCGACGAACGTCAGGGCCGTCGTCGGTGACGACGAGGCACGGCTCCTCGGGTCGTACCGCACCTCCACACCACAGGGACCGACGGGTATCGCCGTGACCGAAGCCGTCCTCGACGCGCTCAGACGAGCCTGCGACGACGCCGGTGTCGATCCCACCGACTGCGTCGCAGCTGGCATCGGCGCGGCCGGCGTTCTCGACCTCGCGGAGGGAACGCTGGAGAACGCCCCGAACCTCCCCGACACCGTCGAACGAGTGCCGCTCTCGGGCCCCATCGGGAAGCTCATCGACTCCGAGAAGGTCTACCTGCACAACGACACCAACGCCGGCTGTATCGGTCAGCGCTTCTTCGCGGACCGGAACCCCGACGACATGGCGTACATCACGATATCCTCGGGTATCGGCGCGGGCGTCTGCGTCGACGGTCGGGTCATCGCCGGCTGGGACGGCAACGCTGGTGAGGTCGGTCACTACGTCGTCGACCCGCAGGGGCGGCTCACCTGCGGCTGTGGCAAAGACGGCCACTGGGAAGCCTACTGTTCCGGGAACAACATCCCACAGTTCGCCCGGCTACTCGCGGAGGACGACCCCGGTGTCGATACGGTCCTCCCGTTAGACGACCCAGACTTCTCCGCGAAGGACGTATTCGACCACGCCCACGACGACGAGTTCGCGGCCCACGTCGTCGACCAGTTCAACCACTGGAACGCCATCGGCGTCACGAACCTCGTTCACTCGTTCGCCCCCATCGTCATCTACCTCGGGGGTGCAGTCGCCCTCCACAACGAGGAACTCGTCCTCGACCCCATCCGCGAGCGCGTCGACGACATGATAATATCGAACGTACCCGACATCCAGCTCACCACGCTGGGCGACGAGGTCGTGGTGAAAGGAGCGCTCGCGAGCGCGCTCACGCAGGGCACCGGGGACCGCTCGAAGCTCCGGCGCTGAGGAGGCCACGTCCGTCGGTTGTGCAGCGGCACCGCCCAGCCCCTGAAGAATTCTTTTCGGCAGTTTCCCCTCGGAAACCGAGTGGACACGCTTATACCCGACGAGTCGTCAGTGGCTGTATGGAACGGACCCCCCTCGTCGGCCGCCGTAGCCTGCTCCGGGCAGGTGCCGGCGCTCTCGCTCTCCCCACACTGGGTGGCCTCGCGACCGCTACCGGGGCAAACTACGGACCGCTCGACAGCCTCGAGATAGAGGGTACTGCAGAGGCGGTCGTGAACGGAGACGGAACGGTCGCGTACGTCGCCGTCGGCACCGGCTTCGTCACCGTGGACATCGCCGACCCGAGCGACATCTCGGTGCTCGCAGAACGGCGGAACCTGACGGACAGCGAAGGTGACGCCATCGAACAGGTACTCGACGTCAAGTACGACGACGGACAGCTGCTCGTTCCCACGGCCGCACAGGGCGGCGGCCCGCGCGGATTCTACCTCTACGACGTCTCCGACCCGGAATCGCCCGAGCAAATCGGCGACTGGTTCGCGACGCCGAACCACGGCAACCACAACTCCCACCTCGAGGACGGCGTCGCGTACCTCACCGGTGGCTACAAACTGGACATCGTCGACGTCTCCTCGGACCCGTTCGAACGGCTCGCGACGTGGGAGCCCGCCGACTGGAACGACGAGTGGGAACGACCGCCGCTGACCGTCCTGCACGACCTCTACGTTCAGGACGGCACCGCCTACTGTGCCTACTGGGACGGCGGCACGTTCATGGTCGACGTCTCCGACCCTGCGAACCCGTCGTTCGTCGGACGGAAGAAGACCTACACGCGTGAAGAACTGGAGGAGTTCCCCGGCTCCGAGTACCTCGAACCCGGCGGCAACGACCACTACGTCACGGTGAATGACGACGCGAGTATCCTGATCGAAGGTGGCGAGTCGTGGGACACCGACCCCGAGGACGACCACGGCGGTCCCTCGGGGCTCGAACTATTCGACGTGACGGACCCGAGCGACCCGAAGCCGATATCGACCATCGAGCCGCCACACGCCGAGAACGAGACGTACAACACGGGGACCTGGACGACCGCCCACAACTTCGAGATGCGCGGCGACCGGCTCTACACCTCGTGGTACCAGGGTGGCGTGACGATACACGACGTTTCGGACCCCGCGAACCCCGAACGCATCGCCTGGTGGGCTGACCCGACGTACGGGTTCTGGACCGCTCGCTCTGCGGTACCAGGGGAGTTCTTCGTCGCCTCGTCCCACCTCGCGGGGACGGCGACTACGCCTGGGCTGCTTACGTTCCCGGACCGGGCTGGCGAGATGGCGGACCCGCCCAGTTCGGTCTGGTGGGGCGCGAAGCAGACGACGGAGACGGAAACAACGACCACGACGGCGACCACTGGGGAAGCGACGGAGACGCCGACCGAGACGGTCGTCACCCATAGCGAGACGGGGACCACGTCTGCCGAAAGCGACGGTGGAAGCACGGCCGGGACACCCGGGTTCGGTGTCCTCACAGCGCTCGCTGGCCTCGGCCTCGGGGCTGCCCGCTACCGTGGTCGGCAGGGTGAAGAGTAGACGCCGGAGCCGTTACCGACGACGAGCAGGCGGACACGGACGCTATCCGTCACGGTCGTTCCTGTCGGATCGTGCGACGCGGACCCGAAGCTTTCTCACGTCTCCAGCGTCTAGCAGTGGTAGATGAGCACCGACTCGTCCGACGCGGAGGACGGAACCCTGAAAGAGCGCCTCGAGCGCTGGCTCGCCAGAGAGATGCCGATAATCCAGATGCACGGCGGGACGAGCGCCGTCCGGAAGGCCGACCCCGAGACCGGCGAGGTCGTCATCGAACTCGGCGGTGGCTGCTCGGGCTGTTCGGTCGCCGACATCACCACGGGCAACATCGAGTCCGAACTGTACACCTGGCCTGAGATACAGGACGTGACCGTCCGCGTCCCGGAGACGGGCGAGTCACTCGGCGTCCAGCAGGCCGAATCGATAATGGGCGTCGACCGGACCGAAGGTGGCCGTGGCGATTGGGGCTCTTCGAACCCCGGTAAGGACCACTTCTGAGCGGCTCTTCTGGCGCGGACGTCCTGGGTACGGACTGGCGAACAGGCGGCACAGCATCGGCTCTGGGACGACGAGCCGCTCTCCGCGTGGGGCGTGCCGCACACCCGCCTCGACCACCACGCGGGCCGGGATTCAGGTCACGGCGAGTCTGGCCGCGCGATGGTACGTAAACTCTGGGACAGAGAGGGAGACACCGAGAGTTCCGTCGCCAGCTCCGTTCGTCGCGAACGCCACCGCCGCAGCTCCATGGCTGACGAGTAGAGAACTGGGTGGTTCGAAACCGGTCGGGTCAGTTCCGGCCGAGCTTCTCGCGGCTGATCTTCACGCCGGTCGGCGTGACGATGAGCTGGTCGTCGCCCTTCTGGACGATGTCGCCGTCGACCTCCTGGGCGACCTGCCTGAGCTCGTCGATGATGTGCTCGACTGTGCGGTCTTCCGTACGCAGCCGAGTGATATCTGCGATGACGAGGTCGCCGTCGTAGACGGCGTCCTTGATGTCGATCGCGTCTGCCTGTCCGGCGACCTCGGCGATGTGGACGCTCATCGTGGCATCACCGGAGACGGTTTCGAAGTCGTCGAGGTCGAGTTCGAGATAGTCCTCGGTGTTGCGAGTGCCGCGGTCACCGAGGATCTTGGCCATGAACCCCATTAACGAGAGAGTCCCCCGGGACCCGTATAGTTCTTGCGTCGGACGTATCTCGGCAGGGCTGAGTGTCTCGATATCGATAGCGTCACCGGAGGACGAAGACAGTACCACCAGGTACTTTCGACGCGGTCCGTGGTGTGCTCATACTCGCACATCCCCTCTGTCAACGTGAGACACGATGAGTGGCGAGAGAACCATCGGACCGCCGGCCGGTGACGTCGACAGTGCGGACGGAGAGCTCGGTCGCGGTCACGCGAGAGAGTCGACGACTCGACAGCGGCCGCCCAGCATCGAGCGGTTCGTCATCGACGCCGTGATCGTCGACCAGTCGACCGGTGAGACCGGTATCGTCGCGTCCTGGGCGGTCGCCGACGCCGACGAAGACATCGTGAGTGTCCAGCTCACGGTGATAGACGGCGAACGGCAGAAGACGAGCGTAACGGAACTCGTCTACGGCGACGAGATATCGGGGACGACGATGGTCGGTCTCGGTGGACGGGTGGTGACCAGACGGTCGGGACGCGTCCTCGTCAGATTGACCGTCAAGGACGCGACCGGCGCGACGGCTTCGGCGATTCGGCCTGCGACGCTCCTGGCGCCGGGCGAGTAGGAGCAGGAAGCGGTTCACCACGGCCAACCGGTAGCATCCAACTGCGGGGCCGTGCTCGAACGCGGTCGCCGCGACAGGTCCCTCGCCGCGACAGGTTCCTTTTTCGCGTCTCGCGTTCGAGACGGTGGTATGACCTTCAGCATCTGCGTTCGCGAACGGTACGAGGACGACTCCGGCGACGAGCAGACGCGGTTCGGGGTGGCCGTCACCACCCGTCTTCCCGGCGTCGGCTCCCTCTGCCCCTGGGTGAGCGAGAACGGGGCGGTCTCGACGCAGAGCCTGACGAACGTCCGGCTCGGCCGGAAGGGTGTCGAGTACCTCGACGATGGCCTCGCGGTCGACGACGCCCTCCGGGCGCTGCTCAACGCCGACGAGAACGCGGGGTCCAGACAGCTCCACGGCGTCGGTCACGATGGTTCGTTCACCTTCACGGGAGGAGACTGTAAGGACTGGGCGGGGAACCTGACCGGCGAGAACTACACCGTCGCGGGCAACCTTCTCACCGGCGAGGCGGTCGTCGAGGCCGTCGCTTCCACGTACGAAGCGGGGTACGAGGCCGAGGAATCGGAGCTGGAACCGCTCGCGGAGCGACTGATAGACGCACTCGCGGCGGGCTACGAAGCCGGGGGAGACAAGCGCGAGGAACTCACGATACAGAGCGCCGCACTGCGAGTCGCCACGACGGAAGCACTCGACCCTGAGCCGTACTACGACGACCTGCGAGTCGACGCGACGGAGACACCCATCGACGACCTGCGACGGACCTACGAGCTGGCTCGTGAGGGATTCCTCGCGGCACTGGAACGCTACGGCGACGCGTACGCAGAAGACGACATGGACGCCGCTGCCGACGAGTGAGGCGGAGAGCAGAACGCGGGCCGCGCGAGGCGAGACGCCTCAGACAGAGAACTCGTAGAAGTCGTCCCCGACGTGGTGGATGGACTCGACCACCTTGCCAGAGTCACCGACCATGTCGTCCCCCGCGGTGAGCGCTCGGCCGATGGCCAGGGCCTTGCCGTGGGTCTCCTCGACGATGACGACGAGATCGCCAGACTCGATGGACTCGTCGGCCTCGACGATTCCGGGGCGCATCACGTCTGCGCCGTCCGAGACGAACGAGATGGCGCCGGCGTCGACCGTGACGACGTTCCGAGTGACCTCGTAGGCGTTCGCGCCACGGACCGTGAGGAAGGGTTCGTCGTCGACGTACAGTACCTGCGGCTCGCCGTCGACGAGGACGACGTCGAACTCGCTCCCGTCGAGCTCGACAAGTTCGTATGTGTCGCCCGACAGTTCGACGCCGAGCGCGTCGGCGACGGCCGATTCGACCTCCTTCACGTCGTCGCTCCGAAGGTGATGGCGGGACTTGACCTGCATACGTGCAACCACTCCCGGGAGGCGCATAAACGACCCGTTCTCGGAGCCCCTTCCACGGATAGAATGTGCTCCGAAAACGCGGCCGCTGTAGCGTGCCAACACCTGTCGTGTGTCACCGAGACAAGGCCTATATGCCACCCCGTCATCTGTTCTCGTATGTGGGGTACCCGGACAGACCGGGGTGACGAGCACGTCACCTGCATCGCGTGCGGCGGCGACGTCGAGCGGCGAGATGCGAGAGAGTACGACAAGTACGGAAATCGATGGGAGCGCCGCGGCAAGGAGTTCGAGTACCTCTGCAAACCCTGTTATCGGACCGAGTGCCACCAGCCACGCGACGAACTCGAAGGCATCCTCTGTGAACTCGACGGTGCGAAGCTCTCTCAGGACGAGTTCCTGGAGCTGTACAACCGGCTGGTACAGGAGCGGTACGGTACCTCCGAGCAGTGAGCTGCCGACTCCTGCACTCTTCTCACTGGCGCCCCGAAATCGTCACCACATCGAACTCGCCGACGCTCCGGACTCGCCACAACCTCGAACTCGCCGACGCTCCGGACCCGCCGACGCCCCGATACGTTTTCCCGTCGCCCCTGCGTAGCCCGGGCCATGAGCGACGACACGAGCGCGCAGGCCGCGGCCGGGACAGCGGAAGGCCAGGGCCCCGTCGAGATCGACGAAGAGATGGCGCGCCATCTGGAGAACAAACGCGAGGAACTGTTCGAGAAGTTCGAGATACGTGATGAGTTCCCCGCCGCGGTGATGGAGGAGGCGGAGGAACGGACGACCGACGTCCAGCAGGAGATACAGGACGAGATCGACGAGCGGACGGACCTCCGTGACCTGACCACGTGGACGACCGACCCGGTCGACGCGCAGGACTTCGACGACGCCATCTCCATCATCGAGAACGAGGAGACCTACACCCTGTACGTCCACATCGCCGACGTCACCCACTACGTCCACCCCGAGAGCGCGATGTGGAAGGAGGCCGTCGAGCGCGGGAACACCGTCTATCTCCCCGCCTACACCATCCACATGCTCCCGCCGATGCTGGCCGAGTCGGTCTGTTCGCTCGTCCCCAACGAGGACCGTCTCGCTCACACCGTCGAGATGGAACTCGGTAAAGAGCACCTCAACTTCGAGAACATCGACATCTACAAATCGGTCATCCACTCGGACGAACGGCTCACCTACACCCAGACCGAGAACCGACTCGACGACGCCGACGCGGCGATGCACGACGAGATATCGCTCGTCTTCGAGGTCGCCGACCGGCTCCACGAACAGCGAAAGGAGGACGGCTCGCTCGTCCTCAACCCGCGCCGCGACCGCGCGCACACCATCATCGAGGAGTGCATGCTGAAAGCGAACAAGGCCGTCACGCACGTCCTGATGTGGAATCGCGGCGTCGAGGCGATGTACCGCGTCCACCCGCAGCCGACGCCCGACGAGTGGGACAAGGCACTCGTCGAGATACAGGAACTCGACGGGGTCTCCATCCCAGGCAGTTCGTGGGACGACCCGCGGAAGGCCGTCAACGCGACCCTCGAGGAGGCACCGGAGCGCCAACTCGGGAAGATACAGTGGGCGGTGATGAAGGTCATGCCACGGGCGAAGTACATGGCCGACCCCTTCGGCGGCCACCACGCGCTCAACTTCGACATCTACGGCCACTTCACCTCCCCCATCCGCCGGCTGTCGGACCTCATCAACCACTGGATCGTCTACACGAACGACGTGCCGGAAGACCTCGACGCGCTCTGCCAGCGCGCCTCGGACAAGCAGAAGGACGCAGAGCAGTGTGAGCGCGAGTACAAGCAGTTCCTCAACGAGGTCGGTCTCGACCCCGACGCAGTCAACAACCGGGGCATACGCGTCGTGAAGGACGAGGACGACGAGGCGGACGAAGCGGCTGACGGAACCGGGACGGACGAGCTGGAGCAGTAACCGGCCGGCACCGTTTTGTCACCGGCACGGCAACAGTGGACAGTCCATGGCCCCGCTTCCGCCCGCGACCGCGGTCACCCCGTGGCCATTTCTCCTCGGGATGGGACTCTTCCTCCTGCTCGCGCTGGTTCTCATCGTCGTGGTGCCTCTTCTCGCTCAGAAAGTCGACCGATGGTACGCGAGTCACCGGTCTGGCGACGAGAAGACGGACGACTGAGGTCTCGCCTTCGGCGACCACCGAACTTGCTACCGGCCGAACCTGCTACCGGCCGAGAACGTCCCGCGCTACGGATTTCTTCTCGGGACACCTATCTGTACGTATGTACCGAGTGCTCCTCCACGAAGGTCAGATAGAGTGCGACCGGTTCGAACGAACCGAGAACGGCATCGACTGCTACATCGACGACAAGCTCGCGGCGTTCGTCCCCTACCAGAACTGCTGCGGCGTCCTCGACGAGGAACTGGTCGTCGTCGAAGACGAACTCGCCGTCTGGTAGCACCGTATCGGACCCGTTCGAACAGTGTCGGAACCAATCACGTCTTCAGTTTTCTGCCTGCACATTCCGGACATGTATACAGCCATCAGCGTTCGCGGCTGGTCTGTACAAAAAGGGTGGAAAGTTGAACGGCATGTGCCATTGTGGCACGTACCGTGGCCTCGGTAGGGCACATGGTCAGGGCATCGATATCGAATCTGGTGGACTGGGGAACCGCGACCGAAGACAGAGTGACGAACGAGGGGGTGGACCGGCGATGTACGCGCTCGGGCATCTGGGACTAGCGCTGCTCGTCTTCGCGCCGGTCGCGCTCTACCTCCGTGCGACCGGTCGGGTCGGTCTCGCCGCCGGGGGCGCCGTCGCAAGCGCGACCCTATCGACCGCGCCGGACGTCGACCTCCTGCTGGCCTCGGTCCCACACCGGGGCATCACGCATACGGTCTGGTTCGCCACCGGCGTCGGTCTCTTCCTCGGTACGTTCCTCGCCGTGCACACCGTCCGTGGCGGTCGCCGGACCCCGCTCCGGCAGTTCGGCTGGGCGGCGCTGGTCGGCTGCCTGACGACGACGTCGCACCTGCTCGGCGACCTGCTGACGCCGATGGGCATCGAGCCGTTCGCCCCGGTCTGGGACCTCCACCTCACGCTGAACCTGGTCGCCGCGAGCAACCCGACCGCGAACCGGACGCTGTTCACGCTGGGTCTGCTGGCGACCACGATGGTCTGGACGACCGGCCTGTGGATGCCCGTACTGGCACCGGGACGGAGCCGCCGACGGAACACCAGCGGGGACGTCGGCGCCAGAGCCGAGACGGAACCGTAGCACACCGACCAGACGAATCTTCTCCTCCGACGGCGTACCCTACGGCATGGGAACCATGTTCAGGTGCGTCGCCTGCGAGGCGCACTTCAGGGCGAGGCGCAAGCTCTGTCCCATCTGCGGTATCACCGGCGTCGTGACGGAGCGAGACACCTGCCGGGACTGTGGAGCGGGGCTGGTCGCATCTGCGAAACAACGCTGTACCAGCTGCGGCTCGAGCGACGTCGAACTAGTGCGAGAAGAGTTCGTAGCGTAGCTTTCACGGGATTGGTTCGGTGGACCGGCGACGCTCGTCGGTAGGATGCACAGGACTCGCTGGGACTCCCGTGAGCGGTAGCGAACGGGAGGTCAGCGAGTCCATTGACTGAGCGAACGTAGTGAGCGAAGGAAATGGACTCGCTGGGATTTGAACCCAGAGTGAGACGGTCACCTCGCTCCGCTCGGCGCTGCGACTCACAGGACTTCAAATCCCAGCTTCATCGTAAAATATGCGCCGCTCGCGATTTGCTCGCAGCGCAGAATTATGGACTCGCTGGGATTTGAACCCAGGGCCTCTTCCTTGCGAAGGAAGCGATCTACCCCTGATCTACGAGCCCGCTAACGCATCAAAACCTTGCCCCCGGGACGTATTAGTAGCTTTCCTTTCGGGAGCCGAGTGCGGTGCGTTGTGACGTGGCGAGGAGCCGGGCGCGGCCGGCCGCGACGCCGACGACGAACCCGGTGAAGTGCGCGATGAGGGCGACCCCGGGCGCGCCGGTCGCGAGCGTCACCACGATGGCGATGGCCGCGAAGGCGGCGTACTCGACCCAGCCGGGGAGCCCGAGCCGGGCGAGCAGACCGTCCGTGACGCGGTTGCCGCCCAGCACGTAGCCGTAGAGGGCGAAGACGGCCCCGGAGGCGCCGAGGACGCCGACGGGACCGGCGGCGAGCAGGACCTCCGCGTAGCCGGCGAGCGCGCCTGCGACGACGAAGAACACGTGAAAGCGCAGCCGGGTCGTGTAGCGCTCCAGCGGGAAGCCGACCAGCGCGAGTGCGACGGCGTTCGAGAGGAGGTGGCCGAGGCTGCCGTGTGCGTAGACGCTCGTGACGAGCGCCCAGGGCTGTGCAGACGGCGCGTGGAGGACGAACAGGAACGTGTGGACGCCGGCGAGCCCGACCAGACCGAGCAGCTGCACGAGGGACTGCACGGTGTAGACGAGGACGAAGACGACGAGCAGGTCGAGGGTGGGACTCCCCGAACGACGTGACATATGGTAGAAAGATAGCCGTGGCTAATTAGCGTTCGGGTAAAAACGACCCGAAGTCGAAGACGGTGCTGCGCGAGAGACGACGGCGCGAGGCCGTCACACCGGCCTCAGTCTTCGAGGACGATCTCGATGCTGACGTCGTTGGGAACCTGGATGCGCATGAGCTGGCGGAGTGCCCGCTCGTCCGCGTCGAGGTCGATGAGACGCTTGTGGACGCGCATCTCCCAGTGCTCCCACGTCGCCGTACCTTCGCCGTCAGGCGACTTGCGGGACGGGATCTCCAGCGTCTTGGTCGGCAGCGGGATGGGGCCCGACAGGCTCACACCAGTCTTGTTCGCGATCTCGCGAACGTCGTCGCAGATCTGGTCGAGGTCGTCGGGGCTCGTACCCGCGAGCCGGACGCGTGCCTGCTGCATTGTTTACTTCTCGTTGACGCTCATGACCTTGCCAGCCGCGATGGTCTGACCCATGTCGCGGATGGCGAAGGAACCGAGCTCCGGGATGTCGCCGGCGGGCTCGATGCTGAGCGGCTTCTGGGGTCGGACGGTGACGATCGCGGAGTCGCCCGACTGGATGAAGTCCGGGTTCTCCTCGGCGACGTCGCCCGAGGCGGGGTCCATCTTCTTGTCGATGGATTCGATGGTACACGCGACCTGCGCCGTGTGGGCGTGGAAGACCGGCGTGTACCCAGCCGTGATGACCGAGGGGTGCTGCATGACGACGATCTGGGCCTGGAACGTCTCGGCGACCGTCGGCGGGTCGTCGGCGGGGCCACAGACGTCACCGCGGCGGATGTCGTCCTTGCCGATGCCACGGACGTTGAACCCGACGTTGTCACCGGGGCCAGCCTCCGGGACTTCCTCGTGGTGCATCTCGATGGTCTTGACCTCGCCACCGACGTCGGACGGCTGGAACGAGACGTTCTCGCCGATGTTCAGCATACCCGTCTCGACACGGCCGACCGGGACCGTACCGATGCCGGAGATGGTGTAGACGTCCTGGATGGGCAGGCGCAGCGGCGCGTCCGTCGGCGGCTGCGGTTCCGGCAGGTTGTTGAGTGCCTCGAGGAGGATGTCGCCATCGTACCAGGAGGTGTTGTCGGAGCGCTCGGCGATGTTGTCGCCCTCGAACGCCGAGATCGGGATGAAGGTCGCGTCCTCGGAGCGGAAGTTGACCTGCTTGAGGAGCTTCTGGACCTCAGCCTTGACCTCCTTGTAGGAGTCCTCGGAGTAGTCGACGACGTCCATCTTGTTGACGCCGATGATGAGCTCGTCGATACCCAGCGTGCGTGCCAGGAAGACGTGCTCGCGGGTCTGCGGCGCGACACCGTCGTCTGCGGCGACGACGAGGACGGCGTTGTCTGCCTGCGAGGCGCCCGTGATCATGTTCTTGACGAAGTCACGGTGGCCCGGACAGTCGACGATGGTGAAGTAGTACTCGTCGGTGTCGAACTCCTGGTGGGCGATGTCGATGGTGACACCACGCTCTCGCTCCTCGGCGAGGTTGTCCATGACGTAGGCGAACTCGAAGCCGCCCTTGCCCTTCTCTTCTGCTTCCTCGCGGTACTGCTCGATGACGTGCTCGGGCACGCTCCCCGTCTCGAAGAGGAGTCGCCCGACCAGTGTGCTCTTACCGTGGTCGACGTGGCCGATGACGGCCAGGTTCTGGTGCGGTTTGTCGCTCATTGTTGTATCTCACGCGCAGAGGCGCTGTGGGTGAATCTTTCGGCAGAAACGGTTAAAACCATTTCGATACGGCCCGTACGACACCCCGACGCCGTCTTGCGGTTTGGCGTGCGACCACACACCATACGGCCCGATTCGGACGGCCGCAGCGACTCACTCGAGCCGCGCCACGTCCGCGAGCACTGCACTCGCCGTCGGGTCGCCACCGGCCCCGCGGCCGCGGAGCGCGAACCGTCCCGCGTGAGCGGTGTCCAGCTGGACGATGTTCTCCGTCCCGGAGACGGCCAGCGGGCTGTCGAGCGGGACGAGACGCGGCCCGACGCGGATACCCTCCGGCGTCGCCTCGCCCACGAGCCGAACGGTCCGGTTGTCCTCGCGCGCGAGTTCGAGCGCGCTGGGCGGGATGTCGACGATCCCCTCGACGTCCGCGTCCGCGAGCGTGTACTCGGTCCCGCCGTCGGCGAGCACGTTCGCGAGGATGACGCACTTCAACGCCGCGTCGGTCCCCTCCACGTCGAACGCGGGGTCGGCCTCGGCCACGCCGAGGTCCTGGGCCTCCGCGAGGACGTGCTCGTAACCGAGTCCCTCCGCGGCCATCCTGGTGAGGATGAAGTTCGCCGTCCCGTTGAGGACGCCTCGTGCCGCGGTGACCTGTTTCGGCCCGTAATCGGCGATGGTCCCGAGGACGGGAATCGCACCGCCGACGGTCGCCTCGAACAGTACCCGGCCCGCACTCTCGCGCTCGAGCGCACGGACGTCGCCGTACCGTTCTGCGACCGGCCCCTTGTTCGCGAGCACGACGTGCCGGTCGCGTTCGAGCGCTGCACGGACGTGTGAGAAGCCGGGCTGTGCGTCGCCCAGCGTCGTCGGCGTCGCCTCGACGAGCGCGTCGTACTCCGTCGAGAGCGCCGCGTCGATAGCCTCGTCGCCGACGACGCCCTCCTGATCCTTCCGGTCGAGGACGGCGTCCGTGTCGATTCCGTCGGGGTCGACGACCGCAGACCGCGAGTCCGCGAGTGCAGTGACGGTGTGGCCCCGCTCGCCGGCCAGCCGTGCGACGGACCGGCCCACTGCGCCGGCACCGAGGACTGCCAGCTTCATGCGTCACCCTCCACGAGCGGTTCGACCAGCTGCAGGTCCTTCCGGTCTGCGACCTCGCGGACGACGTCGAGTGCGGACTCCGTCCGCCCCGGTTCGACCGCGAGCTGGACGCGTGCGCTGGAGACGTCGTCGGTCCCCGCGGGTGCGTCGAGCGCGAAGTCCGTCACCGATGCCCCGCTACAGTCCTCGATGACCGACAGCGTATCGGAGAGGTCGGTCTCGACGATGTGGCCGACGAGCAACACGCTCAGTTGCTCCGAGAAACGCTCCTCTCCCGCCTGTATCACGGTTACACCGGCCTCACGGAGTCCCTCGACTACGTCCTCGAACCGGCCGGGGACGCACTCCATGTCGACCTCGACCGGGATGTTCCCCCGCGGTGTCAGGTTGCCGCGCTCGTGGAAGATAGACAGTAGGTTCCCCCCGTTGTCGGCGATTGGACGGAGCGCGCGCAACAGCTCGCCCGGTTCGTCGACGAGCTCCAGCCGGACGGTATACGCCCGTCGCGACTCGGAGACATCAGCGGCCATCATCATCACCCGTAGAGAAGACGGCGCGTCGTCTGTTCATACGTAGTTCTGACCCGAGCGAGCGACATAAGCCTTCAGCCACTCGCAAATCTATCCACACGTCCGCCGGCGGACGTGTCACCGTCGCCCCGCGACGAGCTGTCCTGCGACGAGCCGTCCCGGAGGCTTGATACCGACACGGCCGAAGCCACGGGTATGTCCGTCGCACGGCAGCTGGTCGACGTCGTCGTCGCAGGCGTCCTCGGCTTCCTCACAATCCTGGTCGGTAGTTACGTTGCCCCCCAGCTCGCGAGCACGCTGGGCATCATCGTCTCCTGTGGGTTCTACTTCTCGCGCTACCCCTGGGGCTCACAGGAGGGGCAGCGAATCAACGAACGGATCGACGCGGTCTACGACCGATACCTGCCGTTCTGAGGCACCGTCCGAGACAGGACGGCGCCGCCGCTCGGGGCGAGTGAAAACGGGAGAGAAACGCAGAGTAGTTAGAAGTAGTCGACGCCTTCCGGGAGCTCGAGCTTCATGCCCTTGCGCTCGCGGATCTCCATGGCCTTCTCGCTCTGGAGCGAGTCGGACATGAACTCGAAGCCGGCGTTCTCGGTGTTCCACGACGCGCGACCCTCGGTTGCGGAGCGGATGTCCGAGGAGAAGCCGATCATCTCGTCGACGGGTGCGATACCCTCGACGACCATGAGGTCACCCTCCTGGTACATGTCGTCGACGCGGCCACGGCGGCCCTGGATCTCGCCGGACGCAGCACCCATGTGCTCGTTCGGCACGTCGATACGGACGTTCTGCATCGGCTCCATCAGCGCGACACCCGAGTGGATGAGTGCGCGGTGGACGGCCTCCCGGACTGCGGGGATGACCTGTGCCGGACCACGGTGGATGGTGTCCTCGTGGAGACGGGCGTCCTTCAGGCGGAGGAGCGCACCCTGGACGGGCTCGGCGGCGAGCGGACCGTCCTCGAGGGCCTCCTCGAGACCTTCGATGACGAGCTCCATCGTCTCGTTGAGGTGCTGGATACCCTTCGTGTCGTCGATGAGGACGTTCGTCCCGAAGATGTGCTCGACGTTCTGGGACGTGTCCTTGTCCATACCGGCTTCCTGGAGGACCTCACGGCGCTCCAGCTCGGGCATGTCCATCGAGACCTCGCCGAGACGGATCTTCTCGACGACGTCCTCGCTGAGCGGCTCGAGGGTCATGTAGAAACGGTTGTGGCGGTTCGGGGAGATGCCCTCGACCTCGCCGGTCTCCGCGCGCGGCGCCTCGCGGTAGACGACGATCGGCTCACCGGTGATGACCGGGATGCCCTGGTTGCGCTCGATGCGCTGGGTGATGACCTCGAGGTGGAGCTCGCCCTGTCCGGAGATGAGGTGCTCGCCCGTGTCCTCGTTGATCGTGATCTGGATGGTCGGGTCCTCCTTGGAGACCTGACGGAGCGTCTCGATGAGCTTCGGCAGGTCGTCCATGTTCTTCGCCTCGACGGACTTCGTGATGACGGGCTCCGAGATGTGTTCGATGGACTCGAACGGCGTCATCTCGACGGAGGAGACCGTGGAGCCGGCGATGGCGTCGCGCAGACCGGTGACGGCTGCGATGTTCCCTGCCGGGACGCGGTCGACCTCCTCACGCTCGCCACCCATGTAGAGGCCGACGGACTGGAGGCGGTTCGTGCCCGCAGTACCGGAGACGTACAGGTCCTGGCCCTTCTCCATCGTCCCGGAGAAGACACGACCCGTCGCGATCTCGCCAGCGTGGGGGTCCATGTGGATGTCCGTACACATGAAGACGACCTCGCCGTCGTCGTCGACGAGACGCATCTGCTCTGCGAGGTCGCTGTCGTCGTCACCGCGCCAGATGCGCGGGATACGACGGGGCTGAGCCTCGATGGGGTTCGGGAAGTGGTCGACGACCATGTCGAGCACGACGTTCGACAGCGGCGTCTTCTCGTGGAGCTCCTTGCGCTTGCCTGCGCGCTCCAGGTCGATGATGTCGCCGAAGTCGAGGCCGGTGCGCTGCATGGAGTTGACCGAGACGCCCCACATGTAAAGGGCGGACCCGAACGCGACGGTACCGTCCTGGACGGAGACGGTCCAGTCGTCGACGTCGTCCATGTCTTCGGTCATGCCAGCGATGAGCTCGTTGACGTTGCCGATGACCTTCTGGAGACGCTGCTGCATCTCCTCGGGGCCTTCCTGCAGCTCCGAGATGAGGCGGTCGACCTTGTTGATGAACAGGGCCGGCTTCACGCCCTCACGCAGTGCCTGACGGACGACGGTCTCCGTCTGCGGCATCGCGCCCTCGACTGCGTCCACGACGACGAGTGCGCCGTCGACTGCACGCATCGCACGCGTCACGTCGCCACCGAAGTCGACGTGGCCCGGCGTGTCGATGAGGTTGATGAGGTGATTACTTCCGTCCACCTCGTGGGTCATCGACACGTTCGCCGCGTCGATGGTGATCCCACGCTCCTGCTCGTCCTCTTCCGTGTCCATCATGAGCTTGGTCGCCTCACCCTCGTCGGCGATCATGCCCGTCCCGGCGAGCAGGTTGTCTGTGAGTGTGGTCTTGCCGTGGTCGACGTGCGCGGCGATGGCGATGTTCCGGATCTGCTCCGGCTTGTCCATCAGCCGTTCGCACTGTTCGACGATCTTCTTTCGTCTACCCATTGGTGTTGCGTACCGACGAAGCCGGTAAAAGTATGCTGTTTTCGATTCACCGTGACACCGTGAGACGGCCGTTTTCAGCCACCTGGGAACGGCTCGGTAAGTCAACGATGCACACAGTATCGGCAACGGTTCACCGGGCCGCAACCCTCATACCGTCAGGAACCTTGGTAATTAGTAGCATGGAGGTTCGCGTACAGGGTTCCGGGCCCACGGCTCCATTCTTGAGCGCCCGAGACCTCTTCGAGACCGAAGCCGACGTCGAGTTACCCATCCACGTCCACGTCAGAGACGACCCCGACGAACGGACCTGGACAGGCCACTACGACGACCATCACGTCCTCAACATCTCGCGTCGGGCGGCGACGAGCGTGATGGCGCGCGAACTCACCATCCACGAGTTCGCCCACATGGTACGCTATGAGCAGAAACATCCATCACACGTCCAGTCCACAGAGGAGGCCCTGTTCCTCGGGCTCGCGGGCAACAGCGTCGAGCGACGCAAGCTCTCGCACTGCTATCAGATCGCGAACCACATGAAGGACATCTACGCCGACGACATCACGATGAAGGTTTCACCGCCCGAGAAGCTCGTCTCCTTCCTCGAGTCGAGCCTGGCCGCCGCACTCGCCGACCAGCCGCGGCCACCGCGTGCCGGACTCATGCCCATCACGCCGGGAGCGGACCCCGACATCACCGCGGTCAACGCCGCCTTCGCACTCGCACTCGTCGAGCGCCACGACCTCGTAGACGCCGAACACCCGCTGTACGAGCTCGCACACGTCGCCGCGGGTGACGCGCCGGACGTCGACCTCTACCGGTTCAAACGCCGGTTCGCGACCCTGGTCGACGACCCCACCAGGAGCGAGTACCGGAAGGCGCTGGTCGACGTGACGAGGGAGTACGCCCTCGGTGGACAGCAGGCCGCCGACTAGGACGCTGCGGAGGCCACGTATCGGTAAAACCCGCGTTTCATCTATCAGAGAGGAGATAGTCTCCGGCGACCTCTCTCTATTCATGCACAACTGGACCCGTCGAGAGGTGCTCGCGCTCGCGAGCGCGCTCTCCCTACCCGCGGTCGCCGGCTGCCTGGGCGGCCTCCGAACCGCCCCCGGCGCGACACCTGGCCTGCTCGTCTCCAACCTGCCTCGCGAGACGAACCCCGACGTGAGCGCCGGCGCCCTCCGCGAACAGGTCCGGGCGAACACCGACTTCGCGCTCGACCTCCACCGCGCCCGCGTGGCCGCCGAACCAGCTGACAACCTGTTCATCTCGCCGCTCAGCATCTCGCTCGCGATGGCGATGGTCTGGGCCGGCGCGAAGGGCGAGACGGAGGCGCAGATAGCCGAGACGCTCCACTACGCCGGCGAACAGGCCGACCTCCACGCGACGTTCAACGCGCTCGACCTCGCGCTCGAGCCGTCGGCGGATGCCGAGAAGGACGCCTTCCGCCTCGACCTCGTCAACGCCATCTGGGGACAGGAGTCCTATCCCTTCGACGACGCGTTCCTCGACACGCTCGCCGTCAACTACGGGGCCGGCCTGCGGACGCTCGACTTCGTCGCCGACCCGGAAACCTCCCGCGAGACCATCAACGACTGGGTCGCGGACCAGACCGAGGACCGTATCGAGGACCTCATGCCCGAGGGCTCCATCACCGAACTGACCCGGCTCGTCGCCACCAACGCGGTCTACTTCAAGGCCACCTGGGAGCACACCTTCCCGAAAGACGCCACCGCCGACACGACCTTCACGGCCCTCGACGGCGCGGAGACGACCGTCCCGATGATGCGCCACGAGGAGTCGTTCCCGTACGCCGAGGTCGACGGAACCCAGATCCTCGAGCTGCCCTACGTCGGTGACGAGGCCAGCATGGTCGTCGTGCTCCCGCCCGAGGGCGAGTTCACCGACTTCGAGGCCGCACTGGACGCCGACCGCTTCCACGGCCTCGTCGACGCGCTCGAACCCCGCGAGGGGACCGTTCGCCTCCCGAAGTTCACCTTCGGCTCGAAGGTCGGCCTGAACAAGACCCTGAAGGAACTCGGGATGCCCGACGCCTTCGACCACGACCTCGCCGACTTCAGCGGCATGGTCGAACCGGGCACCGAGGAACGACTCGCCATCACGGACGTGGTCCACCAGAGCTTCGTCGCAGTCGACGAGTCCGGGACCGAGGCGACCGCCGCGACCGGGGTCGTCGTCGGCGACGAGTCCGCCCCGATGGACCCCTTCACCTTCGCCGCCAACCGCCCGTTCCTGTTCGCCATCCGCCACCGCGAGACCGGCTCCGTCGTCTTCCTCGGACGGGTCGTGGACGCCGCGGCGGCACAGTAAGAACAGCGACTCACCCGACACCGATTCACCCGACACCGATTCACCCGACACCGATTCACCCGAGCATCGGTGCGACCGTCCGCACCAGCCCGAGGATGCCCAGCACCGTCCCCAACGTCAGCACGAGATAGTCGACTCGCGAGAAGACCATCCGTGGCGGCGTCGGGTTCCACGAGAAACACCGTGCCTGCAGCGCGACGGATAGCCGGTCGGCCCGGGTCAGTGCCCGCGAGAGCCCTACCAGTGCGAGCCGTCGAGCCCGGTCGACGGCCGAGCGCTTCTCACCGCCGCGTGCCCGAATCGCCTGCCGAACCGACAGCAGGTCCTGCCGAAGGAGGGGAACGAACCGCAGGGTCAGCGCCATCCCCACCCCGAGTAGCCGCCCCGCCTTGCCCGGGACGAACCGCTGTATGGCGGCGCGCGTCTCCCTGACCGGCGTCGACCTGACGTAGGCCGCACTCACGAACAGGACGAGGACGACGCGTGAGATAGCCAGCGCCGACTCGACGGCTCGAGACGGGACGAACCACGGTTCGCCAAGCGTCAGCCCCGCGACCAGCGGACTCAAGAGTAAGAACGCGAGGACCACCCGGTAGGCGCGAACCACGGCCAGCGGCGAGAGCCGCGCCGACAGCATCGCGACCGCCGCAACGGCTGCCATCGCCGCCAGCCACGCCGGCGTCGGGTTGGCGAACGCGGCCACCGCGAAGCCCAGCTGGAAGGCGAGCTTGGCGCGGGCGTCGAGTCGGTGGGCGAGCGAGTCGCCCGGGGTGTAGGAGAACATCTGCTCAGGCAGGTGGAACGTCGACCGCGACGCCCTCTAGTTCGTCTCGAACCGTCTCCGGCACCCCGTCGACGACGATTCTCCCGTCGCTCATCGCGACGACGCGGTCCGCCCGGCCGAGCAGGTCACGCAGGTCGTGCGTGACGATGACGACGCTCGTGCCCGCCTCGTGCAGTTCGTCGAGGCGGTCGAGCACGGACCGGCGAGCCCGTCTATCGAGGCCGGCGAACGGTTCGTCCAGCACGAGGTGGCTCGGGTCCATCGCGAGCGCACCCGCGATGGCGACCCGGGACTGTTCACCACCGGAAAGTTCGTCGACCTTCTCGTTTTCGCGGCCCGCTAGCCCGACCGCCGCGAGCGACTCCTCGACCCGCCGGTCTATCTCCTCGCGGGCGAGTCCGAGGTTCTCCGGCCCGAATGCGACGTCCGCCCCGACGGTCGAGGCGACCAGCTGGTCGCGCGGCTGCTGGAAGACCATGCCGATGCTCGTCCGGGCGGCGACCGGGTTCTCTGCCACGGACACCCCGTCGACGGAGACCGACCCCGAATCCGGCTCGAGCAGGCCATTCAGGTGCCGCACGAGCGTCGTCTTCCCGCTCCCGTTCGGCCCGACCAGCAGGACGAACTCCCCGTCTGGGACCGCGAGCGAGACCTCATCCAGCGCCCGGTGGTCGCCGAAGCGGTGAACCAGCTCCTCGACCTGTATCATTCCGCGAGCGCGTCGAGGTCGCCCGCCCGAACCAGTGCGACGACCGCGGCGAGTTCTATGAGGTCACCGGGGAGGTACGGAAGCATCACGGTGAACGCCCTGGTCAGCGACCAGCCGAGCACTTCGGCCATCCACGGCGTGCCGACGACGTAGATGACGACGATACCCAGGACGATGGCACCGACCTGCGTGGCGGTCGAGACCGTGTCGAGCGACCGCGTCTCGGGTCCACGGTGGACGATCGCCCCGATGAGGACCGCGGCGACCAGGTAGCCGAACAGGAAGCCGCCGGTGTAGCCGAACAGGGCCCCGAGACCGGCGCCACCGTTCGCGAATACGGGGGCACCCGCCGCGCCCGTCACCAGGTACAGTCCCATCGAGACGCCGGCCCAACGGGCGCCGAGGAGGAGCCCCGCGAGGAATACCGCCGTCGTCTGCAGCGTGACGGGCGGCATCCCGGGCATCGGAATCGACACCTGTGCCAACGCCGCCGTCAGCGCGGCGAACATCGCCGACGCCGCGATCATCTTGGTCGTCTCACCGCCGACGAGGTCGACGTCGCTGTACTCTCCCGCGTGTCCATCTCGTTCGCTCATGTGTCACACCGCGTTCGTCAACCACATATATTGCTGTGGTTTACGAGCGTGGCGCAGTCGTGGGCCGCCCCTCTCACGGACCGAGACGAGGGAGAGTGGAGTAGTTTCGGCTCGCGCATCGCGTGAAGAACGGCTTCGGCCCACGACTCCTGTGCAGGACAGCGCCGCCGCTCACGGTCGGTGAGAAGACGAGAGAAGAATCCGCAGACGTTAGCGTGCCGCAGCAGCGACGCGCTCTTTCTCTTCCTTCTGGCTGATGGCGTGCGTCTGAACGTCGTAGTTGGCGGCGCCGATGATCTGCTGGGCGAGGCCCTCGGCGGCCGGCGTGGACGTCTTGTAGGAGGCCTTCAGCGCACCCTGTGCGATGAACTTGAGCGCCTCGTCGACGCGGCGCTGCGGGGCGACGTCGACCGCCTTCGGGACGGAGATGCCACCGTACTTCAGGCGGACGGTCTCCTCGCGCGGGGCCGAGTTCTCGACCGCGCGGATGAGGACCTGAATCGGGTTCTCCTCGGTGCGGTCCTCGATGATGTGGAAGGCGTCACGGACGATGTTGAGCGTCTTCTGCTTCTTGCCCGTGTTGTCCTCGGTCTGCATCAGACGGTTGATGAGCCGCTCGACGATGGAGATCTCGGACTTCTTGAACTGCTTCGACGCGTGGCGACCCATCGTGTGCGCGATGGGCGTCACGGTGATGTAGCGCTCGGTGGAGGGGTCACGGTACTCCATCTCCGTGATGTCCCAGGTACCGAACAGCTGTGCGCGCGCGCCCTCGTCGTCGGTGCCGGCGGGCTTCTCCGGCTCGGGGGAGTCTTCTGCTGCCATGATTAGCGCACCGGTTTCTCTGCGTTACCGCGGACCAGTTCGATCATCGAGACGCCGTTGACCTTCTCGACCTTGTAGTTCACGCCGGAAAGGTCACCCATCGCGCGACCCTTCGCACCACCGATACCGGCGATGGTGACCTCGTCGTGCTCGTCGATGAAGGAGATCGCACCGTCACCGGGGCAGAACGCGGTGACCTGCTTGCCGTTCTTGATGAGCTGAACGCGGACACACTTCCGGATTGCCGAGTTCGGCTGCTTCGCTTCGATACCGACCTTCTCGAGGACGATGCCGCGGCCCTGCGGCGCACCCTCGAGGGGGTCGGACTTCTTTCGAAGCCCGCGCTCGCGTCGGGCGTACTTCGAGTCGGACCACCGCTGGTTCTGGCGGTCCTTCTTGAGTTTGCGTGCGGCGTATTTGCCGTTTGCCATAGTACCAGACGCTATCTTACGGAGGCACTTAAGCCTCCCTCTTTCCGTCGGGAGTTACGCCTCCTGCGGGCGCGAGAGGGGGTAAAGAAGGAATCTGAGGCCGTTTCGGAGATCCAGAATCACGGGTTCTCCGTGGAGCTTATCGGCTACAGTGCCCGCAGGACCGCTCGTTTCGAGCCAGCGGGTGACGGTCTCGACGCCCGTTCTCAGGCAGTTAGCCCCTCCTACAGGCAACTCACCGTTCCGGAAGCGGGAGAGAAAAGCGCGAGTATCGAACCGCTCAGGTCAGCTGGATGTCGTCGACGTCGAAGTGCCGCGCCGCGAGCCGACGAGCCGTCTCGATGTTGCGGCCGTCGGTCCCGATGGCGACGCCCGTGTCCTCCTCCGCGACCTCGGCGTAGGCGACCGTGTCGCCGTTCTCGCTGATCGTGACGTTGAACACCGCCGCCGGGGCGAGCGCGTTGGCGACGAAGTCCTCGGCCGTCGCCGCGTCCTCGACAAGCTTCGCCTCGCGGCCGAGCTGTTTCTCGAACTCCCGGACGTGCTGTCCGCCCGGTCCGATGGCCTCGCCCATGTCGCCGGTCGCGACCAGCACGACCACCCGGTCGTCCTCGACCAGACAGTCGCGGCCGGCCGCCCCGGTGACGTCCTCGAACAGCGCGAGGATGCGCCGCGCCTCGTCGGACAGCGTGATGACCATCAGTCGGCCTGTTCGGACTGCCGGTTGACCGAGCCCATCTTCAGGTTCACGTCACCGGTGCCCAGCTTGATGGGCTTGCCGACGATGACGTTCTCCGTGACGCCGTTGAGGTCGTCGACCTCGCCGTGGATGGCCGCGTCGAGCAGGTGGTTGACCGTGACCTCGAACGCCGCACGGGCGAGGACGGACTCTTTCGAGCCGGAGATACCGTGGCGACCGATGGACTCGATCTCACCGCGGTTCGTCATGATGTCCGCGACCAGCATCAGGTGGCGGATGTTGACGTCCTCGAGACCCTGCTCCGCCAGCGTGTTCTTCGTCTCCTCGATGATGGCCTCGCGGGCCGCCTCGATGCCGAGTTCCTTGTGGATCTCGTGGATGTTGTTACACGTCGAGCGGGAGGCGTCGACGCCCTCGATGGTGAGCACGTCGCCGAAGGCCGAACCCTCGGTGTAGAGGACGAACTCCTCGCCGTCGTCGAGCTCCTCCTTCCGGATGACGACGCGGGAGACCTCCTCTATGCCCTTGAACGTGATGTCACGAAGCTCCTCGACGAGCTGGAGCAGGTCGCGGTAGGACGGCTCCTCGGGCCCGAACTGGATGTCGGTTCCCTGCTGGACCGTCTTCACACCGAGGGAGTCCTCGATGATCTCGGCGACCTCGCCGGCGATCTCGTCCGTGCTGTCGACGGTCGGCCAGCGCTCCTGGAGCGTGTCCGGGTTGAGCGAGACCTGCACGCGCATGTCGGCGACGTTCGTCGAGATGTCACCGAGTGCGAGTATCTTCGTCGCCTCGATCTGCCAGACGACCTCGTGGGCCTTCTCGCGGTTGGTCGCGTACTCGTCCTCGAGGTGGACGGTCATCATCGGCGTGTCGGGCGTCTTCCGGGCGTCCACGAGCTCGATGAGCCGTGGCAGGCCCTGCGTGACGTCGATCTCTGCGACACCCGCGTAGTGGAACGTGTTCATCGTGAGCTGCGTCCCCGGTTCCCCGATGGACTGTGCGCTCACCGTTCCGACGGGGTCGAGCGGGTCGACCCGGGTCTCGAGATAGCGGTGCTCGACCGCCTGTGCGATGTCGTCGGCCTGCTGAAGCGACGCGTCTCGCTCGACGACCGCCTTGTACACCTCGTCCTTCAGTCGTCGCGGGAGGTCCGTGTCCTCGACGACCGCCTGTACGTCTTCGCTAACGTCGAACTCTATCTCAGTCATCGGATTCCACCCCCGAGAGGAGGTCAGGGTTGCGACGCGCGTCCGCGTGCTCGGACAGGTTCGTCGGGCGAGCCTTCTCGCCGAGGAACTCGGCACGGTCGTCGTCGGTCTCGAACTCCGCTTCGATCACGCGGTCGGCGATCTGGCCCACGTCGATGCCGTGGTCGTCGTCGTACGCAACCTTGGTCGGCGAGGTGCCGTCCTCACCGAACTCGAACTGGACGATGGTGTCGCTGGTGTCGCGCACCGTCCCGTCGTACTGGGTCTCCAGCTCGGAGAGCGCGTTGATGAGACGACGCTGCAGGTATCCGGACTTGGAGGTACGGACTGCCGTGTCGACCAGCCCCTCGCGGCCACCCATCGCGTGGAAGAAGAACTCCCGCGGGGTGAGGCCGCCGGTGTAGGAGTGCTCGACGAAGCCGTGTGCCTCCGCGGAGAGGTCGTTCTTCTGGTAGTGGCTCAGCGTCCGGTCCTCGTAGCCGCGGTTGATGCGCTCGCCCCGAACTGCCTGCTGTCCCACACAGCCGGCCATCTGGGTCAGGTTGAGCATCGACCCACGCGCACCGGAGTTGGCCATGACGACCGCCGGGTTGTCCTCCTCGAAGTGCTCCTCGGCGATGTCACCGGCGTTGTCACGCGCCTTGCCGAGCGTCTGCATCACCTTCATCTCGAGCGTCTCGTCGACCGTCCGGCCCGGGAGCGATTCGAGCTCGCCGGCGTCGTAGGTCTGGATGAGCTCTTCGACGCGGTCGTACGCGTCCGCGATGGACTCGTCGATGCGCTCCTGTGCCTCCACCGGGATGGTCTCGTCGTCGATACCGATGGAGAACCCGAAGTGCATGATGGAACGCATCGCGAGCGCGCCGACCTCGTTGATGAAGATTCGGGCGCGCGTCATGCCGTAGACCTTCGCGATGGTGTCGACGACCTCGCCACCGAAGGCACCGACGCCGTCCTCGTCGATGGTCCCCTCGACCATCTGGCCGTCCTCGATGACGACCGTGTCGCCTGTGTTCGACGTGAACTCCATGTTCAGGTCGTCGGGCAGCAGTTCGGAGAACAGCTGGCGGCCCGTCCAGTACGGGCGGCCCGCGTCGTCCTCGCCCATCGCCTCGGGCAGCTCGTCGATACGGGTCGCACGCAGCAGGTCGAGCGCCTGCGTCTCGTTGAACTGCGGGTTCTCGTGGGTGAGCAGGTAGGTGCCGGAGATGTGGTCCTGGATGGCACCGATGATGTTCTGCCCGAAGCGCGGACTGAGAATCTGCTCCTGCACGCGCATGAGGACGCGCGCTTCCGCACGAGCCTCCTCGTTCTGGAGCGCGTGCATGTTCATCTCGTCACCGTCGAAGTCGGCGTTGTACGGCGGGCAAACGACGGTGTTCAGACGGAACGTCTTGTACGGCATCACCACGACCTCGTGTGCCATGATGGACATCCGGTGCAGCGAGGGCTGCCGGTTGAAGATGACGATGTCCCCGTCGATGAGGTGTCGGTTGACCTCCCAGCCGGGCTCGATCTTCTCGGACAGTTCCTCGCAGTTCTTCTCGGTCACCTTCAGCCGTCGGTTGTCGGGACGTCGCACGTAGTTCGCGCCGGGGTGGGCCTCGGGGCCGTTCCGGACGTACCGCTGTGCGTCGTCGAGGTTCCGCTCGGTGACGTTCATCGTCTGGGTCATCTCCGTCGCGACCCGGTCCGGAACGCCGACCTCGTTCAGCGAGAGTGTCGGGTCCGGCGAGATGACGGTACGCGCGGAGAAGTTGACGCGCTTCCCGGACAGCGAGCCACGGAAGCGGCCCTCCTTGCCCTTGAGACGCTGCGAGAGCGTCTTCAGCGGGCGGCCGGAGCGGTGTCGCGCCGGCGGCGTGCCCGAGATCTCGTTGTCCATGAACGTGGTGACGTGGTACTGGAGCAGCTCCCACAGGTCCTCGATGATGAGCTGCGGTGCACCCGCCTCGCGGTTCTCCATGAACCGCTGGTTGATGCGGATGATGTCGACCAGCTTGTGTGTCAGGTCGTCCTCGGAGCGCTGGCCGTTGTCCAGCGTGATGGAGGGACGCGCCGTCACCGGCGGGACCGGCAGTACGGTCAGGATCATCCACTCGGGGCGCGATTTTGCGGAGCTGATGCCGAGCACCTCGATGTCCTCGTCCGGGATGTCCTCGAACCAGTCGCGGATGTCCGAGGGCATCAGCTTGTTCATGTCCTCCTCGGTCAGGTCGATGTCGAGCGCCTTCTCCAGTTTCTTGCGGTCGGACTCGCGCGGGCGGAACTCTCCGGAGAGTATCTGGTTGACCCGGGAGAGGTCGATGCCCGTCTCGTTCGCGAGCTCCTCGCGGCCCATCCCCTCGTCGTCCTCGTCGTCGGGGTCGGGCTGCATCGCGGCGGCGATTCGCTGGGAGTACTCCGAGGTCAGCACCTGCTGGACCTCGTAGTACGTCGTCGGCTTCTCGTGCTGGATGTCGAACTGGATCTCGCCGCAGTGCATGCAGCGGTCCTTCTTCCGGGCCTGGCGGATGGCCGCCTTCGTGACGTCGTTGAGGTCACGGCCGAGCTTGCGCGTCTGGTCGAGCTGTGCGAGGAACTCCTCCTTCTCGTCCTCGGTCAGCAGCAGCCGCGAGCACTCGCGACAGGTCCCGCGGAGCAGGCGACGGATGAGCTTCGTGAACCCGACGTGGATGACGGGCGCGGCCAGCTCGATGTGGCCGAAGTGGCCGTTACACGACCCGGAGTGCTTGCCGCACGTCTTGCACTCCAGCCCGGGGTCGATAACGCCCAGGCGCGGGTCCATGAGCCCCATGTCGATGGGGAAGCCGTCGTCGTCGTAGGTGTCCGCCGTGATGATCTTCGTGGCGGACATCTCTCGATACTCCTCCGGGTCCATGAGTCCGAAGTCGATCTCGCCGATCTCCTTCGGTGTCTGTGAGCTTGCCATGTTAGACTGCGTCCTCCAGTTCCAGTCGGGGAGCGATACCGAGCGCCTTCATCTCGTCGAGGAGGAGCTTGAACGCGTAGGACATCTCTATCTCGTGGATGTCCGTCTCCTCGCCACAGTTCGGACAGTAGACACGACGCTGGTCGACGTTCTCGACCGCGCTCATGCCACACTGGCCACAGACGTTGATGAACTCGCGGTCGGACTCGTCGAGCAGACGCTCCTTGAGCGCCATCGCCGCACCGTGTCCGATGAGCACGTCACGCTCCATCTCACCCACACGAAGACCACCCTCGCGGGCACGGCCCTCGGTCGGCTGGCGCGTGAGCACCTGCACCGGCCCGCGAGAACGGGCGTGCAGCTTGTTCGAGACCATGTGGTACAGCTTCTGGTAGAAGATGACCCCGACGAAGATCTCCGCCTCGATCTTCTCGCCGGTGACGCCGGAGTACATCGTCTCCTTACCCGAGGATTTGAAGCCGGCCTCCTGCAGGCCGCCGCGGATCTCCCACTCGTCCTCGCCGGTGAACGGCGTCCCGTCCACACGGCGACCTTCGAGCGCGCCGACCTTGCCGCCCAGCATCTCCAGGACGTGGCCGACCGTCATGCGCGACGGGAGCGCGTGCGGGTTGACGATGAGGTCCGGGACGACGCCTTCCTGCGTGAAGGGCATGTCCTCCTGCGGCGCGATGTGGCCGACGACACCCTTCTGACCGTGTCGCGACGCGAACTTGTCGCCGAGTTCCGGGATACGCTGGTCGCGCACGGACACCTTCGAGAGCTTCGAACCGTCCTCGCCCTCCATCAGCGTGACCGTGTCGACGACGCCGGACTCGCCGGAGCGCATCGTGACCGAGGTCTCGCGGCGCTTCTGCGGCGAGAGGCCACCCATGTCGTCGGGCTCCTCGAGGAAGCGCGGCGGCGACGTCTTGCCGAGCAGCACGTCGTTCTCGCCGACGCGGGTCTCGGGGTTGACGAGGCCGTCCTCGTCCAGGTGCGTGTACGCGTCCTCACCGCGTGCGCCACGGACGTCCTGACTCGGAATCTCGAAGCGGTCCTCCTGGCCACCGGGGTAACGGCGTTCCTCACCCTCGTAGGTGCGGAAGAAGTGCGAGCGGGCGAGTGCCCGGTCGACGGAGCCGCCGTTGAGGACGAGCGCGTCCTCGATGTTGAACCCCTCGTAGGACATGACCGCGACGGTGAAGTTCTGTGCCGCCGGGCGGTCGTCGTAGCCGATCTGCTCCGTGGTCTGGGTCTTGACCATCGACAGCTGCGGGTAGTGCAGGAGGTGCTGACGCGTGTCCGGGCGGATGCGGTAGTTCGCCGCGGGCAGCCCCAGCGACTGCTTGATCATCCCTGCACCCATCGTGATGCGCGGCGACGCGTTGTGCTCCGGGTACGGAATCATCCCTGCACCGATACCGAAGATGAGCTGCGGGTCGACCTCGAGGTGCGTGTGGTCCTCGTTCAGGTCGTCGGTGTCGACGGCGACGTAGATGTCCTCTTCCTCCTCGGCGTCGATGAACTCGACGTAGCCGTGTTCGACGAGGTCGTCGAACTCCAGCTCACCGTTCTGGACCGCCTCGAACTCCTCCTCGGAGATGAGCGGCTCGCCGTCCTCGACGACGAGCAGCGGGCGACGGGCGCGGCCGGCGTCCGCGTTGATGATGACCTCGCGGGTGCGGTCCTTGACGGAGACGTTGACCATCTCGGAGACGTCGCCGAGACGGCGTGCCTCTCGAATCTGTGCTGCTAGCTCGTCCGGGTCGGGGTGTGTGCCGACCAGGCTACCGTTGACGTAGACTTTCGCTTCGCGCTGTTGGCTTGCCATGATTCAGTCGTCTGCGGGCTCCTGTTCAGGTCGTTCGAGTCCGGGGATGCCCTCTACCCCCATCGATGCGAGTTCTCGCTTCAGTCCCGATTCGTCCTCGATGTTCTGGCTCAGTTCCATGGCCTGGGCGAAGTTCTTCACCAGTCCACAGTTCGGTCCCTCCGGCGTCTCGGAGGGACAGATGCGACCCCACTGGGTCGCGTGCAGGTCGCGTGCCTCGAAGTGGGGCTGCGACCGCGAGAGCGGGCTTCGCAGGCGACGAAGGTGCGACAGCACGCCCATGAAGTCGGTTCGGTCGACGAGCTGAGAGACCCCAGAGCGTCCACCGACCCAGTTCCCCGTCGCGATGGGGTGTTCGAGTCGCTCCGTCAGCACGTCGGACCGGACGACGGTGTTCACGGAGAGCTGCCGGTTCCGCATGTTGGCGCGCTCGAGCTGGTACTTCACGTCACGCGCCAGCTTGTTCAGCGCCGTCCGGAACAGGTCCTTCATCAGGTCGCCGGACACCTTCAGCCGCTTGTTGGCGTAGTGGTCCTTGTCGTCGGAGTCGCGCCGTCCGAGCGCGAGTTCGAAACACGCCTCGGCCATCCGGCAGAGGTAGTACGCCTTGTTGATGCGGACGTCCTCCTCCTCGACGCCCTCCTCGTGGAGGTGCGGCAGGAGGTACCGGTCGATGACGTAGTTCGCCCGCTTCAGCTGGTAGTTCTTGCCCTGCCCGCTCGCGACGCGCTTGCCGAGCTTCTCGATTGCTTCCTCCTGGGTCTGGACCTCGGCGGCCTCCAGGTTCTCCAGCATGTACTTGACGACCTCGGGGTCGTCGCTGACGCGGTGGACGATCTCCTCGTCGGATTCGAGGCCGAGCGCCCGCACGAGCGTCACGAAGTTGATGCTGCCCGAGACCGACGGGAACGAGACCTCGAGGAGACCCTCGCGGTTCCGCTCGGTCAGGACGAGCGCGCGGTAGCCACGACGCTGGGAGAAGGTCTTCGCGACCTGGATCTCGTCGCCGTACTTCGTGTCGTACTCGGCGAGGATCTTGTTCGGCGCCAGGTCCTCGCTCGTCATCAGGACGCGCTCGGAACCGTTGACGATGAAGTAGCCACCGGGGTCGGCGGGGTCCTCACCGATCTCGATGAGCTCCTCGTCGGAGAAGCCGGCGATGTTACACTTCTCGGAGCCGACCATGATGGGCATCCGTCCCACCTTCGTCTCGGTCGAGTCGACCACGCGCTGTTCACCCTCCTCGCCTTTCACGATGGACATCTCCATGAAGACGGGCGCGGAGTAGGTGATGTTGCGGAGTCGAGCCTCCTGCGGGTACAACAGTTCCTCGGAGCCGTCGGCCTCGCGTACACGCGGAGTGACGACACGGACGTCGCCGAGTTCGACGTGGACGGGCTCTTCGCCTTCCTTGTCCCCGATGTCAGTTTCGATGGTCGCTTTCTCGTCGACGACTTCCTGCATCCCACGGAGCAGGAAGCTGTTGAACGACCGGAAGTGGTGTTCTGCGAGTCTGTCCTTCGAGAAGTACTCTTTCGAGATTGCGCGTCGTTTTGCTCGTTCCATTGTTCAGTCCACCACGAGTCGGTATACTACCGCTCGGTCTGTCGTTCGCGAGTCGCGGACGACCTTGATCACGTCGCCGGGCTCTGCGTCGTCCGGGAGCGCGGGGTCGTTCCGCTTGAGTTTCGGAAGGTCTGTTCTGTCGATGTCATATTCCTCGAGCACGTCCGTCAGCTCGTCTTCGTCGACGATGGTGTGCTCGGGAACCATTTCGTGTTGGCTTACGTCTACCATGGGTGTGTCTGGCCAGAGGGAGAAACGACTGTCACGAGATACTACAGGCCACTATCGGCGGCACCCATTTAACGTTTGCCAACTCGTCCGAGACTTATCGCTATCGATTCCCGTCGCACGGGAGGCGAACCCGACTCGCAAGAGACTCGGTTCGTGTGATGCGTGTCGTCCCGACTGACGGACTACTGTACTAAAGTGTTTGCGCCAAGGTGGACCCTGGCACACGTCTATCGATTGGAAAGCCTTAAGAGTGCAAGAGCGCAACGAATGAATGCAGGGAGCCCGGGTGGTGTAGTGGCCCATCATACAACCCTGTCACGGTTGTGACGCGGGTTCAAATCCCGCCTCGGGCGCTTCTTCGATTTCAACTCCACGAGCAACGGGCTCGTCTCGTTGCGAGAACGAGACGAATCGAAGAATGACAGTTCTGCGGAATTTGAACACCAGCAGTCGCAGCTGGCGAGCGAAGCGAGCCAGACCGTCTGCACAGGGTTCGAATCCCGCCTCGGGCGCTTTCTGACGAACTCAACCCACGAGCAACCAGCTTCGCTGTGTTGCGAGTACTTCGAGTTCGTGGAACACGCTAACAAGGAATCTGAACCAGCGAGCACGCAGCTCGCGTCAGCGAGACCGTGCGAGTGAGGTTCAAATCCCGCCTCGGGCGCTTTTCCGAATACAACACGAGCGGAGAGACGGAGGATCTTTTCCGACGAACCTTCGCTGCACCGAGCCGAGATGTTATCAGAGAAGCCGCGGCCAGTCGTCACCGTGAACTCGAAGGACATCGGCGACGAGACGGAGTCGAAGATACTCTCTGTTCTCGTCTCGCACGGTTACAGCGTCTCGCTCCCTTTCGGAGACAACGACAGGTACGACCTTATCGTCGACGACGGCCGATTGCTCAGAATCCAGTGCAAGACGGCCTGGGAGAACAAACCACAGACGATCCGCTTCAACACGCACTCACAGACGACACGAGATGGAGAATATCACGAAGAGACGTACCGTACGGCCATCGACGCGTTTCTGGTCCGGTATCCACCGACGGAGCAGCTGTTCTGGGTCGACGTCGACGATGCGACGACACAGAAGATGGAACTGCGCTTCGAGGCGGAGATAGACCATCCGTCGATCAACTGGGCCGCGGATTACGAGTTCACGGGCAAGATTCCACCATTGCATGATAGCGCGGGGCACAGGACGAGCGATTGAAAAGGCATAAAAGTAGCTGGGGTCTACGAATGAATGCAGGGAGCCCGGGTGGTGTAGTGGCCCATCATACAACCCTGTCACGGTTGTGACGCGGGTTCAAATCCCGCCTCGGGCGCTTTCTGACGAACTCAACTCACGAGCAACCAGCTTCGCTGTGTTGCGAGTACTTCGAGTTCGTGGAACACGCTAACAGGGAATCTGAACCAGCGAGCACGCAGCTCGCGTCAGCGAGACCGTGCGAGTGAGGTCCAAATCCCGCCTCGAGCGCTTTTCCGAATACGACACGAAGAGAGGCGAGTGTCTCAGTTCTCGGACACCCCGAGAGCGACTGCGTCGTCGTCCTCCCGATTCGCTGACTCTAATCGTTTAGTACTCTGCGCCCGTACTGGAGCCTATGGCCCAGGATGGGCAGGATCTGTTGGAGGGCGGAGTCAGAGCGACCGACAGCCTGACCGTCATGTTCGTCGACAACGACCCGGATTTCGCCGAGGTCTCGCAGATGATGCTCGAGCGGGAGAATCCGGCGATAGACGTTATCACGGTCCGGGACGGGACGGAGGCGCTGACGTACCTCGACGACGAGGTCGTCCCTGCCGTCGAGTGCATCGTCAGTGACTACGATATGCCGTCGATGGACGGGTTGGAACTGCTCGAAGCCGTCCGGGAGCGGGACGACAGGCTCCCGTTCATCCTGTTCACGGGGAAAGGGTCCGAGGAGATCGCCAGCGAGGCGATCGCGGCGGGCGTCACTCAGTACCTCCAGAAGAAGCCCGGTTCGGACCGTTACACGCTGCTGGCGAACCAGATCGACAACGCGGTGTCGCAGTACCGTACCGAGAGTGCGCTTCGCGACCGCATCCGCCAGCAAGAGGCGGTCGCGGCCATCGGGCAGCAGGCGCTCAACGAGCCGCAACTGGACGTGCTGTTCGAGACGACCGTCCGGCGGGTCGCCGATGCGCTCGGCGTCTCCCACGTGCGCGTTCTGAAGCTCGACGAAGAGACGGACGCGCTGTCGACGGAGGCGGAAGTCGGCTGGTCGACGGACACCGGGCCATCGGCGCAGGCCCGGCACATCGTCGCCGAGCAGACGCCGGTGTTGGTCGTCGACGACGTCGCCGACGAGACGCGGTTCGAACCGGGCGAAGCGATGTCCGAGGCCGGTGCCAGGACGGGTGCCGTCGTCACCATCGGATTGCGCGGGTCGACGTGGGGGGTGCTGGAAGCACACGCGACCAGCCGCCGGACGTTCACGCAGGACGACGTCACCTTCCTGCAGAACGTCGCGACGGTACTCGCGAGCGCCGTCGAACGGTCGGTCATCGAGGTGGAACGTCGCGAGAGCAGCGAGCGATACCGGACGCTCGTCGAGGTCTCACCGAACCCGGTCGTGGTGCATCGCGACGAGGAGCTGGTGTACGCGAACCCGGCGTTCGTCTCCATGCTCGGTGCGGAGAGCGAGGCCGACGTGCTCGGGACGTCGCTGCTGGACATCGTCCCCCAGGACGAGGTCCCAGCCGTGCGGGCCACGCTCGATGACCTGCGCACGGGGGTCGCGGAGCCGACGCGGGTCGAACGACGACTGCTCACCCGGGACGGGACCATCACCTACGTCGAGACGACCTCGCGTACGATCGAGTACGAGGGTGAGCACGCGGTGTTGACCATCGCGACGGACATCACCGAGCGAAAGCGGTACGAACAGACGTTGAACACGCTGCACGAGACCACGCGCGACCTGATGCGTGCGGAGACACAGGTCGAGATCTGCGAGGCTGCTGTCGAGACGGCGGCGGATCTACTCGGGTTGAGTGCGCTCGTCGTCTACCAGTTCGACAACGAGACCGCGACCCTGAAGCCCGCGGCGACCACGCCCAACACGGGTGAGCTACTCGGCTCACCGCCGTCGATCGAACGCGGGACGAGCAACGTCTGGACGGCGTTCAGTGCGGGCGAATCGCAGTACTATCCAGACGAGTCGGGGGATTCGGGCCGGATACACAGCGCGGTTCGAAGCGAGATGATACTGCCCCTCGGGGCGCACGGTGCCATCGTCTCGGCGTCGGGCTCTGTCGACGGCTTCGACGAGTCGACCATCGAACTGCTTCACATCCTCGCGGCGAACACCGAGGCGGCGCTCGACCGGGCCGAGCGTGAGCAGTTGCTCCGCGAGCACGACAAGACGGTGAGTCGCCAGAACGAGGAGCTCCGGAAGCTGAACCACACGAACAAGATGGTCCGGGACGTCAACCGGGCGGTCGCCCAGGCGTCGACGCGACGCGAGATAGAGCAGGCGGTCTGTGACCGGTTAGCCGACGCCGACCCGTACGTGGCGACGTGGATCGGCGAGCTCGACCCGACCGACGAGTCGCTCGAGCCGCTGGTGTGGGCCGACGCAGACGCGAACTACATGGACCGCGTGGGTGACGACCCGGACGACCCGACGCCGGAGGGTATCCTCTGCCGGCGTGCGGCCGAGAACCGGTCGGTGCAGGTGGTCGAGAACGTGCTGAACGACGCCGAGTGGGAGGACCGCCGGACGGAGGCGCTCACCTACGGGTTCCAGACGGTCGTCGCGGTCCCACTGGTCGACAACGAGCGGGTCTACAGCGTGCTGGTGCTCCACGTCACGACCACCGACACGGTGACCGACCGAGAGCTGGCCGTGCTGGAAGAGCTCGGGCAGACCATCGGATACGCCGTCCACGCGGTCGAGCGAACCCGGGCGCTCGTCACGGACAGTCGCATCGAACTCGAGTTCCTCGTCCGGGACGACCGGCTCACGTTCTGCCGCCTCTCGGCGGCGGTCGGAGGCACCATCACACTGGACGGTGCCATCGCGCGGCCCGACGGGCAGCACCTCTGTTTCGTCACCACGACCGGCGTCTGCCCGGACGTGGTCGAAGAGACCGTCGCCGACTGGTCCGCGATTACGTCCGTCAACCGGATCGCCTACGACGAGGACGAACAACGGGCGCTGTTCGAGATGCGCCTGTCCAGTCCCCACCTGTTCGAGCTGCTTCGCGAGTACGACGGAACGCTCAGAGAGCTGACGGCGACGGACGGCGTGACGGAGTTGCTCGTCGAGCTGCCACAGGGCGGCGATACTCGTGGGCTGTGGAACGAACTGCAGGAGGCGTATCCGGACACCGAACTCGGTGCGCGGCGGGAGACGACCCGTACCGCGCGCAAACACCGCGACCTCCGGTCGTGGGTGGAGAGCGCCCTGACGGACCGGCAGTTCGAAGCCCTGCAGGCGGCGTTCTACGCGGGATTCTACGACTGGCCCCGAGACGTGACCGGCGAGAAGCTGGCTGACGCACTCGACGTGACGCCACCGACCTACCACTACCACCTCCGCGCGGCCGAACGGAAGCTCGTCGGATCGGTGTTCGACGAGGACTCTAACTGATTAGAGCCGGCTTCCGTGGAGAACTAACTGGATAGAGTAAATCGTTAATCCAGTCTCTCCCTTACCAGGGAGTGGCGAAAGAACAGCGATGTGCTGTCGCCACCCCCCATACTCCCCCCAACCCCCCTTCTGCGGAACCCGATGGGCCAGTACCGACAGCCTCGGTGCTACCGTAGCGTGAGCTGGAGACAGCGTGAGCAAGCAGCAGTGTGAGTAACAGAGGATGACAGGAGCGACCAGAGAATGATAGGAGCGACCGTGCGGTTCGTTACTTCCTGTCTCCGATCATCACCTGGTTGTACTTCTGTCGGCTGCTGCCGCCGCCACCGAACTTGTCGATGTCGACCCAGTCGTAGGCGAACCGTTCGTCGACGCGGTGGTAGGCCGGAAGGATGACCATGTCCTCCCAGTTGGCCTTCTCCAGTTCGAGGTAGGCGTCGTTGCGTTTCTTCGCGGCAGCGTCCGTCGGTGCCTGATTGTCCTGTATCTTCTGCCAGGCGTCGGCTGCGGCCTGGGTGGACTCGCCCGAGGCGTCGTCCCAGTCGACGTAGAAGCCGTCTGCGCCCCCGGTCGTGTCGGTGATCGTCGGCGGGGCCATCTGGCCCCAGAAGTTGTCCGGTGCCGGCCAGTCCATCACCCAGCCCAGCGAGTAGGCGGCCAGGTTCCCCTTCCGACCACGGCTGAGGAGCGTCGCGAAGGGTGCTTCCTCGAGTTTCATGTCGATGTGGGCGTTGGTGAGCTTGTCACGGAGGATCTTCCCGAGCCCCTGCCACGTGTCGGACTGGTAGGTCGTGAACGTGACCGAGTAGCGGTTGTCCTTCCCGTAGCCGGCGTCCTCCATGACCCTTCGAGCCTCGTCGAGCCGCGTCTCGTTGTAGCCGTACGGATAGTTCTCTGCGGCGTGTTGCTCGTATCGCGATGACCCACCCGGGAAGATTCCGGGCGGCGTGAGGTGGTAGGCCGCCTTCCCGCGGCCCTTGAACACGGCTTCGACCCCCTCCTTCTGGTTCATCGCGTACGCGATGGCCTGTCTGGCGGGCTTCTCGACGTTCTTGGCGTTGAGCCCGATGTAGAACGTGTTGATGGTCGGGACGGCGAGGTAGTCCGCGGTCAGGTCGTTCCGCATCGGCCCGTACGTGCCGACTTGCCGGCCCGAGTCGTCCTCGGAGACGTTCTTCACGAGCGCCGGGTCGTACTTCGACGTCGGCATCGAGATCAGGTCCGAGTTCTTGTTCATCGAGTAATTGTACTGGGCGTCGGGGTCGGTCATTATCTGCCAGTGGACCTTCTTGACGTAGGGCCCCTCGCCGTGATAGTCATCGAAGCGGCTGACCTCTGCCATCGTGTTCGTCTCCCAGGTCCCGAACTCGAACGGGCCGGTGCCGATCGGGTTCTGCGTCGCGAACTCCTCGTGGCTCATCTCGCCGTCGTAGCCCTCGACGTCGCCGAGGATGCCCTCGGGCAGGGCGGCGAACGAGGTGTACGCGAGCATCTCGAGCGTCGAGTGGAACGGTCCATCGAGCTCTATCTCGAGCGTGTGCTCGTCTTTCGCCCGGACCCCGAGCGTCCCCGGCTTGTACACCGTCTTCTCCTCGCCGTCTTCGGTGACCGTCGTCGTCTCGTGGACGACTCCCATCGAGTCGAGGATGAAGTACGCGCGACGGGAGTGTTCGGACGCCGCCAGCCGTTCGAACGAGTAGACGAAGTCCGACGCCGTGAGCGTCTTCCCGTCGTGGAACGGGACGTCCTTCTTGATGGTGAACGTGTAGGTCGTGTAATCGTCGGAGACCTGGTAGTCCGTCGCCAGGAGGGGTTCGGTCTCGATGACCCCGTCGGGGTAGTTCAACAGGGCGTCGAAGACCTGCTGGATGACGGTCCCGGAGGCCGTATCGGTAGCCTTGATCGGGTCCATCGTGCTCATCGTCGCATTGATGAGCTGGAACGTCTTGTCGGTCTTCTTCTTGGGAATCGAGGTCTCGGTGTCGGTCCCGCCGGGTCCGTCGTCGGTCCCCGGAGTCGTACCGGACGTATCGGTCTCGGAGCAGCCCGCGAGCGTGACTGCCGCCGCTGCGCCACCGGTCGCTTTCAGGAAGCTCCGGCGCTGGAGGGTCTTGTCGGTTGCCATGCATGCTACCATTCGACCACTGTTCAAAAAAGAAATACGTAATGACTAGCGCCCGTTTGTCCAATAGTAATCCTTATAACAGTATGTTTACACGCAATAGCGGTTTGGAATCGACTATTCGTCCAGATAACTCTCCGGGGCCCGGACGTGGTCGAACGGAGGGTGTGCCGACAGGAGAGAGGGAAGGTATCTCCCCGAGCGTGGGATGACACGAGGGCGGCACCCCTGCCGACGGTCAAACGTCGGGCCGGCACTGGGTTAATCCCGACGGAGAGTCAAAGACTCACTTGAGATACCTGTCCGTCGATACGTCGCTCGCTCTCGGACTCGAACCACCGTGCGGCGTCTCCCGCGCTCTGACACACACCGCGTGGACCGACTCGGCCGCGTCGTCGACGACGGTCACCTCGCCGGGGCGGAGGGGCATCGTGGAAGACGGTTCCTGTGCTTCCACAGGCACGACTCGTTCCAGGGCGGCACGGTCGGCGCGGTCGGTGAGCCGGTGCGCGACCACGAGGTCGGACTGGGAGACGGCGACGTCCGGGAGGACGTCGGGGCGCTGCGTCGCCGTGACGAGACTCACCCCGGGCTGTCGTCCCCGGGTCAGGAGCGTACGGAGCGCGGGCGCGGCGACACCGTCGAAGAAGACGTGCGCTTCGTCGACGAGGAGCCACGGAAGCCGGGAGACCGGTGGGTCCGAACGAACCCCGTGCCTGCCACGAGTCTGGGCACCGATTCGCGCCTCGTATAGTACTGTCGCCACACCTCGTACGACCGCGTTCATCGCCGGTTCCGGGAGACCCGAGCAGTCGAGAACCGTCACCTCGCCGGTCCCGAGTGTCGCCGCGTCGAGGCCAGCGGGGTCGAACACGTCCCACGACTCGACGAGGGCGAGGTGGTTCCCGACCGCCCGCCGCGCGACGGGGTCACAGTCGAGCTCGGCCACGCGGTCGTACATCATCTCGAGAGATGTTGCTCCGGTCGCCGCGCGCCAGAGCAGGGCACCCGCGCCCGAATCGGGTGCGAGACCGAGCATCGAACACCACGCGTCGGGTGGAATCGACGCCGGTGCGACCCGTGGCTCGTCGATTACGGTCGCCGGGACGGTACCGTTCTCGAGCGTGCCGAACACCCCCATCGGGTCGGCGAGAACCGGGGCCACGCCAGCCGCCCGCGCCAGTCCCTCCGCGAGTACTCCCAGCGTGTACGACTTGCCGTACCCACGCTTGCCGACGACGAGTGCAGCGTGCGGGAACTCGCAGTCCAGTTCGACCCGTGCACCCCGGCTCCCGTCGGGTGCCCGGAACCAGCCAAGGTCGACCGTCTCTCCGTCCGTCTCCGCGTCTCGCCCCAACACTACCATATTCACCGGTGGCCGCGGCTTCACACGTCAATCCTCACCCGACGGTTCAAGTACGAAGACGGGGCCAGAGGGAGCATGCGATTCGACCGCCTCACACGCGACAGCCGCGCCATCGAAGGACTGCCGATCAGACTCGTCATCGCCCTCGTCGTCGGGGTCGCCAGCCTCTCGGTGATGATGAACATCCTCTCCGGCATCGGCGGGCTCGCCGTCACCGAGGTCGACGCCCAGCCCGACCCGGACGTCATCCGCCCCGGCGACCAGTCGGTGACCATCACGGTCGTCGATACGAACGGCGAGCCGGTCACCGGTGCGACCGTCGTCGTCTCGGGCGAGACCGCACGGCTGGACGGGATCGAGACCGCGAAAACGGGCGAGGATGGAGGGGCGACGCTCCAGCTCGCGCCGACGCTCGGCCCCAACCAGGAGTCGGGGACGCTGAAGATACTCATAAAACCGCCAGCAGGAAGCGAGTTCGTCGACCAGCGCGGGAATACGGACATCCTCGTCGTCGAGGACTGAGCACCGGTCGAGTGAGCGGTGAGCTCCTCAGTCCCAGTCTATCCAGTCGTACTCCCAGCCGCGCTGGACGGCCTGCGCCGCTCGCTCGCGGTCCTCCCGCCAGGTCCGGTTCCGCTCGATAGCCCCGGCCTGTTCGCCCTCGACGAGCAGCGGCTTGAACAGCACCGGACCGAATCGCTCGACGGTCTCGTAGTCGGTACTCACGTCGCTCGGTTCGACCGCGACGAGTGACTGCTCACCGACGCCCCGCGGCATGACGAGTCGGCCCCCGGGCGCGAGCTGGTCGACGAGTGCACGTGGCGGCTCCACCGCCGCGGCCTCGACGAGGATGCGGTCGAACGGCGCGTACTCGGGGAACCCCCGCGCACCGTTCCGGCAGTCGACGAAGACGGCCCCGTAGCCCGCGGCGTCGAGGTTCGCCCTTGCGTCGTGGACGACGTGCCGGGTGATGTCCACCGCGTGGACGTGCTGTGGTCCTGCCAGTTCCGCCGCGACAGCCGCGGTGTAACCGACGCCGGCACCGACGACGAGAACCGAATCGCCCGCCTGCACCTGAAGCGCCTCGAACAGACGGGCGACGAGGCTCGGCGCGAGGACTGTCGTCCCCCCGTGCTCGTGTGCCTGGTCGACGTAGGCACTGCGGTCGTCCGCGACGAACTCGTGCCGTGGGACTTCCCGCAATGCGAGGCCGACCGTCTCGCTGGAGACGACGCCCTTCGCGTCGTGCTCGAGACTGTCGACCATGTCGTCGCGCAACACCGCTGGCTCCATGTCCCGGCCTCGGTGTCGCACGATAATGAACCCCGCGCCGAGGCGTCAGCGTGTTGACGAACCGCACGCCGGGGGTCGATTTCCGCTGCATCTAGCCGCAACGATGCCCGAGCACCGGCGCGTCCAGCCTCAGCGTCGCCCGAGCACCGCCTGCCGGCCGGTTCCCGGGACCGACCGGACCTGGAACGACCGCAGCCCCGCGGCGTCGAACCACTCCCGGTAGTCGTCGCGCCCGTATGCCTCGCCGGCACCGTTCGCGAGGGTTCGAACCGTGGTCGCGGTGGCCTGCGGCGACTCGTCTCGGAGGTGGTCCACCAGGACGAGCCAGCCGTCGTCCGCGAGGGTGTCGGCAGCGCGCGAGACCAGTGCCCGGTTCGTCTCCCGGCCGAACTCGTGGGTCCGCATCGGGACGAACACGCAGTCGACCGTCGGCAGGTCGGCAGCTGATTCGGCGGCGGGGTCTACGGCCACCGTCTCGATCGGCTCCCGCGCCAGCAAGGACTCCGATTCGGCGAGCCGGGCACCCGTATCGGCCAGCGTCACCTCGTAGCCACGGCGAGCGAACTCGACGGCGTAGGTTCCGGGTGCGCCGCCGAAGTCGAGGACCCGCGCAGGGCCGTCGCGTTCGGCGGACGGCGAACCAGGAACCGCGTGCTGGGCGACCGTGACGGACGCACGGACTGTCGCCTCGTCCGTCGCCTGGACGTGTCCCAGGCGGTTCCAGGTCTCGTCGTCGGTCTCTCGAACCGTCGCTCCCTGCATCACCTCGGGGAGTCGCTGGAGCCGTTCGAGCTCGTCGAGTTCGTAGGGGAACCGACCCACCGAACGGAGGTCGGCCACCGCGAGAAAGCCGAGCGCACGGTTGGTCGGCTCGTACGCGTCTCCGACCAGTTTGAAGAAGCCCATCGCCGCCAGCGAGTCGACTGTCAGGCGGGCGGCTCGCTCCGTGACGCCGGTCGCCTCGGCGACCTCGGCCGGTGTGTCCGCGTCGTCGAGCAGCGCGTCGAGGACGCCCGTCTCGCGGGCGGCCCACAGCAGGAACAACGTCTCCGTGTCCTCGGTCATACGCGAGTGAACGGGCGGCGGGGCTGTAAAAGGAGGTCTATCCCTGCATCTCGACGAATCGGACGCCGCCGCGGTCCTCGGTATCCAGTCCGCCGTCGGCCCGCCGCGTGCCGGCGACGAGCCGCTGGCTTCCGCCACGGGGACCGATAGGTGCCAGAATCTGGCCACCGGGTCGGACCTGCTCGACCACGGCTGGCGGGAACTCGGTAGCCGCGCAGGTCAGGTACGCGGCATCGTACGGGGCTTGTTCGTCCCAGCCCTCGCGGCCGTCCCCGAGACGGATGGAGATATCCTCGTATCCCAGTCGGTCGAGCCGGTCGCGGGCCTCCCGCGCGAGACGCTCGCCGTACTCGACGGAGAAGACGTTCTCCGCGCCGACGACCTCGGCGGTGACGGCCGCGTGATAGCCACAGCCGGTGCCGATCTCCAGCACCCGGTCGCCCGGCTCGAGCGCGAGCAGGTCGACCATGATGGCGACCATGTGCGGCGCGCTGATGGTCGCCCCGTCGCCGATGGGGAGCGGCTGGTCGCGATAGGCGTCGCTGCGGCTCTCGGACGGGACGAACTCGTGGCGCGGAGCCGCCCGCATCGCGTCGAGCGTCGACTCGCGCGGGTCTCCGAGTCGCCTCGCCAGGTCGTCGACCAGTCGGGTCCGGGCGCGCTCGTAGTCCATGGATGACTCTACTGGCGCTTGGTGCCGGAGGTAGAAGTGTGTGCGTGTGTGCCAGTGTCTCGGCGGACAGTTTCCGGGTCCCACCAGATGGACGGCAGTCGAGTCCTACCAGGCGGACCAGGCCGTCGTCTCCTCGTCCCAGGCGTAGACCCGCTTTACGTCCTTCGCCACGGCCGAGTCGCCGCCGTGGTCGAGGTGGTCGTGGTTGTAGCCCGTCGCGTCGTGACGGATGGCGATGCCCTTGATGGTGAACTCGTTCTCGCCGAAGACCTCCTTGCGGCCGACGGTGAACTCGTAGTCGCCGGGCACGTGGACCTTCTCCGAGCGCGAGTCCGACTTGCGGCCGTCGCGCGGGTGGATGGTCACGTTGACGCCGACGTTGCCGACCGCCCGGGTCCAGAACGTGTCGACGTCCTTCGCCTTCGCCTGTTCGACTCGCTGTTCCTTACCGACCTGGAGGTCGGTGATGCGGACCGTCATGATGGCCTCGTCGGTCTCGAGGATGAACTCCTCGCCGACGGAGACCGTCTCCTCTGCGGGCGCCTCGACCTGCGCGGTGAAGGACTCGCCGTCTTGGCTGACGATGACCTTCACGTCGACCGTCTCCTCCTCCTCGATTCGTTCCTTGTGGACGTGGCTGCACTCAGTGCAGCGAACCGTGTACATGTCGCCTCGCTCCTTCAGTACCTCGTGGACCGCGTCGTCGGTCCCACACGAGGGGCAGAAGAGCGCGAGACGCTCTGCGACATCGCTCATACACGGTGCTAGTTGGTGAGACGGTAAAAGGCGTCGGACCTGCTATTGGTCGTCTGTGTCTCATGTTACTTCTGTCGCGTCGTCGTCTCCAGCAGTACCCGAGACGGTGACGACGGGCATACGGCGAATCACGACGGAAACGAGACCGCGACCGTACCGCATCCACTGCTCACGGCTCACTCCGTGACCCGTTCGCCACGAGGCGGCTCCGCCGCCTCGCTTCCCTCCCCAGCCGACTGCGATGGTCGTTCCGCTTCGCTCCACTGCGCATCTCGTCCCTCGCGCGGCTTCGAACCCATCGCCTCGCCATCGAGGTTCCCACTCGCTCACGCTCGCTCCGAACCTCGCGACTGCTCGGCGACGAGTTCAGCGCGCGCCAGAACGGTCGGGCGAGAGAAGTCGCAGTCTGCGGTCTATTCGGCCTACTGCACGCCAGTCGGCAGCTCGACCTCCTCGCCGTCGGCGTAGACCGTCGGGTCGCGGATGATGCCGTCCTGGTGGATGGGAGCACTCACGTCGCCGCCGATGCCGGCGTCGTCGCCGAAGGCGATGTGGACCGTGCCCGCGGCCTTCTCGTCCAGCAGGACGCTCCCGACGAGCGCCGTGACGGCGACGTTCGTCCCGATGCCGAGTTCGGCGAGGTTGTAGGCATCCTGACCGACCTCCCCGGCGGCGACCTCGAGCATCTCGTTTATTTCGTCGGAGTCGGTCGCGGTGACGTAGCCGTCTTCGACCTCGATGGTGACCGTCTCGCCCTCGTCGAGGAGGCCGTGCGGGTCGATGGTCCCGTCGACGACGTAGGTCCCGTTCGTGGTCTCGGGGGAGACGAAGACCTCGCCTGCCGGCAGGTTCGAGAAGCCGCCGGCCTCGTGGACCATGCCGGTGTCGTCGCGCCACTCGCGGTCGCCGATCTCGAAGGTGATGTCCGTGCCGAGGTCGGTGGTGACGCGGATCTCGTCGGCGTCGGCGACCTGTGCCAGCATCGACTCGCACTCGGCCGCGATGTTCTCGTAGTCCGCGTCGAGACCGGTCGTGAAGACCTCCTCTGTGATGCCAGGCAGGGTGGCACCGCGGGCGCCAGCGTCACAGGCCGCGCCGCGGGCGCGGGTGTGGCTCAGGCTCTTCGTCGTCGGTGCGAGGAACACGTCGGCGGCTTCCATCGCGGCGGCAACCGGCGCCGGCGGCTCCTCGCCGTGCTGGTTCGCTGGCGGGAACCGGAGCAGGACCGCATCGTCAGTAACCTCGCTGGCCACCTCGTACAGCGCCTCGCCGATTGGCAGCCGCTTGTCGTCGGTGACGACGACGCACGATTCGTCTGCTTCGAGGGCGAGACATTGGTGGATGGCCGTCTCGGACGGCTCTCGGAGGTCGCTCATACGCGGAGAATCAGGAGCCGCCGGGTTAGGTGTTATCGTCTCCGCCTGGTATCACGGAGTCGCGTCGCGTCCGGGCTCACGGTCGAGGACGCTCGCGTCGTCTCGAACGTCGGCTGGCGGTCGTGGGCGAGCTACAGGAGCGTCGAAACGATCATCACGACGAGACCGACGACGCCGAGGACCGCGCCGTCGGTCTGGACGTACTGCATCGGGGCGTCCCGGTGAATCTCGTCGGTGGCGAACAGCTGGTCGGCCGGTTCGTGGCGCTCGTGTGTCGTCCGGATGGTCGCGACCCCGCCCACGAACAGGACGAGCCCAGCGAGAAAGATGCCTACCGTGAGCATGGTTGGTTACGGATACGAAGTAGTAGGTAAAATATATTGACCCGTTAATCGACGCGTAGACCGTCGCTAAACCGTTCACAGGTCGCGAGTGTCCAGTTTTCGGCCTCGAGAGTGACACAGTCGACACCGCGCATATCCGGCCACTAATCCACACCGTAACCGCCGAAATCCGGCGGGAGAAACTTACTCGCTGCCAAAGTAACCAGCAAGGTCGAAACGTTTACCCTACGAGATGGTGCAGGTCCATGTATGATACAGGTGGCCATCAACGGCTACGGTACCATCGGCAAACGCGTCGCGGACGCCGTCCGCGCACAACCAGACATGGAGGTCGTGGGCGTCGCCAAGACGCGCCCGAACTTCGAGGCCCAGACGGCGGTGGACAAGGGCTACCCACTGTACGCGGCCATCGAGGACCGGATGGACCAGTTCGACGACGCCGGCATCGAGCTCGCGGGCACCGTCGACGAGCTCGTCGAGGCCGCCGACATCGTCGTCGATGCCTGCCCCTCGGGCATCGGTGCGGACAACAAGTCGATGTACGAAGAGCACGACACACCCGCCCTGTTCCAGGGTGGCGAGGACGCCGACGTCGGCGAGGTCAGCTTCAACGCTCGCGCGAACTTCGAGGATGCGACGGAGGCGGACTACGTCCGTGTCGTCTCCTGTAACACGACCGGCCTCTCACGGGTCATCGCTCCCCTCGAGGAGGAGTACGGCGTCAAGAAGGTCCGTGCGACGCTGGTCCGTCGCGGCGGCGACCCCGGCCAGACCGGCCGCGGGCCAATCAACGACATCCTGCCGAACCCGGTCACCATCCCGAGCCACCACGGCCCCGACGTCAACACCGTCATGCCCGAGATCGACATCGACACGCTCGGCATGAAGGTACCCGCGACGCTGATGCACACCCACAGCCTCAACGTCGAACTCGAGACGACGCCCTCGACCGACGAGGTCTACGAGCTGCTCGACTCCCAGTCGCGGACGTTCGTCGTCCCCGAGGAGATGGCCATCGACGGCGCCGGCAAGCTGAAGGAGTACGCCATGGACGCCGGTCGCCCGCGCGCCGACATCTGGGAGAACGCAATCTGGGGCGAGTCCATCACGATGGAGGGCCCCGACCTCTACCTGTTCCAGGCCATCCACCAGGAGTCCGACGTCGTCCCCGAGAACGTCGATGCCATCCGCGCCGTCGTCGGCGAGACGGACAAGTACGACAGCATCGAGACGACGAACGAGTCGATGGGAATGGGACTGTAAAGGACAGAAAGTTTTTCACCTGACGGGGGCTAGCCCCTCCCATGCGCCGTGACGACCGTGACGAACCGTTCGACGACTTCTTCAGGGAGATCGAACGGATGATGAACGAGATGATGGGTGACCGGTCGGTAGACATGCACTACGACGGCGACGCGGGGTTCGGGGCTGATACACACGTAGACATCCACGAGACGGACGAGGAGATACGTGTCATCGCCGACATGCCCGGTGTCGAGAAGGAGAATATCAAACTCGAGTGCGACGGTGAAGCGCTCACCATCGGTGCCGAGAGCGAGCACCGACAGTACCACGAGCGTGTAGAACTCCCCACCCGAGTCGACGAACACTCCGCGACAGCGACCTACAACAACGGTGTCCTCGAGGTCGTCTTCGAACGAGCGGACACGTCTGCGGACATCGACCTGAACTGACGCCGCCGGTCGAGTAGAGACGGCATCACCACACTTCTTTCGCCCGCCGCCGAACCACGTCCGCGAGCCTGTCGTAGAACCCCGACTCGTACTTGTCGGCGTCGTCGATGGTCGGGCGCGCGTTCGTCTCGTTGACCAGGACGCGCTCGTCCGTCACGAGCAGGTCGACCCCGAGGAACGAGATGTCGAGCACGTCGGCCACGCGCTCTGCGAGCCGCCTGTACTCGGCGTCGAGGTCGACGGGTATCGCCTCGGCACCCCGGTGGACGTTGTGCTTCCACCGGCCGGCAGCCCGGTCGTCGTCGGACAGTCGGCGTTCGACCGACCCGACGTACTCTCCGTCGAGAACCATCACGCGGTAGTCACGCGCGTCGGGAACGTACTCCTGTATCAGGAACGACCGGTCACCGGTCGCGCGATAGTCGTGGACGAGGTCGAGGTAGTCCGTGACGCCGAGGAACGAGTCGAGGTCTGCGACCTTCGCGACGCCGACCCCCCGCGTCGTCGAGTTCGGCTTGAGGACGACCGGCCCGTCGAACTGCTCGAACGTAGCCGCCAGCTCGGACTCGTCGACCTGGTTCGAGACGAGTACCGAGTCAGGGACCGGAACGCCCGCCTGCCCGAGTGCAGCGAGCACACCCGCCTTGTTCCGCGACGTGAGCACGGCGTCCCTGTCGTTCAGCCACGGCACGTCGAGGAGCGCGTCGGCGACGCCGCCCTCCATCAGCCGACCGGGGTAGACGAAGCCGACGTCGAACTCGTCGGCCGAGAACGGCGCGGCCGCCGGCGTAAGGGGGACCACTCGCTCGTCGACCTGTACGTGATGAACGCGGACGCCACGCTCGGAGAGCGGGTCGCGCATGCGCTCGAACGTCTCCGCACGGTTCACGACGGCGAGGTCGACCATGCGATGGCGTTCGAGCGCGAAGCAAAAAACCGTCCGTTTACGCGGTCGGTCTGGCGCTTACGCGATGAGTTCTTCTTCGCCGCGCTCGACGACGATGCGGCACGGCGGCGACACCTTGTTGTACGCGCGACGCAGCGCGTCCTTGACGACCGGTGCCTGCTCGACCGTACACCAGCACGTGAACAGCCGGTCGCCCTTCTGACAGCGTGCGGCCGTGCCGACGATCTTCCCGAACGCCAGCCGCATCCCGTCGGAGACACGGTCCGCACCCGCACCCGTCGCCTGCTTGTTCTCGCGCAGGACCTGGTGGGGGAACTTCCGCAGGATCATGTAGTACGTGCCCTCGCCGAGCTCCTTGATGAGGTGGCGGTTCGCAGACAGCCGCGACGCCTCCATCGAGCCGTGGCGGATCTGACACTCCTCTTCGAGCACCAGCGAAATCTGAACCGGCCAGTCGTCGGGCTCCGAACTCGTGTCGCCCATCTTGTGCTGGGCGATCTTCGAACCGGGGATTCCTGTGATGTACTCTCGTCGTGTGTACGCGGGCTTGTCGATTTCCCGGTACATCGAGGCGGGTTTGTCGGACATGGTTATTACGGGAAACTGAGACCGACAGCGGGGTTAAAGCCTTCGAAGCGTCCGGGCCACTGCGTCCCAGCAGGTGCCAATCGAAAACGGGAGATAGAAGCAGGAGGACGGAGAGCCTACGTGTCAGCTCAGGCGGTCGAGTACGTGTTCCCGTTCTTACTGATGTAACCTTCCTTCGCGAGAGATTTCAGGACGCTCAGGAGTGCCAGCTTCTGCATTCCCAGCGAATCCTGTATCTCGTCGACAGTGGCCTCGTCAGCCACTGAGAGGAAGAAGTAGACGAGTTTGGCGCGCGGCGAAGTGATGGTTTCCGGGAGCGGCTCGAACGCGGACTTGGTGACGGACTGTTGGATGCTCATTGTGTATGTCAGGTCGCTTTTCTACAATATAAATCTATCCAGGGGTGAGTGGAATGCATTAATATGTCATTAATTGTCAATCGATACGCTGGAACATGCGTGTTGATGTTGTGCACACATCTACAGCTCGGTGTCTAGTGAGGACGAACCCTCCGACGCCGAGGGGAGAAATCACTGTTCGTGGGTGTACGGAACACGGACGGCGGCCGTGCAGCCACTCACGGCCGCCATTGTGAGCACGAGTCAGTGGTACACAGGAACCAACCGTGCGAACGCAAGGGAACGATTCGTGCGAGCACGTGCCACATGACCACTGCAATCTCAAAGACGGGTTTGTGTATAAAAATACTACGCACTGGCGCAATTTTCGTCCACCAATCCGAGTTTAATAAACATACTCTTCTAATTATCCACCCTATACAAACAGATTTGTAAAAATCGCTCGTTATCGGAGTGGAACTGTCTGTTCGTCAGGCCGGCTGCTCGGAGAGCTCCCGCTCTGGTGTACAGTCATCTGGAAGAATGTGCGGTTCGAACAGACGCCGATCGAAAGACCGAGACGGCTGTCGGACGATTACCGGGTGTAAAACGGTGTTGCTACAGAATTACAGGCGGGTGACGTTCGTCGCTCGCGGACCCTTCGGGGAGTCCTCGATGTCGAACTCGACCTCCTGTCCCTCTTCGAGGTCCGGGCCGCCGACGTCTTCCATGTGGAAGAACACGTCCTCGTCCGCATCCTCAGTGTCGATGAAACCGTAGCCGCCTGTGTCGTTGAAGAAGTCAACCTTCCCTTTTGCCATTGCTTTTGATTCAAGTGGCCGCCAACGGATAACCCTTCCGAAGGGGCTGCCACCCCCCAATCACGCGGAAAAGAAGGCTACAGCGGCGGCTCTGGGGAGTAGTTTCCGCTGAAAAGTCGCCCCGGATGGGGCCGACCGATGCGCTCCGATGCCGCAGGATTACCGCGAACCGGGGAACCGTCGCTCCGTGTGTTGACTCAGCCGATTACAGACGGGTGAGGTTCTTGGCACGGGGACCCTTGGGCGAGTCCTCGATCTCGAACTCGACCTCCTGGCCCTCCTCGAGGTCCGGGCCGCCGACGTCTTCCATGTGGAAGAACACGTCCTCGTCCGAATCCTCAGTCGTGATGAAACCGTAGCCGCCTGTGTCGTTGAAGAAGTCAACCTTACCTTTCGCCATTTCAAGTGAAAGGACGCACGGCAGCCCGTTAAGCTTTGCGAGACATGCACCATTCCGCTAGAATGGGTGAGGCGGAGGGTCAGAAGCCTCTGTTCGGCCGTCCGAACCCACCGAGCAGGGGATAACCGTTCTACGCGTGAGCGAACCGTCCCGCTTTCCGGACAGTCTGTGTACGAACGCGGCGACGAGCTATCTCGCAGCACCGGCCACCTCAGTCCCGGTGGAGATAGTGGAACGTCGCGCCGAGGACGAGACCGTAGATGAGGTGCCACGCGACCAGGGGGAGGGTGACGTGCGGAATCGATGTAGCCGGCGGCTGACCGACCGCTCCGAGCCAGATAGGCATGATGATCCCTGCACCGAATACCGCGAGGACCACCCCGTACACCATCCCCGCAGCGACCGACTTCCAGAGCCAGTCTCGCACACCGAAAAGACCGGGGTCAGCGAGTATCGCGGCGAATACGACGCCGAACAGCGCGCCGTGGAACAGGTGTGCCGCCCAACCGACCGCGAGACTCCCCTCGAAGCCGTACAGTCCGGCGATGGCTACACGGAGCGTTTCGAGCCGAACGAGCGAGATTGCGAGCCCCATCGCGAACGCAGCGAGCAGTCCGGAGACCGCACCTGCCTTCCACTCGAATCGAGACTCGAACAGGCTCTCGATGCCGACGCGTTGTTCCGGTTCGACGGGTGGACTGTCGGTGTGAGGAGTCATGGCTATCACGACGAAGGTATCGTGCTATACTTTGGCACTGTCCGCAGATAAGTAGTGGACGCACTGCGCTGATGTGTCCGTTCTTTCGAGACGCACGCCCGCGTACGGGGGGCTGTCCGTCTACGTTGTCCGTGAAAACGCCGTCGCCCGGAGTTGGTCGGGCGATGGCGGGCTCCGAGCGACGGAAGCCGCCGGACGGAGTACTGAAATCAGTCTGGTATCGAACCGTCAGTGACGACGGCGCGAGCTCAGAATCTTACGAGCGAACGACGTTCGTCGCGCGGGGACCCTTGGGAGCGTCCTCAATCTCGAACTCGACCTCCTGACCTTCCTCGAGGTCCGGGCCGCCGACGTCCTCCATGTGGAAGAAAACGTCCTCGTCCGCGTCCTCAGTATCGATGAAACCGTAACCGCCAGTGTCGTTGAAGAAATCAACCGTACCTTTCGCCATTGCGATTAGACGAACCCGGCCGACACTGATAACCCTTGTGTTGTTCGGGACGTCTCGTCAGCGCTTCCCGTAGATAGAAGACTCGGCCCCACCGAACGGGCCCTGAACACCCCAGCAGTGAGAACCAACGATCGGACACGGGTAGTTCTGCCGCTAAGACACACCGATTCTGATGGTGTATAGTAATAGAGCAATCGCATCATCAGGAAGCGGCCAAAAATCTCAAAACAGCGACTATCAAAGCTAATATTACCCTTTGGGTAACGTTCGACTGACCGGAGAACTACACGAAAACATGACAGGAGCGAGTACAGAAGGAGACAGTTCATTCCCGAAGTCGATGCGGCACAGGCAGATTCTGGACGTCGCCAAGGAACACCCCGACGCATCGATAGAGGAGATAGCGTCGCAAGTTCCGAGTGCGACGCCCGACCTGGTCGAGAACGTCTTCGACACGTATGGAGATCCCGCGGCCGATGCGACCGACGACGTGACCGAGGGCGACGCGGACGGCAACGCCCCGACAGGGCCGACTCCCACACCGGCCTCGACGGACCAGCCGACGGTCCACGGTGAAGGGTCGAGTGACGCCTCATCGTCCACCGGCAGCGGTTCTGGAACAGGTGACACAGACGAAAAAGCGGCCGACACCGACGACGCGGTTGCCGAAGGAGAGCCAGAGCGGTACCCCTCACCGGACGAACTCACGGACCGACAACGGGAGGTGCTGACGGTGGTCCTCGCCGAACCGGAGGCGACACAGCAGGAGATCGGTGACCAGCTGGACGTGACAGCCGCGACCGTAAGCAACCGCGTGAACAGCATCGACGGCTTCGACTGGAGCGAGCGTGCGTCGTTCGTCGACGCGGTCTTCGAGGCACACCCCGAGATTGCCGAAACCATGACTAGCGAATCCACGGCCGAGGCAGCATCGACCGACGAGAGCGAGACGGAACCTGCAACAACATCGTCGTCGAGTGACGACGAGGCGTCCACCGAGGCGGAGACCGACGTCGAGACGACGCTCGCGCGCCTGGACGCGCGCATCGCGGCCCTCGAAGACTCTCGAGCGCAGCCGGCGGCGGCCGGTTCAGCGGTGTTCGAGGACTCCGCGCTCGTCCACAAGGTCGTCCACGCCTGCATGGAGGCGGAGACGATATCGACTGAGGAGGAGCTCCAGATCATCAAGGGATTGCTGGAGTGAATCCCTCCGGTGCTCGAATGAGTCCGATGTCTGGACACTCTCGAAGTGAGACCTCATCGGCCTGCTACTGACTCCACTCGCGCGACGACGACGATTCACGGTTCTTCCGTCGGGAATAGAAGACACTCGAGCAGAAGTGTTCGGAAGAAGATGCCGCCTCCCGGATTTGAACCGGGGACATGAATCTTCAGTCGAGTGCTTCCCAGTCTTGCGCTAAGGCGGCGCATTTGGGGTCACCCGGCCTTGTCGCCCTCGGGTTCCGTGGATAGAAATGAACGCACGCAACCCAGAACTCCAGCCAATCAGCCCATCAGAAGCGAAAGAGATGTACCTTGACGCCCGTCGGAACGAAGTCTCCGACAGTACCCTTTCGGGCTACCACTACCGACTGAAACACTTCATCCGGTGGTGTGACGACGTCGCGGACGTCGAGAACATGAACGACCTCTCTGGACGAGACCTGCAACGGTTCCGGACGTGGAGACGCGACGACGGGGACCTGAAGCCAATCACTCTCGAAGGGAATCTCGATGCACTCAGGGTCTTCTTACGGTGGTGTGAGTCCATCGATGCCGTTCGAGACGGCTTACACGAGAAAATCATCATGCCCATCCTCAGTAAAGAGGAAGAACGGAGTCGGGCCATCCTTCGTGCTGAACGGGCCGAGGAGATACTGAAGTACCTTCGCCAGTTCGAGTACGCCTCACGGGGACACGTCGTTATGGAAATCCTCTGGGAAACGGGGATGCGTCTCGGGGCACTGCACTCCCTCGACGTTGGAGACTTCTACCCGGGCGACCAGTATCTCGGAGTCGCACACCGGCCCCAAACTCACACTCCACTGAAGAACGGAAACGAGGGCGAACGGTTAGTAGCCCTCTCTCCCCGGTTGTGCGAGGTCCTGAACGGGTGGATACAACGACGCCGACCAGACGTGAAAGACAAGTTCGGACGAGACCCACTCATTGCCTCGTCACAAGGTCGGGCTGCCAAGTCCTGCATCCGGGATACGGTCTATAAGGTGACTCGTCCGTGCTACTACGGCGACGAGTGCCCAGACGACCATGAAATCTGCCCAACCGGGTATGGGTCCTACAGCAAGTGTCCTCTCTCCGTCTCACCGCACGCTATCCGACGAGGAAGTATCACTCATCACCTCTCAAAGGACGTCCCGGAGAAAGTCGTCAGTGACCGGATGAACGTCTCCAGTGACGTTCTCGACAAGCACTACGACAGCCGGTCGGAACGACAGAAGGTCGAACAACGCCGGGGATTCCTCGACAATATCTAAAGACGGTCTCAACTTCACCAGTCGTCAGAGGTGGGGTGATATAAAATATAAAAAGGCCTACCCTATCCCTCCACTCGTAACCGGGTATTCACGCGGAGAGTCTGCCCTATCTGCGTGATGTATCCCGGCAGGGAATGGAACAGGTCTTATGTTCATTGGGTGACGTCTATTCCTAAGATGGCTGATGACCGACGGTTGACTACCGACCGATTTTATGGGGGGACAAGTCAGCGGCTTCACTTACTTGAAAAACTTCTTCGGTTCGTCTCTAACGCTTCTGGCGCAACCACCCGTTCAGAAGCAAAAGGCTGGGTTTTGGAAAACACTCGTGCTGAAAGCCCAGATGCGATTAACCACCATTTTGGGTTTTTGAATGCGATAGAACTCATCGACATCGACGATGACGAGATTTCTCTTGGAGAGAGAGGGCACCAATATCTGGAGACACCCGACTCGTCTGTTCTGTATGACGCGCTACAGTCGAACGTGATTGGATTCAATTCTATTCTCTCCCAGCTGCTGGAACGACCGATGACTGATGAAGACATCATGCACCACCTTCGAGACGAGTTTGAAGATGTCGAAATGGAATCCCCGGGTGTGGCAAGCCGTCATCGAGAGTGGTTGCAGGTCCTTGGGTACGTAGAACGGTCTGATGGGGTTAATCGTCTGACTGAAGATGGGCGCGGCGTGATTTCTGGAGACGGTTCGGTAGGCAATACCGACCGAGAGAAGGTGAGAGAACTGCGTAGTCATCTGTTACGGACGGATATGTCCTGTGTCTCCCCGGGTCGACAGTCCGTCACTGACGTCGTCTACGAGGCCGTAAAGGAGACGTATCCCAGTCTATGTGATGATGCCTATCTCTGTAGCGAAGCCCATGACACCGGACGTAAATCCCCTGAGTGGAAGCACGTCGTACAGGAAGCGCTTCAACAGTTAGCAGACAAGGATTCCAGCCGGATTCGTCGTGATGAGGAACGCGGCATATGGATGTTTCTTCCACGGTTTCAGCAAGGGAATATCTACCGGCGCAAAGAAATCCATGACGAGTTCGGTGGACAGCGACAGCGCGGTATTTCACCGTGCCGTGATGTCCCGGTCATCTTTCTCTTCACATCGTTCTCGGAGACCGACGAAGGTTACAGAGACACGATAGAAGAAGATGGAACAGTAGTCTATACCGGTGAAGGAACAGCAGGGGACATGACGTTCGACCACGGGAACAAAGCCATCAGAGACCACCGTGAGGACGAGAGAGAACTACATCTATTCAGAACTCTCGACGACGGTCAAGTGGAATACGTTGGTCAGTATCTCTGCACTGATTGGTTCCGAGAAGAACTCAGTGACTCCACGGGAACAATGCGAGATGCGATTCGGTTCGAACTATCCCCGCTGAGTCGTCTCGGTAAAACCGATGAAGTCGACATAGCCCCCGAATCACACACCCAGCAACGTGATACAACAACATCCGACGAACCTGACGAGGCAATCAAATTACCCCGTGGTAGCCGGACCACAGAACGTCGAGAGTTTACCAGTGAAGACGTCATCCGGAACGAGGCCTTGGTTCGTCAAGTCAAACGGATGCACGACCACAACTGCCAAATCTGCGGTGAGAAACGTCTTCAAGGCCCTGAAGACGGCTACTCAGAAGTTCACCATCTAATGCCTCTCGGGGAGGATGGACCGGACATACCCGAGAATGTGGTCGTTGTTTGTCCGAACCATCACGTCGACTTCGAGAACGGGATGATATCGATTGACCCACGCACCAAGGAAATCACCCACTTCTACGATTCTGAAATCAGTGGACGCGAATTGCTGGTTGAAGATGGGCATCAAGTGGGACCAGAGTACCTAGCATACAATAACCATGTAGTTGCCCATCCACTCCTCGAAGAACACCTCTGATAGCCCTATCACCGTGTTAGACTCCTATCCTACTAATTGATTTCATACCATTCGAATCCACACCGCAGATACCGAGTGTAAATCACCAAATTCCGAGGGTAGAGGGCTACTATCAGTCAAAGCCGGATGAGAGGCATTTCAATGTCGAAACTTCAGATGACTACAGTGCCCCCACTCGTCGGGCTTGAAGAAGAATCAGTTTGGCGTGGTCTTCTGCGTACTCTTCGCCCTTTCTTTCGGCTACCTTGTCGATTATCTGCTGTTCTTCGGGAGTCCTCTTTTGCTTGTCATCAGTCATTCGGTGTGTTTTCTCTTCCCATGGGGATGAGTCCACCGTAGCTGGTAATCTTCCCACACTATCCCCGTGCACACCTATACGACGTTTCTGACTGGTTCTTTGGAGTCTCAGTCTCTTTCAGACACCTCGGACGCGTTCCCATCAGCGTCGTATGCCAGAACCGAGATACCAATGTGTTCCGGAGGAACTGGGACGTCGTCGAGGTCGTTAGTCTCGTACTGCTTGACCTCTTCGTCAGGGTGTCCAGGGGACTTCCACCGGTCACGGTGAACAATCGAGTACTGTTTTTGTTGGGGGAGAAGGTCGTCATCCATCGAAATTATCTCCGGTCAACATTTGACTGGATAACCCTTAGTTCTCGGTCCCGTTCTGATAGCCCTATCAGAAGGCCTGGGAGGGGGTTTTGCCACACTCGTCATATACGAACTCTGATTAGGTGGTCGGTCCAGAGAGTCGAACCAATTCTGGGTGGTGCCGGAACCGATTATAAACGTATAGGGGACAACATTATTACTGCTGAGAATAATACTTCAAATGCGCTTTAGCCCGGCGACGTCCCCTCTTAGGGGCTTTTTGTCAAGATTCACTCCAAAGTGTTTAAGTCCATTTGGTCTAACTTGCAATTAGCAAGCAGCTGTGGGGCGTCGCCGGGCTAAGGCCGTTCCACAGTCCCCCTCGGCCATTCTGAGGCCGTGATAGAACTGAAACAAATGTACCCGTTAGAAGGGTGCAAAAACTGTATCCGTGGAAGGGTACGTAGGTGGGTCAGGCGAGAAGCTAATCTGTCGCCTATGGAAACCCTCGAAAGAGGCAATCAGTGATTATCTACACTACTGGGGATAATTTTAACGAGAATACCTGTATCATGTACGGCGCGTTATGGAGATATTGAGGTCGCGGTGGACTACCACGAAATAGAGGACAACAAACCCGTCTCAATATCGGTGATATGCGTAGGCGGTTATGGTACTAAGTACAGGGCAACGATATCCCTGTGGACCCCGTTCACTGCTTCTTGGATGGACTGTCTGAGTTGGGTTTCGGACGGAAAAAGAGTGACAAAACGGGTTTGACCATGGTGAATCTACGGCTTGACATGGGTCTGCATGCGACTCGTCGGCGTCTATGGGAGTAGTCGTAAGGGAACTGCAAAATCTGGTTAGACCCGGAGATATTAATTAAATACCCTGAAGGGGGGAGACTATGTCCAGTGTCTCTTCAGTCCGCACTATTCCCTCGACACAGGACCTAATTCTTCGCCAAGGTACTTCTCAGACCTCGTTGAAGTTTAGCAGAGTGTGTCCAGAACTCTCTAGCATTGTCATCGTCTCTTCTTCCGGTTTAGCCATAGTAACTATTGTTTGATAGTCGTCGAGATAGTCCGGCAAGAACGAAAGGATAGAGAGAACGTCACTCTCGTTCCCGGGGTCCATGTCGTTTGAAAGAGGCGAATCAATTGCGAACAACCTGAAGGGAAGGGATTCATCTCGTGAATTGGACAGGTGCTTTAACACTGCCGTGTGGAAAATAAGAGACTGTAGAGTTGCCTCAGCGGATTCCTTTTCTGCTTGTGATGATTTGTATCTTCGAGTCGGAGTGTGGACTGTGAAATGGTAGTTTTCGGGACCCTCAAATGATACTGAAGTGACCTCAGAGAAGAACCCCTCAGTAAGACAATTTTGTATTAAATATTCCATCTGGTCCTGTAATTGCATCTGAAGTTTTCTTCGTTGATTCTTCCTTTCAGAGTCGATAATCCCTGACAGACGTTCTAAGTACGACTTCCTGTCCTTGCGTCTATTTTTCATTTCCATAAGGTGTTCTTGGGCTTTCACCTCCCACTCAAGTTCGGTAATCTCAACACAAATGGTGTCAAGCCGCATATCCAGATTAACCGCTTCCTCTCGCAAAGTTCGGATTTCAGACTCTAATTCTTCGCGGCGTTCAATCTCTTTGTCTAAATCGCTTTCTTCAAGACGTTGTTCTACTTCTTCGATGTCTTTCTCAGTTGCCGAAATTCGAGAGTCAAGCTGCGAAATACGTGAGTCCAGGTCTGCTTCGTCATCAAGTAGTTCTTCGAGTTCTTGTTGCTGTTGTTCACGCCTCTCAGAGAGAGATTTAGGTGTCTGGTACTCCTTCTCCTTTTCAATTCTGTCCGCGGGCATATCCTTGCTGCAAAGAGGACAGCTGTGTTCATTCTTCAACCGGCGTCTTTGGTCTGCATCGACGTCATTCATACAGACCGGGCAGCGGTCAGGGACAGACAGCAAATCGTGTAATTCATCCGCAACTTCTTTGAGGTCGCCAGTGAGTTCATTGTCCTCGTATCGTTCTATTACTCGACGGACCTCTGCTAAGTCAGATATCAGTTCTGTACGTTGGCTTTTTAGGTCGGCCAACTTTGATTTCAGTGAACTCTTCCTAGAACGAAGTCGATTGAGACGTTCTTCTGAACCATCACCGGATTGTAAAGACTCCAGGTTTTCTCTCTTATCTGCAATTCTCGTGGCAATCGCTGCACGCCGACTCTTCAGTTCATTGCGTTCTTCACGCTTTTCGTCGAGTCTGTTTTGATATTCTTCAGATTTCCATTTGGCATCATCCATATGACCCCCGATACCACCCAACTTATCCATTCGATTGTCAACCGCATTGGAGACATTTGTGAGATAGATTCCAAACAAAATGTCAATGACTTCCGTTGAATTGCCTTTCCAGTTTATGAAATTCAAGAAGTCACGTGACATTAGGAAGAACAAAGACATGAAATCGTACACGTCGTAGTCCCGATTATATAGCGGAGAAATCCCGACTTTATTGAAAACCGTCTCGGGTTGGTCATGGCGGTCTTCAGGGACGCTAGAGTTGTCGATATCTTCTATCACAACCGGTTTGTCTTCCCCGTGAAGTGCCCCTCCTCGACCTTCTCGATACAGTTCCCTCTGAATCCGGGTTCGGGTGGTTCCAATCCACCAATCACCTTCCGTGAATAATCGCTTCTTTCCGGTCTGGATGATTCCAGTCATCCCATGTTTTTGCTTATCATCTGGAAGGCCCATGAGATTGTACTGAATTGCCCTAATGAGTGTGGTCTTTCCTAGGGCATTCTTGCCATATACAATGTAATCGTCCCCCCCGAAATGAACCTCAGCCTCGGAAAGATTATTGAACCCTCTAACCAAGAAATTGTCAAGAGTTACGGAACCAGAACCATATTCAACGTCATAATAATTATTGGAGACGAACTGTTTGAATTCCTCTTTGATGTCTTCTGGGAACTTCTCCTCTTTCTCAATCCGGTCATGGATGTCAGCAATAGGTTCTAACTTAGGCATTTGCCCGTTTCACCCCGTTGAACAAGTCCATTACCGGTCCCTCACTGTCGAGGCTAAAGATACGGGTTCGTCCTGTGAGTAACACACTACCGTTCCTGTTTTCATCAAATGAATTCAAACTTTTGACGTGCCTTTCGAGTTCACTGATTGGTTCTCCAGCCCACTCCTGTAGTACCTTCTTCTGACAAAGTGCCCACTCACGCAATAATATGCTTTCAGCCGTGTCGATTCTTCTAAAATTGTCGCGATAGCGGGTTACAATGAATTCGCCGGACAAACCCAATGACAAACGGAACGGTTGCTGTTCGTTTGGGTCTATAGACTCGTCAACGTGTTCATCCAGCAACTCTGATGCGATGAGTCTGTTCCGGTCTTGGGACAGTCTACTGGAATGGACCGTTGAATCACGTTTTCTGAATGTATACCGATAACCTGTGCGTTCCAACATTCCCAAGGTTGTTTTTTGTGGTTTGATAGAATGGTCCTCTCTATCAGAGAGAACATCATTTGTGAGGTAAGATAGATATTGTATACGGTCTCGGGATACACTTTCCTCGCCGGTTTGAGATTGGTAGTCAGCTATCAGCTTGAGAAGCATAACAAGGTCTACAATCTCGTCAAGCCTGTGCCTGACTTTCCAAGACTCGCGGAACGAACTCTCTATATCGAACTCCGAATTCCGCATTCTGGACACACATTCCTTGGGAACGTCCGTTTCTGAAATGATAGCCAGAACCCTGTCGTCACTTAGAACCTCATTGTTGAGGAACTCAAAGTATTCACTGTCCAGGTCGTAAGCTTCCTCATACTCGTCCAACATTTCGTCGTGTACTTCAGAAGCAACTTTGAGATACGCATCCAAGACATCTCCAGATAAGTCAAGGTCTTCCCCTACCCGCTGTATTGCCCGCCAAGCGTGTATCATATGATTGTCTCTTGTTGAAGTCTGGCTGCGATTTTCCAGTCCACACAGTGCTTAGACCGGCGGGGGTGGCAATCTCTGGTGAAATAGCTACGTAGAGATGTCTTAAGACTCTGTTCACTCTTCGTCACGAATATCTTGTGAGAGAGGTCGTCAATGTCTTCCAAATCAACCACCAGGTCAACCTCTTGGTTTGGCCAAACGATGATTTCGGCTTGTGGGGGGACCTTGTTCTGAATAAAACTGCGTAGTCTCAGCGAATCAAGAGAAAAGCAGTTGGCTTCGACCAGCCATACACTATTCTCCAAAGACACGACTTTGTCCTCAGCAGTCGCTTCGTTCAGGAGGTTATATCCGTGGCCATGCGGGGTATACGCGAAGTACTCCCCATATCCAGAAGCGTCCCCCAGGACTTCTTGAAGTAAATCCTCCAGTTCATAACCGAAGCATCGCCCCGTTTCACTAACTAGAAGTACACTCTCCCGGTGAAAAGAATAGTCAGAACGGGATTCGACTTTGTCTAGCGTCGGTGCAGGAGACATATGATGTGTTAGCCTATGATGACATTTCCAGTTTACTTAATTCCTTGCGAATTTCTGTATAGGTCGTGTAGTGGGAGTTCCAGTGTTTGCTGCGGTTCTCGTGACTCCCGGAAGTCCATCCAACCATTCTTCGTTGGTCTGAAGCAGTTAGTTGCTGGAACTCATCTAACCACTGTCTGAGAGATGTGTGAAGTCCTATTGTGTCCCTCATCGGTTCTTTTCTCAGTTCTTCCTCAATCTCTCTACCCAAAGCAAGCGTAGTAGCCCCAAGTTCACTGGCTTCACCCAAGTCGGCTTCTCGAAGGTTCTCTGTCACTCGGAGGAATTCAGAGACTGTTTCCTCTTTTTGCCTCTCTCTTTCAAGCGACCAAATAGTGAGGACATTAACTCCTGATAGGGCTATCAGATATAGTGAACTGATGACTATGCCTGCGAAGATGTCGTTGGTTTTTGGAACAATTTCCCCGGCGTATGGGTACACAAGTAAGAGATATCCGAGATAAGTTATCAATACGGAAAGCAAGTAGTACACCACTGCAGATGTTAGTATATATCCTCGTTCGTGGAGTTTCGGCGAGTAGGTGGATTGGCCGACCTTTGTGAGGGCGACAAATGACATTCCGAAGCTGAAAATCGAAGCAAGTACTGCGATGGTAGCGAGAAATCCCCCATCTAACCCGACAAATAGCTGAGGAGGTGTCTGAAGGGTGGATGCAAAGAAAAGAGGTATAGTCGCAACTGCAACCTCAGCGGCGAAAGAGACATTCCGACCGAAAGTCAGTCGCTTAATCATATGCTTGTTTGGTTTGCCATTCCTGAGATACCGTTACTCTTCTGAATCAAAGTGCCATACATTGCGTGGCGTAACTAAGACCAGCGAAACATATGCCGAATCAAAATTATAATAATCATTGAAGACGTATTATAATACGGAATACCAGAGGGTGACGCGGCGCGTCCGGTACCCGGTTCAAATCTCCATGCGAAAGTAGCGGGTTATCTGCCGAAACGTGGCGCTATACGGTCAATGTGGTCCGTACGGAAGAAAGATGCCGCCTCCCGGATTTGAACCGGGGACAGCTCGATCTTCAGTCGAGTGCTCTCCCAGTCTGAGCTAAGGCGGCTTACACTCCACACTCCGCCGATGAGACAAAAAAGGATTTCGATGTGACGCGGCTCCGGTGGCACGTACCACACCGCCGTCTGCGACTCAGAGCGAGCCTCGAAGCTCGCACTCACGGACCGTCTGTCCCGCGAGGCCGGTCTCCGTCTCTGAGACGACCTCGTAGCCGTGTTTCCTGTAGAACGAGAGCCCGACCTGATTCTCGGAGAGCACGGTGATAGACAGCTCCGAGAAGCCCCGCTCGCGCATCTCGTCCTCGACGCGTTCGAGTAACCGACTTCCGACCCGCTCACCCCACCAGTCCGGGTGAACGTAGATGGTCGCCAGTTCGGCCAGCTCGCCGTGGTCGGCCCGGTTCGCGGCCACGCCCGACGCGAAGCCGACCACGTCGTCGGCGTCGGCGACGAACACGTGTACGTCCGTCATCGTTACCCGCTCCGTGACCGGGTCGGTCGCGTACCACTCGTCGACCTGCCGGTCGACGGCTGCCGGGTCCAGAATATGGTCGTGAGCGGCGTGCCAGCTCTCCCGGGCCACTCGCTGTATACCGGGGACGTCGTCGAGGGCGGCAGAGCGGATGGTGACCTCGGTCATGCCCGAACCCTTGGAGGGGAGTACGAAAAGAGTGACGCCGCTCACCCACCCTCATGAATCGCTTGCGAGTGAAAGCTATCACAGCAACTGCTGGACGCTCGAAGCTCGAGTCGTAATGCTCCGAACACTCCGATCAATCGCTCGACAGGCTATCGACCTGGTCATCGCGGTCGTGACGTTCCCGCTGCGAGTGCTCCGGTCGCTGTTGTAGGCGAAAGGTGGGTGTTCGTCGTGTTCTCGAACTGGATAGAGTGGGGCTTCGTCGTCCGTTCTGGCTTCGGCGAAGAACTGATCGGCCCTGCCGGATTCGAACCTCGGTCGCTGTCGCTCCCTGCTTCGGATCCGTATGAGTCGACGATTCGCTCGTCGCGTTTGCGACTCGCAGAATCGATGGGCCCTGCCGGATTCGAACCAGCGATCACCCGGTTATGAGCCGGGGGCTTTGAACCAGACTAAGCTAAGGGCCCAGCATCTGCTGGTTTCACCCGATTCCTTATAGATATGACGAACCGGCACGTCGGCGGTGTCCGAGAATCGACGTGTGGGAGCCACGAAGCGATGGCTCTTCACAGGTAGGAAATTCCAGAAGCGCCGTCCCGAGAACGCGAAGCGTTCTCGTGGGCGCGGAAGACGCTTTGCGTCTTCCGCACGTCGCCGGACTACGTCCGGCGGGACGGAAAATCGCGAAGCGATTTTACGCCGTTGCCGGATTACATCCGGCAGGGCGCTGAACTCGTTCAGCGCCGTCACCAGGGCTCGAACCTGGGACCACCACGTTAACAGCGTGGTGCTCTACCAACTGAGCTATGACGGCTTACTGCAGTTACAGATAGCCCGGGCGATTATAAAGAGACTTTCGCTTTACGGCGGCGGTGTTTCACGGTATCCTCTCGCGCACCGACCATCGATACCCTTTCACCGGGGCGCCGCTAGCCGACGAGCATGAGCGACGACGCGTTCGAGGAGACGGTTTCTGCGGTTCGCGAGCGGGTCGACCCCTCGTCCGAGGAGCGCCGCCGACTCGGCGAGGTGGCCGACGAGCTGGTCGCCCGGGTGGAATCGGCGGTCGCGACGTACAGCGAGGGAGCGGACGTGATGCAGGTCGGGTCGACCGCCCGGGGGACGTGGATATCCGGCGACCGGGACATCGACGTTTTCGTGCGGTTCCCGTCGGATATCGACCGTGAGACGCTAGAGGAGTACGGACTGGCGGTCGGGCGCGAGGTCCTCCCCAACGGCCACGAAGAGTACGCCGAGCATCCGTACATCAAAGGCGAGTACGACGGCTTCGACGTCGACCTCGTCCCCTGTTTCCGGGTGCCCGAGGCGACGGACATCCAGTCCGCCGTCGACCGGACGCCGTTCCACAACGAGTACCTGCTCGAACACCTCGACGACGAGCTGGCCGCGGACGTCCGCGTGGCGAAGCAGTTCCTGAAGGGCATCGGCATCTACGGCAGTGACCTCCGGACCGAAGGGTTCTCCGGCTACCTCACCGAGCTTCTGATACTGGCGTACGGCGGCTTCCGGGAGTTCGTGAAGGCCGCCGCGGACTGGCAGCCGCCGGTCCACCACGACCCCGAGGGACACGCCGCCAGAGAGTTCGACGACCCGCTCGTCGTCATCGACCCGACCGACCCGGAGCGCAACGTCGCGGCGGTTCTCGCTGCCCGGAACGTCGCACGGCTCCAACATCACGCGCGAGTGCTGCTGTCGGACCCGGCACCCGACCAGTTCTTCCCGGCTCCCCTCGACCCGCTGGACGCCGCCACGGTCAGGGAGCACGTCGAGCGACGGGGGACGACACCTGTCGCGGTCCGGTTTACGCCCCCGGACGTGGTCGACGACCAGCTCTGGCCCCAGCTTCGGCGCTCGCTCAGAGGTGTCGCGAGCGAACTCGACCGGCGCGGCTTCGACCCGCTCCGCTGGCGGGCGTTCGCCGACGAGACGGCCGTGCTGTTCGTCGAGTGCGCGGTCGCCGAGCGACCGGCTATCGAGCGCCACGAGGGGCCGCCGGTCTACGTTCGGCAGCACGCGGCCGGTTTCTACGAGAAGTACGCGGGTTCGGACGACTACGGTCCGTTCGTCGACGGCGACCGGTACGTGGTCGAACGTGAGCGCGAAATCCGGACGCCTGCGGACCTGCTGGACTCCGTGCGCCTGTTCGACGTCGCACTCGGCGTCCAGGTCGAACAGCGGCTCCGCGATGGATACGAGGTACTCGTCGGCGAGGAGGTCGCGAAACTGGCAGGAGAGTTCGGAACCGAGCTGGCGGACTACTTCTCGCCGAGGCCGTGAGTCGAACTGACCTCGGCGATTCTCTCGCGGACGCTGTCCGAGGTCTCTTCGTCCGGGTCGATGGGCTGGCGGCCGTCGAAGGTCTCATGGACCATCGTGACGCCCTCCGCGAGTACGTCGAGGCCGTACCCGCCCTCTAGAACGAACGCGATAGGCATCCCGACGCGGTCGCAGAGGTCTCGCAGCCGGTCGGTGAACAGCGCGTATCCCTCCGAGGAGACCCGCATCCGAGAGATTGGGTCGTGGCGGTGGGCGTCGAAGCCGGCGCTGACGAGCAACAGGTCGGCGTCGAACCGCTCGATGGCCGGCTCGATGCACTCTTCGAACACCGAGAGGTAATCTGCCGTCCCGGCGCCGGCGGGGAGCGGGACGTTCATCGTCGCCCCTTCGCCGTCGCCCTCGCCTGTCTCCGAGACCGTACCAGTACCGGGGTAGAGGCCCTCCTCGTGAATCGACGAGAAGAACACGTCGCCGCGGTCGTAGAAGATGTCCTGGGTACCGTTACCGTGGTGGACGTCCCAGTCGACGATGGCGACCCGTTCGGTGTCACGTTCGTCGAGAGCGTACTGGGCCGCGACGGCGACGTTGTTGACGAAGCAGAAGCCCATCGCGTCGTCGTAGACAGCGTGGTGCCCCGGTGGGCGGCCGAGTGCGAACGGGGTGTCCCGACCCTGTTCACCGTCCAGTGCTTCGGTGGCTGCCCACTGAGCGAGACCGGCGCTCTGGAGGATGGCGTCCCAGGAGTCCTCGACGGCCGTGGTGTCGGGGTCCCAGTCGCCGCCGCCGTCCGCACAGAACTCGCGTAGCGATTCGACGTACTCGGCGTCGTGGACTGCTTCGACGGACGAGACGGCCACCGGTTCGGTGTCGACGTACTCGACCCCGTGTTTCCGCTTGAGCCCCTCGCGGATGGCGCGGAGCCGGTCCGGCGTCTCTGGATGCCTGGGGCCAGTGTCGTGGTCGAGACAGCGTGGGCTGTAACCGAATCTCATCTCATTCGAACAGGGAGAAGTACGTCTCGATGTCCTCACCCTTGATGGTTCGTCGGTCTGCGTGGCGCGCGAGCTTCGCCGCGGCGGCCGCGACGTTGTCGGCGTAGTCCTCGAGGATGTCGGCGAGTGCGACCCGGGCGTCCATCGAGACGCGGTAGGAGTCGTCGATGTTCAGGCGCGCGATTCGGTCGACCGGGGCGACGGGCAACTCCAGTTCGTCCTTGTCGATGGTCGCCTCGACACCGAAGTCCGACGCCATCAACGTCTTCCGGCCGTCCGCCGTGGCAGCCTCGGCAGCGTCCTCCGCGAGGACCGCACCGTGAGACTGGATCCGACGGGCGAGCTCCTCCGCAGCGTCCTGACTGACACGGAGGTCGCCAGCGTTCCGTCGAATGATGGAGTCCACCGGGGCGAACGGTAGCTCAACGCTCATACCCGAAACCCAGTCAGCCTGGCCCTTTGTAGTTTTCCGTAGACGCCGTCATCACCCGCGAAAAGAGAGCAGGCCGGCTCAGAACACGTCGTCCGCGTGAAGGGTTCCGTCGGAGACGGTCCCTCGCGCGGTGACTTCCTGACCGAGGTGGACGTCCGCGGTGGTCTCGACACTCATCGTCTCTTCACCGTTGTCGAGGATGACCGGGTTGCCCGCCTGGACGACGGTTCCGGTGAACTCAACGGCTTCCTCCTGCAGGGTCGCGGTCGCGCCACCGGACGAACCGGCGGAGGTGGTCTGCGTCGACGAGCGGGTGCTGTCACTACTGCTCGCGCCACCGTCGCCGTCGCCGCTGAAGGCGTCCAGCCCGGTCGTCTCCTGCGACTCGCCTGCGTCGTCTGACCCGGCGTCGGTGCTGGAGCCGACGTCGGCGTCGTCGTCGAGGACGGTCACGCTCGAACGCCAGCCGGCGGACGCTTCGAGGTCGTCCTGCCAGCCGTCCTGTATCTCGACGTCGGCGAAGGCGACGCGGTCGCCCGGGCCGATATCGTAGTCCGCCTTCTCGCCCCACATCGCCACGCGGATGTCGCCCGTGTCGTCCTGCACGCGGACGTTCCTGACCTGCCCCTCGGAGCCATCGTCGCGGTCGAAGGTTCGCTTCGGGTCGGCGGAACGGATGACGCCCGCGATATCGACCGTCTGGCCGATTTCGAGCGTCTCGATGGGCGTGCTCTCCGGCTCGTACTCGACCGTCTCGTCGAGCTCCTCGATCGCACCGCGCTCGCCGACGTGGAGTTCGAGCTGGCCGTCCCGCTCGCGGACGTAGCCGTCGACGACCTCGACTGAGACCCCGGTGTCCAGGTTCTCAGCCGTGTCGGCCTGCCCGTCCCACATGGTGACACGCAGGCGCCCGGTCGGGTCACCAAGCACGAGGTTCGACACCTTGCCCTCGGAGCCGTCGTCGCGGTCGAAGGTGCGGACCGGCTCGGTGTCGAGGACGCGACCCTTCAGGTTCACGTCGGAGAGACCGAGCGAGAGGTCGTCGATGCGGTAGGAGTCGCGGATCTCGACGTCGACCTCGGCGTCCTCGTCGACCTCGACCTCGTCGACGTTGACCTCGATACCGTTGTAGCCCTCCTTCGGGCGGCCCTTCACGCGAAGGACCTGCCCGATCTCGAGCTCTTCGGTCACGGCCTCGGCTTTCTCGTCCCAGAACGAGAGGCGGACCGTCGCGGTCTCGTCGGCGACCTCGACGTTGACGACGCGGCCGTCCGGGTCGTCCCCGTCGCGCTCGAAGGTTCTGACTTCGCCGATGGAGACGACCTTCGCGATGAACTTGGCCTCCTGCATCCCGGGGTCGATGTCGGCGATGCCGTTGACCTCCTTGTCCTCGAGCTCGTGAGCGATGAGCATCGCCGCCGTCTCGTCGTCGGCGAGCCCCCCCATCTGCTCGACCTTCGCCTCGACCGCCTCGCGGAACTCCTCCAGTGTGACCTCGTCGGCTTCGAGGTCTTCGTAGACGTCCTCTATCGCGCCCATAATCGTATCATTCCGCAGGGAATGGGCGCGCTTAAGCGTTGTCCTTGGCGAGAGAAGTGGCTCTCGGCTATCGATTTCGGTTGGTGTCTGAACTGGAACATCACCGCCGTTTGCCGCTCTCTCCTATAGAAACGTTAGCGTGATTTCGTCGTGACCGTCGCGCTCTCACCCTCGCGCTGGTGTTCGACGACGACCTCCGACGGGAGCCCGTTGGCGAACGCCAGCGACGCCGAGTACTCTATCGCGCCGATACACTGTGCACACGCGTCGCTGTTCTTCTCTGAGAGGCCGACCGTGACGGTGAGCGTCCCCGAGCTGGCGTCGAACGTGGCGTCCGCGATCGTCGCCTCGTGACACGGCGTCGGTGCCCGGATGCTCCCATCCACGGCGACGTCGCTGTTTCCGAAGGAGACACTGGCGTCGTCACCGCTCCCGCAACCGGTCTTGGTCGTCTCGATGGACTTCGAGTCGAGCGTCGGCGTCGGCTTCTCGGTCTCGGTCGGTGCGTCGGTTCCGTCTCCTCTATCTTCCGTTCCGTCACCGCCAGCACCCGGAGAGTCGGCGACACAACCCGCGAGGGCGCCGGTCGCAGCGAGGGCAGCCGTCCGTTTGAGCAGGGTCCGTCGATTCATACCTCCATCAACGCCCCCTTATTTCTAAACCCTTGCCCACGGTGAAAAGGAGTTTTTAGTTTGGGATGTTACCAGACGGCGTGGGTCGTGCCCCCAGCCATCGCTGGACGAACACATCGTAACCCTCTTATTGCAGTCGGCGGTACGTAGAGATGAGTCCTGATAGGGTAGTGGACTATCCTCTTGGCTTGCGGAGCCAGGGACCGGAGTTCAAATCTCCGTCAGGACGCTCACTTTGTTCGCGACCTGACGTGCCTCACACTCGTTACACTCGTGTGAGACTCCGTCAGGACGCTCACTTCGTCACCGACAACGAAGCCGACGGCTACACCGTCGATCAATAAGACGAACATACCCAGCGCAGGCACGCCGACAGTACGGTTCCCTCACTCCTCGAGTGTATCTGACTCGTCGTCAGGGGACTCGGACGGCTCGTCGGCCGGCCAGGGCGCGCGACGACCACGTGTCGGCGGGAGCGGGCGCGGGGTCGACGGCCGGTCACGCTGGACGTCGAGCCACTCGTCGTGGCATTCGCTGCAGTAGTTGCCGTGGTACTTGCCGGTCAGCTGGAATCGCGTGCCGCACGCGATGCACGTTCGCCTGTTCTCCATGTAGTGTCCTCCCCCCAAGAGCGCCACACCCGCCGTGTGCTGTGTGTCGTATGTTCTCTCGTGTCTATCAATATGGTAGCAAGTGATGTAAGCCTAGCGGGGAGCAGGTATCCCCGTCGTAAGCCTGTTTCGCGAGGGAATCGAGTATGCGGGGACTCAATAGTGCGCCTGAGCAGACAGTCTTTTGAGGACATGCCCCAGACTGGGTGACATGGACGACCACCTGCGGGCTGGGCTCGCGATATTCAACGCGGGCGACGTCCACGAGGCACACGATGCCTGGGAGGACCACTGGCTCGAGCTGGACGACGGGACCGATGACGAACGGTTGCTGCACGGTCTCATCCAGTTCACCGCGGCGTTCCACCACGCTCGCGAGCGGAACTGGGAGGGCTGTGTCGGTCTCGCGAAGAGCGCGTCGACGTACCTCCAGGACCTACCGGACGGCTACCGCGGGGTGGACGTAGCACGGACACGCCGTATCCTCCGGGAGCTGTACGGGGACCCCGAGGTGGTCGACCGGCGAGCTCTTCCGAAGCTCACACACTGTGGAGAGACGGTCACGCTCGACGACCTCGACTTCCCGGCGGCGGCCGTCGCCGCTCGGGTGTACGCCGGGGCAGGGCCGTACGACGAATCGGTGGTCGAGGCTGCCATCGAGTTCGCACGGGAGGACATCGCGACGGAGGCTGGCGGCCCGTTCGTCCCACTCGTCTTCGACTTCGCGAGCGACCCCGAGAACCGCGACCTCGTCTACCAGCGGCTCGACGGACACGTCTCGAAGCGCGAACATAGAGAGAGCGACGTCGACGGTCTGTTCGGGTAAGCGGTCGCTCAGGTAGGATGGTGTTACCGGTTACTCGGCGAACTCCGCCGAGTTGTCCTGCGGGTCGTAGCCCAGCACCTCGCGGGCGCGGTCGATGGAGTAGTACTTGCGGTCGTTGTCGGAGATGCCGTAGACGATCTCGTACTCGTAGTCGGCCCTGAGACAGCAGTCGAACAGGTGCGCACAGTCACGGTAGGAGAGCCACATCGCCTGGCCTCGCTCGTAGTCCTCGGGCGGGTGACCCTTGGTCAGGTTGCCGATGCGGACCGCGGCGAACGAGAGGTCGTGCATGTCGTAGAAGTAGCGCCCGAGCGTCTCGCCTGCCGCCTTACTGACGCCGTAGACGTTCTTCGGGCGGGGAAGTTCGGTCCCGTCGAGCCGGAAGTCGTCGTCGGGACGGTACATCTCCGGGGTCCGTTCGTCGGTCTCGTACGCCCCGACTGCGTGGTTCGAGGAGGCGAAGACGACCTTCTCGACGCCGGCGTCGACCGCGGCCTGGAGGACCGCGTGGGTCCCGTCGATGTTGTTGTTGAGCACCGAGTTCCAGGGTGCCGACGGGCGGGGGTCACCCGCGAGATGGATGACGGCGCCACAGCCGTCGACGGCCTCGCGAACCGCGTCCTCGTCCGTGATGTCGGCGACGTAGAAGTCGCCCGGATACTCCGCCTCGTTCGTCGGTGGGTCACGGTCGAGCAACCGCCACTCGTACTCGTCCGCGAGGTCGCCAAGTATCGCGGTGCCGACGTGGCCGCTTGCGCCGGTGAGCAGTACGGGGTCGTCCATTCGGTCGATGAAACGGTAGGGGATGGTAAGTAGGATACGGTTCTGTGCCGGAACCAGCCGCGTCGCGGGCGGCATGTGTATCCAAGCAGGGCGTACTTTCGGCCACTGTGCTAACCCCCCTCACATGGAGGCACCCCCATCCTGTCGCGTCTACGTCGGCACAGACGACGGACTGTTCGTTCTCGACGTCGCTGACGACGGCGTCGACCGCGTCGGTCGCTCGCTCGCCGGAGAGACGGTTCGCGAGGTGTCGGTCCACCCGGAGGACCCTGCGGTCGCCATGGTCGGCTGTGGCCTGCGTGGGTCGGGCCTCCATCGGACGACCCGAGCCGGTGACAGAGCCCGACAGGTCGGTTTCGGGGACGAGTGGGTGTGGGGCGTCACCCGGGACCCCACGGACCCGGACGCCGTGTTCGTGGGGACCGAACCACCGGGACTGTACTACGGCCGGCCCGGGGAAGGATTCGAGCAGGTCGCCGACCTCGACGGCCTCCCCTCGCGAGACGACTGGAGCTTCGGTCACGACCCGTTCCAGGCGGGCCACGTCCACGGCGTGAGCGTCGAGGGCGAGACCGTCGTCGCCGCCGTCGAACAGGGCGCCGTGGTCTTCTCGACCGACGGTGGCGAGACGTGGGACGACGCATTGCCGGGAGTCGACGCACACGACACGGCCATCGTCGACGGACGAGCGCTGGTCACGGCCGGAACGGCGAACGGGTCGACCGGTGGCCTGTACTGGGCGGAGCTGTCCGACCTGTCCGACTGGCACACCCTCTCCCGGTTCGAGGAGATGTGCGTCGAGGAACTCGTACGGGGCATCGACGGCCGGCTCTACTTCGACGGGATGCACGAGACCGGCGAGACCGATACCGGCATCTGGTCGAGTGACGACGGTGGACGGACCTGGACGAGTGCCGGGGTGATTCCCCCGACGGACGTCGACGGCTGCAACTGTCTCGACACTCACCCAGAGTCGAAGTGTGTGCTCTTTCACTCCACCCAACGGGCCTACGACTGGCGGCTCGTCGTCAGTCCGGACCGGGGTGCCACGTGGGAGGAGATCGGGCCGACGCTCCCGCGGATACGGACCGTGGACGCGGTCTCGCTCCCGTGACGACACGTCTCGACAGTCGTTCCCTGGAGATCTCGAGAGTCACCGGTCACGTCCCATCACCACACCGGAAACGAGACCGAAACCCGAACGGCCTTCCTCTTTCGTTCCCAGCACACGACCATGACGCCCACGGAGCGTGAGACGGCCTGTTTCGAGGCGGGCATCAAGTTCGGAACGCTGTACCACCAGTTCGCTGGCACGCCTGTCAGTCCCGAGAGCGCGTCGAGCCTCGGCCGAGCGATGGAGGAGGCAATCGAGAACCAGCCGTTCTGCGCCGACGTGCAGGTCACGATGCGGACCGACCGAATCAGTGAGGAACTCGCCGGGCAGTCGGCCGAGTACACCGAGTTCACCGGCCGATTCGCGGACGTCGAGATGACCATCCAGTACGAGGGAACGACGGTACGGACGAGCATGGCGATGGACGGCGACTACCCGATGATGCGCGTCGACTCGGTCGAGGGTGAGTGAGGTCGGGCTGCCGTCACCGAACGGAATCCTTTCGATTTCCCTTGAATCCTTTCGATTTCCCTTCGCTATACTCGGGGGAGACGGTCCGAGGTAGCTGATTTCACTTTCACTTTCAGGCAGGTACTTAACCTTCCCCCGTCCTAATCGGTAGCCATGAGCCAATCCACCCTGCAAGACGACGACCTGTTCGGCGAGGCGGCCACCGAGATGCGAGCGGACGTCGAGGCGTCTCTCGAGAAAGCGTGGGCGGAACTGCCCGACGCCGACGACGTCTGGGAGACCGATGCCGGGAACGTCCTCGGCGTGCTCAACGGTCTCCGCTCGGCACTCGACGTGGGCGACGCTCAGGACCACCTTCGCGACGCGAAGAAGTGGTTCATGATGGGCCAGCGGGCCGATGCCTTCGAGGACGCGGACGATCTCGAGGCGGAGATCGAGGACCTCGAGTCCGTCATCGAGGACATCGGCTCGGCCAGCGAGCAGGTCGGTGAACTCACCGCGACCATCCCCGGCCTGCGGAGCACGCTCGAGGAAGCGGGTGCCGCGGCCGAAGAAGACGCAGACGAGAGCGACGACGAAGCAGAGGCCGCCGCTGACGAGGAAGACGCCGCGGCCGACGACGCGACCGCAGACGACTGAACGGGCCGCCCCGCTACCGAGATGGCCTACCGCGCTCGAATCCGCTCGATGAGGACGAGCAACTTCTCTACTGCGTCGTCGAGCACGGCCTCTCCTCGCTCTGCGCTCGCCGAACTCGGGTCGCCGACGTTGCCGCTCTCTGCGAACTCGGCGAAGTCGTACGCGACGTTGACGCCGGATATCCACTCGCCGAACCGTTCGCCAGCGCCGGCTGCGGCCTCCTGGTACCTGTCCTCGTGAATCAGCCCCGCGTCGATGGCCTGGACGACGCTCGTCTCGATGGGACCGCCGTGGCCGAGTCCGGCGAGTAGGTCCGAATCGACCGTGTCGAACCAGGTGTACGGCACCGCGTACGCAGTCTCGTCGCGAGTGATGCGAGCACAGACCTCGCGGACCGCCGCCGCGTTGCCCCCGTGGCCGTTGACGACTACGACGTGTTCGAAGCCGTGGTGCGCGAGGCTCTCTATCGTCTCGCGGACGTACGCGCGGAAGGTGTCCGTCGAGACCCAGAGCGTCCCGTCGAACTGCCGGTGTTCCTCCGCGACGCCGACGTTGACGACAGGCGCGACGACGAGTTCGCCGTCGCCGTCGTACTCGTCGGCCGCGCGGGCGGCGATCTCCGCGGCACTCATCGCGTCCGTCCCGAGCGGCGCGTGGGGCCCGTGTTGCTCGGTGCTGCCGACGGGCAGTATCGCGGTGTCGCTCTCCACGTCACGGACGTCCGTCCACGTGGCTTCGGTGAGCTGCATGCTTCGGCCGACGGCCGCATCGCTAATCAGCACACCGTTGTCGTCAGAAGAGAGGCCGCCTGTTCACCCGGACCAGCCACCGCCGATATCGTCCGTGACGTGGCTGCGCCACAGCTCGAATCCGGCGTCACAATGGTCGCTCTCGTCCAGGTGGTCGATGAATCCCGCACCGGGGTCGGTGAGCGCCGCATCGCAGAACGGACAGGTGTTCGGGTCGCTCCACGTCGGCGTCGGGGCAGAGTCTGTGGCCTGTGACATACTATAGCTGTTCGAAAGCACCACATATCAATGTGGCCACTAATGTATTAGGATATGGGGCAATACCTTATATTACCCTAGAGAGCGCGTCCGCTCTCCGGTCTACGACCGGGCGGGCATCACAGAGGAACGACTCGACTGTACCGACACCGGGAACCGTCTTGGCTCGCGGCCCAAGGATATTGGGGTCCCGAATTTCCGAGATGCATCCCGCCCTCTTGCGATTTTGCGCGAGTAGATAGGCCCTGGTTTTTATACTAAGTGGCCGAAGGTTCTGGTATACCACAGAACGTGGCGACGGCCCCACCCATGACGAACGATACCCTCCACGACACGAACGCCGCAGGTGAACGGCAGCCAGGACCGGCCGAAACCGAGAAACAGGAACTCGAGACGGTCGTCGAGCCGACCCCCCGTGGTGCGGAGGTCACCGTCTACCCCAGTGACGTCGACGAGGACGAACTCGTCACGACCTGGCTCACGGCCGACGAGAACGCCGTCGTCGACCTCGAGGAGTGGTGCTGACTCATCGAGTCGTTTGGTCGACGTGCGGCCGCATCGCGCGCACGAGCGGCTCGACCGGCTCCTCCGGACCGAGCGCGAGGAACACCGCTTCGTCGTCCCTGTACAGCCTGAACAGCTTCAGGTAGTCCATCGCGGTCGTGATGTGCTCGACTCGGTTCGCCATCGGGAACAGGTTCCCGACGAGCGTGTTCGCCTCCAGCAGGTCCATGTGGACGTGCGTGTGTATCTTCTTGAAGTGCGTCGCCATCTGTTCGCGATCCTTGTACATCGCGATCGTCTCGTCTGCGACGTAGAGCGGATGGAAGTCCTCGACCGTGTATTCGACGACTGAGTAGACCGTTCCCTGCGCGGTCTTCCGGGCGGTACGAACCGCGCTATCAGCGTCGAACGAGACGAGGCGGGACTCGTTGCGTATCGGCACGCCAAGGGCTACGAAACCGCTCACGATAGGTGTTCTTGCCGACCCGTCGCCGACCGACCGAAGACCGCAGGAGAGAACTGATCCGAGACGTCGCCGTCAGTCGTCGAGTTCGGTCCGGGCCTGACGTTGCTGGGCTCGTTCGATGAACTCCTCGGGCAACTCGTCGATCTCGCCGGCCTGTACGCCCCAGAGATGCGCGTAGAGGTCGTCGTTCTCGAGCAGTTCTGCGTGGGTCCCCGCTTCCGCGATGCGACCGTCCTCCAGGACGAGTATCTGGTCGGCGTCCTTGATTGTCGACAGCCGGTGAGCGATGGCGAATGTGGTCCTCTCGGCGGCGAGCTCGTCGATGGAGCGCTGGATGAGCATCTCGGTCTCCGTGTCGACGTCGGAGGTCGCCTCGTCGAGGACGAGGATGTCCGGGTCCTTGAGGATGGCACGGGCGATGGAGAGGCGCTGTCGCTGGCCACCCGAGAGCTTCACTCCACGCTCGCCGACCTCGGTATCGTAGCCGTCGGGCAGGTTCTGGATGAAATCGTGTGCCTCGGCCATCTTGGCGGCCTCGACGACCGCCTCACGGGAGGCGTCGAAGGTGCCGTAGGTGATGTTCTCCTCGACGGTCCCGTAGAACAGGAACGTGTCCTGCGAGACGTAGCCGATGCGTCGACGCAGACTCGGGATGGTCACGTCGCGGAGGTCCTGCCCGTCGATTTCGATGGCGCCCTCGTCCACGTCGTACATCCGGAGCAGGAGCTTCAGAACGGTGGACTTGCCGGCTCCGGTCGGCCCCACGAGTGCGAGCGTCTCGCCGCCGTCGACCTCGAACGAGATGTCCTCGACGATGGTCTCTTCCTCGTCGTATCCGAAGGTCACGCCGTCGTAGACCACGTGTCCGTCTTCGACCACGAGGTCGTCCGCGTCTGGGTCCTCCTCGATGCGCGAGGGTTCGTCCATCAACCCGAAGATGCGCTCGGCAGAGGCCTGTGCCCGCTGGAGCATGTTGATGATCATCCCGAACTGGGCCATCGGCCAGATGAACTGCTGGGAGAGGAGGATGAACCCGACGAACTCGCCGATAGAGAGGTTACCGGTGAAGAACCACGGGGCGGGCTGGCCGTTGGCCGTCGCCAGAGCCCACGTGCCGCCGATGAAGAAGGTGACGACGAAGCCGACGCCCGCGAGCACGCGAAGCGCGGGGAAGAACTTGATTCGAGTGTCGATAGCGTCCCAGTTCGCGTCGAAGTAATCGTGCGAGACGTCGTCGACACGGTCGGACTCGAAGTCCTCGGTGTTCGAGGTCTTGATGACCTGCACGCCGCCGAGGTTGTTCTCCAGTCGCGAGTTCAGCTTCCCGACCGACGACCGGACGTCGGCGTACTTCGGCTGGATGGTCTGGACGAACTTGTAGGTGAACAGTCCGATGAGCGGGACGACCGTCGTCGTCACCAGTGCGAGCTGCCAGTTCCAGTAGAAGAGGATACCCGCGATTCCGAGTACCATCACCGAGAGCCGGAACGCGGAGTTCATGCCCTCGTTGAGGAACCGTTCGAGACGGTTGACGTCGTTCGAGAGGATGGACATCATCTCGCCGGTCTGCTTGTCGGCGAAGAAGTCCATGTTGAGCCGCTGCATCTTGTCGTACGTGTCGGTCCGGATGTCGTGCTGGATGTGCTGGGCGAAGGAGTTCCAGCCCCAGTTGCGCGTCCAGTGGAATGCGGCGCCGCCGAAGAAACCGAACGCGATGAGGGCAGCGGACAGGGCGAGCTGTCCGGGTGTGTCCTGCGGCAGCCACGACTGCGGGACGAACGGGATACTGAAAGCCCGGTCGCCACGGAGCGTCGCGTCGATGGCCAGCGTGAGCACGACCGTCGGGATGAGGTCCAACAGCCTGGCCACGACGCTTGAGACCAGCCCGACGACGAACGCGAACTTGTTCCGGGACCCGTACTCGAAGAACAGTCGCTTCATGGCGTTGTCCGCCTGCTCGCGCTGTTCTTCGAACGGGTCGTCGTCTTCACCGGGAATGTCCATTGCTGTGTTGCTAGGGAGTCGAGGTGAAAAGACTTGTTACGAATCGAAATACCACGGCCGCCAAGTGAGGTCTCGACTGGAGGACGGACTTGGCCCGGCTACTTCCAGAGCTACCGGAGCTCGTGGAACGCTACCTGACACTCGGGTGAGCAGAACGCTCGCTTCGGTTCCTCGACGAACCGGGGAGTTCGGACGAAGTCGCCACCGTCGACGGTCTCGACCGGTCGTGACTGTGAACTGAGCAACAACACGGAGTCCGCGACGGCCGTAACTCCCTCCGCCGCCACGTCCGCCGCCATCGCCTCGGCGGTCGTCCCGCCGCGTTCGGCCGTCGCGAAGAAGCCGCCACCATCGAACACCGTCCGGCCACAGTCGGCACACCGAACCTCGGCCGCATCCACTGACACCATAGCGGATTGATTGGTTGCGGCGGATAAAGGTATGAGCCGGTTATCCGGAGTCGAGCGCGGGGTTCAGGACCGAACGACCCGTTATTCCGGAGTGTCGAGGGTCGCATCACGTGGCTTCCGGTGACGTTCGGAGCCGTCGCCGACTCACACCTGTCGCGACTCGATCTCGACGTCGATATCGGCTGTGGCGAGGTCTTCTCGGATTCGTGCTCGAAGCGGGTCCGGCACGGTGTTCCTCCCTACCGGAACCGCGGTCTTCCCGTCGCCTTTCACCTTCCAGTAGAGCACACAGTCACTTGGCGCGTAGTACTCGATGCTGTAGCGGTCACCCGCCCCCTGGTAGTGGACGCGGGCCGCGAAATCGTCAGCCTGCCAGCCGTCGAGTTCTGCCAGTCGGTCCACGGCGTCGACCATATCGGCAGTGCGCGGGGGGTTCGGGTAGTCGTTGCGGTCTCTCGACCGGCTCCTCACTCGTGGTAGGTGACCTCGACGTGGTCGCCGACGTCGATGCCCGTCTCGTTCGTGTAGCCGCGAGGAACCTCGAGCACGTACTGCCCCCGTCCGGAGGCCGTTATCTCCTCACCGTCCTCGCCCGGTTCGGGTGCGGGGACGTGGTGGATGCTGGTGATGCGGCCGTCGGGTCCGACGAACACGATGTCCAGCGGGAAATCCATTTTCCGCATCACGTAGGTCATCTCCCGTTCGCTGTCGTAGACGAACCACATCCCCCGACCGTCGGCCAGCGATTCGTGGTTGCTCAATCCCGTGTACCGTTCCTGTCGCGTGTCGGCGACCTCGACCTGGATGGTCGCCAGTTCCGTCCCGTTCTCGTCGCTGACGACGACGGTCCCCTCCGAGTGGACGTCCTCGCCGGGAAGCTCCAGCCACCCGGCGTAGTACGCCAGGCCGACGGCGGTAAGGAGGACGACCGCGACCGCGACGAGGTTGAGGGCACGTTCTCTGTCCACACGTAGCGTAACCGCGTGACCATCAAAAGGTAAGCGTTATTCCGACCCGTCGGAAATTATCGACTGCGGGGTGGTGGTCTAGTTGGTCATGACGCTTCCCTTACAAGGAAGAGGTCGCCGGTTCGACTCCGGCCCACCCCACTGTTCTCTCGCCGTTCCCACTCGAGCGACGCGTTCAACCGAGCCGCAGCGCGGCGATCCACCAGAACGGGCGCCGCCGTCCCTAGGTAGGTAGCCAGTCACATGATACCGAGACACACTTAAGGGCTAGCGTGATAGCCATGTCGGAGATGCCAGAGTACTACGTCACCGTGGATGGCGACGAGTTCGAGGGACCGTTCGAGAGCCGGAAAGACGCGAAGAAACGCGCGGACCAACTCAACACGAACGAGGTCGGCGGGCGGTATACCGTCACCTCGAAGTAACGAATCCTCTTGCTCGTCGCGGCCCTAGAACGGTCATGAGTCTCCAGACCATCCAGCGGGACGAGCGTATCTGGGACGATCCAGAGCGCTGTCCGTTCTGTGGTGGGCCCGTCTCCGACGGCGGAGCGGGGTTCATCGACCACATCCGACTCTCGCCCGAGTGCGAGATCCGGTTCAAGCGGTGGCGGGACCGCGTCGCCAACGACGTGCCCGGGGAGTGGGCAGGCTGACCGGACTCCCGACGTCACCCGGTTTCTGCAGGTATCGAAGACGCTCCTCGTTCAGGTATCGGAGACGCTCCCGTTGGTCGCTGCTCGGCTCACGGCTCGCTTCGCTCGCCGTTCGCGTCTCGAGGTTCTCGCTCGCTGTCGCTCGCTCCAAACCTCGCTTCCTTCACGAGTCGCGCCGCTCCTCGTTCAGGTATCGGAGACGCTCCCGTTGGTCGCGTCTCCCGTTCCGACCAAGTTTTCACTCTCACCCTCGACACTCGTCACATGGACGAGCGAATCCACGAGCACGCCGAGGTGCTCGTCGACTGGAGCGCGCAGGTGGAGGAGGGAGACAACGTCGTGGTCAACGTGAGCGAAGGCGCTCACGAGCTGGCCGTCGCCGTCGCGGCGAAGCTCGGCGAGCGCGGCGCGAACATGACGACGCTGTACGGGTCGGGCGAGGTGAGCCGTGCCTACCTCAAAGCGCACGACGGCGACTTCGACGAGGACCCGGCCCACGAACTCGCGCTGTACGAGAACGCGGACAGCGTCCTTCGGCTCGGTGGCGGCCGGAACACGAGTGCAAGTGCAGACGTCCCGGCCGAGATCCGCCAGGCGGCGAGTCGCGCCTCCGGTGGCATCCGCGAGGCCTACATGGACACCGACTGGGTCTCGACCGTCCACCCGACCCGGTCGCTCGCCCAGCAGGCCGGGATGGCCTACGAGGAGTACCAGGACTTCGTCTACAACGCGGTCCTGCGCGACTGGGAGGAGCTCGCCGACGAGATGGCCCAGATGAAGGACATCCTCGACGCCGGGAGTGAAGTCCACATCGTCAAGGAGAAGACGGACATCACGATGTCCATCGAGGGCCGAATCGCGGTCAACTCCGCCGCCTCCGTCGCCTACGATTCGCACAATCTGCCGAGCGGCGAGGTCTTCACCGCCCCGTACGACACCGAGGGCGAGGTCTACTTCGACGTCCCGATGACGTTCCACGGGAAGAAGGTCCGCAACGTCCACCTCACGTTCGAAGACGGCGAGGTGGTCGACTACAGCGCCGACGAGAACGAGGAGGTCCTGCAGGAGATACTGGAGACCGACGAGGGCGCTCGCCGTCTCGGTGAACTGGGCATCGGCATGAACCGCGGCATCGATCGCTTCACCGACAGCATTCTCTTCGACGAGAAGATGGGGAACACCATCCACATGGCCGTGGGCCGCGCCTACGACTCGAACATCCCCGAGGGCGAGGAGGGCAACCAGTCCGCGGTCCACGTCGACATGATCACTGACATGAGCGAGGACTCGTACATGGCAGTCGACGGTGAGGTCGTCCAGCGGAACGGAATCTTCCGGTGGGAGGACGGATTCCAGGCGAACTAACTCGGGTCGTCGTCCGTCTACGGACCCCGTCTCCGGCCGGCAGGGGAGAAAATGGCGACCTACCGGCCATCTGCACCGGTCGGTCTTCCGTCGGGACCGACACCGCCCCGGCTAATCGCCCGTTTGCTTACTGAGCACCGCCAATGGAACATGCTGTACCGATATAGACAGTAAATAAGCGACCATTCGTCAAGTATGCTGCACGCCTCCATACAGAGCGTAACATGTCGCAAACGACTGTCGTCCTACAGGTAGATTACACAGGTATCGTACAGGAGATGGTGAGGGACGTGGTTGCGTTCTTACCGAACGTCATCGCCGCGCTCATCATCCTGGTCGTCGGGTGGGTCGTCGCCCGGATCGTCGGTTCCGCTGTCACGGCCGTCGTCGACAAGGCCGAGGTAGACAGACAGGTGTTGAAGACTCCGCTCGGACGGATGCTGGGTGGAACCGAACGAGCAGTCTCGAGAGCGTTCGGTAGCCTCGCACGGTTGTTCATCTACGCCCTGACGCTACTGGCAGCGACCGAGGTGCTCGCCATCCCGACACTCTCGGAGTGGGTCGCCACCGCGACGTCGTACCTGCCGTCGTTCATCGCCGGTATCGCCGTCATCGTCCTCGGCTTCGTCGTCGCCGACTTCATCGGTGACGCCATCCGCCGGACCAAGGCGGCGACCGAGGAATCGCGCTACACCGGTCTGTTCGCGACCGCGACGCGGATGTTCCTCTACTTCACCGCGGTCGTCATCGGTCTCGATACGATGGGACTGGACGTCGCCATCCTCTACGTGTTCGCCCAGGCAGCCGCGTACGGTCTCGGTGCGGCACTCGCCATCGGGCTGGGCATCGCGCTCGGCTGGGGTGGAAAGGACTACGTCGCGAGCCACATCGACGGCTGGATGAGCCGCGGCAGCACCGGCCCGACCACGCCCGCCGCCGGGATGCAGCCCGACGGTGGTGACCGGCTCGACGACCCCGCCGACGACTGATACTCGTCCGCGGATTGCGGTTCCCCTTTCTTCGGGATGCGTCTCACCGACCAGCGTCGCCACTCAGGGAGTGTACTGTGGCAGAGAGGAGTAAGCCCCCTTCTGTTCGGCCCGGCATTCGGCTAAGCGTCTACTCCCTCGTCCGGGCTACCTTACGGGGTAGACTTGCACCGGTGAGGATTCGCCGTTCCATCCGTTCTCTCCCGTCGACGTTCTGTGGGTCAACTCCCTTCCCTCACGGGTCGGTTCGCGCACGTCATCACTCGGGGAGAGCGGTATCGTTTCTGTTCCAGAGCCAGCGGTCTCCCGCTCCGGACTTGCGCCCGGTCACCTGCCCAGACGGTGGGGGGACTTTCCTCGCGAGCGTGCCGGTATCCGGCACGGGTACACGCCCGAAGGCGTGCCGCGGCAGCCAGGCTCTCTCTACCATCGGAACGTAGCCGGGGTCGAGGTTTAAAAATCCCGGTCGCCGTCGCGCGTCGGATGAAACGAAAGCGTTCAAGGGTCCGACCCCCCATTCGTACTGTATGTCACAGGCACAGAGCGTCCACTTGTCGTACGACGACGGGGCGCGAGCCGTCGAACTGGCGCGAGAAGCCGTCGAGGGGTTCGTCCTCAACGGCCGTCGTGAGCAGCCAGGAAGTATGATCGACGCCTTCTACAACCGAACCGGGGCGTTCGTCCGCCTCGAATCCACCCGGGGGCGAGGAAGCCTCCGTGGGTGTGCCGGTGGCTACGAGTCCACTGAACAGCTGGGGCACGTCATCGTCGACGCTGCCATCGAAGCCGCGAGCGAAGACTCCTGCGGCTCCGAGGTGACCCCCAGCGAACTCTCGAACCTCACCGTCTCCGTCTGTTGCGTCTGCAACGTCGTCCTGACCGACGACCCCGTCGCCGACATGGAGCTCGGCCGCCACGGCGTCGCGATCGACGCTGGCAGCTCGACAGGCTGGCTCTACCCCACGGTACCGGTCGAACACGGCTGGTCCGAAGCGGAGTACCTCGACCGTGTCTGCCGGAAAGCCGGCCTCCCGCCGACGGCGTGGCAGGACGACGACGTGGTCGTCTCCCTGTTCGAAGGACAGATATTCCGCGAGCGCACGCCGGAAGGCAGCGTTCAGGAACTGACCGAATAATCGAGGCCCCTTCTCGCCGACCTACTCGAAGCCGACCAGCTCTGCGTCTCGCGCGGCGTTCGCCGCCGCTTCGTCGAGGTCGAACCCGCGGACGAGTTCGCCGTCCCGAAGGAGTGGCTCCATCAGGGCATCACCCTCGTCCGGGCCCGGTCCATCCGCCAACGCAACCGCGTGGCCGCCGTTGGGCGTCCGGTAGACCTCCTTGGTTCCCGAGAGCTTCCCGCGCTTGGCGGCCGGCTCGCCGTCGACCTCGACGAGGTCGAGCGCGAAGTCGACCGGGTTCGCGTTCGTGACGTAACTCCCGACGCCGAAGCCGTCGGCGAGGTCTCTGAGTTCCCGGAGCGTCTCGGGCGTCAGGCCGCCACTGACGAACACGTCCACGTCCTCGTGGCCGCGCGCTGCGAGCTCCCACTGGACCTCGCGGACGATGTGTCGGAAGTCGCCGCGGCGGGAACCGGTGGTGTCGAGCCGGACGCCGTCGAGGTCGTCGCCGAGCTCGGCCACGGCGCGGAGCACCTCGTCGACCTCGTCGGTGTAGGTATCACAGAGCGCGATACGCGGGACCGACGCCGGCACGGATTCGTGGAAGGCTCGCCAGGCCTGCTCCTGATTCCCCTTCCCCATGCAGATCATGAGCGCGTGAGGCATCGTCCCGCTGGCCTCTCGTCCGATGACGTCGCCCGCGGCGACGTGTGAGAACCCGTCGAAGCCCGCGACGAGTGCACTGTACTCGACCGTCGCGGCGATTGCGGGATGGACGTGGCGCGCACCGAACGAGAGTACCTTCGAGTCGGGAGCGGCGCGACGAGCCTGCAGCGCTCGCGTCGCGAATCCACTCGCCTGCGAGAGAAAGCCGAGGAGAGAGGTTTCGAGTCTCGCGAACTCGAGATACTGTCCTTCGATTCGCATCACGGGACCGCCGTCGAACAGGCGGCCCTCGGGGATGGCGTCGACGTCCACGTCGTAGCCTTCGAGCAGTCGCGCGGCGTTCTCGAGCCCCGCGAGGACCTCGAACTCGCCGGTGGGGAACTGGTCGGCCGTCACCTCTGCGACGACGGTCGGGTTCCGCCCGGCGTGTTCGAGGGCACGTTCGGTGCGCTCGAAGTAGGCGTCCGTCGCGCGGCCCTCGCGGATGGCCGCGGCCGGAATCGTGTCGAACGGGTCGTCCATACATCGCCTCACGGGTAACAGGGGATAAAGCCCACCGAGTCGGGACAGACGTCGCGCAGAGCGCGAGGCCGGTCGGTCCGGTCACCCGGCAGTCGAGGCGAACCGAGCGCCGTCGACTGGTCGCGCATCGGACCCGCTCCGAACCGAACCGTTGCTCGTCGTTCCCGCACCGGCGTGGACCTCGGAGAGGGCGCCCACCGTCGGAGCGTTCACGATGACGACCGTCTTTCCGCGCTGGACGACGGAGAAGGCGTCACCGAACTCCTTCCGGTCGGGGATACGGTAGGTGTTCGGTCGGCCGTCAACGGGCCGTGCACCGCGATACTCGAGCAGCCGCCGGTAGGCGTCGGCGAACTGGCGAGCGTCACGCTCAGAGTCCCACGCCGTCTTCCAGACGTACCCGGTCTCACCGGTCTCGGCCGACGAGTCGTCGACGTACGGGAGGAGTCGGTCCCCGTCCCAACCGGTCGTCGCCTCGGCTGCGTAGTTGTACGGGTCCGTCTTCGCGAGTTCGCCGCCCTCGACGTTGAAGTGCTTCCGGTAGGGAATCACGACGTTCTGGGCCGTGCCGGTGCGCTGGGTCTTCTCGTACGAGGGGTACCACAGCATGACGAACAGTCCAGCCTCGCCGAACGAGGCGTGGTCGGTCGGACCCCGGACGTCGAGTGGGTGCCACGACCCGGAACTCGAGTCCTCGATTCGGAGGTCCCTCGGCTGGTCCGACCCGTACTTCTCGGGATGGATGGTCTGTTCGGTGCTCGCCGGCGGGTTCTCGTACACCGCGTTGACGTTCTCCCAGCCACCCTCCTCCTTGATGTCCTTCACGAAGACGACGCCGTCGCTGTACGGCTGGAGCTGGACCTGGTACATTGCGAGGTTTAGGTCCGGGCTGCCACCGCCGCTCTTCCCGCCGTCGTTCTGTGGCATCAGACAGTCCCAGCCGGCCTCACACCGCTGTTCGTAGAGCTGGTCGACGTAGTTGCCGTCGCCCTCGATGATGCCGTCTCGAGCGTTGTGGAGTTCGGTCGTGGACTGGTTGTAGCCGGAGATGTTCCACCGCTGGTCCTGCAACGCATGGAACAGCTCCTGTGCCAGCGTCACCTCGTCCATCTGGGGCGTCTCCGAGTCGGAGACGATGACTATCTCGCCGTTGCGCGGCGAGTAGAAGCCCTGGACGCCACCGGCCATGTTCGCCTGGCGGGCCGCGACGGCGTCTTTCGACTCGTTCACAGCGAACAGCGCTTCCCACTTGACGTTCTGGTGGAGCCGATCACGGGGAGACGTGTTCCCCGCGGAGAGCAGTTCGCGGTACTCGGCGCGGGAGATGACCCGCACCGGGACCTGTCTCTCGAACTCGACGCGACGGATCTGTTCGACCCGGGCCATACCTCTGGCGACGACTCGGTCGAGTTCGGTCTGGTTCAGGCCGTCGCTCCGGTCGACGTCGACGCTCTCGTTGTACCAGTAGCCGGCCTCCCAGCCGAGCTGGTCGCTCTCCGGATCGGCCGCGGCGCTACCTGAGCTGCCCCTCGTCTGGCTGTCGGTGCCTGCCGGTGCCGTCGGTCCGTCCTCGGTCGAGTCGGATACGGTCCCCCCGCAGCCCGCGAGGAGGAGCATCAAGACGACGAGTCCGGTCGCGAGTCTGCTCACAGTGAACCGTTGTCACGCCTGGCGCAAGAGCGATGGGTCGATGTCGTTAGGCTCCGGGGCAACCGCTATGGGAGCGTCCGCCGAACCGTCGCACATGGAGTTCGCGTCAGATAAGACCGCGGTCGTCGTGGTGGATATGCAGAACGGGTTCTGCCACCCGGACGGAAGTCTCTACGCACCGGGTAGCGAGGCGGTGGTCGGGCCGGTCGCGTCGCTGGTCGAACGCGCTCACGACGCCGGGGTCCGCGTCGTCTTCACGCGCGACGTCCACCCGCCGGGACAGTTCGACGACGCCCACTACTACGACGAGTTCGAGCGCTGGGGCGAGCACGTGCTCGAAGGCTCGTGGGAGGCCGAGCTAGTGGACATCCTCACAGTGGGTGAGCGAGACCACGTCGTGGAGAAGCACACCTACGACGCCTTCCACGAGACGGAGCTGGACGGCTGGCTCTCGGCACGGGGTATCGACGACTTGCTGCTGTGCGGAACGCTGGCGAACGTCTGCGTCCTCCACACGGCCGGGAGCGCGGGACTACGAGACTACCGGCCGGTGCTCGTCGAGGACTGCATCGGTGCCATCGAGGACGACCAGAAAGAATACGCGCTGGAGCACGCCGAGTGGCTATTCGGCGAGGCCGTCCAGAGCGACGACGTCGAGTTCTCGGGCTGACAGGCGACACACGCCGAACCCGTCCGGCGGTGTGTCGCACACCCGCCGTGTTCACCGGACGGCCGTGTTCACAGGATGCCCTCGTTGGCCGCCGGACCGTACTTGAAGTGTCGGGTGTCTCAGCCGATTTCGAGGACCGTCAGGTGACTCAACCACTCTCGAGGATCGTCGGGTCGTCGGTCTCGCGTATCTCGACCGTGACGTTGTCCCCGACCGATAGCCCGTGTCCGTCGCCGACTATCTTCGCGCCGAAACCGTCGTCCTGCGCGGCGAACAGCGAGAGGCCCGTCACTCGCGTCCCGTTCGCGTAGACGGCCACGTTGCCCCAGTCGACGGTTCGAACCTCTCCGGCTGTATCGGTGCCAGAGACCGCTCCGACCGGCGTGCCCAGAAACGAGACGGCGTCTCCAGCCGAGGCAGCGTCTCCGTTCTCATCGTCGCACAGTAGGCCGCCCCCGTCGTAGTGCCGCAGGCCACCGTCGAGGACGCCGCCCCCGTCGGCCGCGATTCCGACGAATCGCTCGTCCGGGGCGGGATGTGCCGGCGAGTCGAGCACCGCGTACGTCTCGCCCGTCTCGACGACTGTTCCCGTTCCGTCCCAGTCGAGGGATTCGACTGCGGCGTCGACCGAGAGCGGGAGCGACCCCCTCGCCCGGAGCTGGTTCTGGTCGGCGTGCCGGAACCCGACGTGCAGGTGGTCGCCGACCCAGGGTGCGAAGAAGCCGGCGCGGACGGTCGTCCCGAGCGTGTCGCCCGGCTCGACCCGGTCACCAGGCGCGACGGCCGGGTCGACGTGCATTATCCTGGCGACGAGTGCATCGGCGTCGACCGGAGACGCACAGGCCAGTCCCGGCGTCGCCTCGACGTCGACCGCCACGGTAATCAGGTGGTCCTGTTCTGGCGCGTACGATTTCGACGGAGCCCGCACAGAGTACGTGTCCACCACTTCGCCAGCGACTGGACTGGGTGCGGGGGCGTCCCGGCGCTGGTCCAGGTACAGGTCGACCGCGCGGCCAGCGTCGTGTGCGGGGTACGGCGAGTTGTACAGTGAGAACCGCGGATAGCGGACCAGCAGGTCCGTACCGAGAGTGACGGCCATCGGCTGCGATTGGGACCGCACCGGTTTAGACGCGTCGCCCCGAAGCGAGGACGATGCGCGTGGTACGTGGACGGGCACCGACCGTCGCCGAGGACCGGGACGTGACCCGCCGACTGCTGGACGAGGTCGCCGAGGGTGACGAGCCGGCCGTCCGAGTCTGGGCCCCACATCGGCAGCTCGCCTTCGGCCGTCGGGACGCACACGAAGACGGCTACGAGGCCGCGAGAGTGGCCGCCGAGGAGCACGGGTTCGAGCCGGTCGAACGGAGCGTCGGCGGACGGGCGGTCGCCTACGACGGAGAGACGACGCTCGCGTTCGCCCGGATAACCCACATCGACGATATGCGACGGGGGATGGACGAACGGTACGAGGCGCTCACGGTCGACGTCCAGCGGGCACTCAGCCGCCTCGGTGTCGCCGCCGAACGGGGCGAGCCCGCCGACAGCTACTGCCCGGGCCGCCACTCGCTCCAGTGCGAGGGCAAGCTCGTCGGCATCGCCCAGCGCGTCAGGCGAGGGGCTGCAATCACGTCGGGCGTCTGTATCGTCGCCAATCACGAGGAGCTCGCGAGGGTACTGGACGCGGTCTACCGGGCACTCGGCGTCCCGTTCGACCCCGATTCGGTGGGAAGCGTCGAACGTGCGGGCGGGACGAGCGACGTCGACACTGTCCGCGAATCGCTCGAAGACGCCCTCGTTGAGGACGTCGTCGGGAAAGGCGAACCGGCCCGGGTCGAGCAGTTAGACGCCTGACTTCGAGGGGGTACGGCGGTCAGCAGCCGGGGTCAGCGGACGGTCTGTTCGCGTTCCTGGTCGGTGTTCGTCCGGACGACCGGGAATAGTGCGCTGACGCTAGCGCCGTCGACGCGGTCGTCGTCGAACTCGAGGGCGCCACCGACGTGCGTCACCCCGAGATGCGCGAGCCAGAGGCCGAGACCGCTGCCGTGCTTGAGCGGAGTCTCTCGGCCCTCATTGAGGACTGCTCGCTCGTGCTCCGGGATTCCGTCCCCGTCGTCCATCACGGTGACCGTGCCCCAGCCATCGTCCGACTCGATGACCAGGTCGACGGCTGGTCGGTCGCCGTGTTCGATTGCGTTCTCGATGAGTTCCTTGATTCCTAATCCGACGCTCTCGTGGACGTAGAGCCCGCCCTCGCTCCGGTCGTCGACCGAGATCGCCGCGTCGGGGTGGTCCTCTTCGAAGTTGGCACGGAGCCGTTCGAGAAACAGGTTCAGCGGTAGCGACGGCTGACCCGGGTCACGTTCCAGTAGTCTGCGTATCCGCTTGACCTTGCCCGTCTTCGCCTCCCAGTCCTGCCCGATATCCCGAATCTCACCCGCAAGGGAAGCCACGGCCTCGGATTTGGCGGCCCGTTCGAGTTCGGTGGCGAGCCCGAGCAACAGCGTCAGGTCGTTTCTGAGGTTGTGGCGCATGAGCCGATTGAGAATCTGAAGTTGCTGCTCGCGGGTCTTCCGGTCGGTCACCTCGTGGACCAGCGCCGTCAGATCGTTCACCGACTCCGTACTGGTGCAGTTCTCACGCGCGCGGAGTTCGAACCACCGTCGCTCACCGTTCGGGAGCGTCAACAATAGTTCGTCCTCGAAGACGCCGTCTGACTCGGCGACGGACGCTACGAGCGTGTCGACGTCGAGTTCCAGACCGGGTGGGACATCGTCGTCCGCAGCATCGGCCTCGGACAGTTCGAACACGTCCGTCGCCCCCGGGCCGAAGGAGAGCGCACCCGCGGTGAGGTCCCATTCGAGTAACCCCGTACCCGTCCCTTCCAGGGCGAACCGGAGCCGGTCGTGTGCGTCTGCCACCCGGTTGGCCTGGTCGATACGCGCGAGTGCGGCCTCCAGGTAGCGGGCGACGATGTTCGCGAACGCGACGTCCGCCCGGTCGAACGCGTTCGTCTCGGTGTCGCCGACGACCAGGACACCGAAGGACCCCAGGGGGATGATTACCTCTGCACGAATCGGCGTGTCCGGGTTGTGGACGGCCGTCTCCTCGCGAACGTCCGAGTAGACGGCTGGCGTACCCTCCTGGAACCGCTGCCACACGAGACTGTCGCCGGCCGCTGTGAAGGTCGGTATCTCTCCGACCGTCTCGTACGCGCCTACAGTGGCGAAGACCGGCGCGAGCGCGGTGGCAGCTTCGTCGTACTCCCATATCGCTGCGATGGGCATATCGAACACGTCGGAGACGGCCTCGACGGTCAGCTTGCAGGCGGCCGCCGCGTCGTCCGTCCCGATTATCTCGTGGATTATCTCGAGGAACGAGAGGAGTTTGCGCTCTCGGTCACGGAGGCGCCGTTCGCGGTCCAGCCTATCGAGGGCAGTCGTGGCACTCACCGCGAGCAGTTCGACCAGTTCGAGGTCCGTCTCGTCGAAACCCTCCCGCGCCGTCGTCAGAACGCCCACGACCCCGTGGTCGCCCAGGGGGGCGTGGATGCTGGCGCTAGCGTAGTCGGTGTTATCGATGGTCTCGACCCTGTCGTCGACGACGACCGGCGCACCCGAGGTGAACGCCCGCACCGGGGCGGCCGACTCGTCCAGCGAGTACCTGCTGGCCGACCCGATGGTGTGTCGGTCCTCGCCGAGCGCCGTCGGGACCAGCGACTCGCGCTCTTCGTCGTACAGTCGGACGCTGGTGATGGTGTAGCTGAGCACCGATTCGAGGGCGTCACACACAGCCCGCGCCACACCACCCGGCGAACCGGCGGTGAACAGGGTCTGTGACGCGTCGTGCAGCCGAGTGACTGCGGCTTCCCGGGCCCGGCGTCGGGTGACGTCGATGTAGACGGCGTGGGTTCCCGCCGCTCTCTGGCGTGGAGTCGCCCGGAGCAGCGTGTTGACGACCGTTCCGTCCTGACGAAGGAGGTCGCGGTTCTCGTTCTCGAATCGGCCAGCCAGTGCCCGGTCGTAGCCGCCGCTTTCGAGCTCTTCCACCGACTCGGTGGTGTAGATCGTCGTGAGCGGCTCGCCGACGAGTGACTCGCGGTCGTACCCGAGAACCTCGACGACCTCGTCGTTGACCGACTCGATGACCGGCCCTTCGTCGGTGGTCCGGGTACAGACGTAGAGCGCCGGCACGTCCGCTACCGGATTGTTCGTGTTCGTCATCGGTACTCGGACGACCCCCGGCGCCCAGCCATACTGGTTTGTGGTTCAACAGACCCGGTCAAGACTCTATTGGCCGCCCTCGCTCCCGCCAGGACGCCACGGAGCTGCCACGGTGCCGACAACGGGAGACTTAGGGTCCCGTCCCTCCCACCGTCTGGTATGCGCATCGGCAACGCCACGCTGCCGGACGGGACGACAGCTGACGTCGACGTGGAAGACGGGACCATCACCCAGCTCGGCGACCTGGGCGGGGAGTACGACGTGGACGCCGATGGGAAGTTGCTCTTCCCCGGCGCCATCGACGCCCACGTCCACTTCCGCCAGCCGGGCTACGGCCACAAGGAGACCTGGGAGACCGGCTCGCAGAGCGCCGCCGCGGGCGGCGTGACGACCGTCGTCGACCAGCCGAACACGAATCCGCCGACCACGACCGGTGCCGCCTTCGACGAGAAGGCGGAGTTCGCGGCCGCCTCCCTCGTCGACTGGGGCATCAACGGCGGTGTCACGGAATCGTGGGACCCCGACTCGCTGTTCGACCGACCCCTGTTCGCGCTCGGCGAGGTGTTCCTCGCGGACTCGACCGGCGACATGGGCATCGAGGAGGAGCTGTTCGCGGACGCGGTCGGCCGCGCCGGCGAGCAGGACGTGACCGTCACGGTCCACGCCGAGGACGCCGACCTGTTCGACGAATCGGCCAAAGACCGGATGGACGCCGACGCCTGGTCGACCTACCGGACCGCGAAGGCCGAGGCCGCCGCGGTCGAACGGGCCTGCGAGGTCGGCTCGACGTTCGACACCGACATCCATATCGCCCACACCTCGACGCCCGAGGGCGTGGACGCGGCCGCCGCGGCCGGGGCGACCTGCGAGGTCACACCGCACCACCTGTTCCTCTCACGCGACGACCTCGACGAACTGGGGACGTTCGGCCGGATGAACCCGCCGCTCCGCAGCGAGGCCCGCCGCGAGGCCCTGTTCGAGCGACTCGCCGACGGTACCGTCGACATCGTCGCGACCGACCACGCGCCACACACACGCGAGGAGAAGGACGCGAGCATCTGGGACGCGCCCTCGGGCGTCCCGGGCGTCGAGACGATGGTCCCGCTCCTGCTCGAGGAAGCCCGGAAGGGAACCCTCAGCTACGAGCGCGTCCGCGACGTGGTCGCGGCCCGTCCCGCGGAGATATTCGGTCTCGACTCGAAGGGGCGCATCGAGGAGGGCATGGATGCCGACCTCGCACTCTACGACGTCGAGAACCCGCGCGAGATCCGCGGCGACGACCTCCACTCGAAGTGTGGCTGGACCCCGTTCGAGGGGAAACAGGGGGTCTTCCCGGAGTGGACGATGGTCCGCGGCGAGGTCGTCTGGCACGAGGCGGACGGCTTCGGCGAGGCCGTCGGCGAGAACGTGCGGGAGTGACGAGCCGGTTCGACGAATCGGCCGGAGAACGGTATTTCAGACGGTCAGTTCACAGCGTCAGCGCGACGAGCAGCACGCCCAGCAGCGCGAAGAACGCTCCAGTCCCGCGGTAGACGGCCTGTCCGGTACCCGACATCCGGACGTGCCGGCCGACGAGTGCGTTCTGGAAACGGAAGAGTCTCGCGGGGTAGCGGACGTGGAAGTACGCGAGACCCCAGAGGAGAGCAGCGAGGAGGATTCCGAGCGGGTTCATACTCCACCGTCGGCGACGCCCCGGTGAAAGTCTTGTGCTACAGTACGTTCTGCTGAACTGTATCGAAACAGCCACAGACGGCATGAAACAGCTGAATCGGCGTTTCGTCAGATGCCGAACACGAGCGCCGCGACGAGCGAGCTGCCAGCCATCACGCCGAGGCCGAACCCGCCGATGCGCGCCATCGCCCGACGTGACTTCCGCTCAGTCCAATCGGTCGGATTGTCGAGTTGCTTGTTGCGAACCTCGACCGCGTCGGCGACCATGATGGAACCCGACCAGCCGAGCAGACCGAAGCCGAACGCGAGGACGCCCAGCGAGAAGACGAGGTCGACGGCGGCGCGTGGGGTGCGTCCGAGTGCGACGGCGAGCGGGAGTGCGACACCACCGACGGCGGCTCCGACCCCCAGCGCGCCGGCGACGAGTCGAGCACGGACGCGCCAGCCCGCCCACGTCCCGTCCCGTGACCCGGCCGATGGACCGCCGTCACCCTCCGTTCCGCCGCCTGCGTCCATCAGTCGACCGTCTCGCGCATCCGTGGGTCGAGCGCGTCTCGCATGCCGTCACCCAGCAGGTTGAAGCCGAGGACGGTCAGCGCGAGGAACAGCCCCGGGAAGAACGACATCCACCAGAGGCCGGTCTGCAGGCCGTTCGTGACGCCGTTCGAGAGCATCAGCCCCCACGACGGCGTCCCAGCCTGAGCCCCGAAGCCGAGGAACGACAGCGCTGCGATGTCGATGATGGCCAGCCCGAAGTTCAGCGTGGACTGGACCGTGATGGGTGCCAGCGTGTTCGGGAGGACGTGCCTGGCGAGCACCCGGACGTCCTTCGCCCCGAGCGCCTCCGTCGCTTCGATGTACTCGTCTTCGAGCACCTTCAGCGCCGCACCCCGGACGACGCGGGCGAATCGAGGTGTGTAGACCAACGTCAGGGCGATGACCGCCTTCCACATCCCCGCACCGAAGATGGCGACGAGCGCCAGCGCCAGCAGCAGCGACGGGAACGCGAGCAGCACGTCCATCGTCCGCATGATGACGTTGTCCGTGACGTCGCCGTAGTACGCGGCGAGGATACCGAGCGTGATGCCGAGCGCGGTCGAGATGCCGACCGTGATGGTGCCGAACTTCATCGCGATCCAGGCACCGTACAGCGTCCGCTTGAAGATGTCACGAGCCGCCGCGTCGGTCCCGAAGAACATCTCGGTCATGCCGAACGGACCGCCGGCCCAGCCTGGGGCTGCCCGGTCCGGAATGGCCGTCCCGAGCTGTGAGGACTTGATGGCGCCGAGGTCGTAGAAGACCCGGGCGTAGAGGCCGACGAGCAACATCCCGAAGATGATGCTCAGGCCGATGAGCGCCAGGCGGTTCGACAGCAGTTCCGAGAGGAACGGCGAGTTCTGTAACCGCGTCACGAAGCCACGTTCCTCGGGAACGTCCGCGTTCTGTGTTTCAGTGCTCATGTTATTGCTGGATTCTGGGGTCGAGGTAGCTGTAGGTGATGTCGACGCCGAGGTTCACGAGCGTGAACAGCAGCGCGAACGTGAGGACCGTCCCCTGGACGAGCGGGTAATCGGAGGCCCCGATGGCCTGGACGAGCATCGTCCCGATGCCACCGATACCGAAGACCGTCTCGGTCAGGACCGCGCCGCCGAGCAGCGTCCCGAACTGGATACCGATGACCGTGATGACGGGAATCATCGCGTTGCGGAAGCCGTGTTTCATCACGGTTATCTTCGAACCCTGGCCCTTGGCCCGGGCGGTCCGCATGTAGTCCTGCCGGATGACCTCCAGCATCGACGAGCGCATCATCCGGGAGACGAGCGCCATCGAGTAGACGCCGATGGTCACCGCCGGCAGGAACAGGTGGTGAACCGCGGAGAGCCACGCGTCGAGGCGGCCGAGCAACAAGGCGTCGATCGTGATGATGCCCGTGAGCGGGAGCTGCATCCCGAACAGGATCCAGTGGTCGTCGAGGAACAGCGTCGACCCGATGCGGTTGCCGGCCGGGAACAGGCCGAGCCACGCCGAGAAGAACAGGATGAGCAGTGGCCCGGACCAGTAGATGGGGACCGAGATACCCGCGAGCGCGCCGATACGGGTCGTGTGGTCGGTGAGCGAGTCCTGTTTCACCGCCGAGAGGATACCGAGCGGGAGCCCGAGGAGCAGACCGATGGCCTGCCCGTAGAGCGCCAGCTCGATGGTGACGGGGAGCTTGTCGACGAGGACCTGCTTGACCGGCTGGCCCTTCGCTATCTGGTAGGACTGGCCGAACTCGAACTGCGCGGCGTCCACCAGGAAGCGGCCGTACTGGACGTACAGTGGGTCGTTCAAGCCGAGGCTCTGCCTGAGCTGTTCGACCTGCTGGGTCGACGCCCGCTGCCCGAGGATGATACGGGCCGGGTCGCCCGGTGCGAGGTGCAGGATGGCGAAGACGAGCGACGCCACCCCGAACAGCACCGGGACCAGCAGTAACAGCCGTTTCAAGACGAACCGCTTTGAGACCATCTGTCAATATTTGCGCAGCGACTTGGTAAAAAAGCTCCGTGTCCCGAATCGTCAGAGGACGTGGAGACGGCGGAGAGAGCCGTGTCAGACGGTCTTTAGGTTCCGCTGCGTCAGTTCAGCTCGACGGTCTCGAGGAACGGGCCGCCGACGGAGCTGACCGTGTAGGAGTCGGACTTGACCTTGTTGCTCACGGCACGGAGCGTCTGCGCGTAGTCGACGAAGACCCACGGGGCCTCCTCGCGTGCGATGCCGTTCGCCTTCTTGTACAGCTCCTTGCGCTTGGCCTCGTCGTAGGTCTGCTGTGCCTCACGAACCGTCTGCATGTACTCCTTGTTCGCCCAGCCGGAGACGTTGAGGGTGCTGTAACCCTCGGTGTCGAAGCTGACCCAGTCCTGGTCCTCCGGGACCTTGCTCATCTCGACCTTCGGGTCGAGCAGGACGTACAGGAAGTTGTCCGGGTCGGCGTTGTCGGTGTACCAGCCGAGGAAGCCGGCGTCGTGCTTGCCGGCGTCGGTGTAGTCGAGGTACGAGGAGAACGTCGAGAACTGGTTGATCTTCACCGAGAGGCCGATCTTCTCGAGGTCGGACTTGACCTGGTTCGCCGTCTCGATGGGGCTCGGGTTGTAGCCACGCGGGTTGGAGAACGTCGCGAGCTCGAACGAGAAGTCGGTCTTACCGGCCTCCTCGAGCAGCGACTTCGCCTTGTCGGGGTCGTGCGGGTAGGGCTCGAGCGAGTCGTCGTAGCCCATCACACCCTCCGGAAGCGGCTGGGTCGCCTGCTTCGCGAAGCCCTCGTATATCTGGTCGACGATGGCCTTCGTGTTGATGGCGTAGCTGATGGCCTGGCGGACCTTCTTGTCGCGGAACTCCTCCTTCCGCGCCATGTTGAACGCCATGTAGCCGATGTTGATACCGCTCTTGGACTTCAGAGAGGCACCGTCGCTGTTCTCGACCTGCTTCGACGACTGCGAGTCGAGGTTGTCCGTGATGTGGGAGTCGCCGTTGATGACGTCCTGCACGCGGGTCGAGTTCTGCTTGATGGTCTTGAAGACCACGCCACCGACCTTCGGGCCGGTGCCCCAGTAGTCGTCGAACGCGGCGAGCTTGACGCGCTGGTTCGAGTTGTCCAGCTCGTCGAACTTGAACGCACCCGTGCCGACGGGGTCGGTCCCGAGCTTCGTCTGGTCCGAGAGCGACTCGATCTGCTTCTTCGAGAGGATGGCCGCGGCGAACATCGCCAGGTTCCGCATGAACGGTGCGTACTTCTGGGTCAGCTCGATCTTGAGCTCGTAGTCCTTGCTGGCGTCCATGCTCTTGACCCAGTTACCGAAGGTGAACGGGCCGTAGCCGGAGCGGTTCTCGTCGCCGAGGTAGTACTCGTACTCCGAGTCGACGAACCGCTGGATGGTCGCCTTCGCGTCGGCCGCCGTGAACTCCTCGCCGTTGTGGAACTTGATTCCCTCTTTGAGCTGGAGGGTCGCCGTCGTGCCTTCGAGGTTCCACTCCTTCGCGAGTCCGTCGGTGAGCTCGCCGCCGCTACCCGGCTTGAACCGGATGAGCTGGTCGAAAATCTGGTTCGTGACCTTCGCGACCTCACCGCTCGTCGTCTGCTGCGGGTCGTAGTTCGTCGGGTGGTCACCACGGGCGTACACGAGTGTACCGCCACCGCCACCACTGTCACCCGAGAGCGAACCGAGACACCCGGCCGTCGTCGTCGCCGCGATCGTCGCGGTCCCTGCCGCTTTGAGGAAACTGCGCCTGTTTACCGAATCACGTGCCATAGCGCCGTATGGCACCACTTTGCCAATAAATATACCGATAGTTTGGGAATCAGAATCAATGGTAAAACGAGATTCACCCAACGGTGTTCGATTGTGACCATTACTGTCCAGGGTAGGAGTTTCAGCTGAGCACCAATGGTAGACAGTAGCGCACGTCACCAGTGCTAACGGTACAGGAGGTTAGATACCTGCTACCGCCTGAAAGACACATCGACCGAACGAAAGAGGATGGCTTGTAGCGACAGAGAGCGTCCGACAGAGTCACCGGATAGTTCCCGGTGTCAGCCGCAGTCGCGACCGTCGTTGTCCGTCACCGATACAGGTGGCAGGCCGTCTGGTGGACGCCGTCGTCCAGGTCGGGATCCTCACGCTCGCACGGCGTCGAGAACCGCTCTCTGAGCAGTTCGGTCGCGGTCTCCCAGTCGCCCGCAGCGAGCGACTCACACGCCTCTTCGACGATGGTTCGGACCTCGCCGCTGGGTGGTTCCTCGAACTCGCGGTCGATGAGCGACCGGACGACGGCCTGCTGGTCGGCACCGCCGTCGGTCGCGGCCTGCATCGGTTCCTCGAGGTCGTCTTCGTCGGCGGCCACCTCCTCGCGGACGACACCGACCGCGATATCGCGTTCTTCCACGCGTTGACGGAAGTCCATCGCCGCCCGGAAGCTCTCCTGGTCGACGTCGAGGTCCGCCGGCGGGATGACCTGCGGACAGCGGGTCCGGAACGAACAGCCCGACGGCGGGTCGATGGGACTCGGGACGTCGCCCTTCAGGATGATGCGGTCGTCGGTGTCCACCCGCGGGTCCGGGACCGGAATCGAAGACAGCAGTGCCTGCGTGTACGGGTGTTTCGGCTCGTCGAACAGCTCCTCGGTCGGGGCGGTCTCGACGACCTGTCCGAGGTACATCACGGCCACGCGGTCGCAGATGTGCCGGACGACCGAGAGGTCGTGTGCGATGAACAGGTACGTCAGCCCGAACTCCTCCTGGAGGTCCTCCATGAGGTTGAGAATCTGGGCCTGCACGGAGACGTCCAGCGCCGAGACCGGCTCGTCGGCGACGATGAAGTCCGGGTCGACGGCGAGCGCGCGGGCGATACCGACGCGCTGGCGCTGGCCCCCCGACATCTCGTGCGGGTAGCGGTCGAACTGGGCCGGTTCGAGCCCGACCGCCTCCATCAGTTCGGCGGCGCGCTGACGGCGTGCGTCCCGTGCGGACTTGCCGCCCGTGTCCTCGGGGAGCCCGTGTATCTTCAGCGGCTCCATGATGGTCTGTCCGACCGTCATCCGCGGGTCCAGTGAGGACAGCGGGTCCTGGAATATCATCTGCATGTCCCGCCGCTTCGCCCGGAGTTCGCGACTACCGAGCCCCGTGACGTCCTCGCCAGCGAAGACGACGGTCCCGTCCGTCGGTTCGAGCAGCTGAAGGATGGTCCGGCCCGTCGTCGACTTCCCACAGCCGGATTCGCCGACGAGGCCGAGCGTCTCGCCCTCGTACACCTCCAGGTCGACCCCGTCGACCGCCTTCACGGTCTGTGGCTCCTTCGAGAGCCACTTGTCGAGCAGGTCGTCGGCCCTGGAGAAGTACTTGTGCAGGTCCTCCACCTGCATCAGGGGCTCTCCGGTGAACGTCTTCGACTCCGATGCGACCGATTCCAGGTCCTCGCCGTACTGGCTCTTGTCGAAGTCGTCGAGGACGCATTTCGCGCGATGGTCGACGTCCGCGGGCCCGTGCTGTTTGAACGGTATCTCGCCCGAGGTACACTCCTCTTTCGCCCACGGACAGCGCGGCGCGAAGTGGCAGCCGGTGGGCATGTCGATGAGGTCCGGGACGTTCCCCTCGATGGGGGTCAGCCGGTCGGAGTCCTCGGTGGGGATGGACTCGAGCAGCGCGTACGTGTAGGGGTGCGATGGGTCGTGGAATATCTCGTCGACCGGACCCTCCTCGACGATTTCACCCGCGTACATCACGGCGACGCGGTCACAGGTCTCCGCGACTACGCCGAGGTCGTGCGTGATGAACAGGACGGACATCCCGATGTCGTCCTGCAGTTCGTTGATGAGGTCGAGAATCTGGGCCTGGATGGTCACGTCGAGCGCCGTCGTCGGCTCGTCCGCGATGAGCAGCTGCGGCTGGCAGGCGAGCGCGATGGCGATGAGGACGCGCTGGCGCATCCCGCCGGAGAACTCGTGTGGGTACTCGTCAATTCGGGATTCGGGTTCGGGGATGCCGACGGCGTCGAGGATGTCGATGACGTCGTCGACCACCTCGTCGTCGAGGTCGTTGCCCGGGAACACCTCCCGGACGGCGTTCAGCCACGAGTCCTTGCGCTTGCCACCGTACCGGTGCAGACGCAGGCTCTCTGCGACCTGCTCGCCGACGGTCATCGCGGGGTTGAGCGAGGTCATGGGGTCCTGGAAGATCATCCCCATGTCGCCGCCCCGGATGTCACGCATCACGTCCTCGGGGGCCTTCGTGAGCTCGATGTCGTCACCGGAGACGAATGAGTCAGCACGCGAACCGTACTTCTCACGGAGCTCGCCCGCGAGGTCGGCATCGTGTATCGTCACGGTACCGCCGGCGATCTCACCGGGCTCGTCGACGAGCTGCATGGCCGAGAGCGCCGTGACGCTCTTTCCTGACCCGCTCTCGCCGACCAGGCCGACGGTCTCACCCTCGCGGATGGTGAGATCTACACCGTCGACGGCTTTCACCGTACCACGTTCTGTCCTGAACTGCGTTCGCAGGTCGGACAGGGACAGGAGGTCGGTCATTGTGTCCATGTGGCCGCCAAATGGGGAAATACCTTTTCACATATGACACGAACTCTCAACCCTCGAAGGGAAACCTTTTGTCGCTTCCTGACTGGCCCGGGAGTATGGAAGGACTGGACGACGACGCGGTAGACGAGGCGAAGCAAGCGATGGGCGTCGCCGACCGGGTCATGCCCGCCTGGGAACAGGTCGTCTCGGATATGGAAGCGACCGCCGAGGAGTACCGCGACTCGGGCTGGACCGCCATCGAGTGCCACCCCGGCGACGTGGCCATGCTCACCGAGGGCGACCGAACCGGCCTCGACGTCCTGCTGCCCGACGACGAGTTCGACGAGTTACAGGCGTCGTACGAGGCGGACGATTCGTTCGACGAGGTCGAGGTGTTCCGCGCCACGCAGGCAGGGATCCTCTTCGCCGTCGCCGCACTGAAGAACGAGACGACCGAGACGACGCTGCTCGTCCCCCTTTACTACGACACCGACCGGGCACAGGAGTTCATCGAGATGGTCCACGACGAAGGAGAGCTCCGGCTGCACCTGCGGCCCCTCGACGAGCGACAGGTCGTCACCTTCACCCAGCACGACCCCGCCCCGTTCCTCCCGGGCGAATCGTAGTCGAGGACGACTCCCGGCGGCACCGCCCCGCCACCGCGACGATCGTCGAGCGGCCCGAGGGTTTTCGTACTCAGACCGGCTTTGTTCAGACAAGGAGATGACACAGAAAGAACGAGAGTACCGGTTCCTGCTCGAGATCGGCTGGCGTGTGTTCCTGCTCGGCGTCTTCGGCTTCGGCTTCTCCAGCGTCGTGTTAGGTAACCTCCCCATCGTCCAGGTCGTCTCGCCGGATCTCCCCGGTGCCCTGGTAAACGCCGGGCGGCTCGCCACCCTCGCTGTGATGCTCGCCTACCTCACCTTCCGACTGAAGGAGTACGAGGCGGAGACTACGGCCGTCGAGGCGGCAAGTGACCGAGTGAACGACGCGAACCGTTCGACCGACGTCGGCACCGCCGGGGACGCCGACCGGCCAGGCGGGCCGGAGAAGGCGGACTGACCGGAGACTCCGACCGGGCCGAACCGGGCGACCGCTGCTACGTCTCTTCTTCCTCGCGCAGCTCCGAACTCGCCTCGCGCACTTCCCGCATCACGGACGAGATACGCTCTTCGGCCTCCAGTTCTTCCTCGACAGAGAGGTTGACACCCTCGACTTCCAGCAGGAACTTCGCGACCTCGGTCGCCTCGTACATCACGTCGTCCAGCTCCTCCGCGGTGAAGAAGTCACACATCGCGCCGTAGAGGAACGTCGCGCCCGCGGTGCGGATCTTGTCCTTGAACGCGGAGCGGGCCTGGTTGACGGCCTGCGGCGTATACGTATCCGTCATGAAGGGGACGAGTTCGGGCAGGTTCTCGCCAATCTTCGTCATCTCGACGCCGGTCTCGGTCCGGAAGTCGGAGCAGAGGCGGGCGATCGCCCACTCGCGCGCCGTGATGTAGGTCCGGTCGCGGAGGAACTCGTTGACGCGGTCGTACTGTGCGCCGTCCATCTTCTTGAACCGGTCGTACTTTGCCACGTCCTCGGGCACGTCGAGGGTGTCCTCGTCCGGGACGCCGGGCATCGGCTCGTCCGCAGCTGATTCGGAATCAGTCGTGTCGACCGACGCTTCGTCGGCTGACCGCTCCGAACTCGCCCGCTGCTCGGTCTCCGAGGCTTCCCGTGTCCCCTGCTGCTCGTCGTTCGGCTCTATCTTCCCACCCGGCTCTGTCTGTCGGTCGCCCGTATCGTCGGGAGACTCCTCGCGTGCCGGGCCCTCGTCCGGCTGCTGCTCGCTCATTGGCAGGGCGTCTGTCGGCGACCGGGAAAAAGCTTCGCTGCTCGCTCGTCGCGCGACGGGCACGCCGTCGCATCACTCCTCCTCGCAGCCTCCACCCGCGCCTTCAAGTACCATCCGGCGGCCAACGAGGGCATCGTCTGAGAACGGCCGTCCGGCGAACACGGCGGGTGTGCGACACACCGCCGGACGGGGAGCTGCGTGTCGCCTGTCAGCCATCACCGGTATCGGCCACGAGTAACTCCTACGAACAGCCGACGGACCGCCGGGGCCGGTTCACGCGTGAACCTAGCCAGTTACCCACAATCATGTCCAACGATAACAGAGGACATGCACCGACGTGAACTCCTCAAGACGACTGCCAGCGCACTCGCCGGGACGGTCACGCTGACCGGCGCCACCGCAACCGCCGCCAGCGGTCAGTTCTCCGACGCCTACCTGAACGGCTACCACTACAGGAAGTACGTCCCGACCGAGAAAGCGACGAGCCCGGCGCTCGTCGTGATGCTGCACGGCTGCTCGCAGGAGCCGGGCGAGTTCGCCCGTGCGACCCGGATGAACGAGGTTGCCGAGCGCGAGGGGTTCGTCGCCATCTACCCCGACCAGTCGTCGTTCGCCAACTCGTTCGATTGCTGGAACTGGTTCTACGACTACAACACCGAGCGCGGTTCGGGAGAGGGAGCCATCATCACGGACATGGCCACACACGAGGTGAGCGACGAGTCGCTCGACCCGGACAGTGTCTACGTCGCCGGCTTCTCCGCCGGTGCAGCGATGGTCCCGAACCTGCTCGCGGCCTATCCAGACGTCTACGCCGCGGGCGGGGTCCACTCCGGGCTCGAGTACGACGCCGCCGATAACTCCAGCGAAGCGACCTACGCCATGACCTGGGGTGGGCCTGACCCGTACCTCAAGGGCGAACAGGCCTACGACGCGATGCAGTACAACGGAGTCGTGGGACGAGTGCCGACCGTGGTCTTCCACGGTACCGACGACACGACAGTCTACCCGGTCAACGGTGACCAGGTGACGGTACAGGCCATCGAGACGAACGACCTGGCGAGCGACGGTCTCGACGACGGGAACGTCGATACGGCGGCGGAATCAGACGTGTACGGAAGCACTGGCGGCTACGACTGGCGACGCCGGCGCTTCGGCGACGACTCGGGGACGACGCTCGTCGAGTACTGGGAGGTCGAGGGGATGGACCACGCCTGGGCCGGCGGTGCTCCGGGTGAGGCCTACACCGCCCCGTCCGCACCCGACGCGTCCGATGCGCTCTGGTCGTTCTTCTCGCGCTGGTAGTCCGTGTCGAACTTGACTTCGGCGACCGACTCCCACGAGTCTTCGTCGACCACGACGAGCCCCGAGTCACTGAAGACGTACAGGTAGTCACCGAGATAGGCCGCTCGCGTCGCCGGCGATGCCGTCTCGACGAACGCCTTCTTCGAGAGGTCCTCACCGAACACGTAGCCGCCGCGTTCGGTCGGCAGGAAGAACACGCCGTGGTCCGCGTCGTAGAGGAACGCGTGGTGGCTCCGGGCGACAGCCGACCAGCGAGCGTCGAGCACTCGCGATTCGACGACCGTCGGGTCGTCCGGGTCCGTCACGTCGAAGACGGTGGCCTTCACGCGTCCGTCCTCCTGACCGATACCGAGCATCCTGTCGTCCGAGAGCGGATGCAGGTAGCGCGAGAAGCCGGGCAGCTTCACCTCGCCGCGAACCTCGGGGTTCGCGTGATCCGAGAGGTCGATGGTGTAGAACGGGTCTATCTCCCGGAAAGTGACGACGTAGGCCGAGTCGTCCATGAACCGCACCGAGTAGATATGCTCGTTGACGCCCATGTCCCGGACCGAACCCGCAATCGTGAGGTCCTCGTTCAGGGTGTAGAGGTCGTTCGTCGAGTTCGCACCCCAGGGGTCGACCGTCGTCGCGATTCGGAGCCTACCGTCGTGTTCGTCCATCGCCCACTGGTTCAGCGGGCGGCCCGGGACCTGCCCGGTCGCCACCACCGAGAGCGAATCGTCGTCGATAGCCACCTTGACGATGCCCGACTGGAGCAGTTCGCGTTTGTGGGCATCCACGTAGGCGCGGTAGCCTTCGTACAGCCGCTGCTGCAACTCGACGCGCTTCTCGGCCGGCTGTCGAGCGAGCCAGTCCTGTACGGCAGCACCGAGTTCGACCTGTCGGGCCTGCGGCGAGAGGTCGTAACTGTCGAGTTCGTCGAGCCGAGCCCTCGCCTGCGAGTCGAGCAGGTCGGACGACCGGAGGTAGTCTCCGAACGTCGCCGCGTAGTCGGGCTGCTTCGTGTAGGTAAGGTAGACCGCGTCGTTCGAAACGTACGTCGCCGACTGGCCGTAGGTCCCGAGGAAGGTCACCGAGTCGAACGTCTCCCCGGAGTGCGGGTCGACCACCGCCGTCGTGTAGGTCACGCTCGCACCGGTCTGGCTCACCGGATGATAGATGTCGGTGCAGGGAACCCCGGGTCCGCCAGCGAAGGGCTGAATCGGGCACGGGTTCGATAGGTCGACCCCCTGTCGGAGCACGAGGACCAGTCGGCCGTCGAGGAGCCGGGCCGATTCGACCCGCGCGTTCAGGTCCGTCTGCCAGCGCTGTCGCGGCGACGACCGGTCGGAGACGTCGAATCCAGTGATCGACTGCTGCCCGACCACGACGAGGGTCTCGTCGACGAGCAGGAGCTTCCCGGACGCGTAGACGTTCTGGACGACGGCGGGCGCGGCCGGGTCGCTCGTGTCGAGAACGCGGGCCTCGCCACCCGGAGCCCAGTAGCCGTAGCCGGAGGCGTAGTACATGGTTCGCCCGTCGGGAGCAACCTTCAGCTGGTCCGGCTCGTCGATACCGGCTTCCTGGACGTTCGTCCCAGAGACGCGCGGCCCGTCGCCCCCGTCACCGCCGGCGCTGCCGCCAGCCTTCGAGCCCGTACCGGCCGTCTGCGCTCCGTCCGCGGTGGCTTCCGCCACGGCCGGACGACCCATCGTCGCACCACCGAGGAAGACGCCGCCACCGTGTGACTGTGCTCGCCGGACGTACGAGACGAACGCAGCTTCGGAGTCGAATTGCGAGAGTTCGGCCGACCCAGTCGTCGACGGGCCGTCGTCCGGTACCGTCGAACCGGAGCCGACGCCGAACCCGTCGGTCAGTACGACGCCGGCCCCGACGGCCGACGCGACCAGAACGACCGCCAGAACGAGCGCGGGGAGGGAGGAATCCATACCGTATCCAGGACGTTCGAGATAATGGCAGTATCCCAACCTCAAACTGCGATTTTAGCTATCCTCGGCGCGTATACCCCCGAAACCGGGCCGGAGGGTTCTCCCGTCGAACCGGGAGCGGTTCGTTTCGCAATAGGGGGCAGGGTTCCTGCGCCGGGGTAACGGTTTTCACCCGTGCGAGCACACTGAGCGACATGAGAGTGCTGCTCGGCATCGAGGGAAGCGACGAGTCGATGCTGACACTGGAGAAGACGATAGAGCGAGCGAAACAGGCGGGCGACGAACTGACCATCCTGGTCGTCGAGAAGGACGAGGCCGCGCGGTCGCAGTCGGAGGTTGCAGAGCGCGCCCAGACACTGGTCGAAGAGGCGCAGCTCGATGCGGAGGTACGCACGGCGACCGGTGACCCAGGAAGTACGCTCGTCGACGTGGCCGAACGCGAGGAGTTCGACCAGCTCGCAATCGGAGGCGGTACCCAGAGTCCCATGGGAAAGATTCGGCTCGGTCCCATCACCGAGTTCGTCCTGCTCAACGCGAACACCACCGTCAAACTCGTGCGATGAGTAACCAACGAGTCTACCCGGAAGAGCCCGCAGGACCGTTTCCGACTCCACCGCGGTCGTTCCAGGACCGCGATGGACGCGACATCGACTTGGTCGCCGCCGACGAGAGTGACATCGACGACGTGACCGAGATGTACGTCGCGTTCGACCCGGCGGACCGGGCCCAGGGGATTCCCCCGACTGGAGAGGACCGCGTTCGCGACTGGCTGGACGTCATACTCGGCGACGGGGTCAACCTCTGCGCACGCCACGATGACCACGTCGCCGGACACGCGACCCTCGTTCCGGACACCAGCACGTTCGACACGGACGAGGTGGCGTACGAGCTCGCAATCTTCGTCCTCCAGGACTACCAGCGCGCCGGCATCGGCCGGGAGCTCCTCACCACGCTGCTCGGCTACGGAAAAGCGGAGGGCGTCGAGCGGGTCTGGCTCACCGTCGAGCGCTGGAACACGGCCGCCGTATCGCTGTATCGGGACGTCGGCTTCGAGACCTGTGGGTCCGAGAGCTTCGAACTGGAGATGGCGCTGTTGCTCTGAGGTCGCCCGTCAGACCGACAGGAGCGGCTGGCTGGCGTAGAGGAGCACGTACTCTGCAGCTTTCGCGAGCACGTCGCCCGAGTCGCTGGTGAGTGGCTCGCGGGGGACCACGATGAAGTCGGCCTCGAGTTCGTCCGCGGTGTCGAGGATGACGCTCCCCGGATGCTGGGTCTTCCGCTTCGTCGAGAAGCCGTACGCCGTCGAGTTGTGCAGCGGCACGCCGCTGGCCCCGGCGAGACCTTCGACGTCCTCGATGAACGACTGGGCGTCGGCCGCCACGTCGGCGCGCTCGATGGCTCCTTCTTCGATGCCACGGACCACGTCCTGACCCACGACGTAGACTGCGTGGACCGTCGCGTCGTACTTCTCGGCGACCGCCACCGCGTACTCGACCGCGGTGACGGACTCGTCGCTCCCGTCGACCGGGACGAGGACGAGTTCCACGGACAGGGACTCGGTCATACTGTCTCGTGCGTCGAGGTGAACCAAAAGCGTGCCCCTGTTCGCACGGCCGGTTCGGGGGGTTCGACCTAGAGGAGCCCCCGGAGTCGTCGAACCTCCGAGAGCAGGAGCACGATTCCGGGCACGTAGACGAATGCGGCCAGGCCTCCTGGCGAACCTGCGAATCCCAGAAGCCGGCCGTACCACGGGAGGACTAGTAGCCGTTCGCCGAGTACGGCCCCCGGTGAGACCACCCACGCGTCCGGCTGGTCGGTCGCGTCGCCGCTGGTCACGAATCCGTCAGCTCTGACGGCGACGATGCGGTGGGTGATTCGGCGACCGTCCTGGACGAACGTGATCACGTCGCCGACCGCGTAGTCCTCGGTCTGTTGCACCACGACGAGCGAACCGACCGGCACCGACTCGCCCATGCTATCGCTCGCGACCACGTAGCTACCGACACCGGGAGCCAGCGCGGCGACCGCGTGTAGGCAGAGTGGGGCGAGCAAGATGGCGGCCACCAGCAGGGGTAGTCGTTCGAACAGCCACGATGCGGGTCGTTCAGTCATAGACGATGGTGTTGTCGGTCGAGTTGTCGGCGTCCCGGAGGGAGCCGTACCGTGCGGTCATGACGAAGTCGATGTCGATACCGTCACCCGCACCGACACCGGCGAGCAGGTCGGCCTCGCCGGACAGTCGAACCTGGAGGTCGACCGGCGAGCCGGAGACCGGGGGCGAGAGCGACGAGAGGTTGTCCGCCGTCGACCCGAGTACCAGGTCTTTGAGGTCGACCCGCCCGTTCCCGTTCTCGTCGACGACCGCGGTCCCGACGAGGTCCGTTCCATCGTAGACGAACTCCTGGACGACGACGGTCTGGGCCGTCTTGTCGAGGTTGTCCGGAGACCCGAGCGTCGAGTCGTTCTCCGTGAACGTGGTCTCGATGACGAGCGTCGACGGCGACGCAGACCCGGTGACCGACACTCGAAGGGTGTTCGTCACCGACGTCCCGCCCCCAGTCGCGTGGTCGTAGTCGGCCCAGGAGCGGGAGAGTCGGTTCGCGTCCGTCTCGTCGATCGTGGAGTCGTGCGTCGCGGGACCGATTTCGGACAACGAGAGGTCGAACGTCGCTCCGGTGATGGATCCGTCGGAGTGAGCCGTGTCGACGAAGGAAGCGACGACGACCGGAGTCACGCCGACGGCGACGGCGACAACCACGACTGCAAACGCGCCGCGATACATCTATCCACTCTCGTCCTGTTCGAGGGTGACCGTCACGACGACGTCGATACCGTCGGCCATGTAGTCCTCGTCGGCCCCCGTCAGGTTCCCGGCGGTGTTGCCATCGACGACGAAGGACGGGTCGTCGTCGGACGCCAGCGTCACCGAGATGACGAGATACCGCTCGGCGGTGCCACCGGCCCCTGGACCGGGCAGGTCGGTCTCCGGGAGCGCCTGCGTCATCACGTCCTCGAGGTCGATGATTCCGTTTCCGTTTCCGTCGGTGACACCCGTTCGAAGGTCGCGAGCCAGGGTCCCGTTCGCGTACCGGTACTCGAACGACGTCACCTCGACGAGCGTCGCGGTCTCCGTCGCGTTCAGCGCCGCGTTCAGGTCGGGGTCGGTCGGCTCCGTCCCCGAATCGTTCTCCGCCACCGAGACGTCTACCGAGACGTTTCCGGGAGTGAGCGAGCCCGAACTCGTGATCGTATAGTTGTAGCTCGTGGTCGCGTTCGGGCCGCCGTCATCGATGGAGAACGCCGCCGGAACCGTATCCGCTCCGTCGAGCTTCAGGTCCATCGTTCCGCCCTGAATCGGGTTCTTGTCGCTCGTATCGGCGTCTTCGAACGTCGCGTAAGTGACGTATCCGAGGCCCGTCGCCAAGACTCCGATGACGAAGAGGGAGAACAACACCTGGCGAGTGACGGTACCCCTCGTAAGCGCGCGCAGACGGAACATAGCAGAAGGATGTCACCCACCGACGGAAAGTCTGATTCCTGTCGGTATAGGCCAATAGATTCACGACTTCCTATAGGTATAGGTAGACCGATGCCCGTGGTCCTCGTCGCCGGTGGGTCGCCCGCTCCCAACGCGGCTGCTCGATTGCGCCGAACCGCTCCTACGCTGACCGTGCGTGTCGCACGGACCGAACGCGCCGCACTGCAGCACGTGCAGAGCGGAGCCGTCGACTGTCTCGTGGTCGTCTATCCCGGTGTCTCGGACCCCGGTGGCCTCCTCGCCGCCGCCGTGTCGGCCGGAGCTGGTGGCGTCTGCTGGACCCGGTCCCCGTCGGCCGACCTCGCCCGCCGCGTCGCCGCGAGCGGAGCGACTTACGTGCCCGAGGACGACTGGAACGAGACTGCCACGGTGCTCGAGTCCGTCCGAACACAGGCCAGAGAGCGTACGCGGAGCGAAAGAACCGGGTGGGTTGGCGGGGACGGACCGGTCGGCCGGCGTCCGCTGGCCGACCAGCTGGCGTCGGTCGAGCGGACGATCGTCGATGCCCTCGTCGAGCGCGTCGAACCGACCGAACTCCGTCGGGTTGTCTGTGAGTCCCTCACGGCGCTCGAATCAGTCGCGGTGAGCTGGGCGGGCGTCCACGACGAGGAGATGGACGCCATCCGGGCGAGCCAGTGGGCTGGCCTCGATGGCGGCTACTGTGCGACCGACCAGCTTCCGACGGCCGCCGGTGGCCGAGACTCGTCTATCGGGGAGCGACTGCTCGACGGAGAGGTCGTCACCGTGCGCGACATCGCGGAGGGGACACTGTCCGAGAGTCGAACCGAGAGGTCGCTCGCTCGCGGCTACCGAAGTGCCGTATTCGTGCCGCTGATGGACGACGGTGTCTGCCACGGTGCGGTCGCGGTGTATGGAACGAAGGCCGGGCAGTTCGACGAGAGAACCCGTCAGTCGTTCCGCCGACTCGGCAGGACGGTCGGCTTCGCCCTCGCGAACCTCACGCATCACTGGGCGGAGCCGACCGGGACGATAACCGAACTCGAGTTCCGGAGCAGTGACGAACGCGTTCTGGCCGTCGAACTCTCGCGAACGTTCGGCTGCACGGTCGAGATTCGGGGTCTCTCGCTCTCGGGGGGGTCGCTGACTATCTTGCTCTGGATCGAGGACGCGGACGCCGAAGACGCGGCTGCCGTCGCCATGGAACGAAGCGACGTCCAGTCCGCCACGTCGGTCGTCTCCACCGAGCACGGGTCCATCCTCAAGGTCGACAGCGACGACCAGTTGCTCACGGCGTTCCTCGCGGACCAGGGGATGGTCCTCAGGCGGGTGACCGCCACAGCTGGCGTCGCAACCGCGGTCATCGAACTGCCGGCCGATGCCGACGTTCGAGCCGTCGCCGAGGCAATCGATGAGGCGTATGCGGATACGAAGCTACTGGCGCGGCGGGAGCGGACGACCCGACTGACGCCGTGGGAGTTCCGTGCGCAGGTCGAAGAGACCCTCACCGACCGGCAGTTCGAGGTCCTCCAGCTCGCCTATACGGCCGGCTTCTACGACTGGCCCCGTGAGGCGAGCGGGGAGGACCTCGCACGGTCACTCGGCGTCTCCCAGCCGACGTTCCTCGAGCACCTTCGGACGGGTGAACGAAAGCTGTTCGAGCAGTTCTTCGACGAGAACCGGCGGGTGTACGTGGCCGACGAGTGACCGTCTCACGACGGGACCACGCCGAATCCGTGTCGAACGGCGGAGCCCGCCGCCGAGAACGGAATTGAGTACGCGCCCGGTTCTGGCGGGCGCAGTTTTATCCCCAGTCGGGGGAAACGTGAGGGCATGTTCGACACCGTCGTCATCGCAACCGACGGCTCCCAGAGCGTCAGACGAGCCGTCACGGTCGCGCTCGACCTCGCGGAGCGGTTCGACGCCACCGTCCACGCGCTCTACGTGGTCGACGCCTCCGAGGTCGAGTCGTCGCCGGAGTCAGTCCGCGACCAGTTCCGGGCGGCCCTCGAAGAATCCGGCGAGGAGGCACTCGAATCGGTCCGAGGCTCGACGACCAGGGACGTCGTCTCCGCCGTCCGTGAGGGACGTCCAGCGGCCGAGATATGTGCCTACGCCCGCGAGGTCGACGCCGACGTGGTCGCGACCGGTACGCGCGGAAGGCACGGTGAGAACCGCTTTCTCATCGGGAGCGTCGCCGAGCGCGTCGTCCGCACCTGCGACCGTCCCGTGCTGACAGTCAGACAGCTGCAAGAAGACAGCGATTGAACAGCTCCCGGTTGCCCCAGCGGAATCGATCACGAGATGCTGCTGTACGGGCGGGTTGGAAAGCGCTGCCCCGGCCGTATGACTATTAGTTTACCAGTCCGATGAGCCGGTATGTCTCGGCAGTGGCTCGACCGGTACCCCTGGTCTCCCATCGCAGTCTATGGTTTCCTTGTGGTCGGGTTCTCACTACTTCACCTCTTCTCCCACGGGCCGATTCACCCGCCGCTCGTCGCCGAGTCGGCCCTGCTCGCGCTCCTCGGGTCAGCCATCCTGTACGGGAGCTGGCGGCTCACGCGACTGGAACTCGACGCCGTTCGGGCCGTCAGCGTGTTCTCGACGACCATCGCGTTCGGGGTGGTTGGACTCGTCGTCGCAGCGGTCCTCGCGGCGATGCAGCAGGTTCAGGGGGCCGGTATCGTCCACTTCCCTGCCCTGCTCATCGGCGGCTCCAGTGCGACGGCGGCCATCGGTATCGCCGTCGCCGAGTTTCGAGAACACCTGCTGTCTGAACGCGCCAAGCTGGAGCACAAGAAAATCGCGGTCGAGCAGCTGAACGACCGCCTCACGGTACTGAATCGCGTCCTCCGTCACAACCTCAGGAACGAGATAACCCTCATCCGCGGCCTCGCCCAGACCGGGGTCGGGACGACGACCGACTCCGAGATACGCGAGGCGCTCGAGACCATCGACGAGCAGGCCACCAAGATAGCGCGGTTGAGTGAGAACGCGAAGCGGCTCAAACAGCTCTGGGAGGAGGACGACACCACCAGACTCGACCTCGCAGCGATAGCCAGAGAGAGCGTCGAGGTGGTCCAGCGCGACTACCCGGACGCGACCATCGAAGTGAACGTTCCAGAGACCGCGACCGTCAGCGGACACTTCCGTCTGGGCTTCGGCGTGACCGAAGCCATCCGGAACGCGGTCCGTCACACCGACCCGTCGACGCGGGTCCAGGTCGACGTGACCAACCTGTCCGATGGGTCCGTAGAGGTCCGCATCGTCGACTCAGGAGCCGGCATCCCTGCTGACGAGCTCGAGCCGCTCGAACTCCGGGCCGAGGACCAGCTGACCCACGGCTCCGGCCTGGGGCTGTGGCTCGTCTACTGGAGCGTCGAGCGCTCCGGCGGAGAGCTCACGTTCGAAGAGAGAGAGCCGCAGGGGACCGTCGTCAGGATGCGATTCCCACCGGCCTGAGTCACGACACCGGGTCGGACGACAGCCGTCCGCCAGCGAACCGGCGGTTTCTTCCGCGCGGCGGGGAACTAGCGGTACATGCACGAAGAGCTCATCGACGACGAAGAGATGCCGCTCGCCCGGAAATCCGTCCTCCCCGGGACCGGCTTCTTCGTCCCCGACGAGGTCGAAGAGGACCGGGAAGAGCGCGAGGTCGCAGACGCCCTCGAGGGACACGACGTCGCCGTCGTCGCCGACCCCGACGCCGACGGGCTGGCCTGCGTCGCACTCGTCCGAGAGGCGTTCGGCGAGGCCGCGCTCGTCCCCGCCGGTCCGCACGAACTGGAAGACAAGCTCGAACTCGTCGCCGAGTACGGAGCCGAGGGCATCACCGTCTTCGTCTGTGACCTCTGCCCCGACCGGTTCGAGTGGGTCGAAGACGAACTCGCCGCACTCGTCGAGAAAGCGGGGACGATCCGCTGGTTCGACCACCACCAGTGGAAAGACGACGTCGCAGAACAGGTCCGCGAGACGGGCGTCGACCTCGTCGTCGGCGACAGCGAGGAGGAGTGCACCGCCGACGTGGCGCTTCGCTCCATCGACTACGAGTTCGGCGAGCAGTTCGCCGAGCTCGCCGCCGTCACCCGCGACCACGACCTCTGGCTCCGCGAGGACCCCCGCTCCGACGACATCGCGGACCTCGCCTACTGGAGTGACCCCGAGGAGTACGTCGACATCGTCGCCGAACACGGCGTCGACCTGCCGCCCGAGGCCGAGGAACTCCTCGCCGAGCGCCGCGTCGAGAAAGAGGCGCTCATCCAGAAGGCGGTCGAACGGGGCGAGATTCGGGAGATAGAGGGCTGGAAGGTCGGCGTCACCTACGGCCGCTGTTCGCAGAACGAGGTCGCCGAGGCCTTCCGCGAACAGGGTGCGGACGCCACGGTCATCGTCAAACCCGCCGGCTCCGCGAGCATCCGTGGAACGGACAACTTCGAGCGCTGCCACGAGGTCGCCGGGCAGGTCAACGGCGGCGGTCACCCGAAGGCCGCCGGCTGCAAACCGCCCATCTACGGGGACATGCTCGACTACGCGCACCACTGGACGACCCGCGGCTCGACGTGTAAGCAGGTCATCCTCGACGCGTTCCGGAACCTGCCGGACGAAGACGGGGAGGACGAGGGCGTCGAGACGGAGCTATAGGCGGGCAGGAAGCCGCGTCCGCACTGCACTGACTCATCCGAGGCGCGATTCGACCGTTCTCCGCGACGGCAGTCCACCGCGAGCCCCGGCTCCGGTACAGTTCTCGGAAGCCACGGCTGCGGCGAACCGACCCGCCTCCGGCGCAGTCAGTTCACGAAGCACCCACGCATCGACCAGCCCTGCGGAGAACGCGTCTCCCGCACCGGTCGTATCCACGACGTCGATGTCGAACGCGGGCACCTCGTGGACCGAGCCCGTCTCGTCGAGCAACAGCGCCCCGTCCTCGCCACGGGTCAGTGCCGCTCGTGAGACGCCACGCTCGCGCAACTCGACGGCCGCCTCGCGGCCGGTACAGCCGAGGTAGGATTCGATAGGGACCTCGCTCGAGACGAAACAGTCGACGACGGGAAGGAGCGCATCGATTGTCTCCTCACCGGTCCCGCGTCCCTCCAGTTCCGGGAGCGGACCAGCCAGGTCGAAGACGAGCGGCGGGAAGTCGTCTCCTTTCGTCGTCGCGTCGGCTTCCGGTGTCCCAGCCGCCGCTTCGACCAGCGTCGAAACGGCGGCGTCTGGCGCGTAGGCACTGGTGAAGACGACGTCAGCGTCTCGGCAGTAGTCGAGGTCGGCCGCGGAGAGACGCAGGTTCGGGACGCTGTCGCCGCCCGCGACGATCATCCGTTCGCCCGAATCGTCCCGCAGAATCATCGTGTAGCTCGACGGCTCGTCACCGCGCTGGACGTGAGACGCAGCGATACCCCTGTCGGCGAGATCTTCGAGGACACGGTCGCCCGACTCGTCCCGGCCGACCCGGCTGACGACGCCTGTCGCTCTGCCGAGTCGGGTCAGTCCGGCTGCAACGTTCGCCGCGACCCCACCCACGGCGAGGCGTTCGTCGCGGGCGAACGCGCCGCCGTCCGGTTCCGGCAGGTTCGTCACCGGGTAGATGCGGTCGAGCAGCGCGCTCCCGACCGTAACGACCTGCGGTGACTCGACGACCTTCGACGACCGGTCCGCTCCAGTCGACATCCCCTACCGCTCGCCGGCGACCCACTTGTGGCTGTACGCCGTCTCGCAGGTACAGCGGGCGTAGGCGTGGATGACGTCGCCCTCGGCGTAGAGACCGCCGACCTCCTCGTTCTGGTCCTCTGCGAACGCGAAGACGTAGTCGACGCTCCCGTCGTCGCACTCGGGGCAGTCGCCACCGGTCAGGTCCTCGTTGATCGTCCCCTCGGTGTCCATCGCCTCCTGTGCGAACGCCATCGCATCGGAGCCGGTCCCGATGGTGAACGCGTTCCGGCCGCTGTCACCGTCGACGACGATGACGATGCCGTCGTCGGTCCGTTCGCCGTACTTCTCCAGTCGGCCGATGTCGTCGACGAACGAGTCCGCGAGGTACAGTGCGACGTCGTCGGTCAGCTCGCCGGCGAGGAACTGCGCACGAGGTGAATCGCTCATGGTCGCCATTGCTCGTCGCGAGGTAAAAAGAACGCGAGTCACGGGCGTGGGAAGTGCCCGCGAGCCCGCAGAAGGGAATCGAGCCGACCGGGTTGGTCGTGTGTTGCCTTCGGGATACGCCACTGGGCCGTCCCGATTCCGCGTGTTGCCTGCGTTGGGTGTGGGATACACCACTTCGCACCGCACTGCATCGCACTGCACCGCACCGCATCGCACTGCACCGCATCGTTCGTCTGCCTGTACGGAAAGTCCGGGTCGGAGTCTACGAACGCATCCGCGTCGGACGCGTCGTGCGGCCGGCACCTCCGGTCGATCTCACCGGCGCATCCCCGGTCCGGAGTGGACCGGAGGTAGATGCGCCCGTAGACCGTGACTCGGAGCGGGTGTCAGCCGCGTTTAGACTGCTGCGTAGTTCTTACCCGTGAGCGTATCCGGGACGTTGACGCCGTAGATCGTCGTCGCACCGGACTGGTCGACGAGCCTGACGGTGGCTTCCTCGCCCTCGTTCAGCACGTCGATGTTGTTCAGGTTCACGCCGATGACGACGCGGTCAGAGGAGTTCTCCAGAACCGCCGTGCTCGTCCCTGCGGCGAGTGCCGTCTCCGGCGAACCGGAGTCGGCGATGATGAACGAGTCACCGTTACCCGAGTAACTGCTCGCGCTGAACGTGAGCGTCTCGGATGCATCGTCGCTGGTGAACTCCACCGTTGCGTCCTCGAGGTCGATGGTGTCCGAGCCTGCGGACTTCATGACCGTGAAGTTCAGGTAGTCGACCGTGTCCGAGCCGGTAACGTTACCGACTGCGGACACCACGGTGATCTGGTTCGAGACCTGGGCCTGCGAGTCCGCGCCCGTGTCGGACGCCTGGGACTCGAGCAGCCCAGCCGTGTTGATGAGCACCCCTGCCGCGACCGCCGCGACGAGCACCATCGCGATGAAGATGATCAGCGTGCCGATACCGACCTGACCGCGGTCGTCGTTGTTTGCGATTGCGTCGAACATGTTTCAGACCTCCACGAAGGTTTCACCGGAGATGGTGTCTGGGACGTTGACGCCGTAGACCGTCGTCGCACCCGACTGGTCGACGAACCGAACGGTCGCGTCCTCACCTTCGGCGAGCTCGTCGTTGATACCGGTCCCCGAGGAGAGGTCAAGAGTGATCTTGATGCGCTCGCTCGAGTCGTCGAGCACCGGGTTCGCGTCACCCGAAATGACTTCGGTCGTGAAGTTCGACGAGTCAGCTGCGGTGTCGTTGTAGGCCAGCGACACCCGTTCGGAGTCCGAGAGATACTCGATGGTGGCATCTGCCAGATCGAGGTTACCCGCACCCGCGGACTTCTTGACCGTGAAGTTCAGGGTGTCGACGTCCCCGTCGGTCCCGACGTCCTCACCGACTGCCGTGACCACGTCTATCTGATTCGAAACCTGTGCCTGCGAGTCCGCGCCCGTGTCGGACGCCTTGGACTCGAGCAGCCCGGCCGTGTTGATGAGCACGCCGGCCGCCACTGCGGCGACGAGCACCATGGCAATGAAGATGATCAGGGTGCCGATGCCCACCTGGCCGCGTTCGTCGTTTTCTGTAATGTCCACTATCATTGGTTGCCTGTTGGGGATGCGCCCCAGTTACCCGGTTGAACCACGTTACTATCAATGCCCGTAGGATTTCAGAGGCCGATTCGGCGCTCGACTCACGGCTCGATACGAGCAGGATAGTGGCGGGTCATTTCGTACCGTAGTCTATCGGTTCTCTCGTCGAGTCCGGGAATCGTCAGCGGTCGCTAGCCGTCGGAACAACCAGTATAACTACCAGAAACCTTACTTTAGCTCGAGTCCGCTCGCGTCGAGCAGTAGCGACAGCGTCTCCTCCGGTTCCAGCTCGTCGTCGAGCTGGCCGGCGTACCAGCGGAGCATCCGTTCGAACACCTCGCGGATGTCGTCCGACGTCATCGTCTCGTGTGCGATGCCGTCGTCGGTCTTCACGGTCAGGTCCACACCGTATCGCGCGCTCGACTCGCCAAGCACATCGGCGGGTGCGGGCGACCCCGTGGTCGCCTGCGGCCCGTCGGCGTCGGCGGCTTCGTCGACGTCTGGGATGATCGTCGAGTCGGCGGCCGAAAGACGGGCGTCGCCACCGTGTGGCGTCTCGGAACGGGCCGTCCTCGCGGAGACGACCAGGCGGTTCTCGTCGAGGGCCGTTACGTGGTCCTCGTCGAGCGCCAGGTCCTCCGGCGAGAGGATCCCGTCCGAGCGTGCGTCTGCGTCGTTCGTGCGTTCGTTCATGTGTGGTCTCTGTGCCCCGGAGGGCACCGTGTACCGTACCGTCAGACTTTGACGAACTGTTCGTCGGAGATAGTGGCCGGGACGTTGACGCCATAGAGCGTCTTCGCGCCCGACGCGTCGACTATCTGCAACATCGCCTTCTCGCCTTCCGGCAGGTACTGTCCTTCTACCGCGCTATCAGTGACGTTGATGGTGACGCGAATGCGGTCAGACCGGTCGTTCAGCGTCGTGCTCGAGCCGCCGCCCATATCGGTGAGCGAGACGGCGGAGTCGTTGGACGACAGCGTGACGGCTGCCGTGTCCGAGACCCACTCGAACGAGGCCTTGGTCAGGTCTATGTCGCCGGCACCGGCGGCCTTCATCACGGTGATGTTTACCGTATCGACTCCGGTGCCGTTCGCGTTCACTTCACCGGTCGCCGAAACGACGGTGATGTGATTCGAGACCTGGGCCTGGGCGTCGGAACTCGTGTCCGACGCCTTCGCTTCCAGCATTCCTGACGTGTTTATCAGCACGCCAGCTGCTACTGCGGCGACCAGGACCATCGCGATAAAGATGATCAGAGTGCCGATTCCGACCTGCCCGCGGTCACCATCTTGTATATCCGTTACGTTCATCGGTATTTCACCCCGTGTATGTGGCTCACTCGTGCCCACATGGGCACGACCGTTTCACATGGCCCGACAGGGCCTACCGGTAGCTCGCTCGGGAGTCTCGCGCGAGACTCACCGCTCGAGTACCGCATCGTTCGTCGTTCCCCGTTCCGGGGTGAGCCGATGTTTCGCATCACAGCGTGGGGAGCAGTCCCCGAGTCCACAGTCGGGGCACCGTCCTATCAAGACCCGTATGGCTTCGGCCGTCGATTCGGTACTCGACTCACGGCTCGAAACGCCCGCCGAGTCGGTCACCGAAGCCGTGTGAGCCACTATAGGGTCGTCCGACGAACCCGCATACAGTGACTGCTCGATGTACCGTGACCGACGACAGTACCGCACTGGGCCGCGAGCGCGGCATCGAACTACGACGGCGGAGGGCCTGACGAGATGGGACTGAAAGAGATACTCACCGAGTTTCTGAGCTCGGGTGGCGACCGCCAACCGGTCGACAGTACCGAGAGCGAAGACGGCGAAGACGACGACGAAGCGCCGGAGGCGACCGAGCCGATGTTCGACGTTCCGCTCGAGGACCTCGACCAGGAGGAACAGATCGAGAGCCTCGAGCACCGCATCGACGGGCTCGAGGACAGTCTCGACAGCTCGACGGGACAGCTCGAGACGATACAGGGCTCTCAGCAACAGGTCGCAGAGCGGATGGAGGAGATGAACCAGACGGTCCGCCAGCTACTCGGCATCTACGACCAGCTGACCGCGAACGCAAACCCATTCGTCGCGGCGAACCAGCAGCCTGGACCATCGTCCCAGGAGCAGGACGGCTTCGGCGTCGTCTCCCCGGAGGAGCAGGCCACCGTCCCGGTCGCGGCCGGCGGACGAACCGACCAGCCGATGTCCTTCGACGACCTGAAAGGTGGGTCGGAGACGGAGGTGCCGGTCGAGACGCCGGACGACCTGGCGGACGCCCCGACGGAGAACGAACCCGAAGACGACGAGACGGACGAGGGACCTGACACCTTCATCTCCGCCGAGGGAGACGGACGCGATGCGACCCTTCCCGACCTCCCCGACACGTTCGCGACCGACGTCATCGTCTTCGAGTGGATGACGGAGCTCGTGACGACCGCGGGCCCATCGGCGGCGCTCCGGGCGATCTCCCACTACGAGGAGGTCGGCTGGATCTCGCCGGCGGTGAAACGTCACCTCGAGAACGTCCTCTCCGCACCCGACCTCGACATGATCGTCGACCCGACGCGCGACCCCGCGGAACTGACCGGCGACGACCACGCAGACAGCTACGAGTACATCATGAAGCTCGACGCGGTGCAGCGCTCGATAACGAACGACTGACCATGGGATTCAGCACCAGCGGCTCGGCGGCCATCCTCTTCGTGGGCGTGCTCGTCACGCTCACGACCGTCTACCCCGTCGTGGAGACGGCCCACGAACGGGTGACGACGGCGACGGACGAACACGACGACCGGGTGCTCGACAGACGGAACACCGACATGAACGTGACCAACGTGAGCTACAACGCCTCGACCGATACCCTCGTCGTCAACGCCACGAACACCGGCTCGCGGACGCTCTCGGTGGACGAGACCGACCTGCTGGTCGACGGGGCGTTCCAGACCGGCTATACGGTCCGGGTCGACGGCCAGGCCGGCCGGACCATCTGGGTTCCGGGCGAACAGCTCCAGTTCGAACTGACCGGCGTCACGGCGACGCCGAACCGCGTCAAACTCGTGACCGAGTTCGGCGTGGCGGAGACGGTGACGGAGGTCTGAGATGGCGAGCGTCTCCGTCTCCAGTCTCATCATGTTCATCGCGGCGATGCTCATCGCGGTCAGCGTCGCGGGGACGATGGTGACCAACGTCGGGCAGGTGAGTAGCTCGATAGACGCGAAGAGCGCCGACGCGGCGAAGCAGATAGACACCGAGGTCGAGGTCATCTCCGACCCCGGCAGTTCGGCGGTCTACGACGGGAGCAACACTGTCACGCTCCTGGTGAAGAACACCGGGAGCACCCGTCTTCCGGCCGAGACCGACGAACTCGACGTGCTCGTCGACGGCCAGTACGTCGCGGACAGCGACCGGACGCTGACGGTCGTCGACGGGAGCGAGTGGCGCTCGGGCAACGTCGCCCAGCTGGATCTGACCCGCAACCTCTCACCCGGCGCCCACCGCGTCGTCATCGTGGTCAACGGCGACAGGGAGGTGTTCGAGTTCTACGTATGAGTCTGAACGGCTACTTCTCGCTCGGCCTGACCGACGCAGACCGTGTCAACCACGCCTTCGGGGGCGGTCTCCCGGAGGGTGCAATCGTCCTCGTCGAGGGCGTCGACGGCGCGGGAAAGTCGGTCCTGAGCCAGCGCATGGCCTACGGTATCGCTTCGGAAGACGCCTACGTCGGCTACGTCTCGACCGAATTGGCGGCTGGCGAGTTCGTCAAGCAGATGCACTCGCTCTCGTACGACGTGGTCGACCAGCTCCTCTCAGGGAAGGTACTGTTCCTCCACGCGGACGTGGACACGCACCGCGGGGGCGAGCGCCGCAAACTCCTCTCGCGGCTGACCCAGCCGAGCGTGCTCTGGCAGGGCGACGTCGTCGTAGTCGACGCGTTCAGTGCCTTCTTGCGCAACGACCCCGAGTTCGACGCCATCACCACCGCGGGCGACGAGGACCACAAGATGGAGTCGATCCTGACGTTCCTGCAGGGGATGACCCGTAAGGGGAAGACGGTCGTCCTGACCGTCGACCCCGAGGCCGTCACCGAGAAGGCGCTGACGCCGATTCGGAGCGTCGCGGACGTCTTCCTCCAGATAGACACCGAGACGGTCGGCCAGGACATCCGGCGCACCATCCGGGTTCGTCGGTACGCCAACATGCGCGACCCGGTCGACGACTCGATCGGGTTCAACGTCCAGCAGGGCCGTGGACTGACCATCGTGAACCGGACGGTGGCCTGAGATGGCGGAGTACGGCACCGCCAGGATGACGTCCGAACTCCAGGAGGCGGCGGCGGAGACGCACTACCTCCAGACGCACCTCGAAGAGTTCCACGATGAGTTCGGGGAGTACCCGTCGCTCGTCCCCGACCCGGGCGACTACAAGTCGAAGCGGCCGAACGTCTGTTACCAGGTCAGCGAGGACGTGTACGTCCACGTCTACGGCGACATCGGCATCGACACGCGCTACTACTGCATCGAGCCCCAGCTCACCGACGCCCAGCGGGACGTCTACGCGCGGGTCCGCCAGCGCATCCTCGACCGGTCCGTGACCCGGCCCGCACCATCGGCGAACGAGGAGTTCGAGGCACACCTCGACGACCTGCTCGACGAGGTCGTCTCCGTCGGCGGCGCCATCAGCGGGCTCGGTGGCTCGTTGCGGAGCAGTATCACGGTCGACCGGGGAACCTACGACGCCATCCGATACCACCTCCAACGCGACATCGTCGGCCTCGGCCCGCTCGACCCGGTCATGCAGGACCCGGAGAACGAGGACATCCACGTCATCGGGCCGCACCAGTGCGACATCGACCACGGGACGTACGGGATGGTCAACACGAACGTCGACTTCGGCTCCATCGACGCGTTCCAGAACTGGATTCGGAACATGGGCGAGCGGATGGACACCCCGGTCAGTGACTCCCATCCCATCATCGACTCGACGCTCCCCGACGGCTCGCGTATCAACATCATCTTCTCGGACGACGTCTCCGTCAAGGGGCCGTCGCTCACCATCCGCCAGGGTGAGGAGATTCCGCTCTCCATCTTCCAGATAACGAAGTGGGGGACGCTCTCGCCCGAACTGGGCGCGTACCTCTGGCTCTGTCTGGAGAACGAACAGACCGTGTTCGTCGTCGGCGAGACTGCGTCCGGGAAGACGACGACGCTCAACGCCTCGCTCTCGTTCATCCCGAGCGACGCGAAGATCTACACCGCGGAGGACACCGCGGAGGTCAAACCGCCCCACGACACCTGGCAGCAGCTGCTGACGCGTGAGGGCTCGGGTGACGACGGCGCGGACGTCGACATGTTCGACCTCGTCGCGGCCGCACTTCGTTCGCGCCCCGACTACATCATCGTGGGTGAGGTCCGTGGGGCGGAGGGACAGATGGCGTTCCAGGCGGCCCAGACGGGTCACCCGGTGATGCTCACGTTCCACGCGTCGGACATCGTCTCGATGATACAGCGGTTCACCGGCGCCCCCATCAACGTCCCCGAGACGTTCATGGACAACTGCGACGTTGCGCTGTTCCAGAACCGGGTCAAGCAGGGCGACAAGGTCCTGCGGCGAGTGACCAGCGTCCAGGAGATAGAGGGCTACTCCGACTACGAGGGTGGCGTCGTCACGCGGCAGGCGTTCAACTGGGACCCCCGCGAGGACAGCGTCGACTTCACCGGCCGGAACAACTCCTACGTCCTCGAAGAGCAGATCGCGGAACTGCTCGGCTACCAGGACACCCGGAAGATATACGACGAGCTCGACCGCCGCGCCAAGATAATCGAGCGCGCCATCGAGGCGGATATCCTCGGTTACCACGAGGTGAACGAGTTCATCGCCGACTACCAGCGCGACGGGCTCGAGGGAATCCCCATCGACACCGTCGGCCTCGACACGACCATCTGACTGTACAATGTCCACCGCGAGCCAACCCGGCGACGTGAACGCCCTGCTCTCCTCGATACGGGAGGCCTACCGGCGGATGGAGATGCCGGTCCAGACGTACCTGCTGGTCATCGTCTTCCCGACGGTCGTCTTCGCCGTCGGGAGCGTGGCCGCCGTGGTGGCGCTGTCGCTGCCGATGGTCGTCGGGGGACCGCTCGTCCTGCTCGGACTGTTCTCGGTGTTCGGCGCGCTCGTCTACCCGAAGGCGGTGCAGGACCGCCAGCGCAAGCAGGTCCGCCAGCGGTTCCACCTGTTCCTCACGCACATCACCGTCCTCTCGATGACGAACATCAACCGGGTCGAGATATTCCGGACGCTCGCGAGCGAGGAGGAGTACCAGGCGCTCGCCGAGGAGATGGGTTTCCTCGTCGCGCTGGTCGATACGTGGAACCAGAGCCTCGACGACGCCTGCCGGATGCGGGCCCGGCAGGTGAACTCGCCGCTCCTGTCGGACTTCCTCGAACGGCTGGCCTACACCATCGGGGGCGGCCAGGAGATAAGCGAGTTCCTCATCGACGAACAGGAGAGCATCATCCAGCAGTTCGTCATCCGGTACGAGGCGGACCTGAACAAGCTCGACGTGATGAAGGAGCTGTACCTGTCGATGATGCTTTCGACCGCGTTCGTCCTGGTGTTCTCCATCGTCCTGCCGGTCCTCATCGGTATCGACCCTTCGCTGGCGGTCGGTGGGGTCATCGGACTGTTCGTCGTCGTCCAGGGCGGATTCGTCTACGCCATCCACGCCATCTCTCCGTACGACCCGGTCTGGTACATCCGGGAGACCGCAGGCGACTTCCCGCTCCAGCGGGTCCGACTGTTCCTCGTGGTCGGAGGCGGCCTCTCGTTCGTCTCGTTCGTCGCGGTCGGAGCCATCCTGCTGGGCTACACGCCGCTGGCCAGCGACGTCCTCCCACTGCCGGTGATGGCGGCGATTCCGGTCACGCCGCTGGCCATCCCTGGCTGGCTCGTCCGGCACGAGGAGAAGAAGGTCAAGAACCGCGATAGCGAGTTCCCGAGCTTCATCCGGGCGCTCGGTGCGGTCGAGTCGGTCAAACAGACCTCGACCGGGAACGTGCTCGAGTCGCTCCGCAAGAAGGACTTCGGGGCACTCACCCACAACATCGACAACCTGTTCAAGCGGCTGAACGTCCGCATCGACTCGAAGCGGTCGTGGGACCTGTTCGCCGCCGAGACCGGCTCCTACCTCATCCAGAAGTTCGGCGACATGTACGTCGAAGGGCGGCACATGGGTGGTGACCCGAAGATGCTCGGACAGGTCATCTCTCGCAACCACGGCGAGGTCCAGAAGGTCCGCGAACAACGTCAGCAAGCGACGACGACCCTCATCGGCGTCCTATACGGACTGACGGCCGCGTCGGTCTTCTCGTTCTTCGTCGGGCTGGAGGTCGTCGAGCTGTTGATGCGCATCACGGCCGACATGGACCTCAGCGCCAGCCAGATGAGCTTCCTGCTGTCGACCGAGCAGTACGACATCGGCGTCATCGAGTTCCTGCTCATCCTCACCATCGTCCTCAACGCGCTCGTCTCGTCGATCATGATTCGCGTGACCGACCGCGGTCACATGATCAGCGGCTACGTGCACTTCGTGGCGCTGACGTGGACCGGTGCCATCACCGCCGAGATAACCCGATACGTCGTCGACGCACTCATCACGGTGTGACCCGGGTCTGCTGCCGATCCGCTGCAGTCGACTGGTTCACGCCCCGACTCAAGGTTCGATATCGGCCCAGTACTTAACCCGATACCGCGCTACCGTTGCGATAGGAGCGACCCCCCGATGACACTGACCACCGACAAACCGTATCTCGCCTCCGTCTCGCGGAGCCCCGCAGGGATGGCTGCGACGATGCAGTGGGCGCGGTACCTCGGGGAGACGTTCGGCATCAACGGCGCACTCAACAGTCTCCGGTACTACGAGGACCTCGGCTGGATATCCGACGATGTCCGCCGCGAGATGATCGCGTACATCCGCGGACTCTCGATAGCCGAGACTCACCACAAGAAGTACGACGAGCCGGAGACGCTCGACTATCCCCTCGAGTCGATGTCGGGGACGCCGTTCAGCACGCACGCACAGTCGCTGGAGTACGTCTCCAGAATCGCGGAGGCGGACCTGGAGGAGCACCTGATGCTCGCCCGGCTCGCCGAACAGCAGGTCGACAATGAACGCGAGGACGGGGGGCGACGGGAGGAAGCACTGGGCGCGATTGGCTACGACTGAGAGAATTAACATCTTTCAGATAATTTCCCATTTTGAGTCCCAATAGCCACCAGAGATATCCAGAGATTATTCCAACAGTATCAGCCATATAGAGACAATTTTCACGAGTTTAGGCATTCTTCGTTCACCGCCCAATACCGGCCACCACACTTATGTCATAGAACTGCGGTTGGCCGATTGACTTATTACGGAATCGTACAATGTACCCAATAGTATCCGGTCGGGACATCGAGGCTTCTGGTGGAGGCCTCTGTGGGGTGCCGACGGAGAAGGTCAGAAGGTGACGACATGTACGAGAAGCCAGATTCGCAGTCGGTCTTCAGTAGCCTTTCGGCTGCTGCATCCGACGGCAACGACGACGACGAACCGTACCAGCTTACCATCGGCTCCGCAGAGAAGGTCGACGAGAAAGCCGTCGAGCGCGAGCTCGACGAGATGCTCGCCTCCGTCGAGGAGGCGCTGCCGACGAACCACGCCGAGTTCAGCGAGGAGATCATCAAGGAGAACCTCGACGAGATCTTGCTGATGCTCATCTCGCTCCGTGGCGAGACCCACGGCAAGGAGCTAATCTCGGACCTGACCCGACTGTTCGGCGCACAGCTCAGTCCCGGCACCGTCTATCCGAGCCTGCACGACCTCGAAGACGAGGACGTGCTCCTGATGCACAAGAAGGTGCGCACGAAGGAGTACTCCATCGCCGACGAACCCGCGGTTCGCCAGACGGTCGAGCGCACGATGCTCCAGCACCTCGCGTTCGGTTACCTGCTCTACTCCTTCCTCCCGCGGCTCTAGCTATCGAGGTCCTCGGCGATGGACGCAAGACTATCGCTGGGTTTCTCCAGGGCGGCGTAGAACTCGCGGTCTCCCGGTGCCCGTAAGCCGTACTGGAACCCCTCCTCGATGACGTCGACCAGCACCGACCCGCCAGCGGAGCGGCCGTGTTTCTTGCACCACTCGGCGAGTCTGTTCTCACCATTGCGGTCGCGTGCAGCGTCGGGTGTGTCGAAGATACCGCTCACGACGAGTCCGTCGCTCGTGAGGTGTGACTCGAAGTGCGCGAACCGCTCCTTGCCGTCGAGGACGAACCGGACGGTCTCGCCTTCGGGGAAGGAATCTGCTTCGTCCGCGGGGAGTTCGATACGGAGTCGGTCCATCGCGCCGTGGCGCTGGAGTTTCGCTCGCACAGTGGGCACTGCGTCAGAAGAAACGCGGTCAGCCATACCTAACAGTGGACCGTCACGGTGGATGTACCTGTCGCTCGAAGCGTCGTCTCTGTAGAAGTTGTCGTGGGCCGCGGGCGCGCGCCGAGGGAGTGACCCTCAGGAGTCCTACGACGCGCCCGGGACGGACCCGTGGACCGTGGTTACTCTTCGTCTGCGTCTTCGTCGTCGCCGGCGAGGCCGAGGAGCTCCTCGACGGTCTCGTCGCCGACGGAGACGACCTTCGCGTTGACCTGGCTGGTCTCGTCGGAGATGACGCGACCGCGCAGGGTCAGGCGCTTGCGCTCGCCCGGACGGTCCGGCTTGTAGCCGACGGAGCGCTCCTTCATCAGGACCTCCTTGAGGTTCGGGCCAGCGATGTCCTTGCGCATCGGTCGGCCGGCGTCGTCGGAGCCGCCCGTGATCTCGAGCGTGCAGCCGTCGAGGCCGACGGCGGCGCCGTCGACCGTGTCGCCGATCTCCTTGTTGATGAATCGGTTCGCGTCCTGTTCCTCTGCTTCGAGCGCGTACGTCGCGCCCGTCTCGGGGTCCGCAACGACGACGTTGAAACTCGCCATAGTGAGTGAGAGTGGTCGGGCGTCGTTCAAAACTCCGTCGAATCCACCCCGAACGATAAGTCGCCCCACGAACAAAGGACCTCCATGGAACCCGGGCAACTCGAACTCCGCCTCGAGCGCGAGTTCGGCGGTGAGGCACACGTCGTGGTTCGGCAGGCGGTGGACCTGCGGGATTCGGGCAACTACCACCGAGACGCGGGCCACGAACTGACAGCGGAGGTGGTCGTGAACAACCTCCGCGATGCCCCGCGAGGGAACGCCACAGAGCGGTGGAACTGGTGGCTCGGGTCGCTCGCGCTCGCCTACGGCGACGAATACCAGCACTTCACGGTTCGTCAGAGTCCGCGAGAGAACGGGCAGTTCTGAACCGAGGCGGTTCTGCGGTGAGCGGAGGACCGGGCTTCGACACACCGCCGAAGCGACGAACGGAAACCGTTCCAGTCGCTAGCCGGGACCAGATGCAGTTACGCTTCCTCGGCGGTGCGGGCGAGATCGGCCGCAGCGCCGTCCTCGTCGACGAGTCGCTCCTCATCGACTTCGGGATGGCCTCGGGCAACCCGCCGCAGTACCCCGTCGAGACGCCCTCCCCGGACGCCGTCGTCGTCAGCCACGGCCACCTGGACCACGTCGGGGCGCTTCCGGCCCTCCTCTCTGGGTCGGAACGGCCGCCCATCCACTGGACGCCCCCGACGGCCGAGCTGGCGCAGGTGCTCGGGAAAGACACGCTGAAGCTGATGGGCGGGACCTACGACTGCCCGTTCACGGAGGCCGAACTCCGCCGCATGACGCAGGTCTCGGAGACGCACGGCTACGAGGAACCGTTCGAGGCCGCGGGCTACGAGGTGACGTTCTTCAACGCAGGTCACATCCCCGGCAGTGCCCACGTCCTCATCGACGACGGCGACACCCGGCTGCTCTACACCGGCGACTACCACACCGAACAGCAGCGCCTTCTGGCGGGGTCCAGCGCCCGCCCCGACGCCGACGTGGTCGTCACGGAGGCGACCTACGCCGACACCCACCGCGAGCCCCGCGCCGACATCGAGCAACGCTTCGCCGAGAGCCTCAAGTCGACGCTCTGGGAGGGCGGCACCGTCGTCGTTCCCGCGTTCGGCATCGGCCGCACGCAGGAGGTCATGTGCATCTGCGCCGCCCACGACGTGGAGTGCTACGTCGACGGGATGGGCACCCGGGTCGCCGAGGTCTTCCGTCGGTACCCCGAGTTCCTGCGCGACGGCGACGAACTCAAACACGCGATGGGCCACGCCCGGTTCGTCACCGGCGGCCGTGGCCAGAAGAAGCGCATCGCGAAGCAGAGCACCGTCATCGTGACGACCTCGGGGATGCTCCAGGGCGGTCCCGCGATGACCTACGTCCCGGAGATTCGCGACCACCCGGTGAACAAGATCGCCTTCACCGGCTACCAGGTCGAGGGGACGCCCGGACGAGAGCTGCTCGACCAGGGTCGCGCCGAGATCGACGGACGGGTGATGCCCGTCAGCGCCCGTACCGAACAGTACGACTTCTCGGCCCACGCGGACGCCGACGCCCTGCGGGAGTTCCTCGATTCGTACCGGGAGACGCCCATCCTCGTCAACCACGGCGACGACTGCGCCGGCTTCGCCGCCGAGCTTCGAGCGGACGGCTTCGAGGCGAGCGCGCCGGTGCTGGACGAGACGGTCGAGGTGTAGGGTCCCCACGGCTCGCGGGTCGGGGACGACTGCCGCCGTCCAAAGCTACTCCCAGCAGGCTGTCGAACCCCGCCACATGGAGTACACACGACTCGGCGACACCGGTCTCGAAGTCTCAAGGTTCTGCCTCGGCTGTATGAACTTCGGCACGGAACAGCCGTGGATGAACCACGACCGCGAGCAGTCGCTCGAGGTCATCGACCGTGCCAGAGAGCACGGCATCACCTTCTTCGATACGGCGAACGCCTATTCGACGGGCGAGAGCGAGGAGATCCTGGGCGAGGCGATCGCGGAGTACGACCGCTCTGCGCTCGCTATCGCGACGAAGGTCTACTTCCCGATGCGCGACGGGCCGAACGCCGGCGGGCTCTCGCGAAAGCACGTCCTCGACCAGGCACAGGCGAGCCTCGACCGGCTCGGAACGGACTACATCGACCTCTACCAGATTCACCGTTGGGACGACGAAACGCCCATCGAGGAGACGCTCTCGGCGCTCGACCACCTCGTCGAAGAAGGCGTCGTCCGGTACGTCGGCGCGAGCACGATGCCGGCCTGGAAGTTCATGAAGGCGCTTCACGCAGCAGACGTCGAGAACCGGGAGCGGTTCGTCTCGATGCAGTGTGAGTACAACCTCGTCGACCGGCACGAGGAGGCGAACGTCCTCCCGGCGTGTCGGGACCAGGACATCGGCGTCATCCCGTGGTCGCCGCTCGCAGGCGGGTTCCTCGCGGACAAGTACGAGCGCGGTGAGGACCCCGAATCGGGCCGGGCCGCGACGGACGAGTTCACCCGTAAGCGATTCAGCGAGGAGGGCTGGGCAGTCCTCGACGTGGTGCGCGAACTCGCCGACGAGAAGGACGCGACTCCGGCACAGGTCAGCCTCGCCTGGCTCTTGCACAAGGAGGTCGTCGACGCCCCCATCGTCGGCCCGCGGACCACCGACCAGCTCGACGACACCGTGAGGGCGCTCGACGTCGAACTCACCGACGACGAGATCGACCGCCTCGAGGCACCCGTCACCCCGGTCTGGAACCCCGACATCGGCGACGTCTGACGCCGCGAGAACTGCGCGACCGCCACACGCACGGGGAGGAATTATCTCGACGACGACCCTCACCTGCTGTATGGCCTTCGACCCCGACCGCGTCTCCACCGTCACGTTCGACTCCTACAGCACCATCGTCGACGTCGACGCCGCAGAGAAAGCGCTCGCGGCTCGCGTCGACGACCCCGAACCGGTCTCGCGGCTCTGGCGAGCTCGCTCGCTGGAGTACACCTTCGTCGGCAACCACATCGACGAGTACGCGCCGTTCTACGAGGTCAACCGCGACGCGCTCCAGTACGCGCTGGACGCCCACGGGGTCGACGTGAGCGAGGACGAGCGCGACGAGATTCTGTCGGTCTACCACGAGCTGGACGTCTTCGACGACGTGCGCGAGGGCATCGAGCGACTTCGTGACGGCGGCTACGACACCTACGTCGTCTCGAACGGGAACCCCGAGATGCTCGAGTCGATGGTCGACCACGCCGACATCGGCGACCTGCTCGACGGCGTGGTGAGCGCCGACGAGGTCGAGACCTACAAGCCCGATGCGGAGCTGTACCGCCACGCCGCGGCCCGAACCGGCACGCCCATCGACGCTATTGCCCACGTCACGGCGGCGTGGTTCGACGTGATGGGCGCCCGGCACGCCGGGATGCAGGGCGTCTGGGTCGACCGGAAGGGGAATCCGTGGGAGCCGTTCGACGGCGAGCCGGACCTGACCGTCGAGACGTTCTTCGAACTCGCCGAGGAACTGGGCGTCTGAGTCGTCTCTGCCCCCGTCCACGGAGCGTCAATCGAGCCGCGCCCGTACCGCGTCCGCGAACGTCCCCGCGGCCGCCGGCACCGTGTCGAAGAACAGCGACGGCTCGACCAGTTCGAGCTCGACGAGGACGAACGTGCCGTCGACGTCGACGCCGTCGACCCGGGCGTAGAGCGGCGTCTGGCCCAGTTCGTCGAGTGCAGCGTCGAACGCCTCGGTCGCCTGTCGGACCAGTGCGTCGCTCGGCTCGGCAGCGGCGTAGCTGCCGCCGTAGTGTTCGTGGACCCGGAACTCGCCGTCGCCGGGCTCTTTCAGGACCGCGTGAGAGTACTCGCCGTCGGCGAAGACGAACGACCACTCGCCCTCGGTTATCTCGGGGACGAACCGCTGGACGAGCAGGTCGGCGGTCGCCTGGAGCGAGTCGAACCGTTCCTGGTGAGAGTCGGCGCGCGACCGGTCGGTCCGCCAGGTGTCCGCGCCGCCGATGCTGACAGCGGGCTTGACGACCGCCTCGCGCCAGTCGTGCTCGTCCAGGACGGCCTCGAGGCTGCGCTGTTCGCTCCCGCGGACGTAGGCCGTCGGGACGGTCTCGACGCCACGGGCCTCGAGGTCTCGCAGGTAGAACTTGTGCGTGTTCCAGTGGATGGTGCTCGGCGCGTTGTAGAGGGGCACCTCGCGGTCGGCGAGCGAGTTGATCCAGCCCGAGAACGCCTCGACCTGCGTGTGGTAGTCCCAGCACGAGCGGACGACGACCGCGTCGTAATCGGTCCAGTCGACGCTCTCGTCGGTCCAGACGGCCGGGTCGACGGCCACGCCCCGGTCGGAGAGCGCGGCGGCGAATCGCTGGTCGGCGGCGGTCAACTCGGCGTACTCGGCGCTGGTTGCGAAGGCGACCCGGGTCATCGTTCGAGCCATCGAGAGCGAGCGAGATAACTCACACGGAGGGTGCAGAAAGCGTGTAGAAGTCGGAGACAGCTGAGAACGTGGGGACTGACGCCAGCCAGTCGGGAAGACGCGTCGGCAGCCACGGCGCGTGGTGAACCAGGCGCCTCGGCTCGACTACGCGTACCGGTTGATGAGGTCGGCCGTGAGCTCGAGGACCTCCTGCTGGACCTGTTCGGAGCGGCCGAAGTCGCCGCTCGCCTCGGCTTCGCCGATGTCTTCGATGTGGTCGATTATCTCGTCGACGTCGCGGCTGTGCAGGATGCGCCCCTCGGCGACCATCTCCTGGTCGACCGACAGCGGCGTGTTCGGGAAGAACGACACCGCGGGCTTGTCCATACAGGCCGCCTCGCGTGCCATCGTCCCGGACCCGGTCAGCATGCAGGTCCCGTGCCAGGCGAGTTCGAGACCGTCGAGGGCCTCGTCGGGCGTGTAGACCCGGTCGTCCGGGTACTCGTCTGCGTGCTCCTCGTCGCCGCGGCCGCGCGGCAGGTAGACGACGTTGTAGCCCAGGTCGACCAGCCGGTCGAGCAGGTCTGGGACGAGCGAGCGCTCCGTGTCGACGTAGGCCGCACCGAGGGCCTCCGGCCGGATGGTGACGAACTCGTCGAACGGGAGCTTGTCGGTGAACTCGGGGTCGGGCTCGAACTGGGCGACGTAGAGGTCCTCCTTGTAGCCGTCGTAGGTGTGGATGGACTCTGGGTCGGCGCCCCAGCGAGTGAGCTCTTCGACCTCGAAGGCGGCCGGGACGACGTTGTGGGTCGCCTGCGCCTCGAAGCGGTTGTAGAGCTTCTCGAAGGTCAGCCCCTCGATGTGGGCGGTGATGTCGTTGTCCGTGAAGTGGATCGACGGGATGCCGCGGGCCTTCGAGGCGAGGACGCACATCGCGTTCCGCGAGGAGAGCGAGACGTCCGCCTTCGGGGCCTGGATGGTGCACTGGCTCGTCCGGAGCGGGATGCCGATCTTCCGGAGGAACGTGTTGTCGAAGTCCCGACCGAGGACGTCGGCGTCCATGCCGAGTTCGCGGGTCAGGTCGACCGTCTCCGTCTTCTCCCGGACCGTCACGGTCGAGTCGATGCCGTCCAGGTTGGACAGCAGCGAGTGGAAGAAGAACGGATGGGACGGACTCACGAGGTCGACCCACACGTTCGCGGGCGGTGGCGATGCGTCTGTGTCGGAACTGCTGAAGGGGTTCATGATGCTCATAGTCGGACGAAGGTGGTCTCACTGCGCCACGTCTCGGGGTCGAGGATTGCCTTCGTGTCGATAACGACGCTGCCAGCCATCCGGGACCGGACCGACTCCGGCGAGAGGTCTGCGAACTGCGGGTGGTCGGTCGTCACCACGAGGGCGTCTGCGTCAGAGAGCGCGGCGTCCTCGTCGAGCACGTCGAAGACGGTGTCGTCGACGAACGGGTCGTGGACCTGGACCGTGGCGCCCGTCTCGGCCTGGAGCTCCTGGACGAAGCTCAGGCCAGGGCTCTCGCGCGTGTCCGCGACGCCGCCCTTGTAGGCGAGGCCGAAGACGGCGACGGTCTTGTCGTCGAGCGAGCCGAGTTCGTCCTCGAGCAGCCCGCGGACGTAGCCCGTCATGCTGTCGTTGACCTCGCGGGCGTGGGTGATGAGGTCGACCGAATCGGAGCCGTGGCCGAAGAACCACGGGTCGATGGGCAGGCAGTGGCCGCCGACCCCCGGTCCGGGCAGGTGGACGTTCACCCGCGGGTGCATGTTGGCGTGCTCGATGGCCTCGCGAGCGTCGATGTCGTAGTCGTGGGCGACCTTCGCCAGCTCGTTCGCCAGCGCGATGTTCGTGTCGCGGTAGGTGTTCTGGGCGAGCTTGACGAACTCGGCGACTGTGGGGTCGTCGGTCGTCGCGACCTCGCTCTCGACGAACGTCTCGTACAGCGCCTTCGCCCGCTCGGCGGACTTCCGGGTGACGCCGCCGACGATGCGGTCGTTGCCACGAAGTTCGCTGATGGTGTTTCCCGGCAGGACCGTCTCGGGGCTGAAGCAGAGGTCGTAGTCCTCACCGGCCGTCAGCCCGGAGCTGTCGAGAATCGGTCGGAGCGTGTCGGTCGTGGTCGTCGGCGGGACGGTCGATTCGAGGATGACGAGGTCGTCCTCGCGGAGCAGGTCGGCGATGGTCTCGCCGGCCGCCTCGACGAACGCGAGGTTCGCCTCCTTCGTCTCGTCGTCGAGCGGGGTCGGGACGCAGACGATGTGGACCTCGGCCGCCTTCGGCTCCGTGTCGACCACGAGCGAGCCGTCCTCGATGACGCCGCGGACGAGCTCGGTGAGGTCGTCCTCGTCGACGAACACCTCGCCGTTCCGGAGGGCCGAGACCTTGTCATCGTCGACGTCGAAGCCGTGGACCTCGTGGCCCGCGTCGGCGAGAATGGCGGCCGTCGGCAGGCCGATGTAGCCGAGGCCGTGGACGGTGACGGTCGTCATCGGGCGGTCACCCCCGTGACGGGCGCGACCTCACGGTCGAGGACGAGTTCGAGTATCTGGAGCGCGGCGTCGCCGTCGCCGAGCGGGTTGTCCCAGTCGCCCTCTTTCGCGTGCATCTCGCGGGCGGCCTCGACGATGGCGTCCGGGTCCACCCCGGCGAGCTGGTTCGCCCCGACGTCGACCGTCTCGGGTCGCTCCGTATTGTCGCGGAGGGTGACACAGGGCGTCCCGAGCACGCAGGCTTCCTCCTGGACGCCGCCGGAGTCGGTGAGGATTATCTCGGCGCGCGACTGCAGGTGGATGAAGTCGAGGTAGTCCTGTGCGTCGATGGTCCGGATGTTGTCCGGTACCGCAAGGTCGAACTCCTCGAGCATGTTCTCGGCTCGCGGGTGAACCGGGTAGACGAGTTCGATGCCGAGTTCGTCTGCCGCTCGACTCGCGCCCTGCAGGAGCGACTCGAAGCGGTCCTCGTCGTCGACGTTGCCGGCCCGGTGGGCCGTCAGCAGGCCGAAGCGCTGGTCTTCGAGCCCGAGCTCGGCGAGCACGGTGCTCTTCTCTGCGGCGATCTCCTGGTTCTGGAGGAGCGCGTCGACCACCGTGTTCCCGGTGACGTGGATGCGCTCGTCGTCGATTCCCTCGTCGAGCAGGATGATTCGCGACTCGTTGGTCGGCGCGAACAGGTAGTCCGCGACGTGGTCGGTGACGATGCGGTTGTGTTCTTCGGGCATCGAGCGGTCGTAGCTCCGGAGCCCGGCCTCGATGTGACCGATCTCGATGTCCATCTTGCTCGCGACCATCGCGCCGGCGACGACCGAGTTCGTGTCGCCCTGGACGAGGACGGCGTCGACGTCCTCGTCCTCCAGGACGGACTCGAGTTCGATCATCATCTCACCGGTCTGCGTGCCCGCCGGTTTCGAGCCGACACCGAGGTTGTAGTCCGGCGTCGGGAGTTCGAGCTGGTCGAAGAACACCTCGTCGAGCTCCTCGGAGTAGTGCTGGCCGGTGTGGACGAGCGTGTACGGCACGTCGTTCGCCTCGCACGCCTTCACGACCGGCGCGAGCTTGATTATCTCCGGCCGGGTCCCGAGGACGATGGCGAGTTTGGTCTCCGACATCAGCCTCGCACCCCCATCTCGTTCCCGGTCGGCTGGACGGCACCGGAGGGTGTCCGTCCGTCGAACCGACCATCCGTGACGGAGAGCGAGCGTGATTCACCGCCGCGGGTGACTGGCTGTGGCGTCATTTCGTCGTTCGACGCTTTCTCGACTGCCCCCTTATTACGTGACGACCGTTGAATCGACGAGGTACCGACTAAACCGGTATCCCCTGCTTTAACCGGTATGTAAGCCGGAGAGACCCACTCGTACCGCGTCTTCCCGCACAGTCACAGCCCCGAACCGCTCTGGCCGTCCCTCCGGAACGAAACGGTCGCAGAAACCGCCGATTCACGGCCTTATGCACCGATTAAACGCCCCGTAAGCCGTCGAAACGGTCGTTCGAGTCGACCCTTTCTCACGGAAACTATCTTTGCACTGTCAGTCGATTGTGGACATATGACAGCCCCGTTCGTCGTCGTCGGTGGAGACGCGGCCGGCCTCAGCGCCGCGAGCAAGTACACGCGCGAACAGCCCGAGCGTGAGGTGGTCGTCTTCGAGAAGGGAGAATGGATATCCTACTCGCACTGCGGGATGCCGTACTTCGTGAAGGGCGAGGTCGACAGCCTCGACGACCTGCTCTCGTTGTCGCCCGAGGAGGTCGAAGCGCGCGGCATCGACCTCCGGCGCAAGCACGAGGTCGTCGGAGTCGATACCGACGCGAAGACCGTCACGGTCCGGAAACGCGACGACACCGAGTTCGAACAGCCCTACGGCGACCTGCTCGTCGCGACCGGTGCCCGCGCGCTGACCGACCCCATCGACGGCGCGGAGCTCGACTGCGCCCTCACCATGCACGGCCTCGACTCGGCGGCCAAGACGCGGGCCGCGCTGCTCTCCCCCGACGCCGACGTCCTCGCCGACGTGGGTGGCGAACGGTACGTCGACACGAACGAGGTGAAGCGGTACGGGAAGCTCGAGCCCCCAGAGACCGTGGCCATCGTCGGCGGCGGCTACGTCGGCATCGAGATGGCCGAGGCGTTCGCCGCTCACGACCTCGATGTCCACCTGTTCCAGCGCGGCGAGCACGTCCTTCCGCCGTTCGGCGAACCGGTCGCAGAGCGCGTCGAGGACCACCTCCGCGAACAGGGCGTCACGCTCCACCTCGGGAGCGAGGTCTCGCGGCTCCGCGGTGATTCGGGTGGGAGAGTCGAGGCGGTCGAGTTCGACGGGAAGGCCATCAAGGTACAGCTCGCACTCGTCGGCATCGGCATCCGACCGAACACGCAGCTACTGGAGGGAACCAGCGTCGAGCTCGGCGATTCCGGTGCCGTCGCGGTCGACGACTTCGGTCGAACCAGCGTCGAGCACGTCTACGCCGCCGGCGACTGCGCCGAGATGCGCCACGCGGTCACTGGCGAACCGACCTGGGTCCCGCTCGGACTGACTGCGAACCGGGCCGGTCGGGCCATCGGCCAGACCGTCGCTGGCGACCCGGAACCGGTCGGCGACGTGGCTGGGACGGCCGTCGTCAAGGCGTTCGACCTGGAGTGCGGCAGGACGGGCATCACCGACCTGGACGAGGCTCGCGATGCCGGCTTCGACCCCGTCTCTGAGACCATCACCGACAGTTCCCGGTCGGGCTACTATCCCGGTGCGGCCGAAACGACCGTGACGCTGGTGGGTGACCGGGAGTCCGGTAACCTGCTCGGCGGAACCATCGTCGGGACGGACCGCGCCGCCATCCGCATCGACATCCTCGCGATGGCGCTGGAGCGCGGTGCGTCGGTCGCGGACCTCGAACGGGCCGACCTCGCCTACGCGCCCCCGTTCTCTCCGGTGTGGGATCCGGTATTGACGGCGGCGAAGGTGTTGCGAGGCGAGCTGTAGGCGGCCCGCTGTGCGTGCCCGCTCGTCTCCTTTAATCCCCTACGGCGCCTACTGCACTGCGGATGGTGACGATAGCAGAGTTCGCCTTCGAGCCGAATTCGTTACCGCTCAGTGTCATCTTCGATTCGTTCCCCGATGCGACCATCGAACTGGAACGTGTCGTCCCGACGGGTGACCGGCTCGTCCCCTACTTCTGGATTCGTAACGTGGACAAAGCGGACGTCACTGCGCTGTTCGACTCCAACTCGGACATCTCGAACGTGAAGCTCGTCGACGTCGTTGGCCCAGACGCCCTCATGCGAGCCGAGTGGGAGAAAGTAGCCGACCAGGGCGTCCTGAACGGAATATTCCACTCCGAGCTCTCGCTACTCTCGGCGACGGGGACCAGGGACGAGTGGCGATTCGACGTCCGGGCGGAGGCCCACGAGTCGATAGGTACCTTCCAGACGTATCTACAGCGAGAGGGCATCCCGGCCCGTCTCGGTGGCATCCACACCCTCGCTTCGGCCGGCGAAGAACGCGACTTCCTGACGGAGACGCAGCGAGAAGCGTTGCTCCTGGCGTTCGAACGTGGTTACTACGCGTCTCCGCGGGAGGTGACACTGGAAGAGATCGCGGCGGAACTGAGGATATCGCGGCAGGCTCTCGCCTCACGGCTCCGACGCGGGACGAATCGGCTCATCGCCCGGACAGTATCCGATTCCGACGGGACCGGCCCGTTCGACTCTTAAGGATGTTACATAGTAAACAGTCGGGCCTGATACTGGGTATCTCATACTGGGTGTAGAGATGGATGGATAAAACGGCAGGGACACGGACGGCGCCAGACCCATTCGGCAGCCACGACGACCGACTGATACGCGTCCTCCACGTCGACGACGATTCGCACATGGTGACACTCGTATCGACATTCCTGACGCGGGAGAGCGACAGTCTTGACGTCCATTCCGTGACGAGTGCCGAAGAGGGGTTGGCGTTGCTTCGCGAGCACCCGTTCGACTGCATCGTGAGCGACTACCAGATGCCCGAGATGGATGGACTGGAACTCCTCTCCGAGGTCCGCGAGTCGTCGCCCGACCTGCCGTTCATCCTCTTCACCGGGAAGGGGTCGGAGGAGATCGCCAGCGACGCGATCACTGCCGGCGTCTCCGACTACCTCCAGAAACGCGGTGGGAAGGACCAGTACGCACTCCTCGCGAACCGCATCGAGAACCTGGCCAAACAGTACCGGTCACAGCAGGCACTCGTCGAGCGCGAAGAGCGGTATCGACGGCTGACCGAAACAGCTCCGTTCGCCATCGTCACCGTCGACGACGAGGGTCTCGTCCAGTTCACGAATCCGGCCGTCGCGGAGATATTCGGCTATACGGAGGCGGAACTGATCGGTGGACCCCTGCTTCGACTGGTCGACGAACGCTCGGCCACCGCGTTCGAGGACGCACTCGACCGGCTTCTGACCGGTGGTTCCACGGGCGGGGCCGAGACCGAGACCGTGAGCTGGGAGGGGATAGCGGTCACGGGACGACACGCCGACGGTCGCGTGGTCGAATCGACCGTCGGATGTTTCGCGTTCGAACACGACGGCACCGTACAGGTGACCTTCGTCATCAGCGACGTCACCGACGAGGTTCGACGAGAGCACGAGTTCCGCGCCGTCTTCGAACGGGCGTTCGACGCCATGGTCATCGCGAACGACGAGGGGGAGTTCGTCGAGGTGAATCCCGCAGCATGCGAGCTGTTCGGGCTACCGGAGTCGGAACTGCTCGGTCGGTCGATACGGGGGTTCGCGAGTCCGGAGTTCGACTTCGAGGCCGAATGGGCGTCGTTCCAGGCCGCCGACCATGACCGCGGCCGGTTCGACCTCGTCCGGCCAGACGGGCAACGGCGGATCGTCGACTACGCCGCGACGCGGGAGATAGTCCCGGGGCGACACCTCTCGATACTCCGTGACGTCACCGACCAGCGTACCGACGCCTGACCGTGGACCGGCCGCCGCATCCCAGTTCTCCCCTTCAGTCGAACACGTACTCGACGCCGGTGAGCTCCACCGAGGTCTCCCACAGCCGTTCCGCGTCCTCCTGGTCGTACGACTCCGAACTCGACCGCTGGACCTCCGGGTACCCCCGCATGTTCATGAGTCCGCCCGGGCCGACGTACTCGCCGCCCTCGATTCCGGGCGCCGTCGCCGCGTAGAGCATCGGCAGCGCCCCCTTCGCGGCGGACTGCGCCAGCAGCGCGTTGGCCGCCTGCATCCCGAGCAGTCGCAGTCGCGACCCGGACTGCTCCGGCCCGCGGCGCTGGAGGTTCGTCGCGGCGTAGCCGGGGTGGCAGGCGACGCTCAGCACGTCCGAGATACCGGCGTCGCGGAGTCGTCTGTCGAGTTCGTAGGCGAAGAGGAGGTTCGCCAGTTTGCTCTGCGCGTAGGCGTCCCACTCGTCGTAGTCTCGCTCGCCGTGCAGGTCGTCGAAGTCCATCTCGCCGCGCTCGTGGAGCCCGCTTGACTGGGTGACGACGCGGGTCTCGCCCTCCGTCTCGCGGAGGATTCCGAGCAGATGGCCCGTCAGCGCGAAGTGGCCGAGGTGGTTGACGCCGAACTGCAGCTCGAAGCCGTCGGCCGTCTCCTGACGCGGGAGGGCCATCACGCCCGCGTTGTTGCAGAGGAGGTGGAGTTCGTCGTAGTCGGCCCGGAACTCGTCGGCGAACGTCTGGACCGAGGCGAGGTCCGCGAGGTCGCACTGGCGGACGTCGAGGTCGGCGTCGGGGTGGTCGGCGCGGATTTCCGTGGCGGCGTCCTCGCCCCGTTCGACGGTCCGGCAGGCCATGACGACCGTCGCTTCCTTCGCGGCGAGCGCCTTCGTCGCCTCGAAGCCGAGGCCGCTGTTCGCGCCCGTGATGACGGCCGTCTTGCCGGACTGGTCCGGGATATCGGCCATCGTCCATTTCGTCATGTCCGAGTGTTTGGTGCGAGTGTATGTCAAACGTCTGTTCGGAGGTATTCATAGAGAGTATTCTTCATGTGTTGGAGCGAAGGCGAATTGGTCAACTATTTATTATGAGGTCGTGTGAAATTCCCGAGGATGGCAATCAATGGGAACCGAAACTGTTGCGTTGTCGATACTGTTCACAGGCATCGAGATTTTTTAACAGCGGTAACAAAGAGCGCGACTAGTAAGCGGGATTTGGCTGCAAACCTCAGCGTCTCAGAGAAGACGATATATCGCCGGAGCCGCGAGCTTCGGGAAAACGGACTCGTTCATCGGACCAAGGATGGTTTCATACTTACAGAACTCGGTCAAAAGTGCATCGGTGCGTACCAAAATCTGGAACAGGTGACTGGTTTCTTTTCAGAATACACTCCTATTACTGAGAGTACCGTTTTTGGGCACGAACTGCCGAACTGGCTCATTTCGTCTGGAGAGATTACTCGTCCAGACAGCGGTACGATGAAAGAGTACGAAATTCTCCAGCGACGCTTCAAAGAAGCAGATTCAGTGTGTGGTGTAATCGGCGTCGCTCGATTGTCTCTCGCATCAGCGACGGATACCCTCCAGCGAGAACACGTCGATGCGTCTTTCGTAATCGGAGATACGATCTCCCAAAGCTACCGTAGAGAGTTGCTCCACGACTGCGAAGGAGAGGATTCCCCACGTCTGGAGTTGCTCGATTCGGAGCGAGATGGGGAGATCAACCTGCTCATCTTCGAGGGAGCAAGTTGCACTACGCTGTTGCTGTTCTACGACACTGGTGGCAACCTCCGATTCATATTCTTCGACGAGAGCAATTTCGCCTTCCAGTGGGCCAAGGACGTATATTCGAAACTTGCGGCTGAAACCGGCGAGAACTAGGTCAGCCCCACACTAAGACAAATTCTCTCAAACAGGAATACAATCAAGATAGGCTACTGTTTTTAATACCCAACCCCACCGGCTGTCCATTTTCCTCTTTATCGTCAATATGGACACTAAATAGGTATAATATCTGTCACAAAGTAACTCAATATGCGTATGACATCACAATGGATAGAGGTCGACGAGACCGGCAGCGGTACTGTAGAGGATCCTTTCCGTCCAGCAATCGATTCTTCCCAGAATTTCAGCGGTGTTCACGACAAAGCGAACGGCAAGTTCATCGTCCGCGTCGACGACCCTGATTCGGATGGCACGAGCCTACAGTCCGAGTCGATGAGTGTGTCGTCTAGCAGTGGAGCCGTGTCATTGACTGACGGTGAAGCCGCAGAGCGCCTCAATTCGGTTCTTGGAGAAGACCGCGAGCCGTCCGAGTGGAACGACAGCTACTCCACTGGAAAATAAGTATGGACGAGAGGAAACAAGCTGATTCACAGCACAAAACGTCACGTCGACAGGTGCTGAAGACGATTGGCGCATCGACGATTGCACTGGCTGGTGGCGCGGTTGGAATGTCCAGCATGAGTTCCGTCGCCAGTGCGAACCCGAGTACGTACGTCCTCGAAGATTTCGAGTACGGCGATTTGAGCAGTTACTCGTTCCAGTGGAACGGAGAAAGCGACCACGCGAACATCGTCTCCAGTCCGGCGTACAACGGACAGAAAGCCCTGGAGATTGCTGACGACAGCGCGAACCTGACTCGGACTGATATTCAGACGAGTTCTGACAATCAATACTCGGTTCGGTTCCGTGGCTCTGCCATCGGCCTATTCAGCTACGGCCTGCAAGACGCGAACAACCACTATGGTCTCCGTGTCAATCCGAACACGGACAACATCAAACTGATTCTCAAAGAGTCTGGGAGCTACAGCACCCTCGCACGGAAGTATCCGAACTTCTCTATCGAACCCGACGTTTGGTACGAACTGACCGTCGACTGGGAGTCGGACGGAACGCAGACGTTCGGCATTCGTGGCGGCGGGAACTACGCCGAAATCACTGCGACCGATACCACCTTCTCCTCCGGTGGTATCGGATTCCACGCCTTCCCCGGCAGTGGGAACAGCGTGTACTTCGACTACGCCCGTCACAAGGAACAGCTACCGGACGACATGGTAATAGAGAGTTTCGAGTCGAACGATCTCTCGGATTATGCATTCGGGTACGGTGGCTCCGCTGCTGAGTTGGTCGGTGAACCCACGTACACCGGGTCTCAGGCAGTGCGTTTCTCCGGCGACCACACCCACATGGTCCGGACCACTGGCTTGAGCCACACTCCCTGTACTGGAGAAGGGTTCACCTATCACGTCCGAGCCGAATCCGGGTCGCCAACGATCCTGTGCCATTACTTCGTGCAGGACCTCGACAACCACTACAGCATTCGGTTGAATTACGAGAACGATAGTCTGCAGATGTACAAGCGGACTGATGGGAGCTACAGTACGATTGGCCGGAATTATCTGGACTTTACATTAGATCAAAACAGCTGGGTTGAGTTGCAAGTGCGGGTAAATGTACGTTCTGAACATGAGCTAAGTGTGACACAAGGTCGCAATGCAGAGAGATTTACTTGTACGGAGTCAGCTTGGAGTTCTGGCGGAATCGGCTTCCACTCTGTCGTGGGAGATAGTGAATCGATTGTTGTTGACCGAGCGACACATGATTACCGGTCACTCACTTCCACTGAATTGTCTGAGGCACGTGGTCCTATTGAATCCTCACAACAAATGAATTTAGTAACTTCTGAACTCGCCGATCGTGGGTTCAGTGTGGAAACGTCAGGGTGCGTAGGAAAGCGAGTTGCTAAATCTTACTGTCACGTTGTAGATGGGGTCGAATACAAGTGTAATCATTCGACTCCTGACGACAACAAAGCAGTACTTGTTGGGTATAATCGAGGAGACAATCAATTTGTCAAATCGGTCTCTCAGAAAAGAGGCGAACCAAACGTTCACATCATGAGTACCAAAAACACTGTAGAAAATACTGAAGAAGGAATCGCTATGATGCACTCGCTCAACGGAGGTTCGAACTAATGTCTGGAGGATCGTACGATTTTCCACACTTAGAACATGTCGGTTCAGTAGATTACGGCGAGACACCCCTTTGCCAATTTGTCGATGAGAACGAAATAGGGGTACTCGTAATAGGAGGTGTGTCTCTCATTAGTAACCCAGTTTTTTCAGCAATAGGAGTGGCTTGGTATGTCGGTAGTGGAACCTGCATACTAGATGATTGGCTATCAGAACAGGACTACGGATGCACCAACGTGACGATAGAGATATACAAAAGAGTGGGAAACCTTCCTCTAATTGAGGATGACCTACTTGATAATATAATTGCACCAACCCGGTTTGGTGTTCCCGTTTGTAACGGTTCAGTCGTTGCATCTGCAGAGCAACTGGCAAAGGATTTAGACCCCTACGTAACCCCGATTGTTGATTTGGTAGCAAAAGAGTACATAGATCTTGGTGAAAGCATTTTTTCGGGGCCAGATATTGTACTTTGACCTATGGAACACAGAAAGTTGAGCCGAATACTCACCGCTATTACTGTGATAGCGGTGCTCATTATCGCATTAATCACTACTGATGCGTATCTCTCAGGGTATTCGAGCGTCCCTGGATATGACGACCCTCTCTATCTCACTCTCGTCTGGGTGTTGGTCCTCGCCTTCGCGTATAAATGGTATCGACTATGAACATCTGCTGGCCATAACCGGCCGCCATCCGGCAGAACACGCAACCCACACGGACACCTTTCCGTCTCGCACCCGAGACACCACACATGCCCATCCAGAACCAGTCCGACACGTTCGCGCTCGACGGCGAGACCGAGGTCAGCCGCCTCGGCTTCGGCGCGATGCGCATCACGGGCGAGGACGTCATCGGCCAGCCGGACGACCCGGAGAACGCCCACGACGTGCTCCAGACAGCGGTCGACCTCGGCGTCGACTTCATCGACACGGCCGACTCCTACGGCCCCGGCGTCTCCGAGCGACTCATCGGCGAGGCGCTCGACACCCGGCGCGACGACCTGACCATCGCGACGAAGGGCGGCCTCCTTCGGAACCGCGACGGCGACTGGCTCCCCATGGGCGACCCGGACTACCTCCGGAACGCCCACCTCTGCAGCCTGGACCGCCTCGGCGTCGACTGCATCGACCTGTACCAGTACCACCGCCCGGACCCGGAGACCGACTTCGAGGAGTCCATCCAGGCGCTCGCTGAGCTGCAGGACGACGGCGTCGTGAAGCACCTCGGCGTGAGCAACGTCTCTGTCGAACAGCTCGACACCGCCCGCGAGCACGTCGACGTCGCCACGGTCCAGAACCGCTACCACGTCGCCTACCGGGAGGAACAGGACGTGCTCGACGCGTGCGAGGAGTACGATATCGGCTTCATCCCGTGGTACCCGCTCGGCGCGGGCGACCTGGACGAGGTCGGCGAGGACATCGACGCCGTGGCCGAGGCCCACGACGCGAGCCGGTACCAGATAGCTCTCGCGTGGCTGCTCCACACCTCGGACGTGACGCTGCCGATTCCGGGCACCTCGAGTCTCGACCACCTGGAGGACAACGTCGCGGCGTCGGCTATCGACCTGTCCGACGAGGAAGTGTCGCGGCTAGATGGGGCGATGTGAGGACGGGAGGCAGTCCGCGAGTCACGACAGAAACGAGAGACATCCCCGTCGCCTCGCTCTCCTCCCCAGCCGACTCGGTGCTCTCCGCTTCGCTCCTCGCCCCTCGCGCGGCTACCGCTCGCAGCCTCGCCCCTCACGCCGCTACCGCTCGCAGCCTCGCCCCTCACGCCGCTACCGCTCGCAGCCTCGCCCCTCACGCCGCTACCGCTCGCAGCCTCGCCCCTCACGCCGCTACCGCTCGCAGCCTCGCGCAATCGCTCGGCTGCTCTCAAGCACGGGCTGCTCGCAAGCACGCGCCAGAGGGGTCGAATCCACCCCATCGCCGAATGTCAGTTGCATCACCCATCGCCAGCCATACATTCAAACCCCACCCGAGAGTAGCGCCGGCCATGCAGGCAACCGGCGTCGTGGCGATAATCGAGAACCAGTTCGTCGCCTGGTTCGGCCACAGCGCCCTGCTCTGGGGACTGTTCGGTGGGGTCGTCATCGCCGGGATGAACATGTTCGGGGCGATGCTGGTCTTCGTCTGGAAGGACCCCTCCGAGCGGGCGCTCGATGCCGCACTCGGCTTCGCCGCCGGCGTGATGCTCTCGGCGAGCTACACCAGCCTCATCCTCCCGGGCATCGAGTTCGCCGGCGGGAACCTCGTGCCCGTCGTCGTCGGCTTCTTCCTCGGCGTCGCACTGCTGGACCGGGCCGACGCCTGGGTACCACACGTTCACGTCGCCATCACCGGCAAGAAGCGGCTGGAGGGACGAGGTGACGACGCCCGGGTCGCCTCCGTCCTGCTGTTCATCGTCGCCATCACGCTGCACAACATGCCCGAGGGGCTGGCCGTCGGCGTCGGCTTCGGCTCTGCGGCCATCGACCCCGGAGCGACCGTCGACGGGAAGAGCGCTCTCGGAAACGCGCTCTCGCTGATGCTCGCCATCGGCATCCAGAACATCCCCGAGGGGCTGGCGGTCTCCGTCGCGGCCATCAACGCCGGGCTCGGCAAGCGGTTCTACGCCGCGTTCGCCGGCATCCGCGCTGGCCTCGTCGAGATTCCGCTCGCACTGTTCGGCGCACTGGCCGTCTCGCTCGCGACACCCATCCTCCCGTACGCGATGGGCTTCGCGGCGGGTGGGATGTTGTTCGTCATCAGCGACGAGATCGTTCCCGAGACCCACGCCAGGGGGCACGAGCGAATCGCCACGCTGGGGACGATGGTCGGCGTGATGGTGATGCTCTCACTCGATGTCGCTCTCGGGTGAACCGACGAGCGAACGGATTCGCCACACTGACACCCTCTCGTGTGGCTACGCCACACATCCTCAGACGATCTTTTTGGTCCTCCAGCCCCGACCACCAGATATGACGCGAACCCGTACCGATTCGGGCTCCCAGCGCGGCCGCTCGAAGTGGACGCTGTACTGTCCAACCTGTGGCCACGCCGCCGCAGTCGACGGCGACTGGGACCGCGAATCCCGCACGTCCGGGACGGCCTACGTCTGCCCCGAGTGCGAATCGACCGTGACGGTCCGCCGGTCGTTCGACGAGGACGACACGGGCGAGACCCCGCCGGTCATCACGCACTGAGCCGACGTCCCCCGGTTTCTTCTCCTCTCGCCACCTTCTCGAACCTGTGGCACTCGCTGGCATTCACCACGTCGCGCTCTCGGTCCCAGACATCGTGGCCGCCGAATCGTTCTACTGCGAGCTGTTCGACGCCGAGGTGCTGTTCCGCGAAGGGACGTTCGACGGCGAGTTCGGCGCAGTTCCCGAGGAGCTCGACTGGCCAGCAGCCAGAGACGCCGGGGTCGAACCCGGCATGAGCTTCGTCGCCCGTGACGACGTCGCGCTGGCACTGGCACAGGACCCGGACGTTCCCGACGGCGGCCCCGTCGACCACCTCGCGGTCGCCGTCGACCAGTCCGACCTCGGGCCGCTCTGCGAGCGTGCTCGTGCCCTCGACTGTGAGGTCGACCGGCGCGAGACGGTCGCCTTCGTCACCGACCACTACGGCATCGAGTGGGAACTGAACGCGAGCGACCCGCCGCCGGAGACGCCGTTCGAGACGCTGGACGTCTGATGGCGAATCGACGGACGGACCCGAAGAATCAGAAGCGATCCGCCTATTCGTTCGCTTCCGCCTTCTCGGCGTACGTCTCCAGGGCGCCGGCCAGCGTCCTCGCCTGGTCAGGCGAGAGCGCGAGTTCGTCGACGTGCGCCGGAAGCTCCTCCTCGGTCATATTATCGAGTTCCGTCTGGAGCAGGACCGTCCCGTCGTCGTCGGTCGTCACGTTCGCGACGGCGAAGCCATCCTGGACGAACCCGTGCCCGCGGGCTTCGGCGTCGACGAGGTCGAGCGTGGTGTAGGCGTTCACCTTCAGCAGTCGGTCGGCCATGGTCGGTCTCAGGGGACGAGGCGACTAAGGCGCTCCGCTCGCCGCGGACTTTCAGCCGTTCCGTGGTAAGACCCCGACCGTCACCGCCACGGCCGAGCCGGCGGTGAAGGGCTCATACCCACACGTCGCCTCTCTCCCGTATGGTCTCTCTCACGACGGCCGCCACGCTCCTCGTCGGCTTCCTCGGACTCGTCCTGCTCGTCAAGGGGGCACAGACCGCCGTGGGAGCATCCATCCGGCTCGCGAAGCACTACGACGTGCCGGACGCGCTGGTCGGTGTGACCATCGTCGCCATCGGGACCAGCCTGCCGGAGGTCGGCGCGAACGTCATCGCATCGTTCGGCATCCTCTCGGGGACGCTCGACCCGGCCGTGGCCTCCGCGACGGTACTTGGCGGTAACATGGGGTCGACCATCACGCAACAGCTGTTGTTGTTCGGTATCTTCCTGTTGGGCTTCGGCCACTACCATCCGAGCGCCCGCTTCGTCCGCTGGACGCTCCTCCCGATGGTCGCCGCGTCCATACTCGTGCTCGTCCTCGCACTCGACGGCCACCTCTCACGGGCCGAGGGCGGCATCCTACTCGTCGGCTACGCAGCGTACACCTATCACGCGATTAGCACCCGAGAACGGAGCGCGGTACCACCCGAACCGGCGAGTCGTCACGTCTGGCGGGACGTCGGAATCACCGTCCTCGGTCTCGCGGCGGTCCTCGTCGGTGCGTTCGTCGTCCTCGAGGTCGTCGAGACCGTGGTCGACCAGCTGGCGCTCGGCGGGTCGATGATCGGCCTCGTCACCATCGGGCTGGCTGCCGCGCTTCCAGAGCTCTCGACGGTGCTCGAAGCCCTGCGACGGCGGACGCCCGACCTCGCAATCGGGACGCTCGTCGGGAGCAACATCGTCAATCCGCTGCTCGCCATCGGCCTCGGGAGCGCCATCTCGACCTACCAGGTTCCGGAGGCCGTCGTCGTCTGGGACCTGCCGGTCCGGGTCGTCGCCGGAGTCGGCATCCTCGCCTGGCTCCGGTTCGTCTCCGGGGGGAGCCTCGGTCGGCGCGAGGGACTCTACCTCGTGGTCGCCTACCTCGTCTTCGTCAGCGGACGGCTGTTGCTGTTCGCCGGGCAGTGACGCGAAAGGAGAAGGCGGCAGACGGTCAGCGGGTCAGTCGTCAGCCTGCGAGTAGGGCGTCCCGTCCGGGGCGGCCGGAGCCGGGCTCGACGCCATGTCGTCGTCCTCGGCGTACGGGTACCAGGTCCGCTTCGTGTTGTGCATGAAGGGGTCCTCGTAGTCCGTCTCCTCGGGTTCGACGAGTTCCGCGAGTTCGTCGGCGTCGCGGTCCGCGACGAAGGCACGGAAGCTCTCGTCGCCGTCGCGCTGCTCCTCGAAGTTCGCGAGCAGGTTCGCGATGGCGCCCGGAACTTCGTCGGCCGGCACGCGCTCGGTGACCCACTCCGCGAAGTGCGGGTCCTCGCCGAGGCCGCCACCGAGACCGATATCGAGGGCTTCGACCGGTTCGCCGTCCTTCCGGGTCTTCATCCCGCGCAGGGAGATGTCCGCGATCTGGGGCTGGGCGCAGGAAGCCGTACAACCCGACAGGTGGATGTGGAAGTCCTCGACGCCGTCGGGGAGTTCGACGTTCTCCTTCAGCCAGCGAGCGTAGCGGACCTGTCGGTTCTTCGTCTCGACGATGGAGAGCGAACAGAACTCGGTGCCCGTACAGGCGATGGAGCCGCGCATGAACGGGTGCGGGTCCGGCGAGTAGTGCTCGAAGACCGGTGCAGAAAGCAGGTCGTCGAGGTTCTCCTCGGGCACGTCCGTGAGGATGATGTTCTGGCGCTGGGTCAGCCGCGCCTCGCCGGAGGCGTACTCGTCTGCGGCATCTGCCATCGCGATGACGTCGTCCGCGCCGACGCGGCCGACGAGACAGTTCAGACCGACGTAGTAGTTGCCGTCGTCCTGCTCGTGGATGCCGACGTGGTCGTGGTGGCCGCCCTTCGCGTAGCCGGCGTTGTAGGTGTACTCCGAACGGAGGTCCTCACCCGCGGTGTGCAGCTCGAAGTCGACGAACTCCTCCTGAAGCGTCTCGCGGAGCTTCTCGGTGCCCCACTCGTCGACGAGGAACTTGATTCGGGCGTTGTACCGGTTCTCACGGTCGCCGTACTCTCGGAACAGCAGGGAGATACCACCGGCGACGTCCGCGACCCGCTCGGGCGTCGCGAACACGTCGATGCTCCGGGCCAGGCGCGGCTCGTTTCGGGAGAGACCCCCGCCGACGCGGATGTTGTATCCCTTCACGCGTTCGCCGTCGATCTCCTTCGTCGCCGGCTCGAGCGCGAGGTCGTTGATGTCGCCCTGGCCACAGCCTTCGCGGCAGCCGGTGACCGAGACCTTCCACTTTCGGGGCAGGTTCGAGTGCTCTTCGTTGCCTTTGAACCGGTCGTTGAGCTCGTGGATGGTCGGCAGAGCGTCGACGTGCTCGTGTTTGTCCTTGCCGGCGACGGGACAGCCGACGATGTTGCGCCACGAGTCACCGCAGGCCTGGAGCGTGGTGAGCCCAACCGATTCGAGCTCGTCCCAGATGGCGGGGACGTCCTCGATGTTGATCCAGTGGAGCTGGATGGCCTGTCGCGTCGTCACGTCGGCCCAGCCGTTCCCGAACTCGGGATTCTCGGCGGGACCCTGCGAGTACTCCTTCGCGACCTCGCCGATCTTGCGGAGCTGGCCAGGTTCGAGCACGCCGGCCGGCGGCCCGATGCGCATCATGAAGTAGGACTCCTGGCCCGCTCGCTGGTGGTACAGACCGTACCACTTGAAGCGCTCGAACCAGGCGTCGCGCTCGTCTTCTGGGATCGAGTCCCAGCCCTCCTCGGCGAACCGCTCCATATGGGCGCGGATGTCCGTGCCGTAGACCTCGGACTTCCACTCCTCTACGTCGGTCGGCATGGGTACGTCTAGACGGTCCAGTCCTATACCCGCACGTGCCGCGTCAGGTAGCCCCGGTACTCCCCACTACCGGAAGCATTTGCCGGGTTCAAGCGTCGCCCGGACGCGCGACGGGTCGAACGGCGAGAATTCGCCGTCTCTGACCCGTCCGACCGGAAGCCAGTCGACGAATCCATCCGTACCGCAGTCGATGCACTGACCCACGGCTCGGACCTCGACCTGATCACGGTCGACGCCGACGTCGGTGAACGCCTCGAGGACGACGTGGGCCGTCTCGCACTCGCAGAAATCTGTGACGGCGAGCGGCCAGATATCGCTGTTCGGCACCTGCCGACGGTTGTTGACGCTTATCCACGCCCCGTCGTCGAGGACTCGCAGTTGCGTGGCCATACCCCCCTGTACGAACTCGTCACTTCTCCCTTCTTCGACACTCGCAAGGGTGCTGGCTGTCGGTGACGGGCTTTCGAGAGCGAACCGCATGACTGCGGCCCATTTCGACCGGGAGAGGGCGTGCTAGATAGCGGCACCTACATCCGGTACCACCGAGCGCCGGATACGATTGTGTCGGCAGCGTGGGTTAAGCCAGATGCCCTCCTAGGGAGGCGTGATGACAGACGAGTCGACGACCGACCGCCAACACGTCTCAGCTGACGTCGCTCCCGAGCTCTACGAACAGGAGGACGAACGATGACACGCCAAAAACACGACGCACGGGACGACGAAGAGCAGCCAGAGAGCGAGGGTGAGACCTCGCGGAAGCACCGACACGACGAGCACCTCCGCGACGTCGAGGTCGGTGCCGGCTGTACCGAAATCTGGGAACACCTGTCGGACCAGCGCGACGAGGAGTGACTCGACCCGCACACAGCAGCGGGGAACTTTTGCTTGATGCCGTGTAACGCTCGCATATGACAGACGACCCGTCACCCCGGGCCGGCCGTGAATCCCCGGTCGGTGCGCCGGTCATCCGGGGCGACCCGTCGGTGACAGGCGAGCACGCGCAGGAGGCAGTCGAGTTCGATCCCGACGACCCCGAGAGCGTCCAACAGGCAGCAGACACGGTAAGACGCTTCGCCGAGAACACGGTCGGTGGGACCGATACCGTGTACATGCTCCGCGGCGCAGCCGCCTGCGCAGCTCTCGTCCGTGGGGTCGGTTCCTACAAGACGGCCGCCGAGCGCGCCGGTGGCCCCGCCACCGTCTCCTTCATCCGCAAGTGGGCCCGCGTCCACGACCTTCCGCACTCCATCCGCAGACACGTCGCGATGGGCCACATCGCGCCCACGGCGGCCAAACACATCGCTCGCGTCGACGGCGAGAACCGGTTCCACCTCGCCTGGGCGGCCCTCGACGGCGACCTGACCGTTCGCGAGGTCCGTACCATCGCGAGCGCCATCAACGACGGCGTCCCCGCCGCAGAGGCGCTCGCCGAGCACGACGTCACCCTCGGCGAACTCACCGTCACGCTCCCGCCAGACGAGTACCGCGAGCTCCGCCGTTTCGCCGCCATCGACAGCCGCTCCGTCGACGAGGTCGTCTCGGACGCGCTCGACGAGTTCCTCTGAGAAGCCGCCCTTACTCCGCGCCTCGCCCACCGCGACAGAACCGCGCTGCAGCGTCGGCGATGACACCAGCCGCCGCCACGACCTCCTCGAAGTCTATCGTCTCGTTCGGGAAGTGCGCCTGCTCGATGCTTCCCGGTCCGAACAGCACCGTCGGGATGCCCGCCGCCTCGTAGTGCCGACTGTCCGCCCCGTAGGTCGCACCCCGCGGTTCTGGGTCGAACCCGTTCGCGCTCGCCGCCGCCTGCATCGCGGTGACGACCGGCGTCTCGAGGTCGACCTCCGCCGCCTCGAACTGGATGGAGAACCGCTCGAAGGTCGGCGGGTGCTCGCGAAGCCAGTCCCGCTCCTCGACGACGCTCGCCAGTCGTTCCTCGAACTCGGCTTCCACGTCGGCGACCGTCTCCCCTGGCGCCACACCGATGCGGACCTGTGCGACCAGCTCGTCCGGCACCGCAGACGCCCAGTTACCCGCCCGAACCGTCCCGAAACAGACCGGCCACTTGACCGGGAACTGCTCGTACAACGGGTGCGTGACGCGCTCCTCTCGCTCCGCTTCCAGCTCCTCGAAGGCGTGTCGGATGGCCTCGAAGTGCGGCAGGACCGACTCCCCCCGCCAGCGAGTCGCCGCGTGGGCCGACCGACCCTCGATGCGGAGTTCCTTCATCACGCTTCCCTCTACGGCCGTCACGACCTCCAGTTCGGTCGGCTCCGCGATGATGGCCGCGTCACGGTCGAAGGGGTACGGGTTCGACAACGCCGCAGCCGCCGCGCCGATGCCACCCTCTTCCTCGCCGGCGACCGACTCGACCACGATTCGACCGTCGAACGCGAGCTCACCTTCCGCCGCCAGTTCTGCAACGTGTCGCGCCGCGAAGACACAGGCAGCCAGCCCCGACTTCATGTCCGCCGCACCACGCGCCGTCACCTGCGAACCGTCCCACACCGGCTCGAAGGGGTCGCTGTCCCACGCACCCTCCGTCACTGGCACCACGTCGACGTGCCCGTTCAGGACCAGCGTCGGCCCAGCGTCCGCGTCCCCGACCTCGACCACCCCTGCGACGCTCGGTCGGTCGGCCGTCTCGATGACGGCCGGGTCGTCCGGGAACGACGGATGCCCGGCCAGTTCCTCGGGGTCGGCCTCCCACTCGTAGGTCTCGAACCCGAACGACTCGAACCGTTCGCGCATCCAGTTCTGTGCCTCCGCCTCGGCGCCACTCGTCGTGTCGAATCGCAACAGTTCCTCGAGGAAGCGTCGAAGCTCCGCCTCCCAGGTCTCGGCGAACTCGTTCATGGCTACGGCCACGCCGTCAGCCGGTAAAGACTCCTCGACATTCCGTTCGGAACGATACTCATTTAACCATCCCCCAGTCAATTATCGAATGCAAGGGCCGGTAGCTCAGTTCGGCAGAGCGTCTGGCTTTTAACCAGACGGTCGGGGGTTCAAGTCCCTCCCGGCCCGTATTCTCACGGCGAGCAACTTCGCGAGCCGTGAGTATCGGACGACGGGAGGGGCTTGAACCAGGGAGCGGCGTAAGCGTCAGCGAACGGAGCGACCGTGGTTCAAGCCCCTCCCGGCCCACTCCTGCGAGGAACGGATGTGATGAGCGGAGAGGCCACTGCGAGGAACGAGAACTGGTGACCGAATCGCGAACAGAACTCGACGGCTCATCGACCGACGAGACGAGACGAAAGACGACGAGAAAGCAGCTTACGACTTCCGGGGCAGGAACGCCATCGACACCAGCAGCGTCAGGGCGACACCTGCAGTGATGATGACTCCCCACAGCCCGTTCTCACGCGCGTGGAACCGGTGTTCCTTCTCGACCGCGTGGTGGAGCGCCTTCTGTCCCTCTTCGCCCTTGGCCAGGTGAACGGTCTCGCCGTTCGGGAAGTGCGCGGCGTACTTGACGCCGTTGAGGGTCACGTTGGCGTTCTGGCCGAAGGTGACCTCGTTCTCCTTGGGCGCAGTCCAGGTGAACTTCACCGACTCGTTCGTGGCGTTCACCGTACTCTGGTTGCCCTTGAACTGCATCTGGTTCGACAGCGTGAGCGTCTGCGTCTGGATGGAGGAGTTGTTCGAACTCGCAACGAACTCCTCGACCGTGACCGCCTGACGGTCGCTCGTGTTCGGCTCACTGTCGATGTACTGCTTGCCGTCGACCCACTTCGGCGAGTACGCGTCCGAGGGTTCCCAGCGGAGCGTCACCTCGCTCGGCGAGGAGGTGTTCGCGATGAACGCCCGGTAGGTCTTGTTCTGGTAGGTGACCGTCGAGTTGTTGGTCCACGTCTCTGAGAACTGCGCCGAGTCGTTCACCCAGATGAGCTTGGCCGTGTACGTGACACCGCCGCCACCGCCACCGTGCCCGCCACCACCTGAAGACTCGGTCGCCGAGATCTCCGTCGTGTTGTACGTGCGCCCGTCGACCGTGAACTCCGTGCCCTTCTGGAGCGTCTGGTCAGGGTTCTCGATACCGACCTTCGGGGCTTCGGCGGTCTCCATCACCACGAACGCCCCGCCGATGAGCACGAGGAAGATAGCGGCATACGCCGCTGCTGCTCGTCGTTGCATAATCGAGGCGAAGTACGCCCGGGGTATAACGGTTACTAACTGGAAACGGCGGACCACGGGCGCTTGCTGCCGCTCGCAGTCTGCAGCGGCGGTGCAGTCTTGTGTGTCTCCACCCAACGGGATGGTATGTCTCTGTACGATGCCGTCGCCGACCTCGACCTGCACGTCGACGACTGCCGACTCACCCGTCACGAGCGCGAGACGTCCAGCGGCTTCACCAGGGTCAGCACCGTCGTCGAGCTCCACGGTGACGGCATCGTCGGACGAGGTGAGGACGTGACCTACGATACGCCCGACCACGATGCCTTCCTCGAGGCGGGCGCACCGTCACTCGCGGGCGCGTACACGTTCGACCGGTTCTCCGACAGCCTCGACGACGTCTCACTCTTTCCACAGCCCCCCGAACGAGAGACCGCACGGCACTATCGCCGGTGGGCCGTCGAGAGCGCTGGACTCGATCTCGCACTGAAACAGGCCGGAACCTCGCTGGCGGCTGCACTCGACCGAACGTACGACCCGGTCCGGTTCATCGTCAGCACGCGCCTCGGTGAACCACCGTCGTTCGACCGGATCGATGCGATCCAGCGCGTCTTCCCGGACGCAGAGTTCAAACTCGACCCCACCTCCGACTGGGACGAGGAACTCTGTGCGCGCCTCGCGTCGACCGATACCGTCCGCGTGCTCGACCTCAAGGGCCTCTACGAGGGAACCGAAGTCGATCAGACACCGGACCCCCAACTCTACCGCCGCGTCATCGACGCGTTCCCGGATGCCGTCGTCGAAGATCCTGCCTTCACCGACGAGACGCGTTCACTCTTCGACGGCCATGAACACCGCGTCAGCTGGGACTATCCCATCACGGGAGTCGAGAGCGTCGAAGCACTTCCCTTCGAACCCAGCTGGCTCAACATCAAACCCTCCCGGTTCGGCACCGTCGAGTCGCTGTTCGAGACCATCGAGTACTGCGACGCTCACGACATCTCCATGTACGGTGGTGGCCAGTTCGAACTCGACGTCGGCAGACAGCACATCCAGGCCCTCGCGTCCCTGTTCTACCCCGAAACCGCGAACGACGTCGCGCCAGGTGGATACAACGACGAAGCGCTCGAGGACGGGTTAGCGACGAGTCCACTCGTGCCGCCGGAAGAACCGCTCGGTCTCGACTGGGAGTGACAGTGCAGCCGCTATGTGTGCGAAAATCGGAGAAAGCCAAGGGCCGGATTTGAACCGGCGATGGGCGGCTCTGCAGGCCGCTGCGTTCGGCCGGACTCTGCCACCTTGGCGCAATCTATAGTACTGCACTCTCGCGTTTAAACGTAGCGATACGCGACACGTTACGTGCGTACGGCGTCGCCACTCGCGAGCTGTAACGACGAAAAGCCACAGAGAGCGATGACTCTCTGCGGCTCGATGAAAGTATGAATGGTGGGCGGCGAACGAATTTTCCCAGAGGCTCGCGCACTCCAGTACTCGCTCGAACGCTGGCGAGCTTAACTTCCGTGTTCGGAATGGGTACGGGTGGCAACCTCGCCGCTATGGCCGCCCTAACGCCGACTCGCG